>NZ_CAXAOM010000003.1:0-525134 GCF_963970955.1 Pseudomonas sp. EA_35y_Pfl2_R111 | reverse complement strand
AGCAATCGTTGGTTACATCTTTGATTTCTCGCGGAGTAACTTGTGATGCTGATAATCTTGCGACTAGCAGTCTTACCTCACAAGCACCCACACGAATTGCTTGATTCAGTTGTTAAAGAGCGGGTGGTTGATTCTTTCGTCTCAACCGAGGCGCGCATTCTACAGCAGCCTCATCTTCCGTCAAGTGATTTTGAAAATTTCTTTTCAATCTCAACCACTTGCGCCTTCATTCAGCCTTAAGCTTCTCGTCAGCGGGAGGCGAATTCTACAGCGTTTCAATCCGCTGTCAACCGCCTCTTTTACCGCTTTCGATCATCTCGACCGAACCACTAACAGAATCAAACCACCACCCTGCCAGCCCGGCGCATTCTACGCAGCTTTCGCTGCTTTGCAAGCCCTCTTTTAAATCTAACTTCTTGTTTTATAAGAAGTTTAATGAACCGCATACGCCTGAAGAGCTGCGCATTATAGGGACTGCCGAACGAAGGTCAATCGATTGTTAGGCTTTTGTTTCAACACCCGCGAACTCAAGGGCGGTAGCTACACAAACCACTAGCGCGTCGCCTGCAGAAACGACAAAGCCGTTGAAGCTCACGCTTCAACGGCTTTGTCGTAATCATCACGCTAACGTGCCACCGATTACTCGGCCTTAAGCGTGATTCGCGCGAACGCTTTCTTGCCGGCCTGACAGACGTGCACAGCACCTACCTTATATATGAAGGCGCGATCGACCACCTCACCGTCCACGCGCACACTGCCGGAACCCAGCAGATCGCGCGCCATCGCGGCGTTCTTCACTAGGCCTGCTTTATTAAGCAGCGCGGCAATCGGCATATCTTCAGCAGACAGCACTTCGATCTCTGGCAGATCCTCGGGCAGCTCGCCTTCCTTCATACGATTACCCGCCGAGCGATGGGCACTGAGCGCCGCCTCTTCGCCATGGAAGCGGGCAACAATCTCTTCGGCCAGCTTGATCTTGATATCACGCGGATTGGCACCCTGTTCGACATCCCGCTTGAACTGCTCGATCTCATCCATGGAACGGAAGCTAAGCAGCTCGAAGTAGCGCCACATCAGCGCATCCGGCATGGATACCAGCTTGTTGTACATGACACCCGGCGCTTCCTGGATACCAATGTAGTTGCCCAGCGACTTCGACATCTTCTTCACGCCATCCAGACCTTCGAGCAACGGCATGGTGACGATGCACTGCGAGGACTGACCATAGGAACGCTGCAACTCGCGCCCCATCAGCAGGTTGAACTTCTGATCGGTGCCGCCCAGCTCAACATCCGCCTGCAAGGCTACCGAGTCATAACCCTGAACCAGAGGGTAGAGAAACTCGTGAATAGCGATAGGCTGGTTAGTCGAGTAACGCTTACTGAAGTCATCGCGCTCCAGCATCCGCGCCACGGTGTACTGCGAGGTCAGACGGATGAAATCAGCCGGGCCCATCTTGTCCATCCAGGTGGAGTTGAAGGCGACCTCGGTTTTCGCCGGATCGAGAATCTTGAACACCTGGGTTTTATAGGTCTCCGCGTTCTCCAGTACCTGCTCGCGGGTCAGCGGTGGGCGCGTGGCGCTCTTACCGCTGGGGTCACCAATCATCCCCGTGAAGTCGCCGATCAGGAAAATCACCTGATGTCCCAACTCCTGGAACTGACGCAGCTTATTAATAAGCACGGTGTGCCCGAGGTGCAGATCCGGCGCAGTCGGATCAAAACCTGCCTTGATACGCAGTGGCTGACCACGCTTGAGCTTCTCAACCAGCTCAGCCTCAACCAGAACCTCTTCTGCGCCACGCTTGATCAGCGCCAACTGCTCTTCAACCGACTTCATGACAGGACTCACGACCACTCAAAAACGAAAGGGAACCAACCATACAAGATCGCAGACAAATCACAAGTTCTGCCCACCACCCACCTACGCTAAGACCACCTTGCGACAACCGGGGTTGCCTAGCTAGCGATTTGGTTATATTTTATACAGTTACTGCATATTCATCATTTCGTTTATCTATTTCTTTTCATTTTAAAGTCAAAAAGCCGCCTATGACCTCTACAACTAAAGCGCCGCCCCTATACCCGAAAAGCCACATTCTGGCGGCCAGTGGCGTCGCCGCCCTACTGAGCCTAGCCCTACTGGTATTCCCCACCCGCGAAGTTGAAGCAAAGAAAACCTATTTAAACCTTGAGCTGGACAACGGCGCAGAATACGCCGAGCAGCAGGATGGGCTGGAATCAGCCGCCTCACTGACGCGCCAGTCGCCGTTCGCCAGCACCGCCGCAACTGATACATCGACAAGTGATGAGCCACAGGCCGCGCAGATTGCCCCACCACCAGAAACAGACCCACTGCACCACATTGTTAGCGTGGAAAACGGCGACACGCTGTCCACGGTATTTGCCAAGGTCGGCTTGAGCGCTACCACTCTGCATACAGTGCTCAATAGCAGCAAAGAAGCCAAACAGCTGACTCGACTGAAGGTGGGCCAGGCACTTGAGTTCAAACTGAGCGCGGATGGCCAGCTCGAAAGCCTGCACAGCAAGCTCAGCGACTTGGAAAGCATTGCCCTGACGAGGGGCGAGAATGGCTTCAGCTTCAAGCGTGAGCTTGTCAAGCCAGAAGTCCAGACCACTTACAGTCACGGCGTGATCAACAGCTCGCTGTTTCTCTCCGCCAAGCGCGCAGGTCTATCGCACAGCCTGACCATGGATCTGGCCAACGTATTCGGCTACGACATCGACTTTGCAATGGATATTCGCGAAGGCGACGAGTTCGAGCTGATCTACGAAAAGAAAGTGGTCAACGGCAAGCAAGTCGGCACCGGCAACATTCTCTCGGCGCGGTTCACCAACCGCGGCAAGACTTACACCGCAGTGCGCTACACCAACAAGCAAGGGAACAGCAGCTATTACAGCGCCAATGGCGAAAGCATGCGAAAAGCCTTTATTCGTACCCCGGTAGATTTCGCCCGTATCAGCTCGCGCTTTTCCACAGGTCGCCGCCACCCGGTTCTGAACAAGATCCGCGCACACAAGGGTGTGGATTACGCCGCCCCACGCGGCACGCCAATAAAGGCCGCTGGCGATGGCCGCATCTCCCTGGCCGGTCGTCACGGCGGCTACGGCAATGCGGTAATCATCCAGCACGGCCAACGCTACCGCACGCTGTATGCCCACATGAATGGCTTTGCAAAGGGCATCCGCAGCGGCAGCAACGTCAAGCAGGGGCAGATCATCGGCTATATCGGCACAACCGGCCTGTCCACTGGGCCGCACCTGCACTACGAATTCCAAGTCAACGGCGTGCACGTTGATCCGCTGAGCCAGAAGCTGCCAATGGCCGACCCGATCGCCAGTAGCGAAAAAGCCCGCTTTATGCAGCTGAGCAAGCCGTTGATGGCGCAAATGGATAAAGAGAAGTCCACGATGCTCGCCCTCAACAATCAGCGCTAAGCCATGCCCCTCTACCTCGGCGTGATGTCCGGCACCAGCCTGGATGGCCTGGACATCGCGCTGATAGAGCAGGAACACCACAGCACCCGTTTGCTCGGCAAGCGCTACCTACCCATGCCAGACGAGCTGCGCAGCGCCCTACTCAGCTTGTGCGCATCCGGCCCGGATGAACTGGCCCGCGCGGCAATCGCCGAACAACAGTGGGTTGCGCTCGCTGCGCAAGGCATCAATGAACTGCTGATACAACACGACATACCCGCACACAGCGTTCGCGCCATCGGCAGCCATGGCCAGACCGTGCGCCATGAGCCTGCACGCGGCTTCAGTATTCAGATCGGCAACTCCGCCCTGCTCGCAGAACTGACCGGCATAAGCGTCGTCGGTGACTTCCGCCGCCGCGATGTTGCCGCCGGCGGCCAGGGCGCACCATTAGTTCCGGCATTCCACCAGGCATTGTTCGCCAGCGAAGGCAGCACCCGCGCAATCCTCAACATCGGCGGTTTCAGCAACCTCAGCCTGCTGGAGCCTGAGCGCCCGGTGCATGGCTTCGATTGTGGCCCGGGCAATGTGCTACTGGATGCCTGGATCCAGCGCCATCAGGGCCTGACATACGACCAGGACGGTCAGTGGGCCGCCAGCGGCCAGATACAGCCGCAGCTTCTGCAAGCCTTGCTGAGTGATCCCTACTTCCAGACCCAGGGACCGAAAAGCACTGGACGTGAGCTGTTTAACCTTGCCTGGCTGGATCAGCACCTGCAGCACCTACCGGCATTTGCGGCGGCTGACGTGCAGGCTACCCTGCTGGAAATGACCGCCATCAGCATCACCGAGGCCCTCAAGGCTGCTCAGCAGAACACCGAGATGCTGCTGGTGTGTGGCGGTGGCGCGCAGAACCACACACTGATGCGCCGCCTTGCTCATTTGCTGCCCAATAGCCAGGTGTGTAGTACCGATGAACACGGCGTGCCGGCCGACTGGGTTGAGGCCATGGCCTTTGCCTGGCTGGCGCACTGCTGCCTAGAAGGCATACCCGCCAACCGGCCGAGCGTTACCGGCGCATGTGGCCTACGGGTACTCGGCGCGATCTACCCCGCCTGATCGCCCTGCAGATTTGGACTCCCAGAAACGACAACGCCGTGCGCAAGGCACGGCGTTAGCTTGAACAGCCTACAAGTCAGATCGAGAACGACGAGCCGCAACCGCAGGTAGTGGTAGCGTTCGGGTTGTTGATGACAAATCGCGAACCTTCCAGACCTTCCTGATAATCCACCTCAGCACCTGCTAGGTACTGGAAGCTCATCGGGTCGACCACCAGACTCACGCCTTCGCGCTCAATGATGGTGTCATCATCGGCCACTTCTTCATCAAAGGTGAAGCCGTACTGGAAGCCGGAACAGCCGCCTCCCGTTACAAACACGCGCAATTTCAGGCGCGGATTGCCTTCCTCATCGACCAGGCTCTTCACCTTGTTCGCTGCGCCCTGCGTAAATTGCATAGCGCTGGGGGTGAAGGTTTCGACGCTCATGCTGATTAACTCCCGGCGCTACGCGCCATACTGCATTCTGATCGGCATTATCCGCTTACCCGAGAAAAGCGGTCAACTATTGTGCGGCATCCAGCGTCTCTGGCAACTCCAGTGGTCGCGCCTCGTCCTGCAAGCGGCAGAGACGGCCTTCGATCTGCGCGCCCATGGCCATTTCCATCAGGGCGTAATACAGATTGCCGCGCACTCGCGCCCGCGCACCCAACTCAAGATGGCCACTGGCGTGCACATCGCCGACCACTTCACCATCAATCACTATATGGGGTGCGCGGATCTCACCTTCAACCCTTCCCTGTACGCTAACGCGCACCATGCCCTCGCTGGCCACTAGGTTACCCATAACCTTGCCATCGACCTGCACCGCGCCTTGAAAGCGCAAATCGCCATGCAGCTCGGCACCCACCGCAATCAGGCTGGTCTTACCCGCGAAACGCTGCACGTCAGTGCGCGCCTTGTCTTTATTCCACATAAGGAACAGCTACTCCTCTTTGTTCCATTTGAATGTGCGCAACAAAGGCTTCTCGCCTTTTACGTCGGCACGCACCTTGATCTCGCGAGGGATGAACCCTTCAGGCAACTTTAGCTCGGCAAATCGCCCAGCTTCGGGAATGGCCTGGAAGTGCTTGAAGGCGAAGGCTATCGGCTGTCCAGACAGGGCATCGGGCAAATCTGCGCTCAGTGATGCCAGCTCGTGCGTGACATCCTGCTCGCCTTGCTTGCCGACGATCGAAACCTGCAACTGGCCTTCCAGCGGCGTCTCGCCTTTACCTACGCGACTAAGGAGTATCTTGTAGCGGAAATGTTCAGGTCTGTCCGTGGCCTGTAGCTCAAAGGTCTTGATCCTTAGACCTTCACGACGGCTGGCGGGCGCTAACACACCTTTGTAGAAAGCCAGATCCTGTTGCTGTTTATAGATCTGTTCTTCCAGCAGCTTGATGGTCAGGCGACTCTGCTCGTTGGCTTGCTGGCTGACCTTTTCAGCACTGCTGAGCACCGCCACGCGCTGGCGTAACTCATCAACCTCGCGTATCAGCTGCTCATCGCGTACCGGTTCGGCCGGCTGCCCCACGGCCACTGCAGGCTGGCTGTACTGCTGCCACCAGCCGCCGACATAGAACGTCAGCGGAATGCACAGCACCAGCAGCAGCCCGAGCATACGTCGTCGCCGGTCACGCCCCGGATCGCTTGGACGAACCTCCCAGCCCGCCATCAAGGCAGCATGGCCGCGTGGGACAAGCCCAGACGCTCATCAAGGCCGAAGAGGATGTTCATATTTTGCACCGCCTGGCCGGACGCCCCCTTGACCAGGTTATCGATTACCGACAACACCACTACCAGATCACCATCCTGCGGCCGGTGTACAGCGATCCGACACACATTGGCGCCACGCACACTGCGGGTTTCAGGGTGGCTGCCTACAGGCATAACATCGACGAAAGGCTCGTTGGCATAACGCTTCTCGAACAGCGCCTGCAGGTCCACCGAGCGGTCGACCACTGTGGCGTAAAGCGTGGCGTGGATACCACGGATCATCGGCGTCAGGTGCGGCACAAAGGTCAGGCCGACATCCTTGCCCGCAGCCCGGCGCAGGCCCTGGCGAATTTCTGGCAAATGCCGATGACCTTTGACCCCGTAGGCTTTCATGCTCTCGCCGGCTTCGCTGAACAGCGAAGCCACGCTGGCACCCCGGCCGGCACCGCTGACCCCGGACTTGCAGTCGGCGATCACTTGCGTGGTATCAGCCAGACCAGCTTCCAGCAACGGAATCAGCGCCAGCTGTGCGGCAGTGGGGTAGCAGCCCGGCACTGCAATCAGGCGCGCCTGCTTGATCGCCTCACGATTGACTTCCGGCAGGCCGTAAACCGCTTCCGGTAACAGACCCGGCGCGCCGTGCGGCTGCCCGTACCACTTGGCCCACTCGTCAGCATCCTGCAGGCGGAAGTCGGCTGACAGGTCGATCACCTTAGTGCCGGCAGCTAGCAGCTCACCAGCCAGGGCATGGGCAACACCATGTGGCGTGGCGAAGAACACCACATCGCAAGCACCCAGAGTGGCCACGTCGGGCACACTAAAAGCCAAGCTATCGTAATGGCCGCGCAGGTTCGGATACATCTCGTCGACACGCATGCCGGCCTCGGAGCGCGAGGTAATCACTTCGACCTGCGCTTGCGGGTGTTGCGCCAACAAACGCAACAGTTCGACACCGGTATACCCCGTGCCGCCGACGATTCCGACCTTGATCATCACTTGCCCCTTTGTAATACCAGCAGTGGAAAGCTGCCGATGATACGGCCGCTTCGGCCAGGGGCCAACACTTGAGCGCCGCCGGTGATGACGGAGGCGATCATGCCCACTACTATCGGGGGCACTTTCCCGCAATGAGTTCGACCAATGCTCTATCTGTGGCTCAAGGCCCTGCACATTATCGCTATGGTCTGCTGGTTCGCCGGCCTGTTCTACCTGCCGCGCCTGTTCGTCTACCACGCCATGAGCACCGACGAGGTCAGCCGCGAGCGTTTCTGCATTATGGAGCGCAAGCTGTATCGCGGGATCATGTGGCCGTCGCTAATTCTTACCGTCGGCCTGGGCCTGTGGCTGATCAGCCTTAACCCCAGCTACTACTTCAGCCAGGGCTGGATGCACGCCAAGCTGAGCTTGGTGGCGCTATTGGTGGTCTACCAGTTTATGTGCGGCGCCCAGCTTAAGGCGTTTGCCCGCGGCGAGAATCAGCGCGGTCACGTGTTTTACCGCTGGTTCAATGAAGCACCGGTGCTGGCCTTGCTCGGGATTGTCATTCTGGTCGTGGTTCGCCCTTTCTAAATACCTCAAGAGGATTACTGCATGTCGCTGCCAGCCCTGCTCGAACAACGCCTGCGCCTGCCCGTTGTCGCCGCGCCGATGTTTCTGGTGTCTAACCCGCAACTGGTGCTGGCCTGCTGCAACAGCGGCATCGTCGGCAGCTTCCCTGCCCTGAACCAACGCGACAGCAGCGGCTTCAAGGACTGGCTGGAAGAGATCGAAGCCGGCCTGGACAGCGACGCGGCGCCTTATGCAGTCAACCTGATCGTGCACGGCAGCAACCCGCGTCTACAGGCGGACCTGGCCATCTGCGTCGAGCAGCGCGTGCCTATCGTGATCACCAGCCTCGGCGCGGTGAAAGAAGTGGTAGACGCCGTGCACAGCTACGGCGGCCTGGTATTCCACGACGTGACCACCCGCCGGCATGCCGAGAAGGCCGCAGAAGCCGGCGTCGACGGCCTGATCGCAGTAGCCGCCGGTGCAGGCGGACATGCCGGTACCTGGAGCCCGTTCGCGCTGATCGCCGAAATCCGCCAGTTCTTCGACAAGACCCTGCTGCTGGCCGGCTGCCTTAACCAGGGCCACGAAGTACTGGCCGCCCAACTGCTTGGCGCCGACCTCGCCTACCTCGGCACCCGCCTGATCGCCACTCAGGAAAATGCCGCGTCCGCTGCCTACAAGCAGATGATTCTCGACGCCAAAGCCGCCGACATCGTTCACACCCCAGCGGTCTCCGGGGTGCCAGCGAGTTTTATGCGCCAGAGCCTGGAGCTGGCCGGCTACGACCTCAAGCAGCTGCAGAACAAAGGCGAGGTCAACTACGGCGAGAAGCTCAAGCCAATGGATGAAGAGGCCAAGGCCTGGAAAACCGTGTGGTCGGCCGGCCAGGGCGTCGGCAATATCAGCGACCTGCCCAGCGTCGAGCAGCTGATCGCCCGCCTCGACAGCGAATACCGCGTCGCCCTCAAGCAGAGCCTGCAGTTGCAACAACGCTGGGCGCGATGAAGCGACGCAGCCTGCTCAGCCTCGGGGCACTGGGTTTGTTAGGCGGCTGGGCGCTGCGCCCGAATGATCTCGGCCAGCCCCACGCGCCCTACTTTGCTGCACTCAACCAACTGCTGCGGCGCGCAGGGGCCGGCCTACCGCTGCTGGTGGTGGACCTCGAACGCCTCGATCAGAACGCCGAGCTGCTTGCTAGCCAACTCGGTCAGCAACTCCCGCTGCGCCTGGTGGCCAAATCTCTGGCCTCCACCGGCTTGCTCGACTACCTGGCGAAAAAGCTCGGCACGCAGCGTTTTATGGTGTTTCACCAGCCACAGATCAATCAGCTGGCAGTGAACTTCCCCCAGTCCGACCTACTGCTCGGCAAACCCTTGCCCAGCGCAGCCGCCCTGAGCTTCTACCAGCAATTGCCACAGGGCAGCGGCTTTGTCCCAGCCGAACAGCTGACCTGGCTGATCGATAGCCAGACCCGGCTGCAGGAATACGCCGCACTGGCCACCGCGCTCAACCAGTCGCTGCAGATTGCCTTTGAGATCGACATCGGCCTGGCCCGCGGCGGTTTTACCACTCCCGCAGAACTCGGCATCGCACTCACCTGGCTGCGTAACACACCCAACCGGCTGCGTGTGCGCGGCCTGATGGGCTATGACGCCCATATCGCTCATACGCCGTTCTGGACCGATCAGGCCAGCGCCTTTGCCCAGAGCGCCGCGCGTTACCGCGCATTTGTCGCCAGCGCCGCGGCATTCAACGAGCTATGGCCGCAACAGCCGCTGCTCAATGGCGCTGGCAGCCTGACCTATGCCCTGCACGCTAAGCGCGATACGCCGCTGAATGAAGTCGCAGTCGGCTCCGCACTGCTCAAGCCCAGTGATTTCGACAACGACCTGCTCAGCCCCCAGCAAGCCGCCCTGTGGATTGCGAGCCCGGTGCTTAAGGCGCTGCCGGGGCAACTGCCGTTTCTCGACGGATCTCATCAACTGCTACAACGCTGGAACCCTAATCGCCAACAGGCTTACTACCTGTATGGCGGGCAATGGCCAGCAACTCCGGTGTCCCCGGCGGGGCTCAGTTATGACGCCCTGTATGGGCGCAGCGCCAACCAGGAGCGCCTAATCGGCTCAGCAGGCACAGGCTTACAGGTCGACGACTGGGTGTTTCTCCGCCCGCAACGCTCGGAGGGCCTGTTCGAGCTGTTCAACCAACTCATTCTTCTGCGCAACGGCCGCCTGGTCGGCAGCTGGTCCGCCAGCAGAGCGTGAACCGCCTCTAGGCACCTGCACATTTGCGTACAGGCAGCTTGTTTACTGGCCTGCAGGCCGGCTAGTCTGTAGCGCAATTCCATCCTGGCACCGACAAGGACGCCGACATGACCCAAGCCCGCTTCAAGATTGTGTTCAACGGCGAGTTGATGCCTGACGTTAGCCTGGAAACCGCCAAAGAAAACCTCGCCCGCCTGTTCAAGAGCGACCAGACCCGAATCAACTCGCTGTTTAGCGGCGGCAATGTCGATATCAAGCGCGACCTCAGCGAAAACGAAGCCGACCAGTACCTCAAGGCCCTGCAAAGTGCCGGCGCCAAAGTGCGCAAAGAGCAGGATCTGGCCGCCAGCCTGAGCCTGGTGGAGACCGATGATCACGCGCCCCTGACTCAGAGCTCAGCGCCAAGTGGCGAAAGCACAAGCGACATGACCTGCCCCAAGTGCGGCCACCAGCAAAGCAAAGCCATCGAGTGCTCGGCCTGCGGCATCGTTATCGAGAAATTTATCGCCCGCCAGGCCATGCTCGCGGAAAACCCGCCGGAAGTAGTCAGCGCAGCGACCACCCCCTACGCCACACCAAAAGCGGCTGTGGCAGAAACATTGCCGGAATTCGGCGAGCTAAAAGCCTTTACCACCGACGGCCGCATCGGCCGCCTGCGTTACCTGGCCTGGTCAATGGTGCTGATGCTGGCCTGCTTGCCGCTGTTCGGCATCGCCGGCGGCTTCTTCGCCGCATCGGAAATTCTTGGCGGTCTGCTGATGGTGGTAGTGGGTATCGCCGTTGCGGTGGTCGGCATCATGATCGGCGTACAGCGTCTGCATGACATCGGCTGGTCTGGCTGGCTGCTGCTAATCACCCTCGTGCCGATTGTCGGCGGGGTGTTCTCCCTGCTGATGTTTATCATCCCCGGCAGCACCGCCGCGAACCGCTTTGGTCCGCCGCCACCACCGAATAGCCGCGCAGTGAAAATCCTCGCCCTGCTCTGGGTGGCCATCATCGTCATCGCTATCGTTGCGGCCATCGCCCTGCCTGCCTATATGGGTTATGCCGACGCCGGCCTGTAACCCACTCGCAACCTTGCGCGGTGCATGGGGTCGAAAGGCCCCATCACGGAGAACCCTATGACCCGTTACGCGCTTATCACTGGAGCCTCTAGCGGCATTGGCCTAGCCCTGGCGGAAGCCTTGGCTCGGCGTGGCCGCAATCTGATTCTGGTGGCGCGCCAGCGCGATGCGCTGGAAAGCATTGCCTGCGAGCTGACGCAACGTTTTTCCGTAGAGGTGCTGTTTCGCGTCTGCGACCTCAGCCAGCCGCTGCAGGTCAGCGGCCTGCTGCATGAGCTTGAGCAAGGTGAGCGCAGTATCGACCTGCTGGTAAACAATGCCGGCATCGGTACCTCAGGCACCTACGTGGCCCAGGACTGGGCTCGTGAGCAGCAGCTGATCGAACTGAATATCCTGGCACTCGCCCGCCTCTGCCACGCCATCGGCACCATCATGGCCGGCCAGGGCAGTGGACAGATTCTCAACGTCGCCTCGGTTGCCGGCTTTCAGCCAGGCCCGGGCATGAGCAACTACTACGCAAGCAAGGCCTACGTGCTGCACTTTTCCGAAGGCCTGCGTGAAGAACTTAAAGAATACGGCGTTAAAGTCTCCGTGCTCTGCCCAGGGCCAACCCGCAGCGCGTTTTTCCGCACCGCACGCATGAACAGTGAAGCGCTACAGGGCAGCAAGCTGATGATGAGCGCCGAAGAAGTGGCGCTTATCACCGTCAAGGCGCTGGAGAAAAACCGCGCGATCATCATCCCTGGTTGGCGTAACCGCTTGCTTGCCCTCAGCCCTAGGCTAGGGCCGCGCTGGCTGGTACGGCGAATCAGCGCACGGCTAAATCGCCAGTTCGGCAAGCCGGCCGCGTAGCTAGCCGGCGTTGACCGTGCGACCGTCCGCCCAGGCACGCAGCGCAGCAAGGTCTTCGGCCATCACCACTGACAGCGGCGCGGTGCCCTGGATGCTCTGCAGCAGCAAGGCCTGATTGACCACTTGTTGCTGGGCTTGTGCGGCATAGAGGGCGCTGACCACGGCCTGCTCGATCTCCGCGCCGGAAAACCCCTCGCAGGCCGCCGCCAGTTGCGTCAAATCAAAGCCCGCCACCTCCAGCTCACGCCGCGCCAGGTGAATACGGAAGATCTCGGCACGCACCGCAGCATCCGGCAAGTCGACGAAGAACAGCTCATCGAAACGCCCCTTACGCACCAGCTCCGGCGGCAGCCGTGAAATAACGTTGGCGGTGGCCACCATAAATACCGGTGCCTTGCGCTCGGCCATCCAGGTCAATAGGGTGCCGAGCACCCGCTGGCTGACGCCACCATCGTGATCACCGCTGGCCAGACCCTTTTCGATCTCATCCATCCACAGCACACAAGGCGCCATCTGCTCGGCCAGCTTCAAGGCTTCGCGCAGGTTGCGCTCAGTCTCGCCGAAGAACTTGTTGTACAGGCAGGCAAAGTCCAGGCGCAGTAGGGGCAAGCCCCAGAGGCCGGCGATGGCCTTGGCGGCCAGACTCTTGCCGCCGCCCTGAACGCCGACCAACAGCACACCCTTGGGCAGATCGACGCCTTTACCTTCAAGGAAGATGCTCTGCCGCTCACCCAACCAGCGCTTGAGGTTACCTAGCCCACCGACCTCGGCGAAACGCGCGGTGTCGTACTCGAAACTCAGTACGCCATCGAGATCTAGCAGCTGAAATTTGGTCTTGTTCAGCTCCGGCAGGTCTTCCTGGGTAATCGCGCCGTCATCGCAGATCACATTGCGCGCCAGCGCACGCGCCTCGGCGTGGCTGAGGCCGCGCAAATTCTTCACCACCTGCTGCAACGTGCGGTTATCGGTGCGCACGCGAGCATTGCGGTTGCGCGCGCTCCAGGCAGTAGCCTCATCACGCACGATGGCCAGCAGCTCTTCCTCGGAGGGCAGTGACAGACTGAAGCGCGAGGCGTAGCGCTGCACTTCCGGCGGCAACTTGCAGGCGTGGGACACCAGCACCAGCGTCGGCTTGCTGGGCTGCTCGTTCATGGCGATTTCCTTGAGCAGGCGCACCAGCTTGGGGTTGTCGTCGAGAAACGGATGCAAGTCGCACATCACATACAGCGTCGGCTGCGTATCCGCCTTGATCAGACGCAGGGCGGTTTCCGGCTCAAGCGTCGTGCTGTCGACCGGTTCCTGAATGGAAAACCCCACCCGCTGCAAGCCTTCGGTCACCGACCACAGCTGCAAGCCAAGACTGCGGCGCACGGCCAGACTGGTCAGGGTTTCCAGCACCCGCAGCTCATCCCAGGACTCAATCAATACAAGTTTGGTCTTGGAATCAAGCACCAAGCCCAGATCATGAATATCGTTTTTCACCCACACTCCTTGTCCACTAAACTCGGGCCTCTTGAAATATCGACCTGGGAGACCGTCCATGGACTGTCTGTTTTGCAAGATCGTCGCTGGTGAGATACCGGCGCGCAAGCTTTATGAAGATGACCAGGTAATTGCCTTTCACGATATCGGCCCACAGGCACCGGTGCATTTTCTGGTTATCCCAAAAAAACACATCAGCACCCTCCATGACCTGAGTGAGGCAGACAAGCCCCTGGCCGGGCATATTCTCTACACCGCCCAGCGCCTGGCCGAGGAACAAGGCTGCGAAGAAGGCTTTCGCATGGTGATGAATTGCAATGACCTGGGTGGTCAGACGGTGCACCACATCCATATGCACATACTGGGTCAGCGGCAGATGGCATGGCCACCAGGTTGAGTCGTGCATTGCTCGGCACACTGATCTTGCTCGCCCTGCTGATTACCAGTCCTGCCCAAGCACACACGCCTGGCAGCGTATTCAGCGATGCCTTGCCCAAAGGCCAGCAAGGGCCGCAGCTGGTCGTAGTGCCGGCCGGACGCTATCTGCTGGGCGATCACAGCGGCCGTGGCAATCACAACGAACGGCCACTGACACCCATCGAGATCAGCCATCCCTTTGCCATCGGCCGCTACGAAGTCAGCTTCGCTGACTGGCAGCAGTATGCCGAGGCCACCGCTACGGCCATGCCAGACAACGAGGGCTGGGGGCTGTCGGCGCAGCGGCCGGTGATCCATGTGTCCTGGCACCAGGCTCAGGCCTACAGCCAATGGCTGTCGAAGGTCACTGGCCAGCGCTATCGACTGCCCACCGAGGCCGAGTGGGAGTACGCCGCTCGCGCGGGCAGTGACAGCTACTACTGGTGGGGCGAGCAGCTTGACAGCCCGGAAACGCGACCGCGCGCGCATTGCCGTGGCTGCGCCACCTCGCGCCTGATCCAGAGCAAGACCGAACGTGTCGGCCAGTTCGCCGCCAATGCCTTCGGCCTGCATGACACCGCCGGCAACGTCTGGGAATGGACCGCCTCGCGCTTCGCCAGCCCCTTCGACGGCAGCGAGCAACAGGCAGCCAGCCTGCTCGACAAAAGCCCACGGGTAGTGCGTGGTGGCGCCTGGAACAGCGGCCCGAGCTATCTGCGCAGCAGCCAGCGCGATATGAAGCAGCCACAGCACAAGGACTACGCCCTGGGCTTTCGCGTGCTACGCGAGTTGCCCTGATGTCGATCAAGCCGGCGGCCAGTGTTTGCAGTAAACTAGCCGCCGTAGTCATCGCCGGAGGTCCCTATGGCCAGCGAACGTCAATTTTCCCCTGTTGATCGCCTATTACTGCAAGCCGATGCCGCGCTGCGCACCCTGTTGCCCTTCAGCGGCCAACCGAGCCGGCCATCGCCGGCCATCGTGCAGCCGGAAGCCGAGCTGGACGTGGAGCAGGCTCAGCATGTCGCCGGCCTGATGCGCATCAACCACACCGGCGAGGTCTGCGCCCAGGCGCTGTACCAGGGCCAAGCACTGACCGCCAAGCTGCCGCAGATACGCCAGGCGATGGAGCATGCGGCTGATGAGGAAATCGACCATCTGGCTTGGTGTGAACAGCGCATCCGCCAGCTTGGCAGTCAGCCGAGCATTCTCAACCCGCTGTTCTACGGCTTGTCCTTTGGCGTCGGTGCGGCCGCCGGGCTGATCAGCGACAAAATCAGCCTGGGCTTTGTCGCCGCCACCGAAGATCAGGTGGTCAAACACCTCGATGAACACCTGCAGCAGATCCCGCTGGAAGACCAGAAATCCCGCGCGATTCTTGAACAGATGCGCGCCGATGAAGAACAGCATGCCTGCAACGCTCTAGATGCCGGCGGCCTGCGCTTCCCAGCACCGGTGAAATTCGGTATGAGCCTGCTGGCCAAGGTAATGACCAGCACCACCTACCGCGTATAGAACTGAATCGCAGGCACAGAAAAGGGCACCGAGGTGCCCTTTTTCATGTCACGAGATCTGCAGCGCTTTACTCGCCCAGCTCGATAATCTCGTAATCGTGGGTAATTTCGACACCGCCACGGCCCAGCATGATGGAGGCGGAGCAGTACTTCTCGGCTGACAGCTCGACCGCACGTTTGACCTGCGCCTCCTTCAAACCGCGGCCCTTGACCACGAAATGCAGGTGAATCTTGGTAAATACCTTGGGCTCTTCCGTGGCGCGCTCAGCCTCCAGAAAGGCTTCACAGCTTTCTACCGCCTGGCGGGACTTTTTCAGAATGCTGACCACATCGAAGTTGCTGCAACCGCCCAGACCAATCAGCACCATCTCCATCGGGCGCACACCCAGGTTGCGTCCACCGCTCTCTGGCGGGCCATCCATCACCACCGCGTGGCCGCTGCCCGACTCCCCAATAAACAGGGCTTCGCCGGCCCACTGAATACGCGCTTTCATTACTCGGGCTCCGCTGTTAAAAAGGAAGGCAGCTTAGCACAGCACTTTTACTTGCCGACCCGTTGCTCAGTGAGTAAAAAGTTCCATGCTGAGTGTTAGCCAGGTCGCAAAACCGGACCTCGCCATGGAGGCCTGGTTAAGCTGATGCCGAATTACTGGCACACTTGTACGGATAACTATTATTAGAACTTCAGCCGCACAACGGCTTACCTTTATAAATTCGGGATTCAGGCATGGTAGCTATTACCCTCACACCTAAAATAAAAAATCTCGACAAGCTTCTCGCGCATTGCCACCGCCGCCGCTACACCGCCAAGAGCACCATTATCTATGCGGGCGATCGCTGCGAAACGCTGTTCTTCATCGTCAAAGGCTCGGTCACTATCCTGATCGAAGACGATGATGGTCGTGAAATGATCATTGCTTACCTCAACTCCGGCGACTTCTTCGGAGAAATGGGCCTGTTCGAAAAGGACGGCACCGAGAAAGAACGCAGCGCCTGGGTGCGCGCCAAGACCGAGTGCGAAGTGGCGGAGCTGAGCTATGCCAAGTTCCGCGAACTCACCCAACAGGACCCGGACATCCTCTACGCCCTGGGCAGCCAGATGGCCGAGCGTCTGCGCAACACCACGCGCAAAGTCGGCGACCTGGCCTTCCTCGATGTCACTGGCCGTGTTGCCCGCACTCTGCTCGACCTGTGCAAGCAACCCGACGCCATGACTCACCCGGACGGCATGCAGATCAAGATCACTCGCCAGGAAATCGGCCGCATCGTCGGTTGCTCGCGCGAGATGGTCGGTCGCGTGCTCAAGGCCTTGGAAGAACAAGGCCTGGTCAACGTCAAAGGCAAGACCATGGTGGTCTTCGGCACGCGCTAAACAGCATGCTTGAGACATAAAAAAGCCGACGCATGCGTCGGCTTTTTTATGTCTTGGTGGTTTCAGTCCACATCAGGCGAAGCGATCACCCGCTTACGCTCGGGGAAGAACAAGCGCTCCAACTCAGCCCCAGGATTGTCGGCGCGCATAAACGCCTCGCCGACCAGGAAGGCATACACCTCGCTGATTTCCATCAGTTCAACATCGGCACGGTTGAGGATGCCGCTCTCGGTCACCACCAGGCGATCACGCGGAATCCGTGGCAGCAGGTCGAGGGTGGTTTCCAGGCTGAGTTCAAAGGTATGCAGGTTGCGGTTGTTGATCCCAACCAGCGGTGTATCCAGGGTTTTCAGCGCACGCTCCAGCTCATCACCATCGTGCACTTCCACCAGCACGTCGAGACCGACCGCCTTGGCAGTTGCCGCCAATTCAGCCATCTGTCCATCATCCAGAGCCGAAACGATCAGCAGCACGCAGTCGGCACCCAGGGCACGGGCCTCAATGATCTGATAGGGGTCGATCATAAAATCCTTGCGGATCACCGGCAGCGAGCAGGCCGCACGGGCCTCCTGCAGGTAGCGATCCGCGCCCTGGAAGAAGTCGATATCGGTCAGTACCGATAGGCAAGTGGCCCCACCGTTCTGGTAGCTCAGGGCGATCTCGGCCGGCACAAAGTGATCGCGCAGCACGCCCTTGCTCGGCGAAGCCCTCTTGATCTCGGCGATTACCGCTGGCTGTTTGCGTTTGGCCTGGGCCAGCAGTGCCTGAGCGAAGCCGCGCGCTGGGTCGGCGCTGCGGGCTTGCTGTTCGACCTCAGCCAGACTGACGATGGCGCGACGGGCCGCCACTTCTTCAGCCTTACGTGCGAGGATTTTTTCCAGAACGGTTGGAATACTCACCCAGCATTCTCCTCTTTGAATACGGCGGTAAAGGACACCAACTCCTGCAACTTCTCCCATGCCAGCCCCGTGTGCAAGGCATCATGGGCCAGCTGCACACCCTCTTTGAGGCTAGCAGCCAAATCCGCCGCATACAGCGCAGCACCAGCATTCAGCACGATCATATCTGCAGCCTTTTGCCCGGCTTCGGTCTTGCGCTTGCTCAAGGCATCACGGATCAACGCGAGCGAGGCTTCTGGGCTTTCTACCGCCAGGCCAATCAGGCTCTGACTCTTCAGCCCGAGGTCTTCCGGCAGTACTTCGTACTCGGTGATCTGCCCATCCTTCAGCTCGGCCACATGGGTCGCAGCCGCCAGGCTGAACTCATCCAGGCCATCGCGCGAATGCACCACCAGAATGTGTTGGCTGCCGAGGCGCTTGAGTACCTCGGCCAGCGGCCGGCACAGTGCCTGGCTGAACACACCGACCACCTGATGCTTGACCCCGGCCGGGTTGGTCAGCGGGCCGAGCATATTGAAGATGGTGCGCAGACCCAGCTCACGACGTGGCACGGCGGCATACTTCATCGCCGAATGATGCACCTGGGCAAACATAAAGCCGACGCCGACGTTCTCAATGCAGCGCGCCACCTGCTCTGGCGTCAGGCTCAGGTAAATACCGGCAGCTTCAAGCAGATCGGCACTGCCGCTCTTGCCCGACACCGCGCGATTGCCATGCTTGGCCACCTTGCCGCCTGCGGCTGCGACAACAAAGCTTGCCGCCGTCGACACGTTGAAGATATTCGCGCCATCGCCGCCAGTGCCGACGACATCGACCACATGGGCGAGGGTCTGCAGATGTACGTGGCTAGCCAACTCACGCATCACCGAAACCGCGCCGACGATTTCGTCGATGGTCTCGCTTTTCATGCGCATGCCCATCAGGAAAGCGCCGATCTGCGCGTCCGTGCATTGGCCGGTCATGATTTCGCGCATCACGTCCTGCATTTCTTCGGTCGACAGATCGAGCTGGCTGACCACCCGATTGAGGGCTTCCTTGATATTCATCAGCGCAGGCCTCCTTGTTGTTTGAGGAAGTTGGCAAACAGCTCATGGCCCTGCTCGGTGAGGATCGACTCAGGGTGGAACTGCACGCCCTCGATATGCAGGGTCTTGTGGCGCAGGCCCATAATTTCGTCCACTTCGCCGTCCTCATGCTGAGTCCAGGCGGTGATTTCCAGGCAGTCTGGCAAGGTTTCACGCTTGACCACCAAAGAATGGTAGCGGGTTACGGTCAGCGGGTTGTTCAGGCCGGCAAATACGCCCAGGTCCTTGTGGAACACCGGGCTGGTTTTGCCATGCATCACCTGGCGCGCACGCACCACATCACCACCGAAGGCCTGACCGATGCTCTGGTGGCCCAGGCAGACGCCGAGAATCGGCAGCTTGCCGGCAAAATGCAGAATGGTCTCGATGGACACCCCGGCCTCGGTTGGCGTGCAGGGGCCGGGCGACACCACAATACGTTCGGGCTGCAACGCCTCAATCTCGGCAATCGACAGTTCGTCATTGCGGATCACGTGAACATCGGCACCCAGCTCGCCCAGGTACTGCACCACGTTGTAGGTAAAGGAGTCGTAATTATCGATCATCAAAAGCATGGCGCAACCCCTTATTCGGCAGTCTGTTCGGCGAGGGCGACGGCGCGGAACATGGCGCGACGCTTGTTCAGGGTTTCTTCCCACTCCAGGGCCGGCACCGAATCGGCGACGATGCCGGCACCGGCCTGCACATGCAGTTCGCCATCTTTGATCACCGCGGTACGGATGGCGATGGCGGTGTCCATATTGCCGTTCCAGGCCAGATAACCCACGGCGCCGCCGTAGACGCCACGCTTGACCGGCTCCAGCTCGTCGATAATTTCCATGGCGCGAATCTTCGGCGCACCAGACAGGGTGCCTGCCGGCAGAATGGCGCGCAGGGCGTCCATCGCCGTCAGGCCTTGCTTGAGCTGGCCGGTGACGTTGGAGACGATATGCATCACGTTGGAATAGCGCTCGATCACCATCTTCTCGGTGAGCTTGACGCTGCCGGTGCTGGCCACCCGGCCAACATCGTTGCGGCCCAGGTCGATCAGCATCAGGTGCTCAGCCACTTCCTTGGCATCCGACAGCAGGTCTTCTTCCAGGGCCAGGTCGGCCTCTTCGCTGGCGCCGCGCGGGCGGGTGCCGGCAATTGGCCGCACCGTGACCAGACCATCTTCCAGGCGCACCAGCACTTCTGGCGAACTGCCGACCACATGGAAGTCGCCGAAGTTGAAGAAGTACATATAGGGCGTCGGGTTGATGCAACGCAGCGCACGATACAGATCAATCGGCGCGGCCTTGAACGGGATCGACATGCGCTGGGAGATCACCACCTGCATGCAGTCGCCAGCGAGGATGTACTCCTTGATCGCCTTGACCGCATTTTCGTAGTCATCGCGTTTAAAGCTGGAAATGAAATCCGGCTCGGCACCCGCCGGCGCAGCCAGATCTACACCCAGGCGCGGGGTAATCGGCTGACGCAGCTTGTGCAGGATCTCCTGCAGGCGCGCCTGACCCTGTTCCAGCGCATCGGCCTGGGCCGGATCGGCAAGGACGATGGCGTGCATCTTGCCAGCCAGGTTGTCGAACACCACCACCGCATCGGAGACAATCAGCAGGATATCCGGCGTACCCAGGGCATCGGGGTTCACACCCTTGGCCAGCTTGGGCTCGACATAACGCACGCTGTCATAGCCGAAGTAGCCCACCAGGCCGCCGTTAAAGCGCGGCAGACCTGCCAGAGTCGGCACCTTGTAACGCGCCTGAAACTGCTCGACAAAAGCCAGCGGGTCTTCACACTGGTGGCGCTCGACCTCGACACCGTCGACGCTGATGATCACCTCATGGCCATAGGCACGCAGCACCGTGCGGGCCGGCAGACCGATGATGGAGTAACGCCCCCACTTCTCGCCGCCCTGGACGGATTCGAGCAGATAGGTATTGGCCTCGTCGGCCAGCTTCAGGTAGATCGACAACGGGGTGTCGAAATCCACCAGGGTTTCGCAGGCAACAGGAATGCGGTTATAGCCGGCAGCGGCTAAACGCAGGAATTCTTCGCGGGTCATGATCAGCCTCGTGGCTTGAGGTAATTCGGTCGAGTGCAAACGCGCCGCCTAGGCGGCCAAGATCAGATCAGGGGCGCCAGCGCCAACGGGCCAGGGCCTTGATGATTTTCATGTCGGTGCTTGCCGACCAGCGCGTGCAGGTAACCACCACGAAGCTCTCTTATTTCAGGCGGGATTGAAGTTCGGCCACACTAGCGCAGGGCCGAAAGCGAATCAACCCGCAAACCCCGGCAAAATCGGGGGCTCAGCCGGGCGTAGCAAGCCGCTCAGGCAATCCAGCACATGCGCAGGATTCTCCTCGGCAATCGGCCGACCGTGGTTATAGCCATAGCTCAGCGCCACACAGGGCACGCCGGCGGCCTTAGCGGCCAGTACGTCATTGCGCGAATCGCCAACAAACAGCGCGTGCGCAGCGTCTACTCGGGCCAGTTGCAGCACATGCAGCAGCGCTGCGGGGTCGGGTTTCTGCTGAGGCAGGGTGTCGCCGCCGACAATCCAGCGAAAATAGCCGCCCAGGCCCTTTTCATCCAATAAGGGCGCAACAAAGCGCTCGGGTTTGTTGGTGACAATCGCCAGCTCAACCCGCTGCTCACGCAGCCAATCCAGAGTGGCTTGCACGCCTGGGTAGACTTGGGTCAGCGCGTGGCTTTCGGCATAGTGCTGCATAAACAGCTCCAACGCCTGCTCGGTCCGGCCCTCATCTATATGCTCATGCTCCAGCCCGCCCGCCAACGCACGGCGCACCAGCACCCGCGCGCCATTGCCGACCCAATCGCGCACCTGCTCGATGCCCGTCGCCGGCAGGCCGAGCAGCAGCAAGGTCTTGTCGATGGCGGCGGCCAGATCTGGCACCGAATCCACCAGGGTGCCGTCCAGGTCAAACATCACCAGGCGCGGCAACTCGCCTTGGAACAACTCGCGTAGCAGACTCACCCGCGTGCCTGAGCCAGCTCGGCGCGCATGGCATCGATCACGCTCTTGTAATCCGGCTGATTAAAGATCGCCGAGCCGGCGACAAAGGTGTCAGCGCCCGCCGCAGCGATTTCGCGGATGTTCTGCACGTTTACTCCGCCATCGATTTCCAGACGTATTTCACGGCCGGACGCGTCGATCAGCGCGCGCGCCTCTTTGAGTTTTTCCAGGGTATGGGGGATAAACTTCTGCCCGCCGAAGCCCGGGTTAACGCTCATCAGCAAAATCATGTCGACCTTGTCCATGACGTGCTTGAGCACCTCAAGCGGAGTGGCCGGGTTGAACACCAGACCGGCCTTGCAGCCGCCATCGCGGATCAGCTGCAGGGAGCGATCGATATGCTCGCTGGCTTCCGGGTGGAAGGTGATATAGCTGGCGCCCGCTTCGATAAAGTCGCCGATGATGCGATCCACTGGCTTGACCATCAGGTGTGCATCAATCGGCGCGGTGATGCCGTACTTACGCAGCGCCGCACAGACCATCGGGCCAATCGTCAGGTTGGGCACATAGTGGTTGTCCATTACATCGAAGTGCACGATGTCAGCGCCGGCGGCGAGCACCTTGTCCACTTCCTCACCCAGGCGAGCGAAGTCAGCGGAAAGAATCGACGGAGCAATGGCGAAGGGTTGCATAGCGCACCTCGGTGGCATTCACGGAAGGCGCGCATTGTACCAGCCCGATCCAAGGCCTGGCGCGCGTGAGCGACACCTGACAAAGCCGAGCGGAAAAGGCTAGGCTGCTGAGACACGATGTTCGCTGGAGATCCCCATGTTTTCGCGCCCCGCCGCCCTTGCCCTGAGCCTGCTGCTATCGATCAGCCCACTGCAGGCGGAAGAACAAACACCCGCAGAAGAAGCCCCTGCCGCGACGGACAGCGCAACCGAACCCGAGGAAGAAGTCCGTGTGCCCTTAGCGGAGCGCAGCGAAGTGGAAGCCACTGCGCTGGAGCAGCGGCTGGAGCAAAAGGAACAGCAACAACTGCAGGCGGGCGATGAAAGCTTTCTTGCCCTCTGGCTGCCTGCCAATGTCGCCGAGCCCAGCGGCGCGGTGATCATTCTGCCGGGCGATGATGAAACTGCCGATTGGCCACAAAGCGTCGGGCCCTTGCGCAGCAAGCTGCCCAACGGCGGGTGGCACAGCCTCAGCCTGACCCTGCCCGACCCCAACAGTGACGCGCCGCCACTGCGCAGCGCCGAACCACCCACGACAGCCCCAACGGAAGAGGCTGCTGCCGACACCACGGCGGCACCGGCAGAGGAAAGCGCCGAGGATAGCCCAGCTACAGATGAAGCAGCGGCGGAAACCAGCAATAGCCCGCTCGACAGCGCCGAAACCGCAGCGAGCAAAGTGAAGAACATTGAGGAGCAGCAGAAAGCCCACGCCGAACGCGTATTGGCGCGCATCGAGTCGGCCATCGGTTTTGCCGAGCAACAGCAAGCCAAGACCATCGTGCTGCTCGGCCATGGCAGCGGCGCCTACTGGGCCGCGCGCTACCTAGCTGAACGCAAGCCGGCCAATATTCAGAATCTGCTACTGGTCGCCGCACAGTTGCCTGCTGGCTATACCCCGCCACTGGATGAGCTGATCCCGCAACTGCTGCTGGCCACCGGTGACTTTTATTACAAGGACCTCACCGCTGACCGGCAGGCCGCGCTTAAACGCTCGCAAGCCAGCAAACGGCAGAAGCACCCCAGCTATATACAGATCGCCATGAAGGCCCTGCCAGGTAACCGCGAAGCCGAACAGGAACAACTCTACCGCCGCATTCGTGGCTGGCTGACGCTGAAGCTAGAGGCCAAATAGCACATAGCAGGCCGTTGAAAAACGTTAGCGAGGCAGCCAGCGCAAGGCGCTACACCAGCAACAGCCTCCGGGTGGTCAAAACGGCGAGGAAGAGAACTGGGCTCGCACGCGAGTGTATGAGCTGTACATGAGCATTACTCGTTTCACTCGCCCTTCGGGTCGCGCTAAAGCGCGTTAGCCGCAAGCGGCTTCCGACCGGGCTGGCGCACCAGCCTGTTTTTAACGCCGCGATGGCCACGCAGATAGTTTTTCAACAGCCTGCTAGCGAAAGCCGTGGCGCTGACGAATCAGGTCATAAGCCTGATGCAACTCACGGGTGCGTTCAGTTGCCTCGCGCACCCGTTCTGGCGTGGCGCCACTGCCCGCCAACTTGTCCGGATGATGACGACTGAGCAAACGTCGGTAGGCCTGCTTGATCTGCGCCGGCTCGGCATCGGCATTTACCTTCAACAGATTCAGGGCACGCTGATAGGCATTGCTGGCCGTCGACACCAGCGGGCCCTGCTGCGGCGCGTAGGCGTCACTCAACTGGGCCTGAGTCGCCGAAGAGACCTGCAGCCATTTACCCCAGAGCATAATCAGCTCTCGCTCCGCCTGAGCGACCTGACCATCCGCCCAGGCCATGCGCCAGCATGCGCGCAGCAACGTTTCGCTGCGCTCACGCTGGCGGCGTAGCGGTGCGCGCAAACTGTCGCGCCCGACCTTTCCCTGGGCAAACGCGGCTATCGCCTGACGCTGCCCCTCAGCATCCAGCCCCAATCGCTGCATTTCCGCCTGCGCCTGCTGGATATGCGCCGGCAGCACGCGACCGCCGCTCTTGGCCAACCGTCCCAAAAGTACGAACAGAAGCCACTCATCACGCACCTCCACGCGACCGCCTAGGCGCTCACGCAAAGCAGCCCAGGACTGTATACGTAAGCGCCGGTCTAGCACCTGACCGAGCAAACCGCCAAGTATGGCACCCGGGATACTGGCCACGGCCAGCCCGATCACCGCCCCCAGCGCAGTCGCAGGCCAGATCATCCTAGCCGCGCGCCTCAAGCAAACGCTCGACCTGAGCAAGCCGCTCATGGGTGCCAACATCCACCCAGCAACCGTCGAAACGCTCACCCGTCACCTGCCCAGTCGCCATGGCCGCGCGCAACAACGGCGCAAGCGAGAAGACCCCAGCTTCACAGTCGGCGAACAGCGCAGGTGATAATATCGCCATCCCGCTGTAGGTCAGACTGTCCTGCCCCGCTTGTGCATCTGTGACCTGCCCACCGCGCAAACAGAAGTCGCCCTTAACGTGGTGGCCAGGATTCTCGATCAGCACCAGATGGGCCAGGCTGGATAGCGGACGACGCAGCTCGGCAAAGGGGTAGTCGGTGAAGATATCGCCATTGATCAGCACAAACGGCTGATCACCCAGCAAAGGCAGCGCCTGAAAAATCCCGCCGCCGGTTTCCAGCGGCTCACCTTCGGCGGAATAGGCAATGCTGACGCCGAAACGCAATCCATCACCCAGGTAATCCTCAATCTGCTGCCCCAGCCAGGCATGATTGATCACCAATTCGGTAAACCCGGCCGCCGCCAATGAGCGCACGTGGTATTCGATCAAGGGCACGCCGGCCGCACGCACCAATGGTTTGGGCGTATGCAGGGTCAGCGGCCGCAGCCGCTCACCTTTGCCGGCAGCCAAAATCATCGCTTTCATACAGGCTCCCGCTGCAGGCTGCCGAGTAATTCAGCCAGCTCGGCCAGCTCCGGCCGACGCGCCAGTACCGCTTCTATATAAGAGAAGAACCGCGGTACATCACCCAGGTACTTGGGCTTGCCATCGCGATGGCAAATGCGTGCGAAGATGCCAATTACCTTGAGGTGGCGTTGCACACCCATCAAGTCGCTGGCTCGCAGAAAATCATCCAGCACCGGCTGAACCGGCACACCCGCCTCACGCGCCTGCTGCCAATACTGCTCCAACCAACTGCGTACGCGCGCCTCAGGCCAACTGAGGAAAGCATCCTTAAACAGACTAGTAACGTCATAGGTAACCGGACCGTAGACCGCATCCTGAAAATCCAGCACGCCGGGGTTCGGCTCACTGAGCATCAGGTTGCGCGGCATAAAGTCGCGATGCACCAGCACCTTGGGCTGCGCCAGGGCACTGTCGATCAGCAGCTGACTCGCGCGCAGCCACATGCCCAGCTGCTGCTCACTGAACTCGACGCCCAGATGACGCTGTACATACCACTCAGGGAAAAGCTGCAGCTCGCGACGCAACAGCGCGTCATCGTAGCTGGGTAGAGGCGTAGTCATCGGCAGCTGCTGAAATGCCAGCAGGGCCTGCAAAGCATCTGCAAAAAGCTGATCGGCATTGCCTTCGTTAATCACATCCAGATAGGTCTGCCGCCCCAAATCGTTGAGCAGTAAAAAGCCTCGTTCAAGGTCAGCGGCAAGAATCTGCGGCACGTTGAGGCGCACCTCGGCCAGCAAATGCGCCATTTTGACAAATGGCGCGCAGTCTTCCTGCGGCGGCGGTGCATCCATCACGATCAGGCTGCGCCCAGCACCTTGCCAGCGGAAATACCGGCGAAAACTGGCATCACTACTGGCAGAGGTAAGCGTGGCAGCCGGTACGGCACCCCAACCCTGCTCGGCAAAAAGCCCTGACAGCAGCTGATCCAGCCAATTTTCGAGGAGTTTTAAGCGTACATCTTCATCAGGCATTACAAGGTCTCCGACGGCGCTAGCCGTTGCGCGGGTCATGCTTTATTATCCAGCATCTTTTCAAGCCCATCGAGAGGCGTGTGGCCTCAGGGCCAATGACGCGCAGGAAGCCCGGAAAAATAAGATGGCAGTAAAATACCCCGCGTTCCGTAGAAAATTTCCTTTATTGGTCACTGGCAGCCTTCTGGCACTACAGCCTTTAGCCGTTCCTTTTGCTATCGCTGCCGAGCAGTACGATTGCCAGGTTTCCGCCACGGGCGGCTGGGCTTGCGCCCCGAAAGCCAGCAGTGCTGCACTGCCAGCACGGCCAGTACAACGTGACTCGGTCGCCAGCACTGCTGACGGCAGCGTTGAGCCTGGGCAGAGCAAAGCAGCGCAAACGACCTTGGTTACCCAAAGTCGTGGCAAAGGCCTAACTTCGCGCAGCGCCGATTTCAGCCACCTAGACTGGGTGCCGCGAGAAAATCTCAGCGCCGCTCAGCTGGCTGAAGCCGGCCCTTACTGCACAGGCGCGTATATAGAGCCGACACGTCCAGGCATGGATGACCAGACGCCAATGTCTGAAGCGCCAATGTTTGTATCGGCCAAAGCTTCGCGCTATGAGCAGGAAGAGCAAGTCGCCACCCTCGCCGGTGATGTAGTCCTGCGCCAGGCCGGCATGCAGGTCGAAGCGGACGAAGCCAATCTGCGTCAGGCGGAAAACCGCGGCGAATTGATCGGCAATGTACGCCTGCGTGATCAGGGCATTCTGGTGGTGGGTGACCGTGCAGAGCTGCAACTGGACAATGGCGAGGCCAAAGTCGATAACGCTGAATATGTGCTGCACAAGAGCCATATTCGCGGTAACGCGCTCTACGCCAAACGTGAAGAGAGTGCGATTATTCGCCTGAAAGACGGCACCTATACCAGCTGCGAGCCAGGCAGCAACGCGTGGCACCTGAAGGGCAACAACATCACCCTGAACCCGGCCACCGGTTTCGGCACCGCAACCAACGTCACCCTGCGGGTGAAGAATATTCCGGTGTTTTACACCCCCTATATTTATTTCCCGATTGATGATCGTCGCCAGTCTGGCTTCCTGCCGCCAAGCCTCGGCAGCTCGGGTGATAACGGCTTGACCCTACAGACGCCGTATTACTTCAACCTGGCGCCGAATTACGACGCCACGTTGTATCCAACCTACATGAGCGATCGCGGCTTGCTGATGGAAGGTGAATTCCGCTATCTCACCAAGAACAGCGAAGGCCAGTTTGGCGCGGCGTACCTGGACGACAGCAATGACGACCGCAAACTGCAGTCGGAATATGAAGATCAGCGCTGGATGTACAGCTGGAAACACACAACGGGCCTGACCTCGCGCCTGATGGCTGAGGTCGACTACACCGACATCAGTGACCCGTACTACTTCCAAGATCTAACTACAGACCAAGGCCTTGGTTCCGACAGCTACATGGATCAGCGCGGCACCCTGACCTATCGTGGCGAAGGCTATACCGCACGCCTGAATGCGCACGCATACGAACTGGCCAATATCACCGACGTCACTCCATACAACCGTCTGCCGCAGCTGACCTTGGACGGCGTACTGCCGTTTGAGCCGGCAGGATTGAACTTCAGCTATGGCACAGAATATGTGCGCTTCGACCGGGACCTACGCAACGGCCAGTTCTCGGACGAAAATGGCTTACTGGAAGACTGGTATGACGAGCGCCTGCAAGGCCTGGCACGCGCCAACGGCGAGCGTATACATGTCGAACCTGCGGTGAGCTTGCCGTTGGATTGGAGCTGGGGTTATATCAAGCCGCAGGTCAAATATCTGCAGACTAATTACGATCTAAGTCTGGACCAGCAGGGCAAAGACTCTTTGCTGGACGAGCAGGAATACAAAAGCAGCCAAAGCCGCGGCATAGGGATGTTCAGCCTGGACAGCGGTCTGTATTTCGACCGTGACACCCAGTGGTTCGGCAAGAATTACCGCCAGACACTGGAGCCACGCCTGTTCTACCTCTATACAGCAGAGGAAGACCAGACCGACATCCCGATCTTCGATACGAGCGAAAGCGACTTTAGCTATTCCTCGCTGTGGCGTGAGAACCGCTTCTCCGGCAAAGACCGCATCGGCGATGAGAACAAGCTTTCGCTCGGTTTAACCAACCGGTGGGTAGAGTCAAATGGCTTCGAGCGTCAACGATTCAGCATTGGCCAAGCCTTCTACTTTGAAGACCGCAAAGTGCAGATGCCGGGCATCGACTATCGCACTCGCAGCGACTCGACGTCATCGACCTCACCTTATGCACTTGAATACCTGTATCGCTTTAATCGCGATTGGCGCTTCTCCTCGGACTTTAACTGGGATCCAGACTCCGGCAGCACCCGCTCCGGCAGCGCGATGTTCCACTACCAGCCTGAAGACAACCCGAACAAGGTGATCAACGCCGGCTACCGCTACCGCAATGACTCAGTGCGCTATGACGAAGCAAGCGGTGACTGGGTAGTAGGCGGTGGCGACTATGGCACCCCGGACTCCCCGGAGTACATCAAGGACTACTACAAGATCAGCCAACACGACTTCTCGGTTATCTGGCCGATAGTCCCGCAGTGGAGCGTAATCTCCCGCTGGCAGTACGACTACGGTCGTGACCGCACGCTGGAAGCCTTCGGCGGCTTCGAGTACGACAGCTGCTGCTGGAAGCTGCGCCTGATCAATCGCTATTGGATCGACTACGACGAAGTCAGCCTGAACCCGTCACGCAACGATCAGGCGGACCGCGGCATCTTCCTGCAGGTCGTATTCAAGGGCCTGGGCGGTGTAATCGGCAATACAGTTGAATCTTTCCTCGACCAAGGCATTCAAGGTTACCGTGAACGTGAAGATCAAGCTTTCTGATTGCGTGCGCCCCCTGCTGTTGGGCGCGCTGTTTCTGGGTACTGCGGCAAACGCTGAGGTACAACCACTCAACCGCGTTGTAGCGATTGTCGATAACGATGTCGTCATGCAAAGCCAGCTCGATTCGCGCTTGCGTGAAGTGCAGCAGACCATCGCCCAGCGCGGTGCTGCCCTTCCGCCTGAGCACGTGCTCAGCCAGCAGGTGTTGGAGCGCCTGATCATCGAGAACATCCAACTGCAGATTGGTGAGCGTTCGGGCATTCGGATTACCGACGAAGAACTGAACCAGGCCATTGGCACCATTGCCCAGCGCAACGGCATGAGCATCGAGCAATTCCGCGCTGCCCTAGCAGCGGACGGCCTGTCATACACCGACGCGCGCGACCAAGTACGCCGCGAGATGATCATCAGCCGCGTGCGCCAACGTCGTGTGGCAGAGCGTATTCAGGTGACCGATCAGGAAGTGCAGAACTTCCTCGCTTCGGACATGGGCAAGATGCAGCTTTCGGAAGAATTCCGCCTGGCCAACATCCTGATTCCAGTACCCGAAGGCGCTTCCCCAGAAGACATCCAGGCCGCTGACCGTCAGGCTCGCGACCTGTATCAGCAGTTGCAGCAAGGCGCTGACTTCGCCCAGCTGGCGATTGCCCGCTCGGCCAGTGAAACCGCACTGGAAGGCGGCGAAATGGGCTGGCGCAAAGCCGGGCAGCTGCCACCACCTTTCGACACCATGCTTAGCGCCTTGTCGGTTGGCCAGGTGACTGAGCCGATGCGTACTCCCGGCGGTTTTATCATGCTCAAGCTGCTGGAAAAGCGCGGCGGCGACAGCCAGGTACGTGACGAAGTGAATGTTCGCCACATCCTGATCAAGCCCAGCGAAATCCGCAGTGAAGCTGAAACCAAACGCTTGGTTGAACGTCTGCATCAGCGCATCCTGGCCGGGGAAGATTTCGCCGAGCTGGCGAAGAACTTCTCCGAAGACCCAGGTTCTGCGCTGAACGGCGGCACCCTGAGCTGGATCGACCCGAACGTGCTGGTTCCTGAGTTCCGTGAAGTAATGAACAGCACGCCGGCTGGCGAGCTGTCCAAACCGTTCAAGAGCCCTTACGGCTGGCATGTGCTGGAAGTCATGGGCCGTCGTGCCACTGATAGCAGCGCCCAGTTCCGCGAGCAGCAGGCCATGACTGTACTGCGCAACCGTAAGTACGACGAAGAGCTGCAAGCCTGGCTGCGCCAGATCCGCGACGAAGCCTACGTCGAGACCAAGCTCTGATAGGCACCTCGCACTAGGCGAGATAACAAAAAAGCCCGGTTTATGCACACGCAAAACCGGGCTTTTTTGTGGCCATCCCGCCTGGCGGCTGCTCGCTGGCCCGACGCATAATGGCCCTACCACTCTGTTCAACCGCCCTGTTGACGTATAGCGAGAGCCTACCGATGAGCAACGCCCGCCTTTTTGCCCTGACCCCAGGTGAACCCGCAGGCATAGGCCCCGACCTCTGCCTGCTGCTGGCCCGCGAAGCACAACCGCACGCCTTGATCGCTATTGCTAGCCGCGACTTGCTGGCCGAGCGCGCACGGTTGCTAGGGCTAAGCATTCAACTGGTCAGCGTCACTCCTGATTGCTGGCCAAGCCAGGCCGCACCTGCCGGCAGCCTGTATGTCTGGGACACGCAACTGGCCGCGCCTGTAAAACCTGGCCAACTGAACGCAAGCAACGCGCCCTATGTGCTGCAGACGTTGACCCGCGCCGGCCAGGGCTGCCTCGACGGGCATTTCGCCGGGATGATCACCGCCCCCGTGCACAAGGGCGTGATCAACGAAGGCGGGATTGCCTTCTCCGGGCACACCGAATTTCTCGCCGAGCTGACCCACACTGAGCAGGTGGTGATGATGCTCGCCACTCACGGCCTACGCGTGGCGCTGGTAACCACGCACCTGCCACTCAAGGAGGTGGCCGAAGCCATAACCACTGAGCGCCTCAGCCGGGTCACGCGCGTCCTCGACCATGACCTGCGCACGAAATTCGGCATCGCCCAACCGCGTATTCTGGTTTGCGGCCTCAACCCGCACGCTGGCGAAGGCGGCCATCTGGGCCGGGAAGAGATCGAAGTAATCGAACCCGCTCTGCAGCAGCTGCGCAGCGAAGGTATCGACCTGATCGGCCCGCTTCCGGCCGACACCCTGTTCACCCCCAAGCACCTTGAGCATTGCGATGCAGTGCTGGCGATGTACCACGACCAAGGTTTGCCAGTGCTCAAGTACAAAGGCTTCGGCGCGGCGGTAAACATCACCCTTGGCCTGCCAATCATCCGCACCTCGGTCGACCACGGCACCGCACTGGATTTGGCCGGCAGTGGCAAAATCGACAGCGGCAGCCTGCAAGTCGCGCTGCAAACGGCGTATGAAATGGCGACCAGCCAAGTGAAAAGCGCCTGACTGCCGCGCCCAGCACGGGGCGTACGCCGCCAATGCTGTTAAACTGCCGGGCTTTCTACCTGCGTTGAATTCGCTTCAAGCCGATGCTTTGAAGCCTGGAGCTGCTGCATGTCCGAATACCAACACCGCGCGCGCAAGCGTTTCGGCCAGAACTTCCTGCATGACGCCGGGGTGATTCACCGCATTCTGCGCGCCATCCACGCCCGCGAAGGCGAGCACATGCTGGAGATCGGCCCGGGCCAGGGCGCACTGACCGAAGGCCTGCTGAACAGCGGGGCGCAGCTCGACGTGATTGAACTCGACCGCGACTTGGTGCCAATCCTGCAACACCAGTTCGGCAGCAACCCGCGCTTTCGCCTGAACCAGGGCGACGCCCTCAAGTTCGATTTCAATCAGCTGCAAGCCGCACCACATAGCCTGCGCGTGGTTGGCAACCTGCCTTACAACATCTCCACGCCGCTGATCTTTCACCTGCTGAGCAACGCCGCGCTGATTCGCGACATGCACTTTATGCTGCAGAAGGAAGTGGTCGAGCGGCTTGCCGCCGAACCGGGTGGTGGTGACTGGGGCCGACTCTCGATCATGGTGCAGTACCACTGCCGTGTGGAACATCTGTTCAACGTCGGCCCCGGCGCGTTCAATCCGCCGCCCAAAGTCGACTCGGCGATCGTCCGCCTGGTGCCGCACGAAGTGCTGCCGCATCCGGCCAAAGACCATCACTTGCTTGAGCGCGTGGTGCGTGAAGCGTTCAATCAACGGCGCAAAACACTGCGCAACACCTTGAAAAACTTACTGCCCGCAGCGGCAATCGAAGCCGCCGGGGTCGATGGCAGCTTACGCCCCGAACAACTGGACCTGGCTGCATTTGTACGCCTGGCGGACAAACTGGCCGAACAGCCCAACGCCGACTGACAGCGGCTAGACTGGGTTTCTGCCTACTGAGTTAATTACGCATGAGCGATTCGCGCTACAACATCGACGTCAGTGTCGTCACCCGCTACCTGCCGGAGCAATCGCAGCCGGAGCAGGACCGCTTTGCCTTCGCCTACACCGTCACGGTGAGCAACAACGGTGAACTGCCGGCCAAACTGCTCTCGCGCCACTGGGTGATTACTGATGGTGATGGCCGCGTACAGGAAGTGCGCGGCGCTGGCGTGGTCGGCCAGCAACCACTGATTGAGGCCGGAGCCAGCCACACTTACAGCAGCGGTACAGTGATGACCACCCGCGTCGGCATCATGCAGGGCAGCTATCAGATGCTCGCGGAAGACGGCAAACGCTTTGACGCTCTGATCGCCCCCTTCCGTCTTGCGGTACCGGGCTCGCTGCACTGATGGCCACCTATGCCGTCGGCGATCTACAGGGTTGCCTGAAACCCCTGCAATGTCTGCTTGAGCGTGTGGCCTTTAACCCAGCACGGGACCAGCTGTGGTTGGTTGGTGACCTGGTCAATCGCGGCCCCGAGTCCCTGGCGACACTGCGCTTTCTCTACAGCATCCGTCATGCGCTGACCTGCGTGCTGGGTAACCACGACCTGCACCTGCTAGCCGTGGCACACAATATCGAGCGGCTGAAAAAGGGCGACACCCTGCGCGAGATTATCGAAGCGCCAGATGCCGCCGACCTGCTCGACTGGCTACGTCGGCAGAAACTCCTGCATTACGATGAAACCCGCGATACTGCCCTGGTGCACGCCGGCATCCCGCCGCAGTGGAGCATGGACAAAGCGCTAAAACGCGCCGCCGAAGTAGAAGCAGCCATGCGTGACGACGCACTTATGCCGCTGTTTCTCGACGGCATGTATGGCAACGAGCCGGCCAAGTGGGACGGCGATCTGCACGGCGTAACCCGCCTGCGGGTGATCACCAACTACTTCACCCGCATGCGTTTTTGCAAAGCCGACGGCACCCTTGACCTGAAAAGCAAGGAAGGCGTCGGCAGCGCACCAGCGGGCTACGCGCCCTGGTTCAGCTACAAGCAACGTAAAACCCGCGGCCAACGAATTATTTTTGGCCACTGGGCAGCACTCGAAGGGCTATCCCCAGAGCCAGACGTGGTAGCCCTGGATACCGGCTGCGTATGGGGCGCAAGCATGACTTTGATGAATATCGATAGCGGCGAGAAATACAGCTGCGACTGTAAGGAGCAAGCATGAGCGAATTCAAACGCATCCCCCCAGAGCAGGCCCAGACCTTACGCCAGCAAGGTGCTGTGGTGGTCGACATCCGCGATCCGCAGAGTTTCGCCGCCGGCCATATCAACGGTTCGCAACACCTCGACAACCACTCACTACACGCCTTTATCACCCAGGCCGATCTCGATGCGCCGTTGATCGTCACCTGCTATCACGGCAACTCCAGTCAGAGCGCGGCGGCCTACCTAGTCGGTCAGGGCTTCAGCGATGTCTACAGCCTTGATGGCGGTTTTGAGCTGTGGCGCGCCACCTACCCTGACGAAACTGCACACGCACCAGAAGAATAATTTTTTTCAGTACCCAGGCCGCACCAGCAGCGGCCTGCCGGCCCATCCCGACCAACGGTAATATCCAGTTATCGTTCCGCGCCCCTTGACCCCGCTGATTCCGAACTATCCTTTAGCTCAGGCCATCCAAAACAAGGTAGAGCCGGCCAAACGGCATCGGGCCATCGGTAAGAACCAGTTCAAGGTCTCGCGACGCGCAGCAGACGTTGGACAAGTTCTAAGATTATTAGGTGTTCTGGGGGTTTATCCCGGCTGCATCCGCACCGGAGCTACCAAGCACCTGACCGATCCCGCACCGACTCTGCGCAGAGCGAGGAGAAGTCATGAGCATTTTCAGCCACTTCCAACAACGTTTCGAAGCGACTCGCCAGGAGGAGTTTTCCCTGCAGGAGTACCTCGAATTGTGCAAACAGGATCGCAGCGCCTACGCCTCGGCAGCCGAGCGCCTGTTACTAGCGATTGGCGAGCCTGAACTGCTCGACACCTCAACCGACCCACGGCTGTCGCGGATCTTCTCCAATAAGGTGATCCGCCGTTATCCGGCCTTTGCCGACTTCCACGGCATGGAAGAGTGCATCGACCAGATCGTCTCCTACTTCCGTCATGCCGCTCAGGGCCTGGAAGAGAAGAAGCAGATCCTTTACCTGCTCGGCCCGGTAGGCGGCGGTAAATCGTCCCTGGCGGAAAAACTCAAGCACCTGATCGAGAAAGTGCCGTTCTACGCCATTAAGGGCTCGCCCGTATTCGAGTCACCACTGGGGCTGTTCAGCGATGCCGAGGACGGCGCCATCCTTGAGGAGGATTACGGTATTCCACGGCGTTACCTCAACAGCATCATGTCGCCCTGGGCGACCAAGCGCTTGCAGGAGTTCGGTGGCGACATCAGCCAGTTCCGCGTGGTCAAACTCTATCCTTCGATCCTCAACCAGATCGCCGTGGCCAAGACCGAGCCGGGCGACGAGAACAACCAGGACATCTCCGCACTGGTCGGTAAGGTGGATATCCGCAAGCTGGAGGAATATCCGCAGAACGATGCCGATGCCTACAGCTACTCCGGTGCCTTGTGCCGGGCCAACCAAGGCCTGATGGAGTTCGTCGAAATGTTCAAGGCACCCATCAAGGTGCTGCACCCACTGCTCACTGCCACCCAGGAGGGCAATTACAACAGCACCGAAGGCCTCGGCGCGATTCCCTACAGCGGCATTCTGCTGGCGCACTCCAACGAGTCTGAATGGCACAGCTTCCGCAACAACAAGAACAACGAGGCCTTCATCGACCGCATCTATATCGTCAAGGTGCCGTACTGCCTGCGCGTGACTGACGAGATCAAGATCTACGACAAACTGCTGTTCAACAGCTCCCTGGCCAAGGCCCACTGCGCGCCGGACACCCTGAAGATGCTCGCGCAGTTCTCCACGCTCAGCCGCCTGAAAGAGCCGGAGAACTCCAACGTCTACTCGAAGATGCGCGTCTACGACGGCGAAAACCTCAAAGACACCGACCCCAAGGCCAAGTCAATTCAGGAGTACCGCGACAGCGCTGGCGTGGATGAAGGCATGAACGGCCTATCGACCCGCTTTGCCTTCAAGATCCTCTCCAAGGTATTCAACTTCGACCCACACGAAGTCGCCGCCAACCCAGTGCACCTGCTCTATGTGCTGGAACAGCAGATCGAACAGGAGCAGTTCCCCGCCGAAGTACGCGAGCGCTACCTGCGCTTTATCAAGGAATACCTGGCGCCGCGCTACATCGAATTCATCGGCAAGGAAATCCAGACCGCCTACCTAGAGTCTTACAGCGAGTACGGGCAGAACATCTTCGACCGCTACGTGCTGTACGCCGATTTCTGGATTCAGGATCAGGAATACCGCGACCCGGAAACCGGCGAAATTCTCAACCGCGTGGCACTCAACGAGGAACTGGAGAAGATCGAAAAGCCGGCCGGCATCAGCAATCCGAAGGATTTCCGCAACGAGATCGTCAACTTCGTGCTGCGCGCCCGTGCCAATAATAATGGCAAAAACCCGACATGGCTCAGCTACGAAAAACTGCGCGTAGTGATCGAGAAAAAGATGTTCTCCAACACAGAAGACCTGCTGCCGGTCATCAGCTTCAACGCCAAAGCGAGCAAGGAGGATCAACAAAAACACAACGACTTCGTCACTCGCATGGTCGAGCGCGGATACACCGACAAGCAGGTGCGCCTGCTGTCCGAATGGTATCTACGGGTTCGTAAATCGCAATAAAGCGGCCTGACGCGACAGGCCGCAAGGCAGCGCAGAGCGCTTTGCCAGCTTTTGCGCCTGATGTCTGAGTGCACGGAGGGCAGTTATGAGCCATGTGATCGACCGACGCCTGAACGGCAAGAACAAGAGCACGGTAAACCGCCAGCGCTTCCTGCGGCGTTACCGCGACCACATCAAGAAGGCTGTGGAAGAGGCGGTCAGCCGCCGCTCCATCACCGACATGGAGCACGGTGAGCAGATCAGCATCCCCGGCCGCGATATCGACGAGCCGGTGCTGCACCACGGCCGTGGTGGTCGCCAGACCACCGTACACCCAGGCAACCGCGAGTTCACCACGGGCGAGAAGATTGCCCGCCCGCAAGGCGGTGGCAGCGGGCAAGGTGCCGGCAAAGCGAGCAACTCCGGGGAAGGCATGGATGAGTTCGTCTTTCAGATCACCCAGGAAGAGTTCCTCGACTTCATGTTCGAGGATCTCGAGCTACCCAACCTGATCAAACGCCACCTGACCGGCAGCGACACCTTCAAGAGCGTGCGCGCCGGCATCAGCAATGAAGGCAACCCGTCACGCATCAATATCGTCCGCACCCTGCGCTCGGCCCATGCCCGGCGCATTGCCCTGTCCGGCAGCAGCCGCAACAAGCTCAAAAGTGCCCAGGCAGAGCTAGAGCGCCTGAAGCTGGAACAGCCGGATAACCTCGGAGATATCCACGCATTGGAAGAGGAAGTGAGCAAGCTACGCGCGCGGATCAGGCGTGTACCCTTCCTCGACACCTTCGACCTCAAGTACAACCTGCTGGTCAAACAACCCAACCCCAGCTCCAAGGCAGTGATGTTCTGCCTGATGGACGTGTCCGGGTCGATGACTCAGTCGACCAAGGACATCGCCAAGCGTTTCTTTATTCTCTTGTACCTGTTCCTCAAACGGAACTACGACAAGATCGACGTGGTGTTTATCCGCCACCACACCAGCGCCAAAGAAGTCGACGAAGAGGAGTTTTTCTATTCGCGGGAAACGGGCGGCACCATCGTCTCCAGTGCACTCAAATTGATGCACGAGGTTATGACTGAGCGCTACCCGATCAACGAATGGAATATCTACGCCGCCCAGGCGTCGGATGGCGACAACTGGAATGACGACTCACCCGTATGCCGGGATCTGTTGATCAATCAGATCATGCCGTTCGTTCAGTACTTCACCTACGTCGAGATCACCCCGCGCGAGCACCAGGCGCTGTGGTTCGAATACGAGCAAGTGAGTGAGGCATTCGCCGACACCTTTGCCCAGCAGCAGCTGGTCTCGGCCGGCGACATCTACCCGGTATTCCGCGACCTGTTCCAGCGGAGGCTAGCCACATGAGCACGAGCAAAGACAAACGCCGCCAACCGATCTCCACCGGTTCGGAATGGACCTTCGAGTTGATTCGCCAGTACGACCGGGAAATCAGCCGTATCGCCGAACGCTATGCGCTGGACACCTATCCCAATCAGATCGAGGTGATCACCGCCGAGCAGATGATGGACGCCTACGCCTCGGTCGGCATGCCGCTGGGCTACCACCACTGGTCGTATGGCAAACACTTTCTCAGCACAGAGAAGGGCTATAAGCGTGGGCAGATGGGTCTTGCCTACGAGATCGTGATCAATTCAGACCCGTGCATCGCCTACCTGATGGAAGAAAACACCATCTGCATGCAGGCCCTGGTTATTGCCCATGCCTGCTACGGCCACAACAGTTTCTTCAAAGGTAACTACCTGTTCCGCACCTGGACCGACGCCAGCTCGATCATCGATTACCTGGTGTTCGCCAAGCAGTACATCATGCAGTGCGAGGAGCGCCACGGCATCGACGCGGTGGAGGACCTACTCGACTCCTGCCACGCGCTGATGAACTACGGCGTCGACCGCTACAAACGCCCCTACCCGATTTCCGCCGAGGAAGAACGGCGGCGCATGAAGGACCGCGAAGAGCACCTGCAGAAGCAGATCAACGACCTCTGGCGCACCATCCCGAAAAACGCCAGCAAAGGCGGCGACAAGGATAACAAGCGCTTCCCCGCCGAACCGCAGGAAAACATTCTGTACTTCCTGGAGAAACACGCCCCGCTGCTGGAACCCTGGCAGCGCGAGATCATTCGCATCGTGCGCAAGATCGCCCAGTACTTCTACCCGCAGCGCCAGACCCAAGTGATGAACGAAGGCTGGGCCACCTTCTGGCACTACACCCTGATGAATGACCTGTATGACGAAGGCCTGGTGACCGAAGGTTTTATGATGGAGTTCCTGCAGTCGCATACCAGCGTGGTTTATCAGCCGCCATTCGACAGCCCCTACTACAGCGGCATCAACCCCTATACCTTGGGCTTTGCCATGTACCGCGATATCCGCCGCATCTGCGAAGAGCCGACCGAGGAAGATCGCCGCTGGTTCCCGGAGATCGCCGGCAGTGACTGGCTGAGCACGCTGAAATTCGCCATGAACAGCTTCAAGGACGAGAGCTTTATCCTGCAGTACCTGTCGCCCAAGGTGATCCGCGACCTCAAACTATTCAGCATTCTCGATGACGACCAGAAAGACGAACTGTACGTTCCGGCGATCCACGACGAGCCCGGCTACCAGCAGATTCGTGAAACCCTGGCCGCGCAATACAACCTGGGCAATCGCGAGCCCAACGTGCAAATCTGGAGTATCGACCGCCGCGGCGACCGCTCGCTGACCCTGCGCCACCAGCAGCATGATCGCAAACCGCTGGGCAACTCCACCGAAGAAGTGCTGAAACACCTGCACCGCCTGTGGGGTTTCAATATCCACTTGGAGATGTACCAGGGCGAACAGCTGATCGGCACTCAACATGTGCCACCCAAGCATGAAACCGAACATGACAGCGACTACCCGCGCCTCGACCTGATGACCCCGCCCATTTGATCGGTTGCGCCCCATGATGCCAGGCACCAGCATGCGCAGCAGACCAACCGGAAATCTGCCGATGCGCCTGTTTATCGTATTACTGCTGTGCCTGGCACTGGCCACCTGCAGTAGCCAGCTGCCCCGCGTCCAGATACTGACCCCTGCCAGTGCCGAACTGACCGGCAAACACAGCTTCAGCCTGATCGCCGTTGAACAGGCTGTGGAAGGCGACGTGCCATTTGCCGAGCGCTATGCACAGCTTGAGCAATTGCTACGCGAAGGCTTGAGCACCCGTGGTTACCAAGCGAGCCCACAGGCGCAGATTGAGGTGTATTACTGGCTGGCGGTGCAGGACAGCCCCCTGGACTTCAAGGTCGACACCGCTCCGCCAACGCCACTCGGCCCCTATCAGGCGATTCACCGTTTGCGCGATGAGACCGGCACCCTGCGTATCCGCTTGACCACTCCGGAACAGAAAATCCTCTGGGAGGGTTTGATTCGCACTGGGCTGAGCCCGGCCAAGGACAGCGCCGAACTGCTCGAACGGGCAACTCAGGCGCTTTTGCAGCAAATTCCCATGGCTACTCCATAGCCTGGATGCACGCCGGTTCATGTTGAAAACTCTTTAGAGCTGCATCCGAGCTACCCCTCGCCAACGACCAGCCGCTATCCTCCGCACTTAGTGGAGGAACCATGATGCAGATTTACAAAGTCGGCGGCGCAGTACGCGATCGCCTATTGGGCCGCGAGGTCAGCGAGATCGATTGGGTAGTAGTTGGCGCCAGCGCCGAGCAGATGCTCGAACAGGGTTACCGCCCGGTGGGCGCGGACTTCCCGGTGTTCCTGCACCCACAGAGCGGCGAGGAATACGCCCTGGCCCGCACCGAGCGCAAAAGCGGGCGCGGCTATGGCGGTTTTACTTTCTTCGCCAGCCCGGACGTGACCCTGGAAGAAGACCTGATCCGCCGTGACCTGACCGTCAACGCCATGGCCGAAGACGATCATGGCACGCTCATCGATCCCTACGGCGGCCAGCGCGACCTCCAAGCCAAGCTGCTGCGCCATGTATCTCCAGCCTTCGCCGAAGACCCGTTGCGCGTGCTGCGCGTCGCCCGCTTTGCCGCCCGTTACGCGCCGCTGGGCTTCAGCGTCGCACCTGAAACCATGGCGCTGATGCGTGAGCTGAGTGAGTCTGGCGAGCTAAGCGCGTTAATGCCGGAACGCAGCTGGAAGGAAATCTCCCGTGCGCTGATGGAACCGCGCCCTGATGTGTTTATCCAGGTGCTGCGCGACTGTGGCGCCCTGCGCGAGTTGCTACCCGAGGTCGACGCACTGTTCGGCGTGCCGCAACCGGCCGCCCATCACCCGGAAATCGACACCGGCGAGCATGTGCTTAGCGTGCTGCGTCAATGCGCCGAACACCAGCAACCGCTAACCGTGCGCTGGGCTTGTCTGCTGCATGATGTTGGTAAAGGCCTGACGCCGGAGGCCGAATGGCCCCGGCATATCGCCCACGAGCACACCGGGCTGAAGCTGATCCGCGCAATCAACCAGCGTTGCAAGGTGCCCAAAGATTGCCAGGAGCTAGCCCTGCAGGTCGGCGAATTCCACACCCACGGCCATCGTGCCTTGGAGCTAAAGGCTTCGACCCTACTCAAACTGCTGCAAGGCTTCGACGTGTTCCGCCGTCCGCAGCGCTTCGAAGAATTTATCGCCGCCTGTGAAATGGACGCCCGCGGCCGCCTCGGCCTGGAACAGCGCGCCTACCCACAAGCCGACTATCTGCGAGGCGCCATGCACGTCGCCCGCGCAGTGGCCGTGCAACCGCTGCTGGCACAGGGTTTCCAAGGTGCGGAACTGGGTGAGGCGTTGAACCGTGAACGGCTACAAGCCCTCACGGCATACAAAGCAAGCGCGGCAGCGCAGTCGGACTAAGAAGCGGGATGCGCCTGAATCAACTCTGCTGGCGTCAGCTGCTGCTCGCGCCAACTAAACGCCACCGGCCATAGCTGCTGGTCAATCTGCGCCGCCTGCCAGAGCTCGGCAAAGCGGCGCTGCTCGCCCGGATGTATTGCGTCCGGCACCAGCAACGACAACGGCCAAAGCACAAAGGCGTTCTTGAGGATTTCTGCACGCGGCAGAATCAGGCCGTCGAAGTTGCCGACCAGATCGCCGTAAAGCAACACGTCGATATCCAGCGGCAGGCCCTTGCGCTCAGGCGCGTAGCGGCCGTTGTCGGCTTCGATAAATTTCAGCCGGCGATCCAGCTCCCCCAGCGGCAGCTCGCTGTGGCCGGCCACCACCAGATTGAAGAACGGCCCGCTCTTGATGCCCACGGCCTGGCTTTCGAACACCGGCGAGCAGCGCATTTGACTCAGCAGGCCGGCGAGCGCATCAAGGCCAGCGCACAGGTGCGCTTCGCGGCCGATATTGCTGCCCAGGCCAAGTAGAACGGGAGTTAGCGACATCCGCGCTCGATCTCCACGCCCACCCCACCGCTGGCCGCCGGCACCGCGCCGGGCTTGGTCAGCTTGAGCCGCACCCAGGGAACCTGGAACTCAGCCATGAGCAACTCGACCAGCCGCTCGGCAAAGGTTTCCACCAGAATAAACTGCGACTCGCTGGCGAAAGCCTGGATACGTTGCGAGACTTTGGCGTAATCCAGCGCCTTGTCCAGCTCATCGCCGGCGGCAGCCGGACGGTTATCCCAACCCAGGTACAAGTCCAGACGCAAACACTGGCGAATGGTGCGTTCCCAGTCGTAGGCACCGATCACCGTATCGACTTCCAGCCCCTCGATAAAAACTGTGTCCAAGCACGCTCTCCGTGGCACGACAAGGCTGCCGCACCTAGTTAGAATCAGGGCTCCCTTGCCCCGGAATGGATAACCATGTTTTGGCTGTTGGCGATCCTCGCCTACCTGCTCGGCTCGTTGTCCTTCGCCATTCTGCTCAGCCGCCTAAACGGCGGACCGGACCCGCGCGCCAGTGGCTCGGGCAATCCCGGGGCCACCAACATGTTCCGGGTCGCCGGCAAACGCCTGGCCATCCTCACATTGATCGGCGACCTACTCAAAGGCCTGCTGCCGGTACTGATAGCCAGCCTGCTCGACTTCAGCCTGCAGCAGCAAGCCTGGGTCGGTCTGGCAGCCGTTATCGGCCATCTGTATCCGCTGTACTTCAACTTCCGTGGCGGCAAAGGTGTCGCCACCGCCGCTGGCATGCTCCTGGGCCTGTACCCGCCCGCCGCATTACTGGCGGTTGCCGCCTGGTTACTGACGTTTATCCTGACTCGCACCAGCTCAACGGCCGCGTTGATTGCCACACCGCTAACCCTGCCACTGCTGGCCTGGCAACAACCCGACGCCCTGCTTCCCGTCTGCGTACTGACCGGGCTGATCGTCTGGCGCCATCGCGGCAATTTACGCGATCTATTCGCCGGTAGTGAGCGGCATTTCTAAATTGACCAGATGAATCCGGCTCATCCCGCAGCTATTTAAAGCGCTGGCAGTTGCTCCATCGGCCAGCGCGCCTGCACCTTGATGCTCAAATCCTCATGCTGCCCCGCCAGTAAGCGCTGGCAGCCAGCATAGGCAATCATCGCGCCGTTATCTGTGCAGAACGCCGGGCGGGCGTAGAACACCTCGCCCTTCAACTCAGCGAGCATCTTCTCCAGCGACTGGCGCAGTGCCTGGTTGGCACTCACTCCGCCAGCGATGACCAGGTTATTCAAGCCTGTTTGCTTAAGCGCACGCTTACATTTGATGGTGAGCGTATCGACTACGGCCTGCTGGAACGCAAGAGCGATGTCGCAACGCGTCTGCTCCGAGGTATCTCCAGCAGCCTGACACTGCTGCCAGGTGTTCAACGTGAAGGTCTTCAGGCCGCTGAAACTGAACTCCAGCCCAGGTCGATCCGTCATCGGCCGCGGGAACTTGAAGCGCCCAGGCGTGCCGCTCAGTGCCAGACGGGCGATCTCCGGCCCACCCGGGTATTGCAAACCCATCAACTTGGCGGTCTTGTCGAACGCCTCGCCTGCGGCATCATCCAGAGACTCGCCGAGCAGCTGGTACTGACCGATACCATCGACGCGAACCAACTGGGTATGCCCACCCGACACCAACAAAGCGACGAACGGAAAGGCCGGTGGTTGCTCCTCCAACATCGGTGCCAGCAAGTGGCCTTCCATATGGTGCACACCTAGCGCCGGAATATCCCAGGCAAAGGCCAGCGCCTGCGCACAGGACGCCCCCACCAACAGCGCGCCGACCAAGCCAGGCCCTGCTGTGTAAGCGATGGAGTCGATGTCAGTCGCAACGCAGCCCGCCTCGCTCAACACCTGGCGGATCAACGGCAGCATGCGTTTGACGTGATCGCGCGAGGCCAGCTCCGGCACTACACCGCCATACACACGGTGCAAATCAATCTGGCTGAACAGCGCATCGGCCAACAGGCCACGCTCGCTGTCGTAGAGCGCGACACCGGTTTCGTCGCAGGAGGTTTCCAATCCCAGAACCAGCATGGGCAGTGCCTTGTAGTAGTGTGTGCAACTTCGAAGGCGCGCATGATAATGGCCGCTGGCGCGAGCCGGCCAGCGCTTTTCGATCAGAGGCTTTGCATTCCTCGCGATGAGGCGGTAACATCCGCAACCCTTAAAAACCTACGTTCTCCAGCGCCATTTGCCAGGAGCAACGTTACCCCCCGGTAATAAAGAAGGTACGCCCTGGATGCCAGCCGTCAAAGTTAAAGAGAATGAACCCTTCGACGTAGCTCTGCGTCGTTTCAAGCGCTCCTGCGAAAAAGCCGGTGTTCTGGCTGAAGTTCGCAGCCGTGAATTCTACGAAAAGCCGACTTCCGAGCGTAAGCGTAAAGCAGCAGCCGCTGTTAAGCGTCACGCCAAGAAAGTGCAGCGCGAGCAGCGCCGCAGCGTTCGCCTATACTAAGCGTCGCGGCTTCTGCCCGCACGATTAGCTACAAGCAGCGCCTGATACCCGGCCTCGGCCGGGTTTCGCTTTTAGACTCCGCGCCACCTTCGGGTGACGATCGGAGTCTTTTAGTTTTTGCCCCGACCTGTTCTGCCCCAACGCATGACAGTATCCTGAGTGCCTATGGCCGGCCTGATCCCACAGTCTTTTATCGATGATCTGCTCAACCGCACCGACATCGTCGACGTGGTCGCCTCACGCATCCAGCTGAAAAAGGCCGGCAAAAACTACACCGCCTGCTGCCCCTTCCATAAAGAAAAAACCCCTTCATTCAGCGTCAGTCCAGACAAACAGTTCTATTACTGCTTTGGCTGCGGCGCCGGCGGCAACGCCTTGGGTTTTGTCATGGACCACGACCAACTGGATTTCCCCCAGGCAATCGAGGACCTGGCCAAGCGGGCCGGCATGGAAGTGCCGCGCGAGGAAGGCGGACGCAACAACAAGCCACGCCAGCCCACTGACTCACCGCTTTACCCACTGCTGACTGCCGCCGCCGAGTTCTACAAGCAGGCACTGAAAAGCCATCCGCAACGCAAAGCCGCCGTCGACTACCTTAAGGGCCGCGGCCTGTCTGGGGAGATCGCCCGCGACTTCGGCATGGGCTTCGCCCCGCCCGGCTGGGACAACCTGCACAAGCACCTGGCCAGCGACAGCCTGCAGCAAAAAGCCATGATCGACGCAGGCCTACTGATCGAAAACGCCGAAAGCGGCAAGCGCTACGACCGCTTTCGCGACCGCATCATGTTCCCGATCCGCGACAGCCGTGGCCGGGTGATAGCCTTCGGCGGCCGTGTACTGGGCGACGAGAAGCCTAAATACCTGAACTCCCCGGAAACCCCGGTGTTCCACAAAGGCCAGGAGCTTTACGGGCTGTTCGAGGCGCGCAAGCACAACCGCGATCTCGACGAGATCATGGTGGTCGAAGGCTATATGGATGTAATAGCGCTGGCCCAGCAAGGCCTGCGCAACGCCGTCGCCACCCTCGGCACCGCCACCAGCGAAGAACACCTAAAACGCCTGTTTCGCGTCGTGCCCAGCGTGCTGTTCTGCTTCGATGGCGACGCCGCCGGGCGTAACGCCGCCTGGCGCGCCCTGGAAGCCACGCTATCGAGCCTGCAGGATGGCCGCCGCGCGCGCTTTCTGTTCCTGCCCGACGGTGAAGACCCGGACACCCTGGTGCGCAGCGAAGGCACCGACGCCTTCCGCGCACGGATCAACCAGCACGCCCAGCCCCTGGCCGACTACTTCTTCCAGCAACTCAGCGAAGAAGCCGACCCGCGCTCCCTGGAAGGTAAGGCGCACCTGATGACTCTGGCCGCGCCGCTGATCGACAAGATACCCGGCAACAACCTACGCGCCCTGATGCGCCAGCGCCTCAGCGAAATCACCGGCCTATCCGGCGAAGCACTGCAGCAGATGGCACCAACCGCGCGCAGCAGCCAGCCAAGCCATAGCAGCCCACCGCCCAGCGACTATCCGGATTACCCCGAAATTCCCGACAGCGCTTATTACGATGTCGAACCGAACCGAAACGAATATGAAAACCCCAGCCCGGTGCCGGAATTTGAACGCAATAAAGGCAAAGGCAACTGGAAGAAAGACGGCGGCAAGTGGAACAAAAAGGGCCAGGGCGAGTTCGCCCCACGTGCACCACGCACCGCAGTCAGCGTCGAATCGCCGCACCTGAGCGCGCTGCGCACCCTACTGCACCACCCGCAACTGGCGCAGAAGGTCGAAGATGTCAGCCATTTCGCCGCCGAAGACGACACCTATGCCCAGCTGCTGGTCGCCTTGCTTGGCGCCCTGCAGAAGAGTCCCAACCTGCGCTCACTGCAACTGATCGCGCGCTGGCATGGCACCGAGCAGGGCCGTCTATTGCGCGCCTTGGCCGAAAAGGAATGGCTGATTTCAGCCGACAACCTTGAACAACAGTTTTTCGACACTATAACTAGTCTAGTAGCCCGCCAACGCGAGCGCAGCCTGGAACATTTGCTGCGCAAAGCCCGTCAAAGTGAGTTGAACGCAGAAGAGAAAGATCAGCTGCGCAGCTTGCTGAGTCGTAATGCATCACCGGTAATCCCGAGTCCAACTGGCGCTTAGGGGTGTTACTCGGGTATAATCCGCGGCTTGTTTTTTGCCCGCCAAGACCTTCAGTGGATAGGGTGTTATGTCCGGAAAAGCGCAACAGCAGTCTCGTATCAAAGAGTTGATCACCCTGGGTCGTGAGCAGAAGTATCTGACTTACGCAGAGGTCAACGACCACCTACCGGAAGATATTTCTGATCCGGAGCAGGTGGAAGACATCATCCGCATGATTAACGACATGGGGATCCCCGTACACGAGAGTGCTCCGGATGCGGACGCCCTTATGTTGGCCGACGCCGATACCGACGAGGCAGCCGCTGAAGAAGCAGCTGCAGCGCTGGCAGCGGTGGAGACCGATATCGGCCGCACGACGGACCCTGTGCGCATGTATATGCGTGAAATGGGCACCGTGGAATTGCTGACCCGCGAAGGCGAGATCGAAATCGCCAAACGCATCGAGGAAGGCATCCGTGAAGTCATGGGCGCTATCGCCCATTTCCCCGGCACTGTCGACAGCATTCTGGCCGAGTACACCCGTGTCACCACCGATGGTGGTCGCCTGGTTGAAGTCCTCAGCGGCTATATCGATCCGGATGACGGCATCGTTCCCGCCGAAGCAGCTGCGCCTGTTCCAGTTAAAGACGGCGATGCCGCCGAAGAAACTGACGACGACGACGCCGACTCCAGCGATGACGAGGAAGAAGAAGGCGACGGCGGTCCGGATCCTGAAGAGGCCCTGCGCCGCTTCACCGCGATTGGCGACGCTCTTGACCTCGCCAAGAAAGCCCTGAAAAAGCATGGCCGCGGCAGTAAGCAAGGCATTGCCGCGCTGAAAGAAATGGCCGAGCTGTTCATGCCGATCAAGCTCGTGCCTAAACAGTACGATGCCCTGGTTGTGCGTGTACGCAGCTCCCTAGAGCGCCTGCGCGCCCAGGAACGCGCCATCATGCAGCTCTGTGTACGTGATGCCCGCATGCCGCGCGCCGATTTCCTCAAGCTGTTCCCCGGCAATGAAATCGATGTCGAATGGTCCGCAGGCCTGGCCAAAGGCAAGGCTAAGTACGCCGAAGCCATCGGCAACCTGCAAGGCGATATTCAGCGCTGCCAGCAAAAGCTGTCTGCCCTGGAAGCCGAGTGCGAGCTGACTCTGGCTGAAATCAAGGACATCAACCGTCGCATGTCGATCGGCGAAGCCAAGGCTCGTCGCGCGAAGAAAGAGATGGTTGAAGCGAACTTGCGTCTGGTGATCTCGATTGCCAAGAAGTACACCAACCGCGGTCTGCAGTTCCTCGATCTGATTCAGGAAGGCAACATCGGCCTGATGAAGGCGGTGGACAAGTTCGAATACCGTCGCGGCTACAAGTTCTCGACCTACGCCACCTGGTGGATCCGTCAGGCGATCACTCGCTCGATCGCCGACCAGGCGCGTACCATCCGTATTCCGGTGCACATGATCGAGACCATCAACAAGCTCAACCGTATTTCCCGGCAGATGTTGCAGGAAATGGGTCGCGAACCGACCCCGGAAGAGCTGGGTGAACGCATGGAAATGCCTGAGGACAAGATCCGCAAGGTATTGAAGATCGCCAAAGAGCCGATCTCCATGGAAACCCCGATCGGTGATGACGAAGACTCTCATCTGGGTGACTTCATCGAAGACTCGACCATGCAGTCGCCAATCGATGTCGCCACCGTTGAGAGCCTCAAAGAAGCGACACGCGAAGTCCTCTCCGGTCTCACTGCCCGTGAAGCCAAGGTACTGCGCATGCGTTTCGGCATCGACATGAATACCGACCACACCCTTGAGGAAGTTGGTAAACAGTTTGATGTAACCCGCGAGCGGATTCGTCAGATCGAAGCCAAGGCGCTACGCAAGCTGCGCCACCCGACGAGAAGCGAGCATCTGCGCTCCTTCCTCGACGAGTAACACCAAAACCCCCGGCCCTGCCGGGGGTTTTGCATTCTGGGCAACTACCAAGGCCCGCCAGGCGGGTCTACACTTTTCCTAATTGCCCAGCGAACGAGCCACAGCCCATGCCGCGTTTTGCAGCCACCCTTCTGCTGTGTTTGGCGTGCTGGACCGTGCCCGCGCTCAGTCTCGAACTGACGCCCGCCGAACAGACCTGGCTGGCCGAACACCCGCAGCTTAGCCTGGGCGTTGACCGCGACTGGCACCCTTACGAATTTATTGATGACGACGGCCTCTATCAGGGCCTGGCCGCCGACTATGTACGGCTGATTGAGGAGCGCCTGTCGATCAGCCTGCGTCCGGCACCCGCACAAAACTGGAGCCGAGTGCTGGCCGACGCCAGAACCGGCAAGCTGCACCTGCTGCCCAGCCTGATGGCCACTCCTGAACGCGAGCAGTACCTGACGTTCACCCGCCCTTACCTCGATTTTCCGATTGTCATCCTGAGCCAGGAACAAGGCCCGCAACCGAGCAGATTGCGTGAGCTGCAAGGTCTGCGGGTCGCCGTGGTCGACAGTTACGCCACCCACGAATTGCTGCGCGACAAACATCCTGAGCTGCGCCTCTGGCCACGCCCTAGCGTGGCCGCGGCCTTGCAAGCACTGGCCTCCGGGCAAGCCGATGCAATGGTCGGCGATCTCGCGTCCAGCGTCTGGCACCTACGCCAGCTCAAGCTCGACGGCATCATCATCAGCGGCCAAACCCCATACCGCTACCAGCTGGCCATGGCCGTGCCCAAGGATCAAGCGATCCTGGCCGGCATTCTCGACAAGCTGCTGGGCGAACTCACCCCTAGCGAAATTGCCGACATCCAGCAACGCTGGGTGGGTGAGCCGATTGACCAGCGCTCGTTCTGGCGTAGCCTGCTACTGTTTGGCCTGCCCGGCCTGCTCGCGGCTCTGCTGATCATCGTCAGCATCCTGCGCATCAATCACCGCCTGCGCAGTGAAATGCACAACCGCGCCCTGCTGGAAGGTGAGCTGCGCAACAGCGAGCAGCATTATCGCGGCCTGGTGGAAAGCCTCAACGCCGTCGCCTGGCAGATGGACCCCAGCGATTTTCGCTACATCTACGTCGCACCCCAGGCAGAACGGCTGCTCGGCTATCCGGTTAAGGAATGGCTGCAGCCCGGTTTTCTCGAGCGCATCCTGCATCCCGACGACGCGTGCCGCACCCTCGACTACTGCCGCACTGAAACCCAGGCCGGTCGCGACCACAGCCTGGACTACCGCATGCTCGCCGCCGACGGCCGCGAAGTCTGGGTACGCGACATCGTCACGCTGTCACCGCAAAATGGCAGTCAGATGCTGCGCGGCCTGCTGATCGACATCACCGAAACCAAACGCACCGAACAAGCACTGGCCCTGTCGGAGCAGAAATTCGCCTCGGTGTTCCACAGCTGCCCAGACATCATCGCCCTGCTCAACCTGCACGATGGCCGCCTGTTGGCAGTCAACAACACTTTCGAGCAACAGTTCGGCATCAGCGCTGCCGAAGCCATCGGCCACACCAGCTCGGAGCTGGACCTGTGGATCGAACAAGGCATCGGCCCACGCATTCTGGAAATGCTGCGCAAAGGCAATGCGCACAACATCGAGGGCACCTTCCGCCGGCGCGACGGCAGCCAGTTCACTGCGCTGATTTCCGCGCAAAAGGTCACCCTGGATGACAGTAGCACCCTAGTCGTGGCAGTTCGCGACATCAGCGAACTGAAGGACACTCAACAGCGCCTCAAACTCTCCGAAGACAAATTCGCCAAGGCCTTCCATGCCTCCCCCGATGGTTTGCTGATCACCCGCCTGAGCGATGGCCAACTGCTGGACGTCAACGAAGGCTTCAGCCGTATAACCGGCTACAGCATCGACGAGGCAACCGACAGCTCGACCCTGCAACTGGGTATCTGGGCCGACCCGGACGACCGCATTCGCATGTTCGAGCACGTGCAACAGCACGGCTCAGTGCGCGACTTCCGCGCCCTGATTCGCACCCGCAGTGGCTCGTTGCGCACCTGCGAGATGTCGGTACAGCCGATCCCCATCGAAGGCGACACCTGCATGCTGACCATCGCGCGCGACATCACCGAGCGCGAACAGATGCAGGAAAACCTTAAGCAGGCCGCCACCGTTTTCGAGAGCACCGCAGAAGGCGTGATGATCACCGACCTGCAGCAGCGCATCACCGCGGTCAACCGCGCCTTCACCAGCATCACCGGTTACAGCGAGGCCGAAGCCCTCGGCCAGTCGCCGCGACTGCTCGCCTCCGGCAACCACGACAGCGCGTTCTACGCCGCCATGTGGCACAACCTCAGCGCCGCCGGACACTGGCAAGGCGAGATCTGGAACAAACGCAAAAACGGCGAGCTCTACCCGGAATGGCTGACCATCAGCGCCGTGCGCGACAGCGATCAGCAGATCACCCACTTTGTTGGCGTATTCGCCGATATCAGCTCGCTCAAACACGCCCAGGCCAGCCTGGATCACCAGGCCCATCACGACCCGCTCACCGGCCTGCCCAACCGCATGCTGTTCGAGGCTCGCCTGCGCGCCGCCCTCGAAGACGCGCACATCGACAAACGCATGGGCGCCGTACTGTTTATCGACCTGGACCGTTTCAAACACATCAACGACAGCCTCGGTCACCCGGTCGGCGACCAACTGCTGAAAAGCATTGCCGAACGCCTGAAGTCCAACCTGCGCGATATCGACACCGTGGCCCGTCTCGGCGGTGATGAATTCATCATCTTGCTACCCGGCCTGCAGCACGATGGCGATGCCGAACTGATCGCGCACAAATTGCTCGATTGCTTCAGCCTGCCCTTCCAATTCGACGAGCAAGAGCTGTTTATCAGCGCCAGTATCGGCATCAGCCGCTACCCGGATGATGGCGACGATGTTGCTACCCTGGTGAAAAATGCCGACGCCGCCATGTACCGCTCCAAGGCGCGTGGGCGCAATCGCGTTGAGCTGTACACCCGTGACCTGACCTTCCAGGCCACCGAACGCATGGCCCTTGAGCGCGAACTGCGCCGCGCCATCGAGCTGGAACAGCTGCAGCTCTACTACCAACCCAAACGCAGCCTGAGCAGCAACCGCCTGATCGGCGCCGAGGCCCTGGTGCGCTGGCATCACCCGGTGTTCGGCGAAATCCCGCCGGATCGTTTTATTCCCCTGGCTGAAGAAACCGGCCTGATCATCGCCCTTGGTGACTGGGTGCTGCGTCAGTCCTGTTGGCAAATGCAGCAATGGCAACAACAGCACGCCCCATTCGGTCCGCTGTCGGTCAACCTGACCGGCGTGCAACTGCGCCAGCCGCACTTGCTGGTACGCATCTCTAGCCTGCTGGAAGACCACAACCTGGCCCCAGAACTGCTGCAACTGGAGATTACCGAAAGCTTCATCATGAACCAGGCCGAAGAAGCGCTGAGCCTGCTGCATCAGCTGAAAGGCCTGGGTATTCAACTGGCCATCGACGACTTCGGCACCGGCTACTCCTCGCTCAGCTACCTCAAGCGCCTGCCGGTCGACACCCTGAAAATCGACCAATCCTTCGTCCGCGGCCTGCCCAACGACAGCAACGACGTCGCCATCGTGCGCGCCATCATCGCCCTGGGTCGCAGCATGCAACTGACCGTGATTGCTGAAGGCGTGGAAACCAAAGCCCAAGAACTGTTTCTCGCCGCCGAAGGGTGCGAGCAGATCCAGGGCTTCGTCATCAGCCGCGCCATTCATGCGGACGCCTTCGCACAAAACTTCCTCACCCCGCGCCATTCGGTTGGCGCTGCCGAGAAGGCACCGGTATAATCCGCCCGCCTCTGAGGGCCCATAGCTCAGTTGGTTAGAGCAGAGGACTCATAATCCTTTGGTCCACGGTTCGAGTCCGTGTGGGCCCACCAACTCCAAAGCCGCGCACTGCGCGGCTTTTTCATGCCTGCAGAAAAGCACAGCTGCTCAATCTTCGTGCGGCCCGGCCTTCGTTCTCTGCCGTTCAATGCCCGCGCATGGCTCGTTTACGCCCTTCATAAACTGTCGGTGGCCTCGCACTACGTGTGTGCCGCTTAAGTTCTTCACAAGTTCAGTCGCAGCTACGTCATTCATGTTCGGTCGGCACCTAGAACCGCTCCGCGAAGAGCATTCCGGTTCCGACGTCACGAGCAATCAAGGAATGATTATGACGAGGCTCATGGAGATCGACGCACGCGTGGCTCAGCGCGTAACCCAGGCTGCCATTTGGAGATTCTTGATGGCCAACGAAACGATCATGAAGCGGCGCTGCCAGCAGGTTATTCGCAGCCCGCATGACGCTGAAGATGCACTTAGCGAGCTAAGACTGCGCTTGTTTCACCTACTAGAGAAAGAGCCTGAGCGTCTCAGCAACATCCATAACGTACCGGCGTGGCTACGCCGAGTAACGCACAATCACTGCATCGATCGATTACGCCAAACCTTACCCACCTGCAACATCGACTGGATCGACAACGCCCTGTTTGACGAAACCCAACTGCACCCTGCGCAGGACGGCCCAGAACATACTGCTTGTCTGCACGAAGCTCTGGAAGCGCTAAGCGCGGCCATACAGCGGCTGCCCGTGCCACTGAGCGAAGCACTGGAGCAGCGCTGCATCGGCGGAGTTGAGTATGGCGACATGGCGGTGGTACTCGAGATCAGCGAACCCAACGCCCGTAAGCGTGTACAGCTCGCACGACAACAGTTGCGTGGCTGGCTGTGCTCGTTCGATATGCATGGAGGTGACCTATGACATCCCAGACAACCACCATGCTGAAGCACTGCGAGGTCGGCCTACTCGAGGTTTCTTGGCGCTGGCTGCGTAGCGATGACGGGCCCCGTCTAGAAGGCTACGTCAACGCCGAGGACGATGGTTTAGGCTTTAGTCTTAGCCAAAGCAATGCACAAGCAGGCTTTCTATTAAAGGTACCGAGCGGCACTCAGTCGCTGGCCTTAAGTCTGCTGCAACAAGGTTCTAAGGAGTGGCTGTTCAGTGCGAGCTATGTCGCGGCTGATGCTTTTATACAAAGCGGCTGGGGGCCACTACTAACCTTGTCGGGCAACCAAATGGTGCCTCCGCGTAGCGGCGAGTTGCAAGTACCCACACCGTGGCAAGGTAAGTGGTCTCTCTGGCGGCACGGTAGCGCCTCGCCTGTCATTGACATCGCACTGACAGCGCCGGGCATGCGGTTGGATACGGCCAGTTTAGGCGGAAGCAGCACCGAATGGGCGACGAATCTTCCCGCCCCTTTCAGCCGTTCTGAGTGTGCTTACCGGCTCGATATCGGCCGCGACGGCGCTTACCATTGCTCGGCCAATCTGCCGCTCTTACCCGGCAGTTTTATCACACAGCAGCTGGACAGCTGGCCACCGACCACACCCCCAACGCCCACACCCACGCCGCCTGCAGAGGCAATGCAGCAGCCTGTTGAAAGTCAGGTGAGTGGCTTAGCACCATTTCGGCAGCTGGGCTTTCTCACGCTATTGGTACCGCCTGCGGCTGACACTCGAGCCCCCGCACTACGGCGATTACTCGCGCTGGCCAACACCTCGAGCTTTTATCAACAGCTACTCAGTACCGCCGATGAACATTCACTGGAACCCTTACAACAATTAGCCAATGCCTTTTTCACCAACCAGGCGCCGTGGGAAGGCCAGTTCGTCGCAGATTTAGACACCTTGCCAACACCTTTCACATGCCTGTCCAGCCCTGAAGCCGATGCCGTACTGGCGCAACCACTGAGCAATCGTGATGCGCTGATCGCCGCCTTGACCCAGCTGTTCGGCATGCCGCCAGACGATGTGCTCAACCAACCCGCTTTCGCCATACAGTGGCAGCGCTTGGCCAACAGTTATCTGAGCCTGCTGGTACTGGACTACAGCCAGTCCCCCGCACTCAATGACCTGCTACGCGGTTTGCGTGTATTGGCACTGGTGCAAGGCTTAACCACAGCACCGCAGGCCTTGCTTACTGGTGCGCAGATTAGCGCGGCCCAACACGCGCAAGCCCAACTGCCCACACCTGTGTTCCCACTCCCCCAAGGCCAAACAATGCAAGCCCCACCAGGATTGCTGCTGGGGGCAGGGCAGCTGTACCAATTCGCCGAACGCGTCTGCGGCTATGCCTTGGGCTCCATTGCCGAGGCGATCAACCTGTTGCCGGGGGAGCAGCTCGGTAAACGCGTCAGCCGCCAAACCAGCCTGAGCGAACGGCAGCACGACGCCACGCAAGTGCACACCGAACAACAGCAGCACAGCACTACCCAGCAACAGCTCTTGGATCAGCCGCAACTGGTCACCCGCACTCAATTTAATGACCTAGCCGAGCAATACGGTGCTGATGGGCTCAGCGTAACCGTCAACGGTAACTATCTGGTCGCTCCCGGCACACTCGATGGCGCTGATTTTCAACCGGTACAGCAGGCGCGTACTGAGGTTCAGCAGCTGTTCGAGCGCGCGCTCAGCCAAACCCAACACACGCTGCGCACGCGGCGCGAACTGCTGTTACGCAGCGCGTGGAAAAGTAGCAGCTGGCAGCGACTAAATAATCTAGGCGAGCAGGCCCGACGGGGCTTTTATCATTGGCTTGTAGAACAGCGTGACGCGCGCTTGCGCGATCTTGGGCCACGCCTGCTGTTCCACTGGACACTAGATAACCCAGGCCAAGTATTGCTCACGGCCCTCAACGCCCAGTACGGGCAGCGCCAAACCATTCCTGTACCGCCCTGGGTGACAACAGATACTGTGCCGGGCGTGAGCAGCCCCGCCGAGCTGAACCAGCAGAACTACCTGGCGCTGGCGCAGCGCTACAATTTGCAGCGCCTACTCACCGCCCCTCAGAAAACCCTGCGCATCAGCCAGGACTTGAGCAGCACACCACCGAAGACCTGCGGCACCTTAACTATTCCACCGGGCTATCAGTCCAACAGCCTGCAGTTTGCCGCCGCCAGCGGTAGCAGTGGCAGCCTATTGATTGCCGGCAAGGCGCTGACGCTGGACACACCCCAGCCGGTCGAGCTAATCGGTTTGAGTGGCGAGGTTCCCTTCACCCTGGTCACAGCCAGCGACGCGCTAGCCATCAGCCTGCAACTCACCTGCAGCGCGCAGCATTACGCGGTACAACGGGCGGACTGGCAAACGCAGGCCTATAACCAACTACTCGAAGCCTACCAAGAGGCGCTGGTCGAACTGGCCACCACCTTGCAACGCTTCTGCGCCGAGCAACCCGGCGGCGTTGCTGGCTGCCTGGTTAACCGGCTACAAGGGACGATTCTGCAGGCAGTACAGAGCCATTACCCGAACAGCCACGACCTGAACCTGCGCCGCGCGCAACAACTGCAGCCTTGGCTGTGCCGCGCCCTGCCGTGGCAGCAGGCCATATTGGCTTACGCCAGCGCGACACAACCGGCGGACTGGCTGCCATTGCACAGCGAGCTGAATCGTCCGCAGGCCAGTATTGCGCTGCTGCAGGCGGCGCAATTGCGCATGACCTTAGCGCTCGACAACACCAGCGCCGCACGGTTGTTCTACCTACTGCGCAGCGGCGGCCGGCTATGGCTGGGCGACGACACGCAGGTGCCGGTGTTTGCCGAGGACGCTGCCCTCTACAACCTCTGGCAAGACCTGCACACGCAGCTACCGGCGCAAGATCAATGCTGGCGCTTCAACGTGGAAACCTGTCATCGCTATCTCGCCGAACAGTTGGAGCTGCAATCATCATGCTCAGCACCTTAACGCCCGGCCCCGCCTCGTGGGTGCCACCCAGCACACTGCCGGTCGGCAGCGTGATCAGTTATGCCGCACCAACGGGCTTAGACCAGCCCACCAATGCCACTTATCCGCCACCCGCACTGGCGGCATACGCATTGCACCTAGCCCGACTCGGTTGGCTGCTCTGCGACGGCAGGCGTGTTGCGGTGGCGCGTTACCCACGACTATTTCGCGCAATTGGTTATCTCTACGGCCAGGCGCTGGACCAACAAGGGCAGGTGCAAGCCGGCTTCTTTCTGCTACCGGACTACCGTGGCCGAGTGCTACGTGGTGTCAACGGCGCAGCCACCGACCCCATTGGCCCGAACGGTGACGAACAACAGCGTGACCCCGATGCTGACAAGCGCTCCGCGCAAGAAGCCGGCGGCTGGGCAGGCAACGCGGTAGGTTCAGTGCAATACGACGCCCTGCAAACGCACGTACACACCTATCAAAAGGCCGGTTCGGCGCTGCAAGTTGCCCAGCAAGGCGGCCAAGGCTCAAGCCAAAACCAAACACAGGACAGTTCAGCGCCACAGAGCCCCACCGGCGAGCCCGCGCTTGTGCGCCTAAGCGAGGAAAGTCGTGGCAAAAATCAATACGTGCACTTTCTCATCCGCGCAATTTAAGCGCCGTCACTGTCCGCATTCAGCCTTTCACTCGCCGCCTATTACGCCCCCGCCCTTAAGCCGTACACACCTGGTGCTCACCGCCCTCTACCGAGGGCCCCTCATTACGCCCTCGCCACACACGACACCCACAAATAAGGGCGCACTACACCGCCAAGTAACATCTTGTGGCAGAAGTGCGCCCTACAAAGCCTTCTACAACTCAATAAAGGCCACTAAAACATCGCAATCGGGTAAGCCGAGTTAACCACCCACTGACCGCCGATGAGATTCAAGTAACCACCCACCGTAAAAGGCTGCCCGCCCGCCCCCGTGCAATAGCCTGGCGCGCCTAGGCTGGGTGCTGAAGGACCGCTAAACGGATTATTCGGCCCCGCAGGGGCAGCGCTATACGGGTGCATATAGGCATAGCGAATCGACGCCACTACCTCCCGCTGGCTACAGCTGTCCGGGTAGAAGGTCGAGGGACCTGCTTTAAGCACCCAAGCATTAGTGGCCACATTGAATACCCGCACGCCATTGCCAACATAACGATACGGTGCGGGATGATTGTTGCCCGGTGGCACGATAAAACGCTGCCCCGCGGTAATTTGCGCAGCGGCTGGCGAGCCTGGTCGTGTGCCCAACAGAGCATCGTGGCCGTTTGGCCGGGAGTGGTAGCCAACGGCATTGCCGCCAGCATTGATCTCGCCACAAAAGATGTGTCGTTGATTCAGTTGTGGGTTGATCCGGCTGTTGGCTATCGGCGCGTTGCCGACTTGGATCGGCACAGGGTTAACCCCAGGCGCACCAGCGGAGCAATTAATTTGCGCCGCAGCTGACACGCTGAACATTACTGCGGCCACGCCGAGGGGGAAGGTAGGAAACATGTGCATGGTTAGACTCCTTTCTGATGTAAGGGACGGCTGTCCCTTTCTCCAGACGGAGTACCGCAAGCTTTGTGAATGCCCCTGCAAAGCACCAAGCACCAAGCACCAAGCACCAAGCACCAAGCACCAAACGTATGGTTCACCAGCAACATGCGATATGCGTGCATTGCCTAGGGGCTCCGGCCCCTTAAGCGTAAAAACGCTACACAAGAATCAAACGGTCAAAACCGTGCAGGGCGGCTTAGCGCCTACCCTGCACACTATCTCTACATTTGCGGATAAGCGGTGTTCACAATCCAGTTGCCGTCAATCAAATTGAGATAACCCTGCACCTGCAATAGAGAACCGTCGCTACCGGTGCAGTAAAGCGGCGAGCCCGCATTGGGCGCAGAGGGCCCATGAAACGGCGCGCTAGCGACTTGCGAGTCTTGGCTGTAGGCATAACCGATCGAGGCCACCACCTGCGCCTGGGTGCAATGATCGGGAAAAAACGTCGAGACATCCGGCTGTTTGTCAACCCAAGGGCCGTCCACCTGACGCACCTGAATGCCTACGCCTTGATACACATCAGGATAGTCAGTGGATTGCGTAACGGCTCCGGTCACTCGCGCAGCGAGCACCGCCGGAGCCAATATTGGGTCATGACCATCAGGCCGTGAGTGATACCCCATTGCGGTGTCGTCGTCCCTCAGCCCTCCACAAAATACGTGACGCTGGTTGATGTAGGGGTTGAGATTAGTGTTAGCGGCACCGGGGTTGAGCAGCACATTGGGCACAGCAGCAGAACCACCGGCACAGTCGATCTGCGCAAACGCAGACACACTGAACAGCAACGCCAGCAGACCGGCAGGGAATAGCTTGAGCTTGCGATTGTTCATGATGAGCATCCTTTCTGGTAAGCGGGGATTAGCCCCCGCAGGCCAGACGGCACTCATCACCTTCCTGTGAAGTGCATGGCGTTTTTCACAAGCGCCGCTCTACCTCGTCAATGCAGCAAGCCACGGCAGTTCAGCTGTGGCTGCAATCGGAACAAAAGGAGATTGACCATGACCGTATTCAACGTGAACTTCGCTGTCGACGATATGGAAGGTAAGACTGTATTGGTCTTCCTCAAGCCTCAGCGGCCACAGCGGGATTACCAAATTCATGCATGGCAGGTATTAACGGGTTCGGCCGGTGCAACCGAGTCGTTCGACTATCAAGCAGTGATTGAAACCGATGTCACCACGCTCGGGGACAAACCCGGCAATACCATTGTCTCGGGGCGCCGCGGTATTTCTCCCGGGGAGTTAATCCAGGCAGTTAGCCCAAGCGGCTTGTCGCCGTTTCTCGAAGCTGCGCCAACCTCACTGGCGCAGGACAAACTAACCCCGCAGCAATGCGGGGTGATCAACAAGACCAATCCGTTCATCCAGCTCGACAGCAATTGGTATGTTAATGGCCGGCCCGTAGTCACCATGCCCAAGGTAGATGCACGCATGACGGTCAGCTTCGAGTACCTGCCTCACTTCTACTTCATGGTCGCAACACCGCCCATGGTCGGAGAGACCTACATCGTGCAGAACTTCTCTGACATGACGCAGTACATCGCGCCCATCACCGCCACCGAAGTGGATGTAACCCTGACCCGCAACAACGGCCTGTGGAACTTCGACTTCCTCGCCAGCTAAACCCAAGCACGCGACGGCACTGACACTGCCGTCGCGTGTGCTGATTATTCCTCGCATCAATAGGCGCTCGCGCGAGCGCTGCTGACCAGCCCCTTCATGTTTTCCCCCGCCGCTGAACTCAAGTAATGCACCGCAACAGTGGCGCTTAACGCCCCTAGAGAACGCGCAAGGCGTCACCTTTAAGGTTGCAGGGCTTATATGCAGAAGACCCGCGCACACTGGCGGCGTGTTTAATCAACCGCCCATACTGGAGCCGTGACACCACGCTCAGTTCAAGGCACGCAGCATGAGCACAGCAGGAGAAACGCGTAGGATCTACACCTACGAAAACAAGGAGGTTTCACATGAGCGGAAAACCGGCGGCTCGCCAAACTGATCCAACCTCTTGCCCATTACCTGGCCATGGCACCAACCCCATCGCCAAGGGCTCACCCAACGTCCTTTTTGACAACTTACCAGCCGCGCGGCTGACCGATACGTCGGTGTGTGGCAGCCCCATCGTGGGTGCAGTTGTTAACACAGTGCTGATCAATGGCCTACCAGCGGCGACATTGGGCAGTACGGGTGGCCACGGCAGCGTGGTCGTTGGCGGCTCAGGCAGCGTGATCATCGGTAACTCCGCAGTCGCTGCACCCTTTACCGCGCCAACGCCATTATCCATAGCTGCTGTCGCAGCGCCGGCAGCAGCAAAAGCGTCCGAGAACCAACCGCCGGCCACGGCTCCCGCTGCGCAACCTGCCCAGCAAGCGGCAGCCACAACCGCAGCCGCGTCAGCTATAGCGCAACCGGCTCAGACGACGGATCGAGTTGCAGCGGCCAAGGAGATCGTGGACACCTTTGAGTGCTCGGCTTCTCAAAGTCGTGTTTTCAACGACCGCGATCATCCAATGGGCACGGCAAGTGATCCATTTGAGAAAAGCAAAGTCATAGAACAGCTGCGAGTACGCGTCGCAAGGTCCCAAGGCCAGCACGTTTCGACCAAGGAAAGAATCACTCCATTTCCCAACCAACAAGAGACAAGCCTTTGCGGGCCAGCTGTTTTCTTCTACGCACTGCTGGTGGATCGCCCCGACCTGTACACCCAGGCGATCATCGACCTGTGGGAAACAGGTGAAACGACCATAGGCCAGCTGCATATCAAGCCAAGTTACGATTGCCGCAACCCAAAGAAATTCAGCCATACGGCGGCAGGTGATCGTATATCGGCGATTGACTGGATTTCCTTGGCCAGCCTGCGTGACAGCGAGAACGACCTCTTCGATTACGACTCGCCCGGTGATCAGATCCCCGGAATTACCCTGCCTGGGAAAGTGAAAGCCTGGTTCACCAGAGCCGGCGCCACCGTGGTGTTCGACAACATCCAGTTCCTCGGGCATATCAATCAGGAGGAACTCGTGGAGCTGTTGAGCTATGCGGGCAGCCAGCATCATGTCACTTCGCTGATCTCCGCCTCGATGGTGGAAGGCGGCGCAGGGGTCGGGAAAAATCATTGGATCGCCTGGGAAAAGTCCCCGCACACTCAAGGCGGCCCAGTCGACCAAACCACCTTGCCGGTAGAAGTTATCGTCGACTCCAAACTGTTCTCCTGGGGCCAATCCATGCATCAGGTAACGCGGGGCTACACACTCAAACAGCTTCTCAAGGATGTATTCGGCGGCATCGTATTCAGTCGAATCCCATGACCAGGAAGGAACCTCATATGCTGAAAAAACTACTTTTTGCCCTCTGCTTAACGCTACCGCTTGCTGGCTGCGAAGCAGGCATCTTTGGCAATGCGCTGGCGGGCTGTGCCATGCAGCCCCAACCCACGCTACTCCCCGAAAGCCTACCCGCAGCTGTAGTGGGCAAGCCCTATAGCGTGCGGCTCGAAGTGACCAACACCTCGACGCCCGTTCATGGCATCTATGTGAATGATGCCTACCCCCTACCTGAAGGGCTTTGGCTCGAGCACCAAGATCGCGACTCGCACGGACTCATCACCGGTACGCCGCTTAAAGCGGGCACTTATGAAGTACACATGTCCGCAGGTACGTATGGCACGCAATGCACGGGGCGTAGAGCAAGCCGCGTCTACAGCCTTGAGGTCACCGAGTAACAGGCGACACGCCGATTAGTGAGCAGACAGGCTCGCTAATCGCCTTTTCATAAAATTCCCCGCTGGAGCAGATACCCGCCACCAACTAGCACCCAATCAGCGGGATGCCCAATAGCCACCCGCACGCTTAAACAGCAAATTCTCTGAACCTTTTCTACCCTCGGCCGGTCGGCTTAATGACAGGTCGCGCCTTCCCTGCGACGCCAGTAGAGAATGCGTGACATGCCGAACCGTGCCCCCAGCAACGACACGTCTCTGGTAAACCTCGAACACCTTCGCCAACGCTATCACCGCGTACGCCACGCCACCGAGCGCCTGTGCGAGCCGCTGGAGCGTGAGGACTATGTGATCCAGAGCATGCCGGACGTCAGCCCGCCGAAGTGGCACCTGGCCCACGTGACCTGGTTCTTCGAGGCCTTCATCCTGCAGCCTTTCCTGCGCGGCTACCGCCCGCTGGAAGCGCGATACGACCACCTGTTCAACTCCTATTACCAGACCCACGGCACGCCCTTCGAGCGTTCGCGCCGGGGTTTGCTGTCGCGGCCGACCGTGGCCGAGGTGTATGCCTACCGCAGCTATGTCGACCTGGCCATGGAGCAATTGCTCAGCCACCTAGACAGCGATATCGCCGCCGAAGTGCTGCCGCGTGTCGAGCTGGGCCTGGAGCATGAGCAGCAGCACCAGGAGCTGCTGCTGATGGACATCAAACACATCCTCGCGCAAAACCCGCTGCGCCCGGCCTATCGCCAGGACCTCAAGCCCGGCGACAGCAAGGCGGCCCCTTTGCATTGGCAAACCTATCCCGCCGGCTTACGGCATGTTGGCCATGCCGGCGAGGACTTTGCCTTCGACTGCGAGCGCCCACGGCATCGGGTTTTCATCGACGAATTCCAGCTGGCCAGCCGGCCAGTGACCAATGCCGAATACCTCGACTTTATCCATGACGGCGGCTACCGCAGCAGCGCCTTGTGGCTAGCTGATGGCTGGGACCATATCCGCCGCGCCAACTGGCAAGCGCCGCTGTACTGGGAACGGGATGGCGACGACTGGCTGGAGCTGACCCTGGGCGGCCCGCGCGAACTGGACCGCGAGGCGCCGGTCTGCCACCTCAGTTACTTCGAGGCCGATGCCTTTGCCACCTGGGCGCAAGCACGGCTGCCCCGCGAAGAAGAATGGGAAGTCGCCGCCCAGGACCAATCGCCCTGGGGCAACTTCGTCGAAAACGACCACCTGCACCCGGTGGCCGCCAGCGCCGGCGAAGGTCCGCAGCAGCTCTACGGCGATGTATGGGAGTGGACCGCCAGCGCCTTTCGCCCCTACCCGCGCTTCCAACCACTGACCGGCAGCCTTGGTGAATACAACGGCAAATTTATGTCCGGGCAGATGGTGCTGCGCGGCGGCAGCTGCGTAACCCCCGAAGACCACATACGCCCGACCTATCGCAACTTCTTCTACCCCACCATGCGCTGGCAGTTCTCCGGCCTGCGCCTGGCCAAGGAGCTCTGACCATGGCATTGGCAAACCGCGTTCAGCAACAGGCCCTAGACCCCGAGCAAGCAGCACTGCGTGAAGAGGCCCTGGCGGGCTTCGCCGCCAATCCCAAAAGCATATCGCCCAAGTTCTTTTACGATCACCCAGGCTCGCAACTGTTCGAGCTGATCTGCCGGCAACCCGAGTACTACCCCACCCGCACCGAGGAAACCATCCTGCGCCTGGCCGCGCATGACATTGCCGCGCTGGCCGGGCGCAACGCCAGCCTGGTGGAACTGGGCAGCGGCGCCAGCCGCAAGGTTCGCCTGCTGCTCGAAGCCCTGCGCCCAGCGCGCTACCTGGGCGTGGATATCTCCCGCGAGTTCCTCCACGCCAGCACCCGGCGCCTGGCAACCGACTACCGCTGGCTGGACGTACACGCCCTGTGCGCCGACTTCAGCCAACCGATGAAGCTACCGGCCGAAGCGCTGGGCGAGCGCCCGCTGGCTTTCTTCCCCGGTTCCAGCATCGGCAACTTCGACCCCCAGCAGGCCCGCGCCTTTTTGCGCAACCTGCATCAAGCCTTGCCGAGCGGCAGCGGCCTGCTTATCGGGGTAGATCTGGTCAAGCCGCGTGAGGTGCTCGAACGGGCCTACAACGACGAGGCCGGGGTAACCGCCCTGTTCAACCTCAACCTGCTGGAGCGCATCCGCCGCGAACTGGACAGCGACATTGATTCACGCCGCTTCCAGCACCGGGCCTTCTATAACGAAGCCGAATCGCGCATCGAGATGCACCTGGTCAGCCCGCAGGCGCAGCAGGTGCGCATCGAGGATCACGTGTTCGACTTCGCCGCCGGCGAAACCCTGCACACGGAAAACTCCTACAAATACACCCCGGCCAGCTTTCGTCAGCTGGCCGCCGACTGCGGCTTTGCCTCGGTGGCGATGTGGCGCGACCCGGCGGAGCTGTTTAGCGTGCACTTCCTGCGCAGCGAGTAACCGCCCCGCCGTCACCGGGCAGACGCTCGGTGGCGATATAAGCCGAATCGCCAGCAGCAGCGGCTTATGCCGTGAGCCGAATAAGCGCGCTAATCGGCTCACGGATCCACCAGCCCATCCCTGCGCGCTGCTCTGCCCTCTAGCCCAGCGCAAACACCCTCGGCACCCGCCCCGCCGCAGAGCCGCTGCGAGCCGCCATTCCCAGCGCGCATTGCGCTAAGCCAGGCACGCCAAGCGATCAATTGTTGGACATTAGTCGCTAGCCCCTTGAGCCTTTGAAAGCAATTGGCCATTATCCGGTGCAGTGTCATGCATCTGGAGTTCCGACACGCCTGCTCGCTCGGCTTACGGGCGCCACTCAAGCGGCATTGCTCAAGGAAGAAGGCATGGACCCCAGCGTTATCCTGCGGCCACTTATCGATGCGCTGGCCTGGTTGATTCCCGCCCTGCTGCTGATAAGCCTGCTCAAATCGCCCTGGGCCAAGGGCCATATTGGCGAACTGCTGGTGCGCTTATTCGCCCATTGGCAGCTGGACAAGCAAACCTACCGCCGCCTGCATAACGTCACCCTCAACACGCCCGACGGCACCACGCAGATCGACCACGTATTCCTCTCGCCCTACGGCATCTTTGTGCTGGAAACGAAGAATATGAGCGGCTGGATTTTCGGCAGCGAAAACCAAGCGCAGTGGACGCAAAAGCTCTACAAACGCACCTTCAAATTCCAGAACCCACTGCGGCAGAACTACAAACACCTCAAAGCCCTGGAAGCCACCCTTGGCGTAAACAGGCCGCTGGAAAGCGTAGGCGAGGCAGGCAAAGCAAGGCAAAAACAGGCGAGGAAGCGGAGTTTACGTGCTGTAAATGAGCATTCCGAGCCTGTTTTTAACGCAGTTTTGCCAACGCAGGTAGCTTTGCAGCGGCCTGTTGACCCGGAGCACCTGCACTCGGTCATCACCTTTGTCGGCGGCAGCACCTTTAAAACCGCAGTGCCGGCCAACGTTACCCAGGGCATCGGCTTTATCCGCTATATCCAATCATTCCAGCAGCCGGTGTTTAGCACAGCTGAAGTTGACGCCATGCTCCACGCCCTGCAAACCGGCCGCCGCGCGCCGACCCGCGCCACCCAGCGCGAGCATGTGCAAAACCTTAAACGTAGAAGTGATCCGACAGCTGAGCGGCAATGCCCGAAATGTGGCAGCGCTCTGGTTATTCGTACCGTAAAATCAGGCCCTAAAGCAGGACAGCAATTTTGGGGCTGCTCGACCTTCCCCAAATGCCAAATCATGCAGAGCATCTTTGGGGCTAGATAAAACTGGAAATCGCTACCTGGCTATTACCTGACAAAAAAATGATAAGTTTCAAAAACTCAAAATTAATCGCAAGCACCAGTAGTAATTAAAATGAAAAACAACAAGCCAACGGCAATAGATTTATTCTGCGGAGCTGGTGGGCTCACGACAGGACTCAAGAAGGCTGGCTTCTCCGTTCTTGCCGGATTCGAAATAGATGAAACAGCAGCAGAAAGCTATAAATTAAACCATCGCAGATCAAAGCTTTTCTTAGGCGACATATCTAAGTTAAACCCAAATACTATCATGACAGAACTTGGGCTTGAGACAGGCGAACTTGATTTATTAGCGGGCTGCCCACCTTGCCAAGGATTCTCCTCACACAAAACACGCAACCGTGCAGCATCTGTAGATGACAGTAGGAATGATTTAATTTTCAGCGTATTAGATTTTATAAAAGTAATGCTCCCCAAGACAATAATGATCGAGAATGTCCCCGGCCTTGCCAAAGACAATCGTATTGAAATATTCAAAGAAAGCATAAAACTGCTTGGGTACATTATTAATGACGACACAGTAAAAGTCTTAGACGCAGCAGATTACGGAGTTCCACAGAGAAGAAAAAGAATGATTCTTCAGGCATCTCGCTTTGGAATAATCACTCTGCCACAAAAGCTGAAATATAGAAAAACTGTAAAAGAAACAATAAATTTTCTCCCGCCCCCTGGTGACTCTGGAGACATCCTGCACGACTTACCAGTTACGCGCAGCGAAAAAGTGAACAGAATAATAAGAAGCATTCCAAAAGATGGAGGCTCCCGCGCAGACTTACCTTTAGAACTATGGCTACCATGTCATATAAAGCGCCCAGGTTCTTATACAGACGTGTATGGCCGGATGGCGTGGAACGATGTATCACCAACAATAACTGGTGGCTGTTCAAGTCCATCAAAGGGCAGATTTATTCATCCAGAGCAAGATCGAGCAATTACCCTTCGCGAAGCTGCTTTATTACAAACCTTCCCGCCAAAATATAAATTTTCATTGCGCAAGGGAAAGGACTTTACAGCTTTAATGATTGGAAACGCTCTCCCCCCTCAACTCATCAGCATACATGCGAAGCAATACAAGCAACATTTAGAGCAGATCAACGCAGGGAGTGCAGCATGTCAAAATTAGTTATGAAATTTGACCCAAGAACAATTGAGCATCTTGGCGTAAGAATGTATTCCACACTTCCTCCCGCTCTAGCAGAGCTTGTTTCCAATGCATATGATGCGGACGCAGAACAAGTAAAAGTAAAACTATCAGAAAGCCCTACAGGCCCAATATCAATTAGCGTCAGTGATGATGGGCATGGAATGAGCAGCGGAGACATCCAGACTAAGTTTCTCGTTATCGGTCGAAATAGGCGCAAACAGGAAGGCGACAAACCAACAACACGATTTCAAAGGTTAGCCACAGGAAAAAAAGGTCTGGGCAAGCTCGCTCTTTTTGGACTGTCAAAGCACATCACTATAGACACTATAAAAGACGGCTTACGAAATCGTTTCAGTTTGAACTGGGACAGCCTAATGACCTCCGAGGGTGAATACTCACCAAACATAGAAATAGACAACGAACACACCGATAAGCCCAACGGCACCACCATCAAACTTTCTAAACTAAAACGACAATCTGCTTTCGACATTGAAGGCCTTACAGACAGCCTATCAAAAATATTTATTGTCGACGAAACTTTTAAGATATCGATTCAAAATGGCGATCAGCAGACCGTAATAGACAAGGAAAGAAGATATAAAAACTTCAACAAAGAATTCGAATGGGACATACGCGACTTTATCCCTGCGGATTCAATTTACAAAGATATAGCAGGAAATTTATACACAGCTGAAACACCTATCAGACCAAACTCTGGGCTTCGCGGGATATCCATTTTCTCAAGAGGGAAACTTGTGAACGCCCCGGAGTTTTTCTCAAGCAGTACATCTAGCCATTTCTATCAGTACCTTACTGGTTGGATAAAAGCTGATTTTATTGACACGCTTGAAGAGGACGTAATCTCCACTAATCGCCAATCGATTAATTGGGATAACGAGGAAATGGCCGAATTTCGAAACTTTCTATCCGAAATAATCTCAAAAGTTAATACAAGCTGGCGCGACAAGAGAAAGGAGAAAAAAGGAACAACATTAAAAATAGAAACCGGCATAGACACCGACAAATGGATGTCAACCATGCCGGCAGATGTAAAGTCTCAAACAGAGAGGATTCTTGAAGCCCTATCCAATGAGGACTCAATAACAAAATACACCCCCATCATCGAAGCACTTCACGAGTTAATACCAGAGTACCCACACTTACACTGGCGCCACCTTAATGAAGCACTCCGGGAGCGAATTCGCATATATTATGAAAATCAGCAGTATGGAGAGGCAGCAGATCAGGGCATAAAAATATATTGTGAATCCATTAGAAAAGCGGCCAATTTGACACTTGATGGAACAGATTTAACGGGAAAAGCATTTGGTGGGTCCACCCCGGTAATCATGGTTGCTGATACCAGCACAGATACGGGGAAAAATTTACAACTTGGGCAAGACCAGCTTTCCAGAGGTCTAATTGCAGGATTTAGAAACCCAATTAATCATGCACCCATAGACTCTGTAATCCCAAAAATCTTTAGCGAGAAAGACTGCTTAGACATATTGAGCTTGACTTCGTACCTCTTAAATAGGGTGCAGAAGCATAGAATCACATAAGACGTGCTACTTAGTAATAGAGGACAGGCCACGATTTTCACCGAGAATTGATCGTGGCTGTTCAAGCCTGCTCTACTAATTGAATTCTGATAAGTCCCAAAAAGGGACCTATCGTTCCCTTTTTGGGGCTGATTGCGCGACAACATCTTGCATAACCAATCACTCCGACCGGCTTATCCGCCATACCGTATTAGCCAAATCATCAGCAACAATCAGCGCGCCGCGCGGGTCGACGGTTACGCCTACTGGTCGACCGCGGGTTTTGCCTGCTTCGGTGCGAAAGCCGGTGGCGAAGTCGACCGGTGGCCCTGAGGGTTGGCCGTCGCGGAAGGGTACAAAGATCACTTTGTAGCCGACCGGTGTTTTGCGGTTCCAGCTGCCGTGCTCGCCGATAAATACGCCTTCGCTAAAGTTGTCGCCCATGGCGGGGATGGAGAAGTCCAGGCCGAGGGCGGCGACGTGTGAGCCCAGGGCGTAATCCGGGGTTATCGCGCTGGCGACCTTTTCCGGCTTTTGCGGGCGCACGCGCGAGTCAACGTTTTGCCCCCAGTAGCTGTAGGGCCAGCCGTAGAAGCCACCTTCGCGTACCGAGGTGAGGTAGTCCGGCACCAGGTCTGCGCCCAGTTCGTCGCGCTCATTGACCACTGTCCACAACTGCCCGGTGTCTGGCTGAATCGCCAGCGCCGTGGGGTTGCGCAGGCCGGTTGCGTAGGGTTTGTAGGCGCCTGTTTCGGCATTGATCTGCCAGATCATGGCGCGGTCGACTTCGGCTTCCATGCCGCGCTCGGTGATATTGCTGTTGGAGCCGATGCCGACATACAGAAAGCGCCCGTCGGGACTGATCGTCAGCGCCTTGGTCCAGTGGTGGTTGATCTCGGACGGCAGGTCGGTGACCTTGGTTGGCGGGCCGCTGGCCTCGGTCTGGCCGTCCTGATAATCGAAACGCACCAATGCATCCTGATTGGCGACGTACAGATTGCCCTCGTAAAAGGCCAGGCCGTAAGGCGCGTTGAGGTTGTCGGCGAACACCTGCTGCAATTCATAACGGCCGTCGCCATCGGCGTCGCGCAACAGGGTCAGGCGATCGCCGCCTTTGACCGGGGTGTTGCCCTTGGCTTTGATGTAGCCGGCAATCACATCTTTGGGTTTGAGCTTCGCGGCATTGCCGCCTCGGCCTTCCGCCACCAGGATGTCGCCGTTGGGCAGCACGAGGGTTTGCCGGGGGATTTTCAGGTCGGTGGCGATGGCCGTGACGCTGAAGTTTGCCGGCACGCTTGGCACCTGATCACCCCACTTCTGCGGTTCGGCGATCTTCATGCTGGGTAGCAGGCCCCGCTGCGGTTCGGGCAGTTTGGGCTCGGCTCCGTAGTGTTGCGCGGTGTTCTGCTGCTCGCTATCACATGCGCTGAGGAACAACGCCAGCGTCAGCGTTAAGGCTGTGCGGGTGCGGTTCATGCGGCATCTCCTGTACGCAGGTTGCTGAGGCCGATCCAGGTCGCCACGCAGGCCAGCAACGTGACGATCACCGATAGCACCAGGCCGGCCGGCATGGTGGCCCAGGCGTCTTTGGCATGCTCAAGGGCATTGATAAACCCCAGTATCCAGGTCGCCAGCAGCAGCAAAAAGTACACCAGCGGCCGCCCGGAGCGAGGCCGCGCGCGCAGCAGATTGACGAGGGCGAACAGCAGCGCGAAACCGCAAAACACCAGCGCACCGGCTATTAGCCAGGAGGAGAAGTTGCTCCACTGGATCTGATAGCTGCGGAAGTAGGCGATATCACTCAGCAGGGCGCCGAGAAACAGCGGAACGGTCCCGGCCAGCAGGGTGGCGTGCAGCGGGCCTGGCCTGCTTCGGTAGGTAGGGTGCGTGGTTGCATTCACGGTCGGTCCTCATCGCTGGGCGTACCTGGCCGGTGATTGCTGCGGGCGGCAGACCCGCCAGGCTCGCGTTGGCTGTGTATAAAAGGTGAGCGCAGCACGGCCGGATAGTTCAGGTTTACGGGCAAACGGTACGCGCGCTGACAGGTCAATTGCGCGGGTATGTAACGCGCAGCGCCAGCGCCGCCGCACTGCGCAACCCTCGTGCTTATCGCGTTGGCGCTTGCCCAACCCGCGCGGTTGAGCAGCACTGACACCTGCATTTCAGCCTAGGTGTGGATAAAGCTGCTGACGGCATCCGCGCTGATGTGCGGCGATTCGATGGCGTGAATAAGGCCGGACAAGATGGCCTGCTCCGGGTCGACAATACGGGGCGCGGCGGTCAGGTACTTTTCCGTTTCCAGTAGTTCGCTGGCATGCGCCGTTCGCTCGGCGACGATGCGCGCGTAGAGCTGCAAGTCGTAATCCAGGCTCATGGCGTATTCCGACATGCGCGAATGATCGACTGCGCCCTGCAAGTGCCAGTGGAAGGGATGGAAGAGAAATTTGCTGTGCGGGCAGGCCGTTCGTTGCTCGCCGGCCAAGAACACGATATTGCCCATGGATTCGACCGTACCTAAATTGTGCGTGTGCACCGGGATCGGTAAGGCCATCAGGTAGTTGTACATGGTGAAGCCATAACTGCACTCGCCGCCCATAGTCGCGATATTCAGAACCAAGCCTGTCGCCTCGCGCTGAACAGCCACCGAGGCTTTTTCTATCAGCTGGCTGCAGGTGGACGCATTGATCGGGCCAGTGAAGGTGATGACGTGTAAGGACATAAGGCACCTCGGCAAACACTCAAGGTGGGCGCGACCCGCCATGACGTTAACAGCGTTACCACCGTCCTTGGGCATAGCTTTTAGTGGCCGGGCTTAGCCTAAGTAGCTTTGAATTACTTAATAGCCAATTATTTAATAAGTAATGATGGCGAGGCTGCCGACGGTAAATGAAGTAGTAACCCATTAAAGCACCACTTTTACCGTCACAGCCTCTCACAACATCACTCTACGTCCAGACGTTGGAAGCATGGCCAGCTCGCTACAACTAACCGGCTTTCTCACAGATTGCCGGCATGTGCGGCGCGCTGGCTTTACCTTCAGCATATTCGGCGCCCTCTTTATGTTCGCAACAGCCCTGAACATAAACACGGGGATCGCTAGCAGCTGTTTTCCGGTTCGTCATCAACATCGCTTCAGGTTGTATCTCTACAACACTGACGTGTTGTATTTCGCCTCGGTTGAACTCAGGTGCCGCACGCATTGGGGCTTCCTCATTCTGGATTTAAGCGCGTCGGTAATGCTGCAGAAATGGGGCTTAAGTCTGGCGTCCGCCACCCTGATTCTGCTGCCCGCCTTTGCGCCCTGACTCCGGGGCTTTTTGCCGGTCATTGGCAACGTTACCACCTGATGATTGGCCGCCTTTTTTGCCCGCTTCAGAGGCTTTCTGGCGATCGTTGGCGAAGTTACCTGGGTTGTTATTACCTTTAGTCATGACAGTTCTCCTGTATGTGTATAACTACCGTTTCGCTAGTTTTCCCATGCTTATTGCACTGGGTATTTATTCCGATAACGGCAACCAGGGAAACGTTTGAAGAATTTTTTCAACGGCCGATGAACGGTTACATAGCAATATGAGATTGTACAAACCAAGACTATTTAACGCCGCTTCGTATAACTGCCTAATTGCCAGTTAAATGCCAGTAAGTTGATGGCACATAAACCGCTTCGCTTAATGTCGCTTTATACCCAGGCCGCTTGTATAGGGTGGATGAGTGGCGCGGGGCGGGTTATGGGCAGCAGCGCGCAATTCGGGCGCCGGTGATCGCGGGCATGGCCCGCTCCTACAAAGCAGCGCGAGCGACAGGCAAGCGGTTTATGCATCGATCAGCGACTAGAGCGCGTGCAACCGCCTAGCCATTCTGCCGTTCGACAAACGCCGTAAAGCCGGCCAGCGGCAGTGGTTTGCTGAACAAGTAGCCCTGAAACTGCTTACAGCCGTTGCTCAGTAAAAACGCTTGCTGCGCCTGGGTTTCCACCCCTTCGGCAATTACCGTCATGCCCATGCTTTGCGCCATGGCGATAACGGTGCGCACGATGGCCTGGCTGCTGGCATCGGTGAGCACATCGCTGACAAACGAGCGGTCAATTTTCAGGGTGTTGAGGGGCAAGCGTTTGAGGTGGCTGAGGGAGGAGAAGCCGGTGCCGAAATCATCCAGGGAGAAGCGCACGCCACGCTCGATCAGCACAGCCATCTTGGCCATCAGGTCGTCGATGTCGTGAACGATCAGGGTCTCGGTCAGCTCCAGTTCAAGCCGCCGCGCGTCGATGGCGTAGGTCTCGATCAGCCCGAGCATGTCCGCAACAAAGCTGGCCTGGCGAAACTGCTTCTGGCTGATGTTTACCGCCAGGCTGATGTCGCGGTAGAGCGGGTCGTCCTTCCAGGCGTGGAGCTGGGTAAAGGCTTGCTCCAGCACCCACTGGCCCATGGGGATAATCAGCCCGGTTTTTTCGGCATGGTCGATAAACTCGGCGGGCGGCAGCAGCCCGCGTTGTGGGTGTTGCCAGCGGATCAGCACTTCGGCGCCGGTCACCTTGCCGATGCTGTTCAACTGCGGCTGGTAGTGCAGCACAAACTGTTGCTCATGCAGCGCCGCGTGCAGGTCGCGGTCAAGCACCGAGCGCTCGGCGGCATCGCTCTGCAGGATATGCAGCAGGGCGAACAGCATCAGCATGGCCGCCACGCCCTGCACCCAGGAGCCCGTGACCCGCACATCATCCGGCAGGTGGTAGGTGCTGACGGGGCTCCAGGATGAGGACGCCAGCACGGTAAACAAACCGAGGCACAGTGCGGCAACGCCGTAGCGCAGCCATAGGCGCTCATCGCGAAACGCCATTAGCGCGGCAACCGCAATTGGCAGCAGGTACAGGTGAGTGGCCCGTGGGGCCGCTGCAGTGTGAGGGTCCATCAGCAAGGTGGTGCCGAGGATGATCAGGATGATCACGCCGAACAGCAGCAGATTGGCCAAACGGACGTGGTTGCGCAGGGTCAGAATAAAAATCCCAAGACCGCAGAGAATCATCAGCAGATCCATGACGACGATGCCCCACGCGCCGCGCAGGCTAAAGAAGATGCCCCATAGGCTGCCGACCAGCAGCAGTACCAGGCTGGCGAGCATGCGCATGCGCCGCTCGCGGCGCTGGCTGATCAGGGCCAGGTCGGGGGAATGCCAAAGCTTGAGAACCTGCTTGAGAAAGGCGGTAAGTACGGTCATGGAAAGTCCCTGTGTGACCAATAACTTCGCCAAGGTGGTCGCCCGAGGGCACGCCAACGCAGCGCTTTATCGATAAGCCGAGTTGAGTGTAGACGGCGCGACAGGGGCGTTACGGGCGGCGCAGGCAGTGCTTAGCCGCCGTTGGGTTTATCGATTGAACGGTCACGACCCACCAGGCGGTTGCGGCCCAGTTCCTTGCCGCGATACAGGCGCTGATCGGCGCAGCGGTAAAGCTGATCGGCAGTGCGGCCATCGACGGGCCATTCGGCCAGGCCGAAGGTGGCGGAGAGCGCAATGTCCTGCTCGCCGTAGCGCATCGGCTGGCTGCAGAGCTGCTCGCGCAGGGTTTCCACCAGCGGCTCGGCGCCCTGGCCATCGGTATTGCGCAGCAGCAGGCCGAACTCCTCGCCACCCAGCCGGCCGAGGGTGTCGGTGGCGCGCAGGCGTTGGTTGAGGCTGTTGCAGATATGCCGCAGGGCCTGGTCGCCGGCATCGTGGCCGTACTGGTCATTCACCGCTTTAAAGTGATCGATATCCAGCACCACCAGCACCAGTTTGGCCTGGCTGCGCTGCGCCTCGAGGATGCTCTGCTCCAGGCTCTGCTGAAAACTGCCCCGACTGGCCGCGCCGGTCAGCGCATCGGTGCGCGCCATATGCTGCAACTGCTGGTAGGCAGCGGCGCGGCGGGCTTCGTAGAGGTAGACGAAGACCAGAATCATCACCCCGCAGAACACCGCATTGCCGAGATCGATCAGGCTTTCGGCATCCATCTGCACCGGGTAGTTGTACAGGTACAGCAGGCAGGCACCGATGACGAAGGGCAGCGCCAGCACGCTGCCGCGTGTACGCCCGAGCAGCAAATAGGACAGCACCGGAATGCTATAGACCCAGACGAAGGCGGTTTTCGAGGCGTTGGGGATGACGATGATGTACAGCAGAAAGCTGAAGGTCGGCAGCAGGTAGAGGTAGATCCAGGGCAGCAGGTTGCGCACCCTGACGATGCGCCAGGCGCCCCACAGCAAAACCCCGGTGGCCACCAGCTCGAAGCTGGCAAACAGGTAATTGCCGGCCATAAATTGCAGCGCGCAGAACACCCCAAGGGTCAGCCCGGTGGTGGCAAAGATCATGCGGATCAACGAGCGCTGGCCGACGTACTGTAGGTCGTCGACAGCGGCGCTGCTGTCACTGCCCGTTTTGGTTCGCGGTCGAAAAAACATGGCCGGCGCTGCATAGGTGGCGGTTTGATGGCTCACTGTGCCTCAACTCTCACACCTTGGCCAGACGGGCAATACAACTAAAGTCTGACCACCTGGCGCAATCATCCCGGTTCTATCGAGGCAGGGCAGCATCTGCTTACCTGCGCCATGCCAATGGCCTTTGCCGGGCAAGCCGAGACGACTGAGTGCGATGTAACGATCCAGATAGGCGGCGCAGCGGCGAATCGGAACCGGCCACAACAACCGCGGTCAACTTATCGGTGGTGCACCGTGCCTACCACCCTGTCTGCGGAAGCAGCGCTGTGTCCGCGCCATAACGATTCGGCCCACGCCGAAAAGGAACCGATATGCGCCCAGCCTGCCCCGCCCCGAGCCGCCTGTATGGCCCACTGTTCGCCGCGTCCCTGTGCATCGTGCCCGTTGCGGCAAACGCCAGCGACTTTCGCGTTACCACCACCAGCGATCAGTACGACGGCACGTGTGACGCCCTCTGCTCATTGCGCGACGCGGTGGCGGCCGCCAACCGCCAAGGCGGTTCGAACCGCATCCTGCTGCCCGCCGGGACCTATTTCCTGACCTTACCGCCACAGACCGGCGAGGACGGCGAAATCCTCGATGAGGACGAAAACCGTAATGGCGATCTGGATATACAGGGCAACCTGACAGTACTTGGCGCAGCAACGGAGCAGACCATCATTAACGCCTCGGGGCTGGATCGGCACTTTGAAACCCTGCCTGGCGCGCAGCTGCAGCTCGACCGCCTGACCTTGCGCAACGGCAGGGCCAGCTTTTTCGGCGGCGCCATCGAGAATCACGGCACCACCACCGTGCGCCGTGCGCGTATCGAGAACAATCGCTCCGCCGGCATGTTCCAACCGGGTACGGGCGGCGCCATCGCCAACTTCGGGGTTTTCAACCTGCATTACTCAGTCGTGCACGCCAATCTCTCGAATGCCGGCGAGGCCTTTCTGGGTAAGGGCGGCGGCATCTTCAACGCTGGCACCCTGTTGATCCGGGACAGCACGATAAGCGGCAATAGCGCCAGCGACGACGATGATTCCGGCATGGGCGGCGGCCTGTATAACCAAGGTATCGCCGACGTTGCCCGCAGCACCTTCACCGGCAATCTGGCCAGCGGCAGCGGTTCGGCCATCAGCAACCTCGGCTCGATCAAACTGAGCAACAGCACCCTAAGCGGCAACGACGACTTCCACTCCCGGATGGGCGGTGTCTTCAGTAACGGCCAATCCTACCCCCCCTTCAGCGGCACGCCGCAGGCGACGCTGATCCATGTGACCATCGCCGATAATCTGGGGCCGGGCCTGTACAACTTCGCCAAACTGCGGCTGCGCAACAGCCTGATCGCCGGCAATATCGCGGTGATGGACGATAGCCAGTGGAGCAATTGCAACAACCAGGGCGACAGAGCCAGTTACCACGCCAGCGGCATGCTGCTGGGCACTGGCCCGGGCAACTGCACGGCCGAGCGCTATATCGAGAACCAGCAAACCCTCACCACCCTGCTCGAACCGCTGGCCGACAACGGCGGCGCCACCCGCACTCACGCTCTGCGCCCGGCCAGCCCAGCACTGGATGGGGGAATCGGCTCCTGCAGCAGCCATGACCAACGCAGCCAAGCGCGCCCGCAAGATGGCGATGGTGACGGCGTCGCTGTGTGTGACCTGGGCGCTTATGAGCGCAGCGCCCCTTGATCCGCAAGACGCTCACACGTCGGGGCAAAAGCGCAGCTAGCGCTTGGACAGGAGCAACGATTTAACCTTGGCCGCGCGACTGTGGATGCACGCTGCGTAGGCCTGGAGAGCGCGGCAGCTCAACGCTTGGCGATGATATACACCGCATGCACGATGCCGGGGATGTAGCCAAGCAGAGTCAGCAGAATGTTGAGCCAGAAGGCGCCGGCAAAGCCGACTTGCAGAAACACGCCGAGCGGCGGCAAGAGGATGGCGATCAGAACACGAACTAGGTCCACGGGGGTTCTCCTTTGAGATGGGTATAGAAGATCGACCGTGCATACGCACCAGCGGTTCCTTGCCGCTTTCGCGCGGGGCCACCCATAATCGGCCGCACCTGATTCTGGATGTACTGCGCACATGGCCATTGCCCGCGACGACCTCGACCAACACGGCCTGATCATCGGTGTTTCGCCCGAGCGTTTTCGCGCCGTGGCCATGCCGCTGCTGTTCGACCATCTGAATGCGCAATGCGAGGGCACCATCGCGGTCAATCGCCAGGCACGCATCGTCTGGATCAACGACAAGTACGCCGAGAAGGTCGGCATCAGCGACCCACGCAGCGTGCTCGGTAAAGAAATCGAAGAAGTGCTGCCGGCCAGCCGCCTGCGCGAGGTGGTGGAAAGCGGCCAGCCGAGCATGCTCGACCTGATGGCCTTCGGCAGCGAGCATTTTGTAGTCACGCGCATTCCGCTGCGCGATGAGGACGGCACCCTGGTCGGCGCGCTGGGCTTTGTATTGTTCGACCGCGCTCGCCATCTCAAGCCGCTGATGGCCAAGTTCAACGTACTGCAAAGCCAACTGGTCGCCACCCAACACGAACTGGCCAAAGCGCGCCGCGCGCGTTACACCATCGCCGGGTTTATCGGCGCCAGCACGGCGGCCAGCGAGGTCAAACGCCAGGCCCGCCGCGCCGCGCAACTAGACGCCACGGTGCTGCTGCGCGGCGAAACCGGCACCGGCAAGGAGCTGCTGGCCCAGGGCATCCACAACCTGTCGCCACGGGCCAACGGGCCATTTGTCGCGGTCAACGTTGCGGCCATTCCGGAAACCCTGGTCGAGGCCGAGCTGTTCGGCACCGCGCCCGGCGCTTTTACCGGCGCGGATCGCAAGGCGCGTATCGGCAAGTTCGAGGTGGCTAACGGCGGCACGCTGTTTCTCGATGAAATCGGCGACCTGCCGCTACCGCTGCAAGCCAAGCTGCTGCGCGTATTGCAGGAGCAGGAGGTCGAGCCGCTCGGCTCCAACCAGGTCAAACCGCTGAATGTGCGGGTGATTGCCGCCACGCATATCGACCTGGAAGCCAAGGTCGCTGCCGGGCAGTTCCGTGACGATCTCTACTACCGCCTCAACGTCCTGGCCCTGCGCGTGCCGCCGCTACGCGAGCGCCGTGAAGATATTCCGGCGCTGCTGGAGCACCTGCTCGACGACATCGCCAATCGCTCCGCTCAGGCCCCGCTCGAAGTGAGCGACGACGCCCTCGTCCTGCTGAGCGCACAGCCCTGGCGCGGCAACGTGCGCGAACTGCGCAACCTGCTGGAACGCGCGCAACTGGATGTCGACGGTCGCCTGGATGCGCAGACGGTGCGGGCGTTGCTGGTTGATCCGGTGACACCCGCAGTGCACAACCTTGTATCGCAACCAGCCGCCAACGTGACGCAAACCCTGACCGAACAGCTGGCGCAGGCCGAACGCCAGGCACTGATCGAAGCCCTGCACGCCACTGCAGGCAACCGCCAACAGGCGGCACAACGCTTAGGCATTTCCCGCGCCGGGCTGTATGCCAAGTTGGCCCTGCATGGGTTGGGTAAGCACGACTAAGCCAGGCTCACTGTCGCCGAAAGCAAACGCAATTCCCTGTAGGAGCGGGCCATGCCCGCGATGCTTTTGAACCCGCCAGAGATCGCGGGCATGGTCCGCTCCTACAAAAGCTAGGCCAACCACACACAACCTGTGGCCGTAGGGTGGATCACGCTTTATTGATCCACCATAGGTTGTCCCAGTGAATGCAACGGTGGAAATTAACAGCGATTTCCACCCTACGGCGCTGTTATCACGGCTAAAGCGGAATGCCGCCCAACCCTCCCACGGATGTAGCTACCTGTAGGAGCGGCGGGGGTGCCTAACCCATGCCCGCGGTGTTAGTAAGTCCACCAGATCGCGGGCATGGCCCGCTCCTACGAGAACCACCAATCCAGATTTCTGGAATTACGCGACCCTGCACATCCAGATTTCTGGATTAATTCCAAAAATAAAGACACATCACCTTCCGCGAACAAACCTGCAAAATCGCCTGAAAACCCACGCAACCCTTCAATCACAAGCCTTTCACCCACCTAGACCAAAGTCGTAGCCCCGTCTGGCACAGCTTTCGCTCTAGTCTGCTTAACCCTTGCTCTCGGCTGCCTAGTTAAACGAGCACGCTTATCAGCGTCGCCAGAGAGCGGTGCTTAAAACAACAACAAAAGGAACCAGCCATGGGTACCCTCGGTATTCTGATTTCCCTCGCATTGTTGATGTACCTCGCCTACCGCGGTATCAACGTGTTGATCCTCGCCCCACTGCTCGCGCTGCTGGCGCTGCTGTTTGCCGGCGATATCGGCCTGCTGCTGCCCACCTACACCCAGGTATTTATGAAGGCCATGGGTGGCTATGTGATGCAGTTTTTTCCGCTGTTTCTACTCGGCGCACTATTCGGCAAGTTGATGGATGACTCGGGCTCAGCCCGCGCCATCGCCCACGGCATCGTTGCCAAGGTCGGCAGCGAGCGGGCGATTCTGGCCATCGTGCTGGCGTGCGGCATCCTCACCTACGGTGGCGTGTCGCTGTTTGTGGTGGCCTTTGCGGTGTACCCGATTGGCGCGGCGCTGTTCCGCGAGGCGGGCATTCCAAAACGGCTGATTCCCGGCGCCATCGCCCTCGGCTCGTTCACCTTCACCATGACTGCCCTGCCCGGCACGCCGGCGATTCAGAACGCCATCCCCAACCCGTTTTTCGGCACCGACGCCTTTGCCGCGCCGGGCCTTGGGGTGATCGCCGGGCTGATCATGTTCGGCCTCGGTACCTGGTGGCTTACCGCGCAGTCGCGCAAGCTGATGGCTGCCGGTGAAGGCTACGGCGAGCACCGCGATGACCCAATCGTCGAGGACAGCCGCACTACTCCCGGCTTCTGGCTGGCGCTGCTGCCGATCTTTGTAGTGATCGGCTTGAACTTCCTGATGGCCAAGCAGATTCTGCCGAACCTCGACACCAGCTACCTGGCCAAGCCGGAGTTCGGTGGCCTGCAGGACGCCAAGTCGCTGATCGGTATCTGGGCGATTATCGTCGCCCTCAGTGCGGCCATCCTGCTGCTGATTGCCATGCACTGGAAGCGCTGGATGGACCTGAAGAAGAGCGTCAACGACGGTGCCTTCGGCTCCATGCTGCCGATCCTCAACACCGCTGCCGAAGTGGGTTACGGCACGGTGATCGCCTCCCTGGCGGGCTTTGTGATCATTCGCGACCTGGTGCTCGGCGTCTCCGATAACCCGCTGATCTCCGAAGCGGTGGCGGTGAATATCCTCGCCGGCATCACCGGTTCGGCCTCCGGCGGTATGTCGATTGCGCTGAAAACCCTCGGCGAGCAGTACCTGACCCTGGCCAACGCCGCCGGCATCAGCCCTGAGCTACTGCACCGCGTCGCCGCGATGGCCTCCGGCTGCATGGACACCCTGCCGCACAACGGCGCGGTGATCTCGCTGCTAGCGATCTGCAAACTGACCCACCGCGAGTCGTACAAATTTATCTTCGTCAACACCGTGGCCTTCCCGATGGTGGCGCTGGTAGTGGTGATTACCCTCGGCACCATGTTCGGCAGCTTCTGATCCGATGCATCCGTAGGAGCGGCGGGGACGCCTAGTTCCATGCCCGCGAACCGCTATCGCGGGCATGGCCCGCTCCTACAGGGTCACGCCGTTTCCCCATCCCGTTTTTCGAGTAAGCACCATGAGCAAGATCATGACCGCCGCCGCCGCTGTGGCGCGCATCCCGGACAACGCCAACCTGGCCACCGGCGGCTTTGTCGGCATCGGTTTCGCCGAGGAAATCGCCATTGCCCTAGAGCAGCGCTTTCTCGCTGAACAAGCGCCGCGCGGCCTGACCCTGGTGTATGCCGCCGGCCAAGGCGATGGCAAGGGTCGCGGCCTCAACCACCTGGCTCATGAAGGCCTGGTGCGACGGGTGATCGGCGGTCATTGGGGCTTGGTGCCAGGGCTGCAGAAGCTGGCGGTAGACAACCGCATCGAGGCCTACAACCTACCGCAAGGGGTGATTTCCCAGCTGTTTCGCGATATCGCCGCCGGCAAGCCGGGGCAGCTGTCGCGCGTTGGTTTGGGCACCTATGTCGACCCGCGCCACGGCGGCGGCAAGCTCAATGCGTGCACCACCACCGAGCTGGTGCGACTGATGCCGATCGACGGTGAGGACTACCTGTTCTACCCGACCTTCCCGATCCACGTGGCGGTGGTGCGTGCCACCAGCGCTGATCCGGATGGCAACCTGAGTTTCGAGCGCGAGGCGCTGACCATCGAGAGCCTGGCCATCGCCATGGCCGCGCGCAACTCGGGCGGGCTGGTAATCGCTCAGGTCGAGCGCATCGTCGAACGCGGTTCGCTGAATGCCCGCGAGGTGAAGATTCCCGGAATTCTGGTGGACTGCGTGGTGCTGGCCGAGCCGGCCAACCACCAGCAAACCTTTGCCACCGCCTACAACCCGGCCTTCGCCGGGGAAACCCGCGTGCCGATGGACAGCCTGAAAGCCATGCCACTGGATGTGCGCAAACTGATAGCTCGACGCGCGGCGCTGGAGCTGCAAGCCGGTGCGGTAGTCAACCTCGGCATCGGCATGCCAGAAGGCGTGGCCGGGGTTGCGGCCGAGGAAGGGGTGATCGAGCGTCTGACCCTGACCGCCGAACCTGGCGTAATCGGCGGCATTCCCGCCTCGGGGCTGGATTTTGGCGCGGCGAGCAATCACAGCGCACTGCTCGACCAGCCTTATCAATTCGACTTCTACGACGGCGGCGGCCTGGATATCGCCTTTCTCGGCCTGGCTCAGGCCGATGCGGCGGGCAACCTCAACGTGTCCAAATTCGGCTCACGCTTGGCCGGTGCTGGCGGTTTTATCAATATCAGCCAGAACGCCAAGCAGGTGGTGTTCCTCGGCACCTTCAGCGCCGGGCCGCAGGACATCCGCATCGAGGACGGCCAGCTGCGCATCATCAAGGACGGCGAGCTGCGCAAGTTTGTCGCCGAGGTGGAACACCGCACCTTCGCCGGCCACCAGGCTGCCGAGCGCGGCCAGCCGGTGCTCTACGTCACCGAACGCTGCGTACTGCGCCTGACCCTGGACGGCCTGGAACTGATCGAGGTAGCACCGGGCGTGGATATCCAGCGCGACATCCTCGAGCGCATGGACTTCAGCCCCATCGTGCACCAACCGAAGTTGATGGATGCGCGGCTGTTTCTGCCGCCACCGATTGGCCTGTGCAAGCAGCTGAATGCTGACTAGACGTAGGGTGGACCACGCTTCACCGGCCCACCATGGGCAGCCGCGCCGACACCAATGATGGAAATAAACAGCGACTTCCACCCTAGGTATTTCCCCCTCAACGCTCGCCCAACTTATGCCGCGCCGCATACAAACACACCAGCTCCATCGCCACGGCGGCGCCGGCCAGGGCGGTGACTTCTGCGTGGTCGTAGGGCGGCGAGACTTCCACCACATCCATACCAACCAGGTTGATCCCACGCAGGCCGCGCAGAATCTCCAGTGCCTGATGGCTACTCAGGCCGCCGCACACCGGCGTACCGGTGCCCGGCGCGAACGCTGGGTCCAGACAATCGATATCGAAGGTCAGGTACACCGGGTTATCGCCGACCCGCGCGCGGATTTGCGCGGCGATCTGCTCCGGCGTGCTGCGGTGCACCTGCCGCGCATCCAGCACCTGAAAGCCCATCACGTCGTCATTGGTGGTGCGTAGGCCGATCTGCACCGAACGCGACGGATCGACCAGGCCGTGCTTGGCCGCGTAATAGAACATGGTGCCGTGGTTGATGCCCTGCTCCGTCTCATCGGTATCCGGCCAGGTATCGCTGTGCGCATCGAAATGCACCAGCGACAACGCGCCATATTTCTGCGCATGGGCCTTGAGTAACGGGTAACTGATGAAGTGATCGCCGCCCAGGGTAAGCATGCCGCAGCCAGCCTGAACGATATGCGCGGCATGCGCCTCGATCACCGCAGGGGTGTTCTGCGGCTGGCTGTGGTCGAAGTTGCAGTCGCCGTAATCGATCACCGCCAGGTGGTCGAAGGGGTCGAACTCCCAGGGGTAATGCCGCTCCCAGGCGCTGGTGATCGATGCCGCGCGAATCGCTCGCGGGCCGAAGCGGGTGCCGGGGCGGTTGGTGGTGGCGGTGTCAAAGGGCACGCCGCTGACCACCAAGTCCACGCCCTGCAAATCGCGGCTGTAACGTCGGCGCATAAAGCTGGTAACGCCGGCATAGGTCGGCTCGGAGAAGGTGCCGTATAGGCTGTCGCGGGTAAAGGCCAGGTCGTTGCCGTTAAATGCTTCCATTGCCTTGTCCTCAATACTGACTGCGGAAAGTGGTCCAGATGCGCGTGCGCTCACGCTGTTGGCGCAGCGGCATCAATTGCTCGGCAAACAGCCGCGCGCGCACCGCTTCACCGGGATAAATATCGGCATCGCCGCTGATCGCCGGGTCGACCAGGGCTGTGGCGGCGCTGTTGGCGTTGGCAAAGAACACGCTGTTGGTCAGCTCGGCGATGGCCTCGGGGCGCAGCATGTAATCGATAAAGGCGTGGGCGGCCTTGGGGTGCGGCGCATCGGCGGGAATCGCCATGGTGTCGAACCACAGCAGCGTGCCCTCACGCGGTATGCGGTACTGCACCTCGAACGGCTGCTTGGCCTCAGCCGCGTTAGCCGCGGCCATATAGGCGTCGCCGTTGTAGGTCAGCGCCAGGCAGATTTCGCCCTTGGCCAGGTCATTGATATGCCGCCCGGCCCCGACGTAACGCAGGTTCGGTTGCAGCTGGGTGAGCAGCTGCGCCACCGCATCGAGGTCGGTGCGCTCGCTGCTGTAGGGGTCTTTGCCGAGGTAGTTGAGAACGATGCTGATCACTTCCTGCGGCGAGTCGATCACCGCGATGCCGCAGTCCTTGAGCTTGCTGGCGTACTCGGGCTTGAACAGCAGATCCAGGCTATTCAGTGGCACGCCGGGCAGACGCTGCTCCAGCGCCTGGCGGTTGAACCCAACCCCAACCGTGCCCCAGGTGTACGGCAGGCCGTACTGATTGCCCGGGTCGGCACTGGCGAGTTTGCTCAGCAGCGCCGGGTCGAGATTCTCTAGATGCGGCAGCTGATTGCGGTCCAACGGCTGCACAGCCTTGGCCTGAATCGCCCGGGCCAGGCCGCTGGAGGCAGGGAAGACGACGTCATAGCCGCTGGCGCCGGTGAGCAATTTGCTGTCCAGGGCTTCGGCGCTGTCGAAGATGTCGTATTTGACCGTGATCCCGGTTTCGTCCTTGAAGCGCTGCAGGGCCTGCTCCGGCAGGTAGGCGGACCAGCTGTAAAGGTTGAGGGCTTTCTCTTCAGCCTGGGTGGCAAAGGCGCAACACAGCAGTAGCGGAACAAGGGCCTGACGCATGGGGATGACCTCGATGACGGGATGAGCTGGGCACATCCTGCCTGCCGGTTTGCTTAGCTTAAATATGAAGTGTTCTACTCTGGCATCGATGCTGATCAATGTTAGGAGCCACCATGCTCAGCCAGTTACGCGACCTCGATCTGCAGTTGCTGCGTCTGTTTGTCACCGTGGTGGAGTGCGGTGGCTTTAGCGCCGCCCAAGGCGAGTTGGGGATTGGCCAGTCGACCATCAGCACGCAGATGGCCAAGCTGGAAACCCGCTTGGGCTTTCGCCTGTGCGAGCGCGGCAAAGGCGGTTTTCGTCTGACGCCCAAGGGTGAGCAGGTGCTGAGCGCCACGCGCAAACTGTTCAGCGCCATCGAAACCTTCAAGGGCGAAGCGCAGGGCATGGCCGACAAGCTGCTGGGTGAGCTGCGCATTGGTTTGTCAGAAGGTCTGGCAGCCAGCGTGCTGGAACAGGTCGCCGAGGCCATTGGCCGCTTTCGCGGGCGTAACCAGGCGGTGCAGATCGAGCTGCTGACCGCCATGCCGGCCGAGCTGGAACGCCGCCTGCTGCAAGGCCAGCTGCACCTGGCCATCGGCTATTTCTCTGGCAACCAGAGCGCGCTGGATTATCAGCCGCTGTTTCGTGAGCGCCAGGTGCTGTTTTGCGCAAAGGGCCATGCGCTGTTCAAGCGCCGGCAGATCAGCCGGGAAGACCTGCAGCAGGCCGACCGGGTGCAGCACCCTTACCGTTTTGTGCAGGTGCACGAACCGTTTCAAAGCTCACCCAGCTCGGCGCAGACCGAACAGCTCGACGGCGCGCTGGCGTTTATTCTCTCCGGCCGGCATATCGGTTACCTGCCCGAACATATCGCCGCGCCCTGGCTGGCCAACGGTCGCCTGCGCGCACTGCTGGCCGAAGAGCTGGGTTTTGCGGTGCAGTTTCACCTGGCCAGCCATCGCGGCCAGCACCCCAGTGATGCCCAGCGCGCGTTTGCCGAGGATTTGCTCGCGGCCTTCGTCATTTGACGCAGAACGGCACTGGGCTGGTGGCGGTCTATAGTTTCCAGTCTCGTCGCCCACCCCTAAAAGGAGTCGTCATGAGTAAGACCTACAGCGTCGCCGTGCTGGTCGGTAGCCTGCGCAAGGCTTCGATCAACCGCAAACTGGCACTGGCCCTGAGCGAACTCGCGCCACCCTTGCTGCAACTGAAGATCATCGAAATCGGCGAGCTGCCGCTGTACAACGAAGACATTGACCAGGACAACCCGCCCGCCGCCTATAACGATTTCCGCAGCCAGGTGCAGGCTGCCGATGCCCTGTTGTTTGTCACCCCGGAGTACAACCGCTCGGTGCCCGCACCGATGAAGAATGCCATCGATGTCGGCTCGCGGCCCTACGGCAAAAGTGCCTTCAGCGGTAAACCCGGCGCCGTGCTGAGCGCCTCGCCAGGCGCCATCGGTGGCTTCGCGGCAAACCATCACCTGCGCCAGTCCATGGTGTTTCTCGACGTCCATATGATGCAGCAGCCGGAGGCCTATCTCGGCGGTGCCGGCAGCTTCTTCAATGAAGCCGGCAAGCTCGAAGATGGCATCAAGCCGTTTCTGCAGAAATTTATCGACGCCTATGCCGCCTGGGTAGCGCGACATCTGTAGCAGGCCGTGAGCTACGGGGCCGGCGGCTGGCGCAACTGCCCAGCCAGCCGGTCAATAGCGGCAATGGTCTGGACAATCTCAGCATGGATATCCGGCGTTCCCAGGCAGATGCTGCCAGGGTACGCCCGGTATTCACGGGTTTCCGCTTCCAGCTGCAGGCGTGGATCGAACAGCCCTTGGGTAAGGGGTTGGAAAATAGTCACAGGATGCTCCTTGCCGGGTACGCGCCGGCGTGACGATTGAGGTCAGGAGGCAGTAGCAAGGGGCACAAGGCCGTACAGCATTTCTTATGGCTAGACGCGTCTCAGATTGCACAGGCCGGATGGGCAAACGCGGCCCGCCGACGCGCTTAACAGTCCGCCGATTGCCGCGACGGGTCAAGCCATCGGCCGCCGAACGGTTAGCCCTGGCTCAGCAATGGCGGCATCGGGCAGTCGAGAATATCCGCCACCGCACGCATCAACTCGGCCTCCTCGGCGCTGATCCGACCGTCATGCTCGATGCAACGCGCCATGGCTTTAAGCAGCTGCGGTTTCTGCAACGGCCAGAGCAGACTCAGGCGCCGCAGTGCTGGTTCAAGCGCCGCTAAATTACTGGCGCTGGCCGGCAGCAATTGTTCGAGCGGAAACGCCAGCTCGCTACCGGCATGCTCGAAGGCTGACTGCGCGGCAGGCTCATCCACCCCGCCGGCGCGGGCCAGCAGCGATAGCACCACGCGGGTTTCAGCGGCCAGTTCCCGCAGCTGATAGCGACTGGTTTGCGCCCGCACGCCTTCGACATTGCGCTCGACGATGCGTAGCAGCGTCCATTCCAGCAGCGCGACCCGGCCATCGGCGCGAATCAGCAGAGCCAAATTGGCCTTGAGCGCGGCAAACTGATCGGTCGCCAATTGCTTGAGGGCCGGCATGGCCAGATCCAAAAGAGACAAGCGCATCCCAGGCGCCAACTGGCGCAGCGGCTCGCGCAACAGTGCGAGCTGCGCGGCAACCTCGGCAGCGATACGTGGTTGCAGCAGCTGTAATTGCTGCGCGGCCTGCGTCTCGACGGGGTCAAGCAACAAGCCGTAGAGCAGCGCCTGAGCGCCACTGCAGCAGTGCGCCGCCTCGCTCAGGGCAATATCCAGATGCGCCAGAGTGCTGCGTGCGGCCAGCAAATGTGGCGCCTGCGGATCGCCAATGGCGTCAATTGCCTCACTCGCTGAGGCGGGGCTCAAGCCTGGGACAAACGCGCTCAGGTCATACAGGTTAACGGCCGAATCGCTGGCTGCTGCAGCAGGCGTTGCCACGCTAAGCTCCGCCACATTCGGGTAACTGCCATCCCAGCTTGGGGTGATGCGGCGAATGCGTTGGTCCAATGGCGGGTGGGTAGCCAGCATGCCGTCCAGCGCCTGACGGACGCCGGCAGCAAAGTACATATGGCTGAACTCGGCGGCATGCCCGGCCTGCAGTTGTGAGCCATACAGGTTGCCGCCGATCTTCTTCAAGGCGCCAGCAATGCTCTCCGGATTACGCGTGTACTGCACCGCCGAAGCGTCGGCGAGAAACTCGCGCTGTCGGCTTACGGCAGCCTTGATCAGGTTGCCGAAAAAAGTCCCGGCATAGCCCAGCACCCACAGCGTAACGCCGATGGCGAGCACAATCGCCACCGAGTTGTCGCGACTGGAACGGCTACCGCGCCCGCTGCTGCGCAGCAAAAAGCCGCCAATCAGCCCCAGCAGCAGAATGCCGTGCAGCACCGAGACCAGGCGCGTATTGAGGCGCATATCGCCGTGGAAGATATGGCTGAACTCATGGGCGATCACGCCCTGCAACTCATCGCGGCTGAGCTGGCAGATCGCCCCACGGGTAATCCCGATCACCGCATCCTGTGGCGTCAGGCCGGCGGCAAAGGCGTTGATCCCGGCATCATCGAGCACATACACCGGCGGCACCGAGGTGCCCGAGGCCAAAGCCATTTCCTCCACCACATTGAGCAGCCGGCGCTCTTCGAGGTTCTGTGGCGACAGGTTGATCAAGCGCCCACCCAAACGCTCGGCAATCGCCTGACCACCACGGCTCAGCTGCAGCTGTTTGTACAGGCTGCCCAACAGCACCACGCCGATCACCGCCAGCGCCACACAACCTACCAGTGGCCAACTGGGCAATACGCTGTTCGGCGCCTCACTGGCCACCCACATCGACGCGTGGCTCTGGCCAAAGAGCTGCCAGACCAACCCCAGCACCAGACTGGTCAGGGTGATCAGACTAAACACCGCCAGCACCATCAGAATCAGCAAACGCCCGCTATTACGCCGGGCGCGATCCTGTTGCTCGAAGAAATTCATCGTGCCGAGCCCTTAACTTAGAACGACACCTTCGGCGCTTCCTGAATCGCTGCGCTGTCGGCGAACTCCAGCAGGCTGGCATTCTGAGCGTGGCCGAAACTAGCGGCCAGCAATACTGGCGGGAACGCCTGTTTGTAGGTGTTGTAGGCCATCACCGCATCGTTGAAGGCCTGACGAGCAAACGCCACCTTATTCTCGGTGCTGCTTAACTCTTCACTGACCTGCTGCATATTCGCCGAGGCCTTGAGGTCCGGGTAGGCCTCAAGCGTGACGTTCAGACGACCCAATGCGCTGTTCAGCAACCCTTCCGCCCCACCCAACTGCGCCATGCTCTGGGCATTGCCAGGCTGCGCCGCAGCGGCTTTGAGCCCAGTGACCGCGTTGTTACGCGCGGCAATCACCGCCTCCAGGGTTTCGCGCTCATGAGCCATATAGCCCTTGGCGGTTTCCACCAGATTGGGGATCAGGTCATAGCGGCGTTTGAGCTGCACCTCGATCTGCGCAAAGGCGTTCTGAAAGCGGTTACGCAGGGTGACCAGCTGGTTGTAGATACTAATCACGTAAAAGATCAGCGCGGCGACAACCGCCAGGAAAATCAGCGTGGAGATGGACATGGGGAAATCCTTATCGCATGCGAAAGAGAAGCAGATGGTAGCGGAAAAGCGTGCGGCAAGAATTACCCCGCCGTCACAAGCCCTGTAACAGCGTCAGAATGGCCTGCGGCCGCTGGTTGGCCTGCGCCAGCATAGCCGTTGCGGCCTGCTGCAGAATTTGTCTGCGCACCAACTCCGAAACCTCAGCGGCGTAGTCGGTATCTCTGATACGGCTTCGTGCTGCACTGAGGTTCTCAGCGCTATTCTCCAGGCTAGCGATGGTGTATTCGAGACGATTCTGTATTGCCCCCAGCTCAGCGCGAGCACCATCGATCAGGCTCAGCGCTCCGTCGATCACACCTATTGCCAGCTGTGCATCGATATCGCTGAGCAAGTCGATATCATTCACGCTCTCCAGAAGGCTGAAGTTTCGCGCCGTACTACCATCGACAGTGACGCCGTCCACCTCGGTACTGAACGCGTTATTGCTGCTCATGCGCACCACGCCAATGGCCCTGGCGGATGAATCATCATCAAGCGTCGCCACAGCACTCGTCAGCTCATCCTCACCGCTGTAATCGAACGCCTGGATCACTGCGGTGCCATTTTCCTCCGACAGAAAATCCTCAAGAACAATGTCGTCGCCCGCCTCACTGACCAACCACAACTTGCCATCTTCAATGCGCGCACTGATGCCTGTTGTGCCTTTTTCAGCATTGATGGCTTCAGCGAGTAAACCCAGATCGCCGTTTTCCAGCTTGCCGCGAATACTTACAGCCTCGGTGTTAGAACCGTATAGTTCAAAACTGTAGGTGTCGTCCTCACTGAAACTCAACTGCACAAGCGTGCGGGCGTCCGCTGTAACGCCGGTGGTTTCGGAACGTTTGTTGATACTGCTGGCTACCGACTTGGCCGACCCCTCGACCGCAAAGCGGGTTGTGGCACGACCATAAACAGTTAATTCGCCACTCACGTCGTTATCAGGAATCGCGCCGTTTTGCGCCAGCAGCCCACCCAACTGATCAGCCGCCAGCACGCCGGTGGTGCCATTGACCAGATCGCGCGAGTTAACCCCAATACGCTTGACTCCAAAATTGCCGAGGCTGACAGCAATCGTTTCAAACGCATTGGCCCCGACCTGTAATGCGCTTGAGCCATAGCTGCCATCCAGCAACTTGCGCCCGGCAAAGCTCGTAGTTTCGGCAATCCGACCCAGCTCCTGCTGCAACTGCAAAACTTCCTGCTGCAGCGCACTGCGCTCATTAATCGAGTTGGAGCCGTTGGCGGCCTGCAGTGCCAAATCGCGCATGCGCTGCAGAATAAGAGTGGATTGTTGCAAAGCCCCCTCGGCGGTCTGGGCCAGGGAGATACCATCATTAGCGTTGCGAACAGCGATCCGCATTCCGCTGATCTCGCTACTCATGCGATTGGCAATCTGCATACCAGCAGCATCATCCTTGGCACTGTTGATGCGATAGCCGGTGGAGAGGCGCTGCATCGACGTTTCCAACGCACGCGTAGTCTCATTCAGGCTGCGCTGAATGCTAAGCGATGAAACGTTGGTGTTAAGCGTCAGCGCCATTTATGGACCCTTTGGCGAATGCAACTCCCTTACCGCCCCCTGCTGGGATTGACGGCCATCTCAACTTAGCGGCGGCGCTGGCGCTTTCTTGAGAGGAGCAACCAAAGTTTTTGTCCGCTTATCGATAATCCTTCATCAACAATTCGAATAGCGGCACAAACTGCTTGGCAAAATAGACCGACCGGTCTATATATTTGCTCATGAAAAAGATCTCGACCCGCGACAAACTGATTCACGCCATGGCCGATGCCTTGCAACGCAAGGGGCTGCATGGCGTTGGCCTGAGTGAGCTGCTGGAAATTGCCGGCGCGCCCAAGGGCAGCCTCTATCACCACTTCCCTGGCGGTAAGAGCGAGCTAGCGGTGGCAGCTATCGACCATATCAGCCAGCATATCGACAGCCTGTTCAGCCAGCTTTTTGCCCAGCAGTCGGACCCGCTCAAGGCGCTGCACAACTGGTTGCAAGGCGCACTGCAACAGTTGGAGAACAGTCAGTTCGAACGTGGCTGCCCGCTAGCCACCGTCGCCTTGGAAAGTGGCCCGGAAGATCTGGAAATTCGCGCCGCCTTGCAGCGCAGTTTTACTGCCGTGCGCCAGGCGCTAAGCGCACAACTGCATGCCTACGGTTACCCCAGCGAGCAGGCGGATAACCTCGCCGCACTGTTTGTCGCGCTGTATGAAGGCGGGCTGCTGCAAGCCCGCGTGGCCGGCAGCAGCGAGCCGCTCAAGCGCGCAGCCACTGCCCTGTTCAACCTGACCCGCGAACAGTTTCCGGGAGGAGTCCGCCCATGAACACCCCAGCCATCCTTAGCGAAAGCGTGCAGCTGCCGGCACTCGACGGTTATCCGCTCACCGCCACGCTGTACCACGCGCCGGAGCCGATCGCGCAGCTAGTGATTGCCGGCGCCACCGGCGTGCCGCAGGGCTTCTATCGACGTTTTGCCGAATACGCCGCGCAACGCGGCTACAGCACCCTGACCCTGGACTACCGCGGTATCGGCCAATCGAAACCCGCCAGCCTGCGCGGCTTTGCCATGGACTATCTGGACTGGGCACACCTCGACCTGGCGGCTGCCGTCGACCAGCACCGTCACCCGCAGCGGCCGCTGTATATGGTCGGCCATTCCTTTGGCGGGCATGCCTTCGGTCTGCTGCCAAACCATGATCAGGTCCAGGGTTTTTACACATTCGGCACTGGTGCCGGCTGGCACGGCTGGATGCCCAAGGCCGAGCAACTGCGCGTGCTGACCATGTGGCGGTTGATCGGCCCACTGCTGACCCGCTACAAGGGCTACCTGGCATGGAGCAAGCTGGGCATGGGCGAGGACCTGCCACTGGGCGTGTACAAACAGTGGAAGCGCTGGTGCAGCTACCCGCGCTACTTCTTCGAAGACCCGCAAATGCCGGAATTGGCGGAGCGCTTTGCTCAGGTCAGCACGCCGATTATCGCCGCCAACGCCCTTGACGATCTGTGGGCCCCGCCTGCCTCGCGCGATGCCTTTATGGCCGCCTACAGCGCCGCGCCTTATCAAGCGCGCACCATTGACTCAACCGCCAGCATCGGCGCCATCGGTCATATGGGCTACTTCCGCCCGGCTGCGCAGTCGCTTTGGGATGAAACGCTGAACTGGTTTGCTGAATTACAGGCGCAGCGCCAGGCCGCCTGAACATCCGATAACAAAGGAGGCTTTGCTGATGAGCATGATTCCCGCAGGCTTTACCCCGCTGTTTAGAAGCAGCCCCTTTCTTGATCTGCTGGGGCCGATCTACAACCAGCGCACAGAGACGGGCCTGGTGATTGGCCTACGTGCCGAGGAAAAACACTGCAATGCCCGCGGCCTGGTGCATGGCGGCGTACTGAGCAGCCTGGCCGACGTCGCCCTGGGTTATAACAGTGCCTTCGCCCACGAGCCGCCCACGCCAATAGTCACCAGCAGCCTGACCATCGACTACGCGGGCACCGCCAAACTCGGCGACTGGATCAGCATTGAAAGCGATGTACAAAAGGTCGGCAAAAGCCTGGCGTTTGCCAATTGCTACTTCATGGTCGAATCCGTACGCATCGCCCGTGCCAGCGCGGTATTTAGCGTAATCACGCGATAGCGTTCGGCACGTCGAGATGGTTGAGCGGTTTGGCGAACGCAAGCCAGAAAAGGTCAGAAGCGCTTTTGCCTGAAAGCCCCAGAGGGGTAAAGCGCATGGAGGCGCTGAGCATAAAAAATCATCTGGAATGATTTTCAACATCGCGCAGCGATGGCCGAAGGGTGGCGGCCATGGATGGCAGCCCACAAAAACGTCGGGAACGTTTTTGCGCGCAAGCCCCAAGGGGTAAAGCGCATGGAGGCGCTGAGCATAAAAAAGAAAACCCCGCGATTGCGGGGTTTTTGCAGACTATTTGCTGACATCCTTGATCTGCTTGCCATCCTGGCAGCTGTCCCACGTATCCTTGTTGCTAAAGTGCGCTTCCTGCGCGACGTCCACGGGCAGCAGATTAGCCATCGCCCGCTAACCGGCATAGTGGCAATCTGCATCACACCGTGTAAGCCATCGCCTACACAACGTCTTTTCGGGTAAAACCGAGCAACCGCTCGGCTTTATTTTGTGACGTAGGTCTTGTTAGACTCGATCCTGTCTTACAAAAACAACAAGCGCCGACAACGGCGGTCATTGGGGCTACGCATGCGCTCACTGCTTTTCGCCATCGGCTGTCTGACAGCTAGCATCAGCCTACCCACATTGGCCAACGGACAGAACCAACTTTCCGATCCCAAAGCCGCCGTCCAATTGTTCTGGAGCCAGCTTTACGGCCAGGGCGGCAGCACGCTGTATTGCGGCAAAGACTTCACCGAAGAGAGCGGCCAGCTCAAAGCCAGCGCGATCTACAGCACTAGACAGCTGAAAAGCGCCCTGCGCTGCGTCACCGACCGTCAGTGCGGAATCATGAACCCGCGTTATGTCTACATGACCTCCGACCTGCACAACCTCTACCCGGCAATGACCCGCGTCGAGCTAGTGCGGCGTAATGCGCAGTTCGGCGAGCTGGACGACAGCGTGCCAAGCAAATTCGCTGACATCGACTGCGAGATGAAAACCAGCTTCCAATTGGTCGAGCCGCGCGACGAGGCCAAAGGCAACGTGGCCCGGGCGATTTTCTATATGCATGTTGAGTACGACCTGCCCATTGTCGGCCAGGTGCAGATGTACAAAACATGGCACCAGATGGACCCGCCGGATGCCGAGGAAAAGGCGCGCAACGACAAGATTGCCAGCCTGCAAGGCACCCGCAACCGCTTTATCGACAACCCCGAACTGGTCGAGCAGCAGATCAACAACTGATTGGCTTTAACGGCGTGGTTTGTGCGATGAGCGAAGCTTATAGCGATCGCCCGGATGGATCAGTCGGGCGTAGCTGATCAGATGCTCATCCGACCAGGTCCGGCGAATCACACTCAGGCACGGCGCGGCCACTTCGATAGCCAGCCAGTCGGCCACCTGCTGATCCACCAACACCGCCTCGACCACATGCTCGACATCGGAGATCGGGCAGCTGCTGACCAGCACCTCGTTGGGCGTCTGCCGGGAAAAATCACTGTCCAGGTAATGCGGCACCCAGCGCGGGTTGACGAAGCGGTCTTCCAGCTGGATCGGCACGCCATCCTCGCGGTGCACCAGAATGCTGTGAAACACCTCCGCGCCCAGACGCAGGCCAAGGCGCAGCGCCACCTCATCATCGGCCGCCAGCGCTTCACAGCGAATGATGTCGTTACTGTAGGCGTGCCCACGACCGCGCACTTCATTGGCAATATTCAGCACTTCATGCAGCGATGATTCGGCCTTGCGGTCGGTGACAAAGGTACCCAGGCCAGCCTGGCGCAGCAGATAGCCCTTCTGCACCAGATCGCGAATGGCCTTGTTGGCGGTCATCCGGCTGACTCCGAAATCCCGCGCCAGCTGCTCTTCCGGCGGAATCTGATGATTGACCGGGTAAGCGCCGCTATGGATGCGCTCCAGCAGAAACGCTTCAATCGCTTTGTAGCGCGGGGTTGTACTGCTCACAGCGGCTCCTTGGGGTGTCCCGATGCGCGGATAATAACGCGTCAACAAGCCGCAACGTAGGGTGGGCAACGCTTTGCTTGCCCACCGTTGCAACACGCTAAGCCCAGTGGGCAAGCCTCGTGTTGTCCACCCTACCCACGGGCCCGACTACGTTAGTGACGGCAGCATCCCGGTCGGCAACAGTGGGGTCAGCACGCGCTCGGCGAGCAGGGCATTGGCTGCCTCGATATCCGGGGCGAAGAAGCGGTCTTCAACGTAGTACGGCACCTGCGCGCGCAGCGCCTGACGCGCCTGTTCCAGCAGCGGCGAGCTTTTCAGCCCTTCGCGAAAATCCAGGCCCTGGCACGCGCCCAGCCATTCGATGGCCAGTACGCCACGGGTATTGGCGGCCATTTCCCACAGGCGTTTGCCAGCAGCAGGGGCCATGGACACGTGGTCTTCCTGGTTGGCCGAGGTCGGCAGGCTGTCGACGCTGTGCGGATGAGCCAGCGCCTTGTTCTCGCTGGCCAATGCGGCAGCGGTAACCTGGGCGATCATAAAGCCGGAGTTGACCCCGCCATTGGCCACCAGAAACGGCGGCAGTTGCGACATATGCTTGTCCATCATCAGCGAGGTGCGCCGCTCGCTCAGGGCGCCGATCTCGGCGATGGCCAGGGCCAGGTTGTCGGCGGCCATGGCCACGGGTTCGGCGTGGAAGTTGCCACCGGAAATCACATCGCCCTCGGCGGCGAACACCAGTGGGTTATCCGATACCGCATTGGCTTCCACCGCCAACACCTCGGCGGCCTGGCGCAGCTGGGTCAGGCAGGCGCCCATAACCTGGGGCTGGCAGCGCAGCGAATAGGGGTCCTGCACCTTGTCGCAAGCCTCATGAGAGCGGCCGACTTCACTGCTGTCGCCGAGCAGATGGCGATAGACAGTTGCGGCATCAATCTGCCCACGCTGGCCGCGGGCGGCGTGGATGCGCGCATCGAAAGGTGCCCGCGAGCCCAGCGCCGCCTCGACGGTCAGGCCGCCGCAGACGGTCGCCGCGGCGAACAGATCCTCGGCCTCGAACAGACCGCGCAGCGCATAGGCGGTGGACACCTGGGTGCCGTTGAGCAAAGCCAGACCTTCCTTGGCCGCCAGGGTCATGGGTTCGAGGCCGGCAATCGCCAGGGCTTCGCTCGCCGGCAGCCACTGGCCTTTATGGCGCGCCTGACTTTCGCCGAGCAGCACCAGCGACATATGCGCCAGGGGCGCCAGGTCGCCGGATGCACCCACTGAGCCTTTCAATGGAATGTGCGGATAGACCTCGGCGTTGATCAAGGCGATCAGCGCCTCGATAACTTTCAGGCGGATGCCCGAGAAACCACGCGCCAAGCTGTTGACCTTGAGCAGCATGATCAGCCGCACCATGGCGTCTTCCAGCGGCTCGCCGATGCCGGCAGCATGCGACAGCACCAGCGAGCGCTGGAGTTTTTCCAGGTCCTCGTTGGCGATGCGGGTCGAGGCCAACAGACCGAAACCGGTGTTGATGCCGTAAGCGGTACGGCCTTCGGCAATGATGCCGTTGACGCAGGCAACACTGGCTTCGATGGCCGGATAGGCCGACTCTGCCAACGTCAGATGCAGCGGTGCCTGGAAGGCGGCGCGCAGCTGGGCCAGGGTCAGTTGGCCAGGGGTGAGGGTGTACAGGCTCATGCTTGGGTTCCTTGGGTCGCGGCGATCATCGGCAGGTCGAGACCCTGCTCTTCGGCGCAGTCGATGGCAATTTCATAACCGGCATCGGCGTGGCGCATCACTCCGGTGCCCGGATCGTTGCGCAGCACGCGGCCGAGTCGGGCGCGGGCTTCCGGCGTGCCGTCGGCCACTATGACCACCCCGGAATGCTGCGAATAGCCCATACCGACGCCGCCACCGTGGTGCAGCGACACCCAGGTCGCGCCGCCTGCGGTATTGAGCAGCGCGTTGAGCAGCGGCCAGTCGGAGACGGCATCGGAGCCGTCCTGCATGGCCTCGGTCTCACGGTTGGGGCTGGCTACCGAACCCGAGTCGAGGTGGTCGCGACCGATAACGATCGGCGCTTTCAGCTCGCCACTGGCGACCATGTCGTTGAAGGCCTGAGCCAGGCGCGCGCGGTCCTTCAGACCGACCCAGCAGATCCGCGCGGGCAGGCCCTGGAAGCTGATGCGCTCGCGGGCCATGTCCAGCCAGTTGTGCAGGTGAGCGTCGTCCGGGATCAGCTCCTTGACCTTGGCGTCGGTCTTGTAGATGTCCTCGGGGTCGCCGGACAGCGCCACCCAGCGGAACGGGCCGATGCCTTGGCAGAACAGCGGACGGATATAAGCAGGGACGAAACCAGGGAAATCGAAGGCGTTATCGACGCCCTCCTGCAGGGCCATCTGGCGGATATTGTTGCCGTAATCGAAGGTCGGCACGCCCATCTGCTGGAAGGCCAGCATGGCGCGCACATGCACGGCCATGGACTGCTTGGCGGCCTTGACCACCACGGCCTCCTCGGTTTTGCCGCGGGCCACGTATTCGTCCCAGCTCCAGCCGGCCGGCAGGTAGCCGTGGCGCGGGTCGTGGGCGCTGGTCTGGTCGGTGACCATGTCCGGGCGCACGCCACGCTTGACCAGCTCCGGGAGGATCTCCGCTGCGTTGCCGCAAAGGGCGATGGACACTGCCTTGCCTTCGCTGCAGTAGTTGTCGATACGCGCCAGGGCGTCATCGAGATCGCTGGCCTGCTCGTCGACATAACGGGTCTTCAGGCGGAAATCGATACGGCTCTGCTGACACTCGATATTCAGCGAGCAGGCGCCGGCCAGGGTCGCTGCCAGTGGCTGCGCGCCGCCCATGCCGCCCAGGCCTGCGGTGAGTACCCAGCGGCCCTTGAGGTTGCCGCCGTAGTGCTGGCGACCGGCTTCGACGAAGGTTTCATAGGTGCCCTGGACGATGCCCTGACTGCCAATATAGATCCAGCTGCCAGCGGTCATCTGGCCGTACATGGCCAGCCCCTTGGCATCCAGTTCGTTGAAGTGCTCCCAGGTGGCCCAGTGCGGCACCAGGTTGGAGTTGGCCAGCAGCACGCGCGGCGCGTCTTTGTGCGTCTCGAACACGCCAACCGGCTTGCCGGATTGAATCAGCAGAGTCTGGTTGTCTTCCAAGCGGGTCAGCACTTCGACGATCTTGTCGTAGCACTCCCAGTTGCGCGCGGCGCGGCCGATGCCGCCATACACCACCAGCTCCTTGGGGTTCTCGGCCACTTCCGGGTCGAGGTTGTTCATCAGCATGCGCAGCGGCGCTTCGGTCAGCCAGCTCTTGGCGGTCAGCGTGGTGCCACGGGCGGCGCGGATTTCGGTGTCACGGAAAAGGCTCATAGCAAGCTCCTTATCAACAAATCGTCAGGTGCGGGCGGCTTACAGCCAGCCCATGTAGAGCGCCAGGTAGCCCAGCGGAATGCTGAACAATAGGCTTAAGAACGTGCGCTGCAGCCAGACCAGCAACAGGTCGCGCAGACGCAGGGGAATACGGGTGGCCAGCACACAGGGAATCGAGGCAGAGAGAAACAGCACGCTGCTCACCGAAACGATGGCGGTGACGAACTTGACCAGCACGTCGGCGTCTTTCAGCAACATGGCCGGCAGGAACATCTCCGCCAGACCTGAGGAAATGGCGCGGGCCACCTGCATCGGCTCATTCAGGCCAAACAGCCAGGTCAGCGGGTAGAACAGCACGCCGAGGGCATCGAACAGCGGCGTGTATTTGGCGGCGAGCAAGCCGAGCAGGCCGACAGCAAGAATGCTCGGCAGGATCGCGGCGGTCATGCGCAGGCCATCGACAAAGGTCTCGCGCAACGCGCTAAGCAGCGAAGGCGCACTGGCAGCCTGGCTGAGCCCGGCACGCCAGGCGCTGCCGATACGGCTTTCGCCCGCTTGCAGCTGCGGCTCGGGACGGCTTTCAGTAGGTAAACGTGACAGCGGGTAGATACGTGCGCTGACCGCAGTGACGCTGAAGGTCACCAGCATCGCGCTCCAGAAATACAGGTTCCAGATTTCCATCAGGCCAAGGGTCTTGGCGATGATCACCATAAAAGGCGCGGATACCGTGGAGAAGCCGGTGGCGATAATCGCCGCCTCGCGCACGCTGTAATAGCCCTGCTGGTACATGCGGTCGGTGATCAGCAGGCCCACCGAGTAGCTGCCGACGAACGAGGCCACGGCATCAATTGCCGACTTGCCCGGCGTGCGCCAGATCGGCCGCATCACTGGCTGCATCAGCACGCCGACCAGCTCGAGCAGACCGAAGCCGATCAGAAACACCAGGGCCAGCGCACCCAGCGGCACGATCAGCGCCAGGCTGAGCACCAGCTTGTCGAACAGAAACGGCAGCATGCCCGGCTGGTACAGCGCTTCAGGCCCGACACGCAGCAGATAGGCTACGCCGATCAGCAGACCGAACACCTTGAGCACGCTGAACACGGTACGGGTCAGGTCGCCGCGCCAGCTGCCGCTGAGCCAGGGCTGCAGCGCGCCGTAGAGCATAAACAGCATGGCAATAGTGATCACCAGCGGCCGTGCATGGGTTTGCAGAGCCGTGGCGGCATGGTCGAGGAGGATGGTTGAACGGCCGCCGATTTCGAAGGGTACGAAAAACAGCAGCAGGCCGATCAGGCTATAACCGAGCAACCGGGCCAGGGCGCGACCCTTGGACACGCTGGCGAGCGCCGTAAGTTGTTCAGACATGACGGCTCTCCGCGCGCAACAAACCGGGTGCCGGGCTGCCGCCGTGGCGGTGCTGGGTGAAGGGTGTCATCTGTGCATTCCTCTGTATTTATTGTTGTCAGGGAAGTGGCCAAGTAGCGCTTAGCCGGTCAGGGTCAACAGGTGGATCAGCCGCGCCGCGACCTTGGCGGTGCGGCTGTCGATATCGTGTTCGGGGTTGAGTTCGGCCAGATCCATCAGGCGCAACTTGCCGCTGTCGCGCACGGTTTCCAGCAGCGGTTCAAGCAGCGCCAGCGGCACGCCACGCGCTGCCGGGGCGCTGACGCCCGGGGCCTCGCAGGCTGGCAGCACGTCGATATCGATGGTCAGGTAGATGGCGTCGCAGCCGGCGATAAAGGTCGACAGTTCGGCGCTGATGGCCGCCAGGCTGGCCTCGCGAATCTCGCGATCCTCGCGTACCAGCACCTCCAGTTCGGCGGCACGCTGGAACAAGGCGCGGGTGTTGCTGGCGCGGCTAACACCCAGGCAGGCATAGGCGAACGGCCAGCCGCGTGCGGCGCACTGCTCGGCAATCTGCGCGAAAGGCGTGCCGGAGGAGCGGGCGTGAGCCGGGTCGCGCAGATCAAAATGCGCGTCGAAATTGATAATGCCTATGCGAGGCGCAGCAGCACCGTCCATATGCTCGGCGATGCCCTGCCAGCTGCCGAAAGCCACCTCATGGCCGCCGCCTAGAACGATGGGCAGATGCCCAGCATCCAGCAGCGCGCAGACGTTGTGAGCGAGGCGCGCCTGAGCGCTTTCCAGATCGCCATCGGCGCATAGCACATCACCGGCGTCATAGGCCGCGCCTTGGCGATGCCAGGCCAGGTTGGCCAACGCCTTGCGCATCGCCAGCGGACCATTTACCGCGCCAACGCGGCCATGATTGCGGCGCACGCCTTCGTCGCTGGCGAAACCGAGCAGGGCGACGCCAGGCTGGCTGTCCGCGCTCAGTTCCTGAATGCGCTGATGCCAGCGCGGGCTGTCGGCTTCCGGGTCGACACGGCCCTGCCAGAGGTCCATGGAGTTGCGATCAGCGTGCATGGGTGTTGACCTCTTTGCTGTAGCTAATGGCGCCGTTGAAGATGCGCTGACGCAGCCGGCCCGGCTGGACCGCATAGGCCAGCTCGGCAGGTTGCTGCACATCCCACAGGCACAGATCGGCGGGGGCCCCAACCTCGATCCGCCCGAGATCTGGGCGGCCGAGGGCGCGTGCGGCATGGGCGGTCATACCGGCCAGGGCTTCGCGCGGGGTCAAACGGAACAGGGTGCAGGCCTGGTTAAGGCACAGGGTCGGGAAGCAGATCGGCGAGGTGCCGGGGTTAGCATCGCTGGCCAGGGCCATTGGCACACCGTACTGGCGCAGCAACTCGATGGGCGGCAGCTGGGTTTCGCGCAGGGTATAAAAAGCCCCTGGCAACAGGGTGGCCACGGTGCCGGCGGCGGCCATGGCCTGCACCCCGGCCTCGTCGAGAAACTCGATATGGTCAGCCGAGAGGCCCCGATAACGTGCGGTCAGGGCACTGCCGCCCTGATTGGACAATTGCTCAGCGTGCATCTTGATCGGTAGGCCATGGCGCTGCGCCGCCTGGAACACCAATTCGCACTGCGCTGGCGTGAAGCCGATGTTTTCGCAGAACACGTCCACCGCATCGGCCAGGCCTTCGGCAACGGCCGCCGGGATCATCTCGTTGCACACCAGGGCGATATAGCCGTCGCTGTCGTCGGCGAATTCCGGCGGCAAGGCATGGGCACCAAGCAAGGTGGTGGTGATGCGCAGCGGCAGCAGCTCGCCCAGGCGGCGGGCGACGCGCAGCATCTTCAATTCATCAGCGGTGCTCAGGCCGTAGCCGGATTTGATTTCCAGGGTGGTCACACCGTCGTCCAGCAGCGCCTGCAAGCGCGGCAGGCTCTGCGCCAGCAGTTCGTCCTCGCTGGCAGCACGGGTGGCACGCACGGTACTGAGAATGCCGCCGCCGGCCTTGGCGATCTCGGCGTAGCTGGCACCCTCAAGGCGCTGCTCGAATTCACCGGCGCGGTTGCCGGCGTACACCAGATGCGTGTGGCAATCCACCAGCCCCGGAGTCATCACCCCGCCACGCCCGGCTTCGACCGCGCCTTCAGCCATAGCGTCAGGAAACGCGCCGGTAGGCCACAGCCCCGCGACCTTGCCATCCGCCACCAGCACGTTGATCGGCTCGGCCAGCGTGGTCAGGCCATCAAAGATGCAGAGCTCGCGCCAAAGCAGACGCGGGGCGGACGGGGACATGGGACTCTCCTTGAGCTAACTTGTATATACAATAGAATTCGACCATGCAGTCGTCAACCCCGTTGGTCACCGAAAAATCAGTGCTGCGCTACACCCGTCATATGTCCGCGCTAAGGCACAACCAAAGAAATCACCGAGATAGAAGGCGCATGCTGTTCAACAGCAACGCCCAGCGGCAGACGAACGGCAGCGCTCGACTGGCCCAGCCTCTGTGCAGCCGCAAAACGTTAATGTATATACATATACAAATAGCCTGTATGAGCAACCGCCGTGAGCATCCGTATTATCGACAGCAACACCGCCCGCCAACTGCCGTGGAAGAATGGCAAGGGTGTAACCCTGGAACTGGCCATCGCACCGCCTGACGCGGATCTAAGCAACTTTGAGTGGCGTATCAGCAGCGCGCGGGTGGAGAGCGCCGGCCCCTTCTCTCATTACCCCGGCATCGACCGCAGCCTGGGCCTGCTCAGCGGCGCGGGCCTGCGCCTGAATCTGCCCGAGCAAATCAGCCTTGAGCTGGACAGTCACACCCCGGTGGTGGCCTTTCCCGGCGAGCTGGATGTGCAGGCCGAACTGCTTGATTGCCCGGTGCAGGACTTCAATCTGATGAGCCGTCGCAGCCGCTGGCAACAACGCCTGCACTACCAAGAGCTGCAGGGCCAGCAGTGGCTCGACAGCAGTGCCGTGCTGTTTATCTACTGCTGCAGCGGCGCAGGCCTGACGTGCGCCAGCGCCGACACCGCGCCCATCAGCCTGAACGCCGGGCAAGGTTTGCTACTGGAAGACGAAGCCGGCCCCTGGCGGCTGACCAGCCAAAGCCGCAGCGGCCTCTACCTGGCACGACTGGAGCCCAATGATGCGTAGGGTGGGTTAGGCGCGAACTGGGGGTCGGCAAACAACGCCAATCCCCTGCGCGCCGTAACCCACCATGACGGTCTGCCGATAAACCGCAATGGTGGGTTACGCGGCGCCCAGTTTGCGTGGCGCAAACCATGTCTCCCAGTGCCGCTAACCCACCCTACATACTGGGGTTAGCGCCAGATAAATCCGGGGCCCTTAAACGCAAAAGCCCCGGCACTGGGCCGGGGCTTTGCTTTACAACAAACGCCGTTAGAACTGTGCGGCGTCGAGCAGATACAGACTCTCGCTACCGGCTTTGACCGAAGCAGTCAGCGAGTGGATACGCGGCAGCAGACGGGCGAAGAAGAAACGCGCGGTACCCAGCTTGCTTACGTAGAACTCGTCCTGATCCTGCTTGGCCAGTGCGGTGCGTGCCATCAGGGCCCACATGTAGGCGTAGGCGGTGTAGCCGAACACCTGCAGGTACTCGACCGAGGCGGCGCCGACTTCGTTCGGGTTGGCCTTGGCGCGTTCCAACAGATCAGCGGTCATCAGCTCCAGATTGGCGATGGCCTCTTTCAGCGGATTAACGAACTCAGCCAGCGAAGCGTCGGCGGAATCGGTGAAGGCTTTGATCTCTTCGGCGAAGTGCTTGTAGAACGCACCGCCGCTGCCGACCACTTTACGGCCGACCAGATCGAGCGCCTGGATACCGTTGGTGCCTTCGTAGATCTGAGTGATGCGGCAGTCGCGGATCAGCTGCTCCTGGCCCCACTCACGGATATAACCGTGGCCACCGAAAATCTGCTGGCCGTGGGTGGTGGTTTCCAGCGCCATATCGGTGAGGAAGGCTTTGGCTACCGGCGTCAGCAAAGCCACCAGCTCTTCCGCGCGCTTGCGGGTAGCGGCGTCTTCGCTGTACTTGGCGGTGTCGAGCTGCATGGCCACGTAGCTGGAGAAGGCACGGCCGCCTTCGTTCAGCGCTTTCATGGTCAGCAGCATGCGACGCACGTCCGGGTGCACGATGATCGGATCGGCAGCTTTGTCTTTAGCCACCGGGCCAGTCGGCGCGCGGCTCTGGATACGGTCGCGGGCGTATTCCACGGCGTTCTGGTAGCTGCGCTCGCCTAGGGACAGACCCTGGATACCAACGCCCAGACGCTCGTAGTTCATCATGGTGAACATGGCGGCGAGGCCCTTGTTCGGCGCATCGACGATCCAGCCGGTGGCACCGTCGAAGTTCATCACGCAAGTGGCCGAGGCCTTGATGCCCATCTTGTGTTCGATCGAGCCGCAGGACAGGCTGTTCTGCTCGCCCAGGGAACCGTCGGCGCCCACCATAAACTTCGGCACCAGGAACAGCGAGATGCCTTTCGGGCCCGCCGGGGCGTCCGGCAGCTTGGCCAGTACCAAGTGAATGATGTTCTCGGTCAGGTCGTGCTCACCGCCGGTGATAAAGATCTTGGTACCGGACACCTTGAAGCTGCCATCGGCCTGCGGCTCGGCCTTGGTGCGGATAATGCCCAGGTCGGTGCCGGCGTGCGGCTCGGTCAGGCACATGGAACCCGCCCACTGACCCGAATACATGTTCGGCAGGTATTTCTCTTTCAACTCTTCGCTGGCGTGGGCGTTGATCGACAGGCAGGCACCGGCGGTCAGCATCGGGTACAGGCCGAACGACAGGTTGGCCGAGTTGACCATTTCCTCGACCTGGGCCGAGATAGCCTTGGGCATGCCCATGCCGCCGAATACCGGATCACCACCGACGCCAACCCAGCCGCCTTCGGCGTAAGTTTTGTAGGCATCCGGGAAGCCGGCTGGGGTTTTCACCGCGCCATTGCTCCAGGAGCAGCCTTCTTCGTCGCCGCTGCGGTTCAGCGGGGCGATCACGCCGCCGGTAACCTTGCCGGCTTCTTCGAGAATCGCCGCCGCAGTGTCTTCATCGACCACTTCAGCCAGGGCCGGTAACTGGGCCCACAGCTTGGAAACTTCAAACACTTCATTGAGCACGAAGCGCATATCGCGCAGGGGAGCTTTGTAGTCAGCCATGGGGTAATTCCTCGGACGAGCAGCAGCTGTAAAGATGTTCATGGAGTCTAACCGAACAACTTTTTAGACACATAGCGTCGCGTAGTGACCAATCGGTCACCACCCGTTTGTTAGGCCAACCACCATCCGTATAACGACAAAGCCCGCCGGGTGGCGGGCTTTGCGTGGATTACAACCGCCTGTCAGAGAGCGAAGTGTTCCGCCGGCAAACGCATCAGGCACTCGCTGCCCGCCTCGGCACCGGCCAGGTGGGTAGCGGTACGCGGCAACAGGCGTTTGAAGTAGAACTCGCAGGTCGCCAGCTTGGCCTGGTAGAACGCAGCCTCGCCCTCGCCCGCCGTTAGTTTTTCCTGAGCCACCAGCGCCATGCGTAGCCAGAAGTAAGCCAGGGTGATGTAGCCGGAGTACATCAGATAATCCACCGAGGCGGCGCCGACTTCGTCCGGGTTCTTTATCGCCGCCATGCCGATCTTCTGGGTCAGCGTGCCCCACTGCTGGTTGAGCGTCGCCAGCTGGGCGACATAGCCCTTGAGCTGCGGATGCTCGGCCTGGGCTTCGCAGAACTTGTGGACGATCTTGGTAAAGCCGCGCAGCAGCTTGCCCTGGCTGCCGAGCACCTTGCGCCCGAGCAGGTCGAGGGCCTGGATACCGTTGGTGCCTTCATAGATAGGCGCGATGCGGCAATCGCGGACCAGCTGCTCCATGCCCCATTCGCGGATAAAGCCATGACCGCCGAATACCTGCATGCCGTGGTTGGTCACCTCCAGGCCGGTCTCGGTCATAAAGGCTTTGCAGATCGGCGTGAGGAAGGCCAACAGGTTCTCCGCCTCTTCACGCTGCTCGGCGCTGTTGCCGCGATGCGCCTGATCGATCAGCTGCGCGGTGAAGTAGGCCAGCGCGCGGTTGCCTTCGTTGAACGCCTTCATGGTCAACAACATGCGCCGCACATCAGGGTGCACGATGATCGGATCGGCGGCTTTATCCGGGGCTTTCGGCCCGGTCAGCGCGCGCATCTGCAGGCGCTCAGTGGCGTACTTGATCGCACCCTGGAAACTGGTTTCACCCAGACACAAACCCTGCATGCCGGTGCCCAGGCGTGCATGGTTCATCATGGTGAACATGCAGTTGAGGCCCTTGTTGGCTTCGCCGATCAGGTAGCCGGTGGCGCTGTCGAAGTTGATCACGCAGGTGGCCGAAGCCTTGATGCCCATCTTGTGTTCGATCGAGCCGCAGCTGACGCCATTGCGCTCGCCTGCCTGACCTTCAGCGTTGGGCAGGAACTTGGGCACGATAAACAGCGAGATACCCTTGGTGCCAGCCGGCGCGTCGGGCAGCTTGGCCAGCACCAGGTGCACGATGTTCTCGCTCATATCGTGCTCGCCGGCGGAGATAAAGATCTTGCTGCCACTAACTGCATAGCTGCCGTCAGCCTGGGGCACGGCGCGGGTCTTGATCAGGCCCAGGTCGGTGCCGCAGTGGGCTTCGGTCAGGCACATGGTGCCGGTCCAGCTGCCTTCGGTGAGTTTGCTCAGGTAGGTCTGCTTCTGCGCTTCGGTGCCGTGGGCGTGGATCGCCGACATCGCGCCGTGGGTCAGGCCGGGGTACATGCCCCAGGAGGTGTTGCTGGCGCCAACCATTTCGCCGATCAGCAAACCGAGGGAATGCGGCAGGCCCTGACCGCCGTAGGCCGGGTCAGCCGCCAGGCCATTCCAGCCGCCCTCAACGTACTGGGCAAAGGCTTCCTTGAAGCCCTTGGGCGTGGTCACCACACCGTCGTTGATCTGGCATTCCTCTTCATCGCCAGAGCGATTCAGCGGGGCCAGCACCTGCTCGCAGAACTTCGCGCCCTCGGCAAGGATCGCGCTGACCATATCCGGGGTGGCGTCGCTGGCACCCATCGCGGCGTAGTCGGCATGAAAGTCGAAGACCTCGTCGATCAGAAAGTGCATATCGCGCAGCGGGGCTTTGTACTCGGGCATGCTGGCTTCTCCGTCAGCTAGAGCGTGGATTAGTGCTCTACGCTACGGCCCATAATGCGCCGCAACAATCACAGTGCGGATGCTGAATACACCGCCATTAGCCGGCAGCCTTAGAGGCGCGTGCGTCCAGCCTGACCGCCCCGCGCCGCTGACCATAACTGCGCACACAGTTACGCCCGGCACCCTTGGCGTTATACAGCGCCTGATCGGCGGCCTTGAGTACCTCTTCCGGGCTGCGCTGCTCCAGCCCGCGTTCGGCCACGCCCATGCTGACGGTCACCGACACCTGATTGGCCGCGCTGCCGGCTCGTCGCGCACGGCCCTGTTTGTCGTCCTGCGGTCGCTGTTGTTTGTCGCGCAGCTGAATGCGGTAGGTCTCGATGGCCTGACGCACCACTTCAAGGTGCGGCAGGCATTCCTCCAGCGTCTTGCAAGGAAACACCAGGGTGAATTCCTCGCCGCCATAGCGGTAGGCCTTGCCACCGCCGCCGATCTTGCGCAGCTGGGCCGCGACCAGACGCAGCACCTGATCGCCAACGTCGTGGCCGTGGCTGTCGTTGAATTTCTTGAAGTGGTCGACGTCGGCCATGGCGATCACATAGCTGCGGCCCAGGCGCTGCAGGCGTTCATTCAAGGCGCGTCGCCCCGGCAGGCCGGTGAGTTCGTCACGGAAGGCCATCTGATAGGCCTCATGCGCCACTGCGGCGACCAGAATCAGCATGATCTGGCTGCTCATCACATTCAGCGCATTGGGCAGGATAAAAGTATTCGGCAGCATCCACAGCAGGCCGCACAACCCCAGCAGCTGGGCTGCATGCAGCGGCCGTGGCGCACGCAAGTACTGCACCACCAGCAGAATCAGACCGAGGAAAAATACCGGATAAGCCAGCTGCACCAGCGCCAGCCACTCGACCTGTAGCGCCGGCCAGCGGACCAGCGATAGCCAGTGCAGCAACGCCTCGGGAAAGCGCTGCGCCAGGCCCACCGCTACCGCACTGACTGCAAGCAAAACTGCAGCCCGAGCGATCAGGTCTTGCAGCAGATGAGTACGTTCCTGCCAGGCGGCATACAGGCTGTAGAGCAGCAGCAACAACAGGCTGCACAGATGAAAGATCAGCGCCGCATCGCTGCGCACCTGCCCCGTAGCGCGAAAATGATCGACCTGACTATCGAGCAGGAAGTAGCCGAGGTACAGCGTCAGCAGCAGAAACACCTCGCGCTGACGGCCATACACCAGACAGAACGCGCCACCGAGCAGCAGCAGCAGGGTTGGCAGCACATTGAACAGCGAGGTGAAAAACTCGCTCAGCACCGCCAGCCGCGCCAATAGCAAGCCGCCGAGCAGAAGCAGCAGTGAAGGCAGAAAATGGCTGAAGCGCACAGCTGCAAGACGCGACAAGATCGGCTCCACACAACAATAAAAAGTGGATAACGCCGCGCAGTTTGCCTGTAACGAGAGTGTTTCGCACGGAACCTGACAGGCAAATCGACAAGCTGCCTCGGACTTTTATCCGCCCCAAATAAAAAAACCGCCACCCCAAGGGGCAGCGGTTTTCGACCTGCGGTGGAGCGTTGAGGCTTAGTAGCCCAGAGCGAAGTGCTCTTCGTCCATGTCCATCAGGTTGTTGGCGCCGGACAGCATGGCCTCTACGTGGCTACGGGTACGCGGCAGGATGCGCGCGAAGTAGAAACGAGCGGTCTGCAGCTTGGCCTTGTAGAAGGCTTCGTCTTCAGTGCCGGCAGCGATCTTCTCGGCAGCCAGGCGCGCCATATCAGCCCAGAAGTAGGCCAGGCAGACGTAGCCGGAGTACATCAGGTAGTCCACCGAAGCGGCACCGACTTCTTCGCGGTCTTTCATCGCGGCCATGCCCACTTTCATGGTCAGGTCGCCCCACTCCTTGTTCAGCTTGGCCAGAGGCTCGACGAACGCTTTAACGGCGTCGTTGGCTTCGTTAGCCTGGCAGAACTTGTGCACGATCTTGGTGAAGCCTTTCAGCGCTTCACCTTGAGTCTGCAGCACTTTACGGCCCAGCAGGTCGAGCGCCTGGATACCGGTGGTGCCTTCGTACAGCATGGAGATACGGCTGTCGCGAACGTTCTGCTCCATGCCCCACTCGGCGATAAAGCCGTGGCCACCATAGATCTGTACGCCGTGGTTGGCTGCTTCGAAGCCGACTTCGGTCATGAATGCTTTGGCGATTGGAGTGAGGAAAGCCAGCAGTGCGTCGGCTTGCTTCTTCTCGGCTTCGTCTTTGCTGTACTTGACGATATCAACCTGCTTGGCGGTGAAGTACACCATCGCGCGGTTGCCTTCGGCGAAGGCTTTCATGGTCAGCAGCATGCGACGCACGTCCGGGTGGACGATGATCGGGTCAGCGGCTTTTTCCGGCGCTTTCGGGCCAGTCAGGGAACGCATCTGCAGACGCTCACGAGCGTACTTCAGGCCACCCTGGAAACCGATCTCAGCGTGAGCCAGACCTTGCAGAGCAGTACCCAGGCGAGCCGTGTTCATAAAGGTGAACATGCAGTTCAGGCCTTTGTTGGCTGGGCCGATCAGGTAGCCGGTAGCGCCGTCGAAGTTCATTACGCAGGTGGCGTTACCGTGGATGCCCATCTTGTGCTCGAGCGAGCCACAGGAAACGGCGTTACGTGCGCCAACAGTGCCATCAGCGTTAACCGAGAACTTCGGCACGATAAACAGCGAGATGCCTTTGGTGCCTTGCGGCGCGTCGGGCAGGCGGGCCAGCACGATGTGGACGATGTTATCGGCCATGTCGTGTTCGCCAGCGGAGATGAAGATCTTGGTACCGGAAACCTTGTACGAACCGTCAGCCTGAGGCTCGGCCTTGGTGCGCAGCATGCCCAGGTCGGTGCCGCAATGCGGCTCGGTCAGGCACATGGTGCCGGTCCACTCGCCGGATACCAGCTTGGTCAGGTAGGTGTGCTTCTGCTCGTCGGTACCGTGCTCGGAGATGGTGTTCATCGCGCCGTGCGACAGGCCTGGGTACATACCCCACGACCAGTTCGAGGTGCCAACCATTTCGCTAACAACCAGACCCAGGGATTCCGGCAGGCCTTGGCCGCCATGGTCAACGTCGTGAGCGAGGCTCGGCCAGCCGCCTTCTACGTACTGCTTGTAGGCAGCTTTGAAGCCGGTAGGGGTTTTCACGCCTTCAGCGGACCAGGTGCAACCTTCGGTGTCACCTACACGATTCAGCGGCGACAGCACTTGCTCACAGAACTTAGCGCCTTCTTCAAGGATGGCGTCGACCATGTCCGGAGTAGCGTCCTGGCAGCCAGGCAGGCTCTGATAATGCGCTTCGTAGCCGAGCAGTTCGTCGCGTACGAAACGGATATCACGCAAGGGGGCCTTGTAATCAGGCATAGCGGTTAACCTCTGCGGTGGATTCTTAGGTGTGTAGGTGACCGGATATTCGGTCGTTTTCGGGAGCAATCCCGACGCTCGACTGCCCCTTGGCAATCGGGCTAATCAAACAAGCGTTTGAAACATACGTTTATGCCTATTTAATGTCAAGCACCCGAAGCAGCACTCAGGCCACCAGATCGACAACCGGTGTTGGCGTCTGCAAACCGCTGAGTTGTCGATACAGATCAAGACTAGGTGGTGGCGGCAGATCCTGCTGGGCAGGGGCGGCGGACTCTTTTTCCTCAGCCTGCGGCTCTTCGTCCGCTTTTTCCCGCCGCTCAGCACGCGCCTCACTGGCGGCGCTTGCCTCACTGCGTTGCTGTTGCGCTAACTGGGCGCGTGCTTCGGCCATTTGCGCCTGGGCTTGTGCGGCTACCTGACGGTCCTGCGCCGACGGCTCGGCGGGCGCCAGGGCCGCGCGAATCACCACTTCCATCTTGCGCAGGGTGGCTTCTGGGTCGTTGGGGATCGGGCTGGTGTCGATACCCACCTCACCGCCCACCGCATAGCGCTTGCCATCCGGGCCGCGCTCGTAGGTGTAACTCGGCGCGCCGGCATAGCGCCCACCTACAGCAGCGTGCGCCTGCTCGTGGGTGCGCACCTCCTGGTCACGGCTGACCAGCTTGGTGATTTCCAGTTGCTCAAGACGTTGTTGCTGCGGGCTGGGCTCGCCTTCGCGGCTTTTGGCTTTATTGGGACTGGCCGAGGTGTCGGTAGATTTATCAGCTTCTTCACGAGCCGAAGCCGATTGCTCATCGGCCAGCGGCTGGGCAGCGGTTATCGGCGCCTGAGCGGCGCGGGTGATATCGGGAGATACATCAGGGGAAATATTGGACGCAAGAGGCCGAGCCGGCAGTAGCGTTGCTGCAGGCGCAGGATAAGACGTTGCGCCGCCAATCTGCATGCGATAACTCCTCGCCCCTGACTGCTAACACTCCATAACAGAGCCGGACTACATCTGAGGCGGGCGACTCAGGCCGTAGTGTCGATCAGGGTGCCAAGGACTTCATCGGCGGTTTTCACCAGCTTGGCGCCGGCCTCAGCTTCATTCTGGCCTTGGCGCAAGGCGACCAGGCTCTCCGCCAGATCGGGACGAGTCTGCTCAGCCGAGCTCGGTGCAGGATTGACCTGATTAGCCGGCGGTGTGGAGGTCGACTGTTGTTGCTGGGTAACCGCGTTGCTGGCGATATCCGCCGCAGCCTGATCAATCCGGCGCTGGCCCGATTGAATGGTGCTGATACCCGAGTTGAAGGCGCTTCCAGAAATTTCCATGCCCAAGCTCCCGCTATGGCAAACCACTAACGTTTCAATTGAAGCAGAAATTGCTCGAAAAACGTACAAGCAAAAGGCTATGGGACTTGGCCTGCTTATAGCGCGCGGCGCAATAATTCCAAATCAAGATAGGCAGAAACCGCAACCGGCGTGGCTTCGGCCAGGCGCGGCACATAGCCCAAGCAAGGCGCAGGCAGGCGCTCGGCCAGGGCCGCCAGGTTATCGTGCAGACGCGAGATGTTTGGATCTACCAGATTGGCTACCCAGCCGGCCAGCGGCAGGCCGTCGCGCAGGATTGCCTCAGCGGTAAGCAGCGCCTGGTTGATGCAGCCCAGACGCACGCCAACCACCAGAATCACCGGCAACTGCAGGGCAATCGCCAGATCCGACAGCGCCGCATGCCCAGCCAGTGGCACCCGCCAACCACCTGCGCCTTCGACCAGGGTAAAGTCCGCACGTTTATCCAGAACCGCCTGCACCGGCCCCTGCAACGCGGCAACATCCAGCAACACACCCGCTTCGCGCGCTGCCAGATGCGGGGCAATTGCCGGCTCGAATGCCAACGGATTGACCTCGTCGTAACGCAGCGCCAAGGTGCATTCGCCAAGCAGCGCGAGAGCGTCGTCGTTGCGCAGGCCTTCCGCCGTGCGTATACAACCGGAAGCTACCGGTTTGGCTGCAGCCGTGGACAGCCCAGCCAGCCGCGCCGCATGCAGCAAGCCGGCGGCGATAGTGGTTTTACCGATTTCGGTATCGGTGCCGGTAACGAAGAAAGCCGCGCTCATCTAGGAAATGTCCTTACGCAATACGCCATATACCACCTGATAGGTCGCCGGCAGGCCTTGCGGCTGGCGGAACCGTTCATAGGCATTGAGCAGCGCCAACATGCGCGCGCGCCCGGTCAAACCGCCTGGCCGTCCGGGGTTGAGGTTATGCGCGCCGAGGGCTTTCAGCTCATGGGTGAGGCTGCGCACATCCGGGTAATAAAGCGTCTCAGGAGCGGTTTTCAGGCTGAGCAACGCCAGCCCGCAGGCGTCACACAGGCGCTGATAATCCTCAAAACGGCGAAAGCGATTGACGTGAACAAAGCCATCCACCGTCTGCCAGCTGTCACGCAGCTCCTGCAGGGTGCCGACGCACAGGCTGCTAAACGCCAGCACGCCGCCAGGGCGCAACACGCGCGAGGCTTCGCTCAGCACGGCGGCAAAGTCCGCGCACCACTGCAGCGCCAGGCTGGAGAACAGCAGATCGCAAGAGGCATCACGCAACGGCAAACGCTCGGCATCGCCGGCAATAAACTGCTGCGCGCCGCCCAGCCGCCGGGCGTGTTGCAGCATACCTTCGGCGATATCCAGGGCCGCGCCCTCACTAGCAGGAAAACGCTCAGCCAGAGCGCGACTGAAATAGCCGGTGCCGCAGCCCAGATCAAGCCAGCGAGCCGGGCCGATGGCAGTCGGCAAGTGCGCCAGCAACTGCTGGCCAACATTGCGCTGCAAGGCAGCGACGCTGTCGTAGCTTTCCGCCGCGCGGGAGAACGAGGCCGCAACCTGACGCTTATCCGGCAGGCCGCCGAGCGGGTCATGGGCCAGATCAGTCATCACCGGCCTCATGCAGGAACGCCTGAATAGCCGCGGCAATTTCATGCGGACGCTCCAGGGCAAAGGCGTGGCTGGCGTTATCAATCAGGCCGATCTCGACATCTGGCAACAGCGCCAGCAAGGCCTGCGCCGCACTTGCCGGAACCAGGGCATCCTGGCCGGCGAACAGGTGCAGCTGCGGGCCGACAAAGGCTTGCAGCGCCGCCCGCGTATCCAGGTTGGCGAGCAGATCCAGCCCGGCCAACAGAGTGGCGGACTGCGGTTGCGGAGCCGCACCGAGCAACTGCCGCGACAGGCCACGGGCATCCGCAGCACCTTGGGCGCAAAGCAGGGCAAAACGCTTCAGCGTAGCGGACGTATCGACAGCGCAGCCCTGACGGAAAGCATTGAACGTCTTGGCCGGCATAGCCGTAGGCCAGCTTGGCTCGGCAACAAAACGCAGATTGCTGGCCAGGCACAGCAGGCCGCTGCAACGTTCGCCACGGCGCGCCGCCAATTCTGCGGCAAGCATGCCGCCAAGGGACCAGCCGCCGAGCCAGGCATCCTGCGCCAGGTTGGCGTCAAGTTCATCCAACCAGTCGGCCGGGTCGCTGGAATCCAATGGAGGCAGCGGTTCGACCTCGACATGCAGACGCGGGTCGAGGCCACGCAAGGCATCGGCCAATGGCTGCAACGGCGCAGTGCCGAGGCCCCAGCCGGACAATAGAATCAGCCGATCACGCATGCGCGGCGGCCTCGCCTGCCAACAGCGGCCAGCATTCGGCCAGGGCTTCGAGCAGCAGCTCCAGCTGCGCCAAGCTATGAGCAGCAGACAGGGTTACGCGCAAGCGGGCACTGCCAGCCGGCACGGTGGGTGGACGAATCGCGGTGACCAGCAGACCGCGCTCGCGCAGCAACTGCGACAGCTGCAGGGCGCGGCCGCTGTCGCCGACCAGGATCGGCTGAATCGGCGTGGCGCTGTCCATCAGCTCCAGGCCAATCGCCTGAGCACCTTCGCGGAAGCGTTTGATCAAGGCATTCAAATGCTCGCGACGCCAGTGCTCGCTGCGCAGCAACTCCAGGCTTTTCAGGGTGGCACAGGCCAGGGCCGGCGGCTGACTGGTGGTGTAGATATAAGGGCGGGCGAATTGCACCAGGGTTTCGATCAACTCCTCGCTGCCGGCGACAAAGGCACCGGCGGTGCCGAAGGCCTTGCCGAGGGTGCCGACCAACACCTGCACGTCATCCGCGCCCAGGCCGAAATGCTCGACTATGCCGCCGCCAGTGGCGCCCAATGGGCCGAAACCATGGGCATCGTCGACCATTACCCAGGCGCCGGCTCTGCGCGCCTCGGCGCACAGCGCCGGCAAGTCGGCCAGGTCGCCGTCCATGCTGAACACGCCGTCAGTCACCACTAGGGTATTGCCGCTGGCCTTACCCAGACGGCTGGCCAGGCTGGCCGCGTCGTTGTGCAAATAACGAGAAAAGCGCGCCCCGGAAAGCAGGCCGGCATCCAGCAGCGAAGCGTGGTTGAGGCGATCTTCCAACACGCTATCGCCCTGCCCGACCAGTGCAGCGACCGCACCGAGGTTGGCCATATAACCGGTGGAAAACAGCAGTGCGCGGGGCCTACCGGTGAACTCGGCGAGCGCTTCTTCTAGCTCATGGTGCGGCGTGCTATGGCCAATCACCAAATGCGATGCGCCACCGCCAACCCCCCATTTTTCCGCCCCGGCGCGCCAGGCTTCGATTACTTGCGGGTGATTGGCCAAACCGAGGTAGTCGTTGGAACAGAAGGCCAGCAACTGCCGGCCATCAACCGTAACCAACGGCCCTTGCGGCGATTCCAGCAGAGGGCGCTGGCGGTAGAGGTTGGCGGTGCGACGCTCGGCTAGGCGAGCGGACAGATCGAAGGGCATGCAAGCCTCGGCAAGGAGCTTGGAAGTAGGAGCGGGCCATGCCCGCGGAATGCTCGCAGCCTTCGCGGGCATGGCCCGCTCCTACCGGTTCGAAGGGATTAGACCGCGGCGTTATAAAACAGCTTGGAATCGCGCTGCTCGACCAATGCCTGCTCGATGGCCGCTTGGTGCACTTCGTCAGCGTGTTCTTCACGCTCTTCCGGCTTGATGCCAAGGCGAGCGAATAACTCCATATCTTTGTTGGCCTGCGGGTTGGCGGTGGTCAGGAGTTTTTCGCCGTAGAAAATCGAGTTGGCACCGGCAAAGAACGCCAGGGCCTGCATCTGCTCGTTCATTGCCTCGCGACCCGCGGACAGGCGCACATGCGACTGCGGCATCATGATCCGCGCCACGGCGAGCATACGGATAAAGTCGAACGGGTCGACGTCCTGCTCATCGGCCAGCGGTGTGCCTTTGACCTTTACCAGCATATTGATCGGCACCGACTCTGGATGCTCTGGCAGGTTGGCCAGCTGGATCAACAGGCCGGCGCGGTCGTCCAGCGACTCGCCCATGCCGAGGATGCCGCCGGAGCAAATCTTCATCCCCGAATCACGTACATAGGCCAGGGTCTCCAGACGCTCGCCGTAGGTGCGGGTGGTGATGATATTGCCGTAGAACTCCGGCGAGGTATCGAGGTTGTGGTTGTAGTAATCGAGCCCCGCGTCAGCCAGGGCCTGGGTCTGTTCTTTATCCAGCTTGCCCAGGGTCATGCAGGTTTCCAGGCCGAGCTTCTTCACGCCCTCGACCATCTGCAGCACGTAAGGCATGTCCTTGGCCGACGGGTGCTTCCACGCCGCGCCCATGCAGAAACGGGTGGAACCGATGGCTTTGGCCTCGGCGGCGGCCTCCAGAACCTTCTGCACTTCCAACAACTTTTCTTTTTCCAGACCGGTGTTGTAGTGGCCGGACTGCGGACAGTACTTGCAGTCTTCCGGGCAAGCGCCAGTTTTGATCGACAGCAACGTCGAGACCTGCACGCGGTTCGCATCGAAGTGCGCGCGGTGCACGGTTTGCGCGGCGAACAGCAGGTCGTTGAACGGTTGCTCGAAGAGCGCCTTGACCTCAGCGAGGATCCAGTCGTGACGCAGGTTGGCGGCGGTGGTGGCGCTCATCGGTTATTCCTTGTTATTGACAGTGGCTTGCTACGCTGAGCAAGCACGACACGGATGTTCGGCATAGTTATGGAAGGCTTATGCGCTGTCAACCCAACTCGCCACGCATGGTTTACAACTGGTTAAAAAACAAACAAACCTGCTTGCTCTGTGATGAGAGTGCAGATGGCACGCTAGCCATCTGCACCAATTGCGAAGCAGAGCTGCCCTGGCTCGGCGGGCATTGCCAGGTGTGCGCCCTGCCACTGCCCAGCCACGGACTGGTGTGCGGGGCCTGCCTGAAAAAACCACCCAGTTTTACCAAGGTCGAAATTCCCTGGCGTTACGCCTTCCCTATCGACAGCCTGATTACCCGGTTCAAGCATCAGGCCAAGTGGCCATTGGGACGTCTGCTCGGTGAGCTTTTGTCACACCATCTGCAACATGCCTTTGATGAAGGGCTGCCGCGTCCAGATTTGCTGCTACCCGTGCCCCTGGCCGACAAACGCCAGCGCCAGCGCGGTTTTAACCAGGCCGGCCTGCTTGCGCAATGGCTGAGCGCCAGCCTACAGCTGCCACTGCAGGCACATTGGCTGAAGCGGGTTATCGACACCCCGGCGCAACAGCAGCTGGACGCCGCCACGCGCAAACGCAACCTGCGCAAAGCCTTTGCCCTGGCGCCGGGCAGCGCAGTCAGCGGCCTGCATCTGGCGCTGGTCGATGATGTGCTGACCACTGGCGCCACCGCCGAAAGCCTGGCGCGGCTATTAAAGAAAGCCGGTGCAGCGCGGGTTGATGTGTATTGCCTGGCGCGCACGCCAAAGCCGGGTGACTGAGCAGATAGATGTGAGAAAGAGCCTGTTCAAAGGCTCGCGAGCTAGAGCCATGCATGGCAAAAGCAGGCGAGGACGCGGAGTTTACTGCTGTAAATGAGCATCCGAGCCTGCTTTTAACGCAGCAGGGCCGACGCGCAGCAGGCTTTGAATAGGCTCTAAGCGGTACACTCTGCGGCCAAATATCCCGGAGTTGCCCATGTCCCATCCATTTGCCGCACTCACACCCGACCTGGTGCTGGATGCCGTGGAGAGCATCGGCTACCTCAGCGACGCCCGCGTACTGGCGCTCAATAGCTACGAAAACCGCGTCTACCAGGTGGGCATCGAGGACGAGACGCCGCTGATTGCCAAGTTCTATCGCCCGGATCGCTGGACCGATGAAGCGATTCGTGAAGAGCACAGTTTCACCTTCGAGCTGGCCGAGTGCGATGTGCCAGTGGTCGCGCCATTGGCACGCGATGGCGAAACCCTATTCGAATACTCCGGCTTTCGCTTTGCGCTATTTCCACGCCGCGGCGGCCGCGCGCCGGAGCCTGGCAACCTCGACCAACTGTATCGCCTCGGCCAACTGCTAGGCCGCCTGCACGCGGTCGGCTCACTCAAGCCGTTTGCCCACCGTGAAGCCTTGCAGGTGAGCAACTTCGGTCATGCCTCGCTGGCCACCCTGCTCGATGGCAACTTTATTCCGCGCAGCCTGCTGCCGGCCTACGAGTCGGTAGCGCGCGACCTGCTCAAGCGTCTGGACGTGCTGTTTACCGCCAACCCGGTACAGGCGATCCGTCTGCATGGCGACTGCCACCCGGGCAATCTGCTGTGCCGCGACGAGACCTTCCATATGGTCGACCTCGACGACTGCCGCATGGGCCCGGCCGTGCAGGACCTGTGGATGATGCTGGCTGGCGAACGCCATGAGCGCCTTGGCCAGCTGTCAGAGCTGATGGACGGCTATCAGGAGTTTCACGACTTCAACCCGCGCGAACTGCCGCTGATCGAAGGCCTGCGCGCCCTGCGTCTGATGCATTACAGCGCCTGGCTGGCGCGCCGCTGGGATGACCCGGCTTTCCCCATGAGCTTCCCCTGGTTCGGCAGCGAGCGTTACTGGGGCGATCAGATTCTGATCCTGCGCGAGCAAATGGCAGCCCTGGATGAAGAGCCGCTCAAGCTTTTTTAAAGTGCGACTACAGGGCTGACCACTACAGTTGGCCCCTTGCCCGTAACGTCTTTGTTACAGCAAAGCGACCTACACCACCGAAGAAAATCCTGCCCATCCAGACAAGCCCGTGCCACGCCGACTAGAATCGCAAGCCTCTAGTTAGTAGCCTAAGCAAGGACCCTGCATGGCCACCGCCAACCCGCGCCGCGGGTATATTCTCGGCCTGACCGCCTACATCATCTGGGGTCTGTTCCCGCTGTATTTCAAAGCCATCCAGAGCGTACCGGCGCTGGAAATCATCGTCCATCGCGCACTCTGGTCCGCGCTGTTCGGCGCGCTATTGCTGCTGGTGTGGAAACATCCTGGCTGGCTGCGCGAGCTGCTGAATAACCCCAAACGCTTTGCCGTGCTAGCACTGAGTGGCGTGCTTATCGCCAGCAACTGGCTGGTGTATGTGTGGGCGGTGAATAACGAGCGCATGCTCGAAGCCAGCCTGGGCTATTACATCAACCCGCTGGTCAACGTGCTGCTGGGCATGCTGATCCTCGGCGAACGCTTGCGCCGCCTGCAGTGGCTAGCTGTGGCCCTGGCCGCGCTGGGCGTGCTGCAACAGCTGTGGCAGGTTGGCAGTATCCCTTGGGTATCGCTGGTGCTGGCACTGACCTTTGGGTTCTACGGACTAATCCGCAAGCAGGCACCGGTGGCTGCATTGCCCGGTCTGGTGGTGGAAACCTGGCTGCTGCTGCCGCTGGCGCTTGGCTGGTTAATCCTGCACCCGGTTGCGATGAGCACCCAGGCTGATTTCTGGAGCACCCCGGAAGCGCTGTGGCTGATCGCCGCCGGCCCGATCACCCTGGTGCCGCTGGTGTGTTTCAACGCCGCAGCTCGCCATCTGCCCTACACCACCCTAGGTTTTCTGCAGTACCTGGCGCCGACCCTGGTGCTGTTGCAGGCGATCTTCCTGTTTGATGAGCATTTCGACCCAAGCAAACTGCTGGCCTTTATCTGCATCTGGGCGGGTTTGGCGATCTACAGCGTTGATGCCTGGCTCAGCCTGCGCAAACGCCAGGCTGCATAGCCTGCCACTGAAAACTACCTACGTTGGCAATACGGCGTTAAAAACAGGCCCGGAAAGTCGCTTGCGGCTAACGCGCTTCAGAGCGGCCCGGAGGGCGAGCGGAGCGAGTAATGCTCATTTACACCAGTAAACTCCGCTTCCTCGCCGTTTTGACCAGCCGGAGGCTGTTACTGGCGTAGCGCCTTGTCTTGCCTGCCTTGCCAACGTTTTCAGCAGCAGGCTATAAAACAACCAGCAGCCTGTAATACCCGATGCCGCTGGTCTGCAGCGAGTTGCCCCCGGTTTATCCACAAAAGCATCCCCAGCCTTTGTGCACAACCAGTTACTAAGTGCTTAAAAAATAAGCACTTAGCAAAAAGCCCCGGGACACTAGGCAGTGCTCCGGGGCTCCTCATGCTACGCACAGAGTTATCCACATGGATCGTGGATAAACCTCGGCGCTACTCTTCGGCCTGCAGCTTTAACTCCACCATCAGATCATCGGCCAGGGTTTCCAGGTGCTTCTGCAACTGCTCCAGGCTCAAGCTCTGCGGTACGCCCAGCACAGCCTGGGCCTGGAACAGCAACTCGCCGCTCATAGGCGCGGGAACCACTTCGGTGTTCAGGCTTTCCAGATTGACCCCATGACTGCTGAGCAAACGGGTGATGTCACGCACGATGCCCGGCCGATCATTACCCACTAACTCCAGGCGGATGGATTGCCAGACGCTGGCCGACTCGGTGCCGCCTGCGGCAACTTGCACGCGAATGCCATGGGCCTGCAATTCCTCCAGCGCGATAACCAGGCCAGAGTGCGCATCCAGCGGCACATCGACGCGCAGAATTCCGGCGAACTGTCCGGCCATGCGCGACATGCGGCTTTCCAGCCAGTTACCGCCGTGCTCGCTGATGCACAGGGCGATACGCTCGACCAGCCCTGGTTGATCCTGAGCAATAACCGTCAATACCAGATGGTCCATAAACAACTCCTTATACGAGACTTATTTGAGCGCCAGCCAATAGGTATAAAACACCTCATCACGCACATAACCCAGGCGTTCGTAGAGGGCTTGTCCTGGCAGATTGCTCTTTGCCGTCTCCAACTGCAAACCGCAGGCACCTGTGGCCTCGGCATGGGCGCGAGCGGCATTCATCAGCGCCTCGCCGACGCCCTGACGGCGCGCCGCTTCGCTGACATACAGGTCGCTCAGCAACCAGGCTGGCTGCAGCGCCAGCGAGGAGAAAAAGGCATAGAGCTGAACAAAGCCCTGCGCCGCACCCTGCGCATCACGGGCCAGCAAAATGGTCGAATCGTTGTTGCGCAGGCGCGCGGCGAGAAAAACCCGCACCTGCGCCTGAGGTTTGGCCAACTCATAGAAGCGCAGATACGCGCCAAACAATTCGGCCAATTCATCCAAATCCGCAGCAGTGGCTGCTTGTATATGCATGATGATCACGCTCCATAACGGTGAGCGCAGTATAGGCAGGCGCGCCTATAGCAGCAGATCGAGAAACACGCGCAATAAACTGTGTACTGTTTTTTGTCTTTTATGAAACAATATTCAACGTTAACCGCGACAAATCGCCACACACAGTGACTGCAAAGCACTTCTTGGTCGCAGAGCGACGCGCACCCACTGATTTTCCCAGGATCTTGATGTAGTATGCCGCGCCTCGGACTACATGACGTATTCCCATGTCCGACGCGGCTATTGAGTAGAGCTGAGCAGAGTGAGGCAAGTGATGACTGAACGCGTTCAAGTAGGCAGCCTGCAGGTTGCCAAAGTGCTGTTCGACTTCGTGAATAACGAAGCCATCCCCGGTACCGGCATTGCTGCCGATACGTTCTGGGCGGGTGCCGAAGCGGTCATCAATGACCTGGCCCCGAAAAACCGTGCGCTGCTCGCCAAACGCGATGCGATTCAGGCGCAGATCGACGGCTGGCACCAGGCCCGCGCAGGCCAGGCCCATGACGCCGCTGCCTACAAAGCCTTCCTCCAAGAAATCGGTTACCTGCTGCCAGAGCCGGCTGACTTCCAGGCCACCACGCAGAAAGTCGACGAAGAAATCGCCCGCCTGGCCGGCCCGCAGCTGGTAGTACCGGTGATGAACGCACGCTTCGCACTGAATGCCTCCAACGCCCGCTGGGGCTCGCTGTACGACGCGCTGTACGGCACCGACGTGATCAGCGAAGAAGGCGGCGCGGAGAAAGGCCGTGGCTACAACAAGGTTCGCGGCGACAAGGTTATCGCCTTCGCCCGCGCCTTCCTCGACGAAGCCGCGCCGCTGGCTGCTGGCTCGCATGTCGACTCCACTGGCTACAAGATCGTTGATGGCAAGCTGGTTGTCAGCCTCAAAGGCGGCAGCAACAGCGGCCTGCGTGACGACGCCCAACTGGTTGGTTTCCAGGGCGCGACCGACGCGCCGATCGCGGTGCTGCTCAAGCACAACGGCCTGCATTTCGAAATTCAGATCGACGCCAGTACCCCAGTCGGCCAGACCGACGCTGCGGGCGTTAAAGACGTGCTGATGGAAGCTGCGCTGACCACCATCATGGACTGTGAAGACTCCGTTGCCGCCGTCGACGCCGACGACAAAGTGGTGATCTACAAGAACTGGCTCGGCCTGATGAAGGGCGACCTGGCCGAAGAAGTAGTCAAAGGCGGCCAGACCTTCACCCGTACCATGAATCCGGACCGCGTCTACACCAAGACCGACGGTAGTGAGTTGACCCTGCACGGTCGCAGCCTGCTATTCGTGCGTAACGTCGGCCACTTGATGACCAACCCGGCGATTCTCGATGCCCAAGGCAACGAAGTTCCGGAAGGCATCCAGGACGCGCTGTTCACCAGCCTTATCGCCATCCACAACCTGAATGGCAACACCACCCGCAAGAACACCCGTACCGGCTCGGTGTACATCGTTAAGCCGAAGATGCACGGCCCGGAAGAAGTGGCCTTCACCACTGAAATTTTCGGTCGCGTTGAAGACGTGCTGGGCATGACGCGCAACACCCTGAAAGTCGGCATCATGGACGAAGAGCGCCGCACCACCGTTAACCTCAAGGCGTGCATCAAAGCCGCCAGCGAGCGCGTGGTGTTTATCAACACCGGCTTCCTCGATCGCACTGGTGATGAAATCCACACCTCCATGGAAGCCGGCGCCGTTGTGCGTAAAGCCGCCATGAAGAGCGAGAAGTGGATCAGCGCCTACGAAAACTGGAACGTTGATATCGGCCTGGCCACCGGCCTGCAAGGCCGCGCGCAGATCGGTAAAGGCATGTGGGCCATGCCCGACCTGATGGCCGGCATGCTTGAGCAGAAAATTGCTCACCCACTGGCCGGCGCCAACACCGCCTGGGTGCCGTCGCCGACCGCCGCCGCACTGCACGCGCTGCACTACCACAAGGTTGACGTGTTCGCCCGTCAGGCCGAACTGGCCAAGCGTGAGCGCGCCTCGATCGATGACATCCTGAGCATTCCGTTGGCGCAGAACACCAACTGGACGCCTGAAGAAGTTCAGAATGAGTTGGACAACAACTCGCAAGGCATCCTCGGTTATGTGGTGCGCTGGATCGACCAGGGCGTCGGCTGCTCCAAGGTGCCAGACATCAATGACGTCGGCCTGATGGAAGACCGCGCCACCCTGCGTATCTCCAGCCAGCTGCTGGCCAACTGGCTGCGTCATGGCATCGCCACTGAAGAGCAGATCGTCGCCAGCCTCAAGCGTATGGCACCGGTGGTTGACCGTCAGAACGCCAGCGACCCGCTGTACCGTCCGCTGGCACCGAACTTCGACAGCAACATCGCCTTCCAGGCTGCCCTGGAACTGGTGGTCGAAGGCGCCAAGCAGCCGAACGGCTACACCGAGCCAGTTCTGCACCGCCGCCGCCGCGAGTTCAAAGCCGCCAACGGCCTGTAACCCGCAGCTGTAGCACCAAAAAACCGCCCTTCGGGGCGGTTTTTTTATCGCTGCGATTTAAGCGCGACGCGCTACTTAACCTTAAAGCGATTCATCAACTGCAGCAGCCGGTTGTTCGAGCCGAGCAGCGCTTCGGTGCTCTTGTCGGCCTGCAGACCACTACTGACCAACTCGTCGACCATATGGCGGATCGCAGCCATATTGCGGTTGATTTCCTCGGTCACGGCGCTCTGCTGTTCGGCGGCAGTGGCAATCTGCGCACTGAGATCATGGATGCGCCCGACCGCCGAAGCCATGTCGTCCAGGCTGACGTTGACCCGCGAGGTGGTGTTTGCGGTGGCCTCGCAACTGGCTTTGGTCTGCTCCATGGCCAGCACCGCGGAGCTGACACCCTGCTGCAGCTTGCTAAGCATCTCGTTGATCTCCGAGGTGCTCTGCTGAGTACGCCCGGCCAGCGCGCGCACCTCATCGGCCACCACGGCAAAGCCGCGGCCCTGCTCACCAGCACGGGCGGCCTCGATGGCAGCGTTGAGCGCGAGCAAGTTGGTCTGCCCGGCGATGGCACCGATCACCCCGAGCACGTCATTGATGCGCTGCGCATCCTGCTGCATCTCCTGGACCCGCCCGGTGGCCCGCTGCACTTCTTCGACCAGGGCCAGCACGCTGGCCGACGCTTCGGCCACCACCAGTTTGGACTTCTCGGCATTGTCGTTGGCGGTGCGGGTGAAACTGGCCGTCTCGCTGGCGCTCTGCGCCACGCTATCGGCGGTGGCGCCCATCTCGGTGATAGCGGTAACGGTCTGGTCGGTTTCGTTGGCGTGACGCGCCAGCACCTCGTTGCTGTGCCGCGACTGCTGTTGCAGCTGCTTGAGCTCGTCGGCGATCACCGCGCTGGCCTGACTGATATCGACAATCATGGCCTGCAGGTAGGCGATAAATTTATTCACCGAACTGCCCACCGCATCCATCTCATCCTCGCCCTTGAGGGTAATGCGCCGGGTCAGGTCGGCGTCGCCGGCCGACAGCGAATCGATGCTGCCGCGCAGCACATGCAGGCGCTGCATCAACTGGCGGATGGCAAATAAGGTCACGGCCAGCAGCAGGATCACCATGGGAATCTGGATCATGGCCAGGGTTTGCAGCACTTCACTGCTGTTCTCGGTCAACAGCCGGCTGGGCAAGGCCGCGGCGAGCAGCCAGGGCGTGCCTTCGATAGGCTGCAGAAAGAAGGTCCAGTCACTGCCGTCACTGCCCTGGTATTCGTGCTTGAGCAATGTAGTGCTGCCAATCTTGCCCAGGCCGCTCTGGATCTCGGCAACGAACGGCGACTGGCCGGCCAGCTCGGAAACATTCTTCAGCACGATCTCGCCGCTGATACGCCCCTGATTGCTCAGCACCTTGCCGTCGGGCTCGACAATCATCACCTCGCCCTGGATTTCCTTCTCCTTCTCGGCCACCAGGCTGTTGAAGAAGCCCAGGGTCACATCGATGGTCGACACGCCGAATGGCGCACCATCCTTGCTGATAGCCATGGCGCAGTTGGTGCGCGGCTGGGCGCTGGCGTCATCCTTGTAGGCGGCGGCCCATGTGCACTGACCACGCGGTGCCTGCATGCCGGCACGGTGCCAGGGCTGCTCGTAGTACTTGAGCGACTCCTCGGAGTTCCAGTAAGTGTTGACCGTCATCTTGCCGCTGCCGTCGCGGTGGAAGAAGGTGCTGTGCTTGTCGCGCTCCGAGCGCTGCTGCGGCAGCGGCCAGATACCGCCGCCGAATACCTTGGCATCGCCGTACTGATCGACCAGGCCGGGCACCACAAGATCGATGCTGTCGCTATCAAGCAGCGGAATGGTCTGGGTGATGCTGCGCGACTGCGCCTCGACCTTGGCCAGCTCGAAGAGGATGGTTTCGGCAATCTTGTTGACCTTGCCGAGCACCAACTGCTCTTCCGCCGTCTTCAGTTGCGGGGCGATGAAATGACGGATGCCTTCCTCGGTCAGCAGGAATATCACTGCGAGAAAGGCGATAAAAATCAGGGTATAGCGCGACTGGATGGTCTTAAGCGAAACCATGTTGCACCTCGGTTTACACAGCAAAATAGTCCGCCAGCGGGTCGCCCGCTAACGCTTACCCCTCACTCACTCCCTTGAGTCCATCGCCAAAAGCGGCGACTAATAAAGACTGACGTCGTAGCGCTGGTACAGCGCCTGCACCCAGCCGTCGCGGTACATCTGCAACAACTCCGCCTGTAGGCGCTGCAAGAGCGCCGGGTCGAACTGCGGGTGGCAGGCGATATCTTCCATCAGGGTCAGAAAAGGCAGCACCTCGCGCAGCGGCGGGTTGACCGCTCGCGCCCGCGCCACTGCCGCACTGGTAGCCCACAGACGGGCGCGCTGGCGCTGCAGCATGCTCAGGTTGAGCGCCTCGTTATTCGAATAGAGCACCTGCAGGCCGCTCAGCTGCAGGTACTCGCCGGCGCCCGAGCCCTGGTGGCTGAGGATACTCAAGCCACGGGCCTGCTCCAGGCTGAGCAACTGCACGTCGTCCTCAGCCCGAGCATACAACCCGAGGCGGGAAATCAGCATCGGTCCAACCCACACATAACCCGGTTCGCGCTCCTGCTGGCGCTCCACCAGCAGCGCACAGCTATTGGGCTGCGCCTGCACCTGGCGCAAGGCCCGCTGCAAGGGCATAAAACGCAGCTGGTAGGCGCTTTCCGCCCGGCGAAACAGCTCGGCGGTCAGCTCCGGCACCAGCCCACTGCCACGCCCATCGGCGCCTTGCTGCACCAGCGGCGGACGCTCCCAGGCGAACAGCTGCACCTCAGCCTGCAGCGGCGGGCTAAGCAACAGCAGAACCAGCAGGCCAACAGATCGTTTAAAAATGCAGCGCGCGAGGGCTAGGCCGCTTTCAACGCCGCATAGGCGAGCGCAGTAATTTTTCAACGACCTGTTAATCCCAAGCACGCAACGCCTCCTGATAGGGCAACGTGCGCCCCGCTGGGCGCTCATCGGCCAGGGCCGGCCAAGGCGCCCCCGGCTTTTGCAGCCAATGCTCGGGCTTGCGCGCCAGGTTCATCACCGGCCCGCAGGCGTGCAACTGGCGCGGAGTCAGCAGCTGCAAATGCTGGTCAAAGGCGGTCGCCAGGTTACTCATGGCCTGGCTGGCGCTGAGCTGGCCATTGACCGCCGGATACAGGTGGCGCCACCACAGGTTGGCCATACCGCTGTAGTCCGGCACATTGGCGCCAGTGGGCGTCCAGCGCTGCGCCGCCGGGCTGCGGTAAAACTCGATCAGGCCGCCGAGCTTGGGCGCTGCGGCGAGCAGCGCCGGGGAGTCCAAATCGGAACGGCGTATCGGCGTGAGGCCGACCAGGCTCTTGCGCAGCGATACCGATTTGGCCACCACGAACTGCGCATAAAGCCAGGCCGCCTGGCGCTGTTTCAGCGGAGTAGCGCGCAACAGGGTCCAGGCACCGACATCCTGATAGCCGGACTTCATCCCTTCGCGCCAATAAGCGCCGCGCGGCGAAGGTGCTACTCGCCACTTCGGCATGCCCTGCTCATCGAGCATCGCGCTACCCGGCTGGGTGTAGTCAGAGGTGAAGGCGGTGTACCAGAATATTTGCTGGGCGATCTGCCCCTGGGCAGCGACATTGCCGGCCTGATTAAAACTCATGCGCTGCGCCTCGGGTGGCGCATAACGTTTCAACCAGTCGATATAACGCTGCAGCGCGTAAACCGCCGCCGGGCTGTCCAGGGCGCCACCACGGCTCATGCTGGCGCCCGCCGGACGACAGCCCTCGACCCGAATGCCCCAGTCGTCTACCGGCAGACCACTGGGCAGGCCCAGATCGGCCACCCCAGCCATACCCATCCAGGCATCGGAAATGCGCCAACCAAGTGAGGGGTCGAAGGCGCCGTAATCCATATGGCCGTAAACCCGCTGGCCGTCAATTTCCTGCACCTGTTCGCTGAAGAAGGCGGCGATGTCCTCGTAGGCTGACCAGTTCTGCGGCACATCCAGCTCATAGCCATAGCGCTCGCGGAAGGCCTTGCGCAGTTCGGGGCGGGCAAACCAGTCCTGGCGGTACCAATAGAGGTTGGCGAACTGCTGGTCAGGCAACTGGTAGAGTTTGCCGTCCGGTGCGGTTACGAAGGGCAGGCCGATAAAGTCCTCCAGATCGAGGCTGGGCAAGGTCACCGCCGCACCCTCACCGCGTATAAAGTCGGACAGTACCAGCACCTGAGAATCGCGAAAGTGCTGGCCGATCAGGTCGCTGTCGCTGACATAGGCGTCGTACAGCGGCAGACCCGTCTGCTGCTGGGCGCGCAACTTGTTGACCACGTCATCTTCGCCGCTGATTTCGTGGATCACGTGGATGCCGGTGAGCTGGCTGAACAGCGGCGCCAGCACATTAGCCTCATACCAGTGGGTGGCTATACGTTCGGCGATTACCCGTATCTGCACATTCTGGTAGGGCTTGGCTGCATCGACAAACCACTGCAATTCGGCCTGTTGAGCGCTGCGGCTCAGCGAGCTGGGCTGCAACTCAGCCAGAGCTGCCTGCATCGATTCGGAGGCCAGGGCGCTGCCACTCAAACACCAGACCAGGGCGATTACCGCGCGCATGCGTGCCTCCCGTTGCCATGTGCACTTCACTTTAGTGCATGCCCTGGCTTTAGTCGCACCCATCTAGGGCAACTGCGGAGAAAAGCGTGATTTGACGGTAGATCCTTGCATATCCGCGGCTTTAACCGACCAAAGCCGGCCATATCCTGGTGCACCAGGCCGTCTGTCTAGACTTATGTCCAATGGCCGACTCGACAAGTGCGGCCGACGATGGCCATACAGATAATTCCCGAGGCGGCCCATGAGCACAGCGGACGCAATCGCCCAAGCAGGCAAGACGGCGGTGCTGCAGAACATCCATGGCACCATGGCCTTTCTGCAGAAATTCCCGCCGTTCAACCAGATGGACACGGCTCACCTGGCGTATCTGGTGGAGAACTGTCAGCTGCGTTTCTATGGCGCGGGCGAAACCATCATCAAACCGGATGACGGGCCGGTTGAGCATTTCTTTATCGTTAAACAGGGCCGCGTGCATGGCGAGCGCCCGCATTCGGCGCGACGCGGCACGGAGACCACCTTCGAGATAACCACCGGTGAGTGCTTCCCCCTGGCCGCGCTGATTGGCGAGCGCGCCACCCGCACCGAACATCTGGCCGGCGAAGACACTTTTTGCCTGCTGCTGAATAAACCCGCTTTTATCAAGCTGTTTGCCCTGTCCAACCCGCTGCGCGACTTTTCCTTGCGCGGTATTAGCAGCCTGCTCGACCAGGTCAACCAACAGGTGCAAATGCGCGCGGTGGAGGCCCTCGGCGCGCAGTATTCCCTGGATACGCGCCTCGGCCAGCTGGCCATGCGCAACCCGGTAAGTTGCGCCCCTGCAATGCCGTTGCGTGATGCAGTCAAGCTGATGCATGAACAGCAAGTCGGCAGCATTGTGATTGTCGATCCGGCACTTAAGCCCCTGGGAATTTTCACTCTGCGCGACCTACGCCGCGTAGTAGCGGACGGCGTTGATTTGGCCCAGCCCATCGACCGCCTAATGACCCAATCGCCCTTTCACTTGCCGCCGGACGCCAGCGCCTTCGACGCGGCCATTGCCATGACCGAGCGCCATATCGCCCACGTCTGCCTGGTGGAACGTGAGCAACTCTGCGGGGTGATTTCCGAGCGCGACCTATTCAGCCTACAGCGTGTCGACCTGGTCCACCTGGCGCGCACTATTCGCCATGCCGGCCGGGTAGAAACATTGGCGGCGCTGCGCAGTGACGTGCGTCAGCTGGTGGACAGCATGCTCGCCCACGGCGCCAGCTCCACCCAGATCACCCAACTGATCACCCTGCTCAACGACCACACCGTGTGCCGCGTTATTGAACTGACCCTGGAAGACCTCGGCGACCCTGGCATACCGTTCACCTGGCTGGTGTTCGGCAGCGAAGGACGCAGTGAGCAAACCCTGCACACCGACCAGGACAACGGCATTCTGTTCGAGGCCGCCGATGCCGTCGAAGCGGCGGCTATCCGTGGCCGCTTGTTACCCCTGGCCCAGGAAATCAACCGGCGCCTGGATCAATGCGGCTTCACCCTGTGCAAGGGCAACATCATGGCCGGCAACCCCGAGCTGTGCCTCTCGCGCCAGGAGTGGGCTAGGCGCTTTGACAGCTTTATCCAGGCCACCACCCCTGAGAATCTTCTCGCTTCCAGCATCTATTTCGACTTACGCACCGTCTGGGGCGACCCGCAGGGCTGCGAGCAACTGCGCCACAACCTGCTAAAACAGGTGGCGAGCAACACGGTATTCCAACGCATGATGGTTGAGAACGCCTTGCGCCAGCGCCCGCCGGTAGGGACATTCCGCGACTTCGTGGTCTCGCGCAAGGGCGCCGAAAAGCACACCCTGGACCTCAAAGTACAAGGCCTTACGCCCTTCGTTGACGGTGCACGGCTATTGGCCCTGGCCCACGGTGTAAGCGCCTGCAACACGCTGGAACGCCTGCGTGTGCTGATCAACCAGGGCGTCATCGAAGCCCAGGATGGCGCGGCTTATGAGGAGGCCTACCATTACATTCAGCAAGAGCGCATGCAGCAACACCAGCTGCAGGCGCGTAAGGGGCTGCCCTACTCAAACCGCGTTGACCCCGACCACCTCAATCACTTGGATCGACGCATCCTGCGCGAATCTTTCCGCCAGGCGCAGCGTCTGCAAAGCAGCCTGTCTGTGAGGTATCAGCTGTGAGCACGTTTACTTGGCTGACCGGTCACAAACCGGCTCTCACTCAAGCGCAACTGCAGCGCCGGGATAAACTGACCACGGCCACCCTATTCGATGACCGCACGCTGCAGCAGCAACGCTTCGTCGTGCTTGATCTGGAAACCAGCGGGCTGAACATGCGCCGTGATCTGGTGCTATCGATCGGCGCCGTGGTGATCGAAAACGCGGCCATCGACCTCAGCCAGCAATTCGAATGCACCTTGCAACGCGAAGGGCACCAGGCCAGCGCCAGCACCTTGATCCACGGCATTGCACCCAGCGAGATCGCTAACGGCGAAGCACCTGCTGAGGCCCTACTGGCGTTTATGGAATTTGTCGGCGACAGCCCGCTGTTGGCCTTCCACGCCGAATTCGACCAACGCATGCTGGCACGCGCACTCAAACAGAGCCTGGGTTTGCGCTTGCAGCATACGTTCGTTGATGTCGCCGAAATTGCCCCACTGCTGTGCCCCAAAGCCACTGTGAGCAATGCTGGTCTCGACGGCTGGACTCAGCACTTTGGCCTGCAGGTGCAGCAGCGCCATCACGCCAGCGCCGACGCACTGGTCACCGCCGAACTGGCGTTAATACTGCTTAGCAAGGCGCGCCAGCAGGGCCTTGATAGCCTGCCGACGTTGCTGCATCAGCTCAATAGCCGACGCCGCCAACTGGCACATTCGATGTAATGGCCCAACAAGTCCAACATCAATAGATCAACGCTCAGCGCCCTTTCGGCGCCACTGACAAGCACATCACTCACCGTCGCGCGCTCGTACGGCCAACGGGTATCTATTTCGCCACCCAGTCCAACCGCCCATCGTGGCGTCGTAGCGATGGATTGCGGGGAATGAGGCCAGCTGCCATCATATGCGAATAATTCTCGATTCCTTTTCTATCCAGTCAAATGAGGTTCGCGTGTCGGCCGGCGATTCTACCCACCAGCAACTTGTCGGCCTGTTCTATCGCGACCACCGCGATTGGCTGCTCGGCTGGCTGCGCAAGAGCCTGTACAGCCCGGAGCGCGCCGAAGACCTCAGCCAGGACACCTTCGTCCGCCTGCTCGGGCGCAGCGACCTAGACCAGGCTCGCGAGCCGCGCGCGCTGCTGACCACCATCGCCAAGGGCCTGCTGATCGACCACTTCCGCCGCAGCGCGCTGGAACGTGCCTACCTCGAAGAACTCGGCCAGCAACCGCAGGATGTGCAGCCCAGCGCCGAAGAACAGACGCTGGCCCTGGATGCGCTGCGCGAGATCGACCGGCTACTTGGCCAGCTGTCGAGCAACGCCCGCGCGGCCTTTCTGCATAACCGCCTGGACGGCATGGGCCATGCGGAAATCGCCGAGCGCCTGGGGGTGTCGGTATCGCGCGTGCGCCAGTACCTGGCCCAGGGCCTGCGCCAGTGCTACATCGCCCTGTATGGAGCACCGCAATGAGCGCGGTATCGGCCCAAGTGCTGGACGCGGCCATCGAGTGGCAGCTGTGCCTGGACTCCGGCACGGTTAGCGCTGAACAACAGCACGCCTTCGCCGCATGGCTGGCGGCGCATCCCGAGCATGCGCGGGTTTGGCAGCAACTGAATGGCCTGGATATTCGCCTTGCCTCGGCCGCCGCCGCACCAGCGCGCCAGGCCCTGCTACACAGCGCGCGCAGCAAAGGACTGCGTCGTGTTGGCGGCACCGCGCTCGGCCTGCTGCTAAGCAGCGCGCTGGCGCTCGGTCTGTTGGCACAACAACGCCCGCTCGGCGATTACCTGGCCGATGAACACACCGGCCGTGGCGAACAACGCGAGCTGCTGCTCAGCGACCACAGCCTGGTGCGCCTGAACAGCGCCACCGCCGTGGATATCGAATTCAGCCAAACCCAGCGCGCCGTTCGCCTGCGCAGCGGTGAAATTCTGGTGCGTACCGCTCATGGCGATACCCGGCCCTTTGTGGTGCTTACCGAGCACGGCAGCTTGCGCGCCCTCGGCACGCGCTTTCTGGTACGCCGAGAGGGCGACAGCACACGCCTGACTGTGCTGCAGTCGGCCGTCGCCGCGCACCCGGCTGAAGGCAGCAGTGAACGGATTATCCAGAGCGGCGAACAGGTACTAATGCAACGCCAGCGTCTCGGCAGCGTGCAGCCGGCGCCAGTTAGCGCCGCGGCCTGGAGCCACGGCATGCTGGTCGCTGACAACCTGCGCCTGGCCGACCTGCTCGACGCCCTGGGCGAATACCGCAGCGGCTACCTAAGCCTCGACCCAAGCCTGGCCGACCTGCGCATCAGCGGCAGCTTCCCTCTGCACGACAGCGACAAGGCATTGGCCGCCCTGCCGCCAAGCTTGCCGGTGCGTATCGAGCGCTTTGGTAACTGGTGGGCCAGGGTCGTCCCCGCCGCGCCATAAGCGGCCGCCTAAAAACCAGGCGGACAGACAAGGACGGCAAGGCTGGGACTGACGTGGGAGGGGCTTTAGCCGCGACATTGCAGTGTCGCGGCTAAAGCCCCTCCCACAAAGGACCCTCGCCCGGTTAGGGGTCCACAACAGCGCCTTTGATATCGCCAAGAAATAATTTCAACCAGCCCTGTCACTTTTGCATTCTGCTTCGGCAACAGGTCATTGAGATGCATTCCCGCTTAGGAGAGTTTCGTAATGACCCGCGCCCTGCCCCTGTTCCGCCCCGGTTTGCTGGCCGTTGCCATCAGCCTCGCTAGCGTCTGCGCTCCTGCTCTGGCGGATAGCTACCAGCTGCCGGCCGCGCCCCTGGCCAGCACCCTGACGCAGATCGCCAGCCAGGCCGGTATTGTCCTGAGCATCGATCCCGCGCTGACCGCGGGCAAGCAATCGGCCCCGGTTGCAGGCGACTACGACGCCCTCGAAGCCCTGGACCAGGCGCTGCGCGGAAGTGGCCTGCAGTTGCAGCAGAACAGCGCCGGTACCTATAACCTGGCGCCCGCTCCCCAAGCAGCCGTGGCTTTGCCGGATGTCACAGTGACCGCCAGTGCCGCCATTGAGGGCAGTGAAGCCGCCGGTTACCGCAGCAAAACGGTTAAGAACGTCGGCGCGCTCGGCGGCATGCGCCTACAGGACACGCCTTACTCGATGAGCGTAGTGTCCAAGGAGCTGCTGCAAAACACCCAGACCACCTCCACTGACGATGTGTTCAAGCGCAGCCCATTCACCCAGCTGTATTCGCCGAAGAACGCCGGCTACGCCAGCGCGGTGGCAATCCGCGGATATAGCGGTGCCGGCAACCTGAGCATCGCCAACGACGGCCTGCGCTACTCCACTGGCTTTGACGGCGGTAACTACATTGAGGAGATGGAGCAGATCGAGATCCTCACCGGTCTCTCCGGTTTCCTCTACGGTCCGGCCAGCCCCGGCGGCCTGGTCAACTATGTGCTCAAGCGGCCGACCTACGAGCGCTACAACAGCGTCACCCTGGGCAATGCGGGCGGTGAGAACTACTACCTGCACGGTGATTTCGGCGGTCCAATCGACGACGCTGGGGTGTTCGCGTACCGCCTCAACGTGCTGACTCAGGATGGTGAAACCGCCATTGACCTGCAGAAACGCCGCCGAGAAATGATCAGCCTGGCGCTGGACTGGAACGTCAGCGATGACCTGCTAATTCAGTTCGACGCCTCGCACAAGAAGAGCGAAACCCGTGGCGTGAGCAGCTACTGGTACTTTGCCGACCAAGGCCTGCGCCCGGATGCCGACGATCTCGACAATGACAAACTGTACAGCCAGCGCTGGGCGTTCGCTGACAGCGAACACGACCGTATTGGCAGCCGTTTCAATTGGACCCTGAACGAAACCTTCACCCTGCGCGGTGCGCTGGGCTACAGCCAATACACCCAGGAATATGCCTATACCGGCCCGACTATCTCCACCGCAGGGCTTTATACCCAGCCCCTGTACGGTTTTGCCCCGGTGGAAACCGAGGAAACCTCCGGTAATTTGTTTCTCGACGCCGCCTTCGCCACCGGCAGCATCCAGCACAAAGCGACCTTCGGCTATCAGGGCAACGTCGTGCGTGAGCGCAGCTATACCGATGCAGGCGTGTACAACGTCGACCTCGGCATCAACGTGCCATTCGACGAGCAGCCACAGGTCGGTAAACCGGACTACGCCAGTACGATTGGCAACGGCGAGCAAAAGCTGAACTCGCGCAGCCAATCCGATAACTGGCTGATCGGCGATGTGATCACCCTTAACGAACAGTGGTCGACCATCCTCGGCCTGACCCATACCCGCATCAAGACCCTGGGCTCGGATGTGGTTAACGACGAAACGGAAACCTCGCCCAATATCTCGCTGATCTATAAGCCCCAGCCTTGGCTGACCACCTACGCCAGCTATATCGAGGGCTTTCAATCGGGCGGCCTGGCACCTTGGAATGCACTCAATGCATACGAAGCCATGGCTCCCCTGGTCAGCGAGCAGTATGAAATCGGCGTCAAGGCCACCGTTGGCGAAACGCTGCTGACCCTGGCCCTGTTCAATATCGACAAGCCCAATGCCTATATCAACGGCGCCGGCTATTACGTGCAGGATGGCCGTCAGGAGAACAATGGCTTGGAGCTCGGCATCACCGGCAAGGTACTGCCCGAGCTGACCCTGGTCGGTGGTTTCACCCTGCTTGACCCACAGGTGAAGGAAAACAGCGTCGCGGCCAACGAAGGCAACAAGCCGACCAACGTGGCGTCGCAACTGGCCAAGCTGTATGCGGAGTACGACATCAACGCGATCCCAGGTTTCGCCCTGACTGGCGGTGCCTACTACACCGGCAAGCAGTACAGCGACGAGGCTAACCAGCACAGCCTGCCGTCGTTCACCACCTTCGATGCGGGCGCGCGCTATCGCATGCCGGTGGCCGATAACGACGTTACTCTGCGCGCCAATGTCAGCAACCTGGCGAACAAGTCGTACTGGCTGAACAGCTCTTACCTGGGCGATCCACGCACCCTAACGTTTTCCGCTCAGCTGGAGTTCTGATCGCCTTGCAGCAACCTTGCGCCGCCGCACCGGGCGGCGTAGGCATTTCTGGATATGTTGATGAAAAGCACCACCATCCGCCGCTGGTCCGCCGTCCACACCTGGACCAGTCTGATCTGCACCCTGTTTCTATTGATGCTGGCCCTGACCGGCCTGCCGCTGATATTTCACCACGAGCTGGAGCACCTGCTCGGTGAAGCGCCAGAGCTGCGTGAGCTGCCGGCGGACGCGCCGCACCTGAGCCTGCAGCAACTGGTCGATGCCGCCGAGCATCATCGCCAGGGCGAGGTGATCCAATACCTGGGCTATGACGAGGATGAGCCCAATGGCGTGGTGGCGATTACTGCTGCCACCGCGGGCACCGAGCCGAATTCCTCGCACACCTTTATGCTCGATGCGCGCACTGGCGAGGCGGTCGAGATGCCGGCGGCCAATGGCGGGATCCTGATGGTCATCCTGCGTTTGCATGTAGATATGTTCGCCGGCCTACCCGGCAAACTGCTGCTGGCGTTTATGGGCCTGCTGTTCGTGGTGGCGATCATCTCCGGCGTGGTGCTCTATGCGCCGTTTATGCGCCGGCTGAAATTCGCCGAGGTACGCCGGGAAAAATCCACCCGCACGCGCTGGCTCGACCTGCACAACCTGATCGGTATCGTCACGTTGAGCTGGGCGCTGGTGGTGGGCGTGACCGGGGTGATCAGCGCCTGTGCCGATCTGCTGATCAGTGCCTGGCGCACCGAATCACTGGCGGCGATGGTTGCACCCTACCGCGATGCGCCGCCTTTAACTGAGCGAGCATCGGCTAACGAAGTGCTGACTATCGCCGCCAAGGCCACGCCGGATATGCAGCCGGACTTTATCGCCTTCCCCGGTACGCGCTTCTCCAGCGAGCATCACTACAGCGTGTTTATGAAGGGCAATACGCACCTTACCGCGCACCTGTGGACGCCGGTGCTGATCGATGCACGCAGCCTGGAAGTCACCGCCATCGGCCAGCGGCCCTGGTATATGGATGCGCTGTCGATGTCGCAGCCGCTGCATTTTGGCGACTACGGCGGCATGCCGATGAAGGTGCTCTGGGCGGTGTTGGATGTGCTGACCATTATCGTGCTCGGCAGCGGCCTGTACCTCTGGTGGGTACGCAGGCGAACCCCGGCCATACAGCGTGAACGCGCGGAGGCAACGGCATGAACTGGCGACAATCGACTTTCGCCCTGCCGTTGCTGATTGGCCTGCTCAGCGCCGTCGGCCTGATCAGTGCGTTACTGGGTGATGGCGGCTGGGACGCCGTGGCCTGGCTTGGCCTCGGGCTGCCAGCCGTGATTGGTTGCTGGCCGTTGCTGCAGCGCAGCCAAGTCCGGCGCCCGTAACCCTTAAAGGGTCCCGGGTTAGCCGGTAGGCAACCTGCATGTAGTAGCGGGGGGAATGACTGCAGATACTGCGGTCTGCTACTGGCAGACCTGCAGATAGAGCGCATCATCCTTGGCAATCTGCTTCAGCTGATCCAACTGCGGTTTTTTCTGCTCATCCAGGGGCAGCAGTTCCGCCGTGGTGCAATTAAGCAAATGCGCCTGATGGCTGACGCGGTCGACGTGCTGCTTTTCAAAGCGGTACAGGTTGAAGGCGGCGATCGAGGTGCCATCTGCGTCCTGGCGCTGCACGCTTTTGCTATCGAGCACAGTGAAGGCGGTGGTCATCGGCCAGTAATAGGTCCAGGGGCGCCAGAACACTTCACCGGTTTCACTGGCAACCAACACCGACTCAGCCGGCTGGCGCTGTAGCTGGAACTCGAACCAGGAGTACTCGTAGTAAATCTGATAGGCCAGCATGCCCAAACCGCCACACGCGGGAATGATCCACTTCGGCAAGCGGTTGCCCGTCAGCTTGCGCAACAGCATGGCAATACCAGCCGCCCCCAGCCCCGAAACCCCGATGGCAAGTAGTGTCCACAGCATTAATTTACTCCCGAAATAAAAAACTGCCTGGAGCAGTTTTAACGTTGCGCAGCGACGCTGCCCGCAGGGTGGTCGCCATGGATGGCGGAAATAAAACGGGCCTCCCTAGGAGACCCGCGAATAAGACCCTGACCCAAGAGACTGAGTCAGGTTTGATTATGCTTAGTGGCTCAATGCACCACCAGCACCTTTGGGAGTACGTACGCTTTCTACCAGATCCTGAATCTCCTGCGGCGGAGCCTCAGTAGACAGGGACACGGCATAGGCTACGGCGAAGTTGATCAGCGCACCCACAGTACCGATGGACAGCGGCGAGATGCCGAACATCCAGTTATCCGGCGTGTTGGCGAAGGTCGCAGTGCCTGGAATGAAGAACCAACCCAGGTACAGGAAGATGTAAACCACAGTGAACACCAGGCCTACCAGCATGCCGGCGATGGCGCCTTTGTTGTTTACCCGCTTGGAGAAGATACCCATCATCAGCGCTGGGAACAGCGTGGCCGCGGCGATACCGAAGGCCAATGCCACCACTTGCGCTGCAAAGCCTGGCGGGTTGAGTCCCAGATAGGTCGCCAACAGAATCGCGACCCCCATGGAGATCCGCGCGGCGAGCATTTCGTTCTTCTCACTGATCTTCGGATTGATCATGTTCTTGATCAAGTCATGACTCACTGCCGAAGAGATTGCCAACAACAGACCGGCTGCCGTCGACAAGGCTGCAGCAATCGCACCCGCGGCAATCAGACCGATCACCCAACCTGGCAGGTTGGCAATTTCAGGGTTGGCCAGTACCAGGATGTCGTTGTTAACGGTCAACTCGTTGCCTTTCCAGCCGCGAGCTTCTGCCGCTGGGGTAAAGGCAGGCGCTGCATCGTTGTACATCTGGACGCGGCCGTCGCTGTTCTTGTCTTCCCACTTGATCAAACCGGTGGTTTCCCACGTTTTGATCCACTCTGGACGCTCTTCATAGGTCATTGCTTGAGCGGCCGGACCTTCTGGGTAGATAGTGTTGACCAGGTTCAAACGCGCCATGGAGCCCACTGCAGGCGCAGTGAGATACAGCAGGGCGATGAAGATCAGGGTCCAACCAGCAGACCAACGTGCGTCAGCCACTTTCGGTACGGTGAAGAAGCGAATGATTACGTGCGGCAGACCAGCAGTACCGATCATCAGCGACAGGGTAAACAGCACCATGTTCAGCTTGTTACTGACATCTGCCGTGTAGTCGGTAAAGCCCAGCTCACGCACAACTTCATTGAGCTTCTGCAGCAGCGGAAGACCTGATTCGACATGGTCGCCGAACATACCGAACATCGGAATCGGATTGCCAGTCAGCTGCAGGGAGATGAAGACCGCAGGGATGGTGTAAGCAATGATCAGCACAACGTACTGAGCCACCTGGGTGTAGGTGATGCCTTTCATGCCGCCGAATACGGCATAGATGAACACCACGCCAGCCGCGATCCAGATACCGGTGGAGTTCTCTACTTCGAGGAAGCGCGAGAACGCCACACCAGCACCGGCCATCTGACCGATTACATAGGTCACGCAGATGATGATCAGACAAACCACTGCCGCCAGACGCGCACCGTTGCTGTAGAAACGGTCACCGATGAAGTCCGGCACAGTAAATTTGCCGAACTTACGCAGGTAAGGTGCCAGCAGCATGGCCAGCAGCACATAGCCGCCAGTCCAACCCATCAGGAAGGTTGAGTTGGCATAACCACCCGCAGCGAGCAGGCCTGCCATGGAGATGAAGGAAGCCGCAGACATCCAGTCAGCCGCAGTGGCCATACCGTTAGTAACGGGGTGTACACCACCGCCGGCGACGTAGAACTCTTTGGTCGAGCCGGCACGGGCCCAAAAGGCGATGCCGAAGTAGAGCGCGAAGGAGGCACCCACAAACAGCATGTTGATTACAAACTGGCTCATGGGTTATTCCTCGACACCGAATTGTTTATCGAGTTTGTTCATTCTCCACGCGTAGAAGAAAATGATCCCGACAAAGGTGATGATCGAACCTTGCTGGGCGAACCAGAATCCAAGGTCGGCACCGCCAACAGGAATACCTGCCAGCAGGGGTCGAAGAAGTATGGCGAAGCCGTAAGACACTAATGCCCAGACAACCAGGCACCACGTGATCAGCCGGACATTCGCTTTCCAGTACGCAGCAGCGTTAGCTTTATCAGAAGTCATAAACTCCTCCGGTTATTGTTATTCTCATGCACCTCCAAGCTAGCAGCAGGCCACCATAGTCGACAGATAGACATTGGTATTAGCCACCTGATGCGCCTACATCGGCACTTGCACTGCAGCCTGAACCCGTCTCCAGGTCCCCCCTGAACTCTAGTCACCAGCAGACTTTTATCAATCTTATTTGATAATGATTATCTATAGCATTAGCATGCGTACTATCCCGCCCCTCATCACCACTCAAGGACCACGACATGCGGTGCCTAACCGTACCTCTATTCACGATCTCGGCCCTCGCCTGTCAGTTCAGCCTGGCCGCCCAAAGTGCCCCGCAGACGCCTCTGACCCTGGATGGCATGCACATCACCGCGCCGGCCGAGCAAGCCGATGGACCCGTGGACGGTTACCGCGCTACCCGCTCGGTTAGTGCGACCCGCACCGATACGCCACTGAGTGAGATTCCTCAGTCGATCAGCGTAGTGCCCGCGCAAGTGCTGCAGGACATTGGCGCCACACGCCTGGAAGATGCGCTCGACTACGCGGGTGGCGTGGAGCGTGGCAACAACTTCGGTGGTCAGGGACTGACAGAGTTTCTTATCCGCGGCTTCAGCAGCCAGGAGTTCTACCGCAACGGTTTTGCAGTCAATCGCGGCTACCCGAACATGCCGGACGCCAACAGCATCGAGCGTATTGAAGTGCTACGCGGCCCGGCCGCCATGCTCTATGGTCGCGGCGACCCCGGTGGTACCTTCAACATCGTCAGCAAGCAGCCGCAGGCGCAACGGCGTACCGTGCTGGGCAGCCAAATCAACAGCGAAGGGCTGCACCGCGGCACCCTGGACACCACCGGGTCACTGGATGAGAGCGCGACATTCACCTACCGCCTGAACCTGCTGGCCGAAGGCAGCGACAGCTTCCGCGACCACGTCGAGGGCGAACGCTACAACATCGCACCCGTGCTGCGCTGGCAGCTCAGCGACGTCACCACGATCACGCTCGAAGGCGACTACCTGCACAACCGTCACCCCCTCGATCGTGGCGTCACCCGCTACGCCAATCAGCAAGGCAAACTGCCCCGCGAACGTTTTCTCGGCGAAGAATCCGCCGGCAAGCTGACCAACGAAAACGCCACCACCCAGCTGCGTATTGAGCATCTGCTCGATGACAACTGGACCCTGCGCGGCGGCGTGCAGTACCTCGACGGTAAAATCTACGGCGGCGCCGTGGAGAACAATGGCTTGGCCGCTGACGGCCGCACGGTTGGGCGCAACTACAGCGAGCGCTGGCTGAACTGGAACGACGTCAACGCCCAGGCCAATGCCGAAGGTCGCTTCAATACCGGCGGTTTCGCCCACACCCTGCTGCTGGGCGTGGAATACGACAAGTTCAACTACAACTCGCTGATCCAGCGTTCCGCCGGCGGCGTCGGCGACTTCCCCCTCGACCTGTACAACCCGGTCTACGACCAGCCGCTACCTGAGCTAACGCGCACCACCACGCACGATAGCGAGCGGCTCGAGTCCTACGCCTTCTACCTGCAGGATCAGATCGAGCTAACCGCGCGCCTGAAGCTCCAGCTGGGTGCGCGCCTTGAGCGTTTTGAACAGGTCTATGTGGACAAGCGTCCTGGTGCCGAAGGTTGGGACCAGGCACATAACGCAGTCTCGCCGCGCTTCGGCCTGATCTACGACCTGAACGATGAGCTGGCGGTGTTCGCCAATACCTCGCGCTCGTTCAAACCCAACCGCGGCGCTGACCGCCTCGGCAACGCCTTCGACCCGGAAGAAGGCGTCGCTCATGAAGTTGGCATCAAATACGACCTGCCCGAGCGCAACCTGAGCCTGACGGCGGCACTGTTTCATATCACCAAGGAAAACGTGCTGACCACTGACCCGCTGGACAGCACCCGCAGCATCGCCGCCGGCGAAGTGCGCAGCCGCGGCTTGGACATCAGCCTGGCCGGTAATATCACCCCGCAGTGGCGCGTGATCGGCGGCTACGCCTATGTCGATGCCCAGGTGACCGAGAGCAACAGCGCGAGCATGCCGATCGGCACTCGTCTGGCCAACGTGCCACGGCACAGCTTCAACCTGCTCGACACCTATGAGTTCGATGACGGCCCGCTGGCCGGCCTGGGCCTAGGCGTCGGTATGAAATACGTCGGCGCACGCCAGGGTTCGACCAGCAGCACGGCGTTCGATATGGCTGCCTACAGTGTGGTCGACCTGCTCGCCTACTACCCGCTGACGGAGAACGTGCGACTCAATCTGAACCTGAACAACCTGTTCGATGAAGAGTACGAAGAGCGCGCCTGGGGCAACATCTGGGCCTATCCGGGCGAGCCGCGCACGCTGCAGGCCGGTATCTCGATCAGCCTATAAGCGTCAGCACCTGGTGGGTAATGCTCGCCAGGCGCACCATTCTCAGTTCGGTGCCAGTTCGATCGGCAGCAGATAGCGCTGCTCGCCGTACTCGATACGAAACTGCACCCGCTGCGTGCTTTCTTCCACAGTTTCGCATTCGCCGGCCAGCATTTCGTCGCGGCTGCCGGTACGGGTCTGCTTAAGCAACAAGTCGCGATAGCCTTGGTTGCCCGCGCGCTTGGTGATGATCAATACCCCTCTGCTATTACTGAAGTCCCCCGTGCAACGGGTATCCCACTCGGCCCATGAGCTATCCACTACCAGTTCGCTCAACAGCGGACGCAGATGCTGCGCTTGCAGCTCATAGAGACTCAGCGTGGTTTCATAGAGGGGGTTGGCCCGCGAACTGCCACGGCGCATCACCCTGATTCCGAAGGCCAACTCGCCTTCGCGTAACCGATAGGGCGCGGTATCGAACTCCAGCCTGTCGACGGAAACCGCATCCCAGTCCAGCCTATTCGGCTCGATCAAGCGCGCCACGATGGCCTGGCTAGCGCTATCGAGCACCAGCACTTGCAGATCGCTCTCGCCATAACCCTCATCCTCTTCACGCACCAGCGGCGTCGCAATCAGCGTGAGCTGCGGCCGCCCCGGCCAGACCTTGCATATGCTTTTGCCCACATCCAGGCGATAGGTACCCCGTCCGTCCTGCAAAGGCGTGCCCTGAGCATGACCGGGGTGGGCCTGCTCGAGCCATGCGGGCAGTTGCTGCCGACAATCATCGGCCTGCACCGAAGCGGCTAGCAACAGGCCACACAGCGCTGCGGCGAAAGTTATGCGGTTCATCCCTGAGTTCCTTTTGATCATCCCGCGGCCAGTCTAAACCCGACAAGGCATGCTGCCCTTGCTGGGCGTCACGGAACAAGCGGGCAATCCGCCATGCCAGCAAATGCCCCGCACGCGCCTCTTCGCGTAACCCGATATGCCCGCTCATCGCGCATACCACAGGCGAAAGAAGCCAAACCCCAGTAGCAGGCCAACCTGGCCGAGCGCCGTGCACAGGCTCAGAAAGGACTGCACTGAGCTGTTCTGTGACGCATTGGCAAGGCCGGTCAAACCCTCCCAGAATGCATCCGGCAACAGCACCAGGCTCATCTGCGCCAAAGGTTGACCGGTCAGCTGCAGGCCCTTGATCAGGTCAAATTGGCCGCAGAACATCAGACCCAGCAGCACCATAAAAGCCACTGCCAACCCTAAGGCGAAACAGGCTGCCCATCGTACAAACAACCGCATAAGTAGACGCATCACGCTCACTCCCACACAGGTAAAAAAGCGGCGCAGACGAGGCCTGCGCCGCTATTGGTCAAAGGTCGCTGGCTGGACTGGCCAGTGGCAGGCGGCCGACGCCGTACCAGTCGAGTTTGCGGGTCAGCACCATCACCCCGGCGAGCACGCCGAACACCAGCACCGAGCCCATCAGTAGGGCGTAATCCTCGGCCCCGAGCAGGCCGAACAACATGCCGTAGAGCAGCGCCAGCAGGGTGCCAAAACCCGCGCCACGTAGCGCGCTGTGCAGCACATAACTGACGTAGAAACCAATCAGCAGCACACAGGCGGTAGCCGCAATGCCATAGGCCAGGGCAAAGCTCAGATGCTCGGACAGCGACAGCAGCAACAGGTAGAACAGCGCCAGCGACATGCCCACCAGGGCGTATTGCACCGGATGCACGGCCATGCGTTTGAGCACCTCAAAGAGGAAGAACACGGCGAAGGTCAGACCGATAAACAGCAGCGCATATTTGATCGCACGCTCGGTCTTTAGGTACTGGTCCACCGGGTCGACAAAGCTCACACCGAAGTTGCGTGCCGTCAGCGCATTGCAGCTATCGCCCCGCACACAATCAGCCAGCGCCTCCTCCAGATTGGTGGCGAAGAAGCTGGTCTGCCACTGCGCCTTAAAGCCCTTGTCAGACACATCACGACTGCTCGGCAGGTATTCACCGACAAAACTTGGATGCGGCCAGGTGGACGTCAGCTCAACACGGCTGTCACGCCCCACCGGAGTGATGCTCAACTGCTCGGTGCCTTGCAGTTTCAGGTCAAAGGCAAACTCCAGAGTTTGCCCGCCCTGGCTATCCAACACCGGCAGCGGCGCATGCACGCCGGCACCGAAACGCTCCTCGGCGCTGCCGGGGGCAAAGCTCAGGTTGCTGCCGTTGAAGCGCAGCTGCAGGTCATTGCTGATTCCGCGGATATCGCTGATACCGACCGAGAGAAACGGCCGGTCGAACTGATACAGGCCCAGATCATCACCCAATCCCAGACGCGCCGGCAGCTTGAAGGCACCACTGATCTGGTTGTCGCTGCGGTACAGCAGCGCCTTGTAGATGCCGCGTGCACGTTCCTCAGTACTGACCTGGCCATTGAGCACAAAACGCTCCGGCAGGAAGTACAAACGCCCGCGGCTGCGTTGCTCCTCCATATAACGCTCACCGGTCTTAGCGTGGGTTTTCCATTGGTGCCATACCTTGGTGTACGGCATCACCAGAATCGGCCCGGTGAGCTGCTGGCGGTAGCTGGAACTGCGCGCGATGTCCTGCAGCACCTCGGCGCGCTGATACTGCCGTTCGCTCACCAGTCCGCCGATCATCGACAGCGGGACCAGCAATAACAAAATCAGCAAGGCAATAGCGCCCAGCTTGAAACCCAGAATGCGGTTCATGGTGCAACTCTCCGATACGGTTTAGGTAGGCAGAGTCTGGGCGGCGTAGGTGGTGACTTTATGGAGGGCAGATGGAGAGTGTGTGGAGACCAATCCACAGTAAGCACCCGTGATTGAGCACTCAGAGCGGCGCGACCGTTCGTCAATTCCACTGGAAGCCAGAGTTTTCTGCACTAGAGTGCTAACTCACTTGTTGCCCACAAGGCGACCGGTAAGCGGCTTGACCAAGATTTATCCAATCTGAAAAGGGACTGTCATGCATAAGCGCCAATGGATTTGCGCGGCCAGCGCACTATTAATGCTCGGTAGCGGCAACGTATTCGCCCACGGCTATATCAAACAACCTGAAGCACGTGGCTATCTGTGCAAGCTCGGTGAAAACAGCCAATGCGGTGCCGTGCAATGGGAACCGCAAAGCCTGGAAGGTTACTCGGGCTTTCCGCAAAGCGGCCCCGCCGACGGCCAGATCGCCAGCGCCGGCCTCGCGCAATTCGCCCCCCTCAATGAACAGACCGTCAGCCGCTGGGCCAAACGCCCAGTCACTGCAGGGCCGACGAATTTCACCTGGCGCTTTACCGCCAACCATGTCACGCGCAACTGGCGCTACTACATCACCCGCCCCGATTGGCTGGCCAATCAGCCGTTAAACCGTGCCGCGTTTGAGCTGGTACCGTTCTGCGTGGTTGATGGCGGTATGCAACAGCCGCCACAGGAGGTCACCCACACCTGCGATGTACCGCCGCGCGAGGGCTACCAGGTGATCCTCGGGGTCTGGGAAGTCGGTGATACACCGATGAGTTTCTACAACGTGATGGACGTGATGTTCGGTGATGTCACCACCCCGCCTGACCAATCGGCCTGGCAAGCCAAGGGCATGCTCTACCCCTCCGTGGATCTGCGTGTGGGCGATCAGGCGATGACCCGGGTCTTCGATGCCAGCGGCGAGCGCAGTGACTTGCAGACGCGGCTGCAGATCGAAACCAGCGAGCAGGGCCAGCGCAACCAGTGGACCTACCTGCTGGCCAACCGCATCAACCAGCAACAGAGCCAGCTCAAGGCCGGCCAGCGCGGCAACGACGGCGTGATCCAGCCGGTGTACGGCCAGAACAGCCTGTTTGCCCGCGCCGACAGTGGCATCCAGCGCATCGAAGTGCAGATCGACAAGGCCACCGCACCGGACCACGAGCTGCTAGTCGATGGTTTGCAGCCCAGCTATCGCATCCGTAACGGCCAGCTGCGCCTCGATTTCAACGTCACCGCCGTAGGCGCACTGCAGATCAGCAGCTACGTCTACGACCATGGCGGCAATGCCAAAGGCTTTGCCACAACCGAGCTGGCCAACGGCAGCCAGCCCTTGAGCATCGACGTCGACAGCCCAGCGCCCGGCCATCATCAGTTGGTGGTCAGCGCCAAGGTGGCAGGCAGTGAACAGCTGTTGCAGAAGACCTTCGACATGATGTTTGTCGCAGACGACGGCAGCGCCAACTACGACTTCAGCTTCCCGGATGGCCTGCGCAGTTACACGGCCGGCACGCGGGTGCTGCAACCCAAGACGGGACAGCTGTATCAGTGCCGTCCCTTTCCTCAGAGCGGCTATTGCACGCAATGGTCCGCCGCCTCGACCCAGTTCGAGCCCGGCATCGGCAGCCATTGGCAAGACGCCTGGATAGCCGACTGAGCTAAGCGCCGCGCCCACGAAGCTTTATGGTCGGCGCGGCCTCCTTATCCCCTGAAACAGGTACAACCCAAGTGAATGTACTGCGCCTTGGCGTATGCCTTTTACGGAGCCCCAGGTATGCCCAGGCCCTGACGCATAACCCTTAACTGCCAGCGCTGCACACATCACCACTTGCTCCCTAAAGCCTGCGTGGCGGCCTAAGGACAAGCACCCAGCGGCAGCGCTTCATACCCCTTTCACCTAGCTAAAGGGGCAGCCCTCTATTGACATAAATACTTGATTTAATTAAATATTTTCTCGCAAAAAACGACGAGCGGCCTTGGCTTTTCGGCACAGTCTCCTAGGGTTCTGGCAGCTGCACTACGCGGCAAACAATCAGGAGATAACCATGCAAAGACTCCAACGCACCACTGCCTTACTGCTGCTAATCGGCGCAGGCTGGGCCTACGCCCAGGCCGACGAAAAACCCAGCTTCGCGGCTCAGATGCAGATTGCTGACGATGATCAGCAGGCGCCACGCTACATCATCAAATACAAGGAGCTGACGCCCTCGCCGATGGGGCAAACCAATCAGCCGCAACCCCTGAGCGCTGGCCAGTTCGAACGCCGCGCGGCTCAGCGCCTGCTTAGCCAGGCACAGGTGCAACCGCTGATGCACTTGGACAGCCAGGCCGCCAGCGTGGCGCACCTGACGCCTACGCAGCTCAAGCAGCTGCAGGCCGACCCGGCAGTCGAGTATGTTGAACTTGACCCGCGCCGCTACTTGATGGCCGAACAAGTGCCCTACGGCATTCCCATGGTGCAGGCCGACCTGCTGCCGGATAACGCGATTTCCAATATGAAGGTGTGCATCGTCGACTCCGGCTATGACCTCGGTCATCAGGATTTGCCCTCGGCCGGCATCACCGGCAATGACGGCTACGGCAGCGTCGATAGCGGCAATTGGTACGAGGATGGCGATGGCCACGGCACCCACGTTGCCGGCACCATCACAGCGCTGGGTGGCAACGACCTGGGAGTGGTCGGCGTCAGCCCCTCTGGCAATCTGGGCCTGCATATCGTCAAGGTGTTCAACAACAGCGGCAGCTGGGCCTATGGCTCTGATCTGGTGATGGCCATCCAGCAATGCCGCGCGGCGGGCTCAACGGTGATCAGTATGAGTCTGGGCGGCGGCGGCTCATCCGTGACTGAGCGCAATGCCATGGACGCGGCCTACCAGAATGGTGTGCTGGTCGTCGCGGCGGCCGGCAACAGTGGCAACGGTACGCTGTCCTACCCGGCCTCCTACGACTCGGTGGTATCGGTTGCAGCGGTCGACAGCAGCGGTAATCGCGCCTCGTTCTCGCAATACAACAATCAGGTCGAAGTCGCCGCTCCCGGGGTTGGCGTGCGCTCCACCCTGCCCGGCAACACCTATGCGAGCTACAACGGCACCTCCATGGCCACACCGCATGTTTCAGCGGTCTATGCTCTGGTATGGAGTCAACACCGTCAGTGCACCCCCGCGCAGATTCGCAAGGTGGTCAACAACACCGCAGAAGACCGTGGCGCTGCTGGCCGCGATCCTTACTACGGCTACGGTATCGTCAAGGCCAAACGGGCCAGCGATCTGATCGCCCAGCGCGGCTGCGATGCCAGCAGCGGTGGCAATGGCGAAGAACAGACCTACCCCAACCTCTCCGGCGCACGGGACGCCTGGGTGCGTTACAACGTGGTCGTACCAAGCGGCGCCCAACGTCTGACTGTGCGAATCAGTGGCGGTAGCGGTGATGCCGACCTTTACACCCGCCTGGGCAGCCAACCCACCGCCAGCCAATGGACCTGCCGACCCTACCTCGATGGCAATCAGGAAACCTGCACCCAGGAGAATCCTGCAGCCGGCACCTGGCATATCGGTGTACGCGGCTATTCCAGCTTTTCCGGTGTAACCCTGTACTGGCGCTACGAGTAATTCGCCCGGCCCCGAGACAGTTAACTGCCCGGGGCCTTCCATCGACAGAGAGATAACCCAGCCGCGCAGAAATAATCGCGCAAGAACGCAAACCGCCAGGGCACAAATGGACAGTTTTTACAGAAATGCGTAGCGTGCGCCGAACGCCAATTAAGGATAAACGGCCATGCTTCCGCACAACCCCTACGCCACCCCTCAAGCCAGCGTTGCCGACGCAGAGTCACTGGTGACTGACGAGCAGATCGCAGCCCTACCCATCTCGGATAAATGGAAGCAGCGCTTTAGCGCTATCCATCATGCCGGCGGCATCAAGATGCCCAAGTTCAAGGAGCTACCCGCCGAGGAGCGGCGAAAGGCCTTCAACTTCAACTTTCTGGCGTTCTTCTTCGGGCCGATCTACTACGCCATCAAGGGCATGTGGAAAAAGGGTCTGGCGCTGTTTCTCGTCTGCGCAGTGGTAGTGATCATTCTCGGCATCGGCCTGGACTATCTCGGCTACAGCAAAATCGCCAACGCCCTGGGCTATGGCGTGGGAGCGGTATTCGCCGCACGCGCCAATATCGATTACTACAAGAAGATACTGTTGAACGATAACGGCTGGTGGTAAGCACCTAACCCAACTGCATCAGGAGAATGACCGTGACGGAATATGTCGCCGAAGTAATTTGGCAACGCGGTGAGCAGGACTTTCTCGGCAACCGTTATAGCCGCAAGCATCTGCTGCGCTTTGATGGCGGCCTGGAGATTGCCGGCTCATCCTCACCCCATGTGGTGCCGCTGCCGATGTCGGATGCAAGCGCCGTCGATCCCGAGGAGGCCTTTATTGCCTCACTCGCCAGCTGCCATATGCTGTGGTTTCTCTCCATTGCCGCCAAGCGCCGCTTCTGCGTCGATGACTACCGCGACAATGCCAGCGGGCTGATGCAGGCAAATGCTGCAGGCAAGCTGTTTATCGCCCAGGTCACCCTGCGCCCCGCGGTCAGCTTTTCTGGCGAACGCATGCCCAGCCGCGAACAGATCGAGCAGATGCACCACCAGGCCCACGAGGAGTGCTTTATCGCCAACTCGGTGAAGTCCGAAGTGCGCTGCGAACCGCGCTTTACTGAATAACCCGCAAGGGCCACATCGAGACGACAACACGATGCGTCTTAACCATAACGGCTGATGGCGGGAGAAGAAGCGTGAACCCAACTGCATACGGCTGCCCCGATGGGCAGCCACTGTTTTACTTCCATGGCGTGCCGGGTGCAGCGGTTGAGGCGGCAATGCTGCATCAGGCCGCCTCGGCCCACAGCATCAAGCTGCTGGTGGTGGAACGCAATCTGCCGGAAGAACTCGACAACGCGACTTACCTGCAACAACTGGCGCAACAGATCAGTGATAGCGCGGGGAGCCAACCGATTCGCCTGCTCGGTTTTTCCATCGGCGCCTGCCTGGCATTACGTGTCGCCGCGCTGTTGGGTGAACGGGTGGCTGAGGTGTACCTGCTCTCCGCCGCCGCGCCATTGGAAATTCCCAGCAATAGCGTCGGCATGGGCGCGGGGCGTTATACCTTCCTCTGGGCGCAGCACTATCCAAGGCTATTCCGGGCCTTTGCCTGGTATCAGGCGCTGCTGGCGAAGTTCAGCCCAAACCTGCTGCTGAAGCTGCTCTTCACTGGTGCAGGCGGTAAAGACCCAGAACTCCTGCATCATGCCAACACCCGGAAATGGTTGGCGGACATTCAACGCGACTGCTTCAAACATGGGACTAGCAGCTATATGCGCGACGTAAAACTCTACGTCGAACCCTGGGCTATGCAGCTGGATAAGGTCACGGCGGCGGTAACCCTGTGGCATGGCGACGCAGATAACTGGGCACCCATAGCCATGTCGAGTTACCTGCAGGAGCATCTGCGCAATGCCAACGCCGTGATCCGTTGCACCGAACATGCGCACTATTCCTGCCTGCTGGAGAACGCTGAAGCGGTAATGGCGGCGGTGCAGCGAAACACTCAGCAAACCGGGCGGCCAAGCGCTGACGCCCTAGAACCTACACCCCTCGGCTAACAGCAACCCAAGGACGGCACCATGAAAAAGCTCGCACTGCCCCTGATCACCCTACTGGCGTTCAGCGCCTACACCCTGTACGTGATGCTGCATGCGGAGCAATCGCTGCTGCAATTTGGCATGCAGTTGATGTCCAGCGCCGACACCGCCCAGGTGGTGATCGACCTGTATATTCTCGCGGCCCTGGCCTGCATCTGGATGTACCGCGACAGCCGCGCGCGGGGCAAGTCGCTGACCTACCTGCTGCCGTTCCTTGCCCTGACTGCGCTGTTTGTCTCGGTCGGGCCGCTGCTGTATCTGGTGCTCAAAGCCATGGATACAAACAGCCGTGAGCGGCAGGACGATGCCACAACAACAGCCTGATAAACGCAGCAGCCCCGCAACGCTGGGGCTGCACACCGCTAAAAATTCAGATTGAAATTGCCGGTACCGAAAATACCTACCAGACCAATCACGATCAGATAAATCGCCACGATATAGTTCAGCAACCGCGGGATCAGCAGAATCAGGATACCGGCGATCAGCGAAATCAGTGGGGTAAGGGCAAGGGTCATGATGAACATCTCCTGGGGTTTGAAGCATCAGTATGCGCGCAACGCTCAAACCGGACAGTACGGTTGCCCACAGAACAGTCCAGCAACTGCCAGACAAACAACCCGCGATGGAGGCCGCCTGTGAACAACGCCAGCTTGTTAACCTCATTACTGCAATACAAAGCCTGGGCCAACCAAGAACTCTTTGCTGAATTGCAGCGACTCGACCCGCTTACCCAGCACAGCGAATTGCATGCAGCTCTGCGCATCCTCAACCACATCCACGTGGTCGAGCGGATCTTTGTCGCCAACCTGCAGGGCATCCATCACGACTACAACGCCACCAATACCCCGGAAACGCCCACGCTGAATGAGCTGCATCAGGCGGTACAGAAGACTGATCGCTGGTATCTGGATTATGTCGCGACGCTAAGCGCCGAGCAGCTGGCCGAGCGCCTGCACTTCACTTTCGTCGATGGTGATACCGGCTGCATGAGCCGCGAGGAAATGCTCGCGCATATCGTCACCCACGGCGGTTACCACCGTGGCGCCGTCGGCCGAATCATGGCGCAAGTTCAGCTGGCACCGCCCAGGGATATCTACACGCGCTTTCTGCATCAGAACCAGCCGCAGCGCCGCGAAGCGAGCTAACGGCACCACGCGGTTTTACTCGCCGCGAATGTACTGTTCCAGCTGCTGGATCAGGCTGGCCTGTTCGGCGATGGTGTGCTTGACCAGGTCACCAATCGACAGCAGGCCGATCAATTCGCCTTCGGCCAATACGGGTAGGTGGCGCAGATGGCGGTCGGTCATCAGTTGCATGCAATGCTGCGAGGTGTCGCGCAGGCCAACGGTCAGGACATCTGCGGTCATAATTTCGCTGATCATCGCACTGAATGCGGAGCGCTCCAGCAGCGCCACTTTGCGCGCATAGTCACGTTCGCTGACGATGCCGGCCAGGCGGCCTTTGTCATCCAGCACCACCAGTGCACCAATACCTTTCTCGGCCATCAGCTTGATGGCATCCAGCACCGAAGTACTAGGCGTGACGCTGTACACGGCGGCTTGGGGCTTGGCGCGAAGGATCTCGGCAACTGTTTTCATGCAGCGGCTCCTGCTCTGTTTCTTATTGGCATTGAGGATAGTGCGCGAGGCGGCCGTTGCGGGCCAACCCGGTGACCCGATCAGAGCATCTGCGCGGGCTCAGCGCAACCATTGCAGGCCAGCAAGGTCGGTGCCAAGCAACGTGTCAGTTGCTCTGAAATAGCGGCAGTGTCAGCCGCGCCTCTACACCGCCGTCGACATTACCGATGTGTAATGCACCACCGTGTAGCTGCATCACTTCCTCGACAAAATTCAGCCCCAAACCGGTGCTCTTGCGACCGCTGCAGGGGCGCGGCAAGGAATAGAAGCGCTCGCTCAGACGCGCCAGGGCGTAATCGGGAATCGCCTCGCCCTGATTGAACAGACGCAGCTCGATCTGAGCGTTACGAATCTCGGCGTTAAAGCGGATCAGCCCACCGGGCGGGGTGAAATCCAAGGCGTTATCCAGCAGATTAGCCAGCGCCTGACGTAGCAAAAAGGCCTCGCCGCGCGCGCTTAACTCAGCGCCAATATGGTTTTCAACCTGCAGGCCGCCCGCTTCAATGCGCGCCATCTGCGCCTGCAACAGAGAGTCGACCAGCGCCTGCAACGGCACCGCCACCTGCTCTTCCAGGCCCTGACGCTGCTCGACCTGAGCCAGGTGCAGCAGACGTTCGATCAGCTGCTGCATGCGCGCGCTTTCCTGCTCGATATTGGCAACAAAACGCTGGCGTTGCGCTGCGGGCATCTCGCCGTCGAGCAGTTCCGCCGCACCGCGAATCGCCGCCAGCGGGCTTTTCAGCTCGTGGGTCAGGGTGTGTACGTAGCGCTCAACATAGGCCTTGCCTTCCAGCTCCGTGCGCATGCGTTCGATGGCCTCGGCCAGTTGCGCCAGCTCACCGCCGCGCACACTGGGTAATTCGGCACGTTGCCCGGCGCTGACCGCCTGGGCGTAACGAGTGAGCTTGCGCAGCGCGGCGCTGAGCCACCAGGACAGCAGCGCGCCGATCAACAGGCCCAGCACGATCAAGCCACCGCCAAGCCAGGCCAGGCGTTGCTCTGAACGTTCGATATAAGGCTGCAAGGTGCGATTGGGCTTGGCCACCGAGACCACGCCGATAATCTGCGCGCCGTCCATGATCGGTGCAGCCACGTACATCACCGAGGAATCGGGGTCGTTCGGGTCTTCCTTGGTCGAGCGCGCGCCGTACTCGCCGCGCAGAGTGCGCAGCACATCGTTCCAACGCGAATAATCCTGGCCCACCGCCGCGCCGCTGGAGTCGAGCAGGACGATGCCCTGGGCGTCGGTTACATAGATGCGGTGGTTGACCTGAGTCTTCTCCACGCCCCAGATCTGCGCCTGCGGTTGGCGCTGGCCGTAGGCTTGCAACAAGGCTGGCAGGCGGCTCTGTTGCAGGCGCCCGGCCTTGACCTCATCACGCAGGATTTCCGCCAGCAGGTTGGCGGTATCCACCAGGGTTTCCTCGGTGGACTGGCGCACGCCAGGGCGGACTTCGTCCATCACCGTGCTCAGCACAAACCAGCCGGCCAGGCCGACAAACAGGAAGTACACCAGGAAGATGCGTATCCCCAGCGGCATCAGGCGTGTCTCGGTGAATAGCTATAACCCAGGCCGCGATGAGTCTGGATCGGCTCAGCCGCAGCGGCCACCTGACGCAGCTTGGCGCGCAGGCTTTTGATATGGCTGTCGATAGTGCGCTCGTAACCGACATCAGCGGCAACGCCCAGGCCGTCAAGCAACTGCTCGCGGGAGAACACCCGCTCGGGCTGGGCCAGCAGGCTTTGCAGCAAACGGAATTCGTGACGGGTAAGGCTGAGTAGCTGACCGTGGTAGTGGATCTGCACCCGCTCGAGATCCAGCTGAAACGGAGCGCTGGCAGAGCTGGCGGCACGTACTTCACGCGGCGCTATACGTTTGAGAATGGCCTTGACCCGCGCTGCCACTTCCCGTGGGCTAAAGGGTTTGACCACATAATCATCTGCGCCGATCTCCAGGCCCACCACGCGGTCGATTTCCTCGCTGCGCGCCGTCAGGAAAATCACCGGCACCTCGGAGAAACGCCGCAAACGCTTGCAGGCCTCGAAGCCGCTGATATCCGGCAGACCCACATCGAGAATCAACAAATCAGCCGGATTGCGCTGCTGCTCGGCCAGTGCCGACTCGGCCAGGCTTAGCCAGGTGGTGCTAAAGCCTTCGCTCTGCAGGGCGAAGATCAGGGTGTCGGCGATGGCGGCTTCGTCTTCGACAATCAGAATATGCGGCATGGGCGTCCTGCTCGTGGGCAACTCGGCGAGGAGCCTGCGGCAGGCAGCCGATAGCGTCAAGATCGGGCGAAGCAGGTGGACAAGCTGCGCATTGTCCACCCTACGCCGACCTGGCCTTAATCAAGCTTAAAGCGTGAGGTGTTCTGCGCCAGCACCTGACTGCCCTGACGCAGCTGTTCGGCGGCGTTGCTCACTGCCTGCGCACCTTCAAGCAGGGCGCTGGCAGCCTGATCAACCTGCTGGATATTGCCGCTGACTTCATCGGCGGTAGCCGCTTGTTGCTCGGCGGCTGTGGCGATCTGCGCCAGGCGGTCGGTGACCAGTTGCACCGAGTCGACAATGGCGTCCAGATCTTCACTCATGGCTAGCACGCTGCCAACATCACCTTCAGCCTGGCGCACGGCGTCTTCCATCTGCGTGACGGACTGGCCAACTACACGGTGCAAATTGGCTACGGTGTCAGCAATCTCTGCCGTGGAGTTTTGCGTGCGTTGTGACAGCGAGCGAACCTCGTCAGCAACCACAGCAAAACCACGCCCTTGTTCGCCGGCGCGCGCTGCTTCAATGGCCGCGTTGAGCGCCAGCAGGTTGGTCTGCTCGGCAATACCCTTGATCACATCCACCACCCGGGTGATCTGTTCAGTTTGCTCGCGTAGCTGTTGCAAGGTGGCCGCACTCTCGCCTAAACGACCACTGAGCTGACGCATGCTCTGGCTGGTACGGTTGCTGCGCTGATTGCTCTGGCTGGCAATCTCACGGGTCTGATTGGCCTCTACCGCCGCCTGCTCACAACTCTGCGCCACACTTTGTGCGGTGGCCGCCATTTCGGTGGCGGCAGCGGCAATCTGGCTCATCTGCGCCTGCTGCTGCTCCACCGACGCCAGAGCATTTCGCGCCTCACCATTGAGCATCTGCACAGTGCCGCCCAACTGCTGGCTCTGCTGATTGACCCCCTGCATGGAATCGCGCAGCTGACCAACCGCGGTATTCAGTGCCATGGCGATACTCGCCAGATCGTCCTCACCATGCACCTGCATACGCACGCGCAGATCACCATCGCGCAGGCCTTCGGCGGCCAGGATGATCCCGGAGGTGCTGCGACGGATCGAAGCGTTAAGGCAGAACAGTACATACAGCGCCAGCAGGGTCAGCAGGCTGAACACGCCAATCACTTCGATCATCGCGGCCAGTGCATTCTGCCGGTACTCGCCGAGGCTGGCGACAAACTGCTGGTACAACGCCGCCTGCAAACCAAGCAATTGCCCCTGTAAAGCATCGCTACGCTGCACGAACTGCTCTGGGGTCAAGGCCATCGGGCTGGCGTCGAACATGTCGCGATCGATGCCCGACAGGAAGGCTTCGTAACCCTGCAGTGCCTCATCGTAAGGCCCTTGCAGCTGACGCATAGCACGCGGCGCCTCTAACTTGAGAGTGGCCTGGGCCTTGAGCAGCTGGCTGCGCGACTCATCCAGACTGCGGCGCAGATCGCGGATCAACACCCGGCTCTGCAAAGTGAAATGCTGCGACACCACCGCGCCATAGCCCTGGCTGGCAAAGCTGCCCAGCTGTTCGAGCAGGCGCGGCAGGGTGTAGGTCAGCTGCTCCATCATCAGGTAGGTGTCGAGCTGTGGATCGAGGATCAGGCCGCTGTCGGTGGCCGCCTGTTCGCGCAGGGCGAGCAGGCCCAGTAGGTTCTTTTGGTAACGTTCAAGGGCATCGGGCAGCGCCAACTTACCCAGTACATCGACACTCAGTTCAGCCTGCCCGGCACTGAGATTCTGCAAATGCTGACGCGCCTGATCACTGAACAACCGGGATTTAAGCGGCGGCTCCAGCGCCTGCAGGGCAGGTTCAAGACCGCTGGCGTGGTCACGCAACAGCGCTTCTGCAGCTTTCTCAGTGCCCTTCCAGCGCGATAGCAAGGTGCGCTGCTCAATCAACTCCTGCTGCACGTCGGCCATGCCCTGCAAGGCACTGATGCCCTCCAGTTCATTGTCGATTGCAGTAAGCCGGTCGAGATAATTGCTGCCGATCACCCACAAAGAAAAGCCCAGCGGCAAAGCGAACAAAACAAACACCAGCTGAAACTTGCGCGCGAAGCTAAAACGCTCCAGCAGCCGCACACCCGGTTTGAGTACTCCAGTCATACACACCTCAACCTGTTGAGCGCACCAACTTCGGGGGCGCGCTAAAGCAAAACTTCAAGCAAGAAGCGCGCCCAGCAGCGCCGCCCGCAATAGCGATATGCAGTGAGCATAGATGAGAGACCAGGCTACGGCTTGGTCCTGGACCGCGCGCTGAAGCCTAGCTGGAGAGACCACTCCAAAGCTCATCTACATTACGAAAGCCCCATACCTCAGCGGACTCGCGACCGACGATCTTGTCACGCCCGACCAACTTGCTCAGATCGAGGACCTCCTGCGGGATTGGAATGTTTGATTTGGCCGAGAAAAACACCTTGACCCTGGGCGCGAGCAAGGACTTGGCCTGCTGCTCCATCACCACACCAATGCGCCCGCTCTCCAGACGCACCAGCGAACCCACCGGATAAATGCCTACGGTTTTGACAAAGGCCTGGAACACCACCGGATCAAAATGACCTTTCCATTCGGCCATCTTGCGGATCGACTCAGCCGGGTCCCAACCCTGCTTGTACGGTCGATCAGAGGTGATGGCGTCATACACGTCGCACACCGCCCCCATGCGCGCGTACAGGCTGATCTGCTCGCCGGCCAGACGATGCGGGTAGCCGCTGCCATCAACCTTCTCGTGGTGATGCAGGCACACATCCAGCACCAACGCGCTGACCTGCTTGCTATCAATCAGCATGCGCGATCCAGCTTCAGGGTGGTCGCGCACGGTGGCGTACTCGCTGTCGGTGAGCTTGCCTGGCTTACTTAGAAGCGCATTGGGAATCGCCATCTTGCCGATGTCATGCAGCAGCCCGGCCAGCCCGGCCTCGCGCACCTGGCCCTCGTTGAGGCCCAGATTGCGCGCCAGGGCAATCATCAGTGCGCAGACCGCTACCGAATGCATGTAGGTGTACTCATCGGCATTTTTCAGCCGCGCCAGGCTGATCAGTGCGTTGGGGTGGCGCATGATCGAATCGGATATCTCTTCGACCAACTCGCCGGCCTGCTCGAACTGCAGCGCCTGGCCCATACGCGCATCGCCAAACATGCTGACCACTGCATCCTTGGAGCGCTCACAGAGTTTGACCGCACGCTGCATCTCATCCTCCATCGACACCGCTAGACTGACCGGCGGGCTCTGCACCGCGGCTAAAAGAGCGGCCTCCGCGGCGGCGGCAACCTCCTCGGCACTAACACTGGCGGTGCCGACTTCGACATCCAGCCCCTTGCTGACATCAATCCACAGTTCACCGATGCTGCTGGCCTGGATCCGCTGCAGATCCTTTTGCGACTTGAGAAGAAACTTGGATTTCCAGAAGGGGTGGTCCATCCATGCACCACAGAACTCGTGGATATACATACCGACGCGTACGTCGGTCACAGCGATGCACTTCAACATGGATTGCACTCTGATAAGAACCACACTCTCAGAAGCGTAGATGATCAAACTACCTGCAGTGTTGTGCTGCGGGCGAAGTAATAGCATTAAGACATCAGTCGCAGGTTGGCGGCTTGGAAGCACTGGCACGACTGCTTATGATTGCCACTCCCGCGCACATGAGGAGTTGCCATGCGCCGCCTGTTGACCGGCCTTAGCGTCAGTATTCTGCTGCTGCTCAATACGCTGATACTGATCGGCCCGCTGCTGCTGATCGCCCTCGGCAAGTTCGTCCTGCCCGGCAAAACGCTGAAAACCGCCAGCTCGCGCGGGGTGATGTGGGTGGCGGAAACCTGGGCGGAACTCAACAAGTTGATCTTCGCCACACTGCTGCCGGTGCACTGGGAGATTCGCGGCAACGCTGAGCTGCGCCCAAGCACCTCTTACCTGGTGATCAGCAATCACCAGTCGTGGGTCGATATTCCGGCGCTGGTGCAGGCATTCAACCGCAAGACACCCTATTTCAAGTTCTTCCTCAAACAGCAGCTGATCTGGGTGCCCTTCCTAGGTTTGGCGTTCTGGGCGCTGGATTACCCCTTTATGCGCCGCTATTCCAAGGCGTTTCTGGCCAAGAACCCGCAACTCAAGGGCCAGGACCTGGAAATCACCAAGCGCGCCTGCGAGAAGTTCAAGGACCTGCCGGTGACCGTGGTCAATTACCTCGAAGGCACCCGCTGTACTCCGGCGAAACAGGCGCAGCAAGGCTCGCCCTATCAGTATCTGCTCAAGCCCAAAGCCGGCGGCGTGGCCTTTGTCCTGGCGGCACTCGGCGAACAGCTGGACAGGGTGCTGGACGTGACCCTGGTCTACCCAGGCACGCGAATCCCTGGCTTCTGGGATTTGATCAGCGGCCAGGTGGACAAGGTGATTGTCGATATCCAGACCTGCGATCTGGACTCCGCACTGTGGCAGGGCGATTACGAGAACGACCCGGTATTCCGCCAGTTTGTGCAGAGCTGGGTGACAAGACTGTGGGAAGAGAAGGATGCGCGGATTGCCGAGATTCGTGGGGAGATTGAGACGTAGGGTGGGTGCGCGGAACTGCGTCGGATCGATGGTCGCGCCGGCCGGGCGTGCCGTAACCCACCAACCGTGGTAGGCCAGAACAGCGCAATGTTGGGTTAGGCAGCGCCCAACCTTTGATGTCGTATGCAGGTTTGCTGGATTGCGCCGCTAACCCAACCTAGGGATCAGCGGCGCTGCGATTGCATCAAGCCGCGCTAAACATCTTGTGCGGGTCGATCACAAACTTCTTCGGCACACCGGCATCGAACTCACCGTAACCGCGTGGCGCGTCGTCCAGGCTGATCACCTGCACGCCGACCACTTCGGCGATGTTGATGCGGTCCCACATGATCGCCTGCATCAGCGCACGGTTGTACTTCATCACCGGAGTCTGGCCGGTGTGGAAGCTGTGCGACTTGGCCCAGCCGAGGCCGAAGCGGATGCTCAGCGCGCCCTTCTTCGCCGCCGCATCGACCGCACCTGGATCATCGGTGACGTACAGGCCGGGGATACCGATCTTACCGGCGACCCGCACTACACCCATCAGCGAGTTGAGCACCGTGGCCGGGGCTTCGTGCTGCACGCCGGCGTGACCATGGCCGCGGGCTTCGAAGCCCACCGCATCCACCGCGCAATCGACTTCAGGCTCGCCCAGCAGCGCGGCGATCTGTTCATGCAACGGAATATCCAGGGACAGGTCGGCGATTTCAAAACCCTGGGCCTTGGCATGCACCAGACGCACCGGATTAACGTCACCGACGATGACTACCGCAGCGCCCAGCAAACGCGCCGAGGCAGCAGCGGCCAGACCGACTGGACCAGCGCCAGCGATATACACGGTGCTGCCCGGGCCTACACCGGCAGTCACCGCGCCGTGGTAGCCGGTCGGCAGGATGTCGGAGAGGCAGGTCAGGTCGCGGATTTTTTCCATCGCCCGGTCGCGGTCCGGCAGTTTCAGCAGGTTGAAGTCGGCGTACGGCACCATCGCGTATTCGGCCTGGCCGCCGGTCCAGTCGCCCATGTCGACGTAGCCGTAAGCGCCGCCAGGGCGGGCCGGGTTGACCGACAGGCAGACACCGGTGTGCATTTCTTTGCAGCTGCGGCAACGGCCACAGGCAACGTTGAACGGCACCGAAACCAGGTCGCCGATTTTCAGGTTCTCGACGTCGCTGCCCTTCTCGATCACCTCGCCGGTGATCTCGTGACCCAGCACCAGGCCGGTTTGCGCCGTGGTACGGCCGCGCACCATGTGCTGGTCGGAGCCACAGATATTGGTGGATACCACGCGCAGGATGACCCCGTGCTCAATCTTGCGACCGCGCGGGTCCTGCATTTTCGGATAGTCGATTTTCTGCACTTCGACCTTGCCAGCGCCGAGATAGACGACGCCACGATTACCAGACATACGTATTTCTCCTTTCTTGTTGTGAATACAAAGGCGCAGCCAACGGTCGCGCGGCCTTGTACTGGAGCTTGTGTTTGTTGCCGGGTGGCCGAGGGTTTGGCAGTCGGTGTTCCACCCGTGATCTGACGTCGTAGGAGCGGGCCATGCCCGCGACACTTCACGCCCGCAATGGTCGATCGCGGCCATGGGCCGCTCCTACAGCCTCTGAATCCTGGTTTATGCGTGCAGCACCACCGTGCGGCTGGCGTTAAGAAACACCCGCCGTTCGAGGTGGTAGCCGATGGCCTTGGCCAGGGTCTGACACTCGATATCACGGCCCTTGGCGATCAGGTCTTCGGGGTAATGGGCGTGATCCACAGACTCCACACCCTGGGCAATGATCGGCCCCTCATCGAGGTCGTTATTGATGTAGTGGGCCGTAGCGCCGACCAGCTTGACGCCTTTCTCGTAGGCCTGGTGATAGGGCTTGGCACCTTTAAAGCCGGGCAGCAGCGAGTGATGGATATTGATCGCCCAGCCATCCAGCTTGCGGCACAGCTCCGGCGACAGCACCTGCATATAGCGGGCGAGCACCACCAGTTCGGCACCGCTGTCCTCAATCACCTGCAGCACCTTGCGCTCCTGCGCCGGTTTGTCCGCCGGGTCTAGGGGGAAGTGGTAGTAGGGAATATCGTGCCAGCGGGCCAGCGGTTCCAGGTCTGGATGATTGGACACCACCGCCACTACATCCATGGACAGATGGCCGATGCGCTGGCGATAGAGCAGGTCGTTCAGGCAATGGTCGGCCTTGCTGACCATCAGCACCACCTTGGCCCGATAACCCGGCGGAGTCAGTTCGACCTGCATGCCGAAGGGCGCCAGACGCTCCTGCACGCCAGCGCGGAACACGGACTCGTCGAAGCCCTCCGGTTGGCGGAATTCGACGCGGATAAAGAAGCGCGAGGACAGTCGATCATCGAACGAATGGTGTTCGGTGACGTAGCAGCGCTGCTCGAACAGAAAGCGCGTCACCGCATCCACGGTGCCGAGCACGCTCGGGCAATGGGCAGTGAGTATCCAGGTATCGGGGGTGCGGCTCATGGGCGTGCTCCGATGTTGATTCCCTCTCCACCGGGAGAGGACCGGGCGTAGGGTGGATCGGGGCGCATAGCTGACGCTTCACCCATCCACCATGACGATCTCTCGGTGGACGAAAAGAGCGTCGTCCACCCTACGGTTCAGACTTTGATCGCCAAGCCATATTCGGCGCAGGCATCCTGCAGCCACAGCCAGATGTAGTCGGAGAAGCTGCGGCGTACCAGCAGCTCCCAGGTCTCGTCTCCAGTGCGGCGGATCACCAGTTGCGACTTGGCGAATGCAGTGCCGACGGCCTTGCCGACCGGGAAATTGCTCGGGTGCACGTCGTAGGGCGTGGACTTCATCAGCACTTCGCGGGCCTTGGCGCCGCTCAGTTCGAGAATGGTCTGACCACCGCTGACGTTGACCACCGAGATATGCTGACCATCCAGGGCTTCGCGCAGCTTGCGCTCGACCTCGAACTCGGTGCCGCTCGGCACGATCAGCAGCCACTCGTCAGGACCCATCCATTGCAACGTGGTATCGCCCTTGGCCACCAGGGTCAGGGCCACCGGCAGCTCCAGGCCGAGGGCCTTGTGCACGCCGCCGGCGAAATCGGCATCGTCGGCATCGCCGCGCAGGGTCAGGTGACCGAGCAGCTTCTTCTCGCGCAGGGTCACCCCGGAGCTGCTCTTGCCCTTACGGGCCATCTCGTCGAGGCCGGCGTGGAACAGCGGCGACTCGGCACGGCCACTGTCGGGGCGTTGCTGGTAGACATTGACGTTAGACATTCTGGCGATCCCCTTTCGGGTCATAGAACACGGGGCTGACGATTTCGGCTTCGATCACGCTGCCATCCACCAGCGGCGCGAACACCCGCTCGCCGATACGCGTGAGGCCGCCCTTGACCAGGGCCATGGCGAACGAATAGTTCATCGCCGCGCTCATGTAGCTGGAGGTGACATGACCGACCATGGTCATCGGAATCGACTGTTTCGGGTCGAAGACCAGTTGCGCGCCTTCCGGCAATACCTTGTTCGGGTCAACCGGCTTGAGGCCGACCAATTGCTTGCGGTTCTCGCGCACGCAGTCCTCGCGGTTCATACCGCGCCAGCCAATCCAGGAGAAAGGTTTGGTGCGACCGACGCACCAGCCCATGCCCAGGTCGTCCGGGGTGACCGAACCGTCGGTGTCCTGGCCAACGATGATGAAACCCTTCTCGGCCCGCAGCACGTGCATAGTCTCGGTGCCATACGGGGTCAGGCCGTGCTTCTTGCCCGCCTCGATGATCTGCTCCCACACGGCCAGGGCGTAGTCGGCCTGGATGTTGACTTCGTAACTCAGCTCGCCGGTAAAGGAGATGCGGAATACCCGCGCTGGTACGCCGCCGACCTTGCCTTCCTGCCAAGTCATAAACGGGAAGGCATCTTTATCGAGATCGATGTCGGTGACCTCGGCCAGCAGCTTGCGGCTGTTGGGCCCGGACAGGGTCATGGTCGCCCAGTGGTCGGTGACCGAGGTGAAGTACACCTTCAGCTCCGGCCACTCGGTCTGGTGGTAGATCTCCAGCCATTCCATCACCCGTGCGGCACCGCCGGTGGTGGTGGTCATCAGGAAGTGGTTGTCGGCCAGGCATGCGGTCACGCCGTCGTCGAAGACCATGCCGTCTTCCTTGCACATCAGGCCGTAGCGCGCCTTGCCCACGTCCAGCTTGGTCCAGGCATTGGTGTACACGCGGTTAAGGAACTCGCGCGCATCCGGGCCCTGGATGTCGATCTTGCCCAGGGTCGAGGCATCGAGGATGCCCACCGCGTTACGCACGGCCAGGCATTCGCGAGCCACGGCGGCGTGCAGGTCTTCGCCCTTCTTGGGGAAGTACCAGGGACGCTTCCACTGACCGACGTCCTCGAACTCGGCGCCGTTCTGCAGGTGCCACTTTTGCATCGCGGTGTAGCGCTTGGGCTCGAACAGTTCGCCGCAGTGGCGACCGGCGAGTGCGCCGAAGGTCACCGGGGTGTAGTTCGGGCGGAACATGGTGGTGCCCATCTGCGCGATGCTGATGTTCATCGAACGCGCGGCGATGGCCAGACCGTTGATATTGCCCAGTTTGCCCTGGTCGGTGCCGAAGCCCAGCGCGGTGTAACGCTTGACGTGCTCGACCGACTCGAAACCCTCACGGGTGGCCAGTTCGATACCGGCCGCGGTGACGTCGTTCTGCAGGTCGACGAACTGCTTCGGCGCGCGCGCCGTGGATTTGTCGTGGGGCACCTGGAACAGCGCGACTGCGGCTTCCTCGATGCGCTTCTCGACCTGCGGCAGGCTGCCGCTAACCGCCTTGAAGCCGGCTTCGGCAGCCGCCGACACACCCGCTTCGAAACCATCGGCCAGGGCATCACCGAGGCCGAACACGCCGTTCACTGCACCGGCGCACAGGCGCTTCTGGAAGCCTTCACCGGGGACGAAGGCGAGGATGTCTTCACGCCAGGTCGGCCGGCCGCCAAGGTGCGAAGCCAGGTGCACCACCGGGCTGTAGCCGCCGGAGCTGACGATCAGGTCGCAGTCGAGTACTTCGCCGGGGCTGCTGACGGTGTGGCTGTGCACATCGATGGCACAGATGCGGGCAGCGGTTACCCGCTTGTTGCCTGCGGCTTCCACCACGGCGCTGCCGGTGAGGATGCGCACGCCGCGTTTGCGCGTTTCTTCCACCCAGCTGCCGCGCGGGTTGCTACGCACATCGGCAACGGCCACCACTTGCAGGCCAGCGTCGAGCCAGTCGAGCACCACGCGGTAGGCGTAGTCGTTGTTGGTCGACAGCACCAGTTGCTTGCCCGGTGCCACGCCATAACGGCGCACGTAGGTGGACACCGCATCGGCGAGCATATTGCCCGGCACGTCATTGTTGGCGTACACCAGCGGCCGCTCGTGGGCGCCAGTGGCCAGCACTACACGTTTGGCGCGCACGCGGTGCATGCGTTGACGCACCATTCCCATGGGCGCGACTTCACCGAGGTGATCGGTCAGGCGCTGATGAATGGTGAGGAAGTTGTGGTCGTGGTAGCCGTTCACCGTGGCGCGCGGCAGCAGGGTCACTTCCGGCATAGCCTGCAGTTCGGCGATAGCCTTAGCAGCCCAATCGCTAGCCGGCTCACCGTCAAGCGTTTCACGGGTGCTGAGCAAGCTGCCACCGAACTCTTCCTGTTCGTCGGCGAGAATCACCCGTGCACCGCTGCGACCGGCGGCCAAGGCAGCAGCCAGGCCAGCCGGGCCGGCACCGACCACCAGCACATCGCAATGCTGATTGAGGTAGTCGTAGCTGTCCGGATCGTTTTCTTTGGGCGCGCGACCGAGACCTGCGGCCTTACGAATGTACTTTTCGTAGGTCAGCCAGAGGTTCTGCGGGTACATAAAGGTCTTGTAGTAGAAGCCGGGCGGCATCATGCCGCCGCCGACCTTGCCGAGAATGCCCATCAGGTCGGTGTTGACGTTCGGCCAGCCGTTCACGCTGTTGGCGGTCAGGCCGGCGTACAGCGCCTGCTGAGTAGCACGCACGTTGGGGATCTGCGCAGCTTCGGTGCTGCCGATCTGCAGCACGGCGTTCGGTTCCTCGGCACCAGCGGCGACGATGCCACGCGGCCGCGAGTACTTGAAGCTGCGGCCGACCACATCGACGCCATTGGCCAGCAATGCGGCGGCCAGGGTATCGCCGGCGAAGCCCTGAAAGGTCTGGCCGTTAAAGCTGAAGCTCAGCGGCTGGCTGCGGTCGATGCGGCCACCCTGGGAAAGACGATTGACCTGGCTCATGCCGTTACTCCTTGGTCGACAGCCTTCTTCGCGGCGAGCGAAGCCTCAGTCACGCTGGGCCGCTCACCGATCTTGTAGGTTTCGAGGATTTCGTAGCTCACCGTGTGACGGGTGACGTTGAAGTACTGACGGCAGCCCGCCGCGTGGATCCACAGCTCGTGGTGGATACCGCGCGGGTTGTCACGGAAGAACAGGTACTCGCCCCACTCCTCGTCGGTGCAGGCGTTCGGGTCCAGCGGGCGCGGAATGTGCGCCTGGCCGCCGGCGTGATATTCCTCTTCGGAGCGCAGTTCGCCGCAGTGAGGGCAGAAGATATGCAGCATGATCGGTACCTCCAGAAAACCTTCCTCCCTCCGCCGTCGGCGGAGGGGGCCAAAATCAGTGTGCGACCCCAGCCGCGCCGTGTTCGTCGATGAGCGCGCCGTTGTGGAAGCGCTCAATCGAGAACGCCTTGGCCAGCGGGTGCATCTCGCCCTTGGCCAGGCTGGCGGCAAACACATGGCCTGAACCCGGAGTGGCCTTGAAGCCACCGGTGCCCCAACCGCAGTTGAAGAACAGATTCGGCACCGGGGTCTTGGCGATGATCGGGCAGGCATCCGGCGTGGTGTCGACGATGCCGCCCCACTGACGGTTCATCCGCACCCGCGAGAGCACCGGAAACAGCTCGACGATGGCCTGCAGGGTGTGCTCGATGGTCGGGTAGGAACCGCGCTGGCCATAACCGTTGTAGCCGTCGATGCCGGCGCCGATGACCAGGTCGCCCTTGTCCGACTGGCTGATATAGCCATGTACCGCGTTGGACATGATCACGCTGTCGATAATCGGCTTGATCGGCTCGGACACCAGGGCCTGCAACGGATGCGACTCGAGCGGCAGACGGAAGCCGGCGAGCTTGGCCATATGCCCGGAGTTACCGGCAGTGACCACGCCGACGCGCTTGCCGCCGATAAAACCTTTATTGGTTTCCACACCGATGCACACGCCGTTTTCCTTGCGGAAGCCGATCACCTCGGTTTGCTGCAGCAGGTCGACCCCCAGGGCGTCGGCGGCGCGGGCATAGCCCCAGGCCACGGCATCGTGACGGGCGACGCCACCGCGACGCTGCAGGGAAGCACCCATCACCGGATAACGGGTGTTCTTTGAGCAGTCCATATACGGCACCAGCTCCTCGACCTGCTTGGCATTCAGCACTTCACCGTCGATGCCATTGAGGCGGTTGGCGCTGACGCGGCGCTCAATATCACGCATGTCCTGCAGGGTATGGCCGAGGTTGAAGACACCGCGCTGGGAGAACATGACGTTGTAGTTGAGGTCCTGGGACAGGCCCTCCCACAATTTCATCGCGTGCTCATAGAGGTGAGCCGACTCGTCCCACAGGTAGTTGGAACGCACGATGGTGGTGTTGCGCGCGGTGTTACCGCCGCCCAGCCAGCCCTTCTCGATCACCGCGACGTTCTTCACACCGAATTCTTTCGCCAGGTAATAGGCGGTCGCCAGGCCATGACCGCCGCCGCCGACGATGATCACGTCGTATACCGGCTTGGGCGTGGGGTTGCGCCACATGCGCTGCCAGTTTTCATGGTGGCTGAAGGAGTGCTTGAACAGGCCGAAGCCGGAATAACGCTGCATGAGATGCTCCTGAAACGGAAAGCTGGAACCTTGTCTGTAGGAGCGGGCCATGCCCGCGATCTCTACACTTCGCGGGCATGGGACTCGGCGTCCCCCCGCTCCTTGCTTTCAGCGGTAAACCGGGTAGTCGGCGCACAGCCCGGAGGCCAAGGTGGCGACCTGGGCTTCCACATCGGCATCGCCAAGGTGGTCGAGCACGTCGCAGATCCAACCGGCCAGCTCGATGCTTTGAGCTTCCTTGAGGCCACGGGTGGTGATTGCCGGGGTGCCGATACGCAGGCCCGAAGTCACGAATGGCGACTGCGGGTCGTTGGGCACAGCGTTCTTGTTGACGGTGATGCCGACACGGCCCAGAGCGGCATCGGCGTCTTTGCCGGTGAGGCCCTGACGGATCAGGCTGACCAGGAACAGGTGGTTATCGGTGCCGCCGGAAACCACATCGAAACCGCGGTCGATAAACACCTTGGCCATGGCCTGGGCGTTGTTGATCACCTGCTGTTGATAGGTCTTGAAGCCCGGCTCCATGGCCTCTTTGAAGCACACCGCCTTGGCGGCGATCACGTGCATCAACGGGCCGCCCTGGGCGCCGGGGAATACCGCGGCGTTGAGCTTCTTCTCGATATCCGGATTGCTCTTGGCCAAGATCAGACCACCGCGCGGACCGCGAAGAGTCTTGTGGGTGGTGGTGGTGACCACGTCGGCAAACGGAATCGGATTCGGGTACAGGCCAGCGGCTACCAGGCCGGCGACGTGGGCCATATCGACGAACAGCAGCGCCCCGACCTTGTCGGCGATGGCGCGGAAGCGCGGGAAATCCAGGGTCTTGGAGTAGGCAGAGAAACCGGCAACGATCATCTTCGGCTGGCACTCGACAGCCAGGCGCTCGACTTCGTCGTAATCGATCAGGCCGGTGGTGGTGTCGATGCCGTACTGCACGGCGTTGTATAGCTTGCCCGAGGACGACACTTTGGCGCCGTGAGTCAGGTGGCCACCGTGGGCCAGGCTCATGCCGAGAATGGTGTCGCCAGCATTGATCAGCGCCAGATACACCGCGCTATTGGCCGAGGAACCGGAGTGCGGCTGCACGTTGGCGTAGTCGGCCCCGAACAGCGCCTTGGCACGGTCAATCGCCAGCTGTTCGACCACATCGACATGCTCGCAGCCGCCGTAGTAACGCTTGCCCGGATAGCCTTCGGCGTACTTGTTGGTCAGGCCGCTGCCCTGGGCTTCCATCACCCGCTGGCTGGTGTAGTTCTCCGAGGCGATCAGCTCGATGTGGTGTTCCTGGCGGCTTTCCTCGGCGTTGATCGCGCTGAGCAATTCGTCGTCGTAGCCTTGAATCTGGTCGTGCTTGCTGAACATCGCTGATCTCCTGCGGCACCGTTGTGTGGCGCATCTGTGTCGGAAGCGGGCTAGGCCCTTGTGAACCGATGGTATGACTGGCCCTGATCGGTCAGATGCCTAGGCACGCCACGGGAGATTGCGTTTGCGACATGCGAACCGCCGACGTGTCGCTATCGGGCATGCGCAAGATGCAGGCAAAAACGCGGCGGCAGGCGAAACGCACTCAGGTGAACAGCGCGCGTACACCCACCAGCAGGAGAAAGTGAGCGGGATAGAATAGGTAGGCCCAGCGCCGTAATGGCGGCACCTTGCCCAGCGACGGTTGCCGTAGTAGCCCCAACCCCAGTAGCGGCGCCACGCTGCAGATCAGGATAAAACTCACGGCAAAGGGGTCACCGCGGGTTGCATCGATGTAGAACGGCGGCCAGTAATTGGCCGCCAGGCACAACAGCACCGGCCAGACCCAGTTTGGCCCCGCTCGCTGCAAGGCATACACAAAGGCCGCTGGCAGCAGCGCACCAGCAAAGCCGAACATCAGCCAGGAATGCGCGAGCAGTGCTACCAGCAACGCCGCGGCAGCCAGCCAGCGCCGCTGCATAGTGGGCTGCGCCACGCCGCCGGCAATCAGCAAGCCCAGCAGCAGGGTCGGCAGAACGTTCAGCGATTGCGGGGTAACGACCAGCAGCCGATAGGGCCATTCGGAGAGCAGCGCGAATAACGCCAGTAGCCCCAGGTAGCGCAGTGGGAAGGGTTTGCTGTCGCCCGCCGAGGGGCGCATCAGATTGGCGGCAATCGCCAGGCAGAAAAAGGGAAAGGCCAAGCGGCCGGGAATGTACACCCAATATAAAGACGGCCAGACATGCCGCAGATGGTCGATCAGCATGCTGGCAAAAGCCAGCCACTTGATCAGGTCCAGTGCGGCGTCACGGGTCTGTCCGGCGGAGGGTGTCAGCATTGCAGCACTCACAGAGTCGGCACATTGTCTGGCAGCGCGCCGGGCACAATGCGTTCCGCGATCAGATCAGCGCTACAAGTGGTTTTCGCAGCTAGCCGAGGCCTTGATCAAGCGTTGCTGCATGGCCGAATCGGGTGGAGACTGACGGGCCATGGCCTGCATATCCGCCTCACTAAACTCATTACTGACCTTCTCAGCGGCACATTCGCAATATGCCGTCAGGTTGTTCGTTGCGTGCCCATCAGGCGCGCCCGCTACACACTCTTTGACAAACTCGGCCTTGGCGTCAGCCGGCCAAGGTTCAGCAGCAATGGACGGCAACGCGAACGCCAGAGGAACAAACAACGCGATGAGATGACGGTAGTTCATAGTCGACTCCTGTGCGGATCAGTAACAGAGCGGCACCTAGCTGGGCACTTCGAAGTGAGGCTCGAAACCATCAGCCGAGGCACCAAGGTCTTAGCTGTGAGGGCTGTCAGCAGCATCAGTTCCTTTTTTCGCTGCCCCTCTGGGCCAACCGACCGTGGGCAAACAGCGCCTGGGTTAAACAAGATGTCGCGGCGATGACGCCACCGCGGCCTGGGCCGGGGGTACAGTAGCGGCATTCGCCGATGACTCAGCGGCGTCGATCAAGAAAGGAATCCGCAATGCCCGACCAGAGCCAGCAATTTGCCAGCGACAACTATTCCGGTATCTGCCCCGAAGCCTGGGCTGCCATGGCCGAAGCCAATCAAGGCCACCAGCGCGCCTACGGTGATGACCAATGGACCGCTCGCGCCGCCGACCACTTCCGCCAGCTGTTTGAAACCGACTGCGAGGTGTTTTTCGCCTTCAACGGCACCGCGGCCAATTCCCTGGCACTGGCGGCGCTGTGCCAGAGCTACCACAGTGTGATCTGTTCGGAGACCGCCCACGTCGAGACCGACGAATGCGGCGCCCCGGAGTTCTTCTCCAACGGTTCCAAACTGCTGTTGGCCAAGACCGAAAACGGCAAGCTGACCCCCGAGGCGATCCGCGAGATCGCCCTCAAGCGCCAGGATATCCACTATCCCAAGCCACGGGTGGTGACCCTGACCCAGGCCACGGAAGTCGGCACGGTTTACAGCCCCGATGAAGTGCGAGCGATCAGCGCGGTGTGCCGCGAACTCGGCCTGCACCTGCATATGGACGGTGCACGCTTCTCCAACGCCTGCGCTTTTCTCGGCTGCAGCCCGGCCGACCTGACCTGGAAGGCTGGCGTGGATGTGTTGTGCTTTGGCGGCACCAAGAACGGCATGGCCGTGGGTGAGGCGATCCTGTTCTTCAACAAGGACCTGGCCGAAGACTTCGACTACCGCTGCAAGCAGGCCGGCCAGCTGGCCTCGAAGATGCGTTATCTGTCGGCGCCCTGGGTCGGCATTCTGCAGGACGGCGCCTGGCTGCGTTACGCCCAGCACGCCAACCGTTGCGCACAACTGCTGGCCGAGCTGGTCAACGATATTCCAGGGGTTAGCCTGATGTTCCCGGTTGAGGCCAACGGCGTATTTCTGCAGATGTCTGAGCCAGCGCTGGAAGTGCTGCGCGGCCAAGGCTGGCGCTTCTACACCTTTATCGGAGCCGGCGGCGCACGCTTTATGTGCTCCTGGGACACTGATGAAGCGCGGGTGCGCCAGCTGGCAGCGGATATTCGCCAGGCGATGACGGCAACGAACTAGAACCTGCTCAAGGGCTCGCGAGCTAGAGCCATGCAAGGCAAAAGCAGATGAGGAAGCGGAGTGTACTTTTGTACATGAGCATTGCGAGCCTGCTTTTAACGCAGCAGGGCCGACGCGCAGCGGACCTTGAGGAGGTTCTAGCGCGGCACAAGCGCCGGTAGCAAGGTGCGCGAGATAGCCTCGCGCACGTTCGGCAGCAATGTTGCACTCCCTCCGAGCAACTCTTCCACCAACCGTCGCAGCGCCACCGCCCGCTCTGGGCTGAGGCCGCTAACGGCATGCTCGCAGGCCTGCTCCGCCGTCACTCCTGACGGGATCGACAGGCCCAGCGCCACCAGGCGTTCGCGTAGATCTTCATGATCGATCAGGTCGGCGTGCATCATGGTCAATTCCTCCGGTGGTGAAACGTTAGTGCCGGCTCTTAGCGCAACACGCCTTCGTCCAATAACAACTTGAAGATAGCCTCGGCGCCAACCTCTGGCGATACATCCTTGATTACCTGTCCGCCGCCACCGGACGCTTTGGCCGTGGCGGCCTTCATCCGCTCCGCGCCGGTCTTCGCCTTGATCACCTTGAGGCGTTTGGGCCGGGGTTTGGCCGGCTGCAGCTGGGCACTGGCAAACAGCGGATCGGCCACCAGCTCCACTTCCTCGGCCGTCAACAGGCCCCGGCGGGCCGGGCCGAAGGCGCTCTGCCTCGCGACGGGCGCGGCGTTATCGACACTGGCAACAAACGGCAGGCGCACCTGCAAGCGCCGGCGCTGACCGCGCGGCAGCGCTTGTAGCACCTGGGCCATACCGTTGCTGACCTGCTCCACCGCCGCCAGCCCGACCACCAGCGGCCAGCCAAGCTGCTCCGCCAGCAGGTAGGGCAGCATGCCCGAGCCTTCACCGGTCTCCGCCTGGCTGCCGGTCAGCACCAGCTGCGCGCTGGAGTCGGCCAGGTATTCGGCCAGCACCGGCAACGCATCGCTGTGCGCCGGCTGCTCAAGAATCTTGATCTGTTCAAGGCCCATACCCAGATAAGCGCGCAGCGCTTCTTGTTGCGGGTCGCCGGCATGCAGCACCTGCAACCGCTCACCGGCCAAACGCAAACCCAGCTCGACCGCTCGGGCATCCTGCTCGGCACGACGCGGCCGGCCGGAGGTCGGGTGGGCGCCTACGGAAACCAGCGTAACTACCTGCAAATCAGTCATGGCGCAGCTCCGTAGGGTGGAAGACGCTGTGTTCTTCCACCATGTCGGTGTGGGCAATGGGGGATGGGTGAAGCGTCATCCACCCTACCGTTTGGTTACGCGGCATCGCGTTCTGCTTCCTTGCGGTGGGCGGCGACGCGTTTGATCAGCGCCTGCAGAATCGCGGCAGACTCGCCGATCACCGAAAGATCGGCTCGTTTGATCATGTCGCAGGTCGGGTCGAGGTTGATCGCCACCACCTTGTCGCAGGCGCCGATGCCTTGCAGATGCTGGATCGCACCACTGATGCCCACTGCCACATACACCCGCGCAGTAACCCAGATGCCGGACGCGCCAACCTGGCGCTCGCGGCCCATAAAGCCGTCGTCCACTGCCACACGTGAGGCACCTTCGGTTGCGCCCAGCGCAGCGGCGGCCTGGTGGAACAGCGTCCAGTCCTTTACGCCGTTGCCGCCAGACAGAATAAATTCGGCCTCGGCCATGGGGATCTGCGCCGGGTCGACTGCCACTGCACCGAGGTCCTGAATCCTTGGTAAATGGCGGACCAGCGCACCACTGAGCGCCAGCGGCCGCACTTCATGACGGGTTTCACTGACCGGCTCAGCACACTCCACCGCGGCCAGGATCAACCGTGGTGCTTGTTGCACCAGGTCTTCGCGCCCAGCGCCCGCGCGCCCGCTGGCAATGCCGTCGGCCACTTGCCAGACCCGCGTGGCCGGGCGCTCGCCGAGCTTGGCGGCCAGGCGGCGACCCAGTTCGCCACCGCCGCTGCGGCTATCGGGCAGCAACCAGTGGCGTGGCGAGAGCTGCCGCTCCAGCGCACCCAACGCCAGTACCCGAGCTTCCGGGGAGTAGCCGTCGAAATCGTCGCCAGCGAACTGCAGCAGGCGGTCAACGCCGTTGCTGTCGAACGCGCTTTCCTTGTGCTCACCAAAGATCACTGCGAGCACCGCGCCGTCGCTGCCGGCCAGCTTGTGCGCCAGGCCGAGCAAGTCCTTGTCGTGGGCACTGAGGCGGCCGCCGACCATATCTGGCACGACGGCGATATAGAACGCCGGCTGCTCGATAACCCTCAGCGGCAACTGCACCACGGCACTCGTTGTTGAGCGCTTGGCCGCGCCACCCTGCTGAGCGCCGGAGCGGTCGATACGTTTGAGCCCGTTGGGGCCGATAAAGCCCACAGCATGCGGATTTTTGCGCAGCACTCCGGCGGCGCTGAGCCAACTGGCCACGGCCGGTTGCGCGGCGGCATGTAGGGGATGCAGGCGGTTACGGGCGATCCATTCGGCCCTTGGATCACGACGAATAATGTCGCTCATGGGCTTACCTCGGCTAGTTCACGCGGGGCTGGCGCAGGCGTCTTGGCTTCGCCCCCGCCCTCGATCAATACATCAGCCACCAGCTCGGCAATGTCCTTGACCTCAGGCCGCTGACCAACCACACCTTCGAGCATGGCGGTGCATTGCGGACAACCGACGGCCACCAGCTCGGCGCCGGTCTCCTTGATGTCGACCATGCGCATATCGGGAATCCGCTGCTTGCCGGGGATGTCGGTGATCGGCGCACCGCCACCACCGCCGCAGCAGCGCGAGCGGAAGCCGGAACGTTGCATTTCTTTCACTTCGATACCGATGGCGTTCAGCACGTTACGTGGCGCTTCGTACTCGCCGTTGTAGCGGCCCAGGTAGCAAGGGTCGTGGTAGGTGACCGAGCCGCCCTTGTGCTGGCCTAAGTTCAACTTCTGCGCGCCGATCAGTTCATCCATATAGGTGCTGTGGTGCAGCACCTGATAGCGGCCGCCGAGTTCGCCGTATTCGTTCTTCAGTACGTGGAAGCTGTGCGGATCGCAGGAGACGATCTTGTTGAAGCGGTATTTGGCCAGGGTGGCGATATTGCGTTTGGCCAAATGCTGGAAGGTCGCCTCGTCACCCAGACGGCGAGCAACGTCGCCGCTGTCGCGCTCTTCCAGACCGAGCACGGCGAAGTCGACATTGGCGGCTTTCAGCACTTTGACAAAGGCGCGCAGGGTGCGCTGGTTGCGCATATCGAAGGCGCCATCGCCGACCCAGAACAGCACGTCGACGCTTTGCTTGTCGCTCAGCAATGGCAGGTTGAGATCCGCCGCCCAGTTCAGCCGCCCGCCGGGGGCGAAGCCGCCGGGGTTGTCGGTGGCGATCAGGTTGTCCAGCACCTCTGCGCCCTTGTTCGGCGTGGCGCCTTTTTCCAGGGTCAGATGGCGGCGCATATCGACGATGGCATCGACGTGCTCGATCATCATCGGGCATTCCTCGACGCAGGCGCGGCAGGTGGTGCAGGACCACAGCGTTTCGGCATCGACCAGGGCCTTACCGCCCAGGTTAACGATCGGCAGATGCGGACCGCCACCGTGCTCGCCGACGGGCTTACCTGGATAAGGTGAACCAGCAAACTTGGCATCGGTGCCGCCGGCCAGGCCGACGACCATGTCCTGGATCAGCTTTTTCGGATTCAGCGGCTGGCCGGCGGCGAAGGCCGGGCAGGCCGCCTCGCACTTACCGCACTGCACGCAGGCGTCGAAGCCGAGCAACTGGTTCCAGGTGAAGTCCGCAGGTTTTTCCACGCCCAAGGGCGCTTGCGGGTTATTCAGGTCGAGGGCTTTCAGGCCCGTCGAGCGGCCGCCACAGAAGCGCTCGCTACGGCGGTGCCAGGCCAGGTGCAGAGCGCCGGCAAAGGCGTGCTTCATCGGCCCGCCCCAGGTCATGCCAAAGAACAGCTCGGACACGCCCCAGGCCACACCGACGGTCAGCAGCAGGGCGAGAATCCAGCCACCGAAGCCTTCCGGCAGGATCCCGGCGACCGGCAACGTGGCGATAAAGAAGCTCGCGGCGAACATCAGCAGACTTTTCGGCAGGCGCATCCACGGGCCTTTCGACAGGCGTGACGGCGGGTCGAGGCGGCGTTTGGCGACGAACAGTGCGCCAACGAACATCAGTGCGGTGGCACCCAGCAGGGCGAAGCCGAGAATGCGGTTCTGCAGGCCGAAGCCGTGCACCAGAACTGCCAGCACCGCGGCCAGAACAAATCCGCCGGCGGTAGCGACGTGGGTATTGGCGATGTATTTATCGCGCGCCACCACATGGTGCAGGTCGACCATATAGCGCCGCGGCATGGCCAGCAGGCCACCCAGCCAGTCGACCTGGGCCGCGCGGCCACGGCGCCACATCAGAAAGCGTTTCACAGCACCCATCACCGCCAACGCCAGCGCGGCGAACAACAGAATGGGCAGGATGGTGTTCAGCATGGCCGCACCCTTCAGATGATTCGTAGGGTGGATGGACGAAGCCATCCGCCGTATTTAATTCCGTGTTGACCCGCGGTGGATAAGTAGAGCGTTATCCACCCTACAAAGCCGCATCGCCTCAGCCGTTACGCTCCGTAGCGGGATGGCCGAAGCCATCCACCGAGGCCGCGATCAGAAATCCTTGCACAAACGCAGCGCGTCATAGATCGCTGCATGGGTGTTGCGCTGCGCCACGCAGTCACCGATACGGAACAGCAGGTAGCCATCACCCGCCTCCGATAGGCATGGCTGCGGCTTGATCGCGAACAGCGCTTCGACGTCGATCTGACCCTTATTGCGCGAACCGTCCTTAAGCCCGTAGTAGAGGCTTTCGTCCGGACGCACGCCGTTCTCCACCACGACCTGATCGACCACCCGTTCTTCCTTGGCGCCGGTGTATTCGTTCTCCAGCACCGCCACCAGCTTGTCGCCCTCGCGGTAGACCTTTTCCAGCATCAGGTCGCCGGTCATGATCACTTCTTTCGGGTACAGGCTGCGGTAGTAGGTCGGGAAGCTGGTGCCGCCGATGGCCACGCCCGGTTTGATGTCGTCGGTGACGATCTCGACCTTGGCGCCCTTCTCGGCGATGAAATCGGCCACCGACATGCCGGTGAATTCGCAAATGGTGTCGTACACCAGCACGTTATTGCCCGGTGCCACGGTGCCGTCGAGGATGTCCCAGCTACTGACTACCAGGCCTTCGTCTGCACCCCAGTGTTCGTTCTGCTCGATAAACGGATGGCCGCCGTTGGCCAGCACCACGATGTCCGGGCGCAGGTCGAGGATGCTGTCGAGATCGGCGCCGGTGCCCAGACGCAGGTCAACGCCGAGACGGGCGATCTCCAGTTGGAACCAGCGGGTGATACCAGCCATCTGGTCACGTTGCGGCGCCTTGGCGGCGAGGCTGATCTGGCCGCCGAGGCTGTCCTTCTTCTCGAACAGGGTGACGTCATGACCGCGCTCTGCGGCAACCCGCGCAGCTTCCATCCCAGCTGGACCGCCGCCGACGATCACCACCTTGCGTTTCGGCCCGGTGGATTTTTCGATGATATGCGGCAGGCCCATGTACTCACGGGAAGTCGCGGCGTTCTGGATGCACAGCACGTCGAGGCCTTGATACTGACGGTCGATGCAATAGTTGGCACCGACGCACTGCTTGATCTGGTCGACCTGGCCCATCTTGATTTTGGCGATCAGGTGCGGGTCAGCGATGTGCGCGCGGGTCATGCCGACCATGTCGACATAGCCGCCCTCGAGAATACGCGTGGCCTGGTTCGGATCCTTGATGTTCTGCGCGTGCAGCACCGGCACCTTGACCACTTCCTTGATCCCGGCTGCCAGATGCAGGAACGGCTCCGGCGGGTAGCTCATGTTCGGGATAACGTTGGCCAGGGTGTTGTGGGTGTCGCAACCCGAGCCGACCACGCCGATAAAGTCGAGCATGCCGGTGTCATCGTAGTACTTGGCGATCTGCTTCATGTCCTCGTGGGACAGGCCGTCCGGATGGAATTCGTCGCCGCACAGGCGGATGCCCACACAGAAATCGTCACCCACTTCGGCGCGTACGGCCTTGAGCACTTCCAGGCCGAACTTCATCCGGCCCTCAAAGCTGCCGCCCCATTCGTCGGTGCGTTTGTTGACCCGCGGTGACCAGAACTGATCGATCATATGCTGGTGCACGGCGGACAGTTCGACACCGTCCAGGCCACCTTCTTTGGCGCGGCGCGCGGCTTGCGCGTAGTTGCCGATCACCCGCCAAATTTCCTCGACCTCGATGGTCTTGCAGGTGGCGCGGTGCACCGGTTCGCGGATGCCCGACGGCGACATCAGGGTCGGCCAGTTGAAACCGTCCCAGCGCGAGCGGCGGCCCATGTGGGTAATCTGGATCATGATCTTGGCGCCATGCTTGTGCATGGCGTCGGCCAAATTCTGGAAGTGCGGGATGATCCGGTCGGTCGACAGGTTGACCGAGCTCCACCACTCCTGCGGACTATCGATTGCCACCACCGATGAGCCGCCACAGATGGCCAGACCGATGCCGCCCTTGGCCTTCTCTTCGTAATACTGCACGTAACGCTCGGTGGTCATGCCACCATCGGTGGCATAGACCTCAGCGTGGGCGGTGCTGATCACACGGTTACGGATGGTCAGTTTGCCGATCTGAATCGGCTGGAACATTGCTTCGAAAGCCATTGCGGCACCCTCACGGAAAGCGGCCTAGCGTTACTGTGTGGAAGGGACTGAGCGGCACCCCGCATTAGCGGCGAAGATGTCGCGGCTGAGCCTCCCCACGCACGATTGTTTTTAGAGTGGTTGAGTGCGGAACAGGCCATGGTCATGGCCTGCCTGCGACGCACCGTAGACTTGTTCGGCACGGGTACGAATGCTGCTGCCCTGAGCCTGCAGAATCTGGTCCATGGCACCCGCAAACCAGCCGGTGAACATGTAGTCGACCATGCGCCCACACTGGCCGTAGACGTAGACGAAGGCGGAATGATCCAGGCGCACCTCGCAGGTGCCTGCGTCAAGGTCGATCGCCTGGGTCTTGAACAGCCCCCAGCCGCGCTGCGACAGGCGCTTCATGTAGTGCTCGAACACCGCCACGCCGGACAGGCCATGGCATTCAGCCTCTTTCTCGCACCAGTGCCAGGCGGACTTGTAGCCGGCCTTGTAGAGAATTTCGGCATAGGCGTCGGCGCCGAGCACTTCCTCGATGCCGATATGGTTGTTGACGAAGAAATGCCGCGGTACATAAAGCATCGGCAGGGCGTCGGTGGTCCAGACGCCGGTTTCGTCGTCGACCTGGATGGGCATTTCGGGGGCGTGAGAGGCCATGGGGAAAACTCCGTAATCAAGTCGTTTGTAGGGTGGATGGCGCTTTATCCATCCACCAGAAAGGTGAGTCACCGCGCAGTGGGGTGGTGGATGAAAAAAGCGTCATCCACCCTACGGATTTGGCATCGCGTCAGGCTTATTCGCCCCAGACGTCCGCCAAGACCCTTACCCAGTTCTCGCCCATGATCTTGCGCACCACGCGCTCGGAATGGCCGCGTTTGAGCAGGGTCTCGGTGAGGTTGGGGAACTCGCCGACGGTGCGGATGCCCAGCGGGTTGATGATCTTGCCGAAACTGGTCAGGCGGCGGGCGTAGCCCTTGTCGTGGGTCAGGTATTCGAAGAAGTCCTGGCCGTGGCCCTGGGTGAAGTCGGTGCCGATGCCGATGGCGTCTTCACCGACGATGTTCATCACGTATTCGATGGCTTCGGCGTAGTCGTCGATGGTCGAATCGATGCCCTTGGCCAGAAACGGCGCAAACATGGTCACACCGACAAAACCGCCATGATCGGCGATAAATTTCAGCTCGGCGTCGGACTTGTTGCGCGGGTGCTCTTTCAGCCCCGACGGCAGGCAGTGGGAATAGGTAACCGGTTTTTTCGATTCGAGAATAACTTCCTCGGAAGTCTTCGAACCCACATGAGAGAGGTCGCACATGATGCCGACGCGGTTCATCTCGGCGACGATCTCGCGGCCAAAACCAGAGAGGCCGCCGTCACGCTCGTAGCAGCCGGTGCCCACCAGGTTCTGGGTGTTGTAGCACATCTGCACAATGCCCACGCCGAGCTGCTTGAACACCTCGACATAACCGATCTGGTCCTCGAACGCATGCGCATTCTGGAAGCCGAAGAGGATGCCGGTCTTGCCCTGCTCCTTCGCCTTGCGGATGTCGGCCGTCGTACGTACCGGCATCACCAGGTCGCTGTTCTCGCGTATCAGCTTCTGGCTGGCGGCAATATTGTTCACCGTGGCCTGAAAACCTTCCCATACCGACACGGTGCAGTTGGCTGCGGTCAGCCCGCCTTTGCGCATGTCTTCAAACAGCTCGCGGTTCCACTTGGCGATGATCAGCCCGTCAATAACGATGCTGTCGGCGTGCAATTCGGCTGGGCTCATCAGGCAGTCCCCTTTAGTGTGTCGCCAAACCCGTTGTTGGCGCTTTGGATTGAGCATATCCCCGAGGGCTCGAACGACCCGGTGCAAAAACGACTGGGGTATTGCCGAAAGCGTCAAAGCTGGGTCGCGGGCAGATATGCGCAGGCCAGGGCCCCGTACAAGGCAGTGACCACCCGTAGGGTGGGTTAGTGGCGCAGGGGCTCGTTATGGGCAGCACCACACAATTCGGACGCCGCGTAGCCCACCATCGCGGTTTGCCGATAGACCGAAATGGTGGGTTACGGCGCGTTGTAAATCGGTGGCGTTTGCCTGATCCCGCGCCTAACCCACCCTACAAAGGCAGCCTGCAACCCAGGCCTGGTACAGAACTAAAAAAAGCCCCTGCCCGGGGTTATCCGGCAGGGGCCAAGGTGACCCTTGAGGAGGGTCTCAGTGTGGCGCGGTGGTCGCCGGCCTGCGTCGTGCTGCCAGCAGACCGTATGCGGTCAAACCGAGCAGCAGCCACAGGCCGAGCGTCATATGCAGTGTTACTCCGAGCCGACTTGGCGCAGATACGGCGCGGGGGCTGCGCCGAGGTTGCTGAGCACCCGCTCGCTGTACCAGTCGATAAAGTTGACCACGCCAAACTCGTAGGTCTTCGAGTATGGGCCAGGCTGGTAGGCGGTGGAGTTGATGCCGCGCTGGTTCTCTTCGGCCAGGCGACGGTCCTGGTCGTTGGTCGCGTCCCACACCTGGCGCATGCGCGCCACGTCGTAGTCGACACCTTCAACGGCATCCTTGTGCACCAGCCACTTGGTGGTAACCATGGTTTCCTGGGCGCTGATCGGCCACACGGTAAAGACGATGATGTGATCGCCCATGCAGTGGTTCCACGAGTGCGGCAGATGCAGGATGCGCATCGAGCCGAGGTCCGGGTTCTGGATGCGGCCCATCAGCTTGTTGCAGCCCTGCTTGCCGTCCATGGTCATGGACACCGTGCCTTTGAGCAGCGGCATGCGCACGATGCGGTTGCGCAAGCCAAAGCTGGCATGGGCGTAGGGAATCTTCTCGGCGTCCCAGGCGGCTGCGGAGGCGGCCACATGATCCTTGAAGGCCTGATCGGCGCGCGGGTCGGTAACGTCGTCCCACTCCAATAGGGTGTTGAGCAACTCTGGATGCGAGCCACTGCAGTGGTAGCACTCGCGGTTGTTCTCCAGCACCAGCTTCCAGTTGGCCTTTTCCATCAAGGTGCTTTGTATCGCCACCTTGGTGTTCTCCATGTCGTAGGGCTCCATGTAGTGGGCCAGGGTGCTGAGGAAGTCATCAATGGCCGGCGGATTCTCGGCCAGGGAGATAAAGATGTAGCCGCCCGCGACCTTGCAGTTCACCGGTTTGAGGCCGTATTCCTTCATGTCGAAGTCGGCGCCCATTTCGGTGCCGGCGAACAGCAGACGGCCGTCCAGCTCATAGGTCCATTGGTGGTAGTGGCAGACCAGCTTGGCCACCTTGCCTTTGTCGCTGGTGCACAGGCGCGAACCGCGATGGCGGCAGACGTTATGGAAGGCGTGCACCACGCCTTCGGCGCCGCGGATCACGATGATCGGGTTGTCGCCGAGTTGCAGGGTCAGGTAGTTGCCCTTGGCGGGAATTTCGCAGGTCATGCCGGCAATCAGCCACTCCTTGTGAAAGATCTCCTGCATGTCGATCTGGAACAGACGCTCGTCGTTATAAAACGGCTGCGGCAAGGAAAAAGTGCGCTCGCGGGTCTGCAGCATCTCGGCGGTGGCCTTGCGTGCGGGCTCCAGTGGATCGCCCAGGCTCAGAGTAGAAGTGACGTCCATCGGTAACTCCTCAATGGCGACTCGCTCGGCGAGTTGCCGCAATAAAGTGGCTAATAGCAAGTCTGCTAACGCGCCGATGCGAGCCGCGTTGCCGCGTCAGCAGACCCTCACGCAAGGTGGCGTCATTGCCCCGCTCTGCGCCTGCCGATGGCGACTGGATAAACGGAGAATTCGCTCGTGACCTTTTTGCTTCGGCTGGCTGCGAGTGTGGGGCTGAGCGTGGGCGAAACCTTATCTATGGGCGACATGGCCACATCCGTTTCCGACGCGGCAAACCAAGGTCTGCGCGGCAGGTCGCGATAAGCATGTAAATGTCGCTGGCAGATAAATGAGCCTGCCTGCCTGTGCGCACAATCGGCCCCATATAAGGCCGATGTCCGGCCGTGCGGAGAGACGTCCATGACGACGAACGACTTCCTCAACCCAGTTACCACGCAGACCTGGAGCAACGGTCGGCATATGGTGCGCTGCGTCAAAGTCATCCAGGAAACCTGGGATGTGCGCACCTTCTGCTTTATGGCCGATCAGCCAGTGCTGTACTTCTTCAAGCCGGGGCAGTTCGTCACCCTGGAACTGGAGATCGACGACCAGCCGGTAATGCGCTCCTACACCATTTCCAGCTCGCCCTCGGTGCCCTACAGCTTCTCTATCACCATCAAGCGGGTGCCGGGCGGCAAGGTCTCCAACTGGCTGCACGATAATCTGCAAGACGGTCAGGTGCTTGCCGTGCACGGCCCGGTGGGGCTGTTCAACGCCATGGACTTCCCTGCCGACAAGGTGCTCTATCTAAGCGGTGGCGTCGGCATCACCCCGGTGATGTCGATGGCGCGCTGGTTCTACGACACCAACGCCAATGTCGATATGGTCTTTGTGCACAGCGCGCGCTCGCCGAAAGACATCATCTACCACCGCGAGCTGGAACATATGGCCGCGCGGATCAACAACTTCAGCCTGCACGTGATCTGCGAGAAGCACGGCTTGGGCGAGGCCTGGGCCGGTTATCGCGGCTACCTCAACCAGAAGATGCTGGAGCTGATTACCCCGGATTATCTGGAGCGGGAGATCTTCTGCTGCGGCCCGACGCCTTATATGAATGCGGTCAAGCGTCTGCTCGAAAGCAATGGCTTTGATATGCAGCGTTATCACGAGGAGTCCTTCGGTGCGACGCCGCCGGAAGTGCGCGCCGAGGTCAAGGAACTGGCCGCCGAAGCCGCCGATGCCGATCCGATACCTACCGCCGACCAGCATCAGGTGGCATTCACCAGCACCGGCAAGAGCATTCGCGTTAACCCCGGCGAAACCGTGCACGCGGCCGCCGCCAAACTTGGCCTGCATATTCCAAAAGCCTGCGGCATGGGCATCTGCGGCACCTGCAAGGTGCTGAAAACCGCTGGCGAAGTGAGCATGGAACACAACGGCGGCATCACCGACGAAGACGCGGCCGAGGGTTATATCCTCTCCTGCTGCAGCGTGCCGCAGGGGGATGTGGCCATCGAGTATTGAGGGCGTTGTAAGCCCAACACCACACACAGCAAAACGCCGCACTCGCCATCAAGGTCGGTGCGGCGTTTTTGTTTGGCGATGTACCCGTTATGTGTTGAGCCGTCCGGGACGGCTATACGGGGCATGGACCGCGGTAATACCTAGGGGGCTTAGGTGCGGTCCAGGGATCAGGCAAACAACATCAAGCGCCAACGCGGCGTTGGCCCAGCATTGCGCTCTACCGACAAACCGCAGTGGTGGGTTACGCCGCGCTCGGGTTGCGTTGCGATACCTATAACCAGCCCCCGCGCCGCTAACCCACCCTACAAAAGCGGCTTGCAACATGGCCCTGGGATATAGCCTTTTGTTTGGGCGGCGCAGGTTGGTTTTTGTAGGGTGGATGGCGCTTCACCCATCCACCGCTCGACAATCGCAATGGTGGATGAGAAAGCGCCATCCACCCTACGTTCTGATCGCGGGCAAGCCCGCTCCTACAGGGTAGTCAGCGCGGCTTAGAACCTGCTCACGATCTCGCGAGCTAGAGTCCTACAAGGCAAAAACAGGCGAGGAAGCGGAGTGTACGAGCTGTACATGAGCATTCCGAGCCTGTTTTTAACGCAGTAGGGCCGACGCGCAGCAGATCGTGAACAGGTTCTTAAAGCCTGACACTGGCAAAGGTCGACTCCCCCTGCGCCCGCGTCAGCGCCGCCATGGCCGAGGATGGCGATGGGCGCATCAGATCTTCCGGCATTGGCAGCAGCGCCACCACATGGCCGTTCTGCTGGCCCGCACGCTCGTCACGCGGTGGGATGCCGAAGTATTCGCGGTAGCACTTGGAGAAGTGCGGGGTGGAGACAAAGCCGCACACCGAGGCCACTTCGATAATCGACATGCTGGTCTGCTTGAGCAGCTGACGCGCGCGGATCAGACGCAACTTGAGGTAATAGCGCGACGGCGAGCAGTGCAGGTATTTCTGGAACAGGCGCTCCAGCTGGCGACGCGACACATCGACGTACAGCGCCAGCTGATCGAGGTCGATCGGCTCTTCCAGGTTGGCTTCCATCAGCGCGACGATTTCCTGCAGCTTCGGCTGGTTGGTGCCAAGCATGTGCTTGAGCGGCACGCGCTGGTGATCCTGCTCGTTGCGGATGCGTTCGTAGATAAACATCTCGGAAATCGCTGCCGCCAGTTCACGGCCATGCTCACGACCGATCACGTGCAGCATCATGTCCATCGGCGCGGTACCGCCGGAGCTGGTGTGGCGTTTGCGATCAATGGAAAACAACCGGGTGCTGACAGCCACGCGCGGAAAGGCCTCCTGCATGGCGGCGAGAAACTCCCAATGCACACTGCAGTCATGGCCATCGAGCAGACCAGCCTTGGCCAGGGCCCAGCTGCCCGTACATACCGCGCCCAACTGTGCACCATGACGCGCCTGGCTTTGTAGCCACTGCACATGCTCGCGGGTGACGCTGTGCTGGATGTCCACGCCGCCGCAGACAATCACCGCATCCAGGCGCGGCGCCGTAACCAGGCTGGCGTCGGGAGTGATCTGCAGGCCGTCACTGGCGCAGACCGGCAGGCCGCTCTGGCTGAGGGTATGCCAACGGTACAACTCCTTGCCGGACAACTGGTTGGCCATGCGCAGCGGCTCAACGGCAGACGCCAGAGAAATCAGGGTGAAGTTGTCGAGTAGCAGAAAGCCGATGGACTGCGGCGCACGGCTCTGGGGTTGTGCCCCTTGAGTGGACTGTGACATCAGGTAAACCCTCACGCGAAGCAAAGCACGGTAGTGAGCCCCTCTGTGGGATGGCTCTTCTTATGGTTCTGGAACTGCACAACGCCAGATCGACAACCGGCACAACGCAAAGGCCGTGCCTAAATTGATTGGGTGTTCAATTAAAAATAGGTGGATTGGTCCTTCACTAGTGCCACTAGGCGTTGGCAGGAGCGACATTAGTATTCTGATAGCGACCTAAAACGCCCGTTTAACGGGCGTTTGAGCATTTCGGTAGCACTGGTGACCGGGGAGTCTGTCACCCCGCTACGCAGGGTAAAAACGCTGCGGTAACGGACCAACGGTCGAGCCATATTCAGCAGCCTTGCGCCGCTTTTCTTCGCTGCCTGGAACGGCTCTGCACCACAATCGCGCACAACTGACTGAACGCGGGCCTCAACACTCGACGGCACTAACCGCCAAGCCTCCGCGCGAGGTTTCCTTGTACTTGTCATGCATATCGGCACCCGTATCGCGCATGGTGCGGATTACTCGGTCCAGGGAAATAAAATGCTGACCGTCACCGCGTAACGCCATCTGCGCAGCGTTGATGGCTTTCACCGCAGCAATCGCGTTGCGCTCGATGCACGGCACCTGCACCAGGCCACCGACCGGATCGCAGGTCAGGCCGAGGTTATGTTCCAAACCGATTTCGGCGGCGTTCTCTACCTGCTCGGGGGTGGCGCCAAGAATCTCCGCCAGCCCCGCCGCGGCCATGGCGCAAGCCGAGCCGACCTCGCCTTGGCAGCCGACTTCAGCACCCGAAATCGATGCGTTCTTCTTGCACAGGATGCCGATGGCCGCTGCAGCCAGCAGGTAGTCGACCACATTGGCTTCGCTGACTGCCGGACTGAAGCGCACGAAGTAATGCAGCACTGCCGGAATGATCCCCGCCGCACCATTGGTCGGTGCGGTGACCATGCGCCCGCCGGCGGCGTTTTCCTCGTTGACCGCCAGGGCGAACAGATTGACCCACTCCATGCCGCTCAGCGTCGAGCCGATCACATTGGGTTTGCTCATTTCCTGCAGGCTGCGGTGCAGCTTGGCGGCGCGGCGCTTCACATTCAGGCCGCCCGGCAGGATGCCCTCATGCTGCAAACCCTGCTCGACGCACTCGCGCATGGCCTGCCACAAGCGCATCAAGCCACTGTTGATTTCCGCCTCACTGCGCCAGGCCTTTTCGTTGGCCATCATCAGCTCGGAGACGCGCAGACCGTGTTCCTTGCACAGACGCAACAGTTCCTCGGCGCTGCTGAAGTCGTAGGGCAGTGCGGTGTGATCCTGATCCAGCTGGCCACTGGCGGCCTGCTCGGCGTCTACCACAAAACCGCCACCGACCGAGTAATAGGTATTTTCGTGCAGCAGGCTGCCGTCACCTGCAAACGCGCTGAGGGTCATGGCGTTGGGGTGATAGGGCAGGTTTTCTTCCAGCAGAAGCATGTCGCGCTGCCAGTCGAAGGCGATGCCAACGCGCCCACCGAGCTGCAACTGACCACTGGCCAATAACTCGGCGATACGCGGCTCGATACTGCTCGGGTCGACCTGATCCGGCCACTCACCCATCAGCCCCATGATTACCGCTCGGTCGCTACCATGGCCTACACCGGTGGCCGACAGCGAGCCGTACAGGCGCACTTGCAAGCGTGCGGTGCGTTCCAGCAAACGCCGCTCGGCCAATGCGCCGCTGAACAGCGCCGCCGCCCGCATAGGCCCGACGGTGTGCGAACTGGACGGCCCGATGCCGATCTTGAACAAGTCAAACACGCTGATAGCCACGACTCTCTCCTGCACTGATGCTACGTGCAGGCCATGATCAGGATTTCCCCAGCGCACAGTCGCCCCACACCGACTCGGCCATGCCTAAATCCGTCAATTTCCCATCCATACGACGGATCGCAGGTGCGGGGGATTTCTGTAGCCCGGATGCAATCCGGGGGAATCTATGGCTACTCCTCGATTACCTGTTCCATGCAGCAATTCCCCGTAGGAGCGCGATTTGCTCCCGCGGATTTCACCCAGGCTAACCCGTTCACATTTTCAAGCGCTGCCGCAGCAATTCACGACACCTGCATTCCAGTTGCGACTCCACGCATAGGCAGCGCAGGAAAACTGTCGGCATGATCGCCGCGCCCATGGATCGGCCGGCCACGCTCGCCCTGCCCGCCCCGTGGTCCGATTGCGCGCCTGCACAGACGCGCCCCGTCCATGCATTTGGGAGAAGGCTTGATGAAACTGAATTTGCGTCGCGGCTTACTGGCCGCTGCCCTGTGTACACCGTTGCTGGCGCAGGCCGCCGACCCATCCAGCTGCAAGCTGATTCGCTTCGCCGACGTTGGCTGGACGGATCTGATCACGACCAACGCCGTGACCCGCCTGGTACTCAGCGAGCTGGGCTATCGCTCGCAACTCAAGCGTCTCTCGCTACCGGAGACTTTCAAGGCGCTGCACGACAATGAAGTCGACGTGTTTCTCGACACCTGGCTACCCAGCTCAGAGAAAGATATCCGCCCCTACCTGGACGACGGCTCGGTGGAGCTGCTGACAGTCAACCTGGAGGGCGCCAAATACACCCTGGCAGTCAACCAGGCTGCCCACGATGCCGGCCTCAAGGATTTCGCCGATATCGCCAAGTTCAGCCAACAGCTCGACGGCAAGATTTACGGGATCGAACCGGGTAACGGTGGCAATCAGCTGATCCAGCAAATAATCGACAAGAACGCCTTCGGCCTCGCCGACTTCAAACTGGTGGAATCCAGCGAGACCGAGATGATCCTCCACGTCAAACGGGCGGACCATCTAAACAAATGGGCGGTATTCCTCGGCTGGGAGCCCCACCCGATGAACAACCAGCTGAACATGCGTTACCTGAGCGGCGGCGATGACTATTTCGGCCCCAACCTCGGTGGCGCCACGGTCTATACAACCGTGCGCAAGGGCCTCGTCAGCCAGTGCCCGAATCTCGGTCGGCTGCTCAAGAACATCCGCTTCAGCCTGGAAATGGAGAACGACCTGATGGAGGCGATTCTCAACAAGAACACCAACCCGCGACGCGAGGCCAAAGCGTGGCTAAAAGCCAACCCAAAAGTACTCGAGTCCTGGCTGGTGGGCGTAACAAGACTGAACGGTCAATCAATAAAAACCGCCGAAAACCTGTCAAGTGAAAATTAATTTGTCATTTTTTTCGAACACCGCGCAGCCCCCTAACCATAGTGTCTGCGGCTAATTTAAAAGCTGCGAACCACGGCCGGCGCGGCTTGCAGCCTTGGCAAGCGGGGTAAAAAGTCTGTTATGGTTTTTTTAGCAAACGGTATGTCGCCGCGTAACACGTCAGAGTCGTAAACCGACAATTGCGGCAATTTGAAGACTATATCGTTGAGTCAGCCGATTTCGTCGCTCTGACCTCCACCGGAGGCAGAGACCGGGAGCCCACAGCCCCGGACCGAAGAACATATAAGCGCTGGCTCCTTACTGATGGGTGCCAGCCCAACAAGAAATTTCGGATGTACGTGCGCCTCGGATTGAGGCGTGAAATTCCCAAGGATTGGGCTTCGTAACACTGCCAGAGGGTATGGAACGCGGTTTGCAGCACGGCACAGTAAGGTTCACTCAACAGCCCACCCCAGTTTCGTCCATTGCTCACAAGGCAACTGGCGCGTTGCAGCGGTTGTGCCTGAGCGTCTCTGATCTGCAGCGCAGCAAAGCACGGTGCCAACCTCGCAACCCAGCAAACACACACAGGCAAGAACAGTCGGCATCACCGCACGTACGCCAGCTGGCGTACGCCCGGTTCCGCAGCACTGATCTGGATGTCTACTGAGGGGAACAGTCCCATGCAGTCTGGAAAAATCGTCGTCGAGAACCTCTACAAGGTTTTCGGCTCACAACCGCAAGAAGCCATCGATCTGCTCAAGCAGGGCTGGAGCAAGGAACGGATTCTTGCGGAAAAAGGCGCAGTTATCGGCGTCAGCGACGTGTCCTTCAGCGTCGAGGAAGGTGAAATTTTCGTGCTCATGGGCCTTTCCGGCTCCGGCAAATCCACCTTGATCCGCCTGATCAACCGCCTGGTTGAGCCCAGCGATGGCAATGTCTACATCGATGGACAGAACGTCGCCAAGATGCCCAAGGCAGAACTGATTGACCTGCGCCGCCGCGACATGAGCATGGTCTTCCAGTCCTTCGCCCTGATGCCCTCGCGCAGCGTGTTGGACAACGCCGCGTTCGGCCTGGAAGTGGCCGGCAAGAGCAAGAAGGTGCGTGAAGAGCGCGCCATGCAGGTACTCAAGCAGGTTGGCCTGGACACCTTTGCGCACAAGATGCCGCATGAGCTGTCTGGCGGCATGCAACAGCGCGTCGGCCTGGCCCGCGCCCTGGCGGTCGACCCGTCAATGATCATTATGGACGAGGCGTTTTCCGCCCTCGACCCGCTCAAGCGCCGCGAGATGCAAGACGTGCTGCTGGAGCTGCAGAAGACTGATCGCCGCACCATCATCTTCGTCTCCCACGACATCGAAGAAGCCATGCGCATCGGCACCCGCATCGGCATCATGGAAGGCGGCAAACTGGTTCAGGTCGGCACCCCGCAAGAGCTGATCGACAACCCCGCCAACGATTACGTGCGCAACTTCTTCAATACCGTCGACACCAACCGCTACCTCACTGCTGGCCAGCTGATGGCCGACAGCGTGCCGATCTACGTGCACAACGGCAAAGCGCCGGACGCGCAAACGGTCTGCCAGGAGCTGCAGGCGCTGGACAAGCACTACGCCTTTATCGTCGACGAGCAGAACAATTTCCAAGGCTCCATCAGCCTGGAGAAAATTGCCCTGCTGGTCGAGGGCGGCACCAGCTGCGGCCTCGATGGCGATGTGCTGAAGCAGATCAACCCCATTTCCGAAGGTACTCCGCTGGATCAGGTGATCGAACGCCTGGTGGACAACGAAGGGCCGATTCCGGTGATTGACGAACACGGCCATTACAGCGGCGCCATCAGCAAGGGTCGCCTGTTGACCCGCCTGCAGGGAGAGTCCCATGAGTGAGAAACAGCTCGACCTGGGTAGCTGGGTCAACGACATGGTGCAGCACCTGCTGGACAACTACAGCGATGGCTTTGACAGCGTCGGCGCAGTGGTCAATGGCTTCTCCGAAGGCATCGAATGGCTGCTGATGCTGCCACCGGCCTGGCTGCTGATCGCCATCTTCGTCGGCCTCGGCCTGTGGCGCATCAGCTACAAGTTCGCCATCTTCACCGCCGTGGCCTTTGTGCTGATCGTCCTCACCGGTTTCTGGGAACAGACCGTGGTGACCCTCGGCCTGACGTTCTCTGCCACCCTGATCAGCCTGCTACTCGGCATACCGCTGGGTATCTGGGCGGCACGCAGCGAACGAGTGGCGACCACCATCCGGCCGATTCTCGACTTTATGCAGACCATGCCGGCGTTCGTTTACCTGATTCCTGCCGCCATGCTCTTCGGCCTCGGCCGCGTGCCGGGGATCATCGCCACGGTGATTTTCGCCATGCCACCGGCGGTGCGCCTGACCAACCTGGGCATCCGCCAGGTGAATAAAGAGATCATCGAAGCCGGCCAGTCCTTCGGCTGCACCCCGCGTCAGCTACTGTTCAAGGTCCAGCTGCCCAACGCCATGCCGTCGATCATGGCCGGGGTCAACCAGACCATCATGATGGCCCTGTCGATGGTGATCATCGCCTCGATGGTTGGCGCCGGCGGCCTGGGTAACGACGTACTGGCGAGTATCCAGCGCCTGGACATCGGCCTGGGCTTCGAAAGCGGCATGGCCGTGGTGCTGCTGGCGATCATTCTCGACCGCATCACCGAAAGCTTCGGTACGCCGCAAACCAAACGCAGCACGTTATTCAGCTGGGTCAACAGCAAGCTTCAACGCCAGTAATCTAAATTTAACCATCACAGGGAATCGCAGATGAAGACGATTAAACAGCTCGCAGGTGTCGGCCTGCTCTCCGCGGCCATGCTACAGAGCGCCTGGGCGCAGGAGCCGGAGAGCTGCAAGATGGTGCGCTTCGCCGAAATCGGCTGGGCTGACATCGCCGCCACCACTGGCGTCGCCATGACCCTCAGCGAAGGCCTGGGCTACCAGACTCGCAAGATCATGGCCTCCGTCCCCATCGCCTTTACCGGTGTTCAGAAAGGCCAGATCGACGTCTTCCTCGGTTACTGGGCCCCCTCAATGGACGCAGTAATCGAGCCCTTCACCAAGGATAACGGCGTCAAGGTGCTGCCCAAGCCCAACCTCGAAGGGGCCAAGTACACCCTGGCCGTGCCGACCTATGCCGCCGAAGCCGGGCTAAAAAGCTTTGCCGACATCGCCAAGTTCAAAGACCAACTGGACGGTAAGATCTTCGGCATCGAGCCCGGCAACGACGGCAACCTGCTGATCGAGGGCATGATCAAGAACGACCAGTTCGGCCTCGGCGACTTCAAGATGGTCGAATCCAGCGAAGCCGGCATGCTGGTACAGCTGCAACGCGCGGTGAAGAAGAATGAACCCGCGGTATTCCTCGGCTGGGCACCACACCCAATGAATACCCAGTTCGATATCACCTACCTGGAAGGCGGCGATGACGTCTTCGGCCCGGACTTCGGCGCCGCCAAGGTCTACACCGTCGTACCGCCTGACTACGAAGCGCGCTGCGCCAACGTCGGCAAACTGCTGAACAACCTGCAGTTCACCGTAGAAATCGAAAGCCAGCTGATGGAAAAGGTGCTGGATAAACAGAACCCTACCAAAGTCGCGGCCGACTGGATCAAAGCCAACCCGGCGATCCTCGACCAGTGGCTGGCCGGCGTAACCACCTATGACGGCCAGGACGGCGTTGCAGCGGTGAAGAAACACCTCGGCATGTAAGCCACACCGCGCCGTCCAGGTAATTAATGGACGGCGCAGTGAATCACCCAACGTATTGCGCAACCCAACCAGCGAAGCCACATGGCTATCGCCTGGGTTGCTGCAGCCGCGATTTACCTCGCGGCGCTGATAGGAGCCGGGCCATTACCTAGCCCGAATGCAATATGGGAACGGACTCGCCGGCAAAGCAAGACCCGGACTGCAACCGGGCGACACAACCGCAACATCTTTACCCAGCAAGGCCCGCAAGAAGAACGCGCCAGTAACTCACTGAACTGCCACTCTCACTGACGGAGCACAACCTATGCGAAACCTGAAAAACCTCTGCCTGCAAAGCCTCGGCGTCGCCGCCCTGGCACTCGGCATGAGCACCGCCATGGCGGCTGATAAACCCACCCTGAAAATCGGCTATGTAAACGGCTGGGACGACAGCGTCGCAGCCACTCACGTAGCGGGTGAAATCCTGCAAAGCAAACTCGGCTACACCGTTGAATTGAAGCCCGTAGAGCCAGCCATCATGTGGCAGGGCGTAGCCCGTGGCGACCTCGACGCCACCCTCTCCGCCTGGCTGCCCGCCACCCACGGCGAATACTTTGAAAAACTCAAAGACAAAGTCGAAGTGCTCGGCACCAACTACGCCGGCGCCAAAATCGGCTTGATCGTACCGGACTACGTACAAGCCAAATCCATCGCCGATCTGCAAACCTATTCCAAGGACTTCGACGGCAAAATCACCGGCATCGACGCCGGTGCCGGCGTGATGCGCCGCGCCGAAGAAGCGATCAAGGAATACGCCCTGACCGACATCAAACTGATGCCAAGCTCCGGCCCGGCCATGGCCACCGCCCTGACCCGCGCCGAAAAAGCCCAGAAGCCAATTGTTGTCACCGGCTGGATCCCGCACTGGATGTTCGCAAAATGGAAACTGCGCTTCCTCGAAGACCCGAAAAAAATCTTCGGCGATGACGAGCACGTCGACACAGTGGCCAACCCTAGCATCACTACCAAAGCCCCAGAAGCCGCTGCCTTCCTGAAGAAATTCTCCTGGAGCGGTGAAGAAGTCGGCAGCGTGATGCTCGCCATCCGCGAAGGCGCCAAGCCGGAAGAAGCCGCTAAAGACTGGATCAGCAAAAACCCAGAGCGCGTCGCCGAGTGGCTTAAATAAGCCAAGGCAGCACCTCTATATAGAAGCGGGCTACGGCCCGCTTTTTTGTGGGCGCGAAATAGTTGCAGAGAATGTTCTAGACAATGGGATATGGGGGTGGATAGGGTTGGAGAATGGTGCGCTGAGTAATGGCCAGGCTGTCGCCTAATCCCCTATCCAATCCGACTGACTCGCGACATACGACCCGGGATATTGAAGGGCTGCAGTAGGCAAGAGGGCGTTATACGACAGATAAACGCGAAATTGTTATTTCGCATAATTAATAGCTATACAAAAAACCACCAGCAGAAGCGCTCATGAAATATATAATTAGACTATTACTAATACTCGCAGCGCCTTATGCTGACGCCGATATATCTATTGAACAAGAAACTACTGACTGCCTAAGAGTTAAAAACTTCTCTATTACAGGGAGCAACTACTACAAGCTAGAAGAGTATTCAAAGGCTAGAGAGCAATATGAACAACAAGCCGCATGGTCTGAGAGCTGCCAGTTCAGCGAGCAAGAAATCGCCACTGCCTACAACAATGTCGCACTTACATATATCCACGAGAGAAAATATCTAAAAGCAAAAGCATGGCTCGACGTACAGCCAAGAAACAAAAAATCAATTTTTAATTACAGCAAAGTAAAAGAACAAATAGAAACATCAATAAAAAACCATTCCAACACACCAGAAGGCAGGTATTGGCTTTATGCCGGAAAATCATTATGGAATGAATTCACAATAAGCAAGAAGAACGAGAGCTACGAATTTAACTTTGAAGGCTATTACGCAGGCCTTATGGCAATGTATTACGGTCCGAATATTGGCTCATTTTCCGCATTGCTAAATATAAATAATTCAGAAGCACACCTCGACATGGCCGAGGAAAACGATGCCGGCTCTGACTGCGTATATAAATTTACTTTCGCTGAAACAAAATTAACTGTAGAGCGCGTATCAGGAACATCATGCGGGTTTGGTCATAACGTTTCTGCTGAAGGGATTTATCAGAAAGTTGAGTATTAGATTTATATTTCGTATAACAATCGGTTCAAACCGTTCGCTGCGCTCACTGGGACGGGCTAAAGCCCGCCCATTAACCAAGCGTTAGATGCACTTTGAAATATTCTGGAGCACCAAGAAATGGACAACTCATTCTCCAGCTACAAAGCCTTGATCCGCAAGGCAATACAAGATGCAACCTTTCAACAGCACTCCGCGCTCATCTCGGGGGTTCTACTGCGATTCAGCAGATTGCTAGAAGCATCGGACGTGGCGTCGTTAAGCTCGGAGCAGCTTGAACTTCACAAGCAACTTATCTCAATGGTGCAGACCAATGCGATGGACCTGCAAAATCTGAGACGTTTTCTTCATCTAGCTACTGAAATATCGGATTCGTATGAGGATCATGCAATATATATAGATCCGAACGTAATTCAGTTCTGGTCGGCACTAGATAGCTTTAGTGCATATGAGGCAGATGCATCTCCAGATCAGGTCGCAAGTATTTCGGAGTCCATCCTCAATGTACTTGACTACCACTACACCGGCAGCACCCCGCTTGAGCAGTGGCTAACGACTCCAGAAATCAGACAAGAGTTGGGGCTTCAACTACAAGATCTCGGGACGCGCCTCTAAGAATTCATTCAAGCCGACCCCGTTTCGCGGGTCGGCTTAATTCAGGCGTTAGAAGGCAAGGGTTTTCAAAGCCGCATCGCGACGAAAATACTTATAGAGTCTATTAGCGGACAGGCCGCGATTGCAGCCAGATTAATTATTTAAACAAAGCGACAGACAACTTATTACCATCAACGGCCGAGCTAAACCCATGAACCGCCGCAAAAAAATCAAACAGCTACTAGAAGCACACGCCAAAAAAGCCAATGCCAAATTGGCACCCAAAAAGAAATCCACCTACATCAGCAAAGCCGACCGCTTAAAACTAGCCGCCGAAGCCAACCAAGACTCAGAAGCCATGCCTGAAAGTTGATACATGTGATTCAAGTGCTAAAAATGGCCTGTGTGTTAAGACGAATCACCAGTAGCTTTATCCAGCATGCAATTGCCTAGAAAATTAATAGCGCCACCCGACAGCAAAAGGAAACTTGCAAATATGAACGTACTTATACTTCCAGGTATCGGAAATTCAGGACAAGATCACTGGCAAAGCCACTGGGAACAGACGAATAGCAACTATATCCGCGTCAACCAATCGGACTGGGACAACCCCAGCTGCGCTGACTGGATAGCGTCACTCGAAGACAGCGTCAAACGCTCTGGCACAGATACGATTTTGGTTGCCCATAGCCTGGCATGCCTGCTGGTTGCGCACTGGGCGGCGCAAACGAACATGCCGATCAAAGCGGCCTTGCTGGTCGCAGTACCAAACCCTAAAGGCCCAGCTTTCCCCACCCAGGCAATAGGGTTTGATCCAGTACCAATGCAGCGTCTGCCGTTCAAATCTACTGTTATCGCCAGCACCAACGACCCCTATGGTGGAGTTGCATACGCTGAAGAATGTGCAGCTATTTGGGGCAGCGATCTTGTAAACATCGGCGCGGCCGGCCACATCAACAGCTCTAGTGGCTTGGGTGCTTGGCCCGAAGGGCAGAGGCTCCTGCAGCAACTTAAAGCCGACTGACAACGTTTAATCTTGCTCGCCTCATTTGCAATTAATGAGTACAGCTCGCAGCTTAATAACCCGTGATGGACCACAAGGAAGAACGCTCATATGCCAGGCCAATACCCAAACCGGATCAAACAACTGCCCTTATTCGATGGCCGCTTTGACGCCTATAAGCTTGAAGCTAAAGACAGCACCGTTCTGTTTGCTTCCTACCCTGCCGGCACCTCCATCCCGCCGCACAGCCATGACACCGATAACCATGGCGTAATTACGCGCGGCGAGTTGATCCTGAGCATGAATAACCAAACTATCAGGGTTGGCGTCGGCGAGTGGTATCACGTACCTGCAAACGTTGAGCACTCCGCTTTATTTGAGGTCGAGACCGATGAGGTTGAGTTCTGGTTTGTGTAAGGCATAACCAACCCTTGGATAAACCTGCCGCCTTTTATGTAGATCACCATGCAAGCAAAGTTTCGCGCCGACGTACTGCATAACCGCCATAACGCACAGATCATCGAGCGATGGGATGCGTTGAATCTCACGGATGGCTGGCTAGTCGCCGGCTGCCTTTTTCAGACGGTGTGGAATGTGCTTTCTAGGCAGCCGCCGGAGAGCAAGATCAAAGACTACGACTTCTTCTACTTCGACCCTGCTGACCTGAGCGCAGCGGCGGAAAGCGCTGTTCAGCGCCATGTAGAAACCGTTCTGGCAGACCTGAGCATCACCGTGGAAGTCGCCAATCAGGCGCGGGTGCACCTTTGGTACGAAGAGCATTTTGGCCATCCCTACGCAGCGCTGAGCAGCGCCAGGGAAGGCATCGACCGCTTCTTGATACCGGGAACATGCGTTGGCATTAACCCCAATGAGGTCTATGCACCAAACGGCCTTGAGCTTTTGTATAAGGGAACCTTGACGCCTAACCCGCTGACACCGCACAAAAGACTTTTTGTCGAGAAAGCCGCGTCCTATCAGCTGCGCTGGCCTTGGCTCAGCATCAACGCTACTGAGCAGCCACTTTACGAGTTCAAAACATGAACGGAACATTTCGCACGGACGCCATCGCAACGGCGATAGCTATAGCAGCAGTCACAGCGCTCACCCTGATCAAGGGCGATGTGCTCTTTATGGGACTTTGGTATTACACCTTGGTGCTCCTTGGCACCTTTGCCCTTGCACGACTGGTTAAGCCAAAACCGTTATTTATCACTGGTGGCATTGTTGCAGCCTGCCTCTCATTCAGCATGTACATCTACGCCAACTGGACACCTGCGCCCACTAACGACCTGCTTGGCCTCGGCCATTTATGCTCATTACCCGGAGCGGCTATCGGCCTTTTTATTGGTGCAGTTATCAGCCGGCGTGGAAAACAGCAGAGCAGTACCGCCGCTTTTGTAGCCGGCATAACCGGTTTCGGCCTGGGCTTTGCGGTTAATCAGGCAGTGCTCTGCTCTATAGTTTTGTCCTGTCGTGCGTTGCTGCCGTTCTTATAGCTCGCGTCCACCGCCACTGGAGAACTGGTGCTGACCAGAGCGTCGCAGCAAGACCCAGAGCCTCTTTTCTAGCGCACTTTTTTGCAGAGTTAACCCACATGCGCCTCAGTCTTTATCTCTTGTTGTTTGTCGCACCGGCATCACTGGCTAATGAGTGCGTGGTGCTATTGCACGGGATGGGCCGAACCAGCTACTCGATGAATGCAATCGAAAGCTCGTTAACCAAAGAGCATTACACCGTTATCAACAACAGCTACCCGTCCACGGAAGAAGACATCCAACAGCTTGCATCAGTGGTGGGGAATGGCATTGCCGAGTGTAAAAAAGCGGGAGCGCAGAGCATCCACTTTGTGACCCATTCTCTGGGTGGCATCTTGGTCAGGCAGTATTTTCAGAACAATGTCGTTGCCGAAGCCAAGCGGGTAGTCATGCTTGGCCCACCCAACCACGGCAGCGAGGTGGCAACGAAAAACAAAGACCAGTGGTGGTACAAAATGGCCACCGGTCCAGCCGGGCAGCAGCTCGGCATTGAAGCTGACAGCACGCCCAACCAGCTTAAATCTATCCCTCTGGAGATCGGCATAGTTGCCGGCACGGAAAGCCTGGACCCATGGTTTGCCCGCGACTTGCCCAAGCCAAACGATGGCAAGGTTTCGGTGGAGAGCGCAAAGCTCGCGGAGATGAAGGACTTTATTACTGTTCCGCACAGCCATACGTTTATGGCCAATGCAGATGTTGTGGCCAGTCAGATCAAGCTGTTCCTGCAGCATGGTCATTTCAACCATGACCCCTAACCAGTTGTTGGGAGCGCGAATAATCGAATATGACCATAACTAATCCGCCCGATATGCCCAAGCCAGACCGCGGCGCCTTCTGGGCCAGACGCGTTAATACGCTGGCGCTGCTTTGCCTACTCGGCCTGCTGCTGCCGCTGCTCTCGCACCTGCTTGCGGACTCAGCAGGCACGCTGGCCTGGCTGATCGATCTGGCCAGCCATTGGCAGTGGCTGTTCTTGTTGGGGCTGGTGGTGTTTGGCGGGTTGGCAAGCTGGCGTGATAAGCGCTGGGCCGTTTTGCTGTTGGCGCTGCCGCTGCCCTGGCTAACGGCATCCGTGCCGGCACCGGCGGGCGATCCGCAGGCCCAGGTGTTTACCGTGGCCAGTGCCAACGTCAATCTGCATAGCCGCAACACCCAGGCACTGGCCACTTGGTTGGCGCAGGAAAAGCCGGATGTGCTGGTACTGCTGGAGGTTTCCCCCGTATATGCGCAAGGCTTGCGCACGCTGCGCGATTATCCCTTTCAGCACATCGTTGCCCAGGACAGCCCCTTTGGCATCGCCGTGCTGTCGCGCCATCCGCTGCAGCAGGTAGAGGTGATCGAGGATGCGCAGGGGATTGCCCATATCGAGGCGCAGTTGCAGTGGCACGGCCAGCCGATCGGGATTATCGCCCTGCACCCTATGCCACCGCTTTCGCCGCAGTATCACAGCGTGCGTAACGCCAAGTTGGCGGTCCTGGCCAAGCAAGCTGCAGCTAGCGCCATACCGACAGTTTTAGCCGGCGACCTGAATGCCACGCCCTGGTCGTCGGCCTTTAGCGGGCTGGCGCAATTGGGTTTGCGCCGCGCCAGCGGTTTGGCCGCGACCTGGCCGGCCGTCTTGCAGGGCGTACTCGGGTTGCCTATCGACCATGTGCTGGTCACGCCGCATTGGGCGGTGGTGGCGCGCCAGGTAGGCCCGCAGCTGGGCTCGGATCATTTGCCGATGCTGGTGCGCCTGGTGCCGGCGCTAGAGAAATAAAGGCGACAGGTTTACCTTGCCTAACCGCCTGCACCCACAGAGCAAGCCATTCCAATCATTGAGGGACCACCATGATCACCTGCCATATCCGCTATGTGCTCGACCCGCGCAAACTCAAAGAATTCGAGCATTACGGCAAGCTGTGGATTGCCCTGGTGGCGAAGTTTGGCGGTACGCATCACGGTTACTTTCTGCCCTCGGAAGGTGCCAACAATATCGGCCTGGCGATGTTCAGCTTCCCCAGCCTGGCGGAGTACGAGCAGTATCGGCTGAAATCCTTTGCCGACGCCGAGTGCCTGGCGGCCTTTAAATATGCGGAAGAGACCCAATGCGTGCTCAGCTACGAGCGCACCTTCTTCCGCCCGGTATTCGATGCCTGACTGAACCTTAATTGCCGAGTTAAGCGTATGTCCCAGCTAGCCCACTTTCAGTTAATGGCCCGCTATAACGCGTGGATGAATGACAAGCTCTACGCGGCTGCCGGCCAGCTGTCGCCGCAGGCGCTGAGTGAGGATCGCGGGGCGTTTTTCCCGTCCATCCTCGCCACCCTGAACCATATTGCGGTGGCCGATATCATCTGGCTCAAGCGCTTTGCCGAGCACCCGGCGTGCGCTGAGCTGCGCGAGGCGATTAATGATTTACAGCGGCCGGCGACGCTGGATCAGCTGCTGTTCGACACCTTCGCGCCGCTGCATGCTTTGCGCGGCCGGCTGGATGGGCATATCAGCGACTGGGTAGCGGCGCTGACCGAGCCGGACCTGGAGCATGTGCTGGCCTACGGCAATATGAAGGGCGTGCCGGCGCAGCGCCCCTATGCCAGCCTGATGCTGCACTTCTTCAATCATCAGACTCACCATCGCGGCCAAGCCAGCACCTTGCTGCACCAGGCCGGTCAGGATATCGGCGTGACCGATTTACTGGCGCTGATTGCCGACGTTGAGCCGCGTTAATGCGCTCAACACCCCGCCAGAGCTAAGACAGCCAATGAAGCCACTCGCCCTGCTGCTGGTTTATCTCCCGCGCATCGCCTTTCGCCGAGCGGCACAGACGCAGCTGGGTGCTTGCTTGCCGGCGGCCACCGCAGCAGCGGTATGGGCCAGAACCCTGGAAGTACAGAGCGAGCTGCTACGCACGCGGGTGCGCCATTCGCCTGGGGTGAATCTGCTGCTGCGTTATATGCAATGGGATTGCGCGCTTTACCGTGCCCTGCAGGAGCAAGGCATAGGCCCGCAACAGGCCGGGCAGTGGATCGAGCAGATCAACTGGCAGATCTTCGCCCCGGCCAGCGCCCTGGCGTTCAAGCTGTCGCGCCTGCGTAGCAGCCGTTTGCAGGTACGCATCAAGTGGCTGCTCGATGCGCTATTCAGCCTGGTGTTTACCCGCCCTTTCCGCCGCAGCAATCTGCCCGCCGCCGCTGGCGTGGCCTTTGATGTGCAGGTGTGTCCGCTGGCCAGCTACTTGCGCGACCAGGGTGCGCCGGAGCTGACCCACTTTGCCGCGTGCAGCCTGGATTACCGTATGGCCAGCGATTGGGGCGTGACGCTACGGCGCACGCAAACCCTCGCCAGCGGCGCGACCTACTGCGATTTCCGTTTTAGCGTGCCACCCGTTCAGCTGATTGCTCGCGAAGGCGCGAGCGTCGTTAAAACCGCCGCCGATCAGCCTGGAAACTAGCTCCGTCGGCCCTTGCGCAGCGGCATGCCCCTGACTGACAGGTCATCCCTGAAACGCCATGTTTGATTGATCGCTCAACAATAACCGGCCTAGACTGCGCGCATTCCGGGGTTGCCCCCATTGATGGAGAAGCAGATGCCCAAGGTCGGAATGCAGCCGATCCGCCGCTCGCAATTGATCGCAGCCACCCTCGATGCGGTTGATCAGGTCGGCATGAGTGATGCCAGCATCGCCTATATCGCGCGGATCGCTGGGGTCTCCAATGGCATCATCAGCCACTATTTCCGCGACAAGAACGGCCTGCTCGACGCCACCATGCGCCACCTGATGCAGGCGCTTAGCGATGCCGTGCGCGAACGCCGCGCCAGCCTGCCGCCGGACCAGCCGCGCGAACATCTACGGGCGATGATTGAAGGCAATTTCGATGACAGCCAGGTCAATGGTCCGGCGATGAAAACCTGGCTGGCGTTCTGGGCGGCCAGCATGCATCAGCCGGCGCTGCGGCGTTTGCAGCGGGTCAATGATCTGCGTCTGTATTCCAATCTGTGTGGGCAATTCAGCCTGGTATTGCCGCAGGAGCAGGCGCGCAGTGCGGCCCGTGGTTTGGCGGCATTGATCGATGGCTTGTGGCTGCGCGGGGCGCTGTCGGGCGAAGGCTTCGACACCCGTCAGGCAATTGAAATCGCCTACGAATACCTTGATCTGCAATTGGCCAAGGCAACGTAGGGTGGGTTAGGCGCCGGCCGCTACCGACCAGCCACATATGGCTTGATTGCGCCGTAACCCACCAATGGGGGTCAACTAACCTCCTGCCTGGTGGGTTACGCGACGCTCGATCACCGTGGCAAAGCGAACATGCTGTTCTGCGCCGCTAACCCACCCTACGCACTGCAATTGGCCAAGGCCATCGCGTAGAGCCTGCTTTCGTATTAGCGGAAGGGGCCGGATTTCGGTATGTGCTCTGACACGAGTCAGCTCGCCACCCTCAACAACCCTAATACCACTGCCTGCGAGCCTTACGTGTCGCGTTTGACTGCGCTCTGTCGTTTTTATTGATTGATCGTTCAATTTAGATAATTTAGCCTTGTGCCTCTATTGCCTACACCGACGACCTGCGCCAGGCGGCTCGCGTCGCCCACCGCACACGAGGAACGCGCCATGCCCCGCTTCGACGAACAGCAGCTCTTTATTGGCGGCCGTTATGTAACGGCCAGCAGCGGCGAAACCTTCGACAGCATCAACCCCGCCACCGGCGAAGTACTGGCCCGCGTGCAGCGCGCCAGCCAGGCCGATGTCGAATTGGCCGTGGCCAGCGCCACTGCCGGGCAGAAAGTCTGGGCGGCGATGACTGCCATGCAGCGTTCGCGCATCCTGCGTAAGGCCGTCGACATTCTGCGCGAGCGCAACGATGAGCTGGCCGAGCTGGAAACCCTCGACACCGGCAAGCCGCTGAGCGAAACCCGCTACGTCGATATCGTCACCGGCGCCGACGTGCTGGAGTATTACGCCGGGCTGATTCCAGCCATCGAGGGCGAGCAGATCCCGCTGCGCGAAACCAGTTTCGTCTACACCCGCCGCGAGCCGCTGGGTGTAGTCGCCGGTATTGGCGCGTGGAACTACCCGATCCAGATTGCCCTGTGGAAATCCGCCCCGGCCCTGGCCGCTGGCAACGCGATGATCTTCAAACCCAGCGAAGTGACCTCGCTAAGCGCGCTGAAACTGGCGGAAATCTACAGCGCTGCCGGCGTGCCGGATGGCGTGTTCAACGTGCTGACCGGCAGCGGCCGCGAAGTTGGCCAATGGCTGACCGAGCATCCAGGTATCGAGAAGATTTCCTTTACCGGCGGCACCGTGACCGGCAAGAAGGTGATGGCCAGCGCCTCCAGCTCGTCGCTCAAGGAAGTGACCATGGAGCTGGGCGGCAAGTCGCCGCTGATCATCTTCGAAGACGCCGACCTCGACCGCGCCGCTGACATTGCGGTAATGGCCAACTTCTACAGCTCCGGCCAGGTCTGCACCAACGGCACGCGGGTATTTATACCTCGCATGCTGCAGGCGCGCTTCGAGGCCAAAGTAGTTGAGCGGGTCAAACGCATCCGCCTGGGCGACCCGCAGGACGAGGCCACCAACTTCGGTCCGCTGGTCAGCGCGGCGCATATGGACAGCGTGCTCGGCTATATCGAAACCGGCCGCAGCGAAGGCGCGCGCCTGCTGATCGGCGGCAACCGCGTGACCGAGGGCGACTACGCCAAGGGCGCCTATGTCGCGCCGACCGTGTTCACCGACTGCAACGACGGCATGACCATCGTCCGTGAGGAAATCTTCGGCCCGGTGATGAGCATTCTGGTGTACGACACCGAAGAAGAAGTGATCCGCCGCGCCAATGCCACCGAGTACGGCCTGGCCGCCGGCGTGGTAACCCGCGACCTGAACCGCGCGCACCGGGTGATCCACAAGCTGGAAGCCGGCATCTGCTGGATCAACACCTGGGGCGAGTCGCCGGCGGAAATGCCGGTGGGCGGTTACAAGCAGTCCGGCGTCGGTCGCGAAAACGGCCTGACCACCCTGGCGCACTACACGCGGATCAAATCGGTACAGGTCGAGCTGGGCGGTTACACCTCGGTGTTCTGAGCATCAAAACCTTCGTAGGAGCGGGCCATGCCCGCGAAACGCTATCGCGGGCATGGGACTAAGCGTCGCCCCCACTCCTACAGCTCACTACCCCGAAGATCCTACGTTGATTCTCAAGGCGCTCGACTTCGTAGGGTGGATGACGCTTCACCCATCCACCAATTGCAACGGTGGATGAGAAGAACGTCATCCACCCTGCATAGAGCAACCAGTAGCCCGGATGCAATCCGGGAACAGTCACCGCGTTTTCCCCGGAGTGCATCCGGGCTACAGGAGCTTTTATGCCCCAAGAATTCGACTACATCATCATCGGCGCCGGTTCGGCCGGTAACGTACTGGCCACCCGCCTGACCGAAGACGCTGACGTCAGCGTACTGCTGCTCGAAGCCGGCGGCCCGGATTACCGCCTGGATTTTCGCACCCAGATGCCCGCCGCCCTCGCCTTCCCGCTGCAGGGCCGCCGCTACAACTGGGCTTACCTGACCGAACCCGAGCCGCATATGAACAACCGCCGCATGGAATGCGGGCGCGGCAAGGGATTGGGCGGCTCGTCCCTGATCAACGGCATGTGCTACATCCGCGGCAACGCCATGGATTACGACGGCTGGGCTGAGGAAAAAGGCCTGGAAGACTGGAGCTATCTGGATTGCCTGCCGTATTTCCGCAAGGCGGAAACCCGTGATATCGGCGCCAATGCCTACCATGGCGGCGATGGCCCCGTGTCGGTAACCACGCCGAAGAACGGCAATAACCCGCTATTCCACGCCATGATCGAAGCTGGCGTGCAGGCCGGCTACCCGCGTACCGACGACCTCAACGGTTACCAGCAGGAAGGCTTCGGCCCGATGGACCGCACCGTTACGCCCAAGGGCCGCCGGGCCAGCACCGCGCGCGGTTACCTTGATCAGGCCCGCGAACGGCCGAATCTGACCATCGTCACCCATGCCCTGACTGACCGCATCCTGTTCAGCGGCAAGCGCGCCAGCGGCGTGGCTTATCTGCAGGGCGACAACAACACGCCGATCACCGTCAACGCGCGCCGCGAGGTGCTGCTGTGCAGCGGTGCGATTGCCTCACCGCAAGTGCTGCAACGCTCCGGCGTTGGCCCGGCGGCGCTATTGCGCGAGTTGGACATCCCCTTGGTGCATGACCTGCCCGGCGTAGGCCAGAACCTGCAGGACCACCTGGAGGTGTACCTGCAATACGCCTGCAAGCAGCCGGTGTCGCTGTACCCGGCGCTGCAATGGTGGAACCAACCGATGATCGGCGCCAACTGGCTGTTCCTCGGCAAAGGCATCGGAGCCAGCAACCAGTTCGAGGCCGGCGGCTTTATCCGTTCCAGCGCGGATTTTGCGTGGCCCAATATCCAATACCACTTCCTGCCGGTGGCGATTAACTACAACGGCAGCAACGCGGTGAAAGAGCACGGCTTCCAGGCACACATGGGCTCCATGCGCTCGCCGAGCCGTGGGCGTATTCAGGTCACCTCCAAGGATCCGCGCCAGCACCCGAGCATCCTGTTCAACTACATGGCCCACGAGCAGGACTGGCGCGAATTTCGCGATGGCATCCGCATTACCCGCGAAATCATGGCGCAGTCGGCGCTGGACCCGTACCGCGGCCGCGAGATCAGCCCAGGAGTCGAGCTGCAGAGCGATGCCGAACTGGATGCCTTTATCCGCGAACACGCGGAAACTGCCTACCATCCGTCGTGTTCCTGCAAGATGGGTGAAGACGATATGGCGGTGGTCGACGGCCAGGGCCGGGTACATGGCGTTAAAGGCCTGCGTGTGGTGGATGCGTCGATCATGCCGCTGATCGTCACCGGTAACCTCAACGCGCCGACCATCATGATGGCCGAGAAGATCGCCGACAAAATCCGTGGCCGCGCCCCGCTGCCACGCAGCAGCGCGCCGTATTTCGTCGCTGGCAACGCCGCCGCGCGTGGCACCTCGCAGCGCTCCGCGTAACGCTGCGCGCTACATCCAGACGCCGCAGCGGTTTCGCCTCTGCGGCGTTTCTTTTATAGAGGCCCAGCGCTACGTGATCTGCAGCCCATCGCGGTGGCCTTTAGCCCGGTCAAAACCACACGCTGCTTGAAGCTGCGGGCGAAGGGCGTCGATAATGCGCAGTTTTCAACCAGCGCCTTTGTGCGCCGCCGCCCCAACGGCCGACCGAGCAGACCATGAAAGACAGCATTCGCCACCTGATCCAGCAAGCCCTGACCCGCCTCACTGCCGACGGCGTGCTGCCGGAAGGCCTGAGCCCGGCCATTCAGGTGGAGAACACCAAGGACAAGACCCACGGCGACTTCGCCAGCAATATCGCCATGATGCTGGCCAAGCCGGCTGGCATGAAGCCGCGTGACCTGGCCGAGAAGTTGATCGCCGCACTCCCCGCCGATGCCGACATCAGCAAGGTCGAGATCGCCGGCCCAGGCTTTCTTAATTTCTATCAGAACACCCAGGCCCTGGCCGCGCGCTTGGATACCCTGCTGGCCGACGCCAAACTTGGCGTGCGAAAAAATGGCCCAGCGCAGCGCGTAGTGGTCGACCTGTCGGCACCCAACCTGGCCAAAGAGATGCACGTCGGCCATCTGCGCTCGACCATCATCGGTGACGGCGTGGCGCGGGTGCTGGAGTTCCTCGGTGACGAAGTCATTCGGCAGAACCACGTCGGTGACTGGGGTACCCAATTCGGCATGCTCCTGGCTTATATGCAGGAAAACCCAGTGGCTGCCGAAAGCGAGCTGGCTGACCTGGAAGGTTTCTACCGCGCCGCGAAGAAGCGCTTCGACGAATCCCCTGAGTTCGCCGAGCGTGCCCGCGAGCTGGTGGTGCAGCTGCAAGCTGGCGATGCCGAATGCCTGCGCCTGTGGCACCGCTTCAATGATATTTCCCTCAGCCACTGCCAGGCGCTGTATGACCGCCTTGGGGTGAAACTGAGCATGGCCGACGTCAAGGGCGAGAGCGCCTACAACGACGACCTGGCCAATGTGGTCGCCGACCTCAAGGCCAAGGGCCTGCTCAGCGAAAGCGACGGCGCGCAGTGCGTGTTTATGGAGCAGTTCAAGAACGCTGATGACAACCCGCTGCCGCTGATCGTGCAGAAGGCCGGCGGCGGTTACCTGTACGCCACCACCGACCTGGCCGCCACCCGCTATCGTGCCAACGTACTGAAAGCCGACCGCGCGCTGTACTTCGTCGATCAGCGTCAGGCCCTGCATTTCCAGATGGTATTCACTGCCGCACGTCTGGCTGGCTTCGTCCCGGCCAACATGCAGCTGGAACATATGGGTTTCGGCACCATGAACGGCGCCGACGGCCGCCCGTTCAAGACCCGCGACGGCGGCACGGTGAAGCTGGTCGACCTGCTCGATGAAGCAGAAGAGCGTGCCTACGCCCTGGTCAAAGGCAAGAACCCCACGCTTCCCGAAGCCGAACTACGCCAGATCGCTCGCGCCGTGGGCATCGGTGCAGTGAAATACGCCGACCTGTCCAAGCACCGCACCAGCGACTACCGCTTCAACTTCGAGCTGATGCTCAGCTTCGAGGGCAACACCGCACCGTACCTGCTGTACGCCTACACCCGTGTGGCCAGCGTATTCCGCAAGCTGGGCAAGGGCTTCGAGCAGATCGAGGGCAGCCTCGACCTGCAGGCCGCCCACGAAATCGAATTGGGCGGCAAGCTCGCGCAATTCAACGAAGTGCTTGCCAGCGTCGCCGACAAGGGCGAGCCACACCTGCTCTGCGCCTACCTGTACGACCTGGCCGGTTTGTTCTCCAGTTTCTACGAGAACTGCCCGATCCTCTCCGCCGAAGACGAAGGCGTGCGCAACAGCCGCCTGCGCCTGGCCGCGCTGACAGCGCGCACACTCAAGCAAGGCCTTGAGTTGCTCGGCCTGGAAACCCTGGAGCGCATGTAAGTGGCGGCGAAGAAGAAACCCGCTGCCAAACGCGGTGCCAGCCGTTATCAGGCCCAGGCGAAAAAACCGGTGCCGGGTTGGTTCTGGCTGCTCTGCGGCCTGGTGATCGGCGGCTTTATGGTGTTTCTGTTCAGCCTCGAACCGGGCCGCGACGAGATCAAGCGCACCAAGGTCGAACAGGCACGCGCCACCCAGGCCAATAAAGCGGCGGCCGCCAAGCCGGCCAGCAATGAGCCGATTAAGCCTAAATACGATTTCTATACCTTGCTGCCGGAATCGGAAGTGATCCTGCCGCCGCAAAGCATTGAGCCCGTCGCCCCGCCCGAGCAAAAACCGGTTACCCCGGAAGAAGCGGCAAAGATCGATGCCGCCCGTGCCGAAGCGGCACTCAACGGCCAGGTGCCACCACCACCGCCGGTGGTTGCCAAAGGCCCGGTGAGCTCGCAGTTCTTCCTCCAAGCTGGCTCGTTCCGCCGCAAGGATGACGCCGACAGCCTGCGTGCGCAGATCATCCTGCTCGGGCAGAGCGTACAGGTGGAAACCGGGAAGGTGCGCGAGGAAACCTGGCACCGCGTGCTGGTCGGCCCCTTCGCCACCCGCGAACAGCTCGGCCAGGCGCAAAAATCCCTGGCCGGCAGCGGCTTTAGCAATCTGTTGTTACAGCAGCGCCAGGCGCAATAGCCCCCGCGAGTTCAGGCCCTGCGGCGTCTCTGACGACTATTTGTCGGACGGGAATCGTTCCAGGGCTTGAAGCGGGCTGCCGCTGCCCCCACTTCACTCAGCATTGGGCACTTTCGCCCCGCTGCGTGGAGACTCTCCCCTTGACCACCATCGTTTCAGTGCGCCGCAACGGCAAAGTCGTCATGGGCGGCGACGGCCAGGTGTCCCTCGGCAATACCGTGATGAAAGGCAACGCGAAAAAAGTGCGCCGCCTGTACCACGGCCAAGTGCTGGCCGGTTTTGCCGGCGCCACCGCCGACGCCTTTACCCTGTTCGAGCGCTTTGAAGGCCAGCTGGAGAAACACCAAGGCAATCTGGTGCGCGCCGCCGTCGAGCTAGCCAAAGACTGGCGCACCGACCGCTCGTTGAGCCGCTTGGAAGCCATGCTGGCCGTGGCCAACAAAGACGCCTCCTTGATCATCACCGGCAACGGTGATGTGGTTGAGCCCGAACACGGCCTGATCGCCATGGGTTCCGGCGGCGGCTTCGCCCAAGCCGCCGCCATGGCTTTGCTGCAGAAAACCGAATTGAGCGCCCGTGAAATCACCGAAACCGCGCTGAACATTGCCGGCTCCATCTGTGTCTTCACCAATCAAAACCTGACTATTGAAGAGGAAGACTGCGCCGAGTAAGGCGCGGTCTTTTCTGGAGTACGCCGCATGTCCATGACGCCCCGCGAGATCGTTCACGAACTCAACCGCCATATCATCGGTCAGGACGACGCCAAGCGCGCCGTGGCCATTGCCCTGCGCAACCGCTGGCGGCGCATGCAACTGCCTGCCGAACTGCGCGCCGAAGTGACGCCGAAGAACATTCTGATGATCGGCCCGACCGGCGTCGGCAAGACCGAAATTGCCCGCCGCTTGGCCAAACTGGCCAATGCGCCGTTTATCAAGGTGGAAGCGACCAAGTTCACCGAAGTCGGCTATGTCGGCCGCGATGTCGAGTCGATCATCCGTGACCTCGCCGATGCGGCGATCAAGCTGTTGCGCGAGCAGGAGATGATCAAAGTCCGTCACCGCGCCGAGGACGCCGCCGAAGAACGCATCCTTGATGCCCTGCTGCCGCCGGCCCGCACTGGTTTCAGCGAAGAAGCCGCGCCGGGCAGCGATTCCAACACCCGCCAGCTGTTCCGCAAGCGCCTGCGCGAAGGCCAGTTGGACGACAAGGACATCGATATCGAAGTGGCCGAAGCACCGGCCGGCATCGAAATCATGACCCCGCCGGGCATGGAAGAGATGACCAACCAGCTGCAAAGCCTGTTTTCCAATATGGGCAAGGGCAAGAAGAAGAGTCGCAAACTCAAGGTCAAGGAAGCCCTGAAGATGGTGCGCGATGAAGAAGCCGCGCGCCTGGTCAACGAGGACGAACTCAAGGCCCAGGCCCTGGAAGCCGTGGAACAGAACGGCATCGTGTTTATCGACGAGATCGACAAGGTTGCCAAGCGCGGCAATACCGGCGGCGCCGACGTTTCCCGCGAAGGCGTGCAGCGCGACCTGCTGCCGCTGATCGAAGGCTGCACGGTGAACACCAAGCTGGGCATGGTGAAAACCGACCACATCCTGTTTATCGCCTCCGGCGCGTTCCATCTGAGCAAGCCGAGCGATCTGGTGCCTGAGCTGCAAGGTCGACTGCCAATTCGCGTCGAGCTGAAAGCCCTGACCCCAGGGGACTTCGAGCGCATTCTCACCGAGCCGCACGCCTCGCTCACCGAGCAATACGCCGCACTGCTGAATACCGAGGGCCTGGGCATCCAGTTCGTTGCCGAAGGCATCAAGCGCATCGCCGAGATTGCCTATCAGGTCAACGAAAAGACCGAGAACATCGGCGCGCGCCGCCTGCACACGCTACTCGAACGTCTGCTCGAGGAAGTCTCCTTCAGCGCAGGCGACCTGGCCGGCCAGCAGAACGGCACGCCGATTGTGATCGACGCAGCCTACGTCAACAGCCACCTCGGCGAACTGGCGCAGGACGAAGACCTGTCGCGCTATATCCTGTAACGCGCCCGCACGTAGCCCGGATGCAATCCGGGCTACGGAGCAACCCAGGAAGCAACCATGCGCATGCCTACCGCAATAAAACTGCACAAAGCCTCGAAAACCCTGGAGCTGCACTACGGGACTGACGAGCACTACAGCCTGCCCGCCGAGTTTCTGCGTGTGCATTCGCCATCGGCGGAAGTGCAGGGCCATGGCAAGCCGATCCTGCAAACCGGCAAGCTCGGCGTTGGCCTGAGCAAGATCGAACCGGCGGGCAACTACGCGCTGAAATTGACCTTCGATGACGGTCACGACAGCGGCCTGTTCACCTGGGATTACCTGGAGCAGCTGGCCATGCGTCAGAGCGAACTGTGGAACGATTACCTCGCCACGCTCGCCGCCGCAGGCAAGTCCCGCGACCCCAGCGAAAGCGTGGTCAAACTGATGCTCTGAAGCGCCCGGGCGATATGCCGTCAGGAATTGCCTCAGTCACTCCAGCTATTTCCTCACCCTTGCACAGCCAAGCGGCAATCTGCGGCAGTGCAGCAGCCCGTCTAGCCCGTTGATCCTGACCGGTTAGAGCGCATTTTCTAATCCTTCCCGGCATACTCATCGCGCATTCGGCCTGGATCGCGGCCAGCTTGCACAAATTCTCAAACTCGGGTAACCAAGTAGTTGGAAGTTTTCTTGCATCTGGCTAGGCCAGCGGCAGGGAATATTGCGGAGCGATCCGCCCTTGGTAATCCGGGCAATACCTGGTTCATGGAACCGGTTCAAAGTCTCGCGAGCAGACTTGGAGCAGATTCTAGCCCTGTGTCGCCGTGCACAGCATTACGCCGGTATTTCGTCTCAGGACAATGGAGCGTTGTAGATGACAGATAAGAATAATGATGACCTGAAACACCAGGCCTCCGAGAACACCCTGGGCCTTAACCCGGTGATCGGCATCCGCGGTAAAGACCTGCTTAGCTCCGCCCGGGTCGTGCTCAAGCAAGCTCTCAAGCAACCTCTGCACAGCGCCAAACACCTGGCCCACTTCAGCATGGAGCTGAAGAACGTGTTGCTCGGCCAATCCGACCTCACCCCCGCCGATGGCGACCGGCGCTTTGCCGATCCAGCCTGGAGCCAGAATCCGCTGTACCGCCGTTACCTGCAGACCTACCTGGCCTGGCGCAAGGAGCTGCATGACTGGGTTGAGCACAGCAACCTGTCCGAGCAGGATGCCAGCCGTGGCCACTTCGTGATCAACCTGATGACCGAAGCCATGGCCCCCAGCAACAGCATGGCCAACCCGGCCGCAGTCAAACGCTTCTTCGAAACCGGCGGCAAGAGCCTGCTCGACGGCCTGTCGCACCTGGCCAAGGACATGGTCAACAACGGCGGCATGCCCAGCCAGGTCAACATGAACGCCTTCGAGGTCGGCAAAAGCCTGGCCACCACCGATGGTGCGGTGATTTTCCGCAACGATCTGCTGGAGCTGATCCAGTACAAGCCGATCACCGAGCAGGTGCATGAGCGCCCATTGCTGGTGGTACCGCCGCAGATTAACAAGTTTTACGTATTCGACCTGTCGCCGGAAAAGAGCGTTGCGCGCTTCCTGCTGCGCAATGGCGTGCAAACCTTCGTGGTGAGCTGGCGCAACCCGACCAAGGCCCACCGCGAGTGGGGCCTGTCGACCTATATCGAAGCGCTGAAAGAAGCCATTGATGTGGTCACGGCTGTCACCGGCAGCAAAGACATCAACATGCTCGGCGCCTGCTCCGGCGGCCTGACCACCACCTCGCTGTTGGGCCATTACGCCGCGCTGGGTGAGAAGAAGGTGCATGCCCTGACCCTGCTGGTCAGCGTGCTGGATAACCGCCTGGAAACCGATGTGGCGCTATTCGCCGACGAGAAGAGCCTGGAGCTGGCCAAGCGCCGCTCCTACCAGGCCGGTGTGCTGGAAGGCAGCGACATGGCCAAGGTGTTCGCCTGGATGCGCCCCAACGACCTGATCTGGAACTACTGGGTCAACAACTACCTGCTCGGCAACGAGCCGCCAGTGTTCGACATCCTCTATTGGAACAACGACACCACGCGCCTGCCTGCAGCCCTGCATGGCGAGTTTATCGACATGTTTACCTCCAACCCGCTGATCCGTGCGGGCGCGCTGGAAGTCTGCGGCACCCCGATTGATCTCAAGCAAGTCACCAGCGATCTCTACTGCGTGGCGGGCACCACCGACCACATCACGCCGTGGGAGTCGTGCTACAAGTCAGCCAATCTGTTTGGCGGCAATGTTGAGTTCGTGCTGTCCAATAGCGGACATATCCAGAGCATCCTCAACCCGCCGGGTAACCCAAAAGCACGCTACATGACCAACACCCAGATGCATGCGGACCCGAAAACCTGGCAAGCCAGCTCAACCAAACACGCCGACTCCTGGTGGCTGCATTGGCAGGTCTGGCTTGGCGAGCGCTCCGGCGCACAGAAGAAGGCACCAACTCAACTGGGCAACAAGAAACATCCGGCCGGGGAAGCAGCGCCCGGCACCTACGTTCACGAACGTTGATCACCTGCGCACTGCGCAATACTGCCCGCGGCACTGGAGGTGTCGCTCGCCCACCCGCTTATTTGTGCGGGTGAGGCGAACCAGGCTTTGCCCTGGTGTTTCTGGAAAAGACCCGGAGGGTCTGATCCAGCGTTTTAATTGATAGGGCTTTTGCGCATGTCGCTACCTTTCGTATTCCGTACCATTGAACTGGACGGCCAAACTATCCGTACCGCGGTGCGCCCCGGTAACGGCAAAATGACTCCGCTGCTGATTTTCAACGGCATCGGGGCCAACCTGGAGCTGGTCATGCCTTTCGTGCGGGCTCTGGACCCTGGCCTGGAGGTCATTGCGTTCGATGTACCCGGCGTTGGCGGCTCGTCCACACCCAGTACGCCGTACCGCTTCCCTGGCCTGGCCAAGCTGGCCGCACGCATGCTCGATTACCTCGACTACGGTCAGGTCAATGCGATTGGCGTGTCCTGGGGTGGAGCCCTGGCGCAGCAGTTCGCCCACGACTACCCCGAGCGCTGCAAGAAACTGATCCTCGCGGCCACTTCGGCCGGTGCGGTGATGATTCCAGGCAAACCCAAGGTGCTCTGGTGCATGGCCAGTCCACGGCGTTATGTGCAGCCGTCCTACGGCGTGCAGATTGCCCCGGAAATCTACGGCGGCGCTTTCCGTCGCGACCCGAAACTGGCCCTGGCGCATGCGAGTAAAGTCCGCTCGGGCGGCAAGATGGGCTATTACTGGCAGCTGTTCGCAGGGCTAGGCTGGACCAGCATCCACTGGCTGCACAAGATTCGCCAACCGACGCTGGTGATGGCCGGTGATGACGATCCGCTGATCCCGCTGGTCAACATGCGCCTGCTGGCCTGGCGCATCCCCAACTCGGAATTGCACGTGATCGATGACGGTCACCTGTTCCTGGTAACCCGCGCCGAAGCGGTCGCGCCGATCATCATGAAATTTCTCGAGGAAGAACGTCAGCGCGCGATCATGCATCCGCAGCCCGCGCCAGCCCGGACTCTCGGCTAAGCGCACCGTACCTGGGCAAGCGTCTCAACAGCGCGCCCTGAGGCTGTGCCGAAAGCGCAGTGCTTGACCCACTTTCGGGCACGTTGTATTACCTGGGACTTGGCGCGCGGCAGTCTGGAATGCACATGCGCGCGCATTGGTATAAGCCTTGCTGCTTATCAAGTCTCACGGTTTGACGACGGAGTGTTGCCCAATGCGAGACCAAACTGCCAAACGCGCCCTGCCGGTACGCAGCAGCGTGATGAATGCCCAAAACGCAGTGGTCGGTCTGCGCGGCCGCGACCTGCTATCCACCCTGCGCGGCCTGGCCCTGCAAGGAATCAAGCAACCCATTCACAGCGCACGGCATGTCGCCGCGCTGGGCGGTCAACTGGGCCGCGTGCTGATGGGCGACAAGCCGTTCAAGGTCAACCCACAAGACCCGCGCTTCGCCGACCCGACCTGGCGTGACAATCCAATCTACAGCCGCAGCCTGCAAGCTTATCTGGCCTGCCAGAAACAGCTGAACAACTGGATCGACGAGAGCAACCTGGATGCCGACGACCGCGCCCGCGCGCGCTTTGTCGCCACTCTGCTGGGCGATGCCCTGGCCCCCAGCAATACCCTGCTTAACCCGCAGGTGATCAAGGAGTTGTTCAACACTGGCGGCAGTAGCCTGCTCAAGGGCGTGACGCATCTGTTCGACGACCTGGTGAATAACGACGGCATGCCCAGCCAGGTCAGCAAGAAGGCGTTCGAAGTCGGCCGCAACCTGGCTACCACCAATGGCGCCGTGGTGTTTCGCAGCGAGCTGCTGGAGCTGATCCAGTACAAGCCGATGAGCGAAAAACAGTACACCAAGCCGCTGCTGATCGTGCCGCCACAAATCAACAAGTTCTACATCTTCGACCTCTCCAGCGACAAGAGCTTCGTTCAGTACGCCTTGAAAAACGGCCTGCAGGTCTTTGTCATCAGCTGGCGCAACCCCGATCCACGGCACCGCGAGTGGGGCTTGTCGAGCTATGTGGAAGCACTTGAAGTCGCCATCGACGCTTGCCGTGAGATCACCGGTAGCAAGGACGTCAACCTGCTCGGCGCCTGCGCCGGCGGCCTGACCATTGCCGCCTTGCAGGGCCACCTGCAAGCCAAACGCCAGCTACGCAAGGTGGCCAGTGCCACCTATATGGTCAGCCTGCTCGACAGCCAGATCGACAGCCCAGCCATGCTGTTTGCCGATGAGTTGACGCTTGAGGCCGCCAAGCGCCGCTCCTATCAGCAGGGCGTACTGGATGGCCGCGATATGGCGCGCGTGTTCGCCTGGATGCGCCCGAATGATCTGATCTGGAATTACTGGATCAACAACTACCTGCTCGGCAAGCAGCCACCGGCCTTCGATATCCTCTACTGGAACAACGACAACACCCGCCTGCCGGCTGCCCTGCATGGTGACCTAATCGACTTCTTCAAGCACAACCCGCTGACCCATCCACGCGGTCTGGAAGTCTGCGGCACGCCGGTCGATCTGCAGAAGGTCACAGTGGACAGCTTCAGCGTCGCGGGAATTAACGACCACATCACGCCCTGGGATGCGGTGTATCGCTCGACCCTGCTGCTGGGCGGTGACCGGCGCTTTATTCTGTCCAACAGCGGGCATATTCAGAGCATTCTCAACCCCCCGGGCAACCCCAAATCCAACTACCTGGAAAACTCCAAACTCACCAGCGACCCACGTGCCTGGTACCACGAAGCCAAGCACGTGCAAGGCAGTTGGTGGCCGGTATGGTTGAGCTGGATGCAGGAACGCTCGGGCGAGCAACAGGACACCCAGATGGCCCTGGGCAACCGCCACTACCCAGCCATGGAAGCCGCCCCCGGCACCTATGTGCATGTGCGCTAAAACATCAACACAAGCATGATCAGGCTGGCCGCAAGCTATTGCGGCCAGGTATCGTCAGCCTTCCCGCGGCCAGAATAAGAAGACCGGATGAAAACCCGCGACAGAATCCTCGAATGTGCCCTGCTGCTGTTCAACCAGAAGGGCGAACCAAATGTATCCACCCTGGAAATCGCCAACGAACTGGGCATCAGCCCAGGCAACCTGTACTACCACTTCCACGGTAAGGAGCCGCTGATCCTCGGCCTGTTCGAGCGCTTTCAAGCCGAACTGGCGCCACTGCTATCGCCGCCAGAAGACGTGCAATTGGATGTGGAAGACTACTGGCTGTTTCTGCACCTGATCGTCGAGCGCCTGGCGCACTACCGCTTTCTGTTCCAGGACCTGTCCAACCTAACCAGCCGCCTGCCGAAACTGGAACGCGGTATGCGCCACTGGCTCAACAGCTTGAAACGCGCCTTGGCCGAACTGCTTGCACAACTGCAGCTCGATGGCCAGTTGCACAGCGATACACAGGCGCTGGGTCAACTGGTTGAGCAGATCACCCTAACTCTGCTTTTTTCGCTGGACTACCAGCGCATCATCGGCCGCGAAGGCGAGAGTCGCCTGGTGGTCTATCAGGTCATGATGCTGGTGGCCCCGCACCTGGCCGAAGAATCACGCTACGCCGCCGAACACCTGGCGCAGCGCTACCTGGAAGATTAACCCGCACGTATAAACGCAAACGCCCGGCACTTGGCCGGGCGTTTGCGTTGACTGCTGCGCGTCTTACGACTGGGCGGCAGGTGTCACGGGTGCAGCAGGTGCAGCGGCCGGCGCAGGTGCAGCAGCTACAGGAGCAGCAGCTGGTTTGGCAACTGCAGGCTTAGCTGCGGCCGGCTTGGCTGGCGCCTTGGCGGCTGGTTTAACAGCTGGCTTGGCAGCAGGTTTAGCTGCTGGTTTGGCAGCAGCCTTGGCTACCGGTTTAGCAGCAGGCTTTGCAGCAGCTTTGGCCGCAGGCTTAGCAGCTGGTTTAGCTGCGGCTTTGGCAACCGGCTTGGCCGCTGGTTTAGCAGCAGGCTTGGCAGCCACCTTCTTGACCGCTGGCTTGACCGACTTGACCGAAACGCCGGTCAGTTGCTCGATCTGCTTAGTCAGGCTTTCAACCTTGGCGTTGAGCGCTTTCACTTCGTTGCGGCTCGGTACACCAAGACGCGAAATGGCGTTGTTCAGACGCTTGTCGAAGGCTTCTTCCAGCTCGCCCCACTTGCCAATAGCCTTGCCTCTTACTTCATCGACTCTGGATTTGGCAGTGTCTACCTTCGAACTCACATTGGTCTTCACTGCGCCAACTTGCTTGTCGACTTCGGTCTTGGCTTGCTTCTCAGCTTTTTCGCCATCCTTGACCAGCGTGTCGAACAGCTTGTTGCCGTCCTTGCTGACCTTGGAGTAGGCACCCAAACCAGCCAGCCAGATTTGACGCGAGTATTTTTCTACTTCGCCGATCCAGGAAGTGGTTTGCTTTTCGGTTTTCTTTTTGACAGCCATCCTGCTCTCCTTACTTGGTACGCGCGACGTGCTCGAGCAACGCGCTCAGCTCATCCAGCTTAGCAGAGAGTACTTCAACATCCTGCTTGGACGGGATACCAATGCGGTTCAGGGCGCTGGCAACACGGTTGTCGAAGGCTTTCTCGATCTTGTCGAGCTGCACTTCAAACTTGCCTTTTACGCTGCTGACGTTGCTGGTGACTGTGCTCTTGACGTTGTCGATCTGGCTATTGGCTGCTTCAACTTGTTCGTTGACCAGTTTTTTGCCTTGTTTTTCAACGCCTTCGCCGCTCTTCACGAGCTCTTTGAAGTACTCCGAACCTTCCTGACCGGCTTTGGCGTAAGCGCCCAGACCAGCCAACCAGATTTTGCGGGCGTACACTTTTGCGTCGCTCAGCACGCTGCTGGCTTCTTCGACAACTTCTTTCTTTTTAACGGCAACTTTCGACATGGTGCACCTCACTCTAAGTGTTTCGAGGAAACGCCCACGGGATGCAGGCTTAGATGCACGGTATCGATGAAAATTAGAAACCGCATACTAAGCGTAGAAAAAATTACCCGGAGCAATTTATAACGTCGCGCAGCGACGGCCCACGGGGGTGGCCGCCATGGATGGCTGGCCATAAAAAATTGCCAAGGTGTCGTCAGGCGACACCTTACGCCTGCAGATTCTTATCCAGCACCTCTTCGATTTCACGCTTGATGCTGCCGCTCATGGCTGACAACAGCAGCCCCAGACTGAGCTGCACGCGCACGCTGTGCTCATGCACTTCAATACGCCCATCCGCGCCGCTGCGCTTGAACTCAAGGTTGTCGCCATTCCAGCGATAGCGCACGTCGTATTCGCGAGCCAGGCGCTCGGCCAGTTGCTCGGCTTTCTCGCGGGCGACTTCGCGCCCCAGGGAGTGGGGACGTTCGACGGTGATCTTGGCCATGGCATTTCTCCTCACCAGTTAACTGCGACCTTAGGTCGCTGCGACTATAGCAAGGCTGCGCGTGGCAGGCTGCAGCCGCTTCAGCCAGACACCAGCCGAGCCCCGCTAAAGGTTTACTGGAAGCGTGCAGCTTGAAGCCCATGGTGAACTTTTAGGTTTAGAATGGCCGCCACTTTGATTCCGCCTCTCTGTTAAGGGAAAGGGCAAGATGAACGATCCGCGCAAGAGCAGCGACAGCGAACCCACCACGCACTTTGGTTTCCAGAGCGTGCCGGAAAGCCAGAAGGCGGAAAAAGTCGCCGAAGTCTTTCACTCGGTCGCGGCCAAGTACGACCTGATGAACGACGTACTGTCCGGCGGCATGCACCGTCTGTGGAAGCGTTTCACCATCGAACTGTCTGGCGTGCGCACTGGCAACCGAGTGCTGGATATCGCCGGCGGCACGGGCGACCTGACACGCAAGTTCTCCAGCCTGGTCGGCCCGACCGGCGAAGTGGTGCTGGCCGATATCAACGAATCGATGCTGCGCGTCGGCCGTGACCGCCTGCTCGATACAGGCGTGGCCGGCAACGTCAGCTTCGTTCAGGCCGATGCGGAAAAGCTGCCGTTCCCGGACAACCATTTCGACGTGGTGACCATCGCCTTCGGCCTGCGCAACGTGACGCATAAAGAAGACGCCATCCGTTCGATGCTGCGCGTACTCAAGCCCGGCGGTCGCCTGCTGATTCTGGAGTTCTCCAAACCGTCCAGCCCGCTGCTGTCTAAGTTCTACGACGCCTACTCGTTCAAATTCATGCCGCTGGCCGGCAAGCTGATTACCAACGACGCGGAAAGCTACCGCTACCTGGCCGAGTCGATCCGCATGCACCCGGATCAAGACACCCTCAAGGCGATGATGGTTGAAGCCGGTTTCGAGCGTGTGACCTTCCACAATATGACCGGCGGCATCGTCGCCCTGCACCGCGGCATTAAGCCCTGATGCTCCTGACCGGGCTGCTGGCCGGCGTCGAACTCGGCCTCAATCGCGTGCTGGCCATGGACAGCACCGCGCTGCCACGTCTGGCGCGGTTGAGCGGCAAAGTGATTGCCGTCGAGTGCGCCGCGCCGAATCTGCAGCTGTTTATTCTGCCCAGCGCCAGCGGTCTGCAACTGGCCGCGCAGTGGGCCGGTGACGCTGATTGCCACTTGCGCGCGCCCGCAGCCAGCCTGCTGCGCCTGGCCACCAGCAAGGACAAGACCAGCATCCTGCACAGCGCGGAAGTCAGTCTGGATGGCGACAGCTCTGCCCTGCTGGAGCTGGCCGGGATACTTCAGGATCTTGAGCTGGACTGGGAATACGAACTGTCGCGCTGGCTCGGCCCGGTCGGCAGCCAGCTGCTCGGCGGCCATCTGCGCAGCCGGGTGGACTGGAGCAGCCAGGCGCTCGACAGCCTGCGCCTGAATCTGGCCGATTACCTCAGTGAAGAATCCCGCAGCCTGGTCGGCCAGCGCGAAGCCAATGCGCGCTTCGCCGAACTGGACCACCTCAAGCTGTCCCTCGACCGACTCGACGCGCGCATCGAGCGCCTCGCCCAACGCCATAAGCCCATCGCATGAAGCTGCTTGCCGTTCGTCGTCTGTTGCGTATCCAGCGCGTAGTCATTCGCTACCAGCTGGACGACCTGTTATTCGCTCTGCCGCTGCCTTTCTGGGCGCGCGTGCTGCGCTATGTGCTGCCCTGGCGCTGGCTGCCGCGCCGCGACTTGCTGCTTTCACGCGGCGCACGTTTGCGTCTGGCGGTGGAGGAACTGGGGCCGATTTTTATCAAATTCGGCCAGCTACTTTCCACCCGCCGCGACCTGCTACCCCCGGATATCGCCGATGAGCTGGCCAAGCTGCAGGATCAGGTGCCGCCTTTCGACCCGGCGAAATCACAGGCACTCATTGAGTCACAGCTGGGGGCCAAGGTCAGCGAGGTATTTGCCCGTTTCGATGCCCAGCCATTAGCCTCGGCATCTGTTGCACAGGTGCATGCTGCGCAACTGAAAAGCGGCGAAGAAGTAGTGGTCAAGGTGATTCGCCCGGGCCTGAAACCGGTAATCGAACAGGACATTGCCTGGCTGTTCCTGCTGGCCAAGCTGGCCGAGCGCGCCTCGGCCGATGCCCGCCGCCTGCGCCCAGTGGAAGTGGTCAGCGATTACGAGAAAACCATTTACGACGAACTTGATCTGCTGCGCGAGGCGGCCAACGCCAGCCAGCTGCGGCGCAACTTCGAAGGTTCGCCACTGCTCTATGTGCCGCAGGTGTATTGGGATTATTGCCGGCCGAAGGTGCTGGTGATGGAGCGCATCTATGGCATTCAGGTCACTGACCTGGAAACCCTGGCCGATCAGCGCACCGATATGAAACTGCTGGCCGAGCGCGGCGTGGAGATTTTCTTCACCCAGGTGTTCCGCGACAGCTTCTTCCACGCCGATATGCACCCCGGCAACATCTTTGTCAGTACGCGCACGCCGTGGAACCCGCAGTACATTGCCATCGACTGCGGCATCATCGGCAGCCTCACCGCCGAAGATCAGGACTACCTGGCGCGCAACCTGATCGCCTTCTTCAAGCGCGATTACCGCCGCGTGGCGCAGCTGCATATCGATTCCGGCTGGGTGCCGGCAGAAACCAAGATCAATGACTTCGAGGCGGCGATCCGCACCGTATGTGAGCCGATCTTCGAAAAACCACTGAAGGACATCTCCTTCGGCCAGGTGCTGTTGCGTCTGTTCCAGACCGCGCGGCGCTTCAATATGGAAGTGCAGCCGCAGTTGGTGCTGCTGCAGAAAACCTTGCTGAATATTGAAGGCCTGGGCCGTCAGCTGTACCCGGACCTGGACCTGTGGAATACCGCCCAGCCGTTCCTCGAGCGCTGGATGCGCGAGCGGGTCAGCCCAAAAAACCTGCTGCACAACCTGCACAGCCAGGTTGAGCAGGTTCCGCATCTGGCCAATATGACCCGCAGCCTGCTCGAGCGCATGGCACAGCCCCACGCTTACGACCCGCCACCACCCTGGCGCGACTCGCGCGGCGACCGACCGCTGCGTCTGCTCGGCGCGGCGCTACTGGGCGGCGGCGTGATGCTCGCGTTCAGTGCCGTCAGCTTGAGTGCGCTAGCAGCGTGGCCGGCCTGGTTGATGGGTGCAAGTGGCCTGTATCTGATAGTGCGCCGATAGCCAGTCGCTGCCGCGGCTGGCACACTGGGCGGACGCCGATAAGCGCATGCTGCATGCGCGTTGTGAACCACGGAATTGCAATGACTGACTGGCTCGATGAAATCAACTGGAACAGCGACGGCCTGGTGCCGGCCATCGCTCAAGACCACAAGACCGGCCGCGTGCTGATGATGGCCTGGATGAATCGTGAAGCCCTGAGCCTGACCGCGGCCGAGCAGCGCGCCATCTACTGGTCACGCTCACGCGGCAAACTCTGGCGCAAAGGCGAAGAATCCGGGCATGTGCAGAAACTGCATGAAATGCGCCTGGACTGCGACGCCGACGTGATCATCCTGATGGTCGAACAGTTGGGCGGCATTGCCTGCCACACGGGCCGCGAGAGCTGCTTCTACAGGATGTTCGAGAACGGCACCTGGAAAATCGTCGAGGCCGTGCTGAAAGACCCACACGCCATCTACAGCGCAGGACATACCCATGAGTGATTCGGCCATGACAGATACCCTGAGCCGCCTGGCCGAGGTGCTGGAGTCGCGCAAAGGCGCGGCCGCCGACAGCTCCTATGTCGCCAGCCTGTACCACAAGGGCCTGAACAAGATTCTGGAAAAGGTCGGTGAGGAATCGGTGGAAACCATCCTTGCAGCCAAGGATGCTGCCGTCAGCGGTGACTGCAGCGATGTGATTTATGAAACCGCCGACCTGTGGTTCCACAGCCTGGTCATGCTCGCTGCCCTCGGTCAGCACCCGCAGGCGGTACTGGACGAACTAGACAGGCGCTTTGGCCTCTCCGGGCACGCGGAAAAAGCCGCACGCTCGCAAGACTGATTAAACCTTCACTTACGGAGTACGCGTTATGGGATTCGGTGGCATTAGCATCTGGCAACTCCTGATCGTCCTGCTGATCGTGGTCATGCTGTTCGGCACCAAGCGCCTTAAAGGCCTGGGTTCCGATCTGGGTGATGCGATCAAGGGTTTCAAAAAATCGATGGGTAACGACGAAGAAAAGCCCGCAGTCGATGAGCCCAAGGGCCAGACCATCGATGCCCAGGCACGCAAAGTCGAAGAACCGGCGAAAAAAGACTAAGCCATGTTCGATATCGGCTTTACCGAACTGCTGTTGGTCGGCATCGTCGCCCTGGTGGTACTAGGGCCCGATCGCCTGCCCGGCGCGGTGCGCACTGCCGGTTTGTGGATCGGCCGGATCAAGCGCAGCTTCAGTGCGATCAAGGCTGAAGTTGAGCGTGAGATTGGCGCAGATGAAATCCGCCGCCAACTGCATAACGAGCAGATTCTCGAGCTTGAGCGGGAAATGAACGCGATGAAGCAAAATCTCAACGCGCCGCTTAGCAGCATCACTGAACCGAGCTCAGCCGCCCCTCCAGCAGCAGAGCCAACCGCAGCTACCGATACCCGCCAGGATAAAAGCCCGCAGCCATGAGCCAACGACCGGACAGCGATCAGGAAATGCCCCTGGTCTCGCACCTGACCGAACTGCGCACGCGTCTGCTGCGTATTGTGGCGGCAGTATTCGCGCTGTTTGCCGGGCTGTTCTATTTCTCCCAGGACATCTATGCGCTAGTCGCCGCGCCGCTGCGCGCCTACCTGCCGGAAGGCGCGACGATGATTGCCACGGGAGTGGCCTCGCCGTTCCTCACGCCGTTCAAACTGACCCTGATGGTCGCGCTGTTTCTGGCGATCCCGATCATCCTGCATCAGATCTGGGGCTTTATCGCGCCAGGGCTGTACAAGCACGAGAAGCGCATCGCCATACCGCTGCTGATCTCCAGCATCTTGCTGTTCTATGCCGGCATGGCCTTCGCCTATTTCGTGGTGTTCCCAATCATGTTTGGCTTCTTCGCCAGCGTGACCCCGGAAGGCGTGGCGATGATGACCGATATCGGTCAGTACCTGGATTTCGTCCTCACCCTGTTCTTCGCCTTCGGCGTGGCGTTCGAAATCCCAATTGCCACTTTTCTGCTGATCTGGGTCGGGGTTGTCGATGTCGCGACACTGCGCAAGAGCCGGCCCTATGTAGTTGTCGGCTGCTTTGTTGTCGGCATGGTGCTGACCCCGCCGGACGTGTTTTCGCAGACCCTGCTGGCCTTACCCATGTGGCTGCTATTCGAGGCAGGCCTGCTCTGCGGCAGCCTGGTCAAGCGCCGCGCCGACGAGGACGCAGCGGCTGAAGCCGATAGCGACAGCCCCTCCAACGATCAGCCACCTGCCGCGCAACCGTGAACCTGCTGCTCCTCGAAGACGGCGACTTTATCGCCGCTGACCGCGTGCTGCTAAGCGGCCGCCGCCTCAAGCATCTGCATGAAGTGCATCGCGCCGAGGCCGGCGATAGCCTACGCGTCGGTCGCATGAATGGCCTGATGGGCAGCGGCCAGTTACTGCGTCTGGATGCGGAGCAAGCCGAACTCTCGGTACAACTCGATCAGCCGCCACCGGAGAAGTTGCCGCTTACCCTGCTGCTGGCCCTGCCGCGACCGAAGATGCTGCGCCGCGTGCTGCAAACCGTCAGCGCCATGGGCGTGCCCAGGCTGATTCTGCTGAACAGCTACCGGGTGGAAAAAAGCTTCTGGCAGACGCCTTTCCTCGAACCTGCAGCGATTCGCGAACAGCTGATCCTCGGCCTGGAGCAGGCCCGCGATACAGTGCTGCCGGAAGTGATTATCGAGAAACGCTTCAAGCCCTTTGTCGAGGACCAACTGCCCAACATCGTTGCCGGCACCCTTGGTCTGGTTGGCCATCCAGGCAACTTCCCAGCCTGCCCTCGGGCAGTCGAGCAGGCCGTTACGCTGGCCATTGGCCCAGAAGGCGGCTGGATTCCCTATGAAGTGGACAAGCTGCAGGAAGCTGGCCTGCAGCCGGTGCAACTGGGCGCGCGGATTCTACGAGTCGAGACGGCGGTTACCGCCTTGCTGGCGCGACTGTTCTAAGCGAACACCGACTCCGTAGGAGCGGGTCATGCCCGCGAGTGGCGGTATCTGGGAAATCGCTCGCACGCATGGCGCGCTCCTACAGGTTCTCTCCAACCTCAAGAACGTGCCAGTGCGCCGGCAGTAGCTGGCCCTTGAGCGCAGGCGCCTCCTCCAGCTGAACATCCCTCGGCTCCAGCGGCTCACCACAATCCGAACACACCAGCACGCCGTGCATCGGCTGGCCGCAGGTGCGGTGGATATGCCGAATCGGCGCACCTTCCGCGCCGCTCATATGGCGGTCGCCCCAGTTCACCAGGGCCATAATGGCTGGGTATAAATCGCGGCCCTTGGCGCTCAGGCAGTATTCCTCACGCAGTGGCCGCTGCTGATAGGCCACCTTGTCCAGCACCCCGGCTTCCACCAGCTTTTTCAGGCGCTCGGCCAGCACGTGGCGGGTAATCCCCAAGCGTTTTTCGAACTCGTCGAAGCGGCGGATACCTAGAAAACTCTCGCGCAGCACCAGCAGCGTCCAGCGGTCACCCACCACCGACAGGGTACGGGCCAGGGAGCAGGGTTGCTGCTCTAGTTCTTCCCAACGCATAAGCCAATCTCCAACTGCGATGGCTCACCATAGCTTGACAGGTTCCAAAATGGAACCGACTATCAAGCCAAGTTCCAAAACAGAACTTATGGAGAGCAACGATGATAGAACGCAAAGCAATTCTGGTAGTAGGCGCCGGTGACGCCACTGGCGGCGCCATCGCCAAACGCTTCGCTCGCGAGGGCTATGTGGCCTGCGTGGCACGACGGAATGCGGAAAAACTCGAGCCGCTGGTAGCGGAGATTGAATCGGTAGGTGGCAGCGCGCGCGCCTTTGGCTGCGATGCGCGAGTCGAGGAACAGGTCATCGAACTGTTTGCCACCATCGAACGCGAGGTCGGCCCGCTGCATGCGGTGGTGTTCAACATCGGCGCCAACGTACAGTTCTCCATCACCGAGACCACCGAACGGGTCTACCGCAAGGTCTGGGAGATGGCGGCGCTGGCCGGCTTTCTCACCGGTCGTGAAGCCGCCAAGGTCATGCTGCCGCGCGGGCAAGGCACGATTATCTTTACCGGTGCCACCGCCTCGTTGCGCGGCCGCGCGAATTTCTCCGCCTTCGCCAGCGCCAAGTTCGCCCTGCGCGCCCTGGCCCAGAGCATGGCCCGCGAGCTCGGCCCCAAGGGTATCCATGTCGCCCACCCGATCATCGACGGGGCCATCGACACCGCGTTTATCCGCGACACCTTCCCTCAGCTGTACCAGCTCAAGGATCAGGACGGCATCCTCAACCCGGAGCATATCGCCGAGACCTACTGGCAGATCCACGGTCAGCCACGCGATTGCTGGGTGCATGAGCTGGACCTACGGCCATGGAGCGAAACCTTCTAAACAACGCTCACCAACTCGTAGGGTGGATGACGCTTCTCCCATCCACCACTTCGCTTGCCCTGGTGGATGAAAAAAGCGTCATTCACCCTACAGCCTGCCCAGCAATTTCGAACCTGAAGACAGGACATATGATGAACAAGACAGTTGAGTTCTTTTTCGATTTTGGCAGCCCGGCCAGTTATCTGGCCTGGACCCAGCTACCGCGTATTGCCCGCGAGGCCGGCGCGCAGATTGTCTGGCGGCCGATGCTGCTCGGTGGCGTCTTCAAGGCCACCGGCAATCAGTCACCAGTGAATATCCCGGCCAAGGGTCGCTATATGCTGCAGGACCTGGCGCGCTTCGCCAAACGCTATGGCGTGACCATGGCCTTTAGCCCGAGTTTCCCGATCAACACCCTAACGCTGATGCGCGGCGCTGCCGGTTACCATGGCAGCGAGCGCTTCGAGCACTATCTAAAAACCATCTTCGAAGCGCTGTGGGTGCAACAGAAAAACCTCGGCAAGCCCGAAGTGGTTGCCGAAGTGCTTAGCGCCGCCGGCTTCGACCCAGCCGAGTTCGAGCGGTTGGTCAGCGATGATGCGGTCAAGGAACGACTCAAGGCCACCACCGAAGAGGCAATCAACCGCGGCGTGTTTGGCGCACCGACCTTCTTTATCGGCAGCGAGATGCACTTCGGTCAGGATCGCCTCGACTTCGTCGCCGAAGCCCTGGCGCGCTAGCTTTCCAGCAGAAAGGTCACCGGCCCGTCGTTGACCAGATGCACCTGCATATCAGCGCCGAACTGGCCCGTGGCAACCTTCGCGTGTTTGCCACGGGCCTGGGTAACCAACAGATCGAAAAGCTCAGCGCCCAGCGCCGGCGGCGCAGCGCTGGAAAAACTCGGGCGTAGACCGCTCTTGGTGTCAGCTGCCAGGGTGAATTGTGAGACCAGCAGCAGTCCACCGTCGATATCGCTGAGCGACAGATTCATCTTGCCGGCGGCATCGCTGAATACGCGGTAGTTGAGCAACTTGTGCAGGATTTTTTCGACACTGACCGGACTGTCCTGCGGCTCTACGCCAACCAGTGCCAGCAGGCCATGATCAATCGCGCCTACCACCTCACCTGCTACTTCTACTCGGGCGCCACGCACCCGTTGAATCAGTGCCTTCATGCTTCGTCCGGCGCCAGGTTAAGCAGCCGCCGCGCCAGCTCATCGGCAGCGCGTACCAGGGCGTCGGTAATTCCATTCTCGGCCGCCGAATGGCCGGCATCGCGGATGATCTGTAGCTCACTGTTCGGCCAGGCTTGGTGCAGCGCCCAGGCGTTGTCCAGCGGGCAAATCACGTCATAGCGGCCATGCACGATCACCCCCGGTAAATGGGCGATCTTCGGCATATCGCGCAGCAGCTGATCGGGTTCGAGGAAGGCATTGTTAACGAAGTAATGGCATTCGATCCGAGCAATCGATAGCGCGCGATGGCTGTCGCTGAAGCGGTCAACCACTTGCGGGTTGGGACGCAGGGTGGCGGTGCGGCCTTCCCAGGTTGACCAGGCCTTAGCCGCGTGCATCTGGGCGATCTGGTCGGAGCCGGTCAGACGCTTGTGGAAGGCCCGCATCAGATCGCCGCGCTCATCCGTGGGGATTGGTGCCAGGTAGTCTTCCCAGTAGTCGGGAAACAGCCGGCTGGCGCCTTCCTGATAGAACCAGTCGAACTCCTGCGGCCGACAGAGGAAGATGCCGCGCAGAATCAGCCCGTGCACGCGCTGCGGATGGGCCTGGGCGTAGGCCAGGGCCAGGGTCGAGCCCCAGGAGCCGCCGAAAAGCACCCACTTGTCGATGCCGAGGTGCTCGCGAATCTGCTCCATATCGGCGATCAGCGCTTGGGTGGTGTTGTTTTCCAGGCTGGCATGAGGCGTGGAGCGGCCGCAGCCACGCTGATCGAAAGTGACGATGCGATAGAGATTGGGATCAAAATAGCGCCGGCTTGCCGCGTCGCAGCCTGCACCTGGGCCACCATGGATAAACACCACGGGCAAACCATCCGGCGAACCACTTTCGTCCACATACAGCACGTGCGGCGCTTGCACGGCCAGCTCATGACGGGCGTAGGGTTTAATTTCCGGATACAAGGTCTGCATGGCATGCTCCTGAATTGATGCGTAGCTTGGCGGCTTGGCGAAGGTGAGTCACCTGTCACTGCCGTCCAACGCCCTGCCGGGCATCATAACCATGAAAAAGGAGTTCAGCATGCCAACAAGGATATTTGCCTTAGCTTTCGTAATGTTTTGCACCCTGCTCGCCGGTTGCGGCGGCAAGGATGACCCGCAAGCAGCGCTGGAAGCAGCCGTGCAACAGCTGCAGGACAACTTGGAAGCCAAGAAAAACAGCGCAGTGCTCGACCAGCTTCACCCGCAGTTCTCGGCCCAGGGCGAGTTCGACCGCGAGTGGGCACAGCGCACCATGTTGATGCTGTTTATGCGCCACAAGAATGTCGAAATACTGGCTCTGAGCAAGGCCAGCTACGTCCATGAAACCTATCGCGAGAAAGGCTTCACCGAAGCCCAGGTTGCCTTGGTCGGCGCCGAAAGCCTGATCCCCGACAGTGCTCGTCACTTTATCGTTGAGATGGAGTGGTGGCTGGAAGGCGATGAGTGGAAGCTGGCGCGATTGAAGTGGCAATAACAGCCCGGCCACTGATTAAAGCAGCCAGGGGATAAACATCTTGCTGCGCTGCATATAGTCGCGATACGCCTCGCCAAACTGCTGCAGACACTCGGCCTCGTCGCGCTTGGCGGTCAGCCAAAGCGCCAGACTGGCCAACAGCGCCAGGATCAGGCTCAGTCCATTGGGTTGCTTGCAGGCCACGCCCCAGGCCAGCAACAACAGCGAGGCGTACAGCGGGTGGCGGATCAGCCGAAAGATGCCGCTGGTCACCAGCTGCGAGGTGCGCTCGAAGGCGAATAGCTCGGCTTCCGTACGCTGCCCATCGGGGCGACCCATGCGCCGTAGCTGATAGAGGCCGGCAAACAGCAGCAGCAAGGATGCGAACAGCAACAACCAGGACAGACGCTGATGCAGGGCGAAACGGTCGACAAACCAGACCGGCCCATTGAGCACCAGCAAGGCCAGAATCGCCTCCCAAGCGAAGAACCGGTAGAAGCCATGGGACTGCGGGCTGCGCACTGCCCGCCAGGACAGCGCCAGCAAGATCAGAGACCCCAGCGCAAAAGCCAACCCCTGCAGCCACACCATTTAAGTCCTCTCCCACTCCGTCCGTTAGCAGGTCGTTGAAAAACCACCTGCCTGGACAATCCTGCGTTAATAACAGCTCGTTAGCCCGTCAAACCCAGGCGCTGCGAGACCTGCAGGCCCTCTGTTACACTGCCGACCTCTTTGTCTCGGCCGCCCGCAATGGACCGCACCCAACTGCACAGCCTGCTGCCCCATCAAGGCCCAGCCCTCTGGCTGGATGGCCTGTTGGCGCATGACAGCCTGAGCATTCAAGGCCTGAGTGCCTGGCGCTTTCTCGAGACCTTTGGCAGCGACGCCTCACCCTGCCTGCTGTTCGAGGCAGCAGCCCAATTGTGCGCCGCGCATGGTGCCTTATACGGCGATGCCAGTGCCATTGAAATGGCACTGGTCGGCAAGCTCTCGCAATTGCAGCTGCACCATGAACCGACGCAACGCAGCGGCGCGCTGCAAGTCAGCGCCCAGCAAGAAGCGCTAAGCCCGGCCGGCGCGCTGTATGCCTTCAGCATCCACAATGACGAGCAGCTACTGCTCGACGGCAAACTGCTGCTGGTGTTGATCCATGCTTGAACTTCGCCACGTTACGCACAGCTACCCAGGCGCAAGCCGCGCCGCGCTGCAGGGTATCGACCTGCAGCTACAGGCCGGCGAATGCCTCGGCCTACTCGGCAGTAACGGCGCCGGCAAGACCACCCTGCTCTCCTTGCTGAGCGGCGTGCTGGCGCTGCAACAGGGCGAGCTGCGTTGGGAAGGCCAGCCAAGGCTCGGCCTGGTACCGCAGCAGCTGGCCTTCTATGCCGGGCTCAAGGTGGGCGAGAACCTCGAATTATTTGCCGACCTGTATCGCCTGCGCGGCGCCGAACGCCGTCAGCGCCTGCAGCAGTGCATCGATATCTGCGCCTTGGGAGACAAGCTGACGCGACGCAGCGAGCAGCTCTCCGGCGGCGAACAACGGCGCTTGAACTTCGCTATCGGCCTGCTGCAACCCGCTGACCTCTATTTATTCGATGAAGCTACCGTGGGCGTCGACGCCGCGAGTCGCCAACAGCTGCTGGCTGCCGTGGAGCAGCTGACAGCCGATGGTAAGGCGGTGATCTACACCAGCCACTATCTGGAAGAAGTCGAGCGGGTCGCCCAGCGCATTCTGCTGCTGCACGAAGGTCAGGTACGCCTGGATCTGGACAAACGCCAGCTGCTCGGTGACGACCACAGCCTGCTGCTGGAGTGGCCGGACGCGCCCCCCGCCGGCCTTAACCAGCTGCTAGCGAGCCTGCAACTGACGGCCGAAGTGCTGCCTAGGGGTCTGCGTATCGCATCTCTGAATGGCCAGCAGCTGCTGGCAATCACCGATTTTGTCGCCACCCAGGATGGCCTGCCCAACCTGCTGCGCTTTGGTCGCCCCTCGCTTGAACAGCTTTATCTGCGTCTTAACGGAGGCCGGCTATGAGGCTCTGGGCATTGCTGCGCAAGGAAGTGCTGTTGCTGCTGCGCGACCCCCATGCGCTGGCCGTGCTGTTTATTATGCCGACGCTGTTTCTGCTGCTGATGGCCGGGGCCATGTCCAGCTACATGCAGGACAAACCACCGGCGCTGCGCCTGATTATCGAAGCGCCGCAGGGCGACGCCAGCCAGTTCTTCCGCGACGCCTTGCAGGCGCAGCTGGCAGATAGTCAGTTGCTCGCAGACAGCAATGAGCGCCTCGCCCATGTGCGCCTGCCCGCCGACTTTGCCGACACGCTGCTGGATAGCCCGCATCAAGGGCCGAGCCTGAGCTTCCCGGCGCAGTTCGACAAACTGTCGCGCCAGCGTCTGCACAGCGCGGTAAGCATCGCCCTGGCGCAAACCCGGTTGCTGGCTTATCTGGAAGACAGCGGCGTGATCGATGCCGAATTAAGCCGCGCCGAGCGATTGGAGCTGGTGCAGCAGCGCACCCAGAGCCGGATCGACGAGCAGGAACAACTGGCCAGCGGCGACCTCAGCGGCCGTGCCAACGCCACCCAACTAAGCGTGCCGGCCTGGCTGATCTTCGGCATGTTCTTCGTGGTGTTGCCCATGGCCGGTGGCTTTCAGCGTGAGCAACAGAGCGGCACCTTGCTGCGCCTGCGCTGCCTGGGCCTGAACCTCGGCACCCTGGTGCTAAGCAAACTGCTGCCGTACCTGGCGATCAACCTGCTGCAGTTTGTTCTGCTGCTGGGTATCGGCGTCTATGGCCTGCCGCTGCTTGGTCTGCCCGCCCTGAGTTTGCCCGGCAGCGCCGTGGCCTACCCGCTATTGGCCGTCAGCATCGCCCTGGCCACCTGCAGCCTAGGCTTGCTGCTGGCCGCATTGGCGCGTAGCAGCGAGCAGGCACTGCTCCTTGGCGGCGGCATCAACATCCTGCTGGCCGCGATTGGCGGAATCATGGTGCCGAAAAGCGTGATGCCGGCGGCCATGGCCCAACTGGCGGAAATCTCCCCAATGAGCTGGGCGCTGGACGCCTTTCTCACCCTGCTGGTGGGCCACGGCTTACTGGCCGACATCGCCCCCTACTGCGCGCGCCTGCTGCTGTTTGCAGCGCTGTGCGGGATGGCCGGGCTGCTTCTGTTCACCCGACGAGTACAGCGCACGCAATGGACCACTCACTACTAGAACAACAACTCAAACAACTGCTGATCCGCGAGTGCGACAAGGAAGACGATATCGACTGGCAGAGCATCAGCGACGACGAGCCGCTGTTCGGCGCGAAAAGCCGTATCGCCATGGACAGCCTCGACGCCCTGCAAGTCTCCCTGGCGCTGCAGCAGCACTACGGCGTACGCATCGAAGGCGCCAAAGATGGCCGTCGCATCCTCGCTAGCATCGCCAGTATTGCCGCCTATATCAGGCAGCAGCAGTGAATCCGATCTACCTGCAGCGCGCGGCCCTGCACTGCGCTTTGGGCGATGACCTGCACAGCGCAGCACGCGCCCTACAGATGGGCCCGCCGCCACAAGGCGAGCCCTTTGTGCTGCATGAAGTGCATGAGCCGCGCACTTATCTATACGCCACCAAAACCGGCGAAAGCCTGAGCCAGCGCCTGGATCGCCTGCTGGGCGAAGCCCTCGGCGCAAATCTCCAGCCCCTCGACGACTGCCTGCTGATCGTCGCCAGCACCAGCCTGGATATCAGTGAGCTGGAGGCCATAACCCGTCGACAGCAGAGCTTTCGTCCGGACGACTCGACGTCCCTCGACCTGCTTGCCAATCAGCTGCGCCAACGCTGGGGCTTTGCCGCCGCGTTTACCTTGAACACCGCCTGCACCAGTGCCGCCAACGGCCTGCTTTATGGCGCCCGGCTTATCAACGACGGCCAGTACGCCCGCGCCCTAGTGCTAAGCTTCGAAACGCCCAGCGCCATCGCCATGCAGGGTTTCGGCGCGCTGATGCTGACCAGCCCCAGCGGCCAGTATCGCCCGTTTCATCCCGAGCGCGACGGCCTGCTGCTGGGCGAAGCCTATGCCGCCGTGCTGCTCAGCCGCGAGCCGGGTGACGCACCACTGGCGCGCCTGCTGGGCGGTTTTAGCGCCTGCGACACCAGCAGCCTGACCACCACCCGCGAAGATGGCAGTCATATCCACTGGGTCATGCAACAGGCGCTACGCAGCGCCAGCTGCACGGCGGCGCAGATCGACCTGGTGAAACTGCACGGCACCGCCACCAGCGCCAACGATGTAGCCGAAAGCAACGGCATGCGCCTGCTCTATGGCGAACAGATGCCGGCCCTAAGCCTGCTCAAACCATGGCTCGGCCATACCCTGGGTGCCTGCGGTCTGAGTGAAAGCCTGCTGCTGCTCAAGGCCCTGCAAAACGGCCCGCTGCCCGCTGTGAGCTACGCCAACGAAGCCATGCTGCCCTTGGGTGCAGAACCGCAGATGCTGGCGACAGACAGCCTGCTGCTAACAAACTTCTTCGGCTTTGGCGGCAATAACGCCAGCCTAGTCTTGCAGGGTTGCCTCGCAGGAGAAACGCCATGCCGGTAATCGCCGCCAGTGAGATCCACGGCCTGGCCAGCACGGATGACAAACAGCTGAAGACCGCTCTGGGTCAGTGGCTGGACAATCCGCCACGGCGTATCGACCGCTTGATCCTGCAATGCCTGCTGGCCGCAGCGCCCTTGAAACCTCAGGTACGCAGCAACTGCGGTCTGTATCTGGCCTCGGCGCACCCGGCGCGGGCCACCATGGGTGCGCTGCTGGAGGCGGTATGCGTGCAGCACAAACAGCCCAAGCCTTTCGAGTTTGTGAATAGCGTGAGCAATGCCGCGGGCTTCCACATCGCCCAGCAGCTGGGTATCAACGGGCCGAACCTGTTTATCGGTGCTGGAGAGCAGGTCTGGGCGCAGTTGCAGGCCTTGGCCAACCTAGATCTGCAGGATGGCCTGATCGAACAGGCACTCTTACTGGTCTGCGACGAACGTGGAGATTTCTGCGTACAGGCCCTGCTGTTGGAAGGTGCGGTAAGCGGTGCCTACACCAACAGCTTTGCCGAGTTAAGCGTAGGGATCAAAGTCATGCAGCTGCACCTCGAATAGACCGTAGGAGCGGGCCATGCCCGCGATGCTTTTGCAGGCAGAACCTATCGCGGCCATGGGCCGCTCCTACAGACCCCGCCCTACCCTTTGCGCTCGCTCCAGGCAGCCAACTCTTTCATCAGCCCACGCTCCTGCAGGGCAATACCGCGCAGGCTTTCGGCGATAGGGGCAAAGTTAGGTGTCTCGCCCTTGTTGCGGCTGGCGCGCACACAGGCTGAGGCAAACTGGCGCCAGTTGTCGCCGATGGCGGTGAGTTGCGTCGAGGCCTCTTGCAGATTGCTGTCGCCCAGTTTCTCGCCGGCCTCCTGCAGAAAGCTGGCATACATAAAGCGGAAACCCGCACCGCCGGTACCGATCTCTTCCTGCATACGCACGATATGGGTCAGGTACAGGCGGTTGTATTTGCTCTGCGCTGGATCGAGCTTATCGATCTGCTTGGCCAGGTGCTGAATACCGCGAATACCGATCCACGGCAGCGGCATGCCATCGAGGATGCGCGTAGTCGACAGCACGCTCTGACGGATCAGCTTGTTCCAGTCCTGCTCCAGCGGCACATCGTCGAGCCAGTACATCAGGCCTTTGGCGGCCAGCGCACCTTTGGCGAAGCGGGCCTTTTGCAGGTCTTCGACGGCGCAGCGCACCGGTTCTTCAAACACCGGGTCGCTGATCAGGTATTCATTGCCCTCGCGGCCGTAGGCCAGCAGGTTGTGCGCGTTGAAGTGAAAGCGCATCTCCGGCGGAAAGTACGGCAGCCAGAACACCGAACTCTGCAGCCCGGCCAAGCGGCCGCTGTCCAAGGCCGCATCCAGCTCGCGACGGCCTTGCTCGGGGTTACCGAAGGTGCGTGTATGCAGGCGCGCGCCCAGGCGCTTGCTCAGGGTCTTGATCAGGTGCTTGGGCGGCATGCGATAGGCAATCAGCGGCATACCGCTGAGTTTGACGATCGGCAGATAGGCGAAGGCCATCCCGGAAGCCAAACCAAACGCCATCGGCTCACTCATTGGCAGACCGGCATGGGTCAACAGGCTGGCCATCACCCCGCTTTCGCAGTGGGCGCTCTGTTGATGCTGAAAACTGCTCATGCCATGCCCTTCTGATAGGAGATCAATTGCTCAACGGGCAGGCCGAACGCCTCGGCGTAACGCGCCAGAATGGCTGCCGACAGCTTCCGGTAAATCGCCGGGCGGAAATGCCGACGAATGCGCCACTGCCATAGCCCGGTAATCTGCGCCAGCGCCGGCTCATCCAGGCGGTAGCGGTACATCAGACATTTCAGCGGCGACAGCTCGCCGCGTTGCCAGCCCGCTTCGGCCTCGGCTTCCTGCTCCTGCAGCTCGGCCACGGCGAGCTGGGTGGCGAAGGCTTCCGGCTCCCAGCCATCGCTCTGCGCGCCCTGATAATGGCCGCTGGCATCCACGGCATAGACCAACTTGCAGTGGCCGCCGTAAGTGGAGCTGTGATCCTGGGGAACCTCATCGAGCTTCATGTGTTGTCACCGTCCTGGCCAACCACTGTCAACTGCATAAAGGCGCTGGAGAAGCGCCCACTTTCCGGCACATAGCAGAGCAAACGCTGGCCGCTGCGCAGGCTACCTGAATTGAACAACTCATCAAGCATGATAAAGATCGACGCGGCGCCGGTATTGCCCTTGCTGGTCAGGTTGGTAAACCAGCGTTCTTGCGGGATCGGCAAACCCGCATTGGCTAAGCCCACGGACAGGCGCTCACGGAAGAACTCCGAGGAGTAGTGCGGGAGAAAATAATCGACCGCATCGGCATGCAGTTCGCGCCGCGCCATGATGCGCTTTAGGGTTTCTTCCACAGTGTATTTGACGATGTTGTCGTTCAGCAGTTTGACGTCCTGCTTGATCGCCATCAGCGAGCGGCGGTTGCGCTCGGCACCTTCATAGCGGCTCCAGCCTTGCAGCTGGCCGTCAACCATTTCCGCACCGGCGTACATGCACGGCGGCATCTGGTCGGCAAAGGAGAAGATGTCGATCCAGTCGATGCGCAGGCTCAGCCCCGTGCGGTTCGGCTGACCCTGCAGTAACACAGCACCGGCGCCATCGGAGAGCATCCAGCGCAGAAAGTCCTTCTCGAAGGCGATTTCCGGGTGGGTTTCCAGCTCGTCCAGGCGGCTCTCGTACTCGGCGTTGAAGTTGCTTGCCTGCATCAGCGTCGAGGCCACTTCCGAGCCGCAGGCCACGGCATTGCGGCTCTCACCACTGGCTACGCTCATCCAGGCGTATTTCAGCGCGGTCATGCCGCACAGGCAGATACCAGCGGTGGAGACCACTTCACACGGCGGATTGCCCAGCTCGCCTTGCACCATCACCGCATGGCCAGGCATCACCTGATCCGGCGAGGCGCTGCTGGCCACCAGGCAATCGAGATCTTCCAGCTGGAAATCGACGCCCAATAGGCCTCGAATCGCAGCCGCGCTGACCTGGGCATTGTTCATGCTCGGCGCGCCGGTCTGCGGGTCAATTACATAGTGGCGCTGCTGGATGCCATTGCTACGCAGGATCAGCTTGCGCGCACGCGACGGCTTGCCGCCGACCAGGCCCAGGCGCGCTTCCATCTGCTCGTTGTCGACCGGCTCATGGGGCAGGAAGGCGCTGATGCGATTGATAAATACAGGTTGTACCACGGGACTTCCTCGGGTCACTTCACTCGCCAGATGGGCCAGCAAAGTACGCCTTCTCACGCTGAGTGCGCTCTTTTAACAGCGGCGCCAACAGCTTTTTAAGCAAGGCACTGAGCGGCACTACGGTGACGATCAGGCACAACAGAAACAGGATATATACCACCAGCCCGGCACCGCGCCGGCGGCTCTGCTGCGGGCCTAAAGCGGCCAGCAAGCGGCTCCATAACTGGAAGCTGCGATTGCCAACCTTCTCGCTGGCGATCAGCTTTTCATCAATTCGTACCGCGCCAAGCCCGGTCAGCATGGGTTGCTCGATCGGCAGGCTGTCGGCCGTCAGCCGCTGCACCATGGCCTGGCCAAAACGGCTGGCGGCCGCAATCTCCGCCTCATCAATCCCGGCACGCGGCACCCAGCTGTAGGGCTTCTGCCTACCGGTAAACAGCCATAAGGGCGTTGCCAGAAAACTCGCCGCCGTGCCACAGGCGTCGGTCAGGGCAATATTGTCCACCAGTCGCGCACCCAGTTCAGTGAGCCGGTTCTTGAGCTTCTCCTGGGCCATCAGCCACATATTGCGGCAACCGATCAGGGTCACTACCGGCGTACCCTTGAGCAGCTGCGCCGCCTCAGGCGAGGCGAGAAAAGCGGTCATCGGCTGCGACGGCGAGAGGAACCACACCTGATAGGCGAGGATCACCAGGTCGTAACGCTTGCTCGCATCCACCGCCAAGGGCAGCAGAGGCTGCGGGCGCATCAGCACGGTTTCCGGAAAAATCCGGAAAAAGTCGAGAAACGGCCAGGGAAAGGGGTAAGGTTGCGCGGGTTGCAGCTGCAGAAAATCCAGCTGAATATCGCCGTGTTGCTGCAACGGTGCACAAACTGACTGCGCCAACCTGTCTAGCTGGCCGGTTTGCGAAAAATGAACGATCAAGACCTGACGCATCGCCAGCCAATCCCCTGCAAAATGCCCGGATTATGCCACAGAGAATTCTTCAAACCGTAACGAAGACCGGCTATCAAACTGGCCTTTTGCTGCTACTGGTCGGCTCGTACGTGCAGGCCGGCGATATCCTGGTCACCGTAGACGGGATCCAGGCCAACGAAACAGTGAAAGCGGCGTTGGTAAGCGCCGAGCAGAAGCGCTGGCCGGAACAACCGCTGCGCCAGCAACAGACTGACGACGGTCATTTGCACCTGAGCGATGTGCCGCCAGGGCGCTACGCCATTCAGCTGTACCAGGACAGCAATGGCAACGGCCAACTTGATCAGGGCCGGCGCGGCATCCCGCTGGAACCGGTGGGCTTTTCTGCCAACCCACCGCTGCTCAATGGCAAACCCACGCCAGGTGACAGCCTATTCGAGCACGACACTGCGGACACTCAACTGCGCATCCGCCTGCAGAGCCCGAAAGCCAAGAAATAGCAGGACAGTTAACGCTGCAGAGCCATCTCAGCAGCCGTGCGTCGCCAGATCAGCTCGCGGGTGTCATAACCACGGCTGCGCGCCTCTTCAAGTAGCGTCGCAAGGTGTTTCGCGCTGGCGTCCTGATCTCGCGTTAACAACCACAGGTACTTGCGATTGGGATGGCCGACCAGTGCAGTTTGGTAGTCATCATCCAGATAAAGCACCCAATACTCGCCCTTGGTCAGCCCCGGCAGCAGGCGACTGGCCCAGTTGTCGAAGCGCACCCAGAGTTTATTGGTCTCGCCCGGCACCTGAGCCACGGCCTGGCCTTGCACCTGCTGTATATCGCCATCGTAAGTGCGGCAGCGATTGGTTACGCCGATAGCGCCGTCTTCTTGCAACTCATAAAGCGCTTCGGACTGCGCGCAATTACGCTGGAAGAACATCGGCAAACGCGCCTGCTCGTACCAAGTGCCCTGATAACGCTGCAGATCGACACTTTCGACAGTCCTCGGTGGCACCACGCCTGTGCCGGAATTGGCGCAGCCCACCAACAGCGCTGCTGCGGCCAACGCCGCCAGCAGGCGCATCACTTCAGCCCCTTGCCGGAGAACATCATGACCTTGTCGCCAGCGTACTGAACGCTGATAAAGCGCTGCTCATCACCCCAGGTGCAGCTGGACATACCCAGCGCGCCGGCGCACTCGCCTGGTTTACCTAGCAGGCCCTCGACCTCGTTCTTGCTCATACCCGCTTTAAGCTGGGTGTAATTGTCCTGATTGATCTTGTTGCAGGCAGCCAGCAGCAAACAACCGGCAACTAGTGCGACGACGCGCATAGACATGGGGAAAACTCCTGAGGAAATAACCAAGACCAGCTTGGCATAGCTATACCGAGCGTGCCTGCTTGGATGCTAGAAGCGCGAGCCAGGTTCCCGCAGAAAGGCCGATTCCTCGGTACTCGAAAGCCGCCCGAGAGCCTGATTGCGATGGGGAAAGCGGCCAAAGCGCGCGATTACCCGCTGATGACGCTCGGCATAATCCAGATAACCGGCAAACAGTTCGCGCTCAGCGGTTGCAGCCTGCTCAAGCAACACCTGAAACAGCTGCACGGCCTGATTCTGCAGCGCCAGGTCTTCGGCATGCTCCAGCACAAGATAGGCAAATACTCGCTGGATGGGATGCAGCTGCTGATCCCAGCCGCGAGTCAACCCATGTAGGGCCAACGGCCGCGCCAGCAAGTCGCCGGCGAAGGCTTTGGGCGTATCGCGAAAGATCATTCGTGGCAGTTGATCAAGCAACAGCAGCGTCGCCAGCCAGCCTTCAGGCTCGGCTTGCCAGTCTTGCAACTGACCGGCCAGAGCCTGCTCGACCAGCGCGCCAAACTGCTCGCGCGCCTGGACATCCTGGCGGTCCTGCTTGCCAAACCACAGCGCAGTACGACTGGCCGCCACCTCGGCAGCCGACACGCCAGGGCCGCAGCCGGCCGCACCGAACCACCAGTTGAGCAACGGCTGCCAGGGCGCGTTCATTGCTTACTCGCGGTGATAGGCGCTGATGCGCAGCACTTCTTCCTTGGAACCGAGGAAGACTGCGACGCGCTGGTGCAGGGAAGTTGGCTGGATATCGAGAATGCGCTGATTGCCATCGGTGGCCATACCGCCAGCCTGCTCGATGATCATCGACATTGGGTTGGCTTCGTACATCAGACGCAGCTTGCCCGGCTTCTCTGGCTCGCGGCTGTCACGCGGGTACATGAAGACGCCGCCACGGGTCAAGATACGATGCACGTCGGCGACCATCGCGGCGACCCAACGCATGTTGTAGTTCTTGCCCAGTGGCCCGGTCTCGCCCGCCAGCAGCTCGCTGACATAACGCTGTACCGGTGCTTCCCAGTGGCGCTGGTTGGACATATTGATGGCGAATTCTTTGGTCGACTCCGGCACTTTGATGTTGTCATGGGTCAGCACGAAGCTGCCCAGTTCGCGGTCCAGGGTGAAGCCCTTAACGCCATCACCAAGGGTCAGCATCAGCATGGTCTGCGGGCCGTAGATCGCGTAACCGGCAGCCACCTGCTCGGTGCCCGGCTGCAGGAAGGCCTCTTCGCCCAGGTCGCCTTCATCACCATTGCGATCCGGGCAACGCAGTACCGAGAAGATGGTGCCGACCGAAACGTTGACGTCGATGTTGCTGGAACCGTCCAGCGGGTCGAATACCAGCAGGTAGGCACCTTTCGGGTACTTGCCGGGAATCTGGTAGGCGTTGTCCATTTCTTCCGACGCCATGCCAGCCAGGTGACCGCCCCACTCGTTGGCTTCGAGCAGGATTTCGTTGGAAATCACGTCGAGCTTTTTCTGCACCTCGCCCTGAACGTTCTCGGTGCCCATGCTACCCAGCACGCCGCCCAGTGCACCCTTGGATACCTGGTGGCTGATTTCCTTACAGGCCCGTGCGACCACTTCGATAAGGAAACGCAGATCGGCTGGGGTGTTGTTGCAGCGGGTCTGCTCAATCAGGTAGCGGCTGAGGGTAACGCGGGACATGGGGAGCTCCGAGGGAATGAAATCGCGCGCAGTTTACCCCTTTAACAGGAGAAGCGCCTTAGCACTGGATAGATGGAGTTAGCCGCTTTTAGTTCAGGCTACATACCCTATTACGTCCGGCATGCTTGGCCTGATAGAGCGCGGCGTCCGCCACCTGCAGCAGTTGATCGAGCACTACTCCCTGCTCGGGCCACAGTGCAAGACCGGCAGAGAGAGTCACATAGCGCGCGCCGCCGCGGGTTGGCAGCGGTTGTGCAGCCAGCTCACGGCAGATGGTTTCCAGGCGCGCGCGGGCTTCCTGGGCATCGGCCCGCGGCAGGATCAGCAGGAACTCTTCACCGCCGATACGGAATACCGCATCCGAGCTGCGCAGGTTTTCCTGTAGATGCTGCGCCACGCCCTTGAGCACATCATCACCTTCCAGATGGCCATGCTCGTCGTTGAGCTGCTTGAAGTGATCCAGATCGATAAGCGCCAGGGAAATTGGCGTGCGTTCGCGCTGTGCCACGGCCAGCTCACGAGCAAAAAACTCGTCCAGATAGCGCCGGTTATAGAGCCCCGTCAGCGGGTCGCACAGCGCCTGTTCCTGCAGTTGTTCATGCAGGTTGGTAATGGTGCGCAGGCGCTCCTCGCTCAGGGCCAGGGCTTCGGCCAGCTTCAGTTCGCTCAGGTGGCGCTGGGTAACATCACGCAGGTAGAGCATTCGCCCCAGCACCAGAGTACCGCGATGGGTCACCCGCTCAATGGCGCGGATACGCACCTCAAAATAACGCGCCGAGTTGGCCAGGGTCAGCAAACAGTCATGCTCACCTTGTACCTGCTGACTCAGCAGCTGTTGCAGATCAGCGCCGAGGATCGGCCAGTCGACGAGCTGCCGGCCCTGCCAGCCGCTGCGTAGCCCCGCCAGTTTCAATGCAGCGGGGTTGGCCTCGATTACCCGCAATTGCGCATCGACGACCAGCACCGGATCGAGCAATGCATCCAGCAATAGATGGCGCGCTACCGGCAGCAAATCGAACAGGCGCACGCCAACGATCAACCAGGCAAACGCCACCAGAGTAAACGCAAAGCTGAAGGGGGTCGGGTCAAAACCGAACAGCATCCAACCGAAGACCACATAGCTGATATTGGCGGCCCAGGGCACTGCCGTAACAAAGACGAAGGCCAGGTAATGCCGCCGGTGCACGCCATAACTGACGATCGCCGCGCGCAGCACCACACCCATGCAGAAGGTCATAAACAGGTAGACATAAGCGGCGGCAGCGTAGAACAGCGGCCCATGCTGATAGCGAATCGGCGCGCCCGGCTCATCGCTCAGCGGTGCTGTATCCGCGCCGTAGAACAGGCCATGCCAGGGATTGCTCAGGGCCATCAGCCAGATCAGCACCGGCACCACAGCCAAACCCAGGGTACTGCGCAGCGGCAGCGGCTGACGCACGCTGTTGACATATTGCCAGAGGAACACCGCCCAGAAAGTCGGCACCATCAGAATGCCCGGCCAGGCCATGGTGGCCCAGAACACTTTGCACTGCGGGCCCTGCGCGGCCATTTCCAGACTTGCGGCGATCATCCACCAGAGGCTCGCCAGGTGCAGCACGATAAAGCTCTCACGCCCTGGGAAATAGCGCTGCCGCATAACCCAGCGGGCCAAGAGCAGCACACCGAGGCAAACCGCTGAAGTCAGAATCACCGGGCCATTGAGCGCCCAGCCGGAATCACCGCAGGCATTCATCGGTAGGGCACTGCCAAGGAAAACGGCTGGATAGGTTTGCCAAACAAGCCTGGCAAACGCATGGGAATCACCCGAAGACGGGTCAAAGTAGCAATACGCAAGGGCCTTCCTGACCTCAAACGCCAATCAATCGAAGATGCCAACCATACTGCAAAATTCGTTAGGCAGCTGGGCTTTATTTCTGTCATCCAGCGCTATTCAGCACTCGGTCGGCGCAACAGGCTTACTGCCATCAGCGCCAGCAAGCCCACGCCAAGCAGCAGCACCAGCCATAGCCCCCAGCGCTTCCAGTCGCTCTCGCCAACCGCAGCCTGTTCTTGCGGCACTAGATCCTCAGCCGGCAACTGCGCTTCGGCTGTGCCTAGTTGCTGTAGGCGCTGCGGCTGATAACCAGGGATCAAGGTAGACAATGGCAAGGCAGCTGATTGGGCCCCTGCTCGCCCCACCACCAGCCGATAGGGCGGGCTACCACGCTGGAGAAACACCAGCTGGGTGGCACGCACCGCGAGCTTGATTTGCGGCGGTTCGACACCCAGACCGCCGCCGCGCTCATCCACTTGAAGACGCAACTGCTGCACTGCCCAGCCCGGCAACGGCAGTTCGTCCTGACGGATTTCCACGCCATTTTCCGGCAGCCGATAGAGCAGGCCCTGGGCCAGTGATTGCCACGCGCCCTTGGCTTCGCTGCGGCCAGTGACGCGGATCGGCGCCAGGCTATTGGCCTGACTGAGCTCGACGTGCAGACGCTCCAGCGGCAAGGCCAGGGGCAGTTGCCACTGATACTGGCCATCCGGGCTGCGCGTTGCCGCCAATGGCTGCGACCACACCAGCGGCGCCGGCATGCTGTCACTGCGCTGGCTGTGCAGGCTGGCCGCCGTCAGTTGCGGGGCTTGCTGCGGGCTTTGCCAGAGCAGGCGCAGGTAGCGCGCCTTGCTGCCCGGCAGCTCGATCTGGCGCTGCTCGACACGCTCGCCGTCGAACGATAAGCGCGCCAACTGTCCGCTACCCCAGGAGCGCCAGGCTTGCAGGTCGTCACTGGCTTCGATGCTGAAATGCTGGAAACCCTCCTGACCACCGCTCCAGTCCAGTTGCAGGCGCACCAGCGGCTCTTGCAACGCGCTGGCATCCAACAGCCAGCCACGCAGCAGCGCCGGCTTGTCGGCTGGATCCGGCTCATCAAGCAGCTCGATCAAAGTCCCGCTGGTGCTGCGTTGTACTCGCAGGCTCGGCGTGGCGCTGCTATCGCCTTGTTCGGCATATAGCGGAAACCACTTCACCGCCTGCTCCTGCTGGCTGTCGCGCGACTCGCCCTGCCCGGCTACCAAGGCGTAGGCCAGGGCCTGGCCTTCCGCGTTAAACACCCGCAGGTCACGCAAATCGCCATAGCGTGCGGCGAAATGCAGCGCCATCGGTACGTCCAGGCGATACCAGGGCCCTTCCCCACTAAGGCTCAGCGGCAGTTGCACGGCATAATCGCCAGACTGCTCCTGCCCCAAGGCTGGCGCATTGCACAGTAGGCCAAGAAACGCAGCGCTACATGCGCCGAGGATAAAACGATTGATCATGCGGGCTCCTGCGACTGTTGCGCATCCACCTTGCGTGCCGGCAACGGGGCGAAATAGCCCACCACCAACAGCAATACACCAACACCAATAAACGACACGATACGCTCCAGCCCACCGCGATTACCCAACTCAACGAAGAACAGCTTGGCCACCACCAGCGCGATCAGCGCCGCGCCGATCAGCCACAGCTCGCGCCGGCCAAGGCGATTACCGAGGAGCATCAGCGGCAGGGCGATCAGGGTCCAAACGATCGACAAGCCGGCCTGCACCAACATCGAATCGAGCAGCGCATCCAGCTGATATGGCACGCCGCCCCAATGATGAGCCGTGCGCATGACCATGGCTGTCAGCAGCGCGAACAACGAAGCCCCAGCCACCGCCTGGGTCAGCCACTGGCTGCGTATGGCGTCCACTCCCAGCTCAGCCAGGCCCATACGCGCCCAAGCGAATACTGCGCCAAGAGCAAACAACAAGCCCAGTTCCAGCGGATTGAGCAACGGTAGGTAAGCCAGGGGTTCGGCATCCCCAGCGCTGGCGACGTTGGCCAGCCAGAACCAGCCGAGCATCAGCAGCGCCAGCGGGGCCGCTGCCAGCAAACGGTATTCACGCGGATAGGCCGCCACCGGCCAAGGCCAGCGGCGTGGCAGCGCCATCAGCCATAGATAGGCGCTCGGCAGCAGCGCCCAGCCCAGCCAGCGCCAGGCGTTGTAATGCTCCGACAGAGCCAGCAGCAGGTAGCGCAACTCCAGCGCCAGCACGCCCAGCAGCAACCAGCAGCCAAGCACATGGGCGGCGCTCAACGCGCCGGCCGGCAGCTGCACAGCCAAACGCCGCAGCGCCCAGAAGTGCACAACAAACAGCAGCGCCCAGGCCAGCCAGCCGAACTGCGCCGCCGGGTGATAGTGCAGGTGCCAGGCATGCAGCAGCACTACGCCGGCCAACGGCGTCAGCAGGCAACACAGCAGCGCCAATTCGGCCCAGCGCGTGCGCGGCGCCAGGAGCGCCGCCAAGGCCACACTGGCCGCCAGTACCGTGAGCAAGGCACTTGCCTGCCATTCAGGCGCAACAAAACGCAGCACTTCACTGCTTAGCGCCAGCGCCCACCAGGCCGTGCCCCACACCAACAGCAATTGCGCCAAGCCAAGCAAACTGAAATTGCCCAGGGCGCTGGGCGCCTCACGACGCGCCAGCTGTTGCAAACGCCAGGCACCGACCAAAGCGGCGACGCCGAGCACCAGCGGCGTCCAGAAATCCATATGCGCCAGCGGGCGAATCCCCTCAGCCGACAACTGACCGAACAGCAACGGGCTGACCGCAAGAAACACCAGCCCCGCCAACACCTGCAGCAACAGACCGAAGACAAAACTGGCGCGTTGCTGCAGGTGCAAGCTGAGCCAGATAATTAGCAGCCCGCTGCCGCCCCATACCGCACTAGCCGTGGCCCAGGGCAATACGAACAGCACCGCCAGATTGAGAAATACCAGCCCCACCAACAGCACGACGGACAGGCCGCGCAGCAGGCGGCGATCCGCGCCGACCTGCGGGTCCCGCGCCGCCAGCAACATGCCGGCGATCAGGCCGAAACCGATCAAGGACGAGGTCAACAAGCCCTGCCAGCCGGCAGAGAACCCGCCTATACCGCTGGACGCATTGCCGGCCATGTCCAGCATAAATACCAGGCCACCGAGCAGCTGCACGGCAAAGGCGCTGAACAGGAAACTGCGCGCTTGGATGCGCAGGCCCAGCCACAGCGTCAGCAGACCAGCTAGCGCCCAGCTGATCGCCGTGCCCTGCGCCGCGAACAGCAATGGCGCTATCAGATAAAGGAAGCCCAGCCCCGCGCAGGCCAGCACCGGCAGCCCGCGCACTTCCAAGCTACTGGCCAGTGCCGTGTTTTGGCGCAGCTGCCAGTAGCTGAACAGCAAGGCCACGCCGAGCATCAACGCGCCCAGCGGCGCGCCGTCCAGCACGGTCAACTCCCCGCTGCGCAAGCCAATGGCAAATGCCAGCGCCGCGCCAATTTGCAGCAGCAAGGCAAACGCCCGCGCCAGGCTGCGTTGCTGACGCAGGCCGAGCCAGAAGATACCCGCCCCTTCAACCGCCCAGGCGGCCGAGGTCCAGCGCGCATCCAGACCCAACGGAATCGCCAGACTGCCGAATACCACACCGAGTGCCAGGCAGGTTTCCACCAGCAGCACAGCACGATCACCCGTGCGGCCGACCAGTAGCCGCGCCAGCAGCAGATAGAACAGCCCCAGCGCCAACGCACTGAACGCGGCGGCAAACTCGATATGCTGCACCAGCGCAAACTGCAGACCAAAACCTACCAGCGGCGGGCCGAACAGCACGGTGGCATCGATATAGTCGCCCTTGCGCGCCGCCCAGCGCAGCAGCGCATCACGATCCCCGGGCGCATCCAGCGCCTCGCGCAGCTTGCGCCGGGCAAACAGCAAGCCGATGGCCACATACATCAGGAAGAACAGAATCAGGAACGGCTCGGTGCTCCACAGCAGTTCCCGCGTATAGGAGCGGATGCCCCAGGCGAAACCGATGCCGAAAGTGCCAACAAAGCCAATCAGATTGAGCAGACGCCAGGCCTTGAACCAGGCGATGGCGAAGATTCCGGCATTGAGCAGAGCGAAATAACTGAACAGCGCGACATGATTGCCGCTACCGGTCGAGGTCAGAATCGGCGCCGCAAAACCGCCCAGGGCCGCGGCAGCCGCAAGGCCTAGGGCATTCTGCTTCACCGCCAGGATCGCCGAAAACAGCGTGACCAGCACCAGCAGGCCCAGCGCCACGCCAGAGTCCAATAAAGGATGCAGGCGCATGGCAGCGAACACCGTCAGGTACAACACGGCGATCCCGGTGCCTTGCAGCATCAGTGCGTAATTAGGATTGCGCAGGCGCAGCCACCAGCCCAGAGCCAGCAGCGCCACGGCACTGGCGGCGACACTGGCGTAACGCATCTCAACCGGCACTACCACTCCTTCAGTGGCGTAACGCAGCAGGAAGGCCAGACCGAGAAACAGCAGCACAACGCCAACACGCAGCACCGTGTTGCCACCCAGCAGCCAATCCTTCGCCGCGGTAAAGCCCCGTTCAAGCAAAGTTGGCTGACGCGGCTCGGCCGGTTTCCACGGCGTTGCAGGCGGCTGCTTGATCGGCTCGGCTGCGGGTCCAGCCGCAGCCTGCGCAGCCTGCATAGGGGCGACCGGTTCAGGCGCAGGTTCGGGCAGGACAAAATCCAGGGTCCAGTCCAGCTCGGGCTCGGCAGCCTGGGCAGCCTGGGCAGCGACAATGGGCTCAGGTTCGGGCTCGGCAACGGAACTGAGCGGCTCCGCCACGGGTGGCGCGTCAGGGGCCGGCGCTGCGCCCTGCTCCAGCTTGAGCAAGCGCTCATACAGCGCCGCTGTGCCCTGCTCGAAGCGCTGAGAAAAAGCCTTGAGCTGTGCCGCTAACGCAGCATTCTCGCGCTCCAGTCCATGCAGCTTGAGCGCCTGACCAAGGCCCAACCCCACCAAGGCACCTAACAGCGAGGCCGTCAGCGTCTCATCCGCCAACGCCCCGAGCACCAGCCCCACCAGCATGAAAATCCATTGCATGCAGCGCCTTCCTATTCAGCTAAACCCGAACATCCTGTTGCCCAGCACCCGGCGCAAACTGCGCAAACTGCGCAGCAGTATAGGAGCCTGGCGGGTGCATACCCAGAGAGACGAATGCCGCACGCATCACAGCACAGTCATAAATTGTCGGGAGCTATTTATAACGTTGTGTCGCGGAGAACCAAACAGGCTCTGCCATGGGTGGCAGCCATAAAAAATTAGCTCGAACATAACCGCACAAATTATGACCAGCCGGCAGATAGTCATTCACAAACGCCGCAAGGTCGCTATCATCGCGCGCCGCACACCTGACGCCAGCCCCGATGAAAAACAACCTGATTGCCGCCGCCGAACTCGACCGCCTTGAAACCTGGGCCAAATATACCGCCGACATGTGCCACAGCTGCATGTCCAGCTGCTGCACGCTGCCAGTTGAAGCGCGGTTGAATGACCTGATTCGTATTGGCGTGGTCGACGAATTCGAACGCAGCGAGCCGTTGAAGAACATCGCCAAGCGCCTGCAGAAAGACGGCATCGTCGAGCGCTTCCATCAGAAGTCGGGCATCTTCACCCTGACCCGCATGAGCAACAACGACTGCTACTACCTCGACCGCAAAACCCGCCTGTGCACCATTTACGACAAGCGCCCGGATACCTGCCGCAATCACCCGAAAATCGGCCCGCGCCCGGGTTATTGCGCATACAAGCCCAAAGCCTGAGCTATCCCCTCGCCACACTGGTTTATCCTAGGCGCCTCCCTTGCGAACTAGGTCAACCTAAATGTTCCCATGGCACACCCTCAGCCTGTGGATGGATCAGCTGGACAAACCGCTGACCGCCCGCCCCGCGCTGACCGAAGATCTGCATGCCGATGTGGCCATCATCGGCGCCGGCTACACCGGCCTGTGGACCGCCTATTACCTCAAGCGCCAGGCACCGCAGCTGCGCATCGTTATCCTCGAAGGCGAGATTGCCGGCTTCGGCGCTTCCGGGCGTAATGGCGGCTGGCTGATGGGCAACCTGCTCGGCCAAGGCAGCCTGCTCGCCGACCAGCCCAGTGCCGCACGCCAAAGTGCCTATAAGCTGCTGCATGGCATACCCGATGAAGTCGCCAGCGTACTGCAGCGCGAGCAGATCGCCTGCGATTACCGCAAAGCCGGCGTGCTGTATTGCGCCGCGCGCTACCCCGAGCAACTGACCAGTCTGCGCCAGTATCTGGCCGAACTGCGCGCCTTGGGCATGGATGAAAATGACTACCGCTGGCTGACGCCCTTCGATCTGGGCAAACAGCTGCAACTGGCCAATGCCTACGGCGCGATTTATACGCCGCACTGCGCGACCATTCAGCCGGCCAAGCTGGTCCGCGGCCTGGCTCGCTGCGTAGCGGCCATGGGCGTTGAGCTGTATGAACAGAGCCGCGTGACCGACTGGCAAACAGGCATGGTACGCACCGCCAGCGGCAGCGTGCGCGCTGACTGGATTGTCCCTGCCGTGGAAGGCTATGCCGCCAGCCTGCCGCCGCTGGGCAAGCATCAACTCCCAGTGCAGAGCCTGCTGGTGGCCACCGAGCCGCTGCCCAAGGAAGTCTGGGCCGATATCGGCCTGGAGCGCGGTCAGGCCTTCAGTGAGAACAGCCGCCAGGTCACCTACGGTCAGCGCAGCGCCGACGACCGCCTGGTGTTTGGCGCACGTGGCGGCTATCGCTTTGGCGGCCAACTGCGCCACGATTTCAACCTCAGTGAGGATGAGCGCGACCTGCGCCGCTACCTGTTCGGCGAACTCTTCCCGCAGCTAAAGCAGGTACGCATCACCCATGCCTGGGGCGGAAACCTGGGCATGGCGCGGCGCTTTCGCCCGCACATGCTGGTGGACCGCAGCAACGGCATCGCCCTGTCCGGCGGTTACGGTGGAGAAGGCGTGGGCGCCAGCAACCTCGGCGGACGCACCCTGGCGGACCTGATTCTCAACCAGCAAAGCGAGCTGACCTGCCAGCCCTGGGTGCTGGGCGACCAGCCGATCAACCGCCTGCCGCGCTGGGAGCCGGAGCCGCTGCGCTGGCTCGGCTACAACGCGATCATCCAGAGCTTTGTGCATGAGGACCGTGTGCTGGCCAACCCAGACACCGCGCCCTGGCGGCGCAAGTTGGCCAGCAGCCTGGCCGGCACCATGGAAAAATTTATGCACTAACGGAGCCGTTCACAAAAGGCACCCTGGCGGATATCAGCCCAAGACCAAGCAACTAGCATCTGGGTTAGTTGCAGCGATAACAGCAGATCACCTCACAGGGCTAATTCAACGGCCCCGCGTTATACAGCGCACTCCAAGCGCACTGGTAGCGCCGCGTGTTCACATTGTAGAAGTTGAAGCGATTGCATTGATTGTCGTAATTGTAAGAACCCACCGAAATGCGGAAGGCACCTAGATTAACGCCCTGCAATGAAACATAACGCCCATTGTATAAAATTGAAAAATGCAAGTGCGGCCCAGTTGAACTTCCTCCCTCGCACAGCGCGGTATTCCGGTTACTCGCATAGTTTCCCAATTTAGTATTAACCGTGATGATCTCCCCATTACTTACCCGAATATTGTCCATGTGGTAATAGTTGGTTGCCCAACCATTGGCGTGGGTGACGCGCACCTGGCAGCGCGACATAACCGTGACACGGCCATCATGCGCAGCCGCCACACTGTATGTGGCCGCTCCCCAACCCGGCCAGTCATAGGACACATCAATGGAGGAGTACGGCGAACCCGATCCCGTGTGGGAGTGAGCGCCATTTGATTGCCAGGAATACCCCTGATACCAGGGCAGCTGGAGCATATTAGTCGGGGGGAGAGCACTCGCCGCCAACACCACTTTGCCGCTCGACTCTACGGGGTTCACTTGCTCAGAAGGCGTATTAAATAGCTGAGTAAACTGTTGAGTAAAACCTTGCAGCGACGGCTTCTTCATAAGCACCACAGGTTCACTGTTCGCTTCATAAAGAAGCCCTAATAACGCGGCGCTGGCAGCATTCAGCGCCTTCACATCCTGACCTGAGCGCTGAGCGCCGGTGCGCGCCTGCCTGAGCTGATAAGCCTCAAAACCGTAAAAACGTTGCGATAGCTGCTGCAAAACATCACGCAATTGCCCGGCAAAATCACTCGCCTTGGACAACCCCGCGAAAGGGGTGCGCAACTTCTCCTGGCTGGGCGCAGACATCAACCCGCTCTTAAGCTCCATAAGCGCCAGAACCACCTTGGGATTAATACTGTAATAGCCGCTCCAGTGGGCTATCAGTTCCTGCTTGTCACGTAGCAGCGGCGCATGCACCGCTAGATAACCGGCAAGGTCAAACGCCTCTGCATCGCGTCCATATAGAAACAGCGCATTGCTAAAAAGCAGCTCATCGCCTACTGACTGCAGGCGTTTTAACTCATGTGCCGAGTAGTTATAAGCAGGATGATTTATTTCGTTGGCAATAGCGGAGGTAGTTAACACCGTAATTTCCAGCCACGAAAAAATCAAAACACCGGATACCAAACCAATATATGTGCGTCCATTCATTATGTTATCCATCCATGACATTTAATCGAAATTTTTCAGAACAACTATTAGACCCCGCCATGGACTGCATACACACGACCGTGCATTTGCCTTTTCATAGCTCAGGCAACCAGAGGCTAGCCAACAAGAAATAATTAGCAAGAAACAAAACCCGGAGAAATTAAAACAATTAGAACTAAGTAATAGATTGAAAAAGTTGTAAAGAAAACGTGCCTAAGCAACTAAATAGGCCAGCATGCAGCAACAAATTAAAGGGGCGCATCACGCTTCTGGGCGGCCCGAGTGGTTTGCCCGGCTCACGCTTGGCGTGGCATATGAAAATTTCTTATCCGTCCGCCGCCAGCCTAGGGGTCAAGATAACCGTGGCCTGCCCCTCGCTTATCCGCCGACCTCAGACCTGCTGACCCAACCTTCGTCACGCATCGCGGCTCACCTCTGCAGCCTGGATAAATGATGCCAACCCGCGCTCAGTCGAACCACCCCTCAACGGCGGGGCTTAGCGAATTAAGCAACTTTGCTCAGCGTGGGGGGGACTAACAGACATAACTCTCCAGTGAAGCGGCTATGCAGATTCCCAACGTCGAACAGAAAGCCTTCATCCTCCTCCTCGTCCTGGTGACGGTAGCCTTCTTCTGGATACTGTTGCCGTTCTATGGTGCGGTCTTCTGGGCCATGGTGCTGGCGGTGGTATTTACCCCTTTGCAGCGGCGCATGGCGCGGCGCATTGGCGGCCGGGGCAATCTTTCAGCCCTGCTGACGTTGATCGTGTGTTTGCTGGTGGCCATTCTCCCGGTGATATTTATCACCTCGGCGGTCGTTGCCGAAGGTGCCAGCCTTTATAAGAAACTGGAGTCGGGCGAGCTGGATATCGGGACCTACGTCACCAGCACTATCCGGATGCTGCCGCCGTCGATGCAAGAGCAGCTCAACCGCATCGGCGTTTCCGACCTCGACGGCCTGCGCGAACAGATTTCAACCGTGGCCATGGCCGGCAGTCAGTTTCTCGCCACCAAGGTGTTCGCCATCGGCCAGGGCACGTTTGCATTCTTCGTCAGCTTCTTCGTCATGCTCTATCTGCTGTTCTTTCTGCTGCGTGATGGCCTGGAATTGGCGCGCTCAATACGCGAAACCATTCCGCTGGGTGAAGCCACCAAACGCCGCCTGCAGATCAAATTCACCCGCGTGGTGCGCGCCACGGTAAAGGGCAATGTCGTAGTCGCCGCAGTACAGGGTGCGCTGGGCGGGCTCATATTCTGGGCGCTTGGCATCTACAGCCCGCTACTGTGGGGCGTGCTGATGGCATTTCTATCGCTGCTGCCCGCCGTCGGGGCCGGCATTATCTGGGTGCCCGTCGCGGTATACCTGATAACCAGCGGCAGCCTCTGGCAGGGAGTGACCCTCACCGTCTTCGGCGTGCTGGTGATCGGCCTGGTGGATAACATCCTGCGCCCCATCCTGGTGGGCAAGGACACCCGCATGCCCGACTACCTGATCCTGGTTTCCACCCTCGGCGGCCTGGCCCTGCTGGGCCTCAACGGTTTCGTGATCGGTCCACTGGTGGCGGCACTGTTCCTTTCCAGCTGGAACCTGTTTGAAGGAGGGAAGAGGACAGTCAAATTGCCGGACTAGCCAAGCTTCAGGCGTGATTAGCGGACTAAGGGGACAGAACAGCTGTACGGCACAGGAAGCATGGTAATACGTAGGGTGGCCTAGCCGATAACCGGGATCAGGTGAACACCATTGGCTTGAACCCGTCATGGAGGCCACCCGCAATCCGCGATGGTGGGTCACGCGGCGCCGAATCGCTTGGTGCCACCCATAACCAGTCCAGCGCCGCCCACGCTAAAGAAGCGACGTGCAAACGCCCTGATACATAGCCAAGAAAAAGCCCCCGCAGGCTCGCGCCGGCGGGGGCTTTTTAGTTAGCTAGAACTGTTATCAGTTCTTGGCTTTCTTGGCAGCGCGGGTGCGCTCGCCTTCGTCGAGGATCTTCTTGCGCAGACGGATCGACTTCGGCGTCACTTCGCACAGCTCGTCGTCCTGGATGAATTCCAGGGCCTGTTCCAAGGTGAAGCGGACAGGTGGAACCAGGGCGATGGTTTCGTCCTTACCGGAAGCACGCATGTTGTCGAGCTTCTTGCCTTTGGTTGGGTTTACGCCCATGTCGTTGTCACGGCTGTTCAGGCCAACGATCTGACCGTTGTAGATTTCCTGGCCGTGCTCGACGAACAGCTTGCCGCGCGCCTGCAGGGTTTCCAGGGAGTAGGTCAGCGCCTTGCCGGTTTCTACCGATACCAGAACACCGTTCTGACGGCCGGACATGTCGCCGGACTTCATGGTGTCGTAGCGATCGAAGATCGAGGTCAGGATGCCAGCACCGTTGGTCAGGGTCAGGAACTGGTTACGGAAACCGATCAGACCGCGAGCAGGGATGTTGTATTCCAGACGTACACGGCCTTTGCCATCCGGCACCATGTTGGTCAGGTCGCCCTTACGCAGACCCATCTCTTCCATGACCTTGCCCTGGGATTCTTCCGGGGTGTCGATGGTGACGTTTTCGAACGGTTCTTGCTTCACGCCGTCGACGGTACGGATGATTACTTCCGGACGACCAACACCCATTTCGAAGCCTTCGCGACGCATGGTTTCGATCAGTACCGAGAGGTGCAGCTCACCACGGCCGGAGACCTTGAACTTGTCAGCGCTGTCGCCTTCCTCAACACGCAGGGCCACGTTGTACAGCAGCTCTTTGTCCAGACGCTCTTTGATGTTGCGGCTGGTAACGAACTTGCCTTCTTTACCGCAGAACGGCGAATCGTTGACCTGGAAGGTCATGGATACGGTCGGCTCGTCGACGGTCAGCGGGGTCATCGCCTCGACATGGTTGATGTCGCACAGGGTGTCGGAGATGAACAGCGAGTCCATGCCGCTGACGCAGACGATGTCACCGGCGGTGGCTTCTTCAACGTCGATGCGGTGCAGGCCGTGGTGACCCATCAGCTTGAGGATACGACCGTTACGCTTCTTACCGTCGGCGTCGATAGCGATCACCGGGGTGTTCGGCTTGACGCGGCCACGGGCGATACGGCCAACGCCGATAATGCCGAGGAAGCTGTTGTAGTCCAGTGCGGAGATTTGCATCTGGAACGGACCGTCGATATCAACCTGCGGGGACGGCACGTTGTCGACGATGGACTGATACAGCGGGGTCATGTCTTCAGCCATGTCGGTGTGATCCAGACCGGCAATGCCGTTCAGGGCCGAGGCGTAGACGACTTTGAAGTCCAGCTGCTCTTCGGTAGCACCGAGGTTGTCGAACAGGTCGAAGATCTGGTCCAGAACCCAGTCCGGACGCGCGCCTGGACGGTCAACTTTGTTGATTACTACGATTGGACGCAGGCCGGCTTCGAAGGCCTTCTTGGTCACGAAACGGGTTTGTGGCATCGGGCCGTCTTGGGCGTCGACCAGCAGCAGCACGGAGTCAACCATCGACATCACGCGCTCAACTTCACCGCCGAAGTCGGCGTGGCCGGGGGTGTCTACGATGTTGATGTGGTAGCCGTTCCAGTTAATCGCGGTGTTCTTCGCGAGAATGGTAATGCCGCGCTCTTTTTCCTGGTCGTTGCTGTCCATCACGCGCTCGTCGTTGAGCTCGTTGCGCTCAAGGGTGCCGGACTGACGCAGGAGTTTGTCTACCAGGGTGGTTTTACCGTGGTCAACGTGGGCAATGATGGCGATGTTGCGTAGATTTTCGATCACGTGTGTATCTCGATCAGAGGATTCGGTGTGCCGCTTATTCTAGGCGGCGAGTATTAACTAATTGCGTTTTCTGCCAGGCGGCGTGAGCGTGTTAATCACGCCGCCTGCATGTCGGGAGGGCGATGGCGGATACTGCCGCCATTCAACCCGGGCGTTTTATGCCGGACGATAAACGCGCACATTGGCATGCCCCTCACTCAGTAAATGGTGGGCGTGCAAACGACTCATCACACCTTTATCGCAATACAACAGGTACTGGCGCGCCTCATCCAGCTCCTTGAACTTGCTGTTCAGGGCATAGAACGGCAGGGCCATGACCTCGACGCCAGACAGGGCGAGCGGCTCGTCCTCGGCGGCATCGGGGTGACGAATATCAATAATCACCTGGCCGGCCAGCGCTTCGCTGACTTCCTCGACCTGCACATCCTTGCCCAGCTCGTCGATTACCTTGTCGATCGGCAGCAGGGTGGCGCGCTCCAGTGCACGCTCAAGCAAGGCCATATCAAACTGGTTTTCTTCGTGCTCGACGCGCAGCCTCTTCGCCTTGGTGGTCGGGTTGACCGAAATCACCCCGCAATACTCAGGCATGTGCTTGGCGAATTCGGCAGTACCGATCTGGGTGGCCGTGTCGATGATGTCTTGCTTGTGGCTGGCCAGCAGCGGACGCAGCACCAGCATATCGGTGGCCGAATCGATTACCGCGAGGTTCGGCAGGGTCTGGCTCGACACCTGGGAAATCGCCTCACCGGTCACCAGCGCATCAATCTGCAGGCGTTCGGCCATACGCGTGGACGCGCGCAGCATCATGCGTTTGAGGATAACGCCCATGTGGCTGTTGTCGACCTTGCCGAGAATCTCACCCAGTACTTCCTCAAACGGCACGCTGATAAACAGTACGCGCTGCGAGCTGCCGTACTTCTGCCAGAGGTAATGCGCCACTTCCATCACCCCCAGCTCATGGGCACGGCCGCCGAGATTAAAGAAGCAGAAGTGAGTGATCAGGCCGCGACGCATCATTTGATAGGCGGCGACGGTGGAATCGAAACCGCCACTCATCAGCACCAGGGTTTGTTCCAGCGAGCCCAGCGGGTAACCGCCTAGGCCTTCGTGCTGATGGTGAATAACGAACAGGCGCTGGTCGCGGATTTCCATGCGCACAACAACGTCCGGATCTTTCAGCGAGATGCCGGCCGCGCCGCACTGCTGCCGTAGCTGACTACCGACATAGCGCTCGACATCCATAGAGCTGAATGCGTGCTTACCGGCGCGCTTGCAGCGTACGGCGAAGATTTTACCCGGCAGCTGATCGGCGAAGTGCAACTTGCACTTTTCCAGCACGTCGTCGAAATCACCCAGCGGGTATTCATCAACCTGCAGGAAATGGGTGATGCCTGGCGTGCAGCTCAGGCGCTCGATCATCGCCTGCAGGGTTTTCGGCTCACTGATCTGGGTTTCGACTTCCAGGTTGTCCCACACACCGCTGACCTGCAGCTGCGGGTCGAATTCACGCAAAACCGAGCGAATATTCTTCGCCAGCTGCCGGATAAAGTGCTTACGCACTGGCCGACTCTTAATAGTGATTTCCGGGAAGACTTTAACGATCAGTTTCATGAAAACAGGGGGTGCCGAGGCCGCGAAAAAACAGGGGCGCGGATTATAGCGGAAATTGCTCACGCTTTGATCAAAAATCCTCAAACGCCTAAAACGCGCACCATTAAAGAGCGCGCCGCAAATATGGCGACCCATAACGGTGCAAATATTTATCGGGCAGCGCCATGCAGCCCCCGCCAACCCTGAGTTTCAGCGCTTACACCCATTCCTGTGCACTGGCATGCAAATTGCTCCCTTGTGAGGCAGGATGCCCTGGCAGAGTATGCCGCGGCCTTACCGTACTATTGCGGGCTCACGATTTGAGCCTTATCCACCTGGAGGACAGCATGTCGAAGTCGATTCAACTTATTAAAGAACACGACGTGAAGTGGGTTGACCTGCGCTTCACCGACACCAAGGGCAAACAGCACCACGTGACCATGCCGGCCCGTGACGCCCTGGACGACGAATTCTTCGAGCACGGCAAAATGTTCGACGGCTCCTCCATCCATGGCTGGAAAGGCATCGAAGCCTCCGACATGATCCTGATGCCGGTTGACGAAACCGCCGTCCTGGACCCGTTCACCGAAGAGCCGACGCTGATCCTGGTTTGCGACATCGTTGAGCCAAGCACCATGCAGGGCTATGACCGCGACCCGCGCTCGATCGCTAAGCGCGCTGAAGAATTCCTGAAAACCACCGGTATCGGTGACACCGTATTCGTCGGTCCAGAGCCTGAATTCTTTATCTTCGACGAAGTGAAGTTCAAGTCCGACATCTCCGGTTCCATGTTCAAGATCTACTCCGAACAAGGCTCCTGGATGACCGACCAGGACGTCGAAGGCGGCAACAAGGGCCATCGCCCAGCCGTTAAAGGTGGTTACTTCCCAGTTCCGCCGTGCGACCACGACCACGAAATCCGTACCGCCATGTGTAATGCCATGGAAGAAATGGGCCTGGTCATCGAAGTTCACCACCACGAAGTGGCGACTGCCGGCCAAAACGAAATCGGCGTGAAGTTCAACACCCTGGTCGCCAAGGCTGACGAAGTTCAGACCCTGAAGTACTGCGTACACAACGTGGCTGATGCCTACGGCAAAACCGCGACCTTTATGCCGAAGCCGCTGTACGGCGACAACGGTTCGGGTATGCACGTGCACTTGTCCATCGCCAAAGATGGCAAGAACACCTTCGCTGGCGAAGGCTATGCCGGCCTGTCCGACACCGCCCTGTACTTCATCGGCGGCATCATCAAGCACGGTAAAGCGCTGAACGGCTTCACCAACCCGTCGACCAACTCCTACAAGCGTCTGGTCCCAGGTTTCGAAGCTCCAGTAATGCTGGCCTACTCGGCGCGTAACCGTTCGGCTTCGATCCGTATTCCTTACGTATCCAGCCCGAAAGCCCGCCGTATCGAAGCACGCTTCCCGGATCCGGCTGCCAACCCATACCTGGCCTTCGCTGCTCTGCTGATGGCCGGCCTGGACGGTATCCAGAACAAGATCCACCCTGGCGATGCTGCCGACAAGAACCTCTACGACCTGCCGCCAGAAGAAGGCAAGCTGATCCCGCAGGTTTGTGGCAGCCTGAAAGAAGCCCTGGAAGAGCTGGACAAGGGTCGTGCATTCCTGACCAAAGGCGGCGTGTTCTCCGACGACTTTATCGATGCCTACATCGAGCTGAAGTCCGAAGAAGAAATCAAAGTACGCACCTTCGTACACCCGCTGGAATACGACCTGTACTACAGCGTCTAATTCGGCACGCAGTACAAGAGGCCACCTTCGGGTGGCCTTTTTGCGTTTAGCCGCCCGGTGCCGCTGCCGTTTAACCCGGCATTTTCTGCGCTGGTATACGCCCAGCTATCAATGAGCTTGCCAGAGCGCCTTACCAGTGCAAGGCTTAGGGCACACCACTAGGGAGAGTCAGGCATGCGCCCTCTATTCATCTGCCTGTTATTGAGCCTGGCATTACCGGCCAGCGCGCAGATCTACAAATACACCGACGCCAATGGCAACACGGTATTCACCGACCAGCCGCCGGAAGGCCAAGCGACGCAGAATGTTGAGCTGCCGAAAACCAATAGTGTATCGATGCCGGTACCCAGCCTGCCCGCAGCGACCACACCCGACCCCGTCGACAATGCCGCGCCGTACAGCACCCTGCAACTGACTGGTATACCCGACGATGAAGCACTGCGCGCCAATAACGGCACCTTCAGCGTTGGCGTGGATATCCAGCCACGCCTGGCCAACAACCACCGCCTGCGCCTGCTGCTCGACGGCAAACCGCATGGCCAACCAAGCAATGTGCCGCGCCTGCAAATAAGCAATGCGGACCGTGGCGAGCACAGCCTGGCTGTGGAAGTGCTCAGCGGCGAGCAATCGATCCAGCAGAGCGCCACGGCCACCTTTACCGTACAGCGGGTTAACACCAGCAGCCCTGCGCTGCGTCCGCCACCACCAAAGCCCACCCCTAAACCGGCCCCTTGATCCATGCGCAATCTGCTGTTTTGCGGCCTGATGCTGCTTGCTCTACCTGCCTTCGCGCAGGTCTATACCTATATAGATGCTGAAGGGAATCGCGTCTTCACCGACAAACCTCGCTCCGGTGATGCCGAGCGCGTCGAGCTGGCGCCCAGCAACTCGATGCCAACCATTCAGACGCAAACCGCGCCGGTGATTGCAGCGCCACCCGAGCCCAGCCAGCGCTACAGCCTGCTGCGCATTCTGGTGCCGCAACCCGATGCGACCGTCCGCGACAGCGCCGGCAACCTGATTGTCAGCGTCAACAGCGAACCGAAACTTTTCCCCCAGCACAGCTACCGCCTGCTAATGGACGGCGTACAGGTGGGCGAAGCGGGCACTAGCCCGGTGTTCCCGCTGGAGAATATCGACCGCGGCACGCACCAGTTGGCAGTGGAAGTCATCGACCAGCAGGGCCGCATTATCGAGCGCACACCGCCTCAGCCGTTCCATATGCTGCGCATCTCCCTGGCGCAGAAGCGCATGGTCAATCCGTGCAAGAAAGCCGAATACGGCGTGCGCCCAGAGTGCCCGCTGAAGGATAAACCGCCGGAAAAGAAAGACATTCCCTTCGTGCCATTTATCTAAAACAGCTCGACGCACCAAAGCAGTGCGCTTATTGCCCAGCATTTCTATACTCTCCCTGTTTTGGGTCGCCACGCGCGACCCGGCTGCGCTGTTAGGCAGCTAATTCCCGGCATCCCACGGCCAAACACGCTTCTTTTCGGGGCTTTGGTTTGCTTCTTGCATTTTCCAGCTGCATTGCCGGAACCCAAGGGTCTGCTGACATCCCATATGATCATCAATGACGCACTGCACCGCCTGCTGCTGGACAACCTGACCACTGCCACGCTGCTGCTCAACGACGATCTGCGTCTTGAGTACATGAACCCGGCAGCGGAGATGCTCCTGGCCGTCAGCGGCCAGCGCAGTCACGGGCAATTCATCAGCGAGCTGTTTACCGAATCCAGCGAAGCGCTGAGCGCCTTGCGCCAGGCCGTTCAGCACGCTCACCCCTTCAACAAGCGCGAAGCGGTGCTGACCTCGGTCAGCGGCCAAACCCTAACCGTCGACTACGCGGTAACCCCGGTGCTTAACCGCGGTGAAACCCTGTTGCTGTTGGAAGTGCACCCGCGCGATCGCCTGCTGCGCATCACCAAAGAAGAGGCGCAGCTGTCCAAGCAGGAAACCACCAAACTGCTGGTGCGCGGCCTGGCCCACGAGATCAAGAATCCGCTCGGCGGCATCCGCGGCGCCGCGCAGCTGCTGGCTCGCGAGCTGCCCGAGGAAAGCCTCAAGGATTACACCAACGTCATCATCGAAGAGGCCGACCGCCTGCGGAATCTGGTCGACCGTATGCTCGGCTCGAACAAGCTGCCGTCCCTGGCGCTGACCAACGTGCACGAAGTGCTGGAGCGAGTCGGTAGCCTGGTAGAAGCGGAAAGCCAGGGCAGCATCATTCTGGTGCGCGACTACGACCCAAGCATTCCGGATGTACTGATCGACCGCGAACAGATGATTCAGGCCGTGCTGAATATCGTGCGCAATGCCATGCAGGCGCTGTCCGGGCAGAGCGACCTGCGCCTGGGTCGCATCACCCTGCGCACCCGCACCCTGCGCCAGTTCACCATCGGCCATACGCGCCACCGCCTGGTGACCAAGATCGAAATCATCGACAACGGCCCGGGCATCCCACCCGAGCTGCAGGAAACCATCTTCTACCCCATGGTCAGCGGGCGTGCCGACGGCACTGGCCTAGGCCTGGCCATTACCCAGAACATCATCAGTCAGCACCAAGGTCTGATCGAGTGCGAGAGCCATCCTGGCCACACCGTGTTCTCGATCTTCCTGCCGCTGGAACAAGGAGTAACTCCGTCATGAGTCGCAGTGAAACCGTCTGGATTGTCGATGACGACCGCTCCATCCGCTGGGTCCTGGAAAAAGCCCTGCAACAGGAAGGTATGACCACCCAGAGCTTCGACAGCGCTGACGGTGTACTTAGCCGCCTGAGCCGCCAACAACCTGATGTGATCATCTCCGATATTCGTATGCCGGGCGCCAGCGGCCTCGATCTGCTAGCACGCATTCGCGAGCTGTACCCGCGCCTGCCGGTGATCATCATGACCGCCCATTCCGACCTGGACAGCGCGGTAGCGTCCTACCAAGGCGGTGCGTTCGAGTACCTGCCCAAGCCGTTCGATGTCGACGAAGCCGTTTCTTTGGTCAAGCGTGCCAACATGCATGCCCAGGAGCAGCAGAGCCTGGCCGCGCCGGTCGAGCAGCCACGCACGCCGGAGATCATCGGCGAAGCGCCGGCCATGCAGGAGGTGTTTCGCGCTATCGGTCGCCTGTCACACTCCAATATCACCGTGCTGATCAACGGCGAATCCGGCACCGGTAAGGAGCTGGTGGCCCACGCTCTGCACCGTCACAGCCCGCGCGCGGCCTCGCCGTTTATCGCACTGAATATGGCGGCGATCCCCAAGGATCTGATGGAATCCGAGCTGTTCGGCCATGAAAAAGGCGCCTTTACCGGCGCAGCCAACCAGCGGCGCGGACGCTTCGAGCAGGCCGACGGCGGCACGCTGTTTCTCGATGAAATCGGCGATATGCCCGCCGACACCCAGACCCGGCTGCTACGCGTGCTGGCCGACGGCGAGTTTTACCGGGTCGGTGGCCACACCCCGGTCAAAGTCGATGTGCGCATCATCGCTGCCACCCACCAGAATCTGGAAAGCCTGGTACAGGCCGGCAAGTTCCGTGAAGACCTGTTCCACCGTCTTAACGTGATCCGCATCCATATTCCGCGCCTGTCGGATCGTCGCGAAGACATTCCGACCCTGGCCCGGCATTTCCTCAGCCGCGCCGCGCTGGAATTGGCCGTCGAGCCCAAACTGCTGAAAAGCGAAACCGAGGAATACCTGCGCAACCTGCCTTGGCCGGGCAACGTGCGCCAGCTGGAAAACACCTGCCGCTGGATCACCGTCATGGCTTCCGGCCGTGAGGTACATGTCGACGACTTGCCTCCAGAGCTGCTCAGCCAGCCGCAGGAAAGCGCGCCGGCAAGTAACTGGGAGCAGGCGCTGCGCCAGTGGGCCGACCAGGCCCTGGGCCGTGGTCAGTCCAGCCTGCTGGATACCGCCGTGCCGGCGTTCGAGCGGATCATGATCGAAACCGCGCTCAAGCACACCGCCGGCCGCCGCCGCGACGCCGCCGTGCTGCTGGGCTGGGGCCGCAACACCCTGACGCGCAAGATCAAGGAACTGGGGATGAACGTCGAAAGCGCCGATGACGAGGATAGCGACGACTAACCCGCTGACGCTGTGCTGCATGCAAAACGGGCCCATTTGGGCCCGTTTTTATTTCCGCCGACAAACAACTGAAAATGCGCCAGAGCAATGCACCGGCATCAACCCAGTGCACAGCGGCGGTTCACACCCCAGCGCTTACCGAACCACCGCAAAATCCGCGAGAAGCCCTGAAACCCAGTATTTACAAGGCCCGCAGCCAACGTAATAAAACTGGCACACAGCCTGCATAGACTCAAGTAATCCCAGTTTTGGGGACCTTGGTACAGGCAGGCCGGGGATTCCCCTCTTTTATTGCTCGACCAGGCTGACGACCAGCCGCCAGCGCCCGTCCACCTCCTCAGCGCGCCACTCACCGCGCAATGGACGGGCCGCCACCACTCTCAGTAGCAAATCCCTTCCCTCCCGTTGCAAACGCCAATTGGCCGTCTTTCCTTGCACCTGCAACTGGCCGTGCTGCTGGCGGCCAAAGCTCTGCAAACGCAGGATAAACACGCCGTTGGCGTGCTCCTCGCGCGGTACCGGCTCGACGTTAAACCACAGTTCAAGTCCCTGCTCGCGCACCTCCACACGCTCAAGCCAGAGCGGATCAGGCTGGAGCAGCCGACCAATCATTAAACCAATCAGAAAACCAAACACCGCCAATGAAGCAATAACCCGCACCCACGGACGGGGGCGCGGGTCTGTAGAATGCTGCTCGTCTTCAAGCTCGGAGCCGCGCATGTTTCACGTCATCCTTTTTCAACCGGAAATTCCGCCCAATACCGGCAACATTATCAGGCTCTGCGCCAACAGCGGCTGCCACCTGCACCTGATCGAGCCGCTGGGCTTCGAGCTGGATGACAAACGCCTGCGCCGCGCCGGCCTGGATTACCACGAATACGCCACCCTGCAGCGCCACGCCGACCTCGACAGCTGCCTGACCAGCATCGGCCGGCCGCGCGTATTTGCCTTTACCACCAAGGGCTCGCAAGCGTTTCACCAGGTCAGCTACCAGCCCGGCGACGCCTTTTTGTTCGGCCCGGAAAGCCGCGGCCTGCCGCAGGAAATTCGCGACAACCTGCCACCCGAACAACGTCTGCGCCTGCCGATGCGCGAAGGCTGCCGCAGCCTGAACCTGTCCAACACCGTTGCCGTAGCGGTCTATGAGGCCTGGCGTCAGCAGGGTTTTGCCGGCGCGTAGGGTGGGTTAGGCGCAAAGCCACGGATTATCTGCTGCCACATAAATCCGTCGCGCCGTAACCCTCCAACGAGACAGACTGGCTATCCCTCCAAATGATGCAACGACGGCCCGCAGGGTGGCCGCCAGGGATGGCAGGCCATAAAAAAACGCCCCGCAGGGCGTTTTTTTGTTCCAGCCGCAAACCTTAGTGTGCGGTTGCAACTTCGCCAGCCTGCTGCATACGCTGCAGTTCCTGGGCGTAGAGGGCGTCGAAGTTCACCGGAGCCAGCATCAGCGCCGGGAACGAGCCGCGTACGACCAGGCTGTCCAGGGTTTCGCGAGCGTAAGGGAAGAGGATATTCGGGCAGAACGCACCCAGGGTGTGGCTCATGGAGGCAGCGTCCAGGCCCTTGATCAGGAAGATACCGGCCTGCTGCACTTCAGCGATAAAGGCGGTTTCTTCGCCCGTTTTCACGGTCACCGAGAGGGTCAGCACCACTTCGTGGAAGTCGCCATCCAGCGCCTTCTGGCGGGTATTGAGGTCCATTGCGACGCTCGGCGCCCACTCCTGACGGAAGATTTCTGGGCTCTTCGGCGCTTCGAAGGACAGGTCACGTACGTAGATACGCTGCAGGGAGAATTGCGGGTTTTGTTCGCCCTGAGCGGCGCCGTTGCTAGCTTGTTCTGTCATGGCAAAAGCCTTCTTGTCGTTAGGTACGGATAAACAGGGAGTTAAGACTTGAGCAGCGCGTCAAGCTTGCCGGCGCGCTCCAAGGCGTAAAGGTCATCGCAACCACCCACATGGGTGTCACCGATCCAGATCTGCGGCACCGAGGTCTGCCGCGCCTTGCGGGTCATCTCAGCACGCACGTCAGGCTTGCCATCAACTCTGATTTCGTTGAAGGCCACACCTTTCTGAGTCAGCAATTGCTTGGCGCGGATGCAGTACGGGCACCAATCGCTGGAATAGATGACGACAGGCTGCATCTCACTTCACCAGCGGCAAATTGTCACCACGCCAGCTGGCGACACCGCCAGACAGCTTGGCGGCAGTGAAACCTGCCTTTTTCAGATCGCGGCACACAGCGCCGGCGTGCTGGCCCATGGCATCGACCACGATGATGGTCTTGGCCTTGTGCTTGTCCAGCTCAACCATACGGCCAGCGAGTTTTTCGAAGGGAATATTCAGCGCACCGACGATATGCCCAGCAGCAAAGTCCTTTTGCCCGCGAATATCCAGCACCACGCCCTGCTCGCTGTTAACCAGTGCGGTCAGCTCACGGCTGCTCAGGCTCTGTCCACCCTTGCGTGCTTCGGTGAAGACCAGCAGTGCGAGCAGGGTCACGAACAAGCCGCTCAGGACATAGTGGGTCGTGGCAAATTCAATCAAGTTGGCAAGCATTGTGCGTTTCCGGGGCGGTAAAATGTCGGCCAGTATACACAGCCACACAAGTCGGCCAAACCCCGCCCGGCGGTGACGTTTGTGCCACTTGGCCGTAAAATGCCTGCTTTGTTTCCCGCCCATCGACCCAGAGCGAACCAGTTATATGAGCGCCACGCCCAAACCCCTGGTACTGATCATCCTCGATGGCTTCGGCCACAGTGACAGCCCCGAATCCAACGCCATCATGGCGGCCAACACGCCAGTCTACGACCATCTGCGCGCCACCCAGCCCCATGGCCTGATCTCAGGCTCAGGCATGGACGTAGGTCTGCCAGACGGCCAGATGGGCAATTCCGAGGTCGGCCATATGAACCTCGGAGCCGGCCGTGTGGTGTACCAGGACTTCACCCGAGTGACCAAGGCCATTCGCGATGGCGAGTTCTTCGATAACGCCGAGATCATTGGCGCGGTGGATAAAGCGGTCAAGGCTGGCAAGGCCGTGCATATCCTCGGCCTGCTCTCCGACGGAGGCGTGCACAGCCATCAGGACCACCTGGTGGCCATGGCCGAACTGGCCGCCCAGCGCGGGGCAGAGAACATTTACCTGCACGCCTTCCTCGACGGCCGCGACACCCCGCCGAAAAGCGCCCAGCCCTCCATCGAACTGCTTGACACCACCTTCGCCAAACTCGGCAAGGGCCGCATCGCCAGCCTCAGCGGCCGCTACTTCGCCATGGACCGCGACAACCGCTGGGACCGTGTCGAGCAGGCCTACGGGTTGCTGGTCGACGGTAACGGCCAATTCACCGCCGCCACCGCCCTGGAAGGCCTGAATGCCGCTTACGAGCGCGGCGAAAGCGATGAGTTCGTCAAGGCAACCAGCATTGGCGAGCCAGTGCGCATGGAAGACGGCGATGCCGTGGTGTTTATGAACTTCCGCGCCGACCGCGCCCGCGAGCTGACCCGCGCCTTTGTCGAGCCAGGCTTCAAGGAATTCGAGCGCAAGCGCGTGCCGCAACTGGCCGGTTTCATCATGCTCACCCAGTACGCCGCGAGCATCCCGACGCCCAGCGCCTACAAGCCGGAGGCACTGACCAACGTGCTCGGCGAATATCTGGCAAACAACGGCAAGACCCAGCTGCGCATCGCCGAAACCGAGAAGTACGCCCACGTCACCTTCTTCTTCTCCGGTGGCCGCGAAGAGCCCTTCGCTGGCGAAGAGCGCATCCTGATCCCCTCTCCGAACGTCGCCACTTATGACTTGCAGCCGCAGATGAGCGCGCCGGAAGTCACCGACAAGATCGTCGATGCCATCGAGAATCAGCGCTATGACGTAATCATTGTCAACTACGCCAACGGCGACATGGTCGGCCACACGGGTGTGTTCTCCGCCGCCGTGGCCGCCGTGGAATGCCTGGACGGTTGTGTCGGCCGCATCGTCGCCGCGCTGGACAAAGTCGGCGGCGAAGCGCTGATTACCGCCGACCACGGCAACGTCGAGCAGATGGCCGATGAAAGCACCGGCCAAGCGCACACCGCGCACACCTGCGAGCCGGTGCCGTTTATCTATGTCGGCAAGCGCCCCGCGACTATCCGTGCTGGCGGCGTACTGGCTGACGTAGCCCCGACCCTGCTGACCCTGATGGGCTTGCCGGTACCGGCGGAAATGACCGGCACCAGCATCGTCGAGCTAAGCTAAGCCGCGACCCGTGAGCCAGGCGCAATGCCTGGCTTGCGGGCAAACTGCCGGCTGCTTCACGCTACCAATTTACCCTCATGTGCAACACGGATGACTTGCAGCTTGCCGCCGGTTTTTTAGGCATACTAGGCGCGTCCATGCCCTAGGTACTGCCAGCCCCATGCTTCGTGCCCTCGCCCTTGTTTTCCTGACCCTCCTGCTGACGCCTGCCATTGCCGACGAGAAGAGCGATGCGCAGAAGCAACTGGACGCCGCCCGCGCCGATGTCGCCGAGCTGAAACAACTGCTGGAGAAGCTGCAGCAGGAAAAATCCGGCGTACAGAAAGACCTGAAAAAAACCGAAAGCGAAATGGGTCAGCTGGAGAAGCAGGTCAAAGGCCTGCAGCAGGACCTGAAAAACAGCGAAGAGGAAATCCAACGCCTCGATAAAGAGAAAAAAAAACTTGAGGGTGCGCGCCTTGAACAGCAGCGCCTGATCGGCATCCAGGCCCGCGCAGCCTATCAGAGCGGCCGCCAGGAGTACGTCAAGCTGCTGCTCAACCAGCAAAATCCGGAAAAATTCTCGCGCACCCTGACCTACTACGACTACCTCAGCGAAGCGCGCATGGAACAACTCGCTGCCTTCAATGAAACCCTGCGCCAGCTAGCCAATGTCGAGCAGGACATCGCCAACCAGCAACGCCAGCTGCTTGAGCAGAAAAGTGCGCTGGACGGCCGCCGCGAACAGCTCGCCAGCGTGCGCAAGGAGCGTCAGCTGGCCCTGGCCAAGCTGAACAAGGAATTCTCCGCCCGCGACCAGAAGCTCAAGGCCCGCCAGCAGGAGCAAGCCAATCTGGCGCGCGTGCTGAAAACCATCGAGGAAACCCTCGCCCGCCAGGCCCGCGAAGCTGAAGCCGCGCGCCAACAAGCCCTGCTCGCCGAACGCGAACAACCGCACAGCAGCACTAATTTCGCGCCGACGGGTCCATTGGTGAGCTCCGGTGCCAGCTTTGGCGGTCCATTCGCCAAAGCCCGCGGCCAATTGCCCTGGCCAGTCAACGGTCGCCTGGTGGCGCGCTACGGCACACCACGCGGTGGCGATGCCCGCACTAAGTGGGATGGCGTGCTGATCGGCGCTTCAGCCGGTAGCCAGGTGCACGCGGTGCATGGAGGGCGCGTGGTGTTTGCCGACTGGTTGCGCGGCGCCGGGCTTCTGGTCATTCTCGATCATGGCAACGGCTACCTGAGCCTCTATGGGCATAACCAGAGTCTGCTCAAAGATGCCGGCGACGTGGTCAAAGCTGGCGAGGCCATCGCCACCGTTGGCAACAGCGGCGGCCAGGAAACCCCAGCATTGTATTTCGCAATTCGCCAGCAGGGCCGCCCGATTGACCCCGCTCAATGGTGCCGCGCGCAAGGATAAGCGCTGCCTTTACCGATTCAGGAAGGAGTAAGTTCGATATGCCGCATTTGTTCCGTCTCAGCGCTTTCGCCCTGGCTTTCAGCCTGCTGGCTGGCGCCTCCCAGGCCTTTGCCGCAGTACCGGCCACAGCCAACGACAGCGCGCCACTGCCGCTGGACGACCTGCGTACCTTTGCCGAGGTGATGGACCGTATCAAGTCAGCCTATGTCGAGCCGGTCAGCGACAAGACCCTGCTGGAAAACGCGATCAAGGGCATGCTCAGCAACCTTGATCCGCACTCGGCCTACCTGGAGCCGGAAGCCTTCCGCGACCTGCAGGAAAGCACCAGTGGCGAATTTGGCGGCCTGGGTATTGAGCTCGGTACGGAAGACGGCTTTCTCAAGGTTATATCGCCAATTGATGACACCCCAGCGTCCGCCGCCGGCATCCAGCCAGGCGACCTGATCGTGAAGATCGACGGCCAGCCCACCAAGGGCCTGTCGCTGATGCAAGCAGTCGAGAAGATGCGTGGCAAAGCCGGCAGCGATATCGAGCTGACCCTTGTACGTGAAGGCGGCAGACCCTTCGATGTCGAACTGACGCGCGCGGTGATCAAGGTCAAGAGCGTAAAAAGCCAGCTGCTTGACGATGGCTATGGCTATATCCGCATCACCCAGTTCCAGGTCAACAGTGGCGAGGACGTCGGTAAGGCCCTGGCCAAGCTGCGCAAGGACAACGGCAAGAAGCTCCGCGGCCTGATACTTGACTTGCGCAACAACCCCGGCGGGGTGCTACAGGCGGCAGTGGAAGTCACCGACCATTTCCTTAAGAAAGGTTTGATCGTTTACACCGAGGGTCGTATCGCTAACTCAGAGCTGCGCTTCAATGCCGATCCAACCGACGCCAGTGAAGGCGTGCCACTGGTGGTGCTGATCAACGGCGGCAGCGCCTCCGCCTCGGAAATCGTCGCTGGCGCCCTACAGGACCACAAGCGCGGTGTGCTGATGGGTACTGACAGCTTCGGCAAAGGCTCGGTGCAGACCGTGCTACCGCTGAACAACGACCGCGCCCTGAAGCTTACTACCGCGCTGTACTTCACCCCCAATGGCCGCTCGATTCAAGCTCAGGGCATCGTCCCGGACATCGAGGTGGCACGCGCCAAGCTGACCCGCGAGCAGGACGAAAGCAGCATCAAGGAAGCCGATCTACAAGGCCATCTGGGCAACGGCAACGGCGGTGCCGACAAGCCAAGCAAGGGCAAAACCAGCACCCCGGCGCGCCCACAGGATGACGATTACCAGTTGAGCCAGGCACTCAACCTGCTCAAAGGGCTGAGCGTTACCCGCGGCGAGTAGGCACGAGCGTAGGTGCGGGCCATGCCCGCGAACCCGCAATCGCGGCCATGGGTCGCTCCTACAGATATCCAAGAAAAAGCCCGACCTTGATCACTCAAGGTCGGGCTTTTTAATAACGCCTGAGACTACAGGTAGTTATTGGTCATCTCGTCGATAAAGCCTTCGGCGCGCAGTTCGTCCAAAGCCTTCTGCAGACGCTGTACCACCTCATCCGGGGTGTCCTTATTCAGGGCCAGGTACAACTCGGCTTCGTTAAAGCGCAGCGCAGTATTCAACCCACTTACACCTTCCTGCTTGGCCAGGTAGCGGCCGACCGGGTCAGTGGTGGCCCAGAGGTCGATCTTGCCGCTGAGCAGTTTCTTGATGTTCTCCTGATCACGCAGCGCATTGATCGGACTCAGGCCCTGACTTTCCAGGTGCTGGCTGACCGCATCGTTTTTGTAGGCGCCGATCTGATACTGCCCGGCATCCTTGAGGCTGGCGACGCTGAGGTTATTACCCGGCGCAGCCAACAGTACCCAACCGGTTTTCGCCAACGGCCCCACCCACTTGAACAGTGGCTGACGCTCTGGCGTAAAGGTCGTGGAGAACAGACCGTAGTTGGGTTTATCCAGGGTCAGGCGATACAAGCGATCCCAAGGAAAACGCAGGGTCAGGGTGTAGTTGATGCCGGCACGCTTGAACATCGCTCGAACGATCTCGGCACTGATACCGTCAATACCGTCATCACGGGCGAAGTTCTTGTCGTCCACCGCCATGTTGAACGGCGGGAAGTTCTCAGTCAGCAACACCACTTTGTAATCGGCTGGAAGCTCTGCATGGGCTGCACAGGCACTCAGGACAAGCCCGAACAACAGGCTGCTTTTTAGGATTTTCAACATAGGTCATTCCGCTCGCATGAATTGTGATTATGGCTAGCGGCATCCCTGCTCGGGCGACCGCCCGGCGACGTATGGTGCTTGGCGTCAACCATCCATGGCCGCGAGCCGGTTTGTGACCGGCCCGCTGGTGTTACGTGTTACAGGTAGTTGTTCAGAATATCGTCGACAAAACCTTCGCTGCGCATCTTGTCCAGCTCGGCTTGCAGCTTTTGTACAACCTCGTCCGGCACCTCTTTGTTCAGGGCCAGATACAACTCTGCGCTATCGAAACGCAGAATGGTTTTCAGGCCGGAAACACCTTCCTGCTTGGCCAGGTAGCGACCGGCAGGATCACCGGTGGCCCACAGGTCAATCTGACCGGCCATCAGCTTCTTTGCGTTTTGCGTATCGCGCAGGGCGGTAATCGGCTCCAGGCCTTTTTCCACTAGGTGCTCGGCGATCGCGTCCCCCTTGTAGGCGCCGACCTTGTATTGCTTGGCCTCTTCCAGGCTGCTCAGGGTAATGCTGCTATCGGCTTTGCCGAGCAGTACCCAGTCATCCGGACCAATCGGGCCAACCCACTTGAACAACGCCTCACGCTCCGGCAGACGTGCAGTCACGAATACGCCATAACCGGGCTTTTCCAGCGCCAGTTTGTAGATGCGGTCCCAAGGGAAACGTAGGGTCATGTTGTATTGGATGCCGGCGCGCTTGAACATCTCGCGGATGATATCCACGGCAATGCCGTCGATATTGTCTTCCTGGGCGAAGTTCTTGCCGTTGATCGCCATGTTGTACGGCGGGAAATTCTCGGTCAGCAGGACCATACGGTAGTTCGGGTCAATTTCGGCCCGAGCACTGCCCGCGAGCACCATAACTGTGCCAGCGAGGGCGACTAGTAGTTGTTTTAACATGATGTCTCACATCGATAGTTGGGCTGAGCATGCAAGCATACCCAGCACTGCCGACTTAGCCCAGCCCAGGTTTTGCGCAGGCATGATCACAAGACGCTTACAGATAGCTGTCTTTGATCTTACCCAGCTCGCCCTGAGCGCGCATGTCGTCCAAGGCTTTCTGCAACTTCTGCACCACTTCATCGGGCGTCTCAATATTCAGCGCCAGGTAGAGATCGGCGCTATTGAAGCGATGCACCACCTTGAGCGCGCCCAGCGGCGACTGCTTGGCCATGTAGCGCCCGCCGACCTCATCAGTGGCCCACAGGTCAATCAGGTCCTTCTCCAGCTTGTTGAGATTTTCCTTGTCCTGCAGACTGGTTTGCACCGTCACGCCGCGGTCGATCAGGAACTGCGAAATCGCATCATTGCGATAACCACCAATCCGGTATGCCCCGGCCTGATCCAGGCTGTTCAGCGAAACGTTGCTATCGGCCTTGGCCAGCAGCACCCAATCGCTCACGGCAATTGGCCCGACCCACTTGAACAGCGACTCACGGTCCGGCGTGCGGATCGTGGAGAACAACCCGTAGCCTTTATTTTCGAGCGCCTGTTTGTACTGCCGATCCCAGGGGAAACGCAGAATCATCTGGCACTCCAACTGCGCCTTGCTGCACAACGCACGCACCGTATCGCTGCTGATGCCCTGCACATCAGCATCTTTGGCAAAGTTGCCACCGCTGGCCGCCATGCTGAACGGCGGCAGGTTTTCGGTAAGCAGAACCAGAGGCTCTGCGCGAGCCAGGCTGACGGCACACAACAGCCAAACTGCGGTGAATAGCCGGATAGCGGACATAAGAACTCCGTGTAAGGAAATAACCATTTATTGAAAGAGGAGCGCTCACGGGGATGGCAAAGCATCGACCCGAACGCAAACATTCTGATTTTAGCGGGCCAGTCGACATTTTGCTGTCGACTCGCCCGCAGCAGTGGCCGGCAGGGCTGCCGGCCAGCGAGCGAGGTGTAAGAGCCTGATTCGGATACGGCGAGCTAGAGCGAGACAAGGCGCTACGTAGTAACAGCCGAAGGCTGGTCAAAGCGCCGAGGAAGCGGACTGGGCTCGCATGCGAGTTTACGACTGTAAATGAGCATTACTCGTTGCACTCGCCCTTCGGGTCACGCTAAAGCGTGTTAGCCGCAAGCGGCTTGCCGAGGCTGTTTTTAATGCAGGCGTCGCCGACGCGCAGCAAATCAGAGACAGGCTCTAGCGCACTACGATGCCGCGCGCGGCCATATACGCCTTGGCTTCAGGCACGGTGTATTCACCGAAGTGGAAAATGCTCGCCGCTAGCACCGCTGCGGCCTTGCCTTCGATAATGCCATCAGCCAGGTGCTGCAGATTGCCGACGCCGCCGGAGGCGATCACAGGGATGCCGACCATTTCACTAATGGCACGGGTTACGCCGAGGTCGTAGCCGCTCTTTACGCCGTCCTGATCCATGCTGGTCAGAAGGATTTCGCCGGCGCCGAGATCTTCCATCTTTTTCGCCCAGAGCACCGCGTCCAGGCCGGTGGGTTTGCGCCCGCCGTGGGTGAAGATTTCCCAGCGCGGGGTTTCGCCTGGCTTGGAGACCTTCTTCGCGTCGATGGCGACGACAATGCACTGCGAGCCAAAGCGTGAAGCGGCTTCGCCGACGAATTCCGGAGTAAACACCGCGGCAGTGTTGATCGAGACCTTGTCCGCGCCGGCATTTAGCAGATTGCGAATGTCCTGCACGGTACGCACGCCGCCACCTACGGTCAGCGGGATAAACACCTGGCTGGCCATACGCTCCACGGTGTGCAACGTGGTATCGCGACCGTCACTGCTGGCGGTGATGTCGAGAAATGTAATCTCGTCGGCGCCCTGCTCGTCGTAGCGACGGGCGATTTCCACCGGATCACCGGCGTCGCGGATGTTCTCGAACTGCACGCCCTTGACCACGCGGCCGTTGTCGACGTCGAGGCAGGGGATAATGCGTTTGGCCAATGCCATGTGAAGCTCCGTAGGGTGGGGCAACCCACCAATAAAGATTGCGTCAGTCCGGCGGGATGACCCGCCCTACAGCCTTGGCGCTTACGGCGCGTTTATTCGTCTTTGTATTTCAGGTCGCAAAGCGCCTGAGCTTCGGCCACATCCAGGGTGCCTTCGTAGATGGCCCGACCGGTGATGGCGCCGATGATGCCCGGCGTGTTGGTGTCCAGCAGCGCCTGGATATCGCCAATATTGTGAATGCCGCCGGAGGCGATCACCGGGATGCGCGTGGCGTTGGCCAGGGCCACGGTGTAAGGAATATTGCAGCCCTGCATCATGCCGTCTTTGGCGATGTCGGTATAAACGATGGCGGACACGCCGTCGGCCTCGAACTGCTTGGCCAGGTCGATCACCTGCACGGTGCTGATTTCAGCCCAGCCGTCGGTGGCGACAAAACCGTCCTTGGCGTCCAGACCGACGATGACCTTGCCCGGAAACGCCTTGCACGCTTCGGCGACGAAGGCAGGATCTTTCACCGCTTTGGTACCGATGATCACGTAGCTGACCCCGGCTTTGACGTAATGCTCAATGGTTTCCAGCGAGCGGATACCACCGCCGATCTGGATCGGCAGGTGCGGGTAGCGCTTGGCGATGGCTGTGACCACTTCGCCGTTGACCGGCTGACCTTCGAAAGCGCCGTTGAGGTCGACCAGATGCAGACGGCGGCAGCCGCCCTCGACCCACTTGGCGGCCATGCTCACCGGGTCATCGGAGAACACCGTGGAATCGTCCATGCGGCCCTGGCGCAGACGCACGCAAGCGCCGTCCTTCAGATCGATAGCGGGGATAATCAGCATCGGTTGAACCTGCTCAAGTCGTGTGAATTCGGTGGGTCAGCTCTTTTCCAGCGCCCAGAGGTCGCTTTCGATGCTCTCGAACCGTTCTTTCAGGTGAGTCTGCACATCGAAAATCGCCCGGTTGTAGTAGTGCGGTGCAATCTCGCGGGCAAACAGCTCCAGCACTTCGGCAGCCTCGAAACTGCCTAGCTCAAGCTCGAAGCGCTCGGCCATAAAGCGCTTGAGGACGCTGGTCGCCTCACGCTCCTGCTCAGCAGTGAGGGTGAGAATCGGCGGTTTCTGCTTGGCCCGGCTCATTACCAGCGGCCATCCCAGGCGGCGAAGTTCTGCAGCAGCTGCAGGCCATGGGTGTGGCTCTTTTCCGGATGGAACTGCACGGCGAAACGCGAACCGTCGGCCAGCGCCGCGGCGAAATCCTTGCCGTAGTGACCACGACCGACCACCTGCTTGGGATTGCCGGCCTCGATGTAATAGCTGTGCACAAAGTAGAAGCGCGCCAGGTCCGGAATGTTGTGCCACAGCGGGTGTTTGACCGACTGCGCCACTTCATTCCAACCCATATGCGGCACCTTCAGCGGCTCGCCGCCTTCGACCATGTCCTTGCCGAAGAAGCGCACTTTACCGGGGAACAGACCGATGCAATCAACGCCATCGTTCTCTTCGCTGTGCTCCAGCAGCGCCTGCATACCTACGCAGATGCCGAGAAACGGTCGGTCAGTGCTGACTTCACGCACCAGGCTGTCGAAGCCCAGGCGCTTGATCTCGGCCATGCAATCGCGAATCGCGCCAACGCCGGGAAATACCACCCGGTCCGCTTCGCGAATCACCTGGGCATCGCTGGTCACCAGCACCTTACCGGCACCCACATGCTCAAGGGCCTTGGCCACCGAGTGCAGGTTGCCCATGCCGTAATCGATTACTGCAACCGTTTGCATCAAAGCACGCCTTTAGTCGACGGCATCTGCCCGGCCATGCGCGGGTCCAGCTCGACAGCCATGCGCAGGGCGCGGCCGAAGGCCTTGAACACCGTTTCGATCTGGTGGTGGGTGTTGGTGCCACGCAGGTTATCGATATGCAGGCTGACCAAGGCGTGATTGACGAAGCCCTGGAAGAATTCCTGGAACAGATCCACATCAAAGCCGCCAACCACCGCGCGGGTGAACGGCACATGCATCTGCAGGCCCGGACGGCCGGAGAAGTCGATCACCACGCGCGACAGCGCTTCATCCAGCGGCACGTAGGAATGGCCGTAACGGGTCATGCCTTTCTTGTCGCCGATGGCCTTGGTGAACGCCTGGCCGAGGGTGATACCGACATCTTCCACGGTGTGGTGGTCGTCGATATGCAGGTCGCCCTTGCACTCGATATCGAGGTCGATCAAGCCATGGCGGGCGATCTGGTCGAGCATGTGCTCGAGGAATGGCACGCCAATATCGAACTTGGCTTTGCCAGTTCCATCCAGGTTGATCGAGACCTTGATCTGGGTCTCCAGGGTATTGCGCTCGACGGATGCCGTACGTTCGGCCATCACCAGCTCCAGAAATTGCCCACGGAAAAAGGCTGGCATTATAGGCGGGCATCCGCCTGGGCGGCTACCGGCGGCGATCAGAGGTACTGACTATCGTTTGCATAGGCGTTGGCAGCGCCCCTGCGGCCCGCGCACTAAACAGTGGGATAACCATGGACAGTATCGACACCCTGATTATCGGTGCAGGCGCCCTCGGCCTGGCCTGCGCCGCGCGCTTGAGCAGTCCGGGACAGAGCTGCCTGATAGTCGAGGCGGAAAGCCTGATCGGCAGCCACACCTCCAGCCGCAACTCCGAGGTGATCCACGCCGGCCTGTATTACGAACCCGGCTCGCTCAAGGCCGAACTGTGCCTGGAAGGCCGTGAGCGCCTGTATGCCTGGTGCCGCACCCATCAGGTAGCGCACCGACAGCTCGGCAAGCTGCTAGTGGCGGTGGAAAGCACAGAAATCGCCAAGCTCGAACAGCTGCAACGCAATGCCGAGGCCTGCGGTGTGCATGACTTGCAGCCTATTGATCGAGCTCAGCTGAATAGCCTGGAACCCACAGTACGCGGAGTTGCCGCCCTGCTTTCGCCCAGCACCGGAATTATCGACAGCCACGCCTACCTGCAATCGCTGTTGGCGGTGGCGGAAAATCGTGGCGCACAGCTGGTACTGCACAGCCGCGTCGAACGACTCGAAGCAAGCGGCGACGGCTGGATAGCCTCAGGCCACAGCGGCGGCGAACCGTTCCAGCTGAAAACCCAGCGGGTGATCAATGCCGGCGGTCTATTCGCCCAGCAGTTGGCCAGGCAAACCCAAGGTTTGCACCAGGTTCCGCCGCTGCACTTATGTCAGGGTCGCTACTTCAGCTATAGCGGTCACTCGCCCTTCCAGCATCTGATCTACCCGATGCCAGAAGCAAATACAGCTGGACTAGGCATCCACGCCACCCTGGATCTCGGCGGCCAGCTGCGTTTCGGTCCGGACACCCGCTACCTCACGCAGATCGACTACCGGGTCGACGAAAACCTGCGCGAGCCGTTCGCCGATGCCATCCGCCGCTATTTCCCTACCATCGACAGCGCGCGCCTGGTGCCGGGCTACAGCGGCATCCGACCGAAACTCGCAGGCAGCGGGGAACCGGCCGCCGACTTCATTATCCAAACGCCCAAGGAGCACGGCCTGCCAGGCCTGGTTAACCTGTTCGGCATCGAGTCGCCAGGGCTTACCGCCAGCCTGGCTATCGCCGAGCGCGTGGCGCAAGCACTGTAAGAGCCGACCTGCTGCGCGTCGGCCCTGCGGCGTTAAAAACAGACTCGGAAGCTCATGTACAAAAGTACACTCCGCTTCCTCGCCTGTTTTGACCAGCCGGAGGCTGTTACTAACGTAGCGCCTTGCATGGCTCTAGCTCGCGAGTTCGTAATAAACAGGCTCTAAAAGCCGCTTGCAAAATCACCGCGTAAACGGGACTGTCGGCGGTCCAGGTAAAAACGCTGGCGCTATACTCGCCGGCTTGAATTGCTGCTCTTCACCATCCAGTTTCGAAACAAGGATTCGCACATGAAAGCGCTCGGCAAAATTCTCGGCCTGTTTTTTCTCGGGCTATTGCTGATCATCGTGGCGCTGGGCTTTGCCCTCACCCACCTGTTCGATCCCAACGATTACAAAGACGAAATCCGCCAGCTTGCCCGCGACAAGGCCAACCTGGAGCTGACCCTCAACGGTGATATTGGCTGGAGCCTGTTCCCCTGGCTCGGCCTGGAGCTGACTGAAGCCACGCTCGCCAGCCCCAGCACCCCAGACAAGCCTTTCGCCGACCTGCGCCTGCTCGGCCTGTCGGTGCGCGTGCTGCCGCTGCTGCGCAAAGAAGTGCAGATGAGCGATATCCGTATCGACGGCCTCAACCTCAACCTGCAGCGCGACGAAAAAGGCCGCAGCAACTGGGAAGATGTCGGCAAACCGGCTAACACCACCACCGCAACAGACGAAGCCCCAGCAGCCAACCGCGACAGCCCGCAGGCCGAAAACCCAGCTGCTGAGCCTGCTGAAAGCAGCCAGCCGCTGAAACTGGATATCGACAGCCTGATCGTTAACAGCGCGCGCATCGACTACCACGATGTGCAAAAAGGCCAGCAATTCAGCGCCGAAAGTATCCAGCTGACCACCGGAGCAATCCGCGAAGGCGCAGGCATTCCAATCAAACTCAGCGCCTTCTTTGGCCTCAACAAGCCAGTGCTACGCGCCCGCAGCGAACTGCAGGGCGAGCTGCGCTTTGATCGCGTGCTCAAGCGCTATCAACTGGAAGACGCCAAGCTCTCAGGCGAAGTATCTGGCGAGCCCTTCGACGGCCAGACCCTGACCTACTCGGCCCAGGGCCAACTGCTGGTCGACCTGGCCGCTCAGGTCGCTGAATGGAATGGTCTGAAGTTCTCCGGCAACCAGTTGCGCGCACTTGGCGAACTGAAAGTACGTGATCTCGACAAGCAGCCAAAACTCAGCGGGGGGCTATCCATCGCGCCACTCAACTTGCGTGAATTCCTCACCACCATCGGCCAGAAACTGCCGCCGATGACCGATGAAAAAACCCTCAGCCAGTTCGAACTGGTAACCCGCTTGAGCGGCACCGACAACAGCCTGACCTTCGAAGAACTCAAGCTAACCCTGGACGACAGCCACTTCAGCGGTCAGCTGGCGATTGCCGATTTCGCCAAACAGGCCCTGCGCGTACAGCTTAAGGGCGACCAACTGAACCTCGACCGCTACCTGCCCGCACCGTCCCAGGACGCCAAAGATGCCGGCGCCGCGCGCCAGGCCGAAGTTAAGGCCAGCGTTGCCAGTGCTGGGCAGAGCGGCAGCACACCACTACCCGATGCACCGACCCAGCACGCCTGGAGCAACAGTGAAGTGCTGCCGATCGAGACGCTGCGTAAGCTCGACGTACAGCTCGACCTTGGCCTGGACCAGCTCACCGCACAGCAGCAGGTGATCAGTAATTTCAGCGCTAAGGCGCAGGGCAAAGGCGGCCTGCTGACCCTGCAGGATGTGCGCGGTACTATCGGCAACGGCAGCTTCAACGCCAAGGCCAGCATCGACGTACGCCCGTCCGTGCCACTACTGAGCGTGCAGAAGAACCTCAGCAACATCCCGGTTGAGCCGTTCCTGAAAAAGCCCGACCAGCCTTCGCCGGTCAAGGGCCTGCTGGATTTCAAAGCCAACTTGACCACCAGCGGCAACAGCCAGCGCGCGTGGGTCGATGGGCTGACAGGCGACGCCAGCTTTATGCTGAATGACGGCGTGCTGGTCGACGCCAACTTGGAACAACAGCTGTGCCGCGGCATCGCCACCCTCAACCGCAAATCCCTGAGCAGCGATCCACGCGGCAAGGACACGCCCTTCGAAACCCTGCAAGGCAGCCTGACCCTGCGCAACGGCGTCGCCCACAACCCCGACCTCAAGGCCGTGATTCCAGGCCTGGCAGTCAAAGGCAATGGCGATCTGGACCTGCGCATCCTTGGCCTCGACTACCGCGTCGGCATCACCATTATTGGCGACCAACGCGAAATGCCCGACCCGGCTTGCCAGGTCAACGAGCGCTATGTCGGCATCGAATGGCCCGTGCGCTGCCGTGGCCCGCTGGAAATGGGCGGCAAAGCCTGTCGCCTGGATCAGGACGGCCTGGGTAAAGTCGCCGCGAAACTGGCCGGCAACAAGCTCAACGAGAAGATCGAAGAAAAACTCGGCGACAAGGTCAGCCCCGAGCTGAAAGACGCGCTCAAGGGCCTGTTCAACCGATGAGCCCCGAGCAGTTTTCTGACGCGGTACTGAACTGGTACGACAGCCACGGGCGCAAGGACCTGCCCTGGCAACAGGGCATCACGCCGTACCGCGTGTGGGTCTCGGAGATCATGCTGCAGCAAACCCAGGTCAGCACCGTGCTCGGCTATTTCGACCGCTTTATGGCCGCATTGCCGACGGTAAATGACCTGGCAGCAGCGCCGGAAGATGAAGTGCTGCACCTGTGGACGGGCCTCGGTTACTACACCCGCGCACGCAACCTGCAGAAAACCGCGCAGATCGTTGTGCGCGAATATGCCGGTGAATTCCCCCGAGATGTCGACCAACTCACCGAACTACCCGGCATTGGCCGCTCCACTGCCGGCGCCATCGCCAGCCTAAGCATGGGCCTGCGCGCGCCGATTCTCGACGGCAACGTCAAACGCGTACTCGCGCGCTACGTCGCCCAGGAAGGTTATCCGGGCGAGCCAAAAGTGGCCAAACAGCTATGGGATGTGGCCGAGCGCTTTACCCCGCACGCCCGGGCCAACCACTACACCCAGGCGATGATGGACCTGGGCGCCACGCTCTGTACCCGTAGCAAACCCAGCTGCCTACTTTGCCCACTGAAGAGCGGCTGCCAGGCGCACCTGCTCGGCCTGGAAATTCGCTACCCGATCCCCAAGCCGCGCAAGGCGCTGCCACAGAAACGCACGCTGATGCCGATATTCGCCAACCGCAACGGCGAGGTGCTGCTCTATCGCCGCCCGTCCAGCGGCCTCTGGGGCGGTTTGTGGAGCCTGCCGGAGCTGGACGAAGCAACGGCCATCGCCACACTGGCCAGCCGCCACACCCTGCAGCTCGGCGCACAACGCGAGCTGAGCGGCCTGACCCACACCTTCAGCCACTTCCAACTGGCCATCGAACCCTGGCTGATCCAGGTTGACGCCGCACCAACCGCCGTGGCCGAGGCTGACTGGCTCTGGTATAACCTCGCCACCCCGCCGCGCCTGGGTCTCGCCGCCCCGGTGAAGAAATTGCTGAAGCGCGCGGCCGATGCACTCGCAGCAAATACTGGAGAAACGCCATGACCCGCACCGTACAGTGCCGCAAACACAAGCAGGAACTCCCCGGCCTGGACCGCCCACCATATCCAGGCGCCAAAGGTGAGGACATCTTCAACAACGTCTCCAAGCAAGCCTGGGACGAATGGCAGAAGCACCAGACCCTGCTGATCAACGAGCGTCGCCTGAACATGATGAACGCCGAAGACCGTAAATTCCTCCAGGTCGAGATGGACAAATTCCTCTCCGGCGAGGAATACGCCCAAGCCGACGGTTACGTGCCGCCCAGCGAGTAACAGCCGCGTCGCACCTGTAGGAGCGAGCCATGGGCCGCTCCGACGAATCGCTCCACGGACTGCATCCAGACCGTAGGGTGGATGACGCCTTATCCATCCACCACACCACGATGGTGGATAAGCAAAGCGTTATCCACCCTACACGGCTAATCCCTCCCCCGATGCATCCGGGGGCCCAACGCCACCGGCCTTTTCCCAGCACCCGAACCTAACCGCCCGTATTAATTAAATATTTTTCAAACCCACGCTTGACACCTACCCTTCAAATCCGTCTAATAGCGCCCCGTTAGCCCGGGTAGCTCAGTCGGTAGAGCAGGGGATTGAAAATCCCCGTGTCGGCGGTTCGATTCCGTCCCCGGGCACCAAATACAGAGAAAGGCTCACAGCGATGTGGGCCTTTTCTTTATCTACAGAAAGCTATCTGCAGAAAAAGCTGGCGACCTCGCTCGCCCTGCGCCATGTTCAGCACCGTCAGCCAACAGGGACGCCCGCTGCCATGCATGATCTGATTCGCGACACCTTCAGTAACGGCCATGCAGCGCTGCAACTGCGCCAGCGCCTGGACTCGTCGGCACCCGCCAAGCGGTTTATCAGCCAACCTATCCGTAACACGCCCGATCAAGATGCAACGAGCCCGGCAACTATCAAGCAAACCTTGACAGTTCACTCCGGCTGCCTGATTAACCCTGCTCCGCTTACCGTCCGTAATCCCTGATTCAGCCAAGAAGAAGCCCATGAGCCATAGCCCCATCAGCCAGGACGAAATCAACGCCATTATCTGGAAGTCCTGCGACACCTTCCGTGGCAGCGTGGATGCCAGCGACTACAAGAACTACGTGCTGACCATGTTGTTCTTGAAGTACCTGAGCGACGTCTGGCAGGACCACTACGAGGGATATGTGGCCAAGTACGGCAACGAGCCGGCGCTGATCGCCGCCATGATGAAGACCGAGCGCTTTGTGCTGCCCGAGTCCGCCAACTTCTACAGCCTGCATGACAAACGCCATCTGCCCGGCAACGGCGAGCGTATCGACGAAGCCCTGCACGCCATCGAAGACGCCAATAGCGCCAAGCTGCGCGGCGTATTCCAGGACATCAGCTTTAACGCCAACAAGCTCGGCGAAGAAAAAAGCAAAAACAACCTGCTGCGCCACCTGCTTGAAGACTTCGCCCAGGCAGATATGAACTTGCGCCCCTCGCGCATCGGCAGCCAGGACATTATCGGCAACGCCTACGAGTTTCTGATTTCGCGCTTTGCCGCCGGTGCCGGCAAAACCGCCGGCGAGTTCTATACCCCGGCCCAGGTCAGCGACCTGCTGGCCGAATTGCTCGACCCGCAACCTGGCGAGCAGATTTGCGATCCGGCATGCGGGTCTGCATCCCTCTTGATGAAATGCGGGCGCAAGGTGCTGGAGAAAACCGGCTCGCGCAATTACGCCCTGTTCGGCCAGGAATCCATCGGCGCCACCTGGGCCCTGGCCAAGATGAACCTGTTTCTGCACGGCGAAGAAAACCACGACCTGCGCTGGGGCGACAGCATCCGCCACCCGCAACTGCTCGACGCCAGCGGCGGCCTGATGCACTTCGACGTAGTTACCGCCAACCCGCCCTTCTCCCTGGAGAAATGGGGCATCGAACAGGCCGAGAACGACAAGTACGGTCGCTTCCAGCGCGGCATCCCGCCGAAAACCAAGGGCGACTACGCCTTTATCCTGCATATGATCGAAACCCTGAAGCCGGACACAGGCCGTATGGGCGTGGTAGTGCCCCACGGCGTGCTGTTCCGTGGCGGCAGCGAAGGCAAAATCCGCCAGGCGCTGATCGAAGAAAACCTGCTGGATGCGGTGATCGGCCTGCCGGAAAAACTGTTCTTCGGCACCGGCATCCCGGCGGCAATTCTGCTGTTCCGCAAAACCAAGAGCAGCGAGGACGTGATCTTTATCGACGCCTCCCGCGACTTTATGGCCGGCAAAAACCAGAACCAACTCGGCCCGCAGCAACTTGAGCGCATCGTTGCCGCCTACCGCGCCCGCCAGCACCAGAGCCGCTATGCCGAATGCGTCAGCCTGCAAGCCATCCGCGATAACGACTACAACCTGAATATCCCGCGCTATGTGGATACCTTTGAGGCTGAAGACGAGATTGATCTGCTGGCGATTAAGGCCGAGCGCGAGGGGTTAGAGCGGGAGTTGGTGGAGTTAAAGCGGGGGATGGATGGGTATTTGAAGGAGCTGGGTTATGGTGCCTGAAGGGTGGACTGTTAATTATCTTTCCGACTTATCCTTAAAAATTAGCGATGGAATTCACACCACTCCAAAATATGTAGACCAATCAGACATCTACTTTATAAACGGAAACAACTTAAAAAGCGGCACTATAGAAATAGGAAACACAACAAAAAACGTCTCCCTTGATGAGCTCGAAAAGCACCGAAAGGACCTTTCCGACAGAACCATATTGATGTCCATAAATGGCACGATAGGAAATCTTGCCTACTACAAAGGCGAAAAAGTAGTTCTAGGCAAGAGCGCCGCATATATCAATATCAATAATGAAACCAACAAAAATTTTATCTACCACGCCCTATCCAGCGAAGAGATTCAGAACTACTTCATTTCAGAACTCACTGGATCAACGATTAGAAACCTCTCATTAAAGTCAATAAAGTCAACTCGCATTAAGACTCCGCCTCTGCCGGAGCAAACCAAGATCGCCCAAATCCTTTCCACCTGGGACAAAGCCATCGCCACCACCGAGCGCCTGCTTGCCAATAGCCAGCAACAAAAGCAGGCACTGTTGGGGCCGTTGCTATCCGGGCAAAAGCGCTTTGCGGGTTACCCCGAGTGGGTCAGCACCCCCATTGCAAAGCTACTGACCGAGAGCCGCTTGCCCGGCAGTAATGGCGAAGTTGCCAAAAAGATCACCGTTAAGCTGTATGGCAACGGCGTGTTCGCCAAGGATGAAAAGCGCATCGGCAGCGAATCCACCAAATACTTCACCCGCAAGGCTGGCCAGTTTATTTACAGCAAACTGGACTTTCTCAACGGTGCATTCGGCATCATCCCCGAGCATTTGGACGGCTACGAAAGCACACTCGACTTGCCGGCATTCGACTTCACCGAATATGTCGAGCCCGCTTGGCTTGTGCAGTACATATCCCGCGAAGAGTTCTACAGCGCACAACTGGGCCTGGCCAATGGCGGGCGCAAGGCAAGGCGCGTCAATCCCGCAGATTTACTGCGCATTGAAATCCCCCTGCCCTCACTCCCCGAACAACAAAAAATCGCCCAAGTACTCTCCACCGCCGACGCCGAAATCAGCAATCTGCAAGCCCAGCTGGCCAAGCTCAAGTTGGAGAAAAAAGCCCTGATGCAACAACTGCTCACCGGCCAGCGCCGGGTGCGGCTGGACGACGAACTGGAAGAGGAGCCGCAGATTCGTAGGGCGGGTTAGGCCGCCCCCCGGCGGGCTTGCGGCATTCACCCCATCCATGGGGATTGCGCCTATCACGGTCGCAAAGGCTACGGCCAAGCCCGACTGCGCCGCGTAACCCACCATCGCGGCCTACCGGTAAACCGCAATGCTGGGTTACGCGGCGCACGACCTGCGTGGCGCGGCCTACAACTACGACCCGCGCCGCTAACCCACCCTACAATCTGGCCAGCGTGTAGGGTGGATAACGCTGTTTTTATCCACCTTAAAATCGCCACGGTGGATGGGTGAAGCGTCATCCACCCTACGAAAAGCCGGATGCCACAACGGCTCACCGGCCAACGCCGAGTACGGCTGGACGAAGAGGTGGAGACCTTATCGGTGTGGGAGGGGCCGGGCGGCGCTCCGCTTTCGCCACGATTTGCGGCATCGCGGCTAAAGCCCCTCCCACAGAGCGACCGCGCCGCTACCCCACCCTACGTCGCGCCGCTGACTACCTAGCCTCGGCTAAACACCACCGCTATCACCCGAACCACGGAGCTGCATATGAAAACCGCCCCACTCAGCGACGCCGAACTGGATTTTGTCGAAAGCATCCTGCTCAAGTACGGCAACGATGACTCGATTTTGGACGCCTGCGAACTGGACGGTTTTTTCACCGCGCTGGTCTCCGGCCCCGAGGTAATACCGCCCAGCCGCTGGCTGCCGGCACTGTGGGGCGGCGTAACGCCCAAGTTCGCCAAGGATGCCGAACTGCAGCGCTTTATGAGCCTGCTGATTCAGCACATCAACAACTGCGTATTGATGCTGATGGAATACCCGGCGGAGTTCGCGGCGCTGTTCAGCACCCGCGAGTACCAAGGCGAAACCCTGACCATCGTTGAGGAATGGTGCTTCGGTTATATGCGCGGGGTAAGCCTGGGCCAATGGCCGGCGCTGCCGGAAGGCGAGGCCACGCACCTGGCGGCCATCGAGCTGCATGGCAGCGAAGCCAACTTCGCGCAGTTGGAGCACATGAGCCAGGCTGAGCACCAGCAGTCGGTCACTGCCATCGAACCCGCGGTGCGTGCCCTGCATGCGTATTGGCTGGCACAACGCAGCCAAACGGCCAGCCCGGCACAAACCCCGCTGCAGGCAGCGCCAAAAGCCGGGCGCAACGACCCCTGCCCGTGCGGCAGCGGCAAAAAATTCAAACAGTGCTGCCTGCACTAAGCGCAACGCAATCTGTAGGAGGGGCCGGCGGCGCTCCGCTTTAGCCGCGAGGGTTTACTGCCATGTGAGCAGTCGCGGCTAAATCCCCACAAAAGCCTCAGCAGCCCCGTAGCCTGGATGCAATCCGGGGCCGCCCGCATGAAACACCCCGGATTGCATCCGGGCTACCCGCGGCAGTAGCCGCAACGCTGCCAGACTCGGCGCTGGCTGGCGGCTCTGGTATCGTCTGCCAATCGCCCCGCAAGGAAGCCCCATGCAGCTCGCCAGCGTTCCGCCAACACACAGTGCTCGCGCCCGCACACCAGGCGATGGGGGCATCCCATGTTGATGCAATCCATTGAATCCTCGCTGACCGAGTTACATGCCCTCGACGAGCACCCGCGCATTGAGGCCAAGCGCGCCTCACAGGTTGGCAGTTCGCTGATGCAAAGCATCTGCGCCTTCGCCAACGAGCCGGGGCTGGGCGGCGGCTACCTACTGCTGGGGGTGTGCGAGCCGGACGAGCGGCATGCGGAGTTCTGGCCGGAAGGCGTGGCCGATGTCGACAAGTTGCTGAACGAGATTCAGGGCAATTGCCGCGAGCAATTCGAAACAGCTATCCCGGTACACAGCCAAACGGCGCTGGTCGAAGGCCAACGGCTGGTGGCGCTGTATGTGCCGGAACTGGATGCCGCGGCTAAGCCCTGCGTGTTCAGGGGTAGATTCGACAGCAAGAACAAGCGCAAGACCGGGGTCTGGCGGCGCGGGCTGAATGGTGATTACGAATGCTCGCAATATGAGCTAGAGCCGCTGTTGCTGGCCAAATCCGGCATGAGCTTCGAGCAGGTGATTTTGCCAGATGTCGAGTGGGATGACCTCGACAGCGGTGCCATCGCCCTTTATCGGCAGTTGCGCGGCCGCGTTCGCCCTCAGGCCGAGGAGTTGCAGGCCAGCGACGAGGAAATGCTGCGCGCACTTAACCTGGTCAAACAGATCGACGGGCGCTGGCGGCCGAATGTGGCGGGTTTGTTGTTACTGGGCAAGCCGCTGGCGCTGCGTCGACTACTGCCGGCCGTGCGGGTGGACTATGTGCGTATCCAGGGTACGCAGTGGGTCGAAAACCCCGAGCAGCGCTTCGCCACCACCCAGGATTTTCGCGAGCCGCTGCTGCGCCTGATCGTCCGTCTGGAGGCGACCATTCTGGACGATATGCCGCGCCACTTCCGTTTGCGCGAAGGCGAAACCCAGCGCTCCGACCAACCTCTGCTGCCGCAGAAGGTGATCCGCGAGGCGGTGGTCAATGCGCTGATGCACCGCGACTATCAGGTCAACCAGCCAACCCTGGTGGTGCGTTACAGCAATCGCCTAGAAATCCGCAATGCCGGCTATTCGCTCAAGCCCACCGCCCTGCTCGGCGAAATGGATTCGCAGTTGCGCAATCCGCTCATCGCCGCCGTGCTGTATGACCTGGACTTTGCCGAAACCAAAGGCACCGGCATTCGCACCATGCGCCGCCTGCTGCAAGAGCTGGGGCTGACCGCGCCGGTATTCGCCAGCCATCAGTTGGAGAACCAGTTCACCGCCGTGTACCTGCTGCATCAACTGCTGGGTGAAGAACAACTGCGCTGGCTGCAGCAGTTCAGCCATCTGCAGCTGACCGCCGATGAGGCCAAGGCGCTGATACTGGCGGCCGAAACCGGCGCAGTGGACAACGCCGCGCTGCGCGCCATCAGCGACCTGGATACCCTGGCCGCCAGCCAGACCCTGAGCCGTCTGCACCATCAACGCGGCTTGCTGGTAAAAGGCGGCGCGGGGCCGGCGACCTACTACCAGTTGGCGGAGCTGCCGGGCCTGCCGCTGTTCCCGACAGAAGGCCGGGCTGGCAATGACCTTGGGGCAAATACGAGTGACCTCGGCGCAAATACGAGTGACCTCAACCCAAATACGAGTGACCTCGGCGTAAATACGAGTGACCTGCCCGAGCCATTGCGCAAGGCGCTAGCGGCGCTTTCGCCCAAGGCGCGCAAGCATACACTCTGGCCGCTGATCCTCTGGCTGTGCGCCCTGCGCCCGCACAATGCGGAGCAACTGGCAAGGCAATTGAATCGCCAGGTGGTAGCGCTGAAGACCGGCCATTTGAATCCGCTGCGCGAGCAACAAGGCCTGCTGCAATACCGGTACCCCGAAGTGATCAACCATCCGCAACAAGCCTATGTGACCAGCGCTGCCGGTCGCCTATGGTTGGCCGAACAAGGAATAGTGCTGTGAGCATCACACCCGCCTTTGCCCACCCCAAGTTCGAAGAAGAGTTCAGCGCCAAGATCCCCGCCCTGGCGCTGCTGGCCAATCTGGGTTTTACCTATCTAAGCCCCAGCCAGGCGCTGCAACTGCGCGGCAGCAAGGAGCGCGTAGTGCTGGCCCCGGTGCTGCGCGCCGAGCTGGCCAAGCGGCGCTTTTTCAGCAATGGCGTGGAGCATGGTCTGAGCGAGGCGGCGTTGACCAAGCTGGTCAGCGAGATCAGCCACCCACCGCTGAACGAGGGTTTACAGGCGGCCAACCAGCGTCTGTCCGACCAATTGCTGTACGGGGTAAGCGTTGGCGACTTTGTCGTCGGCAGCAAGGTTAACCCGACCATCGCGCTGATCGACTGGGGCGACCTGAGCAATAACAGCTTTCACCTGACCGAGGAGCTGGGCGTGGGCTGCACCAGCGGTATCGGCCAGCGCCTCCCGGATATCGTGCTCTATGTAAACGGTCTGCCACTGGTGGTAATCGAGGCCAAGCGCCCAGATGCCAATAACGGCAAGGACCTGATTCAGCAGGGTATCTCGCAGATGCTGCGCAACCAGCGCGCCGATGAAATCCCCCAGCTGTTCGCCTTTAGCCAGTTGCTGCTGGTGGTCGATGGCAGTGGCGGGCGCTACGGCACCGTGGGTACCACCGAGAAGTTCTGGGCGGCCTGGCGCGAGGAGGAAATCGGCGAGGTGGCTTTCGCCGAGTTGAAGAACCGCCCGCTGAATACAGAACAGGAGCGGGCGATATTCGCCCAGCGCTCCGCCGCCAGCCTTGCCTGGTATCGCAGCTGGCTGGCCGGCGGGTTGCTGGCCAGCCAGCAGGACAAACTGTTGGCCAGCCTGTGCCGGCCGGATCGCCTGCTGGAGCTGGTGCGTTTTTACACCTACAGCGACAACAAGCACGGCAAGATAGTCGCGCGTTACCAGCAGGTGTTCGGCATCCGCGCGTTGCTTGCGCGCATTCAGCAGCGCGATGTGCGCGGCGCACGCCAGGGTGGGGTGATCTGGCATACCACCGGCTCGGGCAAATCGATCACCATGCTGTTGCTGGCCAAGGCGCTGATCTTCCACCCTCAGCTGCAGAACTGCCGGGTGCTGGTGATCACCGACCGCACCGATCTGGAAGCCCAGCTGAGCAAAACCTTCGCCAGCGCCGGGGTACTCACCGAACGTGATCAACAGGAAGCGCTGAGCCAATCCGGCCGACACCTGGCCCAGCAGATCGGCAAGGGCTCGGCGCGGGTGATGTTCAGCCTGATCCAGAAATTCAATTCGGCGGCCAAGCTGCCCGAGTGCCACAACGACAGCAGCGACTTTATCGTGCTGGTAGACGAAGGCCATCGCTCCCAGGGCGGCGAGAACCATGTGCAGATGCGCCTGGCATTGCCCAATGCGGCCTTTGTTGCTTTTACCGGCACGCCGCTGCTGCTGAAGGAAAAAACCCAAAGCAAGTTCGGCCCCATCGTGCATGCCTACACCATGCAGCGCGCCGTGGAAGACGGCACGGTGACCCCGCTGCTATACGAGGAGCGGCGCCTGGAGCTTGATGTGAACGACCGCGCCATCGACAGCTGGTTCGAGCGCAGCACCCGAGGCCTGAGCGAGGCGCAGCAGGCCGACCTGAAGAAGAAGTTTGCCAAGAAGGGCGAGCTGTACAAAGCGTTGGGCCGGTTGGAGCTGATCGCCCATGACATCAGCGAACACTTCAGCAGCTCGGTGCTGGACGGCCTGAAAGGCCAGGTGGCGTGTGACAGCCGGGTGTCGGCGATTCGCCTGAAGGGTTTTCTCGACGAGATTGGCCTGGTCAGCTCGGCGCTGGTGATGTCCGCCCCGGATAGCCGCGAGGGCAATAGCGACAGCGACGAAGACAGCAAGTCGGTGGTGCAGGCCTGGTGGGACAAGCATGTCGGCAAGGAAGACGGCACCGTCTACAAGCAACGGATGATCGACGCCTTTGCTCAGGACGATGGCCCCGACTTGCTGATTGTCATCGACCAGTTGCTCACCGGCTTCGACGAGCCGCGCAACGCGGTGTTGTACATCGACAAGAACCTCAAGCAGCACAACCTGATCCAGGCCATTGCGCGGGTCAATCGCCTGCACCCGCTGAAAAAGCATGGCTTGCTGATCGACTATCGCGGCATCCTCGGCGAGCTGGATATCACCATCGCCCAGTATCAGGACCTGGCCACGCGCACCCAGGGCGGTTACAGCATCGAAGATCTGGATGGCCTGTACAGCCCGATGAGCACCGAATACAAGAAGCTGCCGGGCCTGTACCAGCAGCTATGGGCGATGTTCGCTGAGGTGAAGAACACCCAGGACATTGAGCAGATGCTGGCGGTGCTGTTGCCACGCCTGCAGGAGGTGGATGGCGCGCAGGTGGATACGCGGCAGAAAACTCGTGATGACTTCTATGCGCTGCTCAGCGAGTTCGCCGCCTGCCTGGCGATTGCCTTGCAGTCGCAGGCGTTCTTTCAGGACAAAAGCGTCAGCGAGCAGAACCGCCGCCAGTACAAGGAGACAGTCAAGCAGCTGTCCAACCTGCGCCAGCGCCTCAAGCAGGCCACCGGCGATACCGTGGATTACGACGAGTACGCGGTGCAGGTGAAAAAGCTGATGGACAAGCATGTACTTGGCATCGGCGTGCGCGAATCCAAGGGCGCTTATGTGGTGGGCGATATGGGCGTGCACAAACCGGAGGCCTGGAGCGAGGAGAAGACCCGCAACGAGAAGGACATCATCCAGACCCGGCTGACCAAGGAAATCGACCAGTTGCTGGACGATCCTTATGCGCAGAAACGTTTCTCCGAGCTGCTACGCCAGGTGATCGCCGAGGCCGATGCGCTGTTCGATAACCCGCTCAAGGAGTACCTGCTGTTCAAGTCGTTCGACGAGCAGCTGCAGCAGCGCCAGCTCGACGAACTACCCGATGCGGTACGCGGCAACCCCCATGTGCAGGCGTATTTCGGCGCCTTCAAGCTGCTGCTGGATGAGCAGCGTGTGGCCGCCGAGGCCATCGACACGCCGCACTGGGTTCTACTGGCCGAGCAGACCGACGCCATCGTCAGCCAGGCGGTACGGGAGTTTTCCATCAACCCACTGAATATCGAGGCGGCGGTGCGTCAGCAACTGCTGCCGCTGTACTTTATGGCGCTAAAAACTCTGGGCCTGGGTATGGATCAGGTACAAGCGCTGGTGGAGCAAGTGGTGCAGATTGTCCGCGCCGGGACGCGCAAAGTCTGATGGCCAGCCTGCATTACGGCGGCGAGACGATTGCCTATCAGGTGCAGCACGTACCACGCCCGGCGCGCAAACTGACCATCAAGGTGCAGCCCGATGGCCAGGTACTGGTAATGGCGCCGGCCGAGGCCAGCGCAGAGCAGATCACTGCAGGGGTCAACAAGCGCGCTCGCTGGATCTGGGAGCAACTGCAGCCGATCCGCGAACGCCTGCTGCATGTGCGCCCACGCCAGTACATCAGTGGCGAAACCTATTTCTACCTAGGTAAGCGCCACCCGCTGAAAGTCCAGGAAGACGCCCGCGCACCGCAACAGGTCAAGCTGCTGCGCGGCATGCTGTGCATCACGGTGCGGCAGAACCGCCCGGAGAAAGTTCGCGAGTTGTTATTCGCCTGGTACAAAGCCCGCGCCCGCGAGCAGTTCAATCAGCGTCTGGAGCGTCTGACACCACAGGCCCGCTGGCTCACACAAAAGCCGGCCCTGCGCTTGCTGACCATGCAGACGCAGTGGGGTAGTTGCTCGCATTCCGGCACCCTGACGCTCAACCCACATCTGGTCAAAGCCCCATCCGAATGCATCGACTATGTGCTGTTGCACGAGCTTTGCCATCTGGCCGAGCACAATCACTCGGAAGCCTTCTGGCGCTTGCTCGATCAGTTGATGCCGGACTGGCAGTCGATCAAGGCGCGCTTGGATGAGATGGTGGAGTTGTATTTGAATGATGTGCGTTGAGACGACTTTTTGCGTCTGCGCGACAGCCAACTGTAACCAGGCGACACCGTGACCGGCCAAGCCCGGCGCGGCCGGTAAACGGCTTGGCGGTCAGCGAAACGCTATGCTAGCTTGACGCCTCGCCAGGAAGGCCACGCATCGCCTGAGCGCATTCGAAGAATAAGAGGACACTCCATGGCCGAGGCCACGCCCGCGCTGGAAATACGCGACCTGCATAAACGCTACGGCGACCTTGAGGTGCTCAAGGGCATCTCCCTCACCGCTCGCGACGGCGATGTGATTTCCATCCTCGGCTCTTCCGGCTCCGGCAAGTCGACCTTTCTGCGCTGTATCAACCTGCTGGAAAACCCGCACAAAGGGCAGATCATCCTCTCGGGCGAAGAGCTCAAGCTCAAAGCCGCGAAGAATGGCGATCTGGTCGCCGCCGACAGCCGCCAGATCAATCGCCTGCGCAGCGAGATCGGCTTCGTCTTCCAGAATTTCAATCTGTGGCCACACATGAGCGTGCTCGACAACATCATCGAGGCGCCGCGCCGCGTGTTGGGGCAGAGCAAGGCCGAGGCCATCGAAGTGGCCGAGGCGCTGCTGGCCAAGGTCGGTATCGCCGACAAGCGCCACGTTTATCCGAATCAGCTTTCCGGCGGCCAGCAACAGCGCGCAGCGATTGCCCGCACCCTGGCCATGCAGCCGAAAGTCATCCTGTTCGATGAGCCCACTTCGGCCCTCGACCCGGAGATGGTACAAGAAGTGCTTAATGTGATCCGCGCACTCGCCGAGGAAGGCCGCACCATGTTGCTGGTTACCCACGAGATGGGCTTTGCCCGTCAGGTGTCCAGCGAGGTGGTATTCCTGCATCAGGGCCTGGTTGAAGAGCAGGGCTCCCCGGAGCAGGTATTCGACAACCCGAACTCGGCGCGCTGCAAACAATTCATGTCCAGCAATCACTAAAACACGGAGCAACTACGCATGCAGAACTACAAGAATATCCTGCTGGCCGCTGTCGCCACCCTGGCCTTCGGCACCAGCGCCGTCGCGGCGGACAAGCTGAAACTGGGTACCGAAGGCGCTTACCCACCGTTCAACCTGATTGACGCCAGCGGCCAGGTTGGCGGCTTTGACGTGGAAATCGGTCAGGCCCTGTGCGCCAAGATGAAAGCCGAGTGCGAAGTGGTCACCTCCGACTGGGACGGCATCATCCCAGCCCTGAACGCGAAGAAATTCGACTTCCTGATCGCCTCCATGTCGATCACTGAAGAGCGCAAGGCCGCAGTTGATTTCACCGAGCCCTACTACACCAACAAGCTGCAGTTCATCGCGCCAAAAGGCGGCGATTTCAAGACCGATAAAGCCAGCCTCAAAGGCAAAGTGATCGGTGCCCAGCGCGCCACCATCGCCGGCACCTGGCTGGAAGACAACCTGGACGGCGTGGTTGATATCAAGCTGTACGACACCCAGGAAAATGCCTACCTCGACCTGGCCTCGGGCCGCCTTGATGGCGTGTTGGCTGACACCTTCGTCAACTGGGAATGGCTGAAGAGCGACGCCGGCAAAAGCTTCGAATTCAAGGGCGACCCGGTATTCGACAACGACAAGATCGGTATCGCCGTACGCAAGGGCGATGCCCTGCGCGAGAAGCTGAACGCCGCACTGGCCGAGATCGTCGCTGACGGCACCTACAAGAAGATCAACGACAAGTACTTCCCGTTCAGCATCTACTAAGCTGCCGGCACTGCGCCGCCCGCCCGGGCGGCGCAGGCTTCTGAGCCCCTATGAATTTCGACCTCTACGGATTCGGCCCGGCCCTGGCTGCTGGCACCCTGATGACCATCAAGCTGGCGCTCAGCGCGCTGTGCCTAGGTCTGGTGCTCGGCTTGCTCGGCGCCCTCGCCAAGACTTCCCCGTACAAGCCGCTGCAATGGCTTGGCGGTACTTACTCGACCATCGTGCGCGGGATCCCCGAGCTGCTCTGGGTGTTGCTGATCTATTTCGGCACCGTGCAGCTGATGCGCAACCTGGCGGACCTGCTCGGCATCGAAAGCCTTGAGCTGAACGCCTTCGCCGCCGGCACCATTGCCCTCGGCATCTGCTTCGGCGCGTACGCCACCGAGGTGTTTCGCGGCGCAATCCTGGCCATCCCCAAGGGTCACCGCGAAGCCGGCCAAGCCTTAGGCATGTCCAAACCACGAATCTTCTGGCGACTGATCCTGCCGCAGATGTGGCGCATCGCCCTGCCCGGGCTGGGCAACCTGTTTATGATCCTGATGAAGGACACCGCACTGGTGTCGGTGATCGGCCTGGAAGAAATCATGCGCCGCTCGCAAATCGCCGTAACGTCCAGCAAAGAGCCTTTCACCTTTTTTCTGGTGGCGGCCTTTATCTACCTCGGCCTGACCGTCCTCGCGATGATTGGCATGCACTTCCTTGAAAAACGCTCCAGCCGTGGCTTTGTCAGGAGCGCATCATGAGAAAAATCTCTGAAATAGCTGCCTGGTCAGTTGCCGTTGCGCTGATCGCCTATGCGCTCTGGGGCGGCCTTACCGCCCTCAACTGGGACGTGATCATCAAGTGGCTGCCGCGCCTGTCTGAAGGCGCCCTGCTGACCCTGGAGCTGGTGGCCATCGCGGTTCTCGCCGGGCTGATTCTCGCACTGCCGATGGGTATCGCCCGCGCCTCGCGGCACTGGTATGTGCGCGCCCTGCCCTACGGCTACATCTTCTTTTTCCGTGGCACGCCGCTGCTGGTGCAGTTGTTCCTGGTCTATTACGGCCTGGCACAGTTCGATGCAGTGCGCGAAGGCCCGCTTTGGCCCTATCTGCGCTCCCCGTACTGGTGCGCGGTGCTGACCATGACCATGCACACCGCCGCCTATATCGCCGAGATTTTACGTGGCGCGATTCAAGCCGTGCCGCCGGGCGAGATCGAAGCCGCGCGCGCACTGGGAATGTCGCGGGCCAAGACCATGTTCTATATCGTCCTGCCACGCGCGGCGCGGATTGGTTTGCCGGCCTACAGCAACGAAGTGATCCTGATGCTCAAGGCCAGTGCCCTGGCCAGCACCGTGACTCTGCTGGAGCTGACCGGCATGGCCCGCACCATCATCGCCCGCACCTACCTGCCGGTGGAGATCTTCTTTGCCGCTGGGATGTTCTACCTGCTGATCGCCTTCCTGCTGGTGCGCGGCTTCAAGCTGTTGGAACGCTGGCTGCGCGTCGACGCCTGCCAGGGCCGCTGATTGCCTGAGGGCTCGCCCCCTCAGGCACTGCCATCATGCCAACCACCACTCCCGCCCCAATCCTGCAAGACACTGCCCTGTTGCAGCGCTTCAACGCGCTCGACAGTTTTCTCACCGAACACCAGGCGCTGTGGCGACCACGGCCCTTTGTGCATTACCCGGCATTGCCCTGGGAAGCCAACCACCCACAGCTGGCAGCCTGGCTCCGAGCACAAAGCCTGGAGCATGCCGAAGCAGCGCATAACCAGCCACATCTGCTGCAAGCGCCAGCACCCTTCCCGCAACTGGCCGCTCAGGCTTACACGCTAAGCCAGATCGGTGAACTGCCACAGCTACCCGCGACGGTATTGCCTGCGCGCTTTAGCGCAGATGTGCCGGGCCGCAAGTGGCAGCAGATCGACGCCTTCGCCCGCAGCCTGAGCTTTAGCCATACACCGCAGCACTGGCTGGACTGGTGCGCCGGCAAAGGCCACCTCGGCCGCATGCTCGCACATGGCGGCGGCAGCCTGACCTGCCTGGAATACGACCCCCAGCTGGTCAGCAGCGGTCAACAACTCAGCCATAAACTCGGCATCGCCGCACAGCATATCGAGCAGGACGTGCTGGCTGACAACGCTGGGGCGCAACTGCAGCCACAGCACACACCCGTGGCGCTGCATGCCTGCGGCGAGCTGCATACACGCTTGCTGCAACTGGCCAGCCAGGTCGGCTGCCAACAAATGGCCGTCGCGCCCTGCTGCTACAACCGCATTAGCACAGCTACCTATCAGCCGCTGTCAGCAAGCGCCCAGGCATCAACACTGCGACTGTCCATCGACGATCTCGGCGTACCCCTAAGCGAAACCGTCACCGCCGGCGCGCGGGTACGCCGCCAGCGCGACCAATCCATGGCACGTCGCCTGGCCTTTGACCTGCTGCAACGCCAGTTGCGCGGCAGCGATGAATACCTCCCTACCCCATCCCTGCCAGCGGCCTGGCTGGACAAGCCCTTTGCCGACTACTGCAAAGACCTCGCGACACTCAAACAACTGCCCACACCCGCGCCCCAGGATTGGCAACAACTGGAGCAACAAGGCTGGCAACGCCTGGCCGAGGTACGCAATCTGGAACTGCTGCGCAACCTGTTCCGCCGGCCACTGGAACTCTGGCTACTGCTCGACCGCGCGCTGTTCCTGCAAGAACAAGGCTACAACGTGCGCCTTGGCACGTTTTGCAGCCGCCAACAGAGCCCGCGCAACCTGCTGCTGCTGGCCGAGCGCCGGTAGCAGTTGCCCACCATATCTGTGGATAACTCTGTTGACAGAATCTGAGCAAATCACGCAAACGCCCGCCCCAGCTGCATATCGTCACTCTGCGCATTTTTTGACCTTGATATATCTCTTGTAAAAACATGTACTTAGCTCATACCGCGAACCAGCGCACAATGTCCGCGCACGCTCGTGCCAAATGCCCTGCATATGTGCATAAGCCTTTTGCTGCTGATAACAATGCCTGCACAGAACTATGCTCAGACGGCTTTACTCAGCCAAACGAATGGATATAATGGCGACCCTCAATGGCCGGTATAGCTCAGCTGGTAGAGCAACTGACTTGTAATCAGTAGGTCCCGGGTTCGATTCCTGGTGCCGGCACCATATAAAGAAAGCCCCGCAGCGATGCGGGGTTTTTTTATGCATTTTAAAAGTGCGATGGCTTGCCCGCCCAGACTCCACTTGCAACACTGCCCTGCAATGTTCACCGATCACCTGACCGAAGAAGGTGTAGGCCCGTGCATATCCTTATCACCGGCGGTGCCGGCTTTATCGGTTCGGCGCTGATTCGTCATCTGCTGAATAATACCGAACACCAAGTACTCAACCTCGATAAGCTGACCTACGCCGGCAATCTCGAGTCGCTGGCCAGTGTTGCGGACCACCCCAGCTATAGCTTTGTGCACGCCGATATTGCCGATAGTGCGACCGTCAGCCAGGCACTGACCGAGTTTCAGCCGGATGCGATCATGCACCTGGCCGCCGAATCGCATGTCGACCGCTCCATCGATGGGCCGGCGGCATTTATCCAGACAAATATTGTTGGCACTTATGCGTTGCTCGAAGCCACTCGCAGTTACTGGTCGCAGCTTGATCCCGCGCGCAAGGCAGCGTTTCGCTTTCACCATATTTCCACCGATGAGGTGTATGGCGACCTGCACGGCGTAGACGATCTGTTCACCGAGACCACGCCCTATGCACCCAGCTCACCCTACTCGGCGAGCAAGGCCGCTTCGGATCACCTGGTGCGCGCCTGGCAACGCACCTATGGCTTGCCGGTGCTGATCAGCAACTGCTCGAACAATTACGGCCCCTATCACTTCCCAGAAAAGCTGATTCCACTGGTGATCCTCAATGCCCTAGATGGCAAGCCGCTACCGGTCTACGGCAATGGCCAGCAGATACGTGACTGGCTGTACGTCGAAGACCATGCCCGCGCGCTGTCAAAGGTGGTGACGGAAGGCAAGGTCGGTGAAACCTACAATATCGGCGGGCACAACGAACAGAAGAACCTGCATGTAGTCGAAAGCATCTGCGCGTTATTGGACGAATTGGCCCCGCGCCAAAGCGGCTCATATAAAGAGCAGATCAGCTTCGTCAGCGACCGCCCCGGCCATGACCTGCGTTATGCCATTGATGCCAGCAAGATCGAACGCGAACTGGGCTGGACACCTACCGAGACTTTCGCCAGCGGCCTGCGCAAAACCGTGCAATGGTATCTGGATAACCTCCACTGGTGCCGCCGCGTGCAGGATGGCAGCTACCAACGCGAACGCCTCGGCGCACTTCAAGGAGCGGCACGATGAAAGGCATCATTCTCGCCGGCGGTTCCGGCAGCCGCTTACACCCCATCACCCTGGGTGTATCCAAGCAGCTGTTGCCGATCTATGACAAGCCGATGATCTACTACCCGATCTCGGTACTGATGCTGGCTGGCGTGCGCGAGATTCTGATCATCTCGACCCCGCAGGACCTGCCGAACTTTCGCAAGATGCTCGGCGATGGTAGCCAGTTTGGTGTGCGTTTCGAGTACATCGAACAGCCCTCGCCAGACGGCCTGGCCCAGGCCTTTATTCTGGGCGAAGCGTTTATCGGCAGGGACTCGGTGTGCCTGATCCTCGGTGACAATATCTTTCACGGCCAGCACTTCACCGAACAACTGCTGCGCGTCGCAGCCCAGCCCTCTGGTGCCACTGTCTTCGGCTATTGGGTCAGTGATCCGCAACGCTATGGCGTTATCGAGTTTGATGAGCAGGGCAAGGCCATCTCCATCGAGGAGAAGCCCGCCGTGCCAAAGTCCAGCTACGCTGTAACCGGTCTGTATTTCTACGACAACGACGTGATCGAGATCGCCAAGGCAGTCAAGCCATCGCCACGCGGCGAGCTGGAAATCACCGACGTAAACAACGCCTACCTGCAGCGCGGCGACTTGCGCGTCGAACGCTTTGGTCGTGGCTTTGCCTGGCTCGATACCGGCACCCACGACAGCCTGCTGGAAGCCTCGCAATACGTGCAGACCATCGAGCACCGCCAGGGCCTGAAAGTCGCCTGCCTGGAAGAAATCGCCTACCAGCAAGGCTGGATCGATCGTCAGCAACTGCTGGCACAAGCCGCGGCCTTCGGCAAAATCGGCTATGGCCAGTACTTGTTCAAGCTGGCCGAGGAGTGAGCATGCAGGCTGTTAGCACCGACCTGCCCGGCGTGATCATCCTCGAACCCAAAGTGTTCGGCGATCAGCGCGGTTTTTTCTTCGAGAGCTTCAATGCCCGCAGCTTCGCCGAGGCCACCGGCCTGCAGCGTGAGTTTGTTCAGGACAACCATTCGCGCTCGCAACGCGGCGTGTTGCGCGGCCTGCATTACCAGGTGCAGCAAGCGCAGGGCAAACTGGTACGGGTCACCGCCGGCGAAGTCTATGACGTAGCTGTGGATCTGCGTCGCAGTTCGCCTACCGTCGGCCGCTGGGTCGGCGTGCACCTGTCCGCCGAGAACAAGCGGCAACTGTGGATACCGGAAGGCTTTGCCCATGGTTTTGTAGTACTCAGCGAGTTCGCCGAGTTTCTCTACAAAACCACTGACTACTACGCACCAGAGCATGAGCGCTGCATCCGCTGGGATGACTCGACGCTGGCCATCGACTGGCCGTTGGATGGCGCACCGCAGCTATCAGCCAAAGACCAGGCCGGCCTCAGCTTCGCTGATGCCCAGGTTTTTCCATGAAGATTCTCCTGCTAGGCCAACACGGCCAGGTCAGCCAGGAACTGCAGCGAGCTCTGCGCGGCACAGGTGAATTGACGGTACTGGGCCGCGATCAGCTGGATCTGGCTCAACCCGAGCTGATTCGCCAGCAGGTTCAGCGTCTGCGCCCCGAGCTGATCATCAACGCCGCCGCGCACACTGCAGTCGATCAGGCCGAGAGCGAGCCGGAGCTGGCTTTTGCGATCAACGCCACCGCGCCCGGCATTCTCGCTGAAGTCGCCGCTGAAATGGGCGCACCACTGATCCACTACTCCACCGATTACGTGTTCGATGGCAGCCAGGTCGAGCCTTACCGCGAAAGCGATAGCACCAACCCGCTGAGCGTCTATGGACGTAGCAAGCGGGCGGGCGAGCAGGCGATTCAGGCCGTGGGCGGCATGCACCTGATTCTGCGCACCAGCTGGGTCTATTCGCAGCACGGCAAGAATTTTCTGCTGACCATGCAACGTCTGCTGCAGGAACGCGAAAACCTTTCAGTGGTGGACGACCAGATCGGCGCGCCGACTTGGGCCAGCACTATTGCGCAGGCCACGGCGCAACTGATTGAGCAATGGCGAAGAGGCCAGGACGGCCCATGGGGCGTGTATCACCTGACCGCGCAGGGCGAAACCAGCTGGTGCGGTTTCGCCGGCGCGATTGCCGCGTACCTGCGCAGCCAGGGCAAAAACGTGGCAACGCTGCAACCCATCCCCAGCAGCGCCTACCCAACCCCGGCGCAGCGCCCGCTTAATTCGCGCCTGGATTGCAGCCGCCTGCAGCAGGACTGGCAAGTTCAGCTGCCGGATTGGCAAGCCGCGCTGGAGCAGTGCCTGCGCAGCTAAGCCCGGAAACGCTGAATCTGCTGCTGCAAACCGGTGGCCAGTTGCGCCAGGTCGCGACTGGCAATCGAGCTCTGTTCAGCACCATTGACCACCTCGCCAATGCTGTCGTTGAGGCTGCTGATGTTCTGGCTGATCTCATTGGCTACTGCCGTCTGCTCCTCGGTGGCGGCAGAAATCTGCACATTGCCATCGGCGATACCCTCGATGGCATGGGCAATATGATTAAGCACTTCACCGGCCTCACGGGCATGGCTGACGCTGTTCTGCGCCTGCTCGCGCGATAGCTGCATGGCGCTTACCGCACTGCGCGCACCGCCTTGCAGGGCATCGATCATGCCGCGAATCGACTCGGTGGCTTTCTGTGTATTGCTGGCCAGGCTGCGCACCTCATCGGCCACCACTGCAAAGCCGCGACCCGCTTCCCCAGCGCGCGCTGCCTCGATGGCGGCGTTCAGCGCCAACAAGTTGGTTTGCTCGGCAATACTTTGAATAACCCCGAGCACCTTACTGATCTCATCACTCTGGCTGTGCAGGGTATCAATGACCTCGCCGGCCTTTTCCACCGACGTCGACAGGCCCTGGATCGCTTTGAGGTTGGACTGCACCAGCTCGCTGCCCTGACGCGCCTCCTTGTTTGCGTCCGCCGCATTACTGGCGGTGGACTGCGCATTGCGCGCCACTTCCTGCACCGCCACGCTCATCTGGTGCACGGCGGTGGCAACCATGCTGGTCTGATCACCCTGGGCGGTGGCAGCCTGGCTGACCTGAGCACTGATTGCGCTCATTTCCTCGGATGCCGCCGCCAGTTGGGTGGCCGTGTCGGTCAGATGGCGTATCAACGCCTGCTGGTGCTCAAGCATGGTATTGAAGGCCCGTGCGGTATCGGACACCTCATCGCGGCCGCTGGCGTCGGCACGCAGGGTCAAATTGGAAGACTCCTGCACTTCACTGATCAGGCTGCGCAGCCCTGCCAGCGGACGAATGATCGACAGGCTGATCATTAACGCGGCCACCAGCACCAGTACCAGCGCCACCGCGCCAATCAGCACGAATGTGTTGCGGATCGACTGGTACTGCGCCGTCGTCTGGACGTTAAGCCGCTCGCCCTCACTCAGTTGCAAGCTGATCAAGCCTTCCAGCTCACCCCCCAGCGGATCGAAGGTGTCATACAGGGTGCGATTAAATGGGCCTGCCTCGGCTGCCAATAACTGGCCACTGCCTAGCTGCCCCAGGTACTGATCAGCCAATTGCTGCACCCGCAGCAGATGCGGCTTAGTACGCTCGACCCGGTTGCTTTCGTCTGTGGTCAGACGGGTGGCGATGTACTCGGCCCAGGCCTTGTCACCGCGGCTACGGGCATCGCTGAACGCCTTGCGCAACGCGGACTCATCGAATACCCCGGCACGGTATTTATGCAGCGCATCGACCATCGCCACCGCGTAGGCATCGGACACCACCTTGAGCTGGCTGATCGGCCGCATGCGGTCAGTAAACAATTCATCAAAGCTGTCATTGAGCTTGCTGGCGTTGGACAACGCCATACCGATCACCACAATCAGCACCAGCAGCGGCACCACCGCTAACAGCAGCAGCCTCGCTCTTACAGTCAATTGAGCCAACATGGAGTTCTCCAGGGACAAAAGCGCAGCCGTCCATGCAGGGCGCAACCGGGGCGGCATCACTACTCCAGGGAGACGCCGAACAATCTGAGTATTGACTCATATCGACGAGCTTGCCCACTTATTGCATAACCGCCACTCTGAACTGATAACCCTGCCCGAGTAAGCGCATGCCCACCGCCCATCCTCACCCGCATCGTCCGCGTTGGCGCAGCCTGGCCGCCCTCGCTCTGCTGCTGATGCCCCTGCTCTGGCCGCTGCAACAGCTGGCAGAACGTTACTACAGCGGCGTGCTGGTCGAGCAGAACCGCCAGACCCTTGATCTCTATGTCGCCAACCTGCTCGGTACGTTGCGCCGCTATGAGGTCCTGCCGCCGATTCTTGGCGACCTTCCGGCCCTGCGCCTGGCCCTGCAGAACCCCACCGAGGGGCCTTTACTGGAGAACGCCAACCGCCTGCTTGATCAGGTGCGCGGGCAGACCGGGGCTGACGTGATCTACCTGATGGACCCCAACGGCAAGACCCTCGCGGCCTCCAACTGGGCGCAGGCCGACTCCTTCGTCGATCGCAACTTCGCCTTCCGTCCGTACTTCCGCGAAGCGATCGCCGGCCGCCCTGGGCGCTTCTTCGGCCTCGGCACCACCTCGGGCAAGCGCGGTTACTACTTTGCCGCAGCCGTACGCGATGGCGAGCGCAGCCTCGGCGCGCTGGTGGTCAAGGTTGACCTCGACCACACCGAAACCCTCTGGGGCAACACCCCGGAACAGCTGCTGGTTACCGATGCCAATGGCGTGGTGATCCTCACCTCCAACAGCCAGTGGCGCTTTACCGCCAGCCGCCCGCTGGACGCCGCCGAACGCGCCGCAATTGCCGCCAACCTGCCCTACCCGACCCAGGCGCCACCGCCGATCAAACTGGATGCGCAGAACTGGATTCGCCAAGACCGCGAACTCAAGGAAACCGGCTGGACCGTCAGTATTCTCGCCCCGCGCAGCCTGCTCGACCGCCCCGTACGCACCGCCCTGGTGGCCGGCGGCGGCATGCTGCTGTTGCTGATGCTACTGCTCGGCCTGCTAATGCAGCGCCGCCGCCACTACCTCGAGCGCATCGCCCTCGACAGTCAGGCCCGTCAGCAGCTGGAGCAGCGCGTGCTGGAGCGCACCCTCGATCTGGAGCGGCTCAACAGCCGGCTAAAACAGGAAGTACTGGAGCGCGAGCAGGCCCAGCAGGAGCTGGTTCAGGCCCAGGATGAACTGGTGCAAGCCAGCAAACTCTCGGCCCTGGGCACCATGAGCGCGAGCATCAGCCATGAACTCAATCAGCCGCTGGCGGCCATTCGCAGCTACGCCGACAACGCCGGAGTGCTGCTCGATCACCAGCGCGGCGACGATGCCCGCGCCAACCTCAAGCTGATCAGCCAGCTCACCGAGCGCATGGCCTCGATCATCGCCCACCTACGCGCCTTCGCCCGACGCGACCGCCACGCCCCGGAAAGCGTGGCCCTGCAGCCAGCCATTGACGACGCACTGGCCCTGCTGGCCAAGCGCCGCCAGGCCATGCAGGTCGAACTGATTCGCGATTTGCCGAACGCCACCCTGTGGGTGCAAGCCGGGGAAACCCGCCTACGCCAAGTACTCGGCAATCTGCTGGCCAACTCCCTCGATGCGTTGAGCGAAGTGCCGCAGCCGCGCCGCCTTTGGTTAAGTGCCGAACTCAACGCCGAGGGCGTCGATCTACACCTGCGTGACAATGGCCCCGGCTTTAGCCCGGAAGCGCTGCAACGCGCCCGCGAACCTTTTTTCACCACCAAGACCAGCGCTCAGGGCCTCGGCCTCGGCCTGGCCATTTGCGATACCCTGATGCGCGCCCTGGACGGCGAACTGTTGCTGGCCAACCACCCCAACGGCGGCGCCCAGCTGACCCTGCGTCTGCGCGCTGCGGATCAAGGCATCAAAACCCAGTCGCCAGAGGACTTTGTTGTATGAGCATGATCGACTCCCGCACCCAGGTGCTGCTGATCGACGATGACCCGCACCTGCGCCAGGCACTGAGCCAGACCCTCGACCTGGCCGGGCTCAAAGTCAGCAGCCTTGCCGATGCCCATGGCGTTGCCGCGCGCATCGAGCGCGACTGGCCGGGGGTGGTGGTCAGCGATATCCGCATGCCCGGCATCGATGGCCTGCAACTGCTGCAACAACTGCAGGAACAGGACCCGGAACTGCCGGTGCTGCTGATTACCGGCCACGGTGATGTACCGCTGGCCGTGCAAGCCATGCGCATCGGTGCCTACGACTTTTTAGAGAAACCCTTCGCCAGCGACGACCTGCTCGACAGCGTGCGCCGCGCCCTGGCGTTGCGCCGCCTGGTGCTGGATAACCGCAGCCTGCGTATGGCTCTGGCTGATCGCCACACCCTGTCGGCACGCTTGGTCGGCCAATCGCCCGCCATGCTGCGCCTACGCGAGCAAATCGGCGCACTGGCCGGGATCAACAGCGACGTGCTGATCCTCGGCGAAACTGGTGCTGGCAAGGAAGTGGTGGCGCGCGCCCTGCACGACCTGTCAAACCGCCGCGCCGGGCCGTTTGTGGCGATCAACGCTGGCGCCCTGGCCGAATCGGTGGTTGAGAGTGAGCTGTTCGGCCATGAGCAGGGCGCCTTTACCGGCGCGCAGAAGCGCCGCATCGGCAAGTTCGAATTCGCCAATGGCGGCACGCTGTTCCTCGATGAAATCGAAAGCATGAGCCTGGAAGTCCAGGTCAAACTGCTGCGCCTGCTGCAGGAGCGGGTGGTCGAACGCCTCGGCGGCAACCAGCTGATTCCCCTGGATATCCGGGTGATCGCAGCGACCAAGGAAGACCTGCGCCAAGCCGCCGATCAGGGCCGCTTCCGCGCCGATCTGTATTACCGCCTGAACGTTGCACCGCTACGCATCCCGGCACTGCGTGAGCGCGGCGAAGATGCTCTGCTGCTGTTCCAGCACTTTGCCGAAGCCGCCAGCAGCCGCCACGGCCTGGCCGAACGCAGCCTGCAGCCGGGCCAACGCGCGGCACTGCTGCGTCACCCCTGGCCGGGCAATGTGCGTGAACTGCAAAACGCTGCCGAACGCTTCGCCCTGGGTCTGGAGCTGGACCTCGACCTGCAAACCCAGGCCGCTGCGCCCATACCCGATGAAGACGCTAACAGTGGCGGCTTGAATGCCCAGGTTGAAGCCTTCGAACGCAGCCTGATCAGTGCCGAACTGAGCCGCTCGCACAGCTCATTGCGCAGCCTGGCCGAAGCCTTAGGGGTGCCGCGCAAAACCCTGCACGACAAGCTGCGCAAACACGGCCTGAGCTTCGCCGACGCTGGCGGAAGCTCGCCAGACAGCCTCGACTAGCCGGCGGATTTCCGCCAAAAGCCACGTAACCGGCATGCCCAGCCCCGCGCGAAATCTTCTGCAACAACCCGACAGGCCTTGTCGCTGCTGCATTTCACAACGTTCGCAGCGGCCACTTCAGCGCCTGGCATGACGGTTGCTCTAGCCTCTTGTAGGCGACTCACAGACGCACAGCTCTAGGCAATCGCGGCCAAACGCCCGTCATTTTCTGACAGGCCGCCTAGACTTGAGCCTGTTCGCCCGACTTGTAGCGCTACGGCGCATCACGCTATACAAAAACAAGAGGAAAGACTCCATGTTCAAACTGACTGCCAAGGCGCTCGCATGCGCCCTGTCGCTGAGCATCGCCGGCATGGCCCAAGCGGCCGACCCGATCGTGATCAAGTTCTCCCATGTGGTCGCCGACCACACCCCTAAAGGCCAGGGCGCCGCGCTGTTCAAGAAGCTCGCCGAAGAGCGTCTGGGCGACAAGGTCAAGGTCGAGGTTTACCCGAACTCCTCGCTGTTCGGTGACGGCAAGGAAATGGAAGCGCTGTTGCTCGGTGACGTGCAGCTGATCGCCCCATCGCTGGCTAAATTCGAGCAGTACACCAAGCAGATCCAGGTATTCGACCTGCCGTTCCTGTTCAAGGACATGGCAGCCGTCGACCGCTTCCAGCAGAGCCCGGAAGGTCAGGCACTGCTGAAATCCATGGAAGAGAAAAACATCACCGGCCTGGGTTACTGGCACAACGGCCTCAAACAGCTGTCCGCCAACAAGGCGCTGCGTGAGCCGAAAGATGCCCGTGGCCTGAAATTCCGCGTACAGGCTTCTGCCGTACTGGAAGAGCAGTTCAAGGCCGTTAAAGCCAACCCGCGCAAAATGAGCTTCGCCGAGGTTTACCAGGGCCTGCAGACTGGCGTGGTAAACGGTGCCGAGAACCCCTACTCGAACATCTACAGCCAGAAGATGCATGAAGTGCAGAAGTTCATCACCGAATCCAACCACGGTGTACTGGACTACATGCTGATCACCAACACCAAGTTCTGGAACAGCCTGCCGGATGACGTACGCAGCGAGCTGGACAAGATCATTGTGGAAGTGACCGCCGAAGTGAACAAGCAGGCAGGTGCGCTGAACGATGGCGACAAGCAGCGCATCCTCGACGCGAAAACCACCGAAATCATTACCCTGACCCCTGAGCAGCGTAATGCATGGCGCGATGCCATGAAGCCGGTGTGGGGCAAGTTCGAAGCGGAAATCGGTGCTGACCTGATCAAGGCTGCCGACGCAGCCAACCAGTAAGGCGGAGCAGGCTAACGCCTGCGCCAAACCACAGCGCAGCCTTGCTGCTGCGCGATTGGCCGAATACCCAGGCAACCCTCACGGCTGCCTGGGTACGCCGCCCTTAACCACTGGAGACTCTATCGATGAACGCCTTGCGGCGCGTCTGGGACCACTTCGAGGAAGGCTTTATCGCGTTCCTGCTGGCCGCCATGACGCTGGTGACCTTCGTCTACGTGATCCTCAACAACCTCTACACACTGTTCTACAACCTGGCGGATCGCTGGGAAGGCAGCAGTGAGTTTTTCTTCGCCATTGGCGACAGCATTCTCGGCATGGCCCAGTCGATGACCTGGAGCATTGCCCTGACCAAGGCGTTATTCGCCTGGTTGATTTTCTTCGGCCTGGCCTACGGTGTGCGCACCGCCGGGCATATCGGCGTTGATGCGTTGGTAAAACTGGCCAGCAAACCCGTGCAGCGGGTTATCGGCCTGATCGCCTGCCTGGCCTGCCTGGGCTACGCCGGGCTGATCACCGTGGCCAGCTTCGACTGGGTGAAAACCCTGTTCACCGCGGGCATCGGTGCTGAAGACCTCGGTCACTACGGCATCATGCAATGGCATATCACCCTGATCGTGCCATTCGGCTATGCCATGGTTTTTATCCGTTTTTTTGAAATTTTCGTGCGCATCCTGCGTAACCAGCAGACCGGTCTCGGCCTGGCCGATGAAGCGGCCGAAGCGATGAAGTTGACCGAGCATGAGGAGCACAAGCAATGACCATTCTGTTCCTCTTCCTGCTGCTGTTTCTGCTGATGTTTATCGGCGTGCCGATTGCCGCATCCCTGGGTCTGGCCGGCTCGGTGACTATCATGCTGTTCAGCCCGGACTCGGTGCGTTCGCTGGCGATCAAGCTGTTTGAAACCTCCGAGCATTACACCCTGCTGGCGATTCCGTTCTTCTTGCTGTCCGGTGCGTTTATGACCACCGGCGGCGTGGCCCAGCGCCTGATCGATTTCGCCAACGCCTGCGTCGGCCACATCCGTGGCGGCCTGGCGATCTCGGCGGTGATGGCGTGCATGCTGTTCGCGGCGCTGTCTGGCTCAAGCCCGGCCACTGTCGCGGCAGTGGGCTCGATTGCCATCGCCGGTATGGTGCGCTCCGGTTATCCGCAGGCGTTCGGCGCCGGCATCGTGTGTAACGCCGGCACCCTGGGCATCCTGATTCCACCGTCGATCGTCATGGTGGTGTATGCCGCCGCGACCGAGCAATCGGTGGGCAAGCTGTTTATGGCCGGTGTCATACCAGGCCTGCTGCTGGGCGTGGCATTGATGGTGGCGATCTATATCGTCGCGCGGAAGATGAACCTGCCGGCCATGCCACGCGCCAGCCTGCGTCAGCTGCTGAGCACTGCACGCAAGGCGATCTGGGGCCTGCTGTTGATGGTGATCATCCTCGGCGGCATCTACTCCGGCATGTTCACGCCGACCGAAGCAGCTGCTGTGGCGGCGGTCTACGCCGGCTTCGTGGCGCTGTTCGTGTACAAGGACATGACCATCCGCGAGTGCCCGAAGGTGCTGCTGGAGTCTGGCAAGCTGACCATCATGCTGATGTTCATCATCGCCAACGCCATGCTCTTCGCCCACGTGCTGACCACCGAGCAGATCCCGCAGACCATCACCGCCTGGGTGATCGAGATGGGTCTGCAGCCATGGCAGTTCCTGCTGGTGGTGAACATCGTGTTGTTGGTGGCGGGCGCCTTTATGGAGCCGTCAGCAATTATCCTGATTCTGGCGCCGATCCTGTTCCCGATTGCGGTACAGCTGGGCATCGATCCGATCCACCTAGGCATCATCATGGTGGTGAACATGGAAATCGGACTGATCACACCACCCGTGGGGCTGAACCTATTCGTCACTTCGGCAGTGACCGGCATGCCGCTGACATCGGTGATCAAAGCCGCCTGGCCGTGGCTGATGCTGCTGCTCAGCTTCCTGATGATCATCACCTATGTGCCTGCCGTCTCCATGGCATTGCCGAACTGGCTGGGTATGACCTGACAGCAACTCCGTGTGTACTTCCCTACACACTTTCAGCCCGGCCATAGTGCCGGGCTTTTTTTTGCCTGTCGCTTTTGTAGGGTGGGTCGGGCCGCGCAGGTTAGTCGCATGCAGCAGCGTCTAGGTACGCCACGAAACGCGGCGTAACCCGCCATCGGCGTAACGCACGTCACTGAGTTAGATAGTTAAACCCGCGCCAATTCCGGCAAATCACCGGACAATCCCAGCGCCTGGCGCACAAACAGCGCCTTGGCTTCCGGCAGGTCGTCCACCCAGTTGAGGCCACTGTTGCGCAGCCAGCGCACGGGCAGAGGATCGGCCTGGAACAGCCGCTCGAAACCTTCCATCGCCGCCATCATCGCCAGGTTATGCGGCATGCGCCGACGCTCGTAACGGCTGAGCACCTTCACATCACCCAAACGTTCGCCACGCTGCGCGGCATGCAACAGCACCTCGGCCAGCACCGCGACATCGAGAAAGCCCAGGTTGACGCCCTGCCCGGCCAGCGGGTGAATGCTATGCGCGGCATCGCCTATCAGTGCCAGACCGTCTTCGACATAACGCTTGGCGTGGCGTTGGCGCAGCGGAATGCAGACCCGCGGATCGGCCTGGAGGATATCGCCCAGGCGATGCTCGAAGGCAAAACCCAGCGCCCGACGGAAACCGGCATCATCCAGCGCCATCAATCGCTCGGCTTCAGTTGGCGTAACCGACCAGACAATCGAACACCAGTGCTCGCCCGCCGGGCCTGCCAGCGGCAGAAAGGCCAGCGGGCCGTCATCAGTAAAGCGCTGCCAGGCGGTCGACTGGTGCGGCTTGCTGCAGCGCACGCTGGTGACGATGGCGTGGTGCAGGTAATCCCATTCACGGGTGGCGCAGCCGGCCAGGCGACGCACCGCCGAGTTGGCGCCGTCAGCGGCAATCAGCAGCGGCGCACGCAGTTCGCGGCCATCACTCAAACTGAGCAACCAGCCATCACCGGAGCGGCGCAGCTGCTCGAGGCGAGCACCCGGCAACAGACCAATCGGGCTGTCGTGCAGACGCTCAAGCAGGGCATCCTGCACCACACGGTTTTCGACGATATGACCGAGCGATTCGGCATGCACACTGGCTGCGCTGAAATGGATCTGTCCGGTGCCGGAGCCATCCCACACCTGCATCTCGGCATAGGGGCAGGCGCGCCGCGCGACGATGCCATCCCACACACCGAGACGGTCGAGGATGCGCTGGCTGGCCACCGACAGCGCGCTGACCCGCGGCTCGAAGGCACCCTGGGGATCAAAAGGTTTGACGCTCAGCGGGCCGCCATCGACCAGCAGAATTTCCAGCCCCTGATCCTGCAGGGCCAGCGCCAGGGCGCTGCCCACCATGCCTGCGCCTACTATGATCAGATCCGCTTGCATTGTATTTCCTTCTTACTTAGAGCCTGTTCAAAGGCTCGCGAGCTAGAGCCATGCAAGGCGCTACGTTAGTAACAGCCTCCGGCTGGTCAATACGGCGAGGAAGCGGACTGGGCTCGCACGCGAGTGTACTGTTGTACATGAGCATTACTCGTTTCACTCGCCCCTTCGGGGCCGCGCTGAAGCGCGTTAGCCGCAAGCGGCTTCCGACCGGGCTGGCGCTCCAGCCTGTTTTAAACGCCGCAGGGCCGACGCGCAGCAGACTTTGAACAGGTTCTCAGGCTACCTGCCGAACGCGCGGCTTAAGCCGCACGTAGAGAGTTTTATGCACCCGCGCCACCAGGCTGCCGCTGCCATCGCGCACTTCTACATGCAGCTCGGGCAGGTACTTGTCACCGTCTGCGGTGTGCTGGCGAATATCGTCGAGCAGTTGTTCGTCGATGCTGAAGTCTGCGTACACCGGGCCTTTGCCAGGCGCGATAAAGTCGATGCGCGCGGCCTTGTCCCAGACGATAAAGTCACGCCCGAGGTTTTCCATGATCATCAACATGAAAAATGGGTCGGTCATCGAATACAGACTGCCGCCGAACTGGGTACCGACATAGTTGCGGTTATACCAGCCCAGGCCCATCTTCACCTGCACCTGACGGAAGTCCGCGCTGATCTGCCGCACCCGCACGCCGGCGCCCAGATAGGGCGGATATAGATTCATCGCCCAGCGCAGCAGCCGCGCCTTGCGCGCCAGTTTGTTAACCGGCATGGCTCAGGGCTCCGAGCGGGTGCCGAGGCCCATGGCCTGGCGGGCAAACCAGCGTTTCGCCGGAGGTAATAGATCGAGGCCGAGCAAACCGAGATTGCGCCCGGCCGCCAGCAGCGGCTGGCCGGTACTGAACAGGCGGGTGACCTGGTCGGAGAAACCGACGGTCAGTTGCTGGTCCACCTGCTGGCTGCTCAGATAACGCTGCAGAGTGGCCAGATCGCCCAAAGGCGCGGAGCTTGTCAGTAGGGTTTCGGCCAGAACCAGGGTGTCGCGCAGCGACAGGTTGTAGCCCTGTCCGGCAATCGGATGCAGGCTGTGCGCGGCGTTGCCGAGCACCACCAGATGCTGGCGCACCTGCTCCTTGGCAGCGCTCAGGGCCAGCGGGTAAAGGTGCCGCGTGCCGACCTGACGCAAGTTGCCCAGGCGATAACCGAAGGCCTGCTGCAGCTCAGCGAGAAAGGCCACATCGTCTAACCCTGACAGCCGCTCGGCTTCCAGGGTGGCGCGGGTCCAGACCAGTGCACAGCGATTATCCGCCAACGGCAACAGGGCCATCGGCCCCTCTTCGGTAAAGCGCTCAAAGGCCAGGCCGTTATGCGGTTCCTGCGGGCTGACGTTGGCGATCAGTGCGCTCTGCCCGTAAGGCGTGTTGCTGACGGCAATGCCCAGCTGCTCACGCAAACCGGAGCGACCGCCCTCGGCGAGAATCGCCAGGTTGCACTCAAGCTCGCTGCCATCGTCCAAAGTCAGGCGGTAACCATCAGCCAACGCCTGCATGCGGGTAACCTGCGCCGGGCTGCGCCAGCTCACCACCTGCTGATCCAGCGCCTGCCACAGGCATTCGCCGAGCCAGGCGTTTTCCACCACATAGCCCAGCGCCGGCACGCCTTCTTCCTCGGCGCTCAGGCGCGCGGCGGCAAAGCGGCCACGGTCGGAGACATGAATCTGCTTGATCGGCTCGGCGCGCTGGCTGATCTGCTGCCACAGGCCGAGACGCTGATAGATCTGCTGCGAGCCGAATGACAGCGCAGTGGAACGTGCGTCATAGCTCGGCTGATAACCGTTGCCAGGGGTGAACGGCTCGATCAGACAAATACTCCAGCCACGCAGCTTGGCTTCGGTTTGTAGGGCAACAGCCAGGCTGGCGCCAACCAGACCACCGCCGATAATCGCGATATCCACCCGCGGCATGCTCTAGGCCGCCACACTGCGTGCGGCGGCCATCAGCGCTTCGATCTCGGCAACGGTTTTTGGTACACCGTTGGTAAGAATCTCGCAGCCAGTCTTGGTCACCACCACGTCGTCCTCGATGCGCACGCCAATGCCGCGCCACTTCTTCGCCACGTCCTGATTGTCCACGGCGATATAGATGCCCGGCTCAACGGTCATGGCCATACCGACTTCCAGCTCACGCCATTCGCCGCCGACCTTGTACTCGCCGACATCGTGCACATCCATGCCCAGCCAATGGCCGGCGCGGTGCATATAGAAGGGTTTGTAGGCCTCAGTGGCGATCAGCTCGGCGACATCGCCCTGCAACAGGCCGAGGTCCACCAGCCCGGCAGTGATTACTTGCACCGTGGCTTCGTGGGCCTGGTTCCAGTGCTTACCTGGGCCGATTTCCTTGAACGCGGCTTCCTGAGAAGCCAACACCAGCTCGTAGATGGCTTTCTGCTCGGGGGAGAATTTGCCGCTGACCGGGAAGGTACGGGTGATATCGCTGGCGTAGCAGTCGATTTCACAACCGGCGTCGATCAGCACCAGATCGCCGTCTTTCAACTGCGCGTCGTTCTCGCGGTAATGCAGAATGCAGGCGTTCTTGCCCGCCGCGACGATGGAGCCATAGGCCGGCATCTTCGCCCCGCCCTTGCGGAACTCGTAATCCAGCTCGGCTTCCAGGTGGTATTCGAACAACCCGGCGCGGCTGGCCTGCATGGCGCGTACGTGGGCGCGGCAGGAGATATCCGCCGCTTCCTTCATGACTTTGACTTCGGCCGCCGACTTGTACAGGCGCAAGTCGTGCAGCAGGTGTTCGAGAGTGACGAATTCGTTGGGCGGCGTGGCCCCCTGACGGGCCTTGGAACGGATCACGTTGATCCACTCCATCAGTTGGCGGTCGAACTCATGATTGGTGCCCATGGAGGAATAGACCCGATCACGGCCTTCGATCAGTCCCGGCAGGATGTCGTCGATATCACCAATCGGGAACGCGTCATCCGCGCCGTACTGGCTGATCGCACCATCCTGCCCGGCACGCAGGCCGTCCCACAGCTCACGCAACGGATCGCGCTCGCGGCAGAACAGTACATACTCGCCATGCTCACGCCCGGGAATCAGCGCAATCACCGCCTCCGGCTCAGGAAAGCCGGAGAGGTACTGGAAGTCGCTGTCCTGACGGTAGATATGCTCGACATCGCGGTTGCGGATATACACCGGCGCTGCCGGCAGAATCGCGATGCTGTTAGGTTCCATCTGCGCCATCAGCGCCTTGCGCCGACGGGCGTATTCCGACTTGGGGATGCTGATCATGGGCAGATTGAGTCCACTTCTGGTTACCTGAAAACAGCTGACATGCAAATCAATGCAGAGAGGGCTTCGCCGCGGCGGCCGCAGGCTTGGCGCACTCGCTAAACAGCAGCAGCGGCGCCACGCGCAGATACTCCATCACTTCCATGTAATCGCTCTCACCGTCCTCGGACTCATCCAGGGCGTTCTGCACCTGGGAAATCGCCGAGAGGTCCTGCAACACTTCCATGGCTTCGGCGCTCAGGGCGCTGTCACGGGCAGTCAGACCGAAACCGCCGAGGAAGCCCTGGCACCATTGTCCCAGAGCCACGGCACGCTCGCTAAGCGGCGCATCGTCGCTGGGCACCAGCAGTACCACGGTGACGTCGTTGCTAGTCAGTTCGCCCTTGACCATTTCCTGCAGGCCGATCAGCGCCTGACGCACGTTGTCTTCCGGCGCAGCGCCAAGCAGCTCGGCGGCATCCACCAGCCAGGAGTCGATTTCAAAGCCCGCGCCGGCGCAGCTACGGCCAAGCAGCAGGCCATGCAACTCGGCGGGGGAAACAGTGTGGCCGCTGCTGGCAAGCAAGGCGGCAAAAGCGGAATACGGCGAATTTGAAGTTGGCATAGATAACTAGGCGCAAAGCTGCGCGATCACTAGAATGGAGGCCTTGTATCCTAGCACCGGCAGGCGTGCCAAGACTATGCAGGCGGCTCGGCGGAGCCCGCCAAACCGCCACGAAATTGCCGCGCCGTATTCCACGGGTGAAATGCATCAACCTCTGGCATGGCAATCTGCCCCACACTGACAAACCAGCGCCGCGCTCCGCCCAGTACTGTCGAAGACGCCGCAAAGACGCTATTTTTCACCTGCCAGCCCACTCACCTAGTACGAGTAGAGAACCATGGAAGACGTCGACCTGCAGGCTCTTACGACCAAGCTGGACTTGCTGATCCAGCGTGTCGAACAGCTCAAGGCGCAAAACCGACAGCTTCTGACGAGCGAAAAGGCCTGGCGCGAAGAACGTGCCCATCTAATCGAAAAGAACGAAATGGCCCGGCATAAGGTCGAATCCATGATTTCGCGCCTCAAAGCCCTGGAGCAGGATTAATGACCCAGTCGAACACCTTGACCGTCCAGATTCTGGACAAAGAATATTGCATCGCCTGTCCGAGCGATGAACGCAGCAATCTGGAAAGCGCCGCGCGCTACCTGGATGGCAAAATGCGGGAGATCCGCTCAAGCGGCAAAGTAATCGGTGCCGACCGCGTCGCGGTAATGGCTGCACTCAACATTACCCACGACCTATTACACAAACAGCAACACCTTGATCAACAGGCCGGCGCCAACCGCGATCAGGTGCGTAGCCTGCTTAACCGGGTCGACAGCGCTCTGGCTCGAGACGCCGATGAGCAAGGCAGCTGATTGCGTGCCGACGCTTTCGGGTATACTGGCCCCCGCTCCCTGGAGTGTGCGCCAGTTGGTGATGTCCCTGAGCCGATACGCACAAACCCGGGGGTTGCATGTTGAGGCCGGTGTGCATGTCCGCCCGACGGAAAGCCTTAACGCCTCCTGCAACCTCCACCTTGAACTTTCGGGTTCAAGGGCTAAGCCGACAGCGGCACGTCGGGGAGTCACTTTTTCCAGCCGATCGCCCCTCTGCGGTGATCGCCATCGCAATAGCCCATGCTCGATACCTCTGCACTAAATCGCGCGCAACTGCGCCGCCACCTGCGCGTACAGCGTCGCGCACTCAGCAGCCATGCCCAGCGACAAGCCGCCCAAGGCCTGTATAAACAGCTGGCGCAGCACCCACTGTTTCGTCGCGCACGGCAGATTGCCTTGTACCTGCCCAATGATGGCGAGATCGACCCACGCCCGCTGTTACGTGCTGCGCAGCTGCGGGGCAAGATGACCTATTTGCCAGTACTCAGCCCCTGGCCGAGCAGCAAAATGGTGTTTCAACGCGTTCGCGCTGGCGAGCCGCTGCGAAAGAATCGCTTCGGCATTTACGAACCACAGCGCAACCGCAAGCGGCAACGCAAGGTCTGGGCACTGGATTTGGTATTGCTGCCGCTGGTCGGCTTCGACCGCCACGGCGGTCGCCTGGGGATGGGCGGTGGCTTTTATGATCGCAGCCTGGCGTATCGCGCAGTGCGCAAAAATTGGCACAAACCGACATTACTGGGCTTGGCGCATGAGTGTCAGCAGGTGGATCGCCTGGCCATGGCCAGCTGGGACGTGCCCATGCAAGGCACCGTGACGGATAAGGCTTGGTATTAAGTCAGACCGTTTAAACTGCTGTACCGCGCTCCCTGCGGTACGTACCAGGTTCAACCCGCCGCTTGCGACTGAGTGACCGGCGTATCAACCTGGCGATCCCACAAACTCTGGGTATAACCGGTAGTAACCACGCCCAGGCTGAACAGTATTACCAAAATCAACAACACATCGGGTTTACGTTTCATCGAATGCCTCCCCCTTAAAGGCATAGCGCACGCTGTATTCGCGGCGATTATTTTTATAGGTCCGACAGCGGCTGCCATCTACACGCACCAGCTGTAAAAAGCCGGGCACAACAAAGTGATCAGCACCTGCCCGCTAACGGACTGAACCACAGGAGCAAAGTTCATGCCTTATTGGCTGATGAAGTCAGAACCCGACGAACTCTCGATCCACGACCTGCAGCGCCTGGAGCAGGCACCCTGGGATGGCGTACGCAATTACCAGGCGCGCAACTTCGTGCGCAGCATGCAGCCAGGTGATCTGTTCTTCTTCTATCACTCCAGTTGCCCGCTGCCGGGCATTGCCGGGATCGGCCGCATCGCTTCGGCGCATTATCCCGACCCCACGGCGCTGGAGCCGGACAGCCACTACTTCGATGCGAAGGCCTGCGCCGCCAAGAATCCCTGGAGCGCCGTCGATGTGGCTTTTGTCGAGGCCTTCAAGCGGGTTATCCCGCTGGCACAGCTGAAAACGCAGAGTGCGCTGCTGGAATTGCCACTGGTGCAGAAGGGCAGCCGCCTCTCGGTGATGCCAGTCAGCACCGAGGAATGGGCAGCAGTACTGGCACTGCGCTGACATAGCGCAGTGCCTGCACCATGCCGGCTTATTGAATAATCAGGTTATTGAATAGCAGGTCTTCCACCAGGGGCTTGCCCTCTTCCTGAGTGAGCACTTCCTGCACCTGCTTTAGCGCTTCGGCACGCAGGGTTTCACGAGCGCCCGGGGCCGACATGGCCTCTTCAGTCTGCTGAGAGAACAACATGACCAGTTGATTGCGGATCAGCGGATCGTGGTGTTTGACCTTGGCTTCGACATCCGCACCCGTCACCCGCAGGGAAATATCGGCCTTGAAGAACTTGAGCTTCGGCCCATCACCAAAATTCCCCACCAGCGCGGGGAACAGCGAGACATAGGCCACGGCGGGCACTGCTGCCTCCTTGTCCTCTTTATCTTCCGAGGCGTGCGCCGCCAAGGGCAGGGACAGAGCCAAAAACAATGCGATCCAGGCTTTCACGGGCGGTATTCCTCGATAATTTGTTTACTAGCATAGCCACAGTCAGGCGGCGGCCCAAGCCCCAAGCTTATGCATAGCTATCAGGCACAGGCATGCTCGTTGACCGGACATCGCCCGCACCTACACTGCATGGCCACCACCCGCAGAGGAAAAGCCCGATGAAAGCCGTGCTGTGCAAAGCCTTCGGCCCCGCCGAAACCCTGGTACTGGAAGAAATCGCCAGCCCCGAAGCGAAGAAGAATGAAGTGCTGCTGCAGGTGCATGCGGCCGGGGTCAACTTCCCCGACACCCTGATCATCGAGGGTAAATACCAGTTTAAACCGCCCTTCCCCTTCTCTCCAGGTGGCGAAGCGGCCGGCGTGGTCACTGCTGTCGGTGAGAAAGTCAGCCACCTTAAAGTCGGCGACCGGGTGATGGCCCTGACCGGCTGGGGCAGCTTCGCCGAAGAAGTGGCGGTGCCTGGCTACAACGTGATGCCCATCCCGGCGAGCATGGATTTCTCCAGCGCCGCCGCTTTTGGTATGACCTATGGCACCTCGATGCACGCCCTCAAGCAGCGCGCCAATCTGCAACCAGGGGAAACCCTGCTGGTGCTCGGCGCCTCCGGCGGTGTCGGCCTGGCTGCCGTGGAAATCGGCAAGGCCATGGGCGCCAAGGTAATTGCCGCAGCAAGCAGCGCAGAAAAACTCGAAGTGGCCAAGGCCGCCGGCGCTGATGAGCTGATCAACTACAGCGAAAGCAACCTCAAGGATGAAGTGAAGCGCCTGACCGGCGGCCAGGGCGCAGACGTGATTTACGATCCAGTCGGCGGCGATCTGTTCGATGCAGCCATTCGCAGCATTGCCTGGAATGGCCGCCTGCTGGTGGTGGGCTTCGCCAGCGGGCGCATTCCTGAGCTACCGGTCAACCTGACCCTGCTCAAGGGCGCGGCCGTGGTCGGGGTTTTCTGGGGCTCGTTTGCTCAGCGCCAGCCACAGGACAACGCCGCCAACTTCCAGCAGCTGTTTGCCTGGCACGCCGAAGGTAAACTTAAGCCGCTGGTCTCGCAGACCTTCCCGCTGGAACAGGCAGCAGAGGCGATCAACACCCTCGGGCAGCGCAAGGCCGTGGGTAAAGTCGTAGTCGCTGTGCGTTAAGCCCTAAGCGCAACAAAAGGCCGCCCATCAGGCGGCCTTTTTTATGCACGAGATTTAGCCGCGCGGCGCGTAGGCGAATACGTCGGCGCGCATCTGATGGGCATCCATGCCAGCCTCGACCAGCGCATCCAGGGTGGCGTAGACCATAGCTGGCGAGCCGCTGGCGTAAAGATGCAGCGCTTTGAGATTGGGAAAATCTTCACGCACCGCTTCATGCAGCAGTCCGCAGCGGCCCTGCCAACCACAGGGGTCGCTGACCACCTGATGCAGAAACAGGTTGGGCACCTGCTGCCACTGCGCCCAGTGCTCCAGCTGGTAGAAGTCTTCTGGGCGGCGCGCGCCCCAGTACAGGTGCACCGGATGGGCGAAACCGGCGGCGCGGCTATGTTCGATCAGGCTGTGCATCTGCGCCATGCCGGTGCCGGCGGCGATCAGCACCAGCGGCCCATCCGGCAACTCGGCCAGATGGGTATCGCCAAACGGCAGCTTCACCCGCACCAGGCCGCTGCGGCGCAGCTGGGCGATCAGCGCAATTGTGACCTCATCGCGGGCCAGCACATGCAGCTCCAGCTCACGGCCGCGGTGCGGTGCCGAGGCCAGGGAGAAGGCTGCGTAATCATCGCCGTCGCGCTGCAGCAGCAGATATTGCCCGGCGTGGTAACGTGGCGCCTTGCCAGCCGGCGCCTGCAGGCGCAGACGAAAGACATCACCGCCCACGTCATCACACGCGACTACCTGGCAGGCCAACTCACGCACTGGCAGCTCCCCAGGCGCCAGCACGCCATCCCAATGCAGCACGCAGTCTTGCAGCGGCTCGGCCAGGCAGGTGAACAGCTCGCCCTGGCTCAGCTCAACCCCACCCTGCTGCACGCGGCCTTCAACCAGCAGCGCTGCGCAGATATGGCAATTGCCATTGCGGCAGGCTTGCGGGCAGTCGTAACCCAGCCGCCGCGCGGCATCGAGAATGCGCTCGCGGGGTTGCACGTCAAGTACTGCACCTGAAGGATTCAGGGTGACTTTCATCAATCAATTCCCAGCTCAGACCACAGCGCATCGACGCGCTGCTTGACCGCTTCATCCTGAACGATAGCTCGGCCCCACTCGCGGTTGGTTTCCCCAGGCCATTTATGGGTGGCGTCCAGGCCCATCTTCGAGCCGAGACCGGAGATCGGCGAGGCGAAGTCGAGGTAATCGATCGGTGTGTTGTCGATCATCACCGTGTCGCGCTTGGGGTCCATGCGTGTGGTAATCGCCCAGATCACGTCGTTCCAGTCCCGTGCGTTGATATCGTCGTCGGTGACGATAACGAACTTGGTGTACATGAACTGTCGCAGGAACGACCACACACCGAGCATTACGCGCTTGGCGTGGCCGGGATACTGCTTCTTGATGGTCACCACCGCCATGCGGTACGAGCAACCTTCCGGCGGCAGGTAGAAGTCGATGATCTCGGGAAACTGCTTCTGCAGAATCGGCACAAACACTTCGTTCAGCGCCACACCGAGAATCGCCGGTTCATCCGGCGGACGACCGGTGTAGGTGCTGTGATAGATCGGCTTTTGCCGACGGGTAATGCGCTCGACGGTAAACACCGGGAAGGTATCGACCTCGTTGTAGTAACCGGTGTGGTCGCCATACGGCCCTTCAGGAGCGGTCTCGCCCGGATGAATCACGCCCTCCAGGACGATTTCGGCGCTGGCCGGCACCTGCAGATCACTGCCACGGGCCTTGATCAGCTCAGTGCGGTGACCGCGCAACAGACCGGCAAAAGCATATTCAGACAGGGTATCGGGGACCGGCGTGACCGCGCCGAGAATGGTTGCCGGATCGGCGCCGAGGGCGACGCACACTGGGTAGGGGCGATCCGGGTACTTCTGGCACCACTCACGGTAGTCCAGGGCGCCACCACGGTGGCTGAGCCAGCGCATGATCACCTTGTTACGGCCGATCACCTGCTGGCGATAGATGCCGAGGTTTTGCCGTTCCTTGTTCGGACCTTTGGTGATGGTCAGGCCCCAGGTAATCAGCGGACCGACATCGCCTGGCCAGCAGGTTTGCACGGGTAGCCTGCCGAGGTCGACATCGTCGCCCTCTTCGATCACTTCCTGGCACGGCGCATCCTTCAGCACCTTGGGCGCCATGCTCAGCACCTTCTTGTAGATCGGCAGCTTGTTCCAGGCGTCCTTGAGGCCTTTCGGCGGCTCGGGCTCTTTGAGAAAAGCTAACAGCTTGCCGATCTCGCGCAGCTCGCTGACTTCTTCCGCACCCATGCCCAGCGCCACGCGCTTGGGTGTGCCGAATAGATTGCCGAGCACCGGCACATCAAAACCCGTGGGATTTTCGAACAGCAACGCCGGCCCGCCTTTACGCAGGGTGCGGTCGCAGATTTCGGTCATTTCCAGCACAGGGGAAACCGGCGTTTGGATGCGCTTGAGTTCGCCGCGTGTCTCCAGACCGCGGATAAAGTCGCGCAGGTCACGATACTGCATGCAGATGCCTCGTTTCGGGCCGAGCAATAGGGGCGCAAAGTTTAGCGCCGAACTGGGTCTTTCAGAAGGGAAAGCCAATACCCAGGAACACAAAAGCCGGGCTTACCCGGCTTTTGTTGTAGGGCGAAGAACGCCTTACTTACGCTTCATCGACTGGAAGAACTCGTCGTTGGTCTTGGTCGCTTTCAGCTTGTCGGTGAGGAACTCGATGGCGGCAATCTCATCCATCGGGTGCAGCAGCTTACGCAGAATCCACATGCGCTGCAGTTCGTCATCGGCAGTCAGCAATTCTTCACGACGGGTACCGGCGCGATTGATGTTGATCGCGGGGAACACACGCTTCTCGGCGATGCGACGGTCCAGCGGCAGCTCCATGTTGCCGGTGCCTTTGAACTCTTCGTAGATCACTTCATCCATCTTCGAGCCGGTTTCCACCAGCGCGGTGGCGATAATGGTCAGCGAACCGCCTTCCTCGATGTTACGCGCAGCGCCGAAGAAGCGTTTCGGCTTCTCCAGAGCGTGGGCGTCGACACCACCGGTGAGGACCTTGCCGGAACTCGGGATCACGGTGTTGTAGGCACGTGCCAGACGGGTGATGGAGTCGAGCAGGATAACCACATCCTTCTTGTGCTCGACCAGGCGCTTGGCCTTCTCGATGACCATTTCGGCAACCTGCACGTGGCGGGTTGGCGGCTCGTCGAAGGTCGAGGCAACCACTTCGCCGCGCACGGTGCGCTGCATCTCGGTCACTTCTTCAGGGCGCTCGTCGATCAGCAGCACGATCAGGTGGCACTCGGGGTTGTTACGCGCGATGTTCGCCGCGATGTTCTGCAGCATGATGGTCTTACCGGCTTTCGGCGGTGCGACGATCAGGCCGCGCTGGCCTTTGCCGATCGGGGCGCAGAGGTCGATCACCCGGCCGGTGATGTCCTCGGTGGAGCCGTTACCGGCCTCCATGACCAGACGCTTGGTGGGGAACAGCGGCGTCAGGTTTTCAAACAGAATCTTGTTCTTGGCGTTTTCCGGGCGGTCGTAGTTGATCGTGTCAACTTTGAGCAGCGCGAAGTAACGCTCGCCTTCTTTCGGCGGGCGAATCTTACCGACGATGGTATCGCCAGTACGCAAGTTGAAGCGGCGAATCTGGCTCGGCGAGACGTAGATGTCATCGGGGCCAGCGAGGTACGAGGCATCCGCAGAGCGGAGAAAGCCGAAACCGTCCTGGAGAATCTCCAGCACGCCATCACCGGAGATTTCCTCACCGCTTTTAGCGTGTTTTTTCAACAGGGAGAAAATCACGTCCTGCTTGCGCGAACGGGCCATGTTTTCCAGGCCTTGTTGTTCAGCGAGTTCCAGCAGTTCGGTAATCGGCTTTTGCTTGAGTTCGGTCAGATTCATAGGAATGACGTAATCATGAAGGAGGGGAAATAAGCTATTCAGCTTGGGAGGCCGCGCCGCTAAAAGGCGATTGGATCGCCAGCGTGTATCGAAGGTATTCGCGTAGGAATGCGTCGGCGACGGCTTGCAGGGGGCTACATAGGAAATGCAGCGAGGACGAATGTAACACCGGTTTTATTCATACGTCCAGCGCCTAGATAGAAAAAAGCCCCGCAATGTGCGGGGCTTCTAGGGCGTGTTGCCGTCTCAGCGCAACTTAGATGTTGCTGTCGAGGAAGGCTGCCAATTGCGACTTCGACAGTGCGCCCACTTTGGTGGCTTCAACATTGCCGTTCTTGAACAGCATCAGCGTAGGGATGCCACGCACGCCGAACTTCGGCGGGGTGTCCTGGTTTTCATCGATGTTCAGCTTGCAGACTTTCAGTTTGCCCTGATAGGTCTGAGCGATCTCATCGAGCACCGGCGCGATCATTTTGCACGGGCCGCACCACTCAGCCCAGTAGTCGACCAGCACCGGCCCTTCGGCCTGCAGGACGTCTTGGTCGAAGCTGGCATCGCTGACATTGGTGATGAATTCGCTCATGGAAAGTCTCCGTGTTCGGAAGCAAAAGATGGGCGACATCATAGCCCGGCTTTTCCCACACAGGAAGGCGGCGGCAATTGAGCTTCTCTATGGCGTAGTCATAAGCCAGCCACGCGGCCACCTGCGTCACAAACTATTCAGACAGCCGGCAAGCCGCACGAGCCCTAGCGCAGCGGCCCCGGCCTGTACCTGCGACATCAGTATGCGTTGGCGGGGCCAGGCTATCGTGGCACGATGGCGCGGTTACGCATTGAGATGGTTCTGCCATGCCGCATACCCCTGCCGAGTCTTTTCCTTTGATTGCAGCTATCGACCTGGGCTCCAACAGCTTCCATATGGTGCTGGCCAAAGCCGATCACGGCGAAATCCGCATCCTCGAACGCCTCGGCGACAAGGTCCAGCTGGCCGCCGGCATTGATGAGCAACGCCTGCTCAGCGAAGAAGCCATGCAGCGTGGGCTCGACTGCCTGCGCCGCTTTGCCCAGCTGACCGCCAGTCTGCCGGAAGGCGCAGTGCGCGTGGTGGGCACCAATGCCCTGCGTGAGGCACGTAACCGTGGCGAATTTATCCGCCGCGCCGAGGAAATTCTCGGCCACCCGGTTGAAGTCATCTCCGGACGTGAAGAAGCGCGACTGATATACCTCGGCGTGTCGCACAGCATCGCCGACACGCCAGGCCGCCGCCTGGTCGCCGACATTGGCGGCGGCAGCACCGAATTTATCATCGGCCAACGCTTCGAGCCGCTGCTGCGTGAAAGCCTGCAGATGGGCTGCGTAAGCTACACCCAGCGCTTCTTCAAGGACGGCAAGATCACCCCGGCGCGCTACGCCCAGGCCTACACCGCCGCGCGCCTGGAGATCATGGGCATCGAGCACGCCCTGCGGCGCCTGGGCTGGGAAGATGCTGTTGGCGCCTCCGGCACGATCAAAGCCATCGGCCTGACCATTCAGGCTGCCGGCCTCGGCTCAGGCGAGGTCAATCCACAGGGTCTGGCCTGGTTGAAGCGCAAAGTATTCAAGATCGGCGAGGCCGAGAAACTCGACCTCGACGGCATCAAACCCGATCGCCGGGGGATTTTCCCGGCGGGCCTGGCGATTCTCGAAGCGATCTTCGACGCCTGTGATATCCAACGCATGAGCCATTCCGAAGGCGCATTACGCGAAGGCGTGCTCTATGACCTGCTCGGCCGCCATCAGCATGAGGACGTGCGTGAACGCACCCTGAGCTCATTGATGGAGCGCTATCACGTCGATCTGGACCAGGCCGCGCGGGTCGAAAGCAAAGCGCTCTCGGCGCTGGAGAAGGTTGCCCAAGATTGGCAGCTGCAAGACGACTGGCACCGCGAACTGCTCAGCTGGGCGGCCAAGGTGCATGAAGTTGGCCTGGACATCGCCCACTACCAGTACCATAAGCACGGCGCCTACCTGGTTGAGCACTCCGACCTATCCGGCTTCTCGCGCCAGGACCAACAGATGCTTGCGCTCTTGGTGCGCGGCCATCGGCGCAATATCCCCAAAGACAAGTTCGCCGACTTCGGCGCCGAAGGCGTCAAGCTGATCCGCCTGTGCGTGCTACTGCGCTTCGCCATCCTGTTCCACCACATCCGCGGCACCCAGGAAATGCCCAACGTGCAGCTGCAGGCCGCCGGGCAGCGCCTGGAGATTCAGTTCCCCAATGGCTGGCTGGAGCACAACCCGCTCACCCAGGCAGATTTCACTCAGGAAGCGGAATGGCTCAAACGGATCGGAATCGAACTGAGCGTGAGCTGACACTCACGCCCCATTGCGCCTTGTTTATCGTGCGCTGATCAGCGGCGCAGTCAGCTTCTCTAGCAGGCCAGCCTGCGCGCTGCGCGGGTTCTGGTTGCCACTTGGGCTGGTGCGCAGGTAACGCCCGTCCGGCTGCAGCACCCAGGCCTGGGTATTGTCGGCCAGGTAACTTTCCAGTTCTTTCTTCACCCGCAGAATCAGCTTCTTGCCTTCCACCGGGAAGCAGGTCTCGACGCGCTTGTCGAGATTGCGCTCCATCCAGTCGGCGCTGGAGAGGTAGATCTTCTCCTCGCCGCCATTGGAGAAATAGAACACCCGCGTATGCTCGAGGAAGCGGCCGATGATCGAGCGCACCTGAATATTGTGCGAGACCCCGACAATCCCCGGACGCAGACAGCACATGCCGCGCACCACCAGATCGATCTTCACCCCGGTCTGACTGGCCTTGTACAGCGCGCGGATGATCTTCGGGTCGGTCAGCGAGTTGAACTTGGCGATGATATGCGCCGGCTTGCCTTCGGCCGCCAGGGCGGTTTCGCGGGCGATCATGTCGAGCAGGGTCTTTTTCAGGGTAAACGGCGCGTGCAGTAGCTTCTTCATGCGCAGGGTCTTGCCCATGCCGATCAGTTGGCTGAACAGCTTGGACACATCCTCACACAGCGCCACGTCGGCAGTGAGCAAGCTGTAGTCGGTGTACAGCTTGGCGTTGCCGGCGTGGTAGTTACCGGTACCCAAGTGCGCGTAACGAACGATATCGCCCGCCTCGCGGCGCAGAATCAGCATCATTTTGGCGTGAGTCTTGAAACCCACCACGCCGTAGATCACCACCGCACCTGCAGCCTGCAGACGGCTGGCCAGCTGCAGGTTGGATTCTTCGTCGAAACGCGCACGCAGCTCGATTACCGCCGTAACTTCCTTACCGTTACGCGCTGCCTCGACCAACGCGTCGACGATCTCCGAGTTAGCCCCGGAGCGGTACAGGGTCTGCTTGATGGCCAGCACGTGCGGGTCTTTCGCCGCCTGGCGCAGCAGGTCGACCACCGGGGTGAACGACTCGAAGGGGTGCAGCAGGAGGATGTCCTGCTTGCTGACCACGCTGAAAATATTCTCGGCGTTCTGCAACAGCTTGGGGATCACCGGGGTAAACGGCGTGTATTGCAGCTCCGGGTGACTTTCCAGGCCAGTGATGCTGAACAGGCGGGTCAGGTTGACCGGACCATTGACCCGATACAACTCGGCCTCGGTCAGGCTGAACTGCTTGAGCAGGTAATCCAGTAGCGGCTGCGGGCAGGTGTCGACCACTTCCAGGCGCACCGCATCGCCGTAACGACGGCTGAACAGCTCGCCACGCAGGGCACGGGCCAGGTCTTCGACGTCCTCGGTGTCCACCGACAGGTCGGCGTTACGGGTCAGGCGGAACTGATAACAGCCCTTGACCTTCATGCCTTGGAACAGGTCATCGGCATGGGCATGGATCATCGAAGAAAGGAACACGAAATTGTCGCCAGCGCCGCCAACCTCTTCCGGCACCTTGATGATGCGCGGCAGCAGTCGCGGCGCTGGGATGATCGCCAGACCGGAGTCGCGGCCGAAGGCGTCGATGCCTTCCAGCTCGACGATAAAGTTCAGGCTCTTGTTCACCAGCAACGGGAACGGGTGCGTCGGGTCGAGGCCGATCGGGGTGATGATTGGTGCGATCTCGTCGCGGAAATAACGGCGCACCCAGGCCTTGTGCTTGGCCGTCCAGAAGCGCCGGCGGATAAAATTGACGTTGTGCTTGGCCAGCGCCGGGAACAGGGTGTCGTTGAGGATGGCGTACTGCCGGTCCACCTGCTCGTGCACCAGCTCGGCAATCCGCGCCAGCGCCTGATGCGGTTGCAGGCCATCGGCCCCAGCCTGTTCGCGGGCGAAGTTGATCTGCTTCTTCAGGCCGGCAACACGAATCTCGAAGAACTCATCCAGGTTGCTGGAGAAAATCAGCAGGAACTTCAGCCGCTCCAACAACGGATAGGACTCATCCAGCGCCTGCTCCAGCACGCGGATATTGAACTGCAGCTGCGACAGCTCGCGGTGGATATACAGGCTGCTGTCATCCAGGTTATGGATCACCACAGGCGCAGGTACAACCGGCGCTGGGGCCTCGATGACAGGGGTTTCCACGGCTACAACCTCATCGACGACCGGCTGGGCGTCTTGCAATTCAGGGGTACTGAGTCCTTCGGTGTTCATTACAAAGTCCTGGCGGGGCTATTGCCCCTGCTTCAGCAGTTCTGCCGCGCGCACGGCGAAATAAGTCAGGATGCCATCGGCACCCGCACGTTTGAAGGCGGTCAGTGATTCGAGAATCACCGCCTCGCCCAACCAACCATTCTGAATAGCCGCCATATGCATGGCGTACTCACCGCTGACCTGATAGACAAAGGTCGGCACCTTGAATTCCGCTTTGACCCGCCAGAGGATGTCCAGGTAGGGCATGCCCGGCTTGACCATGACCATATCGGCGCCTTCGGCCAGATCGGCGGCCACTTCATGCAGCGCTTCGTCGCCATTGGCCGGGTCCATCTGATAGCTGGCCTTGTTGGCCTTGCCCAGATTCGCCGCCGAACCCACCGCATCGCGGAACGGCCCGTAGTAGGCACTGGCGTACTTGGCCGAGTAGGCCATGATGCGCACATTGCTGTGATCGGCCAGCTCCAGCGCCTCGCGGATCGCCTGCACACGGCCATCCATCATGTCCGAGGGCGCCACCACCTGAGCACCAGCAGCGGCATGTGACAGCGCCTGCTTGACCAGGGCATCGACCGTGACATCGTTCTGCACATAACCGTCGGCATCGAGAATGCCGTCCTGGCCATGGGTGGTGAACGGGTCCAGCGCCACATCGCTGATCACCCCCAGTTCCGGGAATTTCGCGCGCAGGGCACGGATCGCGCGCTGGGCGATGCCCTCCGGGTTCCAGGCTTCTTCAGCGAGCAGGGATTTCTTCTCCAGCGGCGTTACCGGGAACAGCGCCAGCGCCGGAATGCCCAGGGCGACCCAGTGCTCGGCCTCCTTGAGCAGCAGGTCGATAGACAGACGCTCGACACCCGGCATCGAGGCAATCGCTTCGCGGCGGTTTTCGCCATCAAGGACGAACACCGGCAGAATCAGGTCATCGACACTCAGGCGGTTTTCCCGCACCAAACGCCGGGAAAAGTCATCACGGCGGTTGCGACGCAGGCGAGTGGCGGGAAACAGGCGATTGGCAGGGGTAAAGCTCACGGCAGGCTCCGAAGCCCGTAGCGACGGGCGAGTGTGACAGTTATAAGCCGTCATTATGACCAAAGTATGACAACTCACGACAGCGCTGCGACCGCTTGCCGCAAGGCCAACCAGCATAGCGCCGCAACTATGTCGAAGATATGTTGCACACACATAAGCCCAGCCGGGTTTTCGCGGCGCGGAAAGCACAACGGTGGAGCAGGCCTGCGCCTGTCCACCGTTGTGGGGTCCAACCATGAATAACGCTTAGGCGGGAACGGCATTCTGCCCGCGCGGGGTCCAGAACAGTGCACCCAGGCTGAGCAGGCTGTAACCCAACAACAATCCCCAAATCAGCGGTTGGGCCGGTAGCAGGCCCAGCTGCAACGCCAGCCAGGCCAGCGGTAGGTTGAGCAGCAGACGCAGCATTTCCAGACGTTTGGCGTTAGGTCGGTTTTCCAGCCAGCTGCCGATGATGTACAAGCCCACCGCCATCCAGGCCACGCCAAGCAGCGTTTGCGCCAGGCTTAGCTCGCCGGCCATACCCAGCAGCAGCGTGCCGCCTGCCACATAAAGGCTGAACTGCACACCGGCATAAAGTTTCTGCGCCAGGCTCAGCGGCACATCGAATTTGACGAACTGGCTGAGGTCCGGCTTGCTCTGTGGATACTTGGCTGCAACGTCAGCCGGGCGCCAGCCCGTGCGCATAAACCATATGCGCAACTTGTCCCACCACGATTCGGTACGTACCGCATCACGCCACAGTGCGACATAGAACTGCGCATTGGCCCACAGCGGGTTCCAGCTGGCCAGCGGCGTGGTTACGCCAAAGATCACCGGCTCTTCATCCAGCTCTTCCTGAAAGGTGCCGAACAGACGATCCCAGAGAATGAACACACCGCCATAATTGCGATCCATATAAACAAGATTCTGCGCATGGTGCACACGGTGGTTGGACGGGGTTATAAACGCCCACTCGAACCAGCCCAGTTTTGGGATATGCCGGGTATGCACCCAGAACTGGTAGAGCAGGTTCAGCGCCGCCACGGTCAGAAATACCAGCGGCGGCACACCGGCCACAGCCATCGGCAGGTAAAAGATCCAGCCGAAGATAAACCCGGTACTGGTCTGCCGTAGCGCAGTAGAGAGGTTGTAGTCCTCGCTCTGATGGTGCACCGAGTGCGCGGCCCACAACACATTGCGCTCATGACCCAAGCGGTGGTTCCAGTAGTAACAGAAGTCGTAGAAGACGAAAGCGAACACCCAGACCCACAGGCTGCTGGCCGACAGTTCGAACAGCGCCAACTGTTGCCAGGCAAAGGTGTAGGTGAGCAGGCCGACGACCTTGGTCAGCAAGCCCACCGTAGTCGACAACACCCCAGCGCTGAGGCTGTTAACGGCATCGGAAAAGCGGTAGGTGCTGACCCCGCGCCAGCGGTCGAGCAACAGCTCTAAAGCGATCAAGGCAAAGAAGAACGGTACGGCATAAAGGATGTAATTCATGGTTTCACCGGTTGCATAGAATCGCCATATCGCTGCACGAGGCTAACGGCTAGGATTGCTCAATAATCCTAGCCCAGCGCTACATCCGCCTCGCGGCGCACCATGCCAACCTAGGTGGCATATGGCGACATTACGGCTCAGGCGACGACAGAACACGACTCAATCCGATACGGCTGGCAATTCAGGAGAACTTGATGAACAAGAAAGTTGCGGTGATTCTTTCCGGCTGTGGCGTCTATGACGGCGCGGAAATCCATGAAAGCGTGATCACCCTACTGCGCCTCGATCAGCGCGGCGCGCAGGTGCAGTGCTTTGCCCCCAACGTGGCGCAACTGCATGTGGTCGATCACTACAGCGGCGACGAGACGGACGAAACGCGCAACGTACTGGTGGAGTCGGCGCGCATCGCCCGCGGCCAAATCAAGGACGTCAAGGAACTGCATGTCGGCGACTTCGATGCGCTGATTATGCCCGGCGGTTTTGGCGTAGCGAAGAACCTCTCCGACTTCGCCATCAGCGGTGCCAACTGCACGGTGCAGCCGGACGTATTGAGCGCCGCCCAGGCCTTCGTCAAGGCCGGAAAGCCGGTCGGCCTGATCTGTATCTCCCCAGCGCTGGCGGCGAAGATCTTCGGCACAGGCGTAATCTGCACCATCGGCAAGGACCATGAAACCGCCGCTGCCCTGGTGCAGATGGGCGCGGAGCACCATGAATGCGAAGTCAGCGAGATCGTCGAAGACGCCGAGCGCAAGCTGGTGACCACCCCAGCCTATATGCTCGCCCAGTCGATCAGCGAAGCCGCCTCGGGAATCAACAAGCTGGTGGATCGGATACTCGAACTTAGCCACCCAGCCTGAGTCTACGGCCTGATCAGCCACCGGAGCAGGCCGATAGCAAGCCAATCACGCCAATGCGCGCGGTACTCCGGCCGCGCCACTGGTCACAGCGGCCCCAGTGCGGCAGGTTGATCGTCCATCCGCCCAGGCACGACTCCCATGAGCAACCCACCTTCGAGCTCACCGCCGAGCTGCAGCAAGCGGTTAGCAGTTTCTTTCAGCGCATTCCCTTCAACCAGATGCTCGGCATCGAGCTGGATGAACTGAGCGCTCAGCGCGTGACCATGCACCTGCCGATGAAGCCCGAGCTGATCGGCAACTTCGTTCACGGCATTCTGCATGGCGGAGTGATTTCCTCCCTGCTAGATGTAGCTGGTGGTGCCATGGCGCTGATCGGTGCGTTCGACAAGCACCAGCACCTGACAAGCGCAGAGCGCATGGCGCGGCTGTCCAAACTTGGCACCATCGACCTGCGTATCGATTACCTGCGCCCCGGTCGGGGCCAGCGTTTTACCGCCAGCGCGGTACTGCTGCGCACCGGCAACAAGGTGGCGGTGGTGCGCAGTGAATTGCACAGCGATGACGGAACCCTGGTGGCCGTCGGCACCGGAACTTATCTGTGCGGCTAGGCGCAGGCACAAGTGGGCTTTGCGCCCGCGCAGGCTTACACTGTTTGGCAAATCCAATGGCTGCATGACCGGCCTGTAGTTGGAGCCATGCATGTTTTCACTGCCTCTATTCAGCCCGCCCGCGGCGGACCAGATGGTCCTTCTCGACTGCAGCCATGACCCTCTGCTGGTGTTGCTGTCCTACCTGATTGCCTGTGCCGCCGGTTTTACCGCGCTAAATATGGCCGAGCGCGTCAGCCGTGAGCAGAGCCGAGAACTGTGGCGCTGGGTCGGGGCCTGGGCCTTGGGTGGCGGAATCTGGTCGATGCACTTCGTCGCCATGCTGGCCTTTTCCGCACCACTGCCATTCAGATACGACCTCGGCATCACCCTGTTTTCCCTACTGATCGCCATTGCCGTGTCCTATGTAGTGATGCGCGTGATGGGCCACGAGCGGCTGCGTCTCTGGCAAACGGTGGCAGCCGCCATCGTCGCCGGCTGTGGCATCGCCAGCATGCACTACACCGGCATGGCGGCGATTCGCTCGGCGGCCAGCCAGCACTACGATCCCGGTCTGTTCCTGCTGTCGATTCTGATCGCCATCGCCGCATCGCTCGCGGCCTTGCTGCTGGCCGGTTATTTTCGCGGGCAAAGCGGCCGCCGCGCCAACTGGCTGCGACTGCTAGCCAGCCTGATCATGGGTGGTGCGATTGCCTCCATGCACTTCACCGGCATGGCCGCATTAACCCTTAGCGTGCCGCTGGATGTCACGCTACAACCAGCCGCCAGCCAAGAAGGCCATCAACTGCTCGGCACGGCGATTGCCCTGATTGCCCTACTGATCATCCTGATTGGCGCACTGGCCGGCTGGGCCGATCAGCGTCTGCGTCAGGAGCGGCGTCAGCTACACCAGCTGGCCCAGCAACTCGACACCCTGGCCCACTACGACGGCCTGACCGGTCTACTCAACGGCCAGGCCTTCAGCCAGATGCTCGACACCACCCTGGCCACTGCGCCGCCGCACGGCGCCACGCTGCTGTTTATCGACCTGGACAACTTCAAGCGGATCAACGACAGCCTCGGCCATGGTCGCGGTGATGAATTGCTCAAACAGGTGGGCGCGCGCATCCGCAGCGCACTGGGTCGCGAAGACCTATTGGCGCGCTTTTCCGGCGACGAATTCTGCGCCTTTGCCCTTAACGTGCCGTTGCAGCAAGGCAGCCAACTGGCCGAGCGCATCCTCACGCAGATCCGCCAACCCTTCAGCCTGGAAAGCGGCCAACTCAGCCTGACCGCCAGCATCGGCATCAGCCGCTACCCGCAGGATGCCAATGATGCAGGCCAGTTGCTCAAGCAGGCCGGCATTGCCCTCGGCCACTGCAAGCGCCAGGGGCGCAATCACTGCGTGGGCTTCAGTACCCAGCTGGAGCACGACGCCCAGCAGGAGCTGAGCCTGGAACAGGAGCTGCGCCTGGCACTAAACCGCGACACGCTGCAGGTGTATTACCAACCCATACTGTCGACCCGCGGTGATCAGGTAGTGGCCCTGGAAGCCCTGGTGCGCTGGCAGCACAGCGAACTGGGGGTCATCAGCCCAGAGCGCTTTGTACGGATTGCCGAGCAGCACGGCTTTATCCATGAACTGGATATCTGGGTGCTCAAGCGCGCCTGCCGTGACCTCAAATGGCTGCACAACAATGGCTACCGACAAATGCACCTGGGGGTCAACTGTTCGGCCCTGAGCCTACTGCAGCCGCACCTGGTCAAGGCCATGGAAATCGAACTGCAACGCGCCGACCTGCCGCTCAGCTCGCTAACCCTGGAAGTTACGGAAAACGCCCTGATGCACGACCTGAGCGCCGCGCAGACGCAACTCGACAAGATCCGCGCCTTGGGCATGACCATCAGCATTGATGACTTCGGCACCGGCTACTCATCCCTGCAATACCTCAGCCGCCTGCCGGTGGACAGCCTCAAGGTCGACCGCAGCTTTATCCGCGAAATCCCCGGCTCCAGCAGCGGCATGGCGATTACTGCCGCGATCATCGCCATGGCCCACAAACTCAAACTGCGGGTGGTTGCCGAAGGCGTGGAGAACGTCGAGCAGATGATATTTCTGCAGGAGCAGCAGTGCGACTTGCTGCAGGGCTACCTGTTCAGCAAGCCACTGCCACTGGGGGAACTGCATACCTGGCTGAATGGTGGGCACTACCGCCAGCGTTATGCGCCGGTCTGACGCTGCAAACGGGTCAGGATGCGGTCCAGTGAGTTGGCGAACGCCTGCTTGTCGCGCTCGCCATACGGTGGCTGACCGCCGCCAACCTGACCTTGCTCACGCAACTCGGTAAACAGATTACGCACCGCCAGCTTGTCGCCCATATTGCGCTCATCAAACTCGCGGCCGCGCGGATCGAGGGCGGCGACGCCCTTTTTCACCAGCCGGTCGGCCAGCGGCACGTCGCTGCAGATCACCAGCTCACCCGGCAGGGCGTGTTCCACCAGGTAATCATCAGCCGCATCCGGGCCGCTGGGTACCACGATCAATCGCACGCAGCTGTACGCCGGCTTGATTTGCGCCTGACCCGCCACCAGCAGCACCTCGAAGCGCCGCTTCAAGGCGAACTTCACCACCTGATCCTTGGCCGCCTTGGGGCAGGCATCGGCATCAATCCAGACTCGCATCACCCAACATTCTCCAGAGGCAGCAAAGCCGGCATGTTAAGCCATGCCGGCAGCAGCTGCGCTTCAAGCCTGAGACAGGCGGCGACGCTCGCCCAGCCAGCTGCGCCCGTAGAGCAGCGTAATGGCCGCCAGCGCCGTGGCCTGGGCCGCGAGGCTGTAAGCATCGTCGTGTATACCCAGCCAATCGAACTCGAAGAATGCCACCGGTCGCGTACCGAGCACTCCGGCTTCCTGCAGTGCCGCGACGCCATGCCCGGCAAACACCACCGAGAGTACGCAGAGCAGCACGGCATTGACGCCGAAGAAGGTCGCCAGCGGCAGTTTGCGCGAGCCGCGCAGAATCACCCAGGCCAAGCCCAACAGCAGCACCAGCGCCGCCGCCGCGCCGGCCAGGACCATGCCATGGCCTTGCGGACCGGCCTGCAGCCAGAGGGTTTCGTAGAACAGGATGACTTCGAACAACTCGCGGTACACCGAGAAGAACGCCAGCACGGCAAAACCGAAACGCCCGCCACCGCCGACCAGGCTGCTCTTGATGTAATCCTGCCAGGCAGCCGCATGCCGGCGGTCATGCATCCACACCCCGAGCCAGAGCACCATCACGCTGGCAAACAGCGCAGTCACGCCTTCCAGTAGCTCACGCTGCGCGCCGCTGACATCGATCAGATACGCAGCCAGCGCCCAGGTGCCAGCGCCGGCCAGCAGCGCCAGACCCCAGCCGATATGCACACTGCGCAGCGCCTGTTGCTGACCGGTGTTACGCAGGAAGGCGAGGATCGCCGCCAGCACCAGAATCGCCTCCAGCCCTTCACGCAGCAGAATCAGCAGGCTGGAAAAGAAACTCAGCGAATCCGAGAGGCCATCGCTGTCGAGTAAGGCGGCAGAAGTCGCCAGTTCGGCCTTGGCTTGCTCCAAACGCTGCGCCGCCTGGGGCACCGACAGACCATCCTGCAGCGCCTGGCGGTAGGCCATCAGCGCCCGCTCGGTGGTTTTGCGCTGCACCGAGTCGAGGTTATCCAGAGCGCTTTCGACCAGCTCGAAGCCTTCCAGATAAGCCCCGACGGAGAGGTCATAAGCCTGCTCGTGATCACCGGCGCGGTAGGCGACCAGGCTCTGCTCCAGGGTCGCGCGGGTATGCTCGATCAACTGCTGCGGACCACGCTGCTGCACCGGCGGCTGCGCACGCTGGGCGCGGAAGCGTGCAGCCGCCTCATCACCCTGCGCTGCTGCCACTTCATCCGGGGTTGTGCCGGCCAGCGCCGCCAGGCTGAACGGCTCGCCTGCGGCAACCGGCTCGGCGCTGAAGCCGGCGATATAGCTGGCCAGATCCCAGCGCTGGCGCTCATCCAGCTGATCGGCAAAGGCCGCCATATCGGTGCCATCGATGCCCAGGCCGATGCTGTTGAACAGGTCATACAGGCTCAACCGGTTGAGCCGCGCCAGATCGCGCAGGTTGGCCGGTGGCGGCTCCAGGCCGATGCCCGCCGGCCCGTCACCCGCACCGCTGTCGCCATGGCACACGCTACAGTGCTGGGCGAACAGCGGCGCGCCACGGCTGGGGTCGGGGGTGATGGCCGGAGTCTGGCTGACGCCATAGGCCGTGGCCAGGGTGGCGGACAACTGCCGCGCCTGCTGAGCGACCTGGCTGCCCTCGACACGCTGCTCGATGCCCTGGCGCAGGCTGGCCACGCCTTGCTCCAGCTCGGTCTGTTCGTTACGCGCTGGCAGCGCAACGATCAGACCTTGCAGTACAGTAAGAAACTCCAGCTGCTCGCGGTATTCACCGGAGTCGATCACCTGACCATTGGCCACGGTAGCCGGGTAGTCAGCGCCCAGGTAACCGAGCAGATGCAAAGCTTGCGCCGCGCCCTCGATGGGCTCAGCCATAACAGTCAGGCTGCAGAGTGCCAACAGGGGCACCAGCAACCAACTGCAGAAACGCAATACGGAAGTCATATAGGAGTTGATCCCAAATACGAATGGATGACATTAGATTGTTACCTTCCTAACGACTTTCCTCAACCACTGATCGACCATGGCCCGCGACGGATCGTCGCAACGGCGCAGGAGTGATGCGATGAGTTTTTGGCAACGCCTGGAAGAACCAGCGCATGTCGTGGTCTGTGGCGCCAGCCGGGGGATTGGTCTGGCGCTGACCACCCAACTGCTTGCCCGCGATGATGTCGCCGGGGTCTGGGCCATCGCCCGCCAGGCCAGTCAGGCGCCCGGTCTGATGGAGATGACAGCGCAATATGGCCAACGCCTGCACTGCCTGGATGTCGATGTATGCGATGAACAGGCGCTGAGCGAACTGGCCGCGCACTTGCGCGCCGCCATACCGCGTCTGCATTTGCTGCTGTGTACGGTAGGCGTGCTACAGAACGGCGCGGCGAAAGCCGAGAAAGGTTTGGCGCAGATCAATCTTGAAGGGCTGCTGGCGACCTTTCAGCGCAATAGCTTTGCACCGATTCTGCTGCTCAAGCATCTGCTGCCGCTGCTACGCGGTCAGCATGCCTGCACGGTGGCGGCGCTGTCGGCGCGGGTCGGCTCGATTGGCGACAACCGCCTCGGCGGTTGGTACAGCTACCGCGCCAGCAAAGCCGCGCTGAACCAGTTGCTACACACCGCGAGCATCGAGTTGAGCCGCCTTAACCCCAACAGCTGCGTGCTCAGCCTGCACCCCGGCACCACCGACACAGAGCTGTCGAAACCCTTTCAGGCCAATGTGCCGGCAGACAAGCTGTTTACCCCGAGCTACTCCGCCGAGTGCCTGCTGGCGCAGATCGAACAGCACGGCCCGGCGCAGACTGGCACGTTCTGGGGCTGGGACGGCCAGCCGATTCCCTGGTAGCTATACCGGCGAAGATCAGACCGGCGCGCGGCGCACGCTGGCCAGCAGTGCCGCCGCACCGACAAACAGCGCGCCGAAGGTACGGTTCATCAGGCGCTGCTGACGTGGCGAGCGCAATGCGCCCAGCACCCGTGCGGCCAGGCCGGTGTAACCGGCCATCACGATCAGATCGACGCAGATCATGGTCACACCCATAACCAGGTACTGCATCAGCAGCGGCGCCTGTGGATTGAGGAACTGCGGCAACACCGCGAGCATAAAGACGATCGCCTTGGGATTGCTGAAGTTGACCAGGAAACCGCGCAACACCAGCGTCAGCGGGCGGCCGATGGGTCGCTCGGTCTGCGCCGTCATATCACTGGGCAGCGCCTGCCATTGGCGATAGCCGAGGTACACCAGATAGACCACGCCAAACCACTTGATCAGGCTGAAGGCCAATTCCGACGCTGCCAGAATCGCCCCAACACCGGCGGCCACAATGGCAATCTGCAAGGCCAGACCCAGCTGCAGGCCCAGGGCATTCCAGTAGCCGCGCACAAAGCCGTACTGCAAGCCGGCGGACATCGAGGCAATCGCCCCGGCGCCCGGCGACAGGCTGATGACCCAACAGGCCACAAAGAACGCAAGCCAGGTTTCCAGTGCCATGGCACTTCTCCATCAACAAGCAGGAATAAAAAAGGGGTAGGCCGCTAGCCTACCCCTTGTTGGGTTAGTCGCCCAGCCGCTGAATCAGTCCGGCGAACCTTTACGCAACTGCACCGGTTCCAACTCTTCTTCCTTGCGCGCGCGAGCGCGGGCCGTACGCATGCGGATGTTGACGGCTTCCACCGCGAGCGAGAAGGCCATGGCGAAGTACACATACCCCTTCGGCACATGCACTTCGAAGGCTTCGGCGACCAGCACGGTACCGACCACGATAAGGAACGACAGTGCGAGGATTTTCAGGCTCGGGTGCTTGTCGATGAAATCGCTGATGGTGCCGGCCGACAGCATCATCACGAATACAGAAATCACAATGGCCGCGACCATCACCGGCACGTTATCGACCAGGCCGACCGCAGTGATCACCGAATCCAGGGAGAACACGATGTCGATAATCGCGATCTGCACGATGATCCCCATAAAGCCATAGGTCTTGCCGCCAACGGCTTGAGCTTCTTCTTCGCCTTCCAGGCTGTGGAAGATTTCCGCAGTGCTCTTCCACAACAGGAACAGACCACCGAAGAACAGGATCAGGTCACGGCCGGAGAAGCCCTGATCGAACACATGAAACAGGTCGGCGGTCAGGCGCATCACCCAGCTGATCGACAGCAGCAGCAGAATTCGCGTGCCCATCGCTAGCGCCAGGCCGAAGAAACGCGCCTTGGGTTGCTGATGCTTGGGCAGGCGGCTGACCAGGATCGAGATAAAAATGATGTTGTCGATACCCAGGACAATTTCCAGGGCAGTCAGGGTCAGAAACGCGACCCAGAGTTCAGGGCTGGCCAGCCATTCCATAATTGCTTAAACCTCGGTATTACGCAGTGTAGGGAGTTCGCCATTGCGCCAGCGACGCACGGCTTTCTGGAAAAACAGGCTATTAGGGATCTGCACCCAGGCGCCAGGCGCATCACCGCTGAGATCTTCCAAGGTGGTATAGAACAGGTTGATCGCAATCACCCGTCCGCGCACACCGGGTTTGTCGGCACTTTCCAGCACTTCGACGCACTCGCCGATACGAAAGGGCCCCATGGCGAAAATCAGCAGCGCGCAGAACATGTTGGACAACACGCTCCAGATCGCGAAGAAGGCCACCGCAGCGACGGCGGCAAAGCCGGTTAGCGCGGCCCACAGCACCTGCGCCGAAACGCCCAGGCGCTCTAGCACCAACATGAACGCACTCCCGAGAATCAGCCAACGCAGCAGACCGCGCAGCGGCATCAACAATTCGGCCGGCAACTGCGGGTAGCGATTACCAAGACGGGTAATGCCACGGGTGAGAATGCGCTGAAACAGCCAGGCCAGCAGCACAATCAGGATCACCTGACCGGTGCGCAGCAAGGGCTCTTGCCAGGTCATCAGCCATTCCAAGGGTGGCAGGCTGATGTTCAAATGGCGGCCTCCAGCTCGGCTTGCAGGGCTTCGAGAGTTTCCAGGGCGAGCATCCAGCGCTCCTCCAGGTCGGCTTCGCGGCTCTTTAGCTTAGCCTGCTCGGCCAGGGCGTCACGCAGTTCGTCCTTGCGTGCGGCTTCGTAGATGTCGCTATCACCTAGGCGCGCTTCGACAGAAGCGAGTTTCTCGTGCAGCTGGCCCAGCTCTTTTTCCAGCTTGTCGGCTTCGCGCTTATGCGGTGCCAGCTGCTGACGCAAAGCGGCGGCGGCCTGGCGCTGCACACGCTTGTCGGATTTATCCGGGTTGCTTTCGCCACTGCTCGTCGGCGCCTGACGGCTGCGGTAATCCACCAGCCAGCGGGCGTAGTCCTCCAGATCACCATCAAACGGCTGCACCTGGCCATCGGCCACCAGCAAAAACTCATCGGTGGTGCTTTTTAGTAGATGACGGTCGTGGGACACCACCACCACTGCGCCGGAAAATTCCTGCAGTGCCATGGTCAGCGCCAGGCGCATTTCCAGGTCGAGGTGGTTGGTCGGTTCATCGAGCAACAGCAGGTTGGGCTTGCCCCAGGCAATCAACGCCAGGGCCAGGCGGGCTTTCTCACCGCCGGAGAAGTTCAGCACCGGCTCATCGCAACGTGGGCCGCGGAAGTCGAAGCCGCCGAGGAAGTCGCGCAGGGTCTGCTCGCGTTCGGTCGGTGCCAGGCGCTGGAAGTGCAGCAGCGGGCTGGCCTTGTCGTCCAGGGCATCGAGCTGATGCTGGGCGAAGTAGCCGACCACCAGATTCTCGCCGCGCTGCAGATGGCCGCTGATGGGCTGCAGTTCGTTCGACAGGTTCTTGATCAGGGTCGACTTACCCGCGCCGTTCGGCCCGAGCAAACCAATACGGGCGCCGGGCGCCAGGTTCAGCTTGACCTTCTCCAGCACCACCTTGTCGCCATAACCGAGGCGGCCTTCGCTCAGATCCAGCAGGGGGCTGGAAATCTTGTCGGCTTCCCGGAAACTGAAGTCGAAGGGCGAATCGACATGCGCGGCCGACAACTCTTCCATTCGCTCAAGCGCTTTGATACGGCTTTGCGCCTGACGCGCCTTTGTAGCCTGGGCCTTGAAGCGGGCGATGTACTTTTCCATGTGCGCGCGCTGCACCTGCTGCTTCTCGTACGCCTGTTGCTGCTGCGCCAGACGTTCGGCACGGGTGCGCTCGAAGGCTGAGTAACCACCGCGATACAGGGTCAGCTTCTGCTGATCGAGGTGAGCCACATGGTCCACTACGGCATCCAGGAAATCGCGGTCATGGGAGATCAGCAGCAAGGTACCGGGGTAACTTTTCAGCCAGCCTTCCAGCCAGAGGATCGCGTCGAGATCGAGGTGGTTGGTCGGTTCATCGAGCAGCAGCAGGTCGGACGGGCACATCAGTGCCTGCGCCAGGTTCAAGCGCATACGCCAACCGCCGGAGAAATCGCCAACCCGGCGATCCATCTGCGCGCTGTCGAAGCCCAAGCCAGCGAGCAGCCTGCGCGCGCGCGCATCGGCACTGTAGCCGTCGAGGGTGTCGAGTTCGGTGTGCAAGCGCGCCACGGCGGCGCCGTCATGCGCCGCTTCGGCCACAGCCAGATCGGCCTGCACCTTGCGCAGTTGCAGGTCGCCATCGAGCACATAGTCGACTGCCTGGCGCTCGACCGCATCGATCTCCTGGCGCATGTGAGCCACGCGCCAATCGGCAGGAATCAGGCAGTCGCCCGCGTCCGCACTCAGCTCGCCGCGAAATAGGGCAAACAGGCTGGATTTGCCGGCGCCATTGGCGCCGATCAAGCCGGCTTTGTGGCCGGGGTGCAAGGTCATCTCGGCATCTTCTAGCAGACGCTGAGGGCCACGCTGTAAAGTCAGGTTCTGGAGTCGGATCATAATGGCGGCGGAGTCTACCAGAGTCCCTTTAGAGAAGCCCGGAAAGCACCATGCCTACTGACCTGTGGCGATTCGCCGAAGCACTGTATCAACGCCCTGGCGTCGAGGCCGCGTGCCTGCTGCTGCAAACGCAAGGGGCAGACGTGTGCCTGCTGCTCTGCGCCGCCTGGCTGGAATGCCGACAAGTTGCCTGCACCGACGAGCGTAACGAGGCGTTGCTCGCTTTAGCGCATCCCTGGCAACAGCAGGTGGTGGTGCCGCTACGCCAATTGCGCCAGAGCTGGCGTGAGCAGGCGCAGAGCGATAGAACGCTGGCGGCGTTACGCGAACAGATCAAGCAGCTGGAGCTGGCCGCAGAACGCGAGCAGCTGGAGCGCCTAGCGGTGTGCACTCAGGACTGGTCAAGCCAACCGGCGAACGCGTCGCTGAATTGGCTGGAAAGCCTGGCTCCCCAGCCTGGCAACCGCGATGCGCTGCAAACGCTGCGCATCGCGGCGGCACATCTCAGCGCTTAAACAGCGCTTGGCGGGGTGCTGCCATTGCTGCCAGCAGGTGCGGCAGGCGCTACGGCAGCTGGCGCTTTAGCAACGACGGGCTTGGCGGCAACCGGTTTCGCGGCAGTCTTGGCGGCGGGCTTTTTCGCAACAGGTTTCGCCGCGGGTTTCGCAGCAGGTTTTACGGCCGGTTTGGCTGTAGTCGTACTGACGGGTTTAGCCGCAGGCGCTTTCTTAACTGCAGGTTTAGCAGCTGCCTTGGCAGGCTGCGCCACCGGCTTGCTCGCTGCAGGCTTGGCTGCGCTGGCTGCTGGCTTATTCGCCGCTGGTTTGGCAGGTGCCTTAGCTGCAGGTTTTGCCGCAGCCAGAGTTTTGCTGGGGGCTTTGGCTGGCGCTTTCGCAGCCGGTTTGGCGGGTGCTTTAGCCGGGGCTTTGGCAGCTGGCGCAGCAGCCTTAGTGGCAGGCTTCGCCGCTGGCTTGGCCGGGGCTTTAGTGGCAGCCGGCTTGGCAGCAGAATTCGCTGCAGCGGCCTTGGCCGAACGGTTGTCCAACGCTTTGCTTGCAGCTTCTTTAACCTTGCCCACGCCCTGGGCCAATTTCAGGCTTTCCTGAGCATCACGCTTGAGGCTGGCGATATAGGTACGGGTTTCGCTTTGACGGTCTTTCAGGGTATCGAGCAGTTGCTCTAGTTCGGCCACGGCTTCTTTACCTTTGGCCTGCGCCTTGGCTTTGCCGGCTACCGCCGCATCCTGCATTTTGCTACGGGCTTTATGCAGTTTTTCCTGGGCCTTGCCGCGTTGCTTTTCCAGCTTGGCGAGCAGTTTCTCGGCATCAACCAAGGCACGGGTGCACGCCTCTTCAAGATGCTCAAGTAGGCTACTGGAAAGTTGCTGCAACAGGTGCAACGGGGTACTCACTGACTTCTTCTTTGCATTCTTTGTTGCCGACATGACACGCCTCCTGGCGGATGAAGATGGCGTCATACTAGTCCTCCTCTTGTCCGCCTTGCCACCTTGCCGCAACTGGCTGGCATAATCGGCGCATCTTCGCCGGAGAACACCCATGCCACGTTTCGCCCTGCTACTGCTCTGCCTGCTCGCGCCCTTGTCTCAAGCAGACGAGCACGCCCATGACCTGGCCTATAGCCTGGGGGTAAAACTTGGCGAGCGGCTGCGTGACGAGGTACCGGATTTGGAGCTGCAAGCGCTGCTCGACGGTTTACGCCAGGCTTACCGCAATGAGCCGCTGGCAGTGGATGCCAAACGCATCGAAAGCCTGCTGGACGAACATGAAGCGCATCTGGCCAGCGCCCCGGAACGCATCGAAAAAGCCAGGACTGCCGAGCAGCGTTTTCTCGCCGCGGAGAAAGCCAAGGCTGGCGTGCGTGTATTGCAAGATGGCGTACTGATGCAAGAGCTGCGCGCAGGCAGTGGCCGCAAACCCGGCCCGAAGGACCGCATACAAGTGCGCTATATAGGGTTTCTGGCGGATGGCAGTCAGTTTGACGAAAGTCAGACCGCGCAATGGTTTCGCCTGGACAGCGTGATCGCCGGATGGCGCAGTGCGCTGCAAAAGATGCCGGTGGGCGCCCAATGGCGCTTGGTGATTCCATCGGCTCAAGCGTATGGCGAAGAAGGTGCCGGGGATTTGATTCCGCCCTACTCGCCCCTGGTGTTCGAACTGGAGTTGCTCGACACCAAGGAGTAACGAGTCAGTACATCAGAGGGCAGGTGCAGCCTGCTCCTGATGGGCGTTATGCAGGACTTCGATCAGGCAGTCCTCCAACTCAAAACGCTCGTGCAGCAATTGGCCCAGGCGTTTCAGCTCATCCAACAGGGAGGCCGAATCGCTGCAATCACCGTTGTCACAGCGATCATTGAAGGCCAGCGCCACCTCAGTAATCACTTCGATACGCGGATAGATCTGTTTGGCCAGTTCGAGGCCACGCTGATCACCAAAGGCCTTGGCTTCGCTGGTCAGCTGTTCGTAGACCTCGAAGTGCCCAGCGGATACGTAATCAACGAGGATTTCGCAGAAGCGTTGCAAGGCTTCGGCATTGGCGCTCGGCGCTTGCGGCGAATCGTTGATGGCGGCATAGGCATGCACCAGCTCTTTGCGCTCTTGCAGCCAGCGGTCGATCAGCAGGTGAACCCCACCCCAACGTTCCTGGGCGTTCTGACAACTCTCGAGCATGATGACCTCTACTTCCCTATTGCTATTAGTGTTGTACGCCCGCATCGAGACAGATTTTTGTCAGTCCGTGCAAGGTCTGGGAAGACAACCGTGAAACGGCAACTTTCCGGCGGTATCTGTGAGCCAGATTATTCCCGCAGGCTTAGGCCTTCAAGGTAGCGCTGGAGAAAATTTCATACAAGCGTTTAACCGGCGGCTACTCAGACTTCTCAGCCGCTGCGGGCTTGTAAAAGCTCAAAGTGACCTGACCAAGATCAATGCCCCACTTCGACATGCGCGCTCGATTGAGCATCACCTGACCATCCATCAGGAACATCCAGTCATCAAAATCAACCACATAGGTTGAGTCATCAACCACATAGGTTGAGTCATCAACCTTCAGCCGCAGCTTGTATCGCCAATGCAATGCATTACCGGCGACCTGCCCAACCGCTTCACCCTGCACATCGTCGGCCGTACCGCGCCAACTGCCGTCTGCCTGTTTTTTAAGCGTCCAGACGCGCCGCTCTGTGCTGCCATCGCTGTAGGTAAAGCGCTCGTCGAGCACGCCCACATCGCCACTCCAGGTGCCCGTCATGGCCACGTGGAAACGTTTGACCACCTTCCCGGAGCGGTTCTGGAACATGCCCCAAGCCTGCAAGTCGCCATTGAAGTAATCGCTCAGCTCCAGGCGCGGCTGCTCGCTGGCGTAGTCATTGACTTGCGGGCCGGCGCAGCCCACCAGCAGCACCACGAGACAACAGATCAGCAGCGTCCGCATACACACCTCGTAAATCAAGTCGCGGCAGGCAAAACCGCCGTGCACAAACGTGCATCAAGCAAACGCAAACCTTCCTGATACAGGCTGTTGCTGCGCTCCAGCTCTCCCAATTGCGCCAGCAAGCGTGCCAGCTCGGCGCACGTTTCCGGGTGACGCTGAAACGCCAGGCTGCTCTCCAGGTAATCCTTAGCTTTGCCCCACAACTGACTGTGCATACACAGACGCCCCAAGGTCAGTAGCAGGCCTGCGTCCTGCGGATGCTGCTTCAACCAGCCCTCGGCCGCTTGCAGCTGCTTGCCAGGATCACGTCCATGCAGCAAACCATAGAGGCGCACCAGGGCGGTGTCGTAATGCTGTTTCAAGAAACCGCGCAACAGCTCTTCAGCCTCTGCTTCGCCGCCCAACTGGCGCAGCTGCTCGACATATACAGTCAGCAACTCGGGCTCCTGATGCAGCGCCGTCGACATGGCGTGCCAGGCGTGTTGCAAGGCTTGCAGCGCTGCCTGAGCGTCGCCGTCAACCGGCCTGGCGGCCTGCAGCAAACGGCCACGCCAGGCTTGACGCTCAAGCTCGCTCAATTCGGCATTGCCCAGGGCTTTCTCCTTGCGCAGGTCGGGCAGCAAGTCGAGCAGCGCCGACCAACCGCCCGACTGCAGGTAGAGCTGCTGCAGCTGACGCAACACCAGATGGTGGTGCGGATGACGCGAGCGCATGGCCTGCAACGTCTCCAATGCGGCATCGGTCTGGCCACGCGCCAACTGCAGCTCGGCATGTTGCAGGGCAATCGCCAATTCTGCCTGCGGTTGACGATTGAGCGCCTGCTCCAGCAGAGCATCACTGTCGTTGTGGTGACCCAATTGATGCGCGGCGCGCGCCGCACCCAGGTAATAACTCAACGGCTGCGGCGAACTGCTTGCTGCTTGCTTCAAATGCCGCAGGGCACGCGCCCAGCGCCCTTCAGCCAGATCGAGAAAGCCTTGCTCGGACGCCAGACGCACGCGGCGGCGGCTGTGCAAGCGTGACCAGGGATTGAGCAAACCGCCGGACGTTACCAGCAGCCGTACGCTCAGCCGCAGCAGATAAATCAGCAGCCAAACTACCAACACCAGCGCGACAAAAGCCCACAGGCTGGACTCATAGCGAAAGCCCTGGAAGGCAATCAGCACATAGCCCTTGTGTTCGGCCAGCGGCAGGCCGAACAGCACCAGGCTGGCAACGCCGGCAACGACCGCCAGAATCAGCAGCAACCAGTAGATGCGCTTCATTGCAGCGCCTCCTGCAATGAAGCCTCGACATCATCGGTGGCCTCTGCGGCGGGTTCAGACTCGACCTTCTGCTGGCTGCGCGCGGTCTGCTTGGCCTGGATATAGGCCTGTACGGCATTCAGCGTCGGGCTGAGGTCAGGCGGCGTAACGGCAATCGGCTGCTCGGCCAGCTCATCAAGGCGGGCACGCAGGGCACGGCTGTTGGGGTTGTCCACATCGAAGTGCGCACCCAGCACTTCACGCGCCTGCTGCAAGGCCTGGCGATAGACCTCGCTCTGCCCATGCAACGCGCCCCACTGCGCCTGCTCCAGCGCCAGGCTGAGGGCCAGGCGCACCTGGGTCAGGCTCTGCCCGGCAAGCATTGGGCGGATATTGCGGTCAGCGTTGAAGTCGATGCGGAAGTATTCCGACAGGGCCTGCAGGCCACGCTGCCACCATTGCTGCTCAACCACCCCTGCGTCGGCCAGCTCGCTGAGTACGCCACCTTCACCGTTGAAGCTAGGCGCCTGGGCATTGAGCTGCGCCACCTGCTCACGCAAGGCGCCGAGCTGCAAAAATAGCCCAGTACGGTCCGGGTTGGCAGTCGAACGCAGCGCTTGCAGGCTTTTGGCCAATTGCTCGCGTGCGGCAAATGCGGCAGGGTCGTCCTGCTCATGGAGGATTTCATCGGCGGCCTGCACCAGCGCAGTGGCGCTGTTGATGTCCTGCAAAGCAGACAGACGCAAACTGGCCAGACGCAGCAAATGCTCGGCCTCGGCCAGACGCCAATCCTGGCGGCTGGCGCCCAGCACGGTTTCCAGGCGCTGGTTGAGCAGTTGCTGATCGCCCTGCAGCTGGGTCAGCAGGCGGCGACGGGTTTCTAGCTCCTCAACACTCGGTAGCTGGTCCAGCCGTTGCTCCAATGTCTCACCAGTGCGCGCCAGGCTTTGCGCTTCGCTGCGCGCCTCCTGCAGCTGGCCTTGCTGTTGTTGCTCGCGAGCGTCCAGTGCCTGCAACTGCCAGAGCCCCCAACCAGCTACACCGGCACCAGCAGCAGCAACCAACAAGGCCAGCAGCGCCAAACCATTGCCGCGCGACGCCGGTTTACTTACTGCAGGTGGATTAACCGGCATAGCCGCGGCGCCATCCACCGATGCCTGTTCGGGTTGTTTTATGGCGTGCTCGTTCGGGGTTTGCTCTTTCGGCGTAGTTGCTTCGCTCACGTATCCATCCTTTGCGTCAGAGATCGGGACAGGTTGCGCCTGCAACGCTGTCAGCAACGCCGCGGCGCTCGCGCCACGGCAGTCCACAACAAATTGCGCACCCGCTGCACGGGCCATCTCGGCAACTCGCGGGCTGGGTACAAACAAGGGTAGTCGAGCCAGATCGGCCCAGGCGTCAGCGGCCAGCTCGCGCATGTGCGTGAAGCCCTGCCCACTGCTGACCACCAGAGCATTCAGGCGTTCAGCCTGGATTCGCTCAACCAGCGCTGCCGGCGGGTAATCCGGCAGTACCCGGCGATACAGTGGCAGATAGTCCACCTGCACGCCTTGGCCGCGCAAGCGCTCGGCCAGTAACTCTCGGCCACCCTCGCCGCGCAAGATCAATACTCGCGGGTTGCTGGTGGCCGCCAGCGCCTGCTGCAACTGCGGCAGGGCCAGCAGCGCCTCACTGTCATCAGCCTGCTCGGGGTAATGCACCTGCAGGCCATGCTCACGGAGAATCTGCGCAGTGGCGGCACCAACGCTAAACCAGGGTTGCTCGGCAGGCGTTGGCGATTGAGCACGATCCAGCAGATCAAGCCCCAACCGCGCGGCCGGCTTGCTCACCACGATCACCGCGCTGTAGCGCTGCAGATCGGCAAGTAGGGCGCGTTGCTCGGTACTTTCGCTCAGAGCTTCGATGGCCAGCAGCGGCAAGCTGCTGCTGTAGATGCCCTGTTCAGCCAAGGTTGCCGCCAGCGCGGCCGACTCCTGAGCCGGCCGGGTCAGCAGCACACGCCAACCCGTCACTCGGCAGCAGCCTCGCCGTAAACGGCTTGCAGTATGGCCGCGGCGCCCTGGGACAGCAGGGCTTCGGCCACCTGCATACCCAGCTGCTCAGCCTGTTCCACCGGAGCACGGTTTTCCGCCCGCAGCAGCAAACCACCATCCGGCTGACCAACCAGGCCACGCAACCACAGCTGCTCGCCTTCCAGCACCGCGTAGCAGGCGATTGGCACCTGGCAACCCCCATTCAGATGTTTGTTCAGCGCGCGCTCGGCGGTTACCCGCACGGCGGTATCGCGATGATGCAAAGGCGCCAGCAGGGCATGGATCTCACTGTCGGCAGTGCGACATTCGATGCCCACCGCGCCCTGACCACCCGCAGGCAGGCTGTCTTCCGCGCTGATCGAGGAGCGGATGCGCTCTTCGAAACCCAGGCGAATCAGGCCGGCGGCGGCAAGGATAATGGCGTCGTAGTCACCGGCATCCAGCTTAGCCAGGCGAGTGTTGACGTTGCCGCGCAGGAACTGGATTTTCAGATCCGGACGGCGCGCCAGCAGCTGGGCCTGACGGCGCAGACTGGAAGTGCCGACCACGCTACCGGCGGGCAATGCATCGAGGCTGGCATAGGTATTGGAAACGAAGGCATCGCGCGGGTCTTCCCGCTCGCAGATGCAGTACAGGCCCAGGCCTTCGGGGAAGTCCATCGGCACATCCTTCATCGAATGCACGGCGATGTCGGCCTGATTCTCCAGCATCGCGGTTTCCAGCTCTTTGACAAACAGACCCTTGCCGCCAATCTTCGCCAGCGGCGCGTCGAGCAGCTTGTCGCCACGGCTGACCATGGGCACCAGGCTGACCTTGAGGCCAGGGTGCGCCTGCTCCAAACGGGCTTTGACGTGTTCGGCCTGCCACAGGGCCAAGGCACTTTTACGGGTGGCGATGCGGATTTCGCGAGACATGGGCAATTCCAGAAAACGAACTGCCGGGGATAATAACAGGCTAGCCCGCATCAGGCCTGCGACCCGGAGTCATCCGGGCTGGCCGATACGTCAGAGGTTATGCATTAACTTGCGCACCCCGGCAACATGCCGGCGGCTGACAATCAGCGCTTCCTCGTTCATGCCCTTGAGGAACAGCTGAAAATGCCCGAGCGGCGTGCGTTGCAGGCGCTCGATACGTTCACGCGCAACCAGGGCATTGCGGTGGATACGTACAAAGCGATCACCGAACTCGTCTTCCAATGCTTTCAGCGGCTCGTCCAACAGCACTTCGCCGCCTGCATGACGCAGGGTTACGTATTTGTGGTCGGCGATAAAGTAGATCACCTGATCCAGCGGAATCAGCTCGATACCTTTGCGAGTGCGCGCACTGATATGGCTGCGCGGGCCGCCACCACTGTCCACTGCCGGGCGGGTCAAGGCGGCCAACTGTACGCGGTTGGGCCGTTCGGCTTTTTTCAGTGCCTCGCTGAGGCTTTCCGCACGCACCGGCTTGACCAGATAACCCACGGCGCTGACCTGAAAGGCTTCCAAGGCAAACTCATCATGGGCAGTACAAAAAATCACCGCTGGCGGCGCTTCGCGCTCACATAGCTTGGCCGCTACCTGCAGGCCATCCAGGCCAGGCATGCGGATATCCAGTAACACCACATCCGGCTTAAGGCTGTCGATCAGGCTCAGGGCCTCCTCGCCGTTGCTGGCTGCGGGTTCAAGTACACGATAGCCATCGAGTTCGCCCACCATGCGGCTCAGGCGCTCTCGGGCCAGGGGTTCATCATCGACAATCAGGACATTCATAGTGCACGGGCTTCCTGCTTGGGTCTCGCACAAGGATAGCGTAGACAAGTGAAGTGGCGTCCGTCACGGCGCTCTACGCTGAGACTGGCCCGCGGCCCGAAAAGTGCCACTAGCCGTGCATCGATATTGGTCAGCGCCTGATGCGTGCCGCGAGACGGCGGCTCCTCGCCTAGTTGTTCGTATGGATTGCTCACGCACAGCTGAAATACCCCCTCGTGATAACTCGCCTCGACCCGCACCAGACCACCCTCAATGCGCGGCTGAATGCCATAAATCAAGGCGTTTTCCAGTAAGGGCTGCAGAGTCAGTTGTGGAATCGGCAGGTCGTCCGGCACATCGACAATCTCCCACTGCAACTGTAGACGCTCGCCGAGCCGATAGCGCTCAATCGACAAATATCGTTGTGCCAGCTCCAACTCTTCCCGCCAGGGCACCAGGCTCCCGGGTTTGGCCAAGCTCGCGCGGAACAGATCGGACAGATCCAGCACCGCCTGCTCGGCCTTGTACGGATCGATCACCACCAGGCTGGCGATGCTGTTTAGGCTGTTGAACAGAAAGTGTGGACGGATACGCGCCTGCAATGACTCGATGCGTGCACGCAGTTCCGCCTGCTCCTGCTTACGCCACTGGCTTTGCAGGTAGAAATAACGCAGCAGCAGCGCCGACATGATCAGGCTGATCAAGGCATGGCGCAGGTACAGATTGACCTCACCGGTACGCGGCAGCGGCCCGCCCAGCTCGTAATAATCCGCCACGGAGGTACAGATCAGGCTCAGGGCGACCACAATTGCACAGCACAAGGCGCCAGCCGTGGCCGCCGGCATACGCGCCATCAGCGGACGCAGGCGGCACAGCACGGCGGCTGAAAGCAGCACGATCCACTGCACAAACAACGATGTCAGCGCCAGACGCACCCAATCGAAGCCCGGCAGCATGGGTTCCGACAACACCAGCACCAGCACCAGCAACTCGGCCAGCAACACCATGCTCAGCAGGGCCTCTGGCTGGCAAAGTTCGGGGACGAAGAAGTCATCGACCAGTGGTGGTTGTTTTTCTGATAAAGCGCTTTTTATTTTCATCGCCGCAGTTTCCGCGTGCGCCGCGTCAGCAGCAAGATAGACAGCTGCGACCGGGCAAAATAAAGCACCGAAATGCGCCTACCACGACAAAACTGTGAACGGCGCAACATTGCTCTACTGCAGCCTAGCTGCGGTCACCGACAACGTGACGCGGCGAATTTGCCGGCCAGCCTGTTATTATCGGCGCACTTTTCCGTCTTGCCGGCCGCCCCAGCGCGGCCAGCCCGTTTTAGCGCACCAGCCGAGCGAAGCCCATGAGCACTGAAAAAACCAACCAATCCTGGGGCGGCCGCTTCAGCGAGCCAGTCGATGCCTTTGTTGCCCGCTTTACCGCCTCCGTCGAATTCGACAAGCGCCTGTACCGCCACGACATTATGGGCTCCATCGCCCATGCCACCATGCTGGCCAAGGTCGGCGTGCTGAGCGATGCCGAGCGCGACAGCATCATCGCCGGCCTGACGCAGATTCAGGGCGAGATCGAAGCCGGCCAGTTCGACTGGCGCATCGATCTGGAAGACGTGCACATGAACATCGAAGCGCGCCTGACCGACCGCATCGGCGTCACCGGCAAGAAGCTGCACACCGGGCGTAGCCGCAACGACCAGGTCGCTACCGATATCCGCCTGTGGCTGCGCGACGAGATCGACCTGATCCTCGCCGAGATCACCCGCCTGCAGCAGGGTTTGCTGGAGCAGGCCGAGCGTGAAGCCGAGACCATCATGCCCGGCTTCACCCACCTGCAAACCGCGCAGCCGGTGACCTTCGGCCACCACCTGTTGGCCTGGTTCGAAATGCTCAGCCGCGATTACGAGCGTCTGGTCGATTGCCGCAAGCGCACCAACCGCATGCCACTGGGCTCGGCGGCGCTGGCCGGCACCACCTACCCGATTCAACGCGAAGTCACCGCACAACTGCTCGGTTTCGACGCAGTGGGCGGCAACTCGCTGGACGGCGTATCGGATCGCGACTTCGCCATCGAGTTCTGCGCTGCAGCTTCGATTGCCATGATGCACCTGTCGCGCTTCTCCGAAGAGCTGGTGCTCTGGACCAGCGCACAATTCCAGTTCATCGACCTGCCCGATCGCTTCTGCACCGGCAGCTCGATCATGCCGCAAAAGAAAAACCCCGACGTACCCGAGCTGGTACGCGGCAAGACCGGCCGCGTGTTTGGCGCCCTGACCGGCCTGCTGACCCTGATGAAAGGCCAACCACTGGCCTACAACAAGGACAACCAGGAAGACAAAGAACCGCTGTTCGACGCCGCCGACACCCTGCGCGACAGCCTGCGCGCCTTTGCCGACATGATCCCGGCGATCAAGCCCAAGCACGCGATCATGCGTGAAGCGGCGCTGCGCGGCTTCTCCACCGCCACCGATCTGGCCGACTACCTGGTGCGCAAAGGCCTGCCGTTCCGTGACTGCCACGAAATCGTTGGCCATGCGGTGAAATACGGCGTGGACAGCGGCAAGGATCTGGCCGAGATGAGCCTGGAAGAACTGCGCCAGTTCAGCGAGCAGATCGAGCAGGACGTGTTTGCCGTACTGACCCTGGAAGGCTCGGTGAATGCCCGCAACCATATCGGCGGCACCGCACCGAATCAGGTGCGTGCGGCTGTTGTGCGTGGCAAGGAACTGCTGGCGACGCGCTGATCGTCAACTCACCAAGGGAAAGGGACGTCCCATGTTCGAGCTGTTGCTACGCGGCCTGTTTGTCCTGGCGGAGGTCGTACTGGAGCTGGTTTTCAGCTACCTCTTCTATGCCAGCGGCTGGCTGGTTCTGCGTCTACTGACGCTGGGCCACTATCCGCGCCTGCCATTACGCGTGGCCGATCCGCTGGACCCACGCAGCAGCTGGGTCAGCGCCTTCGGTATTTTCTGTGTGGTCGGCCTGCCGCTGGCTTTTCTGGTTTTTTCCTACGGATAAGTACCCATGCCCCTGCATATCCGCACCGCTACTGCCGAAGACGCAGCCCTGATTCTGCGCTTTATCACCGATCTGGCGATCTACGATAACGCCGAGCATGAGGTAAAAACCGATGTGGCCGGCATCCAGGCAAGCCTGTTCGGCCCGGACAGTAATGCTCATGCGCTGATTTGCGAGCATGAGGGCCAGCCCATCGGCTATGCGGTGTATTTTTTCAACTACTCGACCTGGCTGGGCAAACACGGGCTGTACCTTGAAGACCTCTACGTAAGCCCGAAAAAACGCGGTGTGGGCGCGGGCAAAGCCCTGCTGCGGCATCTGGCGCAACTGGCCGTGGCCAAGGACTGTGGCCGTTTCGAGTGGATCGTGCTGGACTGGAATCAGCCAGCCATTGAGTTCTACCAGTCGTTCGGCGCCCGCCCGCAGGACGAATCGACCATCTACCGCCTTACCGGCCAAGCCCTGCTGGATTTTGCCCAAGGCTAACAACCTGCTTACGATCTTCTGCGCGTCGGCCCTGCGGCGTTCAAAACAGACTCTGAGACCAGCAACCTTTTGGAGCAGCATATGAGTGAACAAGACGACGAAGATTTCGCCCAGGACACCCTGGTCCAGGCCATCGAAAACCAGCTGGAAGCCGGCGAACCGGCCTTTGTCCAGGCGGTGCTGAACAAGTTGAGCCTGGTCGGCTACGAGCGCGAAGAGATTATCGAATTGATGGCGCTGGTGCTGGCCGATGAGATCGACGTCATGCTGCGTGACGACCGCCCCTTTGATCTCGCCCGCTATGAGCAAGGCCTGCGCGCTCTGCCCGAGCTGCCCGAACAGGCGCCGTAAACGGCTCGGAAAAATTTACCCCACAACACGCCAACTTCTGGCAGCATCAGGTCACAGCAGACTGCCTGGGGCTTCACTACACTGCCTTCGCAGGCTGCCTGTTGTTTCAGCCGATTTACCGCAGCGGGTGCTGCCGCCGCCGGCCGCAGCTCACTAAAACAAGAAGCTGGAGTACTTATGGCCTTTACCTCTGAACTGATTGCCGAACTGGAAATCCTCGCGCTGTTCAACCTGGGTACCACTCAGGAAGGAATCAAGGTTCACCACACCGCCACCCCCTCGGCGATTGCCGCCGCTCAACGCCTGCACGATAAAGGCCTGATCAACCAGCCAGACGGCGGTTATCTGACCAGCCTGGGCCTCGACGCCGCCGAACACGCGCAAACTCTGCTGACCATTCTCAATGTGACTGAAGCGGCCTAAGAAGCACCCGCAAATCTCGTCAACTAGAGCGCGATCAATACCGCTTCTGAGCCAACCTAGCCTGCGTTGCAACGGCTTCCTCAAGCTGCCCGCAACGCAGGCGATAACCCAGTATTCACCGCAGCCCGCCAGCCATCTGGCAAGGCATGATCACGCACCGCCCTGCAGAGCCTGAGCATGAGTCGTACCGAGGAAATTCGCCCAGACATTGAAGACGGTATCGACCGCAAGGTACTGACTCAGCTGCGTGCGCGCTTCCTCAAGCTCAACCAGGGCCGTTTACAACGCGCCATGCAGGCGCTGTCGACGCGCCAGCAGCTGGTGCTCAAGCTGTTGCCACTGCTGTTCCACGTTAATCACCCGCTGCTGCCGGGCTATGTTTCCGGGCTGACTCCGGCCGGCCTCAGTGGCTTCGAGCCGGATGACGAACTGCTCTCCGAAGTGCAGCGGCTGACCCGCTCATTCGCCTACAAGCCGTATCGCGGCAAACAGGCGCTGCCGATCCACGGCCTGTTTCTGATGGGCAGCCTCGGCACCGTGGCCCAGGCCGAACAGAGCGACATGGATTTCTGGGTCTGCCACGCCAGCGACCTAAGCCAGCAGCAGCTGCATGAACTGAACAAGAAGTGCGCGCTGCTGGAAAGCTGGGCGGCCACCTTCGGCGCCGAAGCGCATTTCTTTCTGATCGACCCGGCCCGTTTCACCCAGGGCGAACGCGAAGCGCAACTGACCTCGGACGACTGCGGCACCACCCAGCACTACCTGCTACTAGACGAGTTCTACCGCACCGCCATCTGGCTGGGCGGGCGCACGCCGCTGTGGTGGTTGGTGCCGGTGTATGAAGAGCAGCGCTACCAGCACTACACCGGCACCTTGCTGGCCAAGCGTTTTATCCGCGCTGAGGACGTGCTCGACCTCGGCCACCTGGCACGTATTCCACCGGAAGAGTTTATCGGCGCCGGCATGTGGCAACTGTTTAAGGGCATCGAGTCGCCGTACAAGTCGGTGCTCAAGTTGCTGCTTACCGAGGTCTACGCCAGCGAACACCCCAAGGTCGAATGCCTGTCGCTGCGTTTCAAGCAGGCGGTGTTCGCCAATCGCCTGGACGTCGATGAGCTCGACCCCTATATCGTGGTCTACCGGCGCCTGGAGGAATACCTCAAGGCCCGTGGCGAGCATGAGCGCCTGGAGCTGATCCGCCGCTGCCTATATCTCAAGGTCGACAAGAAGCTCAGCCGCCCGCCGCGCAACAACCGCAAAAGCTGGCAGCGCCTGCTGCTGGAGCGCCTGACCCGTGACTGGAACTGGGACAGCCGCCAGCTGGCGATGCTCGACAGCCGCAGCCAGTGGAAGGTGCGCCAGGTCAGCGCCGAACGGCGCATGCTGGTCAACGAGCTGACCTACAGCTACCGCTTTCTCTCGGAATTTTCCCGCAGCGAACATGCCGGCAGCTCGCTCAACAGCCGCGACCTGGGCATCCTCGGCCGCCGCCTGTACGCTGCCTTCGAGCGCAAGGCCGGCAAGATCGAATTTATCAACCCGGGCATCGCCCCGGACCTCGCCGAAGACACCCTGACCCTGGCGCAGAGCCCCAGCCCGGACGAGCCCAATGAAACGCTATGGGCGCTCTACAGCGGCAGCGTCAACGCTCAGGACCTGGAAGACTTCTCGCCGCTCAAGCGCTCGCGCGAGCTGATCGAACTGCTCGCCTGGTGCCAGCGCAATGGCGTGATCGACAACAGCACGCGGCTGTCACTGCACCCAGGCTCCAGCGACCTGACCGAATACGAACTGTCCAACCTGCTCAGCAGCCTGCAGCAAGTAGTGCCGCTGCCTTTGCCGGCGGTGGATGAAGCCGCCCTGCTCAGCGCCAGCGTGCCCGGTGAAGTGCTGCTGTTGGTCAACGTCGGCATCGACCCGCTCAAGCAGTTCAGCCAGATGAACATGCACATGACCACCGAGCGCACCGATGCGCTGGGCTACTCCGGGGTGCGCGAGAACCTGATTCTGACCATCGAACAGGTCACCCTGAACAGCTGGAACGAGCTGCTGGTAACCCGCTATGACGGCCCGCATGCACTGCTCGACTGCCTGCGAGACTTCCTCAACGCTCTGCCCGCCAGCGGCCGCAAACCCAATCTGCGGGTGCGCTGCTTCTGCCGCAACCGCGCCACGGCGATTGCCGAACGGGTCGAAGAGCTGTTCCGCGAAACCCTCGGCAGCTTCAGCAGCGAACAGGCCAACCGCTACCTGCTGCAGATCAAGCAGCGCTACCACGTACTCGAACTGAAGCCCGGCCACGTCAACCACACCAGCCTGAAAGACCTGCCCACACTGATCGAACACTTGGGCGAGGAGCTGCCCGGCTACAGCGAACTGCATCTGGATCGCAGCGCTCTGGAAGGTGAAGACCTGGCGCTGATCCTTCCGCTCGGCCGACCGCAGTGCATTCAGGTGTTCTACCGGCTGAACGAAGGCAGCGCCACGGCCGAACTCAGCGTGCTCGACGAGCACAACGCGCTGTGGCGCCAGCAGATGCCGTTCCGTGATGAACAAAGCCTGCTGACGCCGTTGCAACGCTTTCTGCAATCGGTGCTGTACCGGCGCAACGCCCTGCTGCCACTGGATAACCTGCCGGCGCATCAGCCGCTGGAGGTGTTGTATTACCAGGTACTGCCGGATGCGCCGCTGCGCGCCCAACGCCTGGAACGCCGACCGCCGCCGCTATCGCCGATCAGCCATCCGTTCTATGACGTGCAGGCCATCGTCGAGCCGGCGGACCACAAGCGCTCGCACGTCACCCTGTACTGTAATCACCGCGAATTTTCCGAGCTGGAATACGCCGGCGACCTGTTCGCCGCGGTCGCCCAGCACATCCTCGCGCAACGCCGCGATGGCGCGCGCTACCCCTGCTATATCACCGACCTCGACCTGTCGGCGGTACTCGGCGAAGGGCATATGCAGAGCGTGCATTACCTGCGCTACAAGAGCCGCCTGGAAGCGGCGCTGAATCAGGCACTGCAGAAGGCCTGATCAGCCGCGCATCGGCGCCTGTGGGTTCTGCAAGGCGTACAGGTAACAACCGGCCAGGCTGTGATTGTCGCCCACCGAGGCGTAGCTGGCGCTGAAGGTCACCGCCAGCCCCAGGTGCTGATACAACCATCTACCGGTAACCCCGGGCGGTACCTCAGGGACCAGATCACTGTCATTCACCACGCGGAAGGTCGGCACCTGCAGCCCGTTGTAGTAGACGGCAAAATCCGCAGCGGCCAAGCGCGGGCTGGCAAAGCTGTAGTGCTGTAAAGGCAAGTCAGGCCAACGCTCGCGCATATCCAGCACTGCCAGGCTGGAGAGCGCACCACCCAGGCTGTGTGCACACACCCACAGCGGGCCGTTGGGCTGCTGAGTATCGACAGCCTGCAAGGCCTGGTCGCGCAGTGAGGTGTAGAGCTTGAGAAAGCCGTCATGCACATTGCCCAGGCCCGCTTGCCAGGGGTAAGCGCGCTGATCGGCGTCCAGATCATCCAGCCAGTCCTGCGCCGTGTCTGTGCCGCGAAACACCAGATAGACCTCGCCCTGCGGATCACGCGCGGCGAAGCCGAAGGGCTCCGACTCGTTGAGAAAGTGCAGCTCGCTGAGCACACTCCAGATTGGCGCGGAAAAGCCCCAGCCGGGCAACGCAGGCGGCTGCCAGGTGAAATCCTGGGGCCGCCGCGGGCGCTGCTGAGCTTGCCACTGGCTGTATTGGTCGTAGGCGAAACTGACCAACTGCGCGCATTGCAGCGCCCGGGAAAGGTCAAATCCTTGCGGGAAGTACAGGGGTAGACTGGACATACGGCCTCCGTGCCGAGATTGGCGTAGCTCTACTCTAGACTAGGCGCGGCTGTATTCACCGGCCGCTTCCGGCTGATATTCCACCGCCAGCAGGGTCAATTTGAGCACTTTGCCGCCGGGCGCGGCCCAGTCGATATGCTGGCCCACAGACAGCCCCAGCAGCGCCGTGCCGACCGGTGCCAGCACCGACACACAGCCTTCGCCGCCGGCGTCCTGCGGGTAAACCAGGGTCAGGTGGTAATCCTTGCCGCTGCTTTCTTCACGGCAATGCACCCGCGAATTCATGGTCACCACCCCGGCTGGCACCTCGTCATGGCCAACCACGTCGGCACGGTCCAGTTCGGCCTGCAAGGCGGCGGCACTGGGACCGAAGTCGTCCAGGCTGTCGAGCAGATGCTCCAGGCGCTGCAGGTCGAGACGGGTGATAGTGAGCGAAGGTGTGCTGGTCATGGTGCGGGTATGTCCCCTTTACGGATCGTGAAAAAAGCAAAACCCCATCATGAAGACGGGGTTTTGCAGGGCTTGGGCTGACCGTACCACAGCTACTTAAATAAACAAGACCGCTCGGTCAGAGTGCGGCGTTACGCTGTTGCAAGCGTGCTTCGGCAGCCGCACAGATGCTGCGTTTGCCCGCCATGTCAGCCTTGCTCCAATCAAGAATCTCCTGCAGCGTGCGGCCACAGCCCAGGCAGATATCATGATCATCCAGACAGCACTGGCGACGGCAGGGCGAGGCGACCTCCTGGCCCGCGCTGTCAGAGTTCTTCGAACTCAAGGTCGGCACCGGATTGTTCCAGGGTGATACGCGCCAGCATTTCGCCCAACAGCTCGTCGCTGCTGTCGCAGATCCAACGCTCGCTGGCCTGGTCGTAATCGAAGTGGAAGCCGCCCGAACGCGCCGCCAGCCACAGCTGGCGCAGCGGCTCCTGACGGCTGAAGATCAGCTGAGTGCCGTTTTCAAAACGCACAGTCAGCACCCCAGCGGAGTTTTCCAGATCTAGATCCAGGTCGCTGTCATCGAAAATATCTTCCACCGCCTGCTGGGTGGCATCGACCAGATCGTGAAAGCGGGCTTCGGTCAAACTCATTACGACTTACCTCAAAAAATTCAGCGACTGCAAAAGTCTTGGGCTGCGGTGATTAATGATCTTTCAGTTGGCGGCGATATTCGCCTGGGCTTTGCCCCGTCCAGCGGCGAAACGCGCGGGCCAGTGAGCCGGGCTCGCTAAAGCCGACCAGGAAGGCGATTTCTGCCAGTTCCAGCGCCGGGTCGCGCAGGTAATGCAACACCAGCTGCTGGCGGGTTTCATCCACCAACTGATTGAAGGATAACCCGGCTTCGCGCAAACGCCGCTGCAGGGTACGCGGACTGAGCGCCAAACGCGCAGCGATTTGCTGCAGATCGGCACCCACTTCCGGCAGCTGGCGGGACAATTCCAGGCGCGCGCGGTCGAGCACGCTATGGCCCTGCTGAATCTCACCGAGCAGACGATCAGCATAGGCATCGAGCATCAGCCGCACCTGGGCATCAGCCTGGCCGAGTGGCGTGGCGAGCAGGCGCTTGGGGAATACCAGGGCATTATCGGCCTGATCGAACAGCACCGGGCAGCGGAAAATTCGCTGATATTCCGAGGTATCCGCCGGCGCCGCATGCTGGAAGCGCACCTCGGTCGGCGGAATATCCAGGCCGCTGATCCAGTGGCCAAAGGTTACCCAGCCGGCCAGAGTTTCTTCGCTGAGCTGACGTTTCTGTTGCGGCAATAGCGGCTGCCAGCTGTGTGCCACCTGCGGCTCCAGTCCTGGGCGCGGTGGCTCATCGGCAAGATCAACCTGGCCCAGGTTACCGACCAGCGCGGCGTAGCGCGCCTGACGATGCAGAGCATCGGCGAGGGTCGCGCAGCTCATGATCAGGTAACCGAGCACGCCGTAATAACCGGGGCGCACCGCCTCGCCCAGGTGCAATCCCAACTGCTCATCACCGGTCAGCCGTACGCCATGGCCGAGCAGCTCCAGGTAGGTGCTGGCGGCGATGCGCTGATCTCGCTGAGCAAGAGTCTGCGGGCCGAGCTGCACCCGCTCCAGCAGCTCAGCGCTGTCGACGCCCTGGCGCGCTAGGTAATCGAGCAAACCTTGCAGGTAGGCAACGGAAACCGAGCTGCTCACGGGTACAGGGTTGTCCATCCAGTCTCCTGATCGCTGGCGATGGATGCAAAGGCTTCACCAAAGATACAGGCAAAGCCCCGCCCGACGGGAGCCCGGCGCATAGGCAAGCTGCCGGGGGGCCGGTATACTCCGGCGCATCTATGCTTTATTACAGGGATTTCACCATGAAGCGGCTATTTACTGCCCTTTTCACTGTGGTTGCACTGAGCACACTGCTCGCTGGCTGTGGCCAGAAAGGCCCGCTGTTTCTGCCGGAAGAAAGCGCTCCCGTGCCCGTAGAGGCCGAGCCTGCGGCTGAACCAGCAGCCGAAGCTGCACAGACCGAATAAGGACAGCTTATGAACGCCTTCAACTACCGCGACGGTGCGCTGTTCGCGGAAGGCGTGGCGTTGTCCGCCATCGCCCAACGCTTCGGTACGCCGACCTACGTCTACTCGCGTGCGCACATCGAAGCGCAGTACCGCGCCTATGCCGATGCCCTGCAGGGCATGCCGCATCTGGTGTGTTTTGCGGTGAAAGCCAACTCCAATATCGGCGTGCTGAATGTCCTGGCACGCCTCGGCGCTGGCTTCGACATCGTCTCCCGCGGCGAGCTGGAGCGCGTACTCAGCGCCGGTGGCGAGCCGAGCAAAATCGTCTTCTCCGGGGTTGGCAAAAGCCGTGACGACATGCGCCGCGCCCTGGAAGTAGGCGTGCACTGCTTCAATGTCGAATCCACCGACGAGCTGGAGCGCCTGCAAATCGTCGCCGCCGAGCTGGGCAAGACTGCGGCGATCTCGCTGCGGGTCAACCCGGACGTCGATGCCGGCACCCACCCGTACATTTCCACCGGTCTGAAAGAAAACAAGTTCGGCATCGACATCGAGCAGGCCCCAGCTGTTTATGCCCGCGCTGCTGCGCTGCCAAACCTGCAGGTAGTGGGTGTTGATTGCCATATCGGCTCACAGCTGACCACATTGCCGCCGTTTCTCGATGCCCTCGACCGCCTGCTCGCGCTGATTGATCAGCTCGCCGCCGACGGCATCCGCATCAAGCACCTGGATCTGGGTGGCGGCCTCGGCGTGCAGTACCGCGATGAGCAGCCGCCATTGGCCGGCGATTACATCAAGGCCGTGCGTGAACGCATTGCTGGCCGCGACCTGGCCCTGGTGTTCGAGCCGGGCCGTTCGATTGTCGCCAACGCGGGCGTATTGCTGACCCAGGTCGAGTACCTCAAGCACACCGAGCACAAGGACTTCGCCATCGTCGACGCGGCGATGAACGACCTGATCCGCCCGGCCCTGTACCAGGCCTGGATGGAAGTGGTGGCCGTGCAGCCGCGCGACGGTGCGACGCGCAACTACGACATCGTCGGACCGATCTGCGAAACCGGCGACTTCCTCGCCAAGGATCGCCAATTGGCCCTGGCCGAAGGCGACCTGCTAGCGGTGCGTTCGGCCGGCGCTTACGGATTTGTCATGAGCTCCAACTACAACACCCGCGGCCGCGCCGCCGAGGTGATGGTGGATGGTGAACAGGCCTTCGAAGTGCGTCGCCGTGAGACGCTCAGCGAACTCTTTGCAGGCGAAAGCTGCCTGCCGCCCGCGAGCTAAAAGGACAAGGCGATGTTATTGCGCTTTACCAAGATGCACGGCCTCGGCAACGACTTTATGGTCCTCGACCTGGTCAGCCAGCACGCGCATATCCAGCCGAAGAACGCCAAGCAGTGGGGCGACCGCCACACCGGCGTGGGCTTCGATCAGCTGCTGCTGGTCGAGCCGCCAAGCAACCCGGACGTGGATTTCCGCTACCGCATCTTCAATGCCGACGGTTCGGAAGTAGAGCAGTGCGGCAACGGCGCACGCTGCTTCGCCCGCTTCGTGCTGGACAAGCGCCTGACCGTGAAGAAACAGATCCGCGTGGAAACCAAGGGCGGCATTATCGAGCTGGACGTGCGCAACGACGGGCAGATCAGCGTAAATATGGGCGCACCGCGCCTGGTGCCGGCCGATATCCCGTTCCAGGCCGAACAGCAGGCGCTGAGCTACAGCGTGGCTGTCGACGGGCAGGCCGTTGAGCTGGCCGCCGTGTCCATGGGCAACCCGCATGCCGTGCTGCGCGTCGACAGCGTCGACAACGCGCCGGTGCACAGCTTGGGGCCAAAACTCGAACACCATTCGCGCTTCCCACAGCGGGTCAACGTCGGCTTTCTGCAAGTAGTCGACCGCAGGCAAGCCAAGCTGCGCGTTTGGGAGCGCGGCGCCGGGGAAACCCAGGCCTGCGGTACCGGGGCCTGCGCTGCGGCGGTCGCGGCGATTAGCCAGGGCTGGATGGATTCACCGGTGCAGCTCGAACTGCCCGGCGGCAAACTGAGTATCGAGTGGGCAGGCCCCGGCCAGCCCGTTATGATGACCGGACCCGCAGTACGTGTGTACGAAGGACAGGTTCGTTTATGACCGACAAGCAGGATTCACCCAAGCCACTGGATTCGGAAACAGTTGCCGCGTACCTGCGCCTGCATCCGGAATTCTTTATCGACCACGATGAGTTGATTCCGGAGCTGCGCATTCCGCACCAGCGCGGCGATACCGTATCGCTGGTCGAACGCCAGGTGAAACTGCTGCGCGAGCGCAATATCGAGATGCGTCATCGTCTCTCGCAACTGATGGACGTGGCCCGCGATAACGATCGCCTGTTCGACAAAACCCGCCGGCTAGTGCTCGACTTGCTCGACGCCAATAGTCTGGAAGGTGTGGTCAGTTGCGTCGAAGACAGCCTGCGCAGTGAGTTCCAGGTGCCCTTCGTTAGCCTGATTCTGTTCAGCGACGCGCCGCTACCCGTCGGCCGTTCGGTCAGTAGCGCCGAAGCACATCAAGCCATCGGCAGTCTATTGGCCGGCGGCAAAACCATTTGCGGCGTGCTGCGCGAGCATGAGCTGAACTTCCTGTTTGGCAGCGAAGACGGCGCGCAGGTCGGCTCAGCGGCCGTGGTGGGCATTAACTATCAAGGCCTGCATGGCGTGCTGGCGATTGGTAGCGCCGACCCGCAGCACTACAAAAGCTCACTGGGCACCTTGTTCCTCGGTTATATCGCCGAGGTTCTGGGCCGTGTGGTGCCGGGCTTTGCCACGCCCCTTCGCTCGGTACGCTAATGCCGTAAGCATCGCACTGATGCACACCACAGGGAGCTTCCATGCAAGACCTATTGGATGCCTACCTAGAACACCTGCGCAGCGAGCGCCAGCTTTCCCCTCACACCCTGACCGGCTACCGCCATGACCTGAGCACACTGCTAGGGTTCTGCAACCAAGAGCAGATCAATAGCTGGGCGGCACTCGACACCGCGCGCCTGCGTCGTATGGTCGGTCGCCTGAATATGCAGGGTCAGTCGAGCCGCAGCCTGGCGCGCCTACTCTCGGCTACCCGCGGCCTGTACCGTTACCTGATTCGCGAGGGCCATTGCCAGAGTGATCCAGCCAGCGGCCTGATGCCACCCAAGGGCGAACGTCGCCTGCCGAAAACCCTCGACGCCGACCGCACCGCGCAGCTGCTCGATGGCGCGCTGGAAGACGACTTTATTGCCCGCCGCGACCACGCCATGCTCGAGCTGTTCTACTCATCGGGCCTGCGCCTGTCAGAGCTGGTCGGCCTCAACCTGGACGGACTCGACCTCCCTGCCGGACTGGTCCGGGTACTCGGCAAAGGCAACAAGACCCGCGAGCTGCCTCTTGGGCGCATGGCGCGTGAAGCGATGGAGCAATGGCTGCCGCTGCGCGCACTGGCCAACCCAGCAGATGGCGCGGTATTTATCAGCCAGCAGGGCCGGCGTATCGGCCCGCGCGCGGTGCAACTGCGCGTGCGCCAGGCCGGTGTGCGTGAGCTGGGCCAGCACCTGCATCCGCATATGCTGCGGCACAGCTTCGCCAGCCATATGCTGGAGTCGTCGCAGGATCTGCGCGCAGTGCAAGAGCTGCTCGGCCACGCTGATATCGCCACCACCCAGGTCTACACCCACCTGGACTTCCAGCACTTGGCCACGGTTTACGACCAGGCGCACCCCAGGGCCAAACGCAAAGGCAGCACAGAATGAGCATTCAGCTGATCACCTTCGACCTTGACGACACCCTGTGGGATGTCACCCCGGTGATGCAGGACGCCGAAGCGGCGCTGCGCAACTGGCTGGCGATGCATGCGCCGCGCCTGGGCGCGGTGCCGGTGGAACACCTGTGGGCGATTCGCGCCACCTTGCTGCAAGCCGAACCGATGCTCAAGCATCGCCTGAGCGAACTGCGTAGACGCATTCTGTTGCACGCCCTGACAGATGCCGGTTATGCCAATGCCGATGCGCAGGCGCTAGCCGAAGCCGGCTTTCAGGTATTTCTCGCCGCACGCCATCAGGTCCAGTTGTTCGCTGAGGTCCATCCCACGCTCGAAGCCCTAGCCAATCGTTTCCAGCTCGGAGTCATCACTAACGGCAATGCCGATGTGCGCCGCCTAGGGCTGGCCGACTACTTCCAGTTCGCCCTGTGCGCCGAGGAGCTGGGCGTCGGCAAACCCGACCCGAAACCTTTTACCGAAGCGCTGAAGCGCGCGGGAATCGCCGCGGAGCACGCCGTGCATATCGGCGATCACCCCAGCGACGATATCGGCGGCGCGCAGGCTGCCGGCCTACGCGCTATCTGGTTCAACCCCCTGGGCAAGGACTGGGAGGCTGAATACATCCCGGATGGGCAGATCCGCAGCCTGGCGGAGCTTCCGGCATTGCTGCATAGCTGGGCGTAGGCTGACAAGACGCGCGGCTCCGACCGACGATGAGTGGATGGATAAAGCGTCATCCACCCTACAAAGCCATCTGCCTTAACAAGGCCTCAGAAACAAAAAAGCCCGCAGGCTTATGGCCTGCGGGCTTTTTACTTTTACGGCAAGCGCTTAAATAGGGCGGCTGCCGTATTTGCTATCCGGCTTCTTGGGCGGATCGGAGACCACGTTAGGCTCGACTTCCTGCACCTTGCCACCACGGGAGAGGAACTCTTCCATGGCACGGGCCAGCGCATCACGCTCTTTCTGCTTGGCTTCGATGCTCGGCAGTTCTTCTACGTCGACGGCGGCTTTGGCTTTTTTGCTTTTGCTGGCGGGTACGACTTCATCGTCGCCGTCACCATCATCGCTGCTATCGCCATCATCGGCGGCAGCCAGCTCCTCGCCTTCGTCTTCGTCGGCGCCTTCTAATTCATCGTGTTCCAGATCTTCGTCGCTCATGTTCCAACCTCATGACTTGCGAAAAGCAGAGTAGTTATAGCCCAGCTGCGTCAGCTTTCTAACGTCGCTGATAAAAAATCCAGTGGCCTTGCCTTGGTCTGAGCGCTGCTCATCGGCAAATTGCGCTCAACGGCGCGCATTCTAGGGTCTGTTGCCGCTCCATCACAACCGCACACATGCTGAAAAGCCACAACCTTTAATGGGGGCTCAGAAAAAATTGCCTGGAGCAATTTTTAACGTCGCGCAGCGACGGCCCGGAGGGTGGCCGCCAGGGATGGCAGGCTATAAAAAAGGGCGCCCTTAGGCGCCCTTGTTGAAAGCAGAGGAAATCAACGCTTGGTGAATTCCGGGTAGGCTTCCATACCGCATTCGGCGATGTCCACGCCTTCGTACTCTTCTTCCTCGGTAACGCGCAGGCCGATCACCAGTTTGATGATGGACCAGACGATCAGGCTGGCCACGAAGACCCAGGCGAAGATCGCGCCGATACCCAGCAGCTGTGCGCCAATGGTGGCGTCGCTATTGGTCAGACAGACAGCCAGCAGGCCCCAGATACCGACCACACCGTGAACGGAGATGGCACCGACTGGATCGTCGAGCTTGAGCTTGTCCAGACCGAGGATCGAGAACACTACCAGCACGCCACCCACGCCACCGATCAGAGTTGCTTGCAGGGCAGTTGGGGTCAGCGGTTCGGCAGTGATTGCCACCAAGCCAGCCAAAGCACCGTTGAGGGCCATGGTCAGGTCAGCCTTGCCGAACAGGATGCGCGCCACGATCAGGGCAGCGATCAAACCACCGGCAGCCGCCATGTTGGTGTTAACAAACACGTTGGCCACGGCGTTGGCGTCTTCGATGGTGCTCATCTTCAGCTGCGAGCCACCGTTGAAGCCGAACCAGCCCATCCACAGGATGAAGGTACCCAGTGCTGCCATCGGCAGGTTGGCACCCGGAATGGCGTTGACCTGACCATTCGGGCCGTACTTGCCTTTACGGGCGCCGAGCAGCAGTACACCAGCCAGAGCAGCAGTAGCGCCAGCCATGTGCACTACACCGGAACCTGCGAAGTCGAGGAAGCCAGCTTCGTTAAGGAAGCCCGAACCCCATTTCCAGAAGCCCTGTACCGGGTAGATGAAACCGGTCATGACCACGGCGAAAGCCAGGAAGGCAAACAGCTTCATGCGCTCAGCAACGGCACCAGAAACGATCGACATGCAGGTCGCGGCAAACACCACCTGGAAGAAGAAGTCCGAACGCGCCGAGTAGTAAGGGGCATCGTCACCGCCGGCCAGAACCGACTCAACGCTGTTCTCTTCGCCCAGCAGGAAACCCAGGCTCGGCAGGATGCCGCCTTCCGGGCTGGAGTACATGATGTGGTAGCCGATCACCAGGTACATGATGCTCGCCACTGCGTACAGGGCGATGTTCTTGGTGAGAATTTCAGTGGTGTTCTTGGCTCGCACCAGACCGGACTCGAGCATGGCAAAACCCGCTGCCATCCACATCACCAGGGCGCCGCAAACCAAAAAGTAGAAGGTATCAAAACCGTACTGCAGTGCAGTCAATGCTGTGTTGTCCATGGTTCACCTCTTGCCGTTGCGCTTTTTAGCGCTATTCGGTTAAGACGTCCGGGGTTGGCTCCGGACGCGCTCCGTGTGCTTACAGGTTGTAGCCGCGCTCGTTATGCAGGGCGAGATCGAGACCGATGGTCTCTTCCTCTTCGCTGACACGCAGGCCCATTACTAGGTCGATCACTTTCAGAATCACGAAGGTCACCACCGCGGTGTACACCACTGTGAAGGCCACCCCCTCGAACTGGATCCACAACTGCGCCGGAATATCTTCCACCGTGCCGAAGCCACCCAAGGCCGGTGCGGCGAACGCCCCGGTGAGAATGGCACCGACAATGCCGCCCACGGCATGCACGCCGAACACGTCGAGGGAATCGTCATAACCCAGCTTGCGTTTCAGGCTGGTGGCGCAGAAGAAGCAGATCGCCCCACTTGCCAGACCAATCGCCAGAGCGCCCATCGGCCCCGCAGTACCGGACGCCGGAGTGATCGCCACCAGACCCGCCACAGCACCCGAGGCAATGCCCAGAACGCTTGGTTTGCGGTGCGTGATCCACTCGGCGAACATCCAGCTCAGCGCCGCTGTAGCGGTGGCAATCTGGGTTACCAGCATGGCCATACCGGCGCTGCCGTTGGCTGCCAGCGCAGAACCTGCGTTGAAGCCGAACCAGCCGACCCAGAGCATGCTTGCGCCGATCAGGGTGTAGCCAAGGTTGTGCGGCGGCATGGCAGTCGTTGGAAAGCCCTTGCGTTTGCCCAGCACCAGACAGGCCACCAGGCCGGCGATACCGGCGTTGATGTGCACCACAGTGCCGCCCGCGAAGTCGAGCACGCCCCAGTCCCACATCAGGGCACCGTCGCCGCCCCAGACCATGTGCGCGATAGGCGCATAAACCAGGGTGAACCACACCGCCATGAAGATCAGCATCGCTGAGAACTTCATGCGTTCGGCAAAGGCACCGACAATCAACGCGGGGGTAATGATGGCGAAGGTCATCTGAAAAGTGATGAAGACACTCTCCGGAACTCCAGCCACCAGGCTGTCCAGGGTCAAACCAGATAGGAAGGCTTTAGAGAAACCGCCGACAAAGGAGTTGAAGTTGACGACTCCCTGCTCCATGCCAGTGGTATCAAAGGCCAGGCTGTAGCCGTAGACGACCCACAGAATGCTGATCAACCCGGTTACTGCAAAACACTGCATCAACACCGACAGCACGTTCTTCGAACGCACCATGCCGGCGTAGAAAAGCGCCAGACCAGGGATGGTCATAAACAGCACCAGTACAGTGGCGACCAACATCCAAGCGGTGTCGCCGCTGTTCAGGCTTGCCTCTTCGGCCATGGCAAAGCCAGGAACGAGAGACAAAAGGGCTCCTAGCCCTGCGATTTTTCGCAGAGTCATGGTTTAACTCCTGGGGCGTGGGGTTCGTTCGGAGGCTTAAACTGCGTCGGTGCCGGTTTCGCCGGTACGGATGCGGATCGCCTGTTCCAGGTTTACAACGAAAATTTTGCCGTCACCGATCTTGCCGGTGTTAGCAGCCTTGGTGATGGCCTCAATCACGCGATCGAGTTGATCGTCAGCGATGGCCACGTCGATTTTCACTTTTGGCAAGAAATCGACCACGTACTCAGCGCCGCGGTACAGCTCGGTATGGCCCTTCTGGCGACCAAAGCCTTTGACTTCAGTGACAGTGATGCCCTGCACGCCGATCTCCGACAGTGACTCACGGACGTCGTCCAGCTTGAACGGCTTGATGATGGCAGTGACTAGCTTCATGTAACTCTCTCCCGTGTATGGTGGACTTGCCCCAGGAATTACGAACCCGGCCCAAGTCTAAGCGCAGTGCCTGGCTTTTGTAATGCATCGCAGCCCTGACCCAGCGGCACCGATGCTCACCAACCGCTCCCGACGAAACACTTCCCCGCTTCGCCTGACGCACCGGAACTGCATCGGTGCATGCGTCGCAAGAGACAAAGCAGAAAGCTTGCCAGAACCGCCAAAACCGATTTATTTCATGCAGTTACCCGGTAAACGGGCGTTTTAGCCCGGTAATAGCCAACAGCCAGCGCACAACAACGGTGCAGCAACCGGCCAGGCAGCGCGCGAAAACTGTGCAACCCGCATTGATCCTGCGCCAGAGGCGCCCTCGGCAAGCCGGATAAAGCTGCGTGCTACACTGCCGCCACCTGCAAACGGAACCTCAACATGCTGCCACCTAAAGCCCTATTAGACGCCCTAACCACCCACGCCTCGCGCCTGTTCAACGGTGACACGCCCTTGCCGCGCGGTGAATTTGAAGCGCAGTTCAAGGTGCTGCTGCAAAGCGCCTTCAGCAAACTCGATCTGGTCAGTCGCGACGAGTTCGACAGCCAGATGGTCGTACTCGCCCGCACCCGCGCCCGCCTGGAAGCGTTAGAGGCCAAAGTGGCCGAGATGGAAGCGCGCAGCACAGACACCCCAACCACCAGCGAGTAACGTCCGCAGCGGATGCATCAGCCGATCAAGGAGTGATCGATGTCCCTGGCTATAGTCCACAGCCGCGCCCAGGTGGGTGTTGAAGCCCCCGCCGTCACCGTTGAAGCCCATCTGGCCAACGGCCTGCCTTCACTGGCCCTGGTCGGCCTGCCGGAAACCGCGGTCAAGGAAAGCAAGGACCGCGTGCGCAGCGCCATTCTCAACTGCGCCTTCGACTTTCCGCCCAGACGCATCACTTTAAATTTGGCGCCTGCTGATTTACCCAAGGACGGTGGGCGTTTCGACCTGGCAATTGCCCTGGGCATCCTCGCCGCCAGCGGCCAGGTGCCAGCCAGCGCGCTGGAACACCTCGAATGCCTGGGCGAACTGGCGCTCTCCGGGGCGATTCGCCCAGTACAGGGCGTATTACCTGCTGCACTGGCCGCTCGCGCCGCCGGACGCACCTTAGTGGTGCCCAAGGCCAATGCCGAAGAAGCTAGCCTGGCGTCGGGGCTGACAGTGATAGCCGTCGAACATTTATTGGGAGTCGCCGCCCATCTCAACGGCCAGACGCCGCTTGCGCCGTATCAGGCTCAAGGCCTGCTGCGCCAAGTACTGCCCTACCCCGACCTGGCTGAAGTGCAGGGGCAGATCGCCGCCAAACGCGCACTGCTGGTAGCGGCGGCCGGTTCGCACAATCTGCTGTTTACCGGCCCGCCCGGCACCGGCAAAACCCTGCTGGCCAGCCGCCTGCCGGGCCTGCTGCCACCACTGGATGAACAGGAAGCGCTGGAAGTAGCGGCGATTCATTCCGTGGCCAGTCACACGCCGCTAAGCGCCTGGCCGCAAAGACCTTTTAGAACGCCTCATCACAGTGCATCCGGCCCGGCGCTGGTCGGCGGGGGCAGTCGCCCGCAACCTGGCGAAATAACCTTGGCTCATCACGGAATTTTGTTCCTCGATGAGCTTCCCGAGTTTGATCGCAAGGTCCTGGAAGTGCTGCGTGAGCCCCTGGAAAGTGGGCAGATCGTGATTGCCCGTGCTCGCGACAAGGTGCGTTTTCCCGCGCGTTTTCAACTGGTCGCGGCGATGAACCCCTGCCCCTGCGGGCATCTGGGCGACCCGTCCGGGCGCTGCCGCTGTTCCACCGAGCAGATTCAGCGCTACCGCAGCAAACTCTCCGGCCCTTTGCTCGATCGCATCGACCTGCACCTCAGTGTGCCGCGGGAAACCACCCGGCTTGACGCCAACGCCGAACCCGGCCCAAACAGCACTGAATTGGCCGCCCAAGTCGTACAGGCGCGCCAGCAGCAACTGGCTCGCCAGGGCTGCGCCAATGCCCATCTGGATCTTAACGGCGTGCAACAGCATTGCAGCCTGCAAGGCGAAGACCGTCAGTGGCTGGAAAATGCCTGCGAACGCCTCGGCCTGAGCCTGCGTGCAGCGCACCGGGTATTAAAGGTGGCGCGCACCCTGGCCGATTTAGACAGCGCCGCGCATATCAGCCGCAGCCACCTGGGTGAAGCCTTGCAGTACCGCCCCAGCATTAGCGGCGCCTGAATAACGCCCATAAAGAAGCCCCGCATGCGGGGCTTCTTTATATGGGGCTATAGCTCGTAGAGTCTTTTTACGATCTCGCGAGCTAGAGCCATGCAAGGCAGAAACAGGCGAGAAACGCAGCGCAGCGGAGTAACAGCCAACGGCTGGCCCGTAGGGTGAGCGCAGCGAATCAAGCGGAGTGTACGAGCAGTACATGAGCATTACTCGTTCCACTCGCCCTTCGGGCCGCGCTAAAGCGCGTTAGCCGCAAGCGACTTGTTGAGCCTGTTTCTAACGCAGCAGGGCCGACGCGCAGCAGATCGTAAACAGGCTCTTACTGGTCGCGGCGGGCTACCTGCTCACGACAGGCCTCACCGAATGCCTTGAAGATTTTCACCGAGTGCGGGTTCTGCGCGGCCTGCCACTCGGGGTGCCATTGCACCGCCAGGGTGAACTGCTCAGCGCCTGGCAGGTGAATCGCTTCGATTAAGCCATCTTCGGCATGGGCGAGGGCTTCAACACCCTCGCCCAGTTGGTCAACTGCCTGACCGTGCAGCGAGTTGACCGGAAACTCGGCCTCGCCCACCAGCTCGGCAAACCAGCTGCCCGGCAGCGCACGCACGCTGTGGCTGTCTGCATATTGCACATCCACCGGCGCACTAGTGTCTTCGCGGTGGTCATTCATGCCCGGGACTTCGTAAACCTTCTGGTGGATATCGCCGCCCAGGGCCACGTTGATTTCCTGCATACCGCGGCAGATCGCGAACAGCGGCAGACCACGGGCCAGTGCAGCACGAATCAGCGGGATATCGAACAGATCACGATCCTGATCCTGGCCCTTCGTCGGGGTCAGGTTTTCCTGGCCGTAAAGGGCCGGGTCGATATTGCTGCCAGCACCGGTCAGGTACACGCCGTCGACCATCGACAGATACTGCTCAATGTCATCGACACCACAGCAACTTGGCGCCAGCAGCGGTACGCAGCCAGACAGTTCGACCAGGGGAGTTATGTATTTGTGGGTCATGACTTGATAGGCATGCCCTTTGCGCTCTTGAGCGCCCATGGACATCAGGACAACCGGTTTACGCGCGCCGGAGCGCTGTTTCGTATTGTTGTTGGACATACATCACCTTGGGGCAGCCGAGATTGGCTACCGTTGTTGTGCAGAAGGGCTGACGGCTGTCGCGCGCCTTCTGTTTTACGGCTGATTGCGCCTGTCTAGATCACCGCCGCAGCGGCATCAGATGCGCAAGAAACGCTCATCTGGCAGTCACAACCCGGAAGCCAGTCTGCCAAAGCCGTAAAATATGTCAAACAATTACACTCATATTGTTAAGAAATCAGGCCGACAACAGCAGGCAACCCAGCTTAGAAAACGAAGCAACCCTATGTTTTAAAAGAACTAACCAGACAAAGCCGTCAAATGATAGTCCAATATTTTTTACGCCATATACGGCCTGCTGCTAACGCGCCAGATCCTCCACCCGCTCAACCGCAGGCAGCTGCATCGCCGCCACATCCGCCACCAGATAATCGCGCAAACGACGGAAACGCTCCTGACCTCGGCGCGCCTTTGGCCATACCAGGTAGTAGCTGCAGCCACTGGGCACCGCACTGGGCCAGGGCAGGCCAAGGCGGCCTTGGGCGACATCCTCGGCGACCATTACCAGATCGCCAATCGACACACCATAGCCACGCGCCGCAGCGACCATGCCCAGCTCCAAGGTGTCGAACACCTGGCCGCCCTTGAGCGGCACCTGATCCGCCAGGCCCATGGCCTGCAACCACTGCCGCCAGTCGCGGCGATCCGGAGTGGGATGCAGCAGCTCGGCGGCCTGCAAGCGCGGCAGATCCCAGGCTTGCTCACTCAAAGCCTCGGGGGCGCACACCGGAATCAGCCATTCGGCGAACAGCTCGGTGCTCTCCCATTCCTCCGGGAAGTCGCCCTGGCTGAGCAGCACGGCGCAGTCGAAGGGCTCATGCAGAAAGTCCACCTTGTCCACGTCCATCCAGGCGCTGGTCAGTTGCACCTCACTGGCGCTGATCAGGCGATAGCGTGACAGGCGCGCCAGCAACCAACGCATGGTCAGGGTAGACGGGGCCTTCAGGCGCAGCACCGTATCGTCGACGCGCAGAGTATTGCACGCGCGCTCCAACGCCTCGAAACCATCGCGCAGGCCCGGCAGCAACATACGCGCCGTCTCGGTGAGTTGCAGGCTGCGGCCACGGCGCTCGAACAGGCGGCAGGCAAAGTGCTCCTCCAGGGTGCGCACATGCCGGCTGACCGCACTCTGGGTAATCGCCAGCTCTTCGGCGGCGCGGGTAAAGGAGCTGTGCCGCGCCGCCGCCTCGAAGGCGCGTAGGGCATAGAGCGGCGGAAGGCGCTGGCTCATGCTTGCAGTCCATGAGTAATAGTCATGCCTGTCATCTCTATTATCCTTTTGTGCTGCTGCGGCTGGCTTATGAGAATAGGCGCATTCTCTGCCTGCGCGGATCACCTGGGCAAGCCTCCTAACTGAGTAGAACTCATCATGCTGCATCCGCTTCGTGGCGAACTGCGCGCCATCCTGAAACTCGCCGGGCCGCTGATTGCTGCGCAACTGGCGCATGTACTGATGGTGTTTACCGACACGGTGATGATGGGCCTGCTTGGCCCCGCGACCTTGGCGGCAGGCGGCCTGGGGGCGGCCAGCTATTCCTTTGTGTCGATCTTCTGTGTCGGAGTGATTGCCTCGGTCGGCAACCTGGTGGCGATCCGTCATGGCGCGCAAGATGCCGCCGGCGTTACCCGACTGACGCAGAACGGCCTTTGGCTCGGCTGGGGCTTAGCGCTACTGGCCGGCCTGGCGCTGTGGAACCTGGGCCCGGCGCTGCTGTATTTCGGGCAGAAACCGGAGAACGTCAGCGGCGGTATGCAGTTTCTTTCCACCCTGGTGTTTGCCCTGCCCGGCTATATGAGTTTTATGGCGCTGCGTGGCTTTACCAGTGCCATCGGCCGCCCTGGCCCGGTAATGGCCATCAGCATTGGCGGGGCACTGGCCAACTTCGTCCTCAACTATGCCTTGATCAAGGGCTGGTTCGGCCTGCCGCCGCTGGGCCTGGCCGGAATCGGTCTGGTCACCGCCGTGGTGATGAATGTCATGGCGCTGCTGCTGGCCTGGCATGTGCTGCACCACAGCGCCTATGGCCCTTACCCGCTATGGCGCGGTCTGCTGCGGCCAGTCTGGGCAGAGCTGAAAGAGCTGCTGCGCCTGGGCCTGCCGATTGGCGGCACCTATGCGGTGGAGTCCGGCCTGTTTGCCTTTGCCGCGCTGTGCATGGGCGCACTGGGCAGCACGCAACTGGCGGCACACCAGATCGCAATCATGTCGGTGTACGTGGCGTTTATGGTGCCGGTGGGGATTTCCTACGCAGTGACCTTCCGTATCGGTCAGCACTTTGGTGCCGGCCGCCTGCTGCAGGCACGCCAAGCCGGTCGCTTGGGTCTGGGCCTCGGCGCGCTGTGCATGCTCGGTTTTGCCTGCCTGTTCTGGCTGGCGCCGCATTGGGTAGTCGGGCTGTTTCTCGACCACAGCGACAGCGCCTATGCCGAAGTGGTGGCCCTAGCCGTGGCCCTGCTAGCGATTGCTGCCTGGTTCGAGTTCTTCGACGGTATCCAGACCATCGCCATGGGCGCAATTCGTGGCCTCAAGGACGCCAAGACCACCTTCTGGGTCGGTCTCGGCTGCTACTGGGCGGTCGGCGCCCCGCTAGCCTGGCTGTTGGCATTTCCCCTAGGCTGGGGTGCTGAGGGCGTATGGTGGGGCTTAGCCGGGGGCCTGGCCTGCGCGGCCATCGGCCTGACCCTGGGGTTTGAGTGGAAAACCGCGCGCCTGCTGCAACCGACAGACGCAGGGCTTACTCCACACGCTAGACGCCTGGTTTCTTGAAGCGATAAAACAGGTTGGGCTCGCTGACCAGATAGAGCACGCCTTGGTTATCCATGGCGATACCCTCGCCCTGGGGCACGCTGCGCTTGAGGCCATTGCGCCCACCGAGCAGCGACAAACTGCTGATCGGCTTTCCCTTTATATTCAGCTCCAGCACCAGCCGCGACTCATCAGATAACGCCAACAGATGGCCGCTGCGCTCATCAAATTGCAGACTGGACAGATCGCGGACAAACAACCCGGCATCGCGCTTCTGATCATCCACCACATGCACCGCGAAGGGTTGCTGCGGATCACGCTGAGGGAAGCCGTGAATCTCGTAGATACGCATCGGATCGCGCTCCTTGGCAACAAACAGGCGCTGGCCGACAGAGTCGTAGGCCAACCCCTCAAAGCCCTTGTTGCCATTCAGGCCGATACCCAGGGAGAACTGCTGCGCCTGGTCGGCATGCAGCTTAGTGGTGGCATCGTCCACCCGCACTTTGATCAGACGATGCTGGCGTTCGTCGCTGATTACATACAGGCCAGGGCTGATGTATTCGACCGCCTCGGCGTCGCCAAAACCATGCAGGTCGATGCGCCTCAACAGCTCGCCATCCAGCGATAGCTCAATCAACTGCGGATTCTGGTTGGTCACGGTAAACAGGCTATTGCGATCCGGGTCGAAGGTCAGCGCGGAAACGTCATTATCCAGCCCTTCGATCACCTTAGCTTCAAGGTCCACCTGGTAATCCGACAGCCGCATGGAGTCCTGCTGCCCGTCGCCTGCATGTTGCCATTGCTGCACATTGAACCAGGCCCGCTCAAACAAACGGTACTCCTGACCGACCAAGCCAAGCAGCAGCAACGCCAGCGCAACCAGGCTGAGTAACAGGCGCTTCAGGGTTAAATGATCTCGCATGGCGCTTCACTCTCAACAATAACGGGGGACACAACGGCGTCAGCCCGAAGCAGAGCTTCGGGCTGACGCGGGCAGATGATGGATGCGGCTTACTTGACTAGCTCAAGGTACTCGACATCGATTTCGCGACTGGTCAGATCGCGGTCGACCTCGCCGGTGATTTTCACCTTGGCCGTTTCGGAAATAGCCTGAGCGGGCCAATGCTCATCGTCGATCTCGACATTGATGGTGCCGCTGGCGTCCTTGAACTCATACAGCTCATCCTGCAGACGCTTGACGATCTGTCCTTGCAGCACCACCGGTGTATCGTCGGCCGCATCCAGCGCAGCAGCCACGGTGGTGACCTGAGCGGTGGCGCCTGGGCCGGTGTAACCGGTGGCCATCGCGGCAGTGGAAAACAGTGGAACCAGCAGCAGAGCCAAAGTGAAACGCTTCATGGGGTAACCCTCTAATCAGTAGGTGATGGAGCCAGAGTAGAGGGCGTAGCTGAAGCCAGGCTTAATCCGCAGCTGCAGGCTGTTCAGCGACCGGCTCCTTGCGCAACACGTAGAACAGGTTGGGCTCACTGACGATATAGATGTTGCCGGCCGCATCCATGGTTACCCCTTCGGCCTGTTTGATACCACTGCGCAGGCCATTCATGCCCGTGGCCAGGCTAATAAAACTGACCGGCTCACCTCGGCCGTCCACTTCGAGTAACAAGCGCGACTCATCAGAAAGCACCAGGGAGTTACCAGTTCGGGCGTCGTAGGTCAGCGAGGAAATATCACGCAGAAACAAGCGTTCCGAGGACAGAGGTTGCAAAGTACCTGCGGCCCCATCCTCACCCGGGAACGGCATGCTGAATAATCCTAAAGGCGCACGCTCCTTGCCTAGCAATACACGCTTATTGCGCGAGTCCCAGGCGATGCCCTCGAAGCCATTATTACCTGCGCCTGCAAAGCCGAGATCAAACGAGGGATAGTCGGCAAATTCCAGACTGCGGGTTAGAGCGTCCAGCTTGAAGGTGGTCAGGGTATGCTTGCGCTCATCGATGATCGCCAAACGCCCATCAGTGAGCATTTCCACGCCTTCTGGATTGGCAAAACCATGCAGATCGATACGCCGCATCACCTGACCGTCAAGCGACAACTCGATCAGTTGAGGATCGTAGCCAGTCACGGTAAACAGGGTATTGCTGGCGGCGCTGTAGGTGAGACCCGACACCTCATCCAGCCCCTGCAACGGCTTGCCCTGTAATACGGCCCTATAGCCCGGCAGCCAGATGCTGCGCGACTGTTCGGCAGCGCTCACCCGCTGTTCGTGAACCCAGAAGGACAGGCGATCATCCCAGTGGCTATAACTGACCAGCAATCCACAGGCTACAAGCAATAACAGCAGAATTAGCCAGCGCAGACGCGCCAACCAAGAAATCCAGATCGACATCGCACACACCCAATAAGAACGATGGCTATCAGACTAGAGAGCAACGCTTAAGTTTCTGTTACGCCATCAGTCCGCGGGCACCTCCAGATGCCCTTTACCAAGGTGGCGACTCAGGCGTTACGGTTAGAGCGCGCGGCTCTCGAAGCGGCTGTGGCCAACCAGCTCCAGCACCAGCTCGTCGCCTTTGTGCAGCGGGCCGACCCCCACTGGCGTACCGGTAAGGATTACATCGCCAGGCTGCAGGCTGAAGTGGCCGCAGATATGTTGGATCATCGGCAGAATCGGGTTGAGCATGTCACGGCTGCTGCCGTCCTGACGCAGCTCGCCGTTGATCGAGAGACGGATGCCGATATCGGTCAGGTCTTCTACGACATCGCCCGGTACGAACGGTGCCAGCACACAGGCACCGTCGAAGGATTTGGCGGTTTCCCAGGGGTAACCCTTGGCCTTGAGCGTGGCCTGCAGGTCACGCAGGGTCAGGTCCAATGCCGGAGCGAAGCCGGAGATAGCATCACGCACTTCTTCGGCGTTCGGCGTACGCGACAGCGGCTTGCCGATCAGCACGGCAATTTCCGCTTCGTAATGCACGTCACCCTTGCCCTCGACCAGAGTGAAGCCGTCATCCAGCGGCACCACACAACTGCCCGCCTTGATAAACAGTAACGGTTCGGTTGGCACCGGGTTGTTCAGTTCCTTGGCGTGCTCGGCGTAATTGCGGCCGATACACACCACCTTGCCCATGGGGAAATGGATATGGGTGCCATCGACATACTGATGCTGGTAGCTCATGAGCAACTCCTTATGGGAATGCGTTGCACCGCTCTTTGTGGGAGCAGGCTATGTAGGGCGAACAAGCCACCCTAGGATCTGAATAGTTGATCGCCCATAGTGGGCGAATCATCGCGGGCTGTCGTTTCGACCAAAGACTTAATCAGCTTGCTGAAAGCGTTACGAGCGAAGGCCAGGCAAGGCGGCGGAGTCGGGAAAAAGCGGAGTTGGCTGGTGCCAATGAGCATTTTTCCTGACTTCGCCAACGCAGCATGTCCGAGCGCAGTAGCTATCAGGGCGGGAAAATTTTGCCTGGGTTCATAATCCCGTTCGGGTCGAACACCGCCTTGATTGCCTTCATATAGCCAATCTCGGCTTCCGAGCGGCTATAAGTCAGATAATCACGCTTGGTCATGCCCACACCGTGTTCGGCGCTGATCGAGCCGTTGTATTTCTGCACGGTCTCGAACACCCACTTGTTGACGGTGGCGCACTTGGCGAAGAACTCGTCCTTGGACAGGTTCTCCGGCTTCAAGATATTCAGGTGCAAATTGCCGTCGCCGATATGGCCGAACCAGACGATTTCAAAATCCGGGTAGTGTTCGCCAACGATGCGGTCGATATCGTGCAAAAACGCTGGCACTTTCGAGACGGTGACCGAGATATCGTTCTTGTACGGTGTCCAGTGGCTGATGGTTTCCGAGATGTACTCGCGCAGCTTCCACAGGTTCTGCAGCTGCTGCTCGCTCTGGCTCATCACGCCGTCCAGCACCCAGCCTTGTTCAACGCAATGCTCGAAGGTGGCGAGAGCCGCTTCGGCGACTTCTTCGGTGGTGGCTTCGAATTCCAGCAGGGCGTAGAACGGGCAATCGGTTTCAAACGCTGCCGGCACATCGCCACGGGCCATGATCTTGGCCAGGGCCTTGTCAGAGAAGAACTCGAACGCGGTCAGGTCCAGCTTGTTCTGGAAGGCGTGTAGCACCGGCATGATCGAGTCGAAATCTGGGGTGCCGAGCACCATCGCGGTGAGGTTCTTCGGCGCACGATCCAGGCGCATGGTGGCTTCAACCACAAAGCCCAAGGTGCCCTCGGCGCCGATAAACAGCTGGCGCATGTCATAGCCGGTGGCGTTCTTGATCAGGTCCTTGTTCAGCTCCAGAAGCTCGCCGGTGCCGGTGACCACCTTGAGCCCGGCCACCCAGTTGCGAGTCATGCCGTAGCGAATCACCTTGATCCCGCCGGCATTGGTGCCAATATTGCCGCCAATCTGACTGGAACCGGCCGATGCGAAATCCACCGGGTAGTACAGGCCCTTGTCCTCAGCAAACATCTGCAGCTGCTTGGTCACTACACCCGGCTGGCATACGGCCGTGCGATCAAATTCGTTGAAGTCGAGAATCTGGTTCATATAGTCGAAAGCGACGACCACTTCGCCATTGGCCGCCACTGCGCCAGCGGACAGGCCAGTACGGCCACCTGATGGCACCAGCGCCACCTTGTGCTGATTGGCCCAGCGGACGATGGCCTGGACCTGCTCGATGCTCTTGGGAAAAGCAATCGCCAGCGGTGCTGGGGCGAAATGCTTGGTCCAGTCTTTGCCGTAGGCGTTGAGGGAATCGGCATCGGTCAGCACCTTGCCGGGCTCAACCAGGGTCTTCAGCTCTTCGATCAGCGCAGGGTTGGTCATCTACGGAACTCTCAAACGATTCATGGTCACCCTGAGCACGCTTCATCTGCCAGGGTAGGTGTTTCGCGGGGCTCGTATGCTAGCATACGCCCCCCGTGAATCGTGCCCCCGCGCCGATCTGCGGCCTGCGGCCGGCGGCGCTCGGCCTCTTCCCTGACACTATTTGTGGGACAACAGGTACTCCGATGAGCAAGACCTCTCTCGACAAGAGCAAGATCAAGTTCCTTCTTCTTGAAGGCGTCCACCAGAATGCAGTGGATACCCTGAAGGCCGCTGGTTACACCAACATCGAGTACCTCAAGGGCGCACTCTCCGACGATGAGCTGAAAGAAAAGATCGCCGACGCGCACTTTATCGGTATCCGCTCGCGCACCCAGTTGACTGCCGAAGTCTTTGACTGCGCGAACAAGCTGGTGGCCGTCGGTTGCTTCTGCATCGGCACCAACCAGGTGGACCTCGACGCCGCCCGCGAGCGCGGTATCGCCGTGTTCAACGCACCGTATTCGAACACCCGCTCGGTGGCCGAGCTGGTATTGGCCCAGGCCATCCTGCTGCTGCGCGGCATCCCCGAGAAGAACGCCTCCTGCCACCGTGGCGGCTGGATCAAATCGGCGGCCAACTCCTTCGAAATCCGCGGTAAGAAGCTAGGTATCGTCGGTTACGGCTCGATCGGCACCCAGCTCTCGGTCCTCGCCGAAGCCATGGGCATGCAGGTGTTCTTCTACGACACCGTGACCAAGCTGCCGCTGGGCAACGCCACCCAGATCGCCAAGCTGCATGACCTGCTGGGCATGTGCGACATCGTGTCGCTGCACGTGCCTGAACTGCCATCCACCCAGTGGATGATCGGCGAGAAAGAAATCCGCGCGATGAAGAAGGGCGGCATCCTGATCAACGCCGCACGCGGCACCGTGGTCGAGCTGGATCACCTGGCCGCCGCGATCAAGGACGAACACCTGATCGGCGCCGCCATCGACGTGTTCCCAGTCGAGCCAAAATCCAACGACGAAGAGTTCGAAAGCCCACTGCGTGGCCTGGATCGCGTGATTCTGACTCCGCATATCGGTGGCTCGACTGCCGAAGCCCAGGCCAACATCGGCCTGGAAGTGGCCGAGAAACTGGTCAAGTACAGCGACAACGGTACATCGGTGTCCTCGGTCAACTTCCCCGAAGTGGCCCTGCCGGCGCACCCGGGCAAGCACCGTCTGCTGCACATCCACGCCAACATCCCGGGTGTGATGAGCGAGATCAACAACGTGTTTGCCGAAAACGGCATCAACATCTCCGGTCAGTTCCTGCAGACCAACGACAAGGTCGGCTACGTGGTAATCGACGTCGACGCCGATTACTCCGACCTGGCGCTGGAGAAGCTGCAGCACGTTAAAGGCACAATCCGCAGCCGCGTCTTGTTCTAAGCGCTGCCGCGACACGAAAAAGGGAAGCTTCGGCTTCCCTTTTTTATGCGCGAAATTTAAGTGTTTTTGCCTTAAACCGACTGCTCTTCCAGCGTAAGCAACGCCGCTTCCGCAGCCGGTAGCTCCTCTTCACTAAACACCCGCACCCCAGCACGGCGCAAGGCCGCAGCAGTCACGCCTTCACCGGCGACCTTGGTGCCGCTAAAACTGCCATCATAATTTTCCCGATTACCACACGACGGGCTGCGTGCCTTGAGCAGCGCCATGCGGATGCCATGCTGCGCCACCAAAGCCAGCGCCTGCTGTGCGCCGTCAACAAAAGCCGCGGTGACATCCTCGCCGTCCACCGTCAGCACCGGCAGCTGCCCATCGAGTACCCGCGCACCCTGACCGCCAGCAATCTCTGCCGGCGCGCGCGGGGTCGGCAGGCCACCGGCGACTTCAGGGCACAACGGCACAATGCGGCCCTCCTGCTGCCAGCGCTCAAGCACAGTAAACGGGCCATGAGCGCCGCCGTCGTAGCGTACGCGCTGACCCAACAAACAACGGCTCACTAAAATCTTCTGCATCGCTCACTCTCATTCAGTCACCCGCCGTAACACCGCCAGGGTACTGCGCTTACTGGCCGCCGATCAAAGGGACGGGCTGGCGGCTAGATTGCCAAGCTCATCACCCAGACCAGGCCATTCGCGCGCAATGCCGACCTATCCTTCGGCGGGAAGCGCCCTGGCCGAATGGCGCGCGGGCCATGTCAGGCACAGACTCTCGGCACTCTAGTCGAGGACGCCCCATGCATCGCCCATTTCGCACCGTCGCCCTATCACTAATTGCAAGTCTCGTGGCCTATGCGCTGCCAAGCCAGGCCGCCCTTCTGCCGATGGACAATCAAAGCCTAAGCGAGATCAGCGGTCAGGCTGGCATCAGCATCCGCGCCGATGTGCTGGCGACCATCAACCGGGTCAGCTGGAATGACGACGGCGGCAGCGCGTCGCTGCGCAATGTAAAAATCGACAACGGCTGCACCACCCCGGCCAGCTGCCCGAACGGTTCCGGCGGCAGCTTTGCCTTCGGCGCCGCGCAACTGGGGCTGACCCTGCCAATATTCGGCGTCAACCTGCCTACCCTGAAGATCGATATCGTCACCAATGCCAGCGGCAAACAGCAGTTGCAGCTGACCCTACCCGACCTCACCACCATTAATGATCAGCTGGTGGCCAGCGGTATCCCGGCGCAACGCATTCGTGTGCGGGTAGCGGCCGATATGTACGTGGGCGAAAGCCGTCTGGGCAGTATCGAGATGCGCGATATCACCGATCTGCGCGGGACCTTCAAAATCTGGGGCCACTAAGAACAGTCTGACAGACCAGCTACAGCGGCCCATTACCCCGCCGGCGAAACCAGCCGGTCAACGACAGTCGATCACGCGTCGCCGGCAATACTTCGTGGGGCATATCGGCGGAGAGAAACAGCAGCAGACTGCCCGCCTGGGGCAACACATCGCGAGTCTCGCCATTCGGCAGATACAAACGCAGCGCGCCGCCCTGCTCGGCCTGCCAATCTTCGTTGAGGTAGAACACCGCCGACACCGCGCGGCGATCATCATCGCGAAAACGGTCCAGGTGTTTTTTGTAATAGGCGCCGGGCGGATACAACGCGAAATGGCTTTCGAAATCCTCCAACCCCATAAACAGCTCTTGATTCAAGGCTTGGCGCAGTTCATCCATAACCGCCAAATACTGATCGCACGCGGCGTTCTGCCCAGCATCAAGCCACTGAATATGATCGCCGCGTAGCCCCTCACTCACCACCGTCAGAGCACCACGGCCGATACCCGCCTGCACCAATAAGCCGGCAGCGGCACGCTTACGGCACTCTTCGCCCAGTTCGGAGGTCAGAAGTGGAGCAATGAATTGTCTTTGCAGTGACCAGCCATGCTCGGCCAAATCATCGATCATGCGCGCCACACTGGCGCCCCGGGTATTACTTGAGCAGGTGTTCAATGATGGCCCCGAAGGAATGAGAACCTGCATGGACGCAGGATCGCGATTCTAGCAGGCCGCTTACTGGCCTCGACAAGCCCCCTGCTGCCCACCGAAAATAGCCACCCCTGAATGGAGTCCCTATGCGCGCCCTTACCGTTGTACTGACCCTGCTGCTCAGCCTGCCGGCCCTGGCGGATGATTACCTGCAGCTGTATCAGGCGGCCGGCTGGCCGCAGCAGCGCATGCACTTCAGTGATGCCCTGCAGGCCGCTCAGGAACGCTACCGCAGCAGCCTGCCGCCAGCGGTGCATCAAGCATTGGTGAATAACAGCAATCAACGCTTTGCCGCTGCCGCCGTGGATCAGCGCGCCCAGCAAGGCCTGCGCGACAACCTCGACGAGCCGAGCAGCCCCTTGCAGTTTTTCCAGTCGCCATTGGGCCGCAAGATTGTCGATGCCGAACTGCTCGCTACCCGCAGCGACCAACTGGCGCGTTACGCCAATGGCCTGCCGCGCAGTGAAGCCAGCGCCACCCGCCGCCTGCTGATCCGCCACCTGGCGCAAGCCCTGCCAGCCAAAGAAGCCGGTGCCGAGGTCAGCCTGGCGCTGGCCGGCGTAGCCGCCGACAGCCTCAGTCAGATGCTCCCCGGTCTGCTCGGTGGCGACAGCGCCCAGGCCATGCTCAACGGCCAGCGTCAGCGGCTGATGGAGCAGATCGGGGCTGATCTGGATAACACCCTGCTGCACGTTTACCGCGAGCTGAGCGATCCGGAGCTGGAAGAATTTGTCAGTTTTGCCCAGTCAGACGCAGGCAAGGCCTACTACCAGGCCGCACTGGCCGCAATTCGCAGCGGCCTGGCGGTTGGCCAAAGCAACGCCAGCCTGGCTCCGGCGCCACGCGGGATCTAATCAGCTCAACCGCTGGCTGAGAAACTCAAGATAGCGCTGGCGCAAGGCCGGCGCTTCATTGGCCAGGTGATGACCAGCGCTGTCCAGCATCAGGATCGTCGGCTCGGCGAACTTGTCCTGCAACACCTTCAAGTTGTGCCGCCAGGCCACAGTCATGTCCGCGCCCCCCTGCACAATCAGTGGGCTGCGCAAGCTCCGCGGCGCAGCCTCAATACGCGGCACCCACTGGCTTAACGCACCCACCCAAGCGGTTGGCAGGCAGCGTGGCTGCAGCGGGTCGTGGTGATGGACGAAGTCGATAAACGCGGCGTCGCTTGAGTTGACGCTGAAACGCCGGGGAATCTCGCTCACAAAACTCTTCATAATTCGATAACTGAGCTGCGACCAGCCCCAGGCTCGCGGGCGCACCAAGGGGGCCAGCAGAATGATTTCGCCAATCGGCGCGACAGGCTCACCACGCAACACGTAATCAAGAATGATCGCACCGCCGGTGCTCTGCCCACACAGGTGCCAGGGCTGCGGTAGATCCAACACTGCGGCTTCAGCCAGCAGCGCCTGGAGCACCGTTTGGTACTCGGCAAAGTCACCGATGCTGGCACGCGCGCCGCTGGACAGGCCATGCCCCGGCAGATCGAAAGCCAGCACAGCAAAGCCCTGCCCCAGCGCCCACTCGATCACATGGCGATACAAGCCTACATGGTCGTAATAACCATGCAGCAACACCAACGTGGCGCGCGGCTGCTCTGGCCACCACGCCTGAACTGCAATCTGATAACCACCCGCCGGCAACAAGCCCATACGACTATGAACGGCCAGCGCATCGCTAAAACCATAGAACCGGCGATAAGCCTGTTCAGCAGACGACAGCACAACAGCTGCGGCCAAGGGTCGCAGACTGGCAATCAGATGTTCCGGCTGAAACGCATCAGGCATAAGGCTTCCATCAATCACTCGGGGTCGTCACAGGCCATCCGGGCCGGCGCGATGAAGAGGCGGATATTCTGCTGTCGCGCCAGACATGGCAAGCTGCGCGCCTGTTTGCCGAAAACTGCCCATGACTCGACCCACACGCAAGACCCTACTCGCCAGTCTATTGATTCTGCTCTGGGCCGCCGCCATGCTCGCCGCCTATTGGTGGTACGAAGCGCGCTATCTGCGCAGTTTCAGCGAGCAGACTGCGCTGTTCTATGGCGAACAGCTGCGCCTGCCGGATGAGCTGGCCGGCCCTGGGCCGATCCGCCTGGTGCACTTCTGGGACCCGGCCTGTCCGTGCAATGTCGGCAATCAGCAGCACCTGGCCGAACTGATCGAACGCTTTGGCCCCCAGGGTGTGAGCTTTTATGCCGTGCAAAAGCCCGGCAGCAGCGGCCAACTGCCCAGCACCCTCAGCGCCCTGCAACCGTTGGCTGCATTGCCAGGCAGCACGCAGATCCCCGCCAGCCCGGCCGTGGCGATCTGGGACCGCAACGGCCAATTGGCCTACTTCGGCCCCTACAGCGAAGGCGCCGTATGCACCTCCAGCAACAGCTTTATCGAGCCGATTCTCGATGCGCTGATTGAGCAGCGCCCAGTCAACGCCAGCAATACCCTCGCCGTGGGCTGTTTCTGCGATTGGCAAAGCAACTGAGTATTTCAGGCCTGTGTAGAAAGGCTAGATCAGTCTGACGCCGTTATTCCCACAAACGACTGTCGGCGAAAGCCCTGCGGCGTCTCGCCCTGCCAGCGCTTGAACGCGCGGTAGAACGGCGACAACTCGGCAAAACCGCAGGCGCGGGCCACTTCGCGGATCGCCAGGCCGCTGTCGAGCAGGGCCTGGGCGCGCAAACGACGCACTTCATCATGCAGCTGGCGAAAGCTCTGCTGCTGTTCGGCCAGCGCCCGCTGCAGGCCGCTGACGCTGTAACCGAGCGCAGTGGCGCAGCTGGGCAGATCACACAGCTGTACGCCGAGGTTAACTTCCAGCCAGTAGCGCACGCGGTTGAGCAGCTGGTTTTCCTCTAGTTCCGCCAGCTCCAGTTCGGCCTGGGCCCAAAGCACTGTGAACAGCCGCGGGTTGGCGCTGCGCGATGGCCGACCCAGCCAGGCGCGCGGAAAGATCAGCGCGTCATGCGCCTGGGCAAAGCGCGGCAACAGGCCAAATAGGCGGCGATGCTCACTCAGCCGGCGCGGTGCGGGGTGGCGGAAATCCAGCCCGGTCAGGCGGAAGCGGCCGTCGTTATTGATGCTGGCGAGCATCTTCTGCAGCAGCAGCGCCAAACATTCCATCTGCTGACGCAGCGAGCCGACGCCCCGGTAGTTGAGGTCGAAGATCAGTCTTGCCTGCTTGCCATCCAGCTCCAGGCGCGCGGCAAAGCCACCAGAAAGGATGTGTTGAAAACGCACAAAGCTTTCCAGCGCCTGGCCGAGGTCGCGGCTGGCCAGCAGCAGGTAACCGACCACATCCAGGGGCCGTGGCTGCATGGTTTCGCCGAGGTGCAGGCCAATGTCCACATCACCACTGATGCCCGCCAGTGCCTGCCAGAAGCGCGGCGCATTGTCGTGATCTTCACGGGCATTGAGCAGCGGCGGCGCCAGCATCAAGCCCTGGTAGGCCTTACGATAGGTGTCGGTCGGGTCGAGTCCTAGATCAGCCAGTGCCTCGTACAGCAGGCGACGCAGGGTCGAGGAATGGGTCAGCGCGCTGGCGATGCTGTTATGTGGGTCCTGATTCATACAGCCCTCTTTGATTGACCAAAGACTTTCATCCTTGCTGTATTTGGTCAATGCCGCCGCGACATTCCGCCCGCACAATGGCGGCGCTGATAAAACCTATAACAAGGAAAACCCATGAAACGCACCCTGACCGTCCTTGCCGTAATAGTCGCCGCCACTGCCGCCGGCGCTTACTGGTATATCGACAGCAAGCAACCGCAACGCGCGGGCGAGCTAAGCCTGAGTTCATTGCAGGCGCCGGTCACGGTGGATTACGACGAGCGCGGCGTGCCGCATATCCAGGCGCAGAATGAGGCCGATATGTACCGCGCCCTGGGTTATGTGCACGCTCAGGATCGGTTGTTCCAGATGGAAATTCTGCGGCGCCTGGCCCGTGGCGAGCTGGCGGAGATTCTCGGCAGCAAGCTGGTCGACACCGACCGCCTGTTCCGCACGCTGGGCATTCGCGAGCACGCCGACCGCTACGCCGCGAAGATGGACATGAACACCCCGGCGAGCCAGGCGCTGCAGGCCTATCTGGATGGCATCAACCAGTACCAGGCCAGCCGCCCGGCCCCCATCGAGTTCGATGTACTGGGCATCGAAACGCGCCCCTTCACTGCGGCCGACACCCTCAGCGTCGCCGGCTATATGGCTTACAGCTTTGCTGCGGCGTTTCGTACCGAGCCGGTGCTGACGCATATCCGCGATCAGCTGGGCGCCGACTACCTCAAAGCCTTCGACCTCGACTGGCACCCGCAGGGCGTGGTCGGACAGAACCTCGCCGCCGGCGACTGGCAGGACCTTAACGCCATCGCCGAACTCAGCCACGCCGCGCTGCTGAATGCCGGTCTGCCGCAGTTCGAAGGCAGCAACGCCTGGGCGGTGTCCGGCAGCCGCACCGCCAGCGGCAAACCGCTGCTGGCTGGCGACCCGCATATCCGCTTCGCCGTGCCGTCGGTGTGGTACGAGGCCAACCTGAGCTACCCCGGCTTCAGCCTGTACGGCCATCACCAGGCGCTCAACCCGGTGGCTTCGCTGGGCCATAATCGCGAGTTCGCCTGGAGCCTGACCATGTTCCAGAACGACGACCTCGACCTGATCGCCGAGAAAACCAACCCGGACAACCCCAACCAGGTCTGGTACCGCGGCCAGTGGGTCGAGCTGCAAAGCCGCGTCGAACAGATCAGCGTCAAAGACGCCGCGCCGGTCAGCCTGACCATTCGCCGCTCACCCCACGGCCCGCTGATCAACAGCGCCCTCGGTGAAACGGTCGGCAGCACGCCGATTGCCATGTGGTGGGCGTTTCTCGAAACAGAGAACCCGATCCTCGATGGCTTCTATCAGCTCAACCGCGCCGCCAGCCTGGATCAGGCCCGCTCCGCCGTCGAGCATATCGAGGCGCCGGGACTGAATGTGGTATGGGCCAATGCCACGGGCGATATCGGCTGGTGGGCGGCGGCGAAACTGCCGCGCCGCCCGACCGGCGTCAACCCGAGCTTTATCCTCGACGGCAGCAACGGCGAGGCGGAGAAAGACGGCTACTTCCCGTTCAGCGCCAACCCGCAGGAGGAGAACCCGGCGCGCGGCTATATCCTCTCGGCCAACTACCAACCCGTCTCGCCGACCGGCATGGAGATACCCGGCTACTACAACCTGGCCGATCGCGGCCAGCGCCTGGATGAGCGCCTTAGCGACAACAGCGTGAAGTGGGACCTGAGCAACAGCCAGGCCCTGCAACTCGACCCTGGCACCGGCTACCCGCAACGCCTGCTTGCCCCGCTGGCCGCCGATCTGCGCGGCGCCGCCAACGGCAGCGAAGAGCAGGCGCTGGTCGAGCAACTGCTGAACTGGGATGGCCAACACACGCTCGACGCCACTGCTGCCACGCTGTTTAACCAGTTGGTCTATCAGCTGACGTTTGAGGCCATGGCTGATGAGCTGGGTGAAGCCTTCTTCACCAATCTGCTGCAAACCCGCGTGCTCGACAGCGCCCTGCCGCGCCTGGCTGCCGATGCCAGCTCGCCGTGGTGGGACAAGCGCGGTAGCGACGCCGTGGAAAGCCGCGCGGACACCGTCAAAGCTGCCTGGCAGGCCAGCCTCGCCCACCTACGCAGCACACTCGGTGACGATGCCAATCAATGGACCTGGGGCAGCGTGCATACCCTGACCCACAGCCATCCGCTGGGCCAGCAGAAGCCACTGGATAAGCTGTTTAACGTCGGCCCATTCGCCGCACCGGGCGGCCATGAAACACCGAACAACCTGTCGCAACCAGTCGGCCCGGCGCCCTGGTCAGTGGTTTACGGCCCTTCGACCCGCCGCCTAATCGATATGGCCGATGCCGGCACAGCTCTGGGCATCAACCCGGTCGGGCAGAGTGGCGTGCTGTTCGATAAGCACTACAAGGATCAGGCCGACGCCTATATGCGCGGCGAGTACGTGCCGATGCACCTGGATGCCGAGGCGATCAAGGCCAACAGCCGCAGCCAGCTGATTCTTCGTCCCTAAGCGCGCAGGAGCCTGCCATGAAACGTCTGTTATTGGTGATATTGATCGCCCTGCTCGGCCTGATTGGCGTGGTCATCGGCTGCACATTGCTGCTGCCAGCCGCCGCCTTCAACAGCGCGCCGGTCAGCCTGCCTGAAGGGCTGGATGGCCAACGTGCGGCTGAAAGTTTGGCTGCGGCGATTCGCCTGCCAACCCTGTCGCATCAGGTCGGCACCCCGGCCAGCCAACAGGCCGCCAGCGATGCTGCGTTTGCCGGCCTGCGCGTGTGGCTGACGCAACGCTACCCGCGCCTGACTGCAACCACCGAGCCGTTGGCAACCGGCAGTCCGAGCATTCTGCTGCGCTGGCCGGGCAAAGACAGCCAGTTACCCGCCGTTTTGCTGATGGCGCACCAAGACGTAGTGCCCGTCGCGCCTGGCACCGAAGCACTATGGACGCACCCGCCGTTCTCCGGGGCGATTGCCGCTGGCTTTGTCTGGGGCCGTGGCGCCATCGACAGCAAGGGCTCGATGGTGGCGATTCTCGAAGCCGTGGAAACCCTGATTGCCCAGGGCTTCCAGCCGCAACGCGATGTGCTGCTGGCCTTCGGTCACGATGAAGAGATTGGCGGCCACCAAGGCAACCGGCGCATCGCCGCGCAATTGCAGGAGCAAGGCAAACGCCTGGCCTGGGTCAGCGATGAAGGCGGCTTTGTGGTGCGCGGGCAAATCCCCGGCGTCAGCCAGGATGTCGCCGTGGTCGGCATTGCGGAAAAAGGCTACGTCAGCCTGACCCTGCAAGCCAACGCCCAGGGCGGCCACTCCTCACAGCCGCCAGCGTTTGATGAAACCGCCATCGGCCGCCTTAGCCAGGCCCTGCAACGGGTGGGCGATGCGCCCTTCCAGCGCGGCTTCGACGGCCCCACCGGCGACCTGCTGGCCAGCTTCACCCCGGCGCAATCCTTCGGCTATCGATTGATTTTCGCCAACCTCTGGCTGTTCGGTCCTCTAGTAGAACAGCAACTGGCCGCATCGCCAGCCGGCGCCGCACAGCTGCAAACCTCGCTATCACCGACCCTGCTGCGCGCCGGAATAAAGGAGAACGTGTTGCCACCCAGCGCCCGCGCCACCCTCAACCTGCGCATCCACCCACGCGACAGCATCGCCAGCGTTGCCGAACACGTACGCAACGCCGTGGCGGATGAACAGATCCAAGTCAAAGTCATGCCCGCCGGCCGCGAGCCCTCGGCGGTTTCCGACGTAAACGGCGCCGCCTACAAGCAGTTCGCCGAAGTGATCCGGCAGAGCTTCAGCAACACCCTGGTCAGCCCCAACCTCACCGTCGGCGGCACCGATTCGCGCTACTACGAACCACTGACCGACAACATCTTCCGCTTTAGCCCGCTGCTGATGGAGCGCGAAGACCTGCCGCGCATGCACGGCACCAACGAGCGCGTGGCAATCGAAACGTTGGCCAATGCCAGCGGGTTTTACTATCGACTGCTGCAAAGCCTGAACCCCAGCACCGAATGAGCTAAGGCAACAAAGGCGGGAGCCGCCCGCCTGCTACACCCGATCCAGCGGGCTCAAGACTGCAAAGCCACCACGATTGAGCACATGGGTATAAATCATCGTGGTCTTTACATCCGAGTGGCCAAGCAACTCCTGCACCGTGCGAATGTCCTGGCCACTCTCCAGCAAATGCGTGGCAAAGGAATGGCGCAACGTATGCGGCGTGGCGTGCTTGATCAGCCCGGCACGCCGAGTAGCCTCGCGAACCGCACGCTGGATGGTTTTCTCATGTAAATGATGGCGGAAGATGCCTTTTGAACGTGGGTCGACCGAACGATTGACCGAGGGGAAGACAAACTGCCAACCCCACTCTGCGGCCGCATTCGGGTATTTGCGGGCAAGCGCAAAAGGCAGATTGGCCAAACCAAAACCCTCGGCTAAGTCCTTTTGGTGTAGTAACTCCGCCTTGCGCAAATGCTGCTGCAAGGGCAACACCAAACGCTGCGGCAACATGGTGACCCGGTCCTTCTGCCCCTTGCCATCGCGCACCAGAACCTCACCACGGGCGAAATCGACATCCTTGACCCGCAGGCGCAAGGCCTCCAACAAACGCAAACCCGCGCCATACAACAAACTGGCAACAATCCAGCGCACTCCATCCAGCTGCCCAAGGACCGCACTCACCTCTTCACGTGTCAGTACAACTGGCAAATGCTTGGGCTTTTTAGCCCGCACAATACCCTCCAGCCAGGGCAGCTCCAGCTTAAGCACCTCTTTATATAGAAACAGCAAGGCCGCCAACGCCTGATTCTGTGTAGAAGCCGATACATTACGTGCCACCGCCAGATGGGTAAGAAACGCCTCGATTTCTGCTGCTCCCATTTCTGCCGGGTGGCGATAACGGTGGAAGCGAATAAAGCGCTTTACCCATTCGGCATAGACAGTCTCTGTACGAATGGAATAGTTTCTGACTCGAATTTGCTGGCGTACCTGATCCAGCAGCTTGGGCTTGCCGTCATCCATGTCGCGTTTCTCCCTGAATGCTGTCGCGTTTCCCGCGACCACCTTCAAGCTAGACAAGGACTTCACAGACGACAAGGAAGCTTATGCGACACGCACCGCGAACCATCGCGACATACGTGTCGCCTAATTAATAGTTAGGCCTATGAAATCAAAATTGCGTACTCTCATAATCACCATTACTACATTGGGTCTTTTCGGGTGTGGTGAGCCGTACCGAGAAGAGGGTCGTATTTATGCGAAAGCTGCAATAGACGCAATCGAAAACTATCAAAACAATTCAGAAGAAAATCCGCAAATTGAAAAGCCATACTGGAACGATTGCGGAAATGAATTTACATGCTTATTTTTATATAACACCAAAGACCAGAAATTAGTTGAAGCAATAGTTACTTCTCTTATTTCTGCAAACGAAAAAATCAAACATCCAGGCATCAAGCTAACCGTATACTCAACAGCACACAGCGAGCCAAAGGTTATTTTTCGTGAGATCACTATCAAATAGATCTACGTACAAAGCCTAACAAGTGGTTCAAACCGTTCGCTGCGCTCACTGGGACGGGCTAAAGCCCGCCCCTTAACCAAACGTTAGATGCCTTATGAAAATCAGCGCTAGGCAACAGATTGATCGCAAAAAGCTAACACCTCAGTTAGTTCATAAAGCGCTGAGCGCAGCTTTTCCAAAGAAAAATGACTATTCTCCAAGCGAAACCGGCTATGAGGAAGAGCTTTCCGAACTAATGCACTTCGGAATTTTGCACGCTAAAGATCTACGAATATTACTCAATAAGCATCGCAAGAAAATTCTAGAAATAGACCGATCACCGATGGATAAAGCTCATCAAAGAATGTACGCGAAGGAAATGGGCATAGAAAAATTTAACGATTTCATCCGCCGGCAATACTGGTTTGCTTACCCAGGCTTGTTGCGTTTAGCCTTAGAGCTTGAATTTGGCGAAGCATACGAATCCTTTTCCAATGTGCGCGACGGCATCTAACAATTGGTTCAAATCGTTCGCTTCGCTCACTGGGACGGGCTAAAGCCCGCCCCTTAACCAAACGTTAGGCGTCAAGAAGGAGAATCATGTCGAATTTACAGTTTGCATTTATAAATAAAAATGATGTACCGACAAAAGAATCTTGGCAAGAAGCAATAGATGCTCTTGGTTTCAAAATCAAACTAGAGCTTGATCCAGAATTGAAGCCACTAGAAGACGAAGGTTTCTGTCCTTGTAAGCTCAATGAAAAAGATGATGATGTAGGTTTCGAAATTTATAGTGAGCCAGCGGAAAATTTTTTTGAGAATGCAAACAATCTAAAAGAGATTGCTGGTAGTCGTGACTTTGTCATTATGTTTAGGTGGGGCTCTAGCATGGGGGACCTCGCCTGCACAATGATTGCTTGCTGTGCCTTAGCAAAATCATTTGGTGCAGTAATTTCTTATGGAGGCGAAGCGTCGTATCCTGACTATTAGTCTTTAGAGAAAGAAACTCTGGATATATTCAATGAAATTAAAACCGCCTAACAAACGGTTCAAACCGTTCGCTTCGCTCTCTGGGACGGGCTAAAGCCCGCCCCTTAACCAAACGTTATACGCCTACGGCAATTTAGCATTCAGTTATACATGGAGAGTAAATGAAGAAGAAAAGCAAAAGACCACTTGGCCTCAGAGTCTTTAATGCCCTCGGCGTAACGCTACTTCTGTCATCCGTGGTTTACATTCTAGTGGCGGGCTTCCATTCTGTTGCTATGGCTGCTGTAGCGCTTTCTATTGCAGGCGTAGCAACACCTGTTGTTCTCAGCGATGACGGCCCATTAGAAATGCTATTAGGTACTCTCGAAGCGATAGTCGACGGCGCCCTAGCTATAGTCGAAGGCATAACTAGTGCAATCTCTGGCCTGTTCGGTTAAACGTATAACAATTGGTTCAAATCGTTCGCTGCGCTCACTGGGACGGGCTAAAGCCCGCCCCTTAACCAAACGTTATGTGAATGCACACTATCCATACTAAGGAGCAGCCTAGGTGACAGGCAGTCAAATATTAATATATTTTTCCATTTTATCGATATCTATCTACTGCTTTAGCCTTTGGGCAGGCGGGAGAGTGCGAGAAAAATATAATGCCGCCACTAACGGGAAAACCTGTAAATTTGAAAAGAAATACTACGCATACAAAAAAGGCGACCCATATAGATTCATATATAGGCTATTTATGCCAACCACTCTGATTATTGGCGACTCTCATCTATATCTAGTTTGCAGCGGAAGATTCTCGTCATTCTACATGCATATTTCTGGAGTTTTGAACATAATAAACCTGTCCAACCTAAGTGTTAGTAAAGTCAACGAAACTACGCTTGAGATATCCTTTGAGGACGAGGGTGGATTCAAACAAGACTTGCGCTTATCTGGCCATGAGAACGAGCTAATTTTTGAGTTGCTTTCAGCCAAAACTGAACACACATAACAACTGGTTCAAACCGTTCGCTTCGCTCACTGGGACGGGCTAAAGCCCGCCCCTTAACCAAACGTTATGCATCTCAGGGTGATACATGAAAAATCTCGCCATCACAAAATTCAGCTGCACTACTGAGTACTCAACAAGCGAGATTGAAGAAGATCTTCCGGGCGAAAAAATTGAACGCTTGCGCGAAGAGATAACTGCATTATTTTCAAAATATGGGCTCAAATACCAATACAGCGAAACGCACTTCCTGAATAAGCAAAAATACTCAATTTGTAACTGCGAAAAATGCGGGCATTACATGGTTGATCGAGTAGCCAATCCAGCCGGGCTTGACCTACTCGACGATGATCAAATCATGATCTTTAACGGCGCGTTGCGAAACGGCAAATTGCTTTGTGAAGAGTGCTTACCATCAGGGCATCGGTGGTCAGCTGCATAACAAATGGTTCAAATCGCTTGCTCCGCTCGCTGGGACGGGCTAAAGCCCGCCCCTTAACCAAACGTTAGAAGCCACAAGGAAGTTATGCGCAATTTCACCAGCATCGCAATCGTAGTCGCCATCTCTATTGCTCATTACTCAATCATGGGTTACCTGGGCTACGATCCTTCACCTGAGTATGAAAATTTAATGGCTTGGTCTTTCGCGCTTATGGTTGCGTTGTGGTGCTTGGATGACGCAAAGAAATACAATTACCACCGCCCTTACGAGTTCGGCGCTTTTATTTTTTTCCTTTGGCCTATCGTATTACCGGCGTATCTCATTCACACGCGAGGCTGGCGAGGCACGTTCGTATTTTTGGGCTTCCTATTTATAGCGTTGCTACCTTACATTTGCGGTTGGGCTTCTTACTACGCAAGTCCTACTTACAGCGAGTATGGCGTCTAACTAGTGGTTCAAACCGTTCGCTGCGCTCACTGGGACGGGCTAAAGCCCGCCCCTTAACCAAACGTTAGGCATAGAGAAACTTAACTTTAATGCGCCAGGATTTAAGAAAGAACATTATCGATGTATGTGCGAAGAAAATATCCGCTAAGGGTGAGTCAGTTGGCGTTTCCTTTTACGCGTTCTTCGCAAATAAAAATGATGATCCAGAGCTTCTTATGGAGGCTGCAACATGGTGGATAAAAACCCACAAGCTGGATCATTTCGAGAAAGCTACAAAAATAAAGCTAATGGTTGAATCTGAGCTCTGATACATACAGCTATGAACAGACCATCATGCTGGCGCTGAGACGCTCAATACACCTAGAAGCGAAGAAACCGCATGAAACAACACTTAAAATTAAAAGCAATGTTGGCTATCGTGCTGTTTCCGCTTGTTAGGCTCGGCTCAAGCACGAGCCTAACAAGCGGCTCAAAGCACTCGATTCGCTCGTTGGGGCGGGCTAAAGCGAACCCCTTAACCAAACGTCAGGCCATCCAATGCCCGAGCTAGAAGTTTGCCCAAGATGTTCAGCAGAGTTTTCAGCCCGCAGCGCGCTGGTTTCTAGCGGAGTCCCTATCGGGTTCAACGTTTTTACTTTCTCGGATGTGTCAGTCATGGTGCGGTGCCCCGACTGCAAGCACGTTTTCTCGGCTCGCAAGCTCAAGCTTTTCGGATTTGTTTCGCCGAACGGCATTCGCTTGGTGCTTCTGGCGGTGATCGTGATGTGTATAGCGCTACTGGCTCTTTGATCTTTTTTTGGCAACTGTGGCCTAACAACTTATCCGAGCCGACAGCGCTCTTCGGTGCGGTTGAGCCCAAGCGTTAGGCGTATTCGCTGGAGGAATGGCAATGACAACAGTCGATGCGAAATCTCGATTCGAAGCAAAGCTGCTTCGGCCGGCAAAGCCTGGGAATGATGCGGCGTGGGCATTCGTGGTTCTGCCAAGAGAGGCCAGTGAACAACTTCCGCGACGAGGAAGGACGACTGTAGACGGCACCATCAATGGGCAGCCTTTCCGGGCAACCCTTGAGCCGGATGGTCAGCTGAGCCATTGGTTGCAGGTAAGTAGCGCGTTATACAAAGCCGCAGGTGCGGCCGTTGGGGATACCGTTACGCTCGAGCTAAGCCCTGTGAAGAAGGAGCCCGACCCTGAGATTCCAGCAGATTTTCAGGACGCCCTGGCAGCCGCTCCTGAGGCTCGTGACGTTTGGAACAAGACAACGACCCTCGCACGAGTAGATTGGATTCATTGGATCACGTCAGCCAAGCAACTGAAGACGCGCGCAAAACGCATTGCTGACGCCTGCGAGATGCTGGCATCTGGCAAGAAGCACGTTTGCTGCTTCGACCAGTCTGGTTACTACAGCAAGGCCTTCCGTGCGCCCGAGGCAGAAAAGTCTTAATACAACATGCCGCTGCAGACCTTACAGCGCGCTCGTCTGAGCTAACCGGCGCCGCGCAAGACTTCCCGCTGAAAACCCGGATAATGGCCGCCATTCGTTTAGCCCGTATTCTGGTAACCCCGCATGGAAATCAAGGTCAAGTTTCTCGACAACCTCCGACTTGAAGCCAAGTTCGATGACTTCACAGTGGTGGCGGACCAGCCCATCCGTTACAAGGGTGATGGCTCGGCGCCGGGGCCGTTTGATTACTTCCTGGCCTCCTCTGCGCTGTGCGCGGCGTACTTTGTGAAGCTGTATTGCGACACGCGCAATATCCCCACCGATAACATCCGCCTGTCGCAAAACAACATTGTTGACCCGGAAAACCGCTACCAGCAGATCTTCAAGATTCAGGTCGAGCTGCCGGCGGATATTTCCGAGAAGGATCGCCTGGGCATTCTGCGTTCCATCGACCGCTGCACGGTGAAGAAGGTGGTGCAAGCCGGGCCGGAGTTTGTGATCGAGGAGGTGGAAAACCTCGACGCCGATGCCCAGGCGCTGCTGATCCCTGCACTGACGACTGGCGAAGGTACGCGCATCCTCGGTAAGGACCTGCCGCTGGAAGAAACCATCGCCAATATGTCGGGGATCATGGCCAAGCTCGGCATGAAGATTGAGATCGCCTCGTGGCGCAATATCGTGCCCAACGTCTGGTCGCTGCATATCCGCGATGCGCATTCGCCGATGTGTTTTACCAACGGCAAGGGCGCGACCAAGGAAGGCGCCTTGGCGTCGGCGTTAGGCGAGTTTATCGAACGGCTGAACTGCAACTTCTTCTACAACGATCAGTTCTGGGGCGAAGACATCGCCAATGCAGCGTTTGTGCATTACCCGGACGAGCGCTGGTTCAAGCCAGGGCCCAAGGATGCGCTACCGGCGGAGATTCTCGACGAGTACTGCCTGGCGATTTACAACCCGGACCACGAGCTGCGCGGCTCGCACCTGTACGACACAAATTCCGGCAACACGCTGCGCGGCATCTGTTCGCTGCCGTTTGTGCGTCAGTCCGATGGCGAGGTGGTGTACTTCCCCTCCAACCTGATCGAAAACCTCTACCTCAGCAATGGCATGAGCGCCGGCAACACCCTGGCCGAGGCGCAGGTGCAGTGCCTATCGGAAATCTTCGAGCGCGCGGTAAAACGCGAAATCCTCGAAGGCGAGCTGTGCCTGCCGGACGTGCCGCAGGAGGTGCTGGCCAAGTACCCGGCCATCCTCGCCGGCATTCAGGGCCTGGAAGCCCAGGGCTTCCCGGTATTGGTGAAGGACGCCTCTTTGGGCGGCGAATTTCCGGTGATGTGCGTGACTCTGATGAACCCACGCACCGGCGGCGTGTTCGCCTCGTTCGGTGCGCACCCAAGCTTCGAGGTGGCGCTGGAACGCAGCCTGACCGAGCTGCTGCAGGGGCGCAGCTTCGAGGGTTTGAATGATCTGCCGCCGCCGACCTTTGAAAGCCAGGCGCTGATGGAGCCGAACAACTTCGTCGAGCACTTTATCGACTCCAGCGGTGTGGTGTCGTGGCGCTTCTTCAGTGCTAAAGCCGATTACGAATTCGTTGAGTGGGACTTCTCCAGCGAAGGCGAACAGGCCAACGCCGAGGAAGCCGCGACCCTGTTCAGCATTCTCGAGGGCATGGGTAAAGAAGCCTATATGGCGGTGTACGAGCATCTGGGCGCTACGGCCTGCCGCATCCTGGTGCCGGGCTATTCGGAGATTTACCCGGTCGAGGACCTGATCTGGGATAACACCAACAAGGCACTGCTGTTCCGCGCGGACATCCTCAACCTGCACAGCCTGAATGATCGTGGCCTCAAGTCCCTGCTGCGCAATCTGGAAAACAGCGATGTCGACGATTACACCGATATCACCACGCTGATCGGCGTCGAGTTCGACGACAACACGGTGTGGGGCCAGCTGACCATTCTTGAGTTGAAGCTGCTGATCAACCTCGCGCTGAAGAAATACGACGACGCCAAGGAGCTGGTCGAAACCTTCCTGCAGTACAACGACAACACCGTAGAGCGTGGCCTGTTCTATCAGGCGCTGAATGCCGCTATGGAAGTGCAGATGGACGATGAGCTGGAGATGAGCGACTTCGAGCCGAATTTGCGCCGCATGTTCGGCACGGAGCGGATGGACGCGGTGCTAGGCTCGTTGGGTGGCAGCGTGCGCTTCCACGGCCTGACGCCGACCAATATGCAGCTGGAAGGGCTCGACCGTCATCTGCGCTTGATTGAGAGCTACAAGAAGCTGCACGCCGCGCGGGCCAGAGTGGCCGCTGTATCGGGTTGAACGCATCAGATGCAGGTTTGCTGAACCCGCTCGCATCGTTTGCAATACTTATCGGGTACACAGCTCCGCTCATAGCTGAAATCCGCACACGAGGGAACGTATGAACTTTGTAATAGGGAACTTCAAATGGCTGATGCTGGTGTCCGGCGTGCTTACCGCCAGCATGTTCTACGGCCTGTTCGCCCCGCAGGCGGCGCTTGAGTCGATGTTTGGGACAAGCTTCGCCGGTCAGTTGGAATCCCTCGTGATTCGCAGCTGGTCGGCACTGGTTGGCCTGATGGGCGTGATCCTGATTTACGGTGCGCTGAACGTAAAACACCGCGCCTTCTGCGCCGCCATCGCGGCAACGAGCAAGGCGATTTTCGTCACCCTGGTGCTGGTGTATGGCCAGGCGTTTCTGAGCAAGGCTGCTGCGGCGATCATCATGGATATCCTGGTGATCAGCGCCACGCTTATCTTCCTGCTGGCGCTACGTATCAAGCGCTAGGGTGCATAGCGTCATATCATCCCGAAGTATCAGGGAGCCGTAGGGTGGATGACGCTGTTTTCATCCACCACGGTTGCCTGGCTGGTGGATGGGTGAAACGTCATCCACCCTACGTTTGCCGAGGCTTATGGCGCTGTGGCCAACACCGCGCAGTTGCGGCCCTGGTGCTTGGCTTGGTAGAGCAGGCGGTCCACTGTTTCGAGGAAGGCCTGGGGTTGGTCGAGCGGGCCGGGGGTCAGCGTGCCGACGCCGAGGCTTAAGGTCAGCAGTGGGCTGACCTGAGAATGGGCGTGCTGGATGTTCTGCTCTCGAATCAGCTGGCGGCAGCGCTCAGCGACCTGGGCGGCGGCCTGGGCAGTGGTTTCGGGCAGCAGCAGAACAAACTCTTCACCGCCATAGCGGGCCATCAGGTCACGCGGGCGCACGGCAGCGCCGCTCAAGGCCTGGCCGACACTTTTCAGGCAGTCGTCGCCCTGGATATGGCCGTAGTGGTCGTTATATTCCTTGAAATAGTCGATATCCAGCAGGATCAGTGACAGCGGCTGGCCGGTGCGCTGGGCGTTGCTCCATTCCACCTGCAGGCGGCTGTCGAACATACGCCGGTTGGCCACGCGGGTGAGGCCGTCGAGATAGGACAGCTCTTCGAGCTGTTGCTGCAATTGCAGCAGTTGCTGCTCGGTCTGTTTGCGCTCGCTGATATCGAACATAAAGCCGATCAGCGACTCGACCTCGCCGGCTTCGTTGCGCAGCACGTGCACCACATCGCGAATCCACACGTAGCTGCCGTCGTGGGTCAGGGCGCGGTAGTCGGCCTCATGGTCGGTGCCGGCCTGGGACTGCGACACGCAGAAGGCCACGACGCTGTCGCGGTCTTCGGGGTGCATGCGTTCGGCCCAGTCGTTGGCACTGACCCAACTGGCCTGCGGCCAGCCGAGCAGGGTTTCGATCTGTGGGCCGATATAAGCAAAGGTCATGCTCGCCCAATCGATTTTCCAGGGGATGGCCTTGGTCGATTCCAGCAGGGTCTTGTACACCGCGCTGTCAGTGCTGTTTGAATCGGTCATGAGGGCAATCCGGACGGCTGATAGCTGAGGTTGTAACCAAGAACAGCGGGCGGCGCAACATTGTCCGGGCTGACTGGCCAGTACTGGTAGCGGGGAAAGGAACGGCGGACGTGCTGGTTGCGCAGAATGCACAAGGGCCACGAATGTGGCCCTTGTGGGTTACCCCTGGATGCGATCAGGCATGCACCTGGGATGGGTCGCGACGGCTATCTGGCCCGTTCATCAGCGCAGCACCGGTGGTTTCATCCATGGCCTGCTGCAGGGCCTTTTTGCGCCGCTCTTCAGCGCGGTGAGCGAAGAACCACACCAGGAAAGTAGCGAGCGACACCGCCAACAGAATCAGGCTGGCCACGGCGTTGATTTCCGGCTTCACGCCCAGACGCACGGCGGAGAAGACTTCCATCGGCAAGGTGGTCGAACCCGGACCGGAGACGAAGCTGGCGAGTACCAGATCGTCCAGCGACAGGGCGAACGACATCATGCCGCCGGCTGCCAGCGAAGGCGCAATCATCGGGATGGTGATCAAAAAGAACACCTTCCACGGTTTGGCGCCCAGGTCCATGGCCGCTTCTTCGATGGACAGGTCCAGCTCACGCAGACGCGACGACACCACCACTGCCACGTAGGCAGAACAGAACGTGGTGTGAGCGATCCAGATGGTCAGCACGCCACGCTCGGCAGGCCAGCCGATCAGCTGGGCCATGGCCACGAACAGCAGCAGCAGCGACAGACCGGTGATCACCTCGGGCATTACCAGCGGCGCGGTGACCAGGCCACCGAACAGCGTGCGACCCTTGAAGCGGGTCACGCGGGTCAGCACGAAGGCGGCCATGGTGCCCAGCGCTACAGCGGCAATCGCGGTGTAGCAGGCGATCTCCAGCGAGCGCATCACCGCGTTCATCAGCTGGGTATTGTCGAGCAGGCCGACATACCACTTCACCGACCAGCCGCCCCACACCGTCACCAGCCGCGAGGCGTTGAACGAGTAGATCACCAGAATCAGCATCGGCAGGTAGATAAAGGTCAGACCGGCCCACAACATAAAGTTGGAGAAACTGAAACGCTTCATGGCCGGCCCTCCATTTCTTTCGCTTGGTTACGGTTGAACAGGATGATCGGAATGATCAGGATCGCCAGCATCACCACCGCCAGGGCAGAGGCTACCGGCCAGTCGCGGTTGTTGAAGAACTCCTGCCACAACACCTTGCCAATCATCAGGGTCTCCGGACCACCGAGCAGTTCGGGAATCACGAACTCACCCACCACCGGGATAAACACCAGCATGCAGCCAGCGATGATGCCGTTCTTGGCCAGCGGCACGGTGATTTTCCAGAAGCTGTTGTAGGTGCTCGAACCCAGGTCCGCAGCCGCTTCAAGCAGGCTTTGGTCGTGTTTAACTAGGTTGGCGAACAGCGGCAGGATCATAAATGGCAGGTACGAATAGACGATACCGATGTACACCGCCAGATTGGTGTTAAGGATCTGCAGCGGCTCGTTGATCACTCCCAGCCACATCAGGAAGGCATTGAGCAGGCCGTTGTTGCTGAGAATGCCCATCCAGGCATACACGCGGATCAGGATCGCCGTCCAGGTCGGCATCATGATCAGCAGCAACAGGACCATCTGCTTGTCCTTGTCGGCGCGGGCAATCGCATACGCCATGGGAAAGCCGATGATCAGGCAAAGCAAGGTGCTGATCGTGGCCATTTTCAAGGAGCCAAGGTAAGCGGCCAGGTACAGCGCATCTTCACTGAGGAAAATGTAGTTGCCCAGGTTGAGCACTAGCGTGAACTTGTTTTCCACCCAGGTGTACACGTCGGTGTACGGCGGGATGGCCACGTCGGCTTCGGCAAAGCTGATCTTCAGAACGATGAAGAACGGCAACATAAAGAACAGGAACAGCCAGAGGAACGGCACCCCGATAACCAGGTGCCGGCCCTTGGGCATACGGCGGCTGATGCTTCGGATAATGTTCATGAGCGCAATGCCACCCCGCTATCGTCCTCCCACCAGACGAATACTTCATCGTCCCAGGTAGGCCGTGCGCCACGCCGCTCCGCGTTGGCAACGAAGGATTGCACCACCTTGCCGCTCGGCAGCAGCACGTGGAATACCGAGTGACCGCCGAGGTAGGCGATGTCGTGCACAGTACCGCGCGACCAGTTGTATTCGCAGGTCGGTTGCTCGGTGGTGACCAGCAGCTTTTCCGGGCGGATGGCGTAGGTGATGCTCTTGTCCTGCACCGAAGTGCTGACGCCGTGGCCAACGTAGATGTTGCGCTCCAGATCCGGGCTTGAGATCAGCGCATGGCCTTCCATGTCTTCGACCACCTGGCCGTCGAACAGGTTGACGTTGCCGATAAATTCGCAGACCAGCCGGCTGGTAGGGGTTTCATAGATATCCACCGGGCTGCCAATCTGGGCGATCCAGCCGAGGTGCATGATGGCGATACGCTGGGCCATGGTCATGGCCTCTTCCTGATCGTGGGTCACCATCACGCAGGTCACGCCGACGCGTTCGATGATCTCGACAAGCTCAAGCTGCATTTGCGAGCGCAGCTTCTTGTCCAGAGCACCCATGGGTTCGTCGAGCAGCAGCAGTTTCGGCCGTTTGGCCAGCGAACGAGCCAGGGCCACGCGCTGACGCTGACCACCGGAAAGCTGATGCGGTTTGCGCCTGGCGTACTGGGTCATGTGCACCAGTTTGAGCATCTCTTCGACGCGGGCGTCGATTTCTGCCTTGGACATCTTGTCCTGCTTGAGACCGAAGGCGATGTTGTCAGCCACGCTCATGTGCGGGAACAGCGCGTAGGACTGGAACATCATGTTGATCGGCCGCTCGTAGGGCGGCAGGTCAGTGATGTCTTCACCATCGAGCAGGATGCGCCCTTCGGTAGGACGTTCGAAGCCGGCAAGCATACGCAGCAGGGTCGATTTACCCGAGCCGGAACCACCGAGCAGGGCGAAAATCTCACCCTTGTTGATGGTCAGCGAAACGTCATCCACCGCGATGGTTTCGTCGAACTTCTTGGTCACACGCTCGATCTTGACCAGCACCTCTTTCGGTTGCTGATCACCCTCGAGAACCTTTTTATAGGCACTGGAAGCAACTGCCATTACCAAAACTCCCGCAAAAAAGTGGGTCACTGACCCGAATAAAATCTGCCGCGCTTGACGCAGCGGGTCGTACGCCCAGGCCGGGCCTGGCGTACGCTGTGTTTCAGTTTCCGCTTATTGGCCCGATTTGATCTTCGACCAGGAGCGAGTCATGGCACGCTGGATCTTCGGCGGCAGCTCAGTGGAGATGTAGAGTTTGTCCAGCACGGCCTGCGATGGATAAACCGAAGGGTCGTTACGCACTTCCTGGTCCATCAGCTCGCCGGCCTTAGGGTTTGGGTTGGCGTAGCCGACATAATCGCTGACCGTGGCGATAACCGCGGGCTCAAGCAGGTAGTTGATAAAAGCGTGCGCTTCCTTGACGTTCTTCGCGTCGGCCGGGATGGCCATCATGTCGAACCACAAGTTGGCGCCTTCCTTGGGAATGCTGTAGGCAATCTCGATGCCCTTGCCCGCTTCCTCGGCGCGTGCAGCCGCCTGGAATACGTCGCCCGAGTAGCCGAACGCCACGCAGATGTTGCCATTGGCCAGGTCGCCGATGTACTTGGAGCTGTGGAAGTAGGTGACGTAAGGACGCACGGCCATCAGCTTGGCTTCGGCCTTCTTGTAGTCCTCTGGATCGGTGCTGCGCGGGTCGAGGCCCATGTAGTTGAGGACGGACGGGAACATCTCGTCTGGAGAGTCCATAAAGGCAACGCCGCAAGCGCTGAGCTTCTTCAGATTCTCTGGTTCGAAGAGCATGGCCCAGGAGTCGATCTCGTCGACACCGAGCACTTCCTTGATTTTGGCCACGTTGTAGCCAATACCGTTGGTGCCCCACAGGTACGGCACCGAATACAGGTTACCGGGATCGTTGACTTCCAGTTGCTTGAGCAGCACCGGGTCAAGATTCTCCCAGTTCGGCAGCAGACTGCGATCGAGCTTCTGGAACGCGCCCGCCTTGATCTGCTTGCCGAGGAAATGGTTGGACGGCACCACAATGTCGTAGCCGGAACGGCCCGCCAGCAGTTTGCCTTCCAGGGTTTCGTTGGAGTCAAACACGTCGTACATGGCTTTGATGCCGGTAGCCTTCTGGAAATCGGCTAGGGTGGTTTCGCCGATATAGTCAGACCAGTTGTAGACATTGACCACAGGCTCGGCGGCTTGCACGGCGCTGATGCTGACGGCGGCGGCCAGTAGGCCAGCCAGAAGTGGAGTACGACGCATAGGAGCTTCCTTATTGTTGTGGGTGAATGCGGCGGAGCAACCCGCCGCACACCGTTAGGGCTATGGCATTACTGACCCGATTTGATCTTGGTCCAGCTACGGTTCATCGCGCGTTGCGCGTTAGCTGGCAGATCCGGGAAGGTGTAGATCTTGGCCATGGTGGCCGCGTCCGGGTAGATGCCCGGGTCGTTACGCAGGGCTTCGTCAACCAGCGGGGTGGCCGCCGCGTTGCCGTTCGGGAACTGCACGAAGTTGGTGATGTTGGCCATAACCTCTGGCTTCATCAGGTAGTTGAGGAACACGTGAGCGGCTTCGACGTTTTTCGCATCAGCCGGGATGGCCATCATGTCGAAGAAGCTGCCAGCACCTTCTTTCGGGATGCTGTAGGAAATGTTCACGCCGTTCTTGGCTTCTTCAGCACGGGACTTGGACTGGTACAGGTCGCCCGAGTAGCCGATGGCCACGCAGATGTTGCCGTTGGCCAGGTCGCCGATGTACTTGGAGCTATGGAAGTAGGAAGTCGAAGGGCGGATCGAGAGGAACAGTTCTTCGGCTTTCTTCAGCTCGCCGGCATCGGTGCTGTCGGGCTTGAAGCCCAGGTAGTTGAGCGCGGCGGGGATGATTTCGGTCGGCGAATCAAGGAAGGACACACCGCAGTCTTTCAGCTTGGCGATGTTTTCCGGCTTGAACACCAAATCCCAGGAATTGACCGGAGCGTCTTCGCCCAGTGCGGCCTTGACCTTGTCTACGTTGTAACCGATACCGATGGTGCCCCACATATAGGGGATCGAGTACTGGTTGCCCGGATCGCTTGGGTCGAGGGCCTTAAGCAGGCTTTTGTCGAGGTTTTCCCAGTTCGGCAGCTTGGACTTGTCCAGCTTCTGGAACACACCGGCCTTGATTTGCTTGGCCAGGAACGGGTTGGACGGAACGACGATGTCGTAACCGGAGCTGCCGGCCAGCAGTTTGGCTTCCAGGGTTTCGTTGCTGTCAAAGACGTCGTAGACGACCTTGATGCCGGTTTCTTTCTGGAAGTTGTCGAGCGTGTCTTCTGCGATGTAGTCGGACCAGTTGTAAACGTGCAGGACCTTGTCATCCGCGTGTGCGGCACTTACTACGGCCCCAGCTAGGGACAACGCGAGAAGGGTTTTGCCGAATGTGTTCATGCGTACAGCTCCTGTTGTTGTAGTCGTTTTCCGGAAGATGCGCAGCCATCTGCAACACCTTCCGGCGAGCCTGACCTACGCAGTGGCGCAGTCTGGCAAGGTCATACCCCGGTTGACAACATTCAGACGTAAGCATCTGAAACCAAAGGCTATTAAACCTTAACCCAGCACCTCTGCAGCGGTCAGGTCGAGGCATTTACGGGCCTTTTCCAGCAGTTCGTCGATCTCAGCAAAGCTGATTACCAGCGGCGGCGAAATGATCATGGTGTCGCCCACGGCGCGCATGATCAGACCATTAGTAAAGCAGTGCTTGCGGCACACCATGCCAACGCTCACATCCGCGCTGAAGCGCTGGCGGCTGGCTTTGTCCTGCACCAGCTCAATGGCGCCCAACATACCGACGCCGCGTACTTCCCCTACTAAAGGGTGATCGGCCAACTCACGCAGACGCTTTTGCAAATACGGTGCCGTTTCTGTCTGGACCCGCTCAACAATCTTCTCCTCGCGCAGAATGCGCAGGTTCTCCAGCGCCACAGCAGCAGCGACCGGGTGCCCGGAGTAGGTGAAGCCGTGATTGAAGTCACCGCCCTGGTTGAGCACCTCGACGATATCGTCGCGCACGATCAGCCCGCCCATGGGGATGTAGCCGCTGGTCAGGCCCTTGGCGATGGTCATCATGTGCGGGGTGTTACCGAAGTAATCGCTGCCGAACCACTCGCCGGTACGGCCAAACCCGCAGATCACTTCATCGGCAACAAACAGGATGTCGTACTTGGCGAGGATTTCGCGGATGCGCGGCCAGTAGCTGTCCGGCGGGATGATCACCCCGCCCGCGCCCTGGATCGGCTCGGCAATAAAGGCAGCGACATTCTCTTCGCCGACTTCGAGGATCTTCTGCTCCAGCTGATCGGCGGCCCAAATGCCGAATTCCTCGGGGCTCATATCGCCGCCTTCGCCGAACCAGTACGGCTGCGGGATGTGCACGATGCCCGGAATTGGCAGGTCGCCCTGCTCGTGCATGTACTTCATGCCGCCTAGGCTGGCGCCGGCTACGGTAGAGCCGTGGTAGCCGTTAACCCGGCTGATGATCACCTTCTTGTTTGGCTGCCCCTTGATCGCCCAGTAATGGCGCACCATGCGCAGCATGGTGTCGTTGCCTTCCGAGCCGGAACCGGTGAAGAACACGTGATTCATGCCCTGCGGGGCCAAGTCGGCAATCGCTTTGGCCAGCTCCAGCGCCGGCGGCGTGGCGGTCTGGAAGAACATGTTGTAGTAGGGCAGCTCTTGCATCTGTCTCGCGGCGGCGTCTGCCAGTTCCTTGCGGCCATAACCAATCGCCACACACCAGAGCCCGGCCATGGCATCGAGGATCTTGTTGCCCTCGCTGTCCCACAAGTACACGCCGTCGGCCTTAGTGATGATGCGCGGCCCAGTTTCCGCCAGCTGTTTAAAATCGCTGAACGGCGCGAGGTGGTGTTCGCGGCTCATGGCCTGCCACTCGCGGGTTTTCGGGTTGGTCGCTTGACTGTTCATAACAACACCTTGATTACGCAGGCTGCGCATTGCAGCCCGATAAAAATTCTTGGCGGTTGGCGCAGGGATCACCCACGCCAACCACCGGATCGTTACACCGACAGCAGCAGGAACTCACGCTCCCAGGAGCTGATGACCCGCTTGTAGTTTTCGTGCTCGGCGCGCTTCACCGCGACGTAGCCACGCATAAACTTCTCACCCAGGTACTTCTCGGCGTCCTTACAGGCTTCCATGCGCTCCAGTGCGTGCTCGATGGTGATCGGCAGGCGCAGATTGCGGCGCTCGTAGGCGCGGCCCTTGACCGGTGCGCTCGGCTTGATGTCGCCAACCATGCCCATGTAGCCGCACAGCAGCGAAGCCGCCAGCACCAGATACGGGTTGGCATCGGCACCGGCCAAGCGGTTTTCCACCCGACGGTTCTGCGGCGTGGCTTCCGGTACGCGCAAACCTACTGTGCGGTTCTCTTCGCCCCACTCGACGTTTACCGGCGCCGAGGTGTCTGGCAGGAAGCGGCGGAACGAATTGACGTTCGGCGCGAACAGCGGCAATAGCTCGGGGATGTACTTCTGCAGACCACCGATGTGCTGCATAAATAGCTCACTCATGCTGCCATCAGGATTGGAGAACAGATTCTTACCGGTTTTGATATCCACCACACTCTGGTGGATATGCATGGCACTGCCGGGCTGGTCAGTAATCGGCTTGGCCATAAAGGTCGCAGCCACATCATGCTTGAGCGATGCTTCACGCATGGTGCGTTTGAACACAGTGATCTGATCGGCCAGATGCAGAGCCTCGCCGTGACGGAAGTTGATTTCCATCTGCGCCGGGCCGTCTTCGTGGATCAGCGTATCAAGGTCCAGGCCCTGGATTTCGCACCAGTCGTAGACGTCTTCGAACAGTGGGTCGAATTCGTTGGCGGCATCGATGGAGAACGACTGCCGGCCCACTTCGGGACGACCGGAGCGGCCCATCGGGGCGACCAGGGGGAAGTCCGGGTCGCTGTTGCGCTTGGTCAGGTAGAACTCCATTTCCGGCGCGACGATTGGCTTCCAGCCCTTGTCTGCGTAGAGCTTGAGCACATTCTTGAGAATGTTGCGCGGCGACAGCTCAATCGGGTTGCCCTGTTTGTCGAAGGTGTCGTGGATCACCATCGCAGTCGGCTCAATGGCCCAGGGCACCAGGAATACGGCGTTCTCGTCCGGGCGGCAGAACATGTCGATGTCCGCCTCATCGAGCAAGTCGTAATAGATGTCGTCCTCGACGTAGTCGCCGGTCACGGTCTGCAGCAGCACACTCTCGGGGAGGCGCATGCCTTTCTCGTCGAGGAACTTGTTGGTCGGCGAAATCTTGCCACGGGCAATGCCGGTGAGATCGCTGATCAGGCATTCAACTTCGGTGATTTTGCGTTCTTTCAGCCAGCTCGAAAGCTGGTCTAATTTGGTGCTCATAGAGACCTCAGGGTTGGTTAGAGCCGACCTATATATAGTCGGCTCAGCGTTGCCCCGCCGTCTTCCTGCAAGCCTCACCAAAGGCCTGGAAGATGGCGAGATAATTCGGGTTGGATCGTACCTGCCATTCAGGGTGCCATTGCACCCCCAATGCGAAGCTTTTGGCACCTTCGACGGAGAAGGCTTCGATCAACCCGTCAGGCGCCAGTGCTTCTACGCGAAGGCCCGGCGCCAGACGCTGAACGCCCTGGCCATGAATGGAATTGACTTGAATCTCGTCCGGCAAGCCGATGCCGGCGAGCAGCCCGCCCGACTGCACATGCAGCGCGTGACGCAGGCCATATTGTTGTTCTGCGCACAGGTCCGCAGGTTCGCGGTGATCCATCAGGCCGTCGACCTCGTGCACTTGCTGGTGCAACGTGCCACCAAAGGCTACGTTCATTTCCTGAAAACCACGGCAAATACCCAGCACCGGGATACCGGCGGCAATTGCTGCTTTAATCAGAGGAAGGGTCGTGCTGTCACGCGCCGGGTCATGGGCGGTGCCAGGTGCGCTGGCGTCACCCGCATAATGGTGCGGTTCAACATTCGATGGCGAGCCGGTAAACACCAGGCCATCGAGATGCTGCAGCAGGTAAGCCTGATCAAGCTGCTCGCCCAGTGCGGGAATGATCACTGGCATACCCTCCACCACCTGAACGATGGCTTGGAGGTATTTATCGCCTGCGGTGTGGTAGATGTTGTGCCCGATCTGCTTGGTGCAGGCACTAACGCCGATAATCGGCTGGCGCGACATGAGACACCCGTTTTATTGCTGTTATGGGTTTCGACCGAGCTTAGCCTTGTTCATTTTTTTTCACAATAGTCATGTAAAAAATTGAACACACCCGACTGAGCACCCCGGCAGGCAAGGCTTCCAGCAGGGCCACACTGCCCTGCAATGCCCTAAAACTGGCCATCGAGCCCTCTTTTGGGGCAAAATGCGCCTCTCTTGACAGCATCTGGTGTTTAAGATTGACTCACACCCGTGCAGTTGCATGATTGATATTTTTAACAAAAAAGGTGTTGCATCATGTCGGTACCCCCGCGTGCCGTTCAGCTTAATGAAGCGAACGCGTTCCTTAAGAAACATCCTGAGGTCCTGTTCGTCGACCTTCTGATCGCAGATATGAATGGTGTGGTGCGCGGCAAGCGTATCGAGCGTGCGAGCCTGCATAAGGTTTACGAACGCGGCATTAATCTCCCGGCTTCTCTATTCGCCCTGGATATCAACGGTTCGACGGTGGAAAGCACCGGCCTGGGTCTGGATATCGGCGACGCAGACCGGGTCTGCTTTCCCATCCCCAACACCCTGTGCAATGAGCCATGGCAGAAGCGCCCAACCGCGCAACTGTTGATGACCATGCATGAAATGGAAGGCGAGCCGTTCTTTGCCGACCCACGGGAAGTGTTGCGTCAGGTGGTTGCGAAGTTCGACGAACTGGGCCTTACCATTTGCGCAGCCTTTGAAATCGAGTTCTACCTGATCGACCAGGCCAACGTGAACGGCCGCCCACAGCCGCCGCTGTCGCCGCTGTCGGGCAAACGCCCACAGTCGACCCAGGTGTACCTGATCGACGACCTCGACGAATATGCCGAGTGCCTGCAGGACATCCTCGAAGGCGCCAAGGAGCAGGGCATCCCTGCTGACGCCATCGTCAAGGAAAGCGCTCCGGCGCAATTCGAGGTCAACCTGCACCACGTCGCCGACCCGATCAAGGCCTGCGACCACGCGCTGCTGCTTAAGCGCCTGATCAAGAACATCGCCTACGACCATGAGATGGACACCACCTTCATGGCCAAGCCTTACCCCAACCAGGCGGGCAACGGGCTGCACGTGCATATCTCGATCCTCGACAAGCAGGGCAACAACATCTTCGCCTGCGACGACCCGGTACAGAACGACGCGCTGCGCCACGCCATCGGCGGCGTGCTGGAAACCATGCCGGCCTCGATGGCTTTCCTCTGCCCGAACGTCAACTCCTACCGTCGTTTCGGCGCCCAGTATTACGTGCCGAACTCGCCATGCTGGGGCATCGACAACCGCACCGTAGCGCTGCGCGTACCGAATGACACGGCCGATGCCGTGCGCATCGAACACCGTGTTGCCGGCGCCGATGCCAACCCTTACCTGCTGATGTCGGCCGTACTGGCGGGCGTGCACCACGGCCTGACCAACAAGATCGAGCCAAGCGCACCGGTGGAAGGCAACTCCTACGAGCAGAACGAACAAAGCCTGCCGAACAACCTGCGCGATGCCCTGCGCGAACTGGACGACAGTGAAGTGCTGGCCCGTTATATCGACCCGAAATACATCGATATCTTCGTCGCCTGTAAAGAAAGCGAGTTGGCCGAGTTTGAAAACTCGATCTCCGACCTCGAATACAACTGGTACTTGCACACGGTTTGATGCAACACCCAAACGCCGGCCTTTGAGCCGGCGTTTTCTATTCCACACGCTGCGCAGCACCCGCCCTTTTATTCACGCCTCGGCGTGATGACGGGCAACCTGCGCCGCGAATTCCTGCTGACGCGACATCACCTTATTCAGGAGATCTCCATGCCTCGCCTGTTTGCCTCACTGCTGCTTGCCCTGACGTCACTGCTGGCCAGCGCCGAAGAGATGATTCGCGTCTACAACTGGAACGACTACATCGCCCCGCAGGTGCTCACGGATTTCGAGGCTGAAACCGGCATTCACGTGGAATACCACACCTACAGCACCGCCGAAGAGCTGGAAGCCGCACTGGCCAGCGGCGAAGCCATCGATGTTGCCGTGCCTTCGCATGATGCCCTGCCGGCGATGATCAAGAACGGCACCCTGCAACCGCTGGATGTCAATCTGCTGCCCAACCGCAAACATCTCGACAAACAGCTGCTCAGCACTCTGGTCGCCCTCGACCCGGCCAACCGCCACGCCCTGCCCTACCTATGGGGTGCCGTAGGCCTGGCGATCAACACGCCGCAGGCCGAAGCAGCCTTTGGCGGCCCGCTGCCCAATAGCTGGAGCCTGCTGTTTGATGATGAGCAAAGCGCGCGCCTGGCCAGCTGCGGCATCAGCGTGCTGGATGCCCCAGACGAGACCCTGACCCTGCTGCTCAACTATCAGGGCCGCAGCCTGGCACGTAGCGCGCCAAGCCGCATCGAGCGCTCCAGTAAGGTATTGGATGGTTTGCGGCCGAACCTGCGTTACGTCGACAGCGAGCGTTATATTGATGACCTCAATCAGGGCAAGCTGTGCGTGGCCATGGCCTGGGTCGGCGATGCCCTGGCAGCCGCCGACGCGGGTCAGCCGGTGCGCTTTCTGGTGCCGGATGAGGGCTCGATTCTGTTTATCGACAACCTGGTGATTCCCAGCAGCGCCAAGCGCCCCGACCTTGCGCATCGCTTTATCAACTACCTGATGCAGCCCAAGGTCGCCGCACTGATCACCGCCGAAACCCTGTACCCCAGCGGCAATGCCGATTCCCGCGAGTTTCTCGACGAAGCCCTGCGCAATCAGCCGGATCTCTATCCGGACCGCGACACCAAACGCCGCCTGCACCCGCTGGAAACCCTGCCAGAAAAGCACAGCGCTACCCGCGATGCCGTATGGACGCGCTTTCGGGATGGCAGTTGAGTGCTGTGAGAGGAGCCCGGATGTAATCCGGGCTCCCGCAAAAAGCCTACAGCGCAACGGCGGTTACTTGACCAGCTGACGCCAGGCTTTTAGCGAACCGATGGTCAGCAGCTGCGCCTTGCGCGCAGCCAGCACGTCTGGATCGATGGACTGGTTGGCCAATTCAACCAACTTGTTCAGCTCACCGTACAAGCGGTCGACTTCCGGCACCTCCAGCACCCCACGGGCCAGATGCAACCAGACCAGCAGGCGCTCGATACGCGGCAGCTGCTCGGCGAGGTCTTCCGGCTGCTGCTGATAACGGCGTAGTTGCAGAGCGGCGCCTTCTTCGGCAATCAGGGTCGGCAGCCAGTTGCCCAGCGGCGCAGCGCCCTGACGATTGCCGCGGTTGTTACGCTCCACGGTCCAGCTGCGCGCCAATAGCCAGCGCGAAAGGTTCAGCGAAAACAACCCCCAACGATTGCCCTGCAGTTCCGCCGCGAACAACGCTGGGGCGTTCTTGCGCAGGCTGTCATCGTCCTGGCCGGCCAGGACGCGCGGGCGCCATTCCAGCAGCAAGGCATCCAGCAGTTCGCGCAAGGCATGGCTGCTGGCACGTGGCGCGGCCTGGCCCAGGCTGCTGAGCAGCGCACGCAGGCCGATCAGTTGCTCCAACCAGTCGACCAGCAAACGCCAGTGGCCATTGAACCGGTACTGCTCGGCCAGGCGCTGGCTACTGCCCAGCAGGTGCCAGCCCAGTGCCGCGACGCTGTCATCCAGGCTGGTTTCGCCAGTCAGCTGCGGGGCAGGCAGGTTCAGGCTGTAGCTGCCTGCATCGAACAGCCGATAACCGCGCTCAGCCTTGCTGATATCGCAGGGCATCAGCGCCAGGTCAGCCGCCAGCTCGGCGGCCAGTTCCAGCAGCGCCTCAGGCTCACCCTGACGCAGCTCCAGTTCCAGCTCGCAAATTTCTTCTTCGCCTTCACCGGCAATCACTTTACCGAGGTCCAACGCGGCCTCGATGACCACCTTGGCCTTGCCACGGCCCCAGGCGATTTCCGCCTTCTCGCGGATAAAGTCGGTGGTGAAGATCGGCACCAGCTGCTTCTTGTCCAGCTCAGCCAGGGCTGCCGGCCAGCAGCTGTCATCAAGTTTTTTCAGGTCCAGCTTGGCCTTGGCCAGGTTCCAGTCCCACTCATTGCGCTCGGACAAACCGGCCACGCTCTGCCCACGGGTTTTCAGGGTCTGGATAAGCTGCTCACCGTCACGGCGCACGCGCAGAGCCACCTTGGCCGCAGCCAAATCACGCTCGGGCGTATCAAAGTACTGATTGAACAGTTCGCGCTGCTCCCAACCACTCTTGTTGCGCTTCTTCAGCAACGGGTGATCACGCAGGGCGGCCAGGGTTGCACGGCTAACCCGCAGTTTGATTTCGGTTTCTTTGTTCATGATGATGGGGATCAACGCCTACTATGAAATGTGACAGTCCGATTACCTGCGCTGGCGAGCCTGCGGACTGATCCGTATACTTGCCGCCTTCTTAACGCCGGGGTTCACCCTATGCCAGTCAATCCATTTGCCAGCCTGTTTGGCCGTTCACCGATTGGGCCAATGCAAAAACACTTTGCCAAAGCCCACGAGTGCGCAGCCAATCTGGTGCCCTTCTTCGAAGCCGTGATGGTGGAAGATTGGGCCAAGGTGGAACAGGTACAACAGGAAATGGCCAGCCTCGAAAATGAGGCCGATAAGCTCAAGAAAAGCGTGCGCCTGCACCTGCCAAAGAGCCTGTTCCTGCCCGTGCCGCGCTCGGATCTGCTTGAGCTGCTGAGTGTACAGGACAAAGTCGCCAATCGCGCCAAGGACATCGCCGGCCTGATGCTCGGCCGCGAAATGGCTATTCCGCAGGCTTTGCAGCCACTGATGCGCACCTTTGTGCAACGCACCGTGGATGCCAGCGCCCAGGCGCTGAAAGCCATGAACGAACTCGATGAATTGCTGGAAACCGGCTTTGGTGGCCGTGAGGCAGCACTGGTTGAATCCATGGTCATGGAACTGGAGCAAATCGAACGCGACACCGACAAGATGCAAATCGAAGTCCGCCGGGCGCTGTTCAAACTGGAGAAGGACCTTCCTCCTGTCGATGTGATGTTCCTCTACCAGATCATCGAATGGATCGGCGACGTAGCCGACCGCGCCGAACGTGTCGGCAACCGACTGGAACAACTGCTGGCGCGCTAAGCGCCAGTGTCCTTTCTGGAATCTACGGATTAATTATTTATGTCTCTGATTGCGGACTACGGCCTCGTATTGCTGCTGCTTGCCTGCCTCTTTGGTTTTTTCATGGCCTGGGGTGTGGGCGCCAATGACGTGGCGAACGCCATGGGCACATCGGTGGGCTCACGCGCACTGACCATCAAACAGGCGATCCTGATCGCCATGGTCTTCGAGTTTGCCGGCGCCTATCTGGCTGGCGGTGAGGTGACCGACACCATTAAGAACGGCATTGTCGATGCGACGATGATCACCCCGGACCTGATGGTGCTGGGCATGATGTCGGCGCTGCTGGCTGCTGGCACATGGCTGTTGGTGGCGTCCACCCGCGGCTGGCCGGTGTCTACTACCCATTCCATTGTCGGCGCGGTGATCGGCTTTGCCGCCGTGGGCGTGTCCATGGATGCAGTGAATTGGGGCGGCGTTGGCCCAATCGTCGCTAGCTGGGTGATATCGCCGGTGCTGTCCGGTTTCGTCGCCTTTGGTCTGTTTGTCAGCGTACAGAAGCTGATCATCGATACCGACAACCCCTTCTTGAATGCCAAGCGCTTTGTGCCGCTGTATATGTTCGCCACCGGCTTTATGGTCAGCATCATGACCTTGACCAAAGGTCTAAAGCATATCGGCCTGGACCTCTCCAGCACAGACGGCTTTCTTCTTTCGCTGGGTGTAGGCGCGGTGGTGATGTTGCTGGGCGTTGCTCTGCTGAGCCGGATCAAGGTCGACGTCGAAGCGGACAAAGACTTCCACTACGCCAGCGTAGAAAAAGTCTTTGCCGTACTGATGATCTTCACCGCGTGCTCCATGGCCTTCGCCCACGGGTCCAACGACGTGGCCAATGCCGTCGGTCCGCTGGCCGCGATTGTCGGGGTGATTCAGTCCGGTGGTGAAATGGCCATCGGCGCCAAATCTGCAGTGCCAAGCTGGGTACTGCTGCTCGGTGCCGTGGGTATCGTCATCGGCCTGGCGACTTACGGCTACAAGGTAATCGCCACCATCGGCAAAGAAATTACCGAGCTCACCCCAAGCCGTGGTTTCGCCGCCGAACTGGCCACCGCCACCACCGTGGTCGGTGCCTCGGCCATCGGCCTGCCGGTTTCCACCACCCACACCCTGGTCGGTGCGGTACTCGGTGTAGGTTTGGCGCGCGGTATCGGCGCATTGAACCTGGGCGTGATCGGCAAGATCTTTATGTCCTGGCTGATCACCCTGCCGGTGGGCGCCGCGCTGTCGATTTTCTTCTTCTATATCCTGCGCGGCGTTTTCCTCTAAGAACCTATCTACGATCTGCTACGCGTCGGCCCTGCGGCGTTAAAAACAGGCTCGGAATGCTCATGTACAACTCGTACACTCCGCTTCCTCGCCTGTTTTTGCCTTGCAGGGCTCTAGCTCGCCAGATCGTAAACAGATTCTAAGAACGTCTTCACGGTTTTATCTCTGCAGGCGATGGCCCTATGATGGGTCTCGCCTGCGGAGATTGCCGATGTCACTGCCTTCCTTCAAAGACCAATTCGCTGCCCTGATCGCCGCACCTTCGGTGAGCTGCACGCAGGCGCATTGGGATCAGTCCAACCGCCCGGTCATTGAACTGCTGTCGAGCTGGCTCGGTGACCTCGGTTTCGCCTGCGACGTGCAGGAAATTTCCCCCGGCAAATTCAACCTGCTCGCCAGCTATGGCGGCGGCCCTGGCGGTCTAGTGCTGGCCGGGCACAGCGACACCGTGCCATTCGATGCCGCACTGTGGCAGACCGACCCGCTCAAACTCACCGAAGTCGATGGCCGCTGGGTGGGCCTGGGCAGTTGCGACATGAAGGGCTTTTTCGCCCTGATCATCGAAGCCGTACAACCCTTGTTGGCGCAACGTTTTCAGCAACCGCTGCTGATTCTCGCCACCTGCGATGAAGAAAGCTCGATGTCCGGTGCCCGCGCCCTGGCAGAGGCCGGGCGCCCCCTGGGGCGCGCAGCAGTGATTGGCGAGCCGACCGGCCTAAAGCCCATCCGCCTGCACAAGGGCATCATGATGGAGCGCATCGATATTCTCGGGCAAAGCGGCCACTCCTCCGACCCCAACCTCGGCCACAGCGCCCTGGAAGCCATGCAAGACGTGATGCTGGAGTTGCGCGGCCTGCGCGCGCAATGGCAGCGCGAATTCAACAACCCACAGTTCAGCGTGCCACAACCGACCCTGAACTTCGGCTGCATTCACGGCGGCGACAACCCCAACCGCATCTGCGGACAGTGCTCGCTGGAATTCGACTTGCGCCCGCTACCGGGCATGCAACCGGAAGCCCTGCGCGCGGCAATTCGGCAGAAACTGCAACCGCTGGCCGAGCAGCACCAAGTGAAAATCGACTTCGCGCCGTTGTTCCCCAGCGTGCAACCATTCGAGCAAAACGCCGACAGCGAGCTCGTGCAAATTGCCGAACGCCTGACCGGACATACGGCCGCCGCGGTGGCATTTGCCACCGAAGCGCCTTATCTTCAGCAACTTGGCTGCGAAACATTGGTGCTTGGCCCCGGCGATATCGACTGCGCTCACCAGCCAGGTGAATACCTGGAAATGTCACGTTTGCAGCCTACTGTGCGTCTGCTGCAACAACTCATCGAACATTACTGCCTGAAAACTGCATGATCCGGAGGAGAGAACGCGTGAAGCTGCCCCAACTGCGACGATAAAGACGCTCCTGGCTGCCTCGTCTGGCGCGTACGCGCCAATCCATGCGTTCCGTATACGACACAGGTTCTTCAAGCAATGCACGACCACGTCAACTGGCTCCGCCACGCTTCGCCCTATATCAATGCCCACCGCGACTGCACCTTTGTGGTGATGTTGCCGGGTGAAGGCGTTGCCCATCCGAATTTCGGCAATATCGTTCACGACCTGGTGCTGTTGCACAGCCTTGGCGTACGCCTGGTGCTGGTGCACGGCTCACGCCCGCAGATCGAAGCACGCCTGGCCAACAACGGCCTGACTCCGCGTTTTCACCGTGACCTGCGGATCACCGACAGCCCAACCCTGGAATGCGTGATCGACGCCGTCGGCCAGCTGCGTATCGCCATCGAAGCGCGCCTGTCGATGGACATGGCGCGCTCGCCCATGCAGGGCTCGCGCCTGCGCATTACCAGCGGCAACTTCGTCACGGCACGGCCGATTGGCGTGGTCGATGGCGTCGACTACCACCACACCGGCGAAGTGCGGCGCATCGACCGCAAGGGCATCAATCGCCAGCTGGATGAGCGCAGCATCGTGCTGCTGTCGCCACTGGGTTATTCGCCCACCGGGGAAATTTTCAACCTGGCCTGCGAAGACGTCGCCACCCGCGCCGCCATCGACCTCGACGCCGACAAGCTGCTGCTGTTCGGCGCCGAATGCGGTCTGCTCGATGAAGCCGGCAAGCTAGTGCGTGAACTGCGCCCACAGCAGGTGCCGGCGCATCTGCAGCGCCTGGGCAGCAGCTATCAGGGCGAACTGCTCGACGCCGCCGCCGAAGCCTGCAAGGCCGGGGTCCGCCGCAGCCATATCGTCAGCTATGCCGAAGACGGTGCGCTGCTCAGCGAGCTATTTACCCGCACGGGCAACGGCACGCTGGTGGCCCAGGAGCAGTTCGAATCACTACGCGAAGCAACCATCGAGGATGTCGGCGGGCTGATGGAGCTGATCACCCCGCTGGAAGACCAGGGCATTCTGGTGCGCCGCTCACGCGAAGTGCTGGAGCGCGAGATCGAGCAATTCAGCATCGTCGAGCGCGAAGGGCTGATCATCGCCTGCGCCGCGCTATACCAGATTGCCGACTCGGATTTCGGCGAGCTGGCGTGCCTCGCGGTCAATCCGTCTTACCGGCATGGCGGCCGCGGTGACGAGCTGCTCGAACGCATTGAGGAACGCGCCCGCGCCCAGGGCCTGAAAACCCTGTTCGTGCTTACCACGCGCACCGCTCACTGGTTCCGCGAACGCGGCTTCGAGCCCAGCAGCGTCGACCGCCTGCCAGCCGCGCGCGCCTCGCTGTACAACTACCAGCGCAACTCGCAGGTGTTTGAAAAGGCGCTCTAAACAGCAGCCGCGATAGCTTTGGTAGGGTGAGTTACGGCGCAGCCAAAATCGGGGCTTGGTTAGCTCCTACCAAGCGCCTAAACCACCCTACGAGTCTGCGACAGAAATTAAAAAGGGCCGCTTATAGCGCCCTTTTTGGCAGATGGGTTGGTAAGTACAAACCCAGATAGGCATCAAAAACCCGCATACCTTCCTCAGCCATGCGCGGGGTGATTTCGCCGTGCAGCTGCACCGAGCGGGCATAGACGCGGTCGCCCAGCTCCATGGCCAGGGCGAACACATCAACATCATCCGGCAATTGCGGCAACGGGAAGTGCCGGTCGAACAGCTGCTGCATCAGCTGACCCAGCTCGATGTCGTGCTGACGATCCGCCTGGGTCACTTCCGCCAGGCCGTGCTGCGCAAGAATCAACTGACGCGCGGCGGCATCGTCGGCGTAGATCGCCAGCATGCGCTGCTCGACCAGCCGTGACAGATCACGCCAGTCACGCAGTTGGTCATGCTCGATAGGTTCTTGCAGGCAGGCACGAAACGCCCCGTGAATATCTGCCGTCAGCCCTTCCAGCAAAGCCGGTACGCTGGCGAAGAAGTGATACACCGAGGACGGCGGAATTTGCGCGCGCTCAGCCACGCTGTAGATCGACAGGCTGGCCACGCCCTGTTCAGCCAGCAACTCACGGGCGGCGGCAAGAATGCCGGCAATGCGGCTCTGGCTACTGGCGCGGGGTTTACGGGCGATAGGCGGGCGGGACATGGCGAGACTCAAGAGCAAGGGGTGCGCTATTGGACGCCAGGCAGCGGCCCGCTCGCAAGTTTTCCCAGAAGCGGGCCGGATCTCGCGAGCTAGAGCGAGACAAGGCAAAAATGGCCGAGGAAGCGGAATTTACGAGTTGTAAATGAGCATTTCTCGTTTCACTCGCCCTCCGGGTCGCGCTAAAGCGCGCTATCCGCAAGCGGCTTGCCGAGGCCATTTTTAACGCAGTATCGCCGACACGCAGCAGATCCGAGGGGTCAGAACCGCGCGCCGCGCACGCCTTCAGCTAGTGCCGCACACAGGCTCAGCACGCCATCCACCGCCTGCTCGTTGCTGGTGGCGTTGGCGATCTGGTCGATCAGCGCCGAGCCTACCACCACACCGTCAGCCAGACGCGCGATAGTTGCAGCATGCTCCGGGGTACGGATGCCGAAACCGATGCACAGCGGCAGGTCGGTATGGCGGCGCAGGCGGGCCACAGCCTGCTCGACGTGGTCCAGGGTGGCCGAGCCGGCACCGGTCACACCGGCTACCGAGACGTAGTAGACGAAGCCGGAGCTTCCGTTCAGCACCTTGGGCAGGCGCTTGTCGTCGGTGGTTGGGGTGGTCAGGCGGATAAAGTCCAGACCCGCGACCTGAGCCGGATCGCAGAGGTCGACGTTATGCTCTGGCGGCAGGTCGACCACGATCAGACCATCGACGCCGGAGGCCACGGCTTCGGCAATAAAACGCTCGACGCCGTACTTGTGGATCGGATTGAAGTAACCCATCAGCACCAGCGGCGTGGCCTGCTCGCCCTCACGGAACTCGCGGACCATCTGCAGGGTTTTCGCCAGGTCCTGACCGCCTTCCAGGGCACGGATATTAGCCAGCTGAATCGCCGGGCCATCGGCCATCGGGTCGGTAAAGGGCATGCCAAGCTCGATTACATCGGCGCCAGCCGCCGGCAGGCCCTTGAGGATGGCCAGGGAGGCGTCGTAGTTCGGGTCACCGGCAGTGACGAAGGTCACCAGGGCGGCGCGGTTCTGCTCTTTCAGCTCGGCAAAGCGGGTTTGCAGGCGGCTCATCAGTGTTTCTCCTGCGAAGTGTTTTCCATGTGGTGCATAACGGTCTGCATATCCTTGTCGCCGCGGCCGGACAGGTTGATCACCATCAGGTGCTCCTTGGGAAGCTTCGGCGCGCGCTTAAAGGCTTCGGCCAGAGCGTGGGCGCTTTCCAGGGCGGGGATAATGCCCTCCTGACGGCAGCAGGTGTGGAACGCTGCCAGGGCTTCTTCGTCGGTTACCGAGGTGTATTCGACCCGGCCGACGTCATGCAACCAGGCGTGCTCAGGGCCGATACCGGGGTAATCCAGGCCGGCGGAAATCGAGTGGGCGTCGATGATCTGACCGTCGTCGTCCTGCAGCAGGAAGGTGCGGTTGCCGTGCAATACGCCGGGTACGCCGCCGTTGAGGCTGGCGGCGTGCTTGCCGGTTTCGATGCCGTAGCCGGCCGCTTCGACGCCGACGATCTGTACGTCTTTATCGTCGAGGAACGGGTGGAACAGGCCGATGGCGTTCGAGCCGCCGCCGATGCAGGCCACCAGGCTATCGGGCAAACGGCCTTCCTGGGCGAGGATCTGCTCGCGGGTTTCTTTGCCGATCACCGCCTGGAAGTCGCGGACCATCGCCGGGTAGGGGTGTGGGCCGGCCACGGTGCCGATCATGTAGAAGGTGTTGTGCACGTTGGTCACCCAGTCGCGCAGCGCTTCGTTCATCGCGTCTTTCAGGGTGCCGGTGCCGGCGACCACCGGGATCACAGTGGCACCCAGCAGCTTCATGCGGAACACGTTGGCCTGCTGGCGATCAATGTCGGTGGTGCCCATAAAGATCACGCATTCCATGCCAAAACGCGCGGCCACGGTGGCGGTGGCCACACCGTGCATGCCGGCGCCAGTCTCGGCGATGATGCGTTTTTTGCCCATGCGCCGGGCCAGCAGGGCCTGGCCGATGCAGTTGTTGATCTTGTGCGCGCCGGTGTGATTGAGCTCTTCGCGCTTGAAGTAGATCTTCGCGCCGCCGCACATCTCGGTCAGGCGCTCGGCGAAGTACAGCGGACTCGGGCGGCCGACGAAATCACGCTGGAAGTAGGCCAGCTCCTTCTGAAACTCGGGATCGAGCTTGGCCTTCTCGTATTCCTCGGCCAGGTCGTGGATCAGCGGCATCAGGGTTTCGGCAACATATTGGCCACCGAACGAGCCGAACAGGCCGTTGGCGTCAGGACCAGTGCGGAAGGAAGTCATGGCGTTCTCCTGCAGATGAATGGTGTAGGAGCGCCCCATGGGCGCAATTCGCGGGCATGGCCCGTTCCTACAGTCTGTGTTCAGGATACGGCTGTGGCTAATGACAGAAAAGCGATAAGATCGCCGCAACCCGTCAGGAAAACTCACAAATGAGTCAAGATCTTCCGCCGCTTAACGCTCTGCGCGCCTTCGAAGCGGCCGCGCGGCTGAATAGCATAAGCCAGGCCGCGAATGAACTGCATGTGACCCATGGCGCGGTCAGCCGGCAGGTTCGTGCCCTGGAGGAACACCTGGGTGTGGCGCTATTCAGCAAGGAAGGTCGCGGCCTTAAACTCACAGATGCGGGCATTCGCCTACGTGATGTCAGCGCCGAACTGTTCAGCCGCCTGCGCAGCACCTGCGCCGAGCTGCAGCAGGGCCAGGCCGATGCGCCGTTTGTCCTGGCCTGCCCGGGTAGCCTGCTGGCGCGCTGGTTTATCCCGCGCCTGGATCGCCTCAACCGCGAACTGCCGGAACTGCGCCTGCAACTGTCCGCCAGCGAAGGCGATCTGGACCCGCGTCGTACTGGCGTGGATGCCACTTTGTGGTTCGCCGAGCCACCCTGGCCGGCGGATATGCAGGTATTCGAGCTGGCCGCCGAACGCATCGGCCCAGTGCTTAGTCCGCGCTATGCGCACTTCGCCGAACTGCATCAAGCTCCGCCCGCCGCCTTGCTCAACGAGCCCTTGCTGCACACCAGCTCCCGTCCGCAGGCCTGGCCAAGCTGGGCAGCCAGCAATGCACTGGATGCCGCCGCGTTGAAACTTGGCCAGGGCTTCGAACATCTCTATTACCTGCTGGAAGCCGCTGCCGCCGGCCTGGGCGTCGCCATCGCGCCGCAACAACTGGTGGCCGACGACCTGGCCGCCGGTCGCCTGGTTGCACCCTGGGGGTTTGTCGAAACCTCGGCGCGCTTGGCGCTCTGGGTGCCCATGCGCAGCCGTGATGGTCGTGCCGAAGGCCTAGCGCAGTGGCTGCGCAAGGAGCAGCAGCGTTAGCGACCGGCCCGTGCTCGGCAAATGCGACTAATCTGAACTTTAGCGTTCGCGGGTGGGACTCAACTACAAGACCTACCTGTTCAGCCACCTGGGAGAGCCGCAATGACCGATCATCACACCTACAAGAAAATCGAAATCGTCGGTTCCTCGAAGACCAGTATCGAGGAGGCGATCAACAACGCCCTGGCCGAAGCGGCGAAATCCATACGCAACCTGGAATGGTTCGAAGTGACGGAAACCCGCGGGCATATCGTCGATGGCAAAGTCGGCCACTACCAAGTCACCCTGAAAATCGGCTTCCGCCTGAGCAATAGCTAAGCGGCGCCCGGCAATCGCGGCCGCGGCCCGATTGCCGGGCATCTGCATTGATGCGCCGCATCGTCCCCTTGGAATCCGCAGAACAAACCCCACTATCTAACTCAGGTATTGGCGCTTTGTGGCGCCCAGCAAACGGATAACCAAAGGCAGGCCCGATGAGCGCACTCGCACAGAGCAAATTTTCCACCCTCGATCTCGCCCCGGTGCGTGACGACGGCAACGCCGCCCAGGCCCTGCATAACTCCCTGGCCCTGGCGCAGCATGTCGAGCGCCTGGGCTTCGAGCGTTTCTGGGTGGCCGAACACCACAATATGGACGGCATCGCCAGCTCGGCTACGTCCGTGCTGCTTGGCTATCTGGCCGCGGGCACCTCGCGCATTCGCCTGGGTTCAGGCGGAGTGATGCTACCCAACCACGCGCCGCTGGTGATTGCCGAGCAGTTCGGCACCCTGGCCACGCTCTACCCCGGCCGCATCGAACTGGGCCTAGGCCGCGCGCCTGGGGCGGATCACTTCACCGCCCAGGCGCTGCGCCGCGACCGGATTGGCAACGCCGATGATTTCCCCGCGGATGTCGAAGAGTTACAGCGCTACCTCGGCCCGCGCACACCGGATCAACGGGTGATCGCCATGCCCGGCACTGATACCAACGTGCCGATCTGGCTGCTCGGCTCCAGCCTGTTCAGCGCTCAGCTGGCCGGCGAGAAGGGCCTGCCCTACGCCTTCGCCTCGCACTTTGCGCCGCGCTATATGCATGAGGCGATTCGCGTCTACCGCAACCACTTCAAGCCCTCGGCAGTGCTCGACAAGCCCTATGTGATGCTCGGCGTGCCACTGATTGCGGCCGACACGGACGAGCAAGCCGAATACCTGGCTACCTCAGCCTATCAGCGTATTCTCGCCCTGATTCGCGGCCAGAGCCTGGTGCAGAAACCGCCGGTGACAAGCATGCAGGGCCTGTGGCTGCCGCATGAAAAAGAGGCGGTGAGCAGCTTCCTCGGCATGGCGATGATCGGTGGCCCGGAGAAAGTCCGTGCGCGCCTGGAGGTGTTGCTGGAACAGACCGGCGCCGATGAGCTGATCTTCACCTGCGATCTGTATGACTTTGCCGACCGTCTGCATGCGTTCGAGCTGGTCGCGCAATTGCGCTAGAAGTTTTTCGAACTTGTGCCGCCCGGGCCTGCTCTCAACCCTATAACCCACGCATTGGAGTATTCGGATGAAGAAGACAGCCTCAGCTCATTGGCAAGGCGGCATCAAGGACGGCAAAGGCACGATCTCGACGCAGAGCGGTGCCCTGAAAAGTGCGCCCTATGGCTTCAATACCCGCTTCGAAGGGCAACCAGGCACCAACCCGGAAGAGCTGATCGGCGCTGCTCATGCCGGCTGTTTCTCCATGGCCCTGTCCAAGGAACTTGGCGAAGCCGGGATGACCGCCGAAAGCATCGACACGCAAGCAGAAGTGACCCTCGACAAGCAGGATGGCGGCTTTACTATCACCGCCGTGCACTTGACGCTCAAGGCACGCATTCCCGGCGCCGACCGGGCGGCCTTCGAGAAGGCCGTGGCAACCGCCAAGAGCGGCTGCCCGGTGTCCAAGGTGTTGAACGCCGAAATCACCCTGGAAGCGGTGCTCGACAGCTGATCGCGGTACGCCTTAGAACGTACCGCAGCGCGGTATCTTGCCCCGCGCCAGCACATTACGCTGTTCATCGTAGAGCCAGGCCTGGGCTTTCATCTGCATGGGTCTGGCTTCCAATCGGTAGCGCTGGCCGGCGACGAAGTTGTCATGCCGCACGCGAATTTCGCAGGTCACCTGCTGTGGCTCACTGGCACCATCCAGGCCACCACCGCTGCTCACTTCGAACTGAAAGCGCGCTTGCAACTCATGGGCGCCGGCCGCTACTTGGAAATAACGGCCATCGCTGAGGCGCTGGCCATCCAATCGATCCGCCATCAGCAGCGTGCCGGCATGGCTGTGCAGCTCAACCCAGGCCTGGCCCGGGTCAGCGGGTGGCACGGGTGAAGCGCAGGCACTGAGCACCAGCACGCCGCCAAGCAAAGCCAAATAACGCATGAACACCTCCACAAATCGCAACAACCTTCAGCTTACGCCGATGCGCTGCTGGAGGCTGCAACGCCGATGCGCTAGCGTGGCAGCCTGTTTACTCACCGGTACGGATCAATGTTCGACGCCCCGTTCTGGCGCTCGGTTCCGCTGGCTGCAACGCTGCTGCTCGGCGGCTGCAGCACCCTGGATTACTACAGCCATCTAGCCGGCGGCCATCTGCATCTGTTGCAGGCCCGCGAGCCGATTGCCGAGCTGTTGCAGAACCCGGCGACCGACCCCGAACTCAAGCAGCGCCTAGCCCTCGCGCAGCAAGCGCGGGATTTCGCCAGCGCCCAGCTGGGTCTGCCAAACAACAGCAGCTACCGCCTGTATGCCGATATTCAGAGGCCCTTCGTGGTGTGGAATGTGTTTGCCACCCCGGAGTTTTCCCTGGCGCCTGAACTGCACTGTTTCCCTATCGCCGGTTGTGTGGCCTACCGCGGCTTCTACAGCCAGGGTCGGGCGCGCGGCGCTGCTGCACTGCTCAAGCAGCAGGGCCTGGATACCTACGTGGGCGGCGTCGAGGCTTATTCAACACTGGGCTGGTTCGATGACCCAATTCTCAACACCATGCTGCGCTGGAGCGATGAACGCCTGGTGGCAGTGATCTTCCATGAGCTGGCGCATCAGCAGCTGTATGTGGCGGACGACACAGCGTTCAACGAGTCCTTCGCCAGCTTTGTCGAGCGCGAAGGCCTGCGCCAATGGCGGGCTGAACAGGGCCTGCAACCCGACGATCCGCAAGGCGAACAGCAACGCGAGCAATTTATCGGCCTGGTGCTGGCCAGCCGCGCGCGGCTGCAACAGCTGTATGACAGCGAACTGCCAGCGCCGCAGATGCGCAGCGGCAAGCAGGCCGAGTTCGAACGCCTACGCGCCGAATACGATGCGCTTAGCAAGCGCGAGTGGGGCGGTAGCGGGCGTTACGACGGTTGGATCAACGCGCCGATCAACAACGCCAAGCTGTTGCCATTTGGTCTCTATGATCAATGGGTGCCGGCCTTTGCCGCGCTGTTCGAGCAGGTTGAGCGTGACTGGCCGCGCTTCTATCAACGCGTCGCCGCACTGGGCGACCTGCCCGTGGTGGAACGGCAGCAGGCACTCACCGACTTATCTCCAGGCTCTTAGAACTTAGGTACCGAAAAAACACTCCAACCCCTGTAGTTTCTGTTCACGCAAAAGGAGCGATGCAATGAACAAATTCACCCTGGCCGTGCTGCTTGGTCTACTCAGCACCAGCGTATTGGCCGCACCCAAGCCCTGCGAAGAGCTGCGTGCGGAGATTGAAGTGAAAATCCAGGCCGCCGGCGTGGCCAGCTACACCCTGGAAATCGTGTCCAACGAAGAAGCCCAGGACCCCGGCATGGTGGTCGGCAGCTGCGACGGCGGCACCAAGAAGATCATCTATCAGAAAAATGGCTAAGCGTAGAATGGGTTAGCCGCGCAGCGACGTAACCCATCGCCTTAGCCCACAAACGCCTGGTGCAACTCCGCCAGGCTGTGGAAGTGATAGGTCGGCGCCTCGGCCTGCAGCTCGGCCAAGCTGCCAAAACCATAGCCCACCGCTGCTGCATCCAGGCCATTGCGCCTGGCGCCGATCAAATCGTGCTTTCGATCGCCGATCATCAACGTCGCCTCTGGCGCAAGCTGTTCCTTTTCCAGCAGATGGGCGATCAGCTCGACCTTGTCGGTGCGCGTGCCGTCCAGTTCGCTGCCGTAGATCACCTTGAAGTGCTGGGCAAAGCCAAAGTGCCGGGCAATCTGCTCGGCAAATACCGTCGGTTTGCTGGTCGCTATATACAGCGTGCGCTGCTGGTGCTGCAGCAGCTGCAACAGTTCGCCCACACCGTCGAACAGCTGATTCTCATACAGGCCAACCTCACGGAAACGCTCGCGGTAATGGTTCACCGCCTGCCAGGCCGTGGCCTCATCGAACTGATAGGTCTGCATAAAGCACTGCAACAGCGGCGGGCCGATAAAGTGCTCAAGCACCTGCAGATCAGGCTCATCGATGCCCAGCTTGGCCAGTGCATGCTGCACCGAGCGGGTAATCCCCTCGCGCGGGTCGGTGAGGGTGCCATCGAGGTCAAACAGGATGGTCGAGTAATGCAACGCCGGTTGAGTCATCAGCTGCCGTATCCTTCCATCAAGTGCTGATCCTTCAACCGTACGTAGTTATCGGCGCTGTAGCGGAAGTAGCTGCGCTCTTTCTCGCTCAACTCGCGAGCTTTTTTCGCCGGGCTGCCGAGGTAAAGGAAGCCGCTTTCCAGGTGGCTGCCGGGCGGCACCAGGCTGCCGGCGCCGAGCATCACCTCGTCGTCGATCACCACGCCGTCCATGACGATGCTGCCCATGCCGATCAGCACCCGGCTGCCGATACTGCAGCCATGCAGGGTGACGTTATGCGCAATGGTGACATCGTCACCGATATTCAGCGGGTAGCCGCGCGGATTGAAGGGCCCGGCATGGGTGATATGCAGCACGCTGCCGTCCTGAATGCTGCTGCGCTCGCCTATGCGGATGCTGTGCATGTCGCCACGGATCACCACCAGCGGCCAGATGGAACTGTCCGCGCCGATTTCCACATCGCCGAGCACCACGGCCGAGGCATCAACAAAGGCCCGTGAACCGAGCAAGGGGGTGAACTGTTGGTAAGTACGAATTGCCACGATAGAAACCTCTTAGGCTGCGTCTGACCTTGATTGTAATTAAGATGGCACCCATGTTCAGGACATGCGCGCGGTTTTGTAGCGCCCCGTGTCGATTCAAGCCTGCCCCTGGGAGCCTTTAGCGCCCGCCGGGGTCACAGCTGCAAACCCATTTCGTTACAGGTGACCTGTCGTGACTGCCAACAACCCACTGCTGCAAGCCTTCGATCTGCCGTCCTATGCCACCATCCGTCCGGAGCATGTCGAGCCGGCGGTGGACAGCATTCTTGCCGAAAGCCGGGCGGCCATGAGCCGCCTGCTTGAACAACAGTCTGGCACACCGAGCTGGGATGGCCTGGTGCTCGTGTTGGATGAACTGGGCGCGCGCCTGGGACAGGCCTGGAGCCCGGTCAGCCACCTGAATGCGGTGTGTAACAGCTCAGAGCTGCGCGCCGCCTACGAGGCCTGCCTGCCGAAACTATCCGAATACTGGACCGAAATCGGCCAGAACCAGCCGCTGTTTCAGGCGTATCAGGCGCTGGCCGAGAGCCCTGCAGCCGCCGGCTTCGACGTGGCGCAGAAGACCATTCTCGAGCACGCCCTGCGCGATTTCCGCCTGTCCGGTATCGACCTGCCGGCCGAGCAGCAGAAGCGCTACGGCGAAATCCAGATGAAGCTCTCCGAGCTGGCTAGCAAGTTCTCCAACCAGCTGCTGGATGCCACCCAGGCCTGGACCAAGCACGTCACCGACGAAGCCGCCCTGGATGGCCTGACCGATTCGGCCAAAGCGCAGATGCTGCAAGCCGCCGAAGCCAAGGGCCTGGACGGCTGGCTGATTAGCCTGGAATTCCCCAGCTATTTTGCGGTAATGACCTACGCCAACGACCGCGCCCTGCGCGAAGAGGTGTATGCCGCCTACTGCACCCGCGCCTCCGATCAGGGGCCGAATGCCGGCAAGAACGACAACGGCCCAGTGATGCTGGAAATCCTCGCCTTGCGTCAGGAGCTGGCCAAGCTGCTGGGTTTCGCCAATTACGCGGAGCTGAGCCTGGCCAGCAAAATGGCTGAAACCACCGAGCAGGTACTGCACTTCCTGCGCGACCTCGGTACACGCGGCAAACCGTTTGCCGAGCAGGACCTGCGTGAGCTGCAAGCCTTTGCTGCCGAACAGGGCTGCAACGACCTGCAAAGCTGGGACATCGGTTACTACAGCGAGAAACTGCGCGAGCAGCGCTACAGCATTTCCCAGGAAATCCTGCGCGCCTACTTCCCCATCGACAAAGTGCTCAGCGGCCTGTTCGCCATCGTCGAAAAGCTTTACGGCATCCAGATCGAGGAATTGAGCGGCTTCGACACCTGGCACCCGGATGTACGTCTGTTTGAAATCAAGGAGAACGGCGCCCATGTCGGCCGCTTCTTCTTCGACCTCTACGCCCGCGCCAACAAGCGCGGCGGCGCCTGGATGGACGGCGCGCGTGACAAGCGCCGCACGTCCGATGGCACGCTAATCAGCCCGGTGGCCAACCTGGTGTGCAACTTCACCCCGGCAGTCGGCGGCAAGCCCGCGCTGCTGACCCACGATGAAGTCACCACCCTGTTCCACGAATTCGGCCACGGCCTGCATCACCTGCTGACCCGCGTCGAACATGCCGGTGCGTCCGGTATCAACGGCGTGGCCTGGGATGCCGTGGAGCTGCCGAGCCAGTTTATGGAGAACTGGTGCTGGGAGCCCGAGGGCCTGGCGCTGATCTCCGGCCACTACGAGACTGGCGAGGCGCTGCCGCAGGACCTGCTGGACAAGATGCTGGCGGCAAAGAATTTCCAGTCCGGCTTGATGATGGTGCGACAGATCGAGTTCAGCCTGTTCGACTTCGAACTGCACGCCACCCACGGCGATGGCCGCAGCGTGCTGGAGGTACTCGAAGGCATCCGCGAGGAAGTCTCGGTGCTGCGTCCGCCGGCCTACAACCGCTTCCCCAACAGCTTCGCGCATATCTTCTCCGGCGGTTACGCGGCCGGTTATTACAGCTACAAGTGGGCCGAAGTGCTGAGCGCCGATGCCTTCTCCAAGTTCGAAGAAGAAGGGGTATTCAACAGCGCCACCGGCCAAGCCTTCCGTGAGGCGATTCTGGCCCGTGGCGGCTCGCAGGAACCGATGGTGCTGTTTGTCGACTTCCGCGGCCGTCCGCCATCCATCGACGCCCTGCTGCGTCACCTCGGCTTGAGCCAGGAGGCCGCATGACTGACGCACCTGTAAATGTAAGCGCGAAACGCTTTATCGCCGGGGCGGTCTGCCCGGCGTGCAGCGAAATAGACAAGATCCAGATGTGGAATGTCGATGGTGTACCCCACCGCGAATGCGTGGCCTGCGGCTACGCCGACACCCTGGATGAGCGCGGCAACTCGGTACCGCGCGAGCTACCCACGCGGGTCAATATCAGCGCGCTAAAGCCCAAGGCTGCGAATCCCAAGGTTCAGGCGGTGCAGTTTTTTCCTAATCCAAAACTGAAGAAACCAACTGAGTGACGGCATCGCCAGGGACGGCGAGCCAACCAACTGCCCGTCAGAGGGCAGCGACAAGACGCCTCACCGAGCTACTGGCTACTCTGCAGCAGCGCCCGAGACTCTATATACCCCTCTATAACTTGCTGATAAGCACCGCTGACCTTGAGGCGATCTAGGCCGGCATCGAACTGCGCGATGATCAGCGAGCCGCGAGGGTGATTGTGCGGCACGATCAGGTGCAGAGAGCTGGTACTGATCATTTCAGCCGAACGCTGTAACTGGCCATTGCTAGCACCAATCAACTGCAATGCCGTATCGCCAAGGCGTCGATCGGCGACAAAGAAATCGTCACGGCCAATCAATATCAACCTCGCACATTCCTTGATACCTATCGGTGAGTGGCGTCGCACAACCCCTTGATCCAGAAATCCTTGGAGCAGAGCAGAGGGTTGCCAACCTAGCGGTATGCACACGCTTCGCCCCCGAATCTGCTCAGAATCTAGGGCCTCGATGGGATCATTACTACGGCTGAAAATATGATGCTCAACCACCAGCAAGGGTGCCGAGTAGATGTATTCCTGCTCTCGCTCAGGCGTGGGCACATAGGGAAAGGTGGCGTCGTACTCGCCTCGTAAAGTTTTCAGATAGCCGCGATTCCAGGGCTGCCAGTCCAGTGTGCTGTCGATATCGCTCAGCGCCAGCACTGCTTGAACAACCTGTGTGAGCATGCCCCCAGCGGGTAGCGCTTTTCCGGTAAACGGTGCGTAGTCGTCACCCGTAACCAGCCGCAGTTCCTCGCTTATGGCGCTATGACAACACATCAGGCCCAGCAGCAGGCTGGCAAATAGTCGTGCAAACATCAGCTCTTGACCTTAGCTTTAAATACGACGGCGCAGGTGATAACTCCAGAGAGTTAGCACTTGAGTGTAGGCGACACACTTATCCTGGCTAGCCCAGTTAGGCCGGAGCAGTGCCTGGCCCCCAAGGACTGATCTTGCACAGGTAGTGTGCTGTGCTGCCCAAACGAGCAGCACAGCAAATGCCTGGCCTTTGAGTTAGTACCGCTCACATCACTCGGATGTGAAACTCAAACTGCGGAAAATCCGTGTCGGGTTGCCCCTATCCACCTGATGATGAAACAGACGCCGTTCGGCCCTTAAGTCGCCATGTGCCTGCTCCTCACGTTGGCTTAGCTTTTGAGCGATCAACAGCAACGCCAGACGCTTGTTGGCGTGCTGGCTGCGCTCGCTCTGTACCTTGACGCTAATGCCACTGGCCAAGTGAGTGGCGCGTACTGCCGAGTCCGTGGTGTTGACGTGCTGGCCGCCGGGGCCGGAAGAACGCAGGGTTTCGAAACGGATTTGGCTTTCCAGGTTGGCCGGCGGCGCAGCAAAACGCGCGCCCCCGAAGAACCAGTTCTTACGCCGATGCGCCGGCCGATAAGGACTGACGCAGATCCATTGCAGCGAGCCGCTCCAGACATCCGCCAACTGTTCGGCGCCTTCACCGCTCAACGCCAGCAAGACCGAAAGCAAAGTTGCCGGGCGCTCGCCGGCCTCCTGCTCCAGCACCTGCACCTCAACACCCAATTCCGTGGCTTCCGCCAGTAGACGCTTGAGCGCCTTGGCCACCGCCAAGGCGCATTCTTCTGGCCCTTGGGCCGCCGACAATTGCAGAAGGATCATCAGCAGCAACCTCCGCGCGTCTTGTAGGTCAGCACCGGCTTCAGGCGTGCCAATACCCGCAACAGACCTGCCTCGCGCAGCGCACCGACCACCGAATCTATGGCCTTGTAGGCTTCTGGTGCTTCCTCGTAGATCAGCGCCCGGTCGGCACAGATCACTCGGCTGCCCAGTGCCGTACGCTCCAGCTGCTTGACGCTGTAACGCGCGGCCAGGCGATCCTTGCAGTCACTGCGCATCCATTTACGCCCCGCGCCATGGGCCAGAGACAACAGGCTGCGTTCGTCGGCCAGCGGCTGCACCAGGTAGCTGTAGTCGCCCCGCGAGCCAGGAATCACCAACACACCCTGATCGGACGGGGTGGCGCCCTTGCGGTGCAGCCAGCCGTCCTGACCCGCAATATGTGCTGGCGATACCAGGTTGTGGTTGATATCCAGTAACTGTCCGCCATCGGCGCGCAGCCGTTCGAGCATGCGCCGAGCGATCAGCTGCCGATTGGCCTCGGCGAAGCGCAAGGCGCCATCGTGACGTGCCAGGTAATGGGCGCAAGCCGCAGAGCCGGCCTCCAACCCTTGATGACCAAACAAGTCGACCTGCTCGCGCAGAATCGCCTCGCCCAGCCCACGCGAACCGCTGTGCACCAGTAACAACAGCTGCTTGCGGTCGATACCGAGGTTCGCCAGCGCTTCATCGTCGAAGCTCTGATCGAGTTGCTGCAGTTCGGCGAAGTGATTGCCGCCGCCAATGGTGCCGAGGGCACGCTCATGACCGCTCGGCGGCAGACCGAAAGCCGCGATGGCCTCCTGCCAATCATCGTCAAGGGAACCTTCGAGACTACCGAGGCGCTTTTCCAGCTTGTCCAGATTCAGCTTGGCCACGCCGATATCGGTGCGCCATAGCGCCATGCCGCAGCCGATATCGTTGCCGACCAACGCAGGATACAGCCGACCAGTGGAGAAGAACGCCGCCCCCACCGGATAACCGCGCCCCGGGTGCAGATCCGGCATCCCGGCGACCCGGTGCATGCCCGGCAGGCGTGCGGTGGTTTCAAGTTGTTGGATCGCTTTTCCTTCGATCCAAGTGTCGTCCGCGGCGATCAAAACGATGCCGTCGGACAAATTGCTAATGCAAGTGCCCATAGTCCAATCCAAATTGGTTGAAACGAAAAAATCTTGGAGTTGGCAGGCCGAAGCCGGGCAATGCGAACCGCTGCGAAGAGCTGCGGAAGAGGCGATTAAACCAGGCGCGATCTGCAAAGGTTGATCAGCTGTTGCATGATGTGGCTCCTTTGCTGTCGGTTGAGAGAGGCGCGCATCCTAGGCCGATGATGCGCGCAGTGCAATACCCCACCTTAGTCCGGCAATGCCAAGCGCAACCGACCGGGATGATTCTTGACTACCGCATAGGGCAGCACCGACCACTCGGTACCTTCGCAGGCACGCGCGACGCGCGGGAAGATCGGATCGAACACGATACCCTTCTCGTTGAGATACCAACTGGGGTAATCCCAGAGGTCCGGGTCGCTGTAATTGCACTCGAGATCATCCCCAGGCTCTGGCAACTCGTCTGGAGCAATCTGTTGCCACTGCTCGACCAACCAAGGCGCAAAGTACCGATTACGGTATTGGGAAAACACGTCGAAGCTCACCGAGTCCTCATCCGGTTTGTGCTCTCGCGTTTCGAGGTAGTGAAAAGCGGGGCCGTCACCGACCCAGAGCAGATCCTCCAGGCCCAGCGGTTTTCCGCTACGTACATCCAGCGTAAGCGGCGCATCACCGAAATCCGGATGGGCTCCACCGCAGTCGTAGCTGGTAAAAATGCTTAGGCTTACAACATCCGCCAACAGCAGTCGCGGCCGCACGGTTTGTAGAAACTCCCCCCATCTACCACCCGCCCCCAGCTTGCAAGCGTGATAGTCGATCACTTCCTCACGCAAGCGTGCGCGCAACTGCTGGTTGATCGAATCCAGCTGTGCCTGGGGGTAACCGCTCAGCACTTCGAACATCGCCAGCCCCGAAACGGGCTCCGTCCACCATTGCAACTCATGGCCCATAAACTCCTGCTGTTTGCCAGACGTTAGCGGCAACTCCTTGAGACGCAGGAACTCGTAGGGTGATGTGTCGTATAGGCGATACCAGAAGGGTTCGGCTCCCGCTGGCGGCTCCTCGATAGTCGGCTGGGTAAGCGTAACGGCCAGCCGTTTGCCCTGGGGCCCGACCCATTCGCCCTGCCACCCCTGCGGGCTGCGCTGCAAGCGCAGTTCGGGACGCGGAACGTCGTCGTACTGGTCTCGGCCTTCGACCAGACTGAGCTGCTGGCCTTGCAGTCGGCCCTCCAAGGCCAAGTCATGGTGATGCTTGCGGTAAAAATAGCGGCCAATGACCTGCTCAGGGTCGCGTAGATCGAGTTCCACTACTATCGCCATCTTGCCCAGCATCCCGCTGTAGACCTGCGGCCCTTCAGCAGCAAATAGCGCAGGTGGAACCACGCCCAGAAAGATTGCCACTAGTCGACACCAGAACATTCCGTTGCTCACCTAAAACTCCTAGTTAGAAAAGATCGAGCTGTTCCTGCGTTATCACAGGTGCAGCATTTTCAGACATTGGTATCTCCAAACGCTCAGCCAACCCCGCCGCACGCTCGGCACGGGTGGCCACGGCTTCACCCAGGCGGGCGGGCAGGGCCCAGATTTCTACCTTGTGCTTGGCCCGGGTGATGCCGGTGTAGAACAGGCTGCGGCTCAGCAGCGGGCTGGGTTGTTCGGGCAGCACCAGCAGCACTTCTCTGAACTCCGAGCCCTGGCTCTTGTGCACGGTCATGGCGAAGGCACTGTCGTGGCTGGGCAGGCGCGCCGGAGCGAAGGGGCGATAGCCGTCCTCACCTTCAAAAAACACCCGCAGGCCGTATTCGCTGTGCAGGCAGATGCCGATATCGCCGTTAAACAGACCCAAGGCGTAGTCGTTCTGCCGCACCATCACCGGCCGGCCGACATACCAGCGCTCCCGGCTTGGCACCTGGCTGCGGCGTTTGATTCGCGCCTCCAGCGCCTCGTTGATACCGGCCACGCTCCAAGCGCCTTCACGCTGGGCGCAGAGTGCGCGGAAGGCATTGAACGTGGCGAAAGCTGCTGCCGGGTCGGCGCTTTTTGCGGCAGCGATAAAGGGCGCGTAGCCCTGATCCAGACGCTCCAGCAGATCGTTGGGCGTTGGCTGGGCATTCCAGGCCAGGTCGCTGCGATTTTCCTTGAGCAGGTTAAGCGTGCCGCTGACATCGCCACTGTTGATCCGCCGCGCCAGCTCACCGATGCCGCTGTCGCCAGCGAATCTATGACTGTGTGTCAGCAGCACCACCGCATCGCCCAGCTGCGAGCTGGGCTGGCTGACCGGCACCTGCTGGCCGGTAACACGCTGCAGCTCACTTGCCGCCTGAGCATCGAAACCACGACCCTCGCAGAGTTCAGCAAACACCGCGCCGGCTTCCACGGCGCACAGCTGGTCCTTGTCACCGAGCAGAATCAGCCGGGCACTCGGAGGCAGAGCGTCAAGCAGCTTGGCCATCAGCGCCAGATCGACCATCGAGGCTTCGTCCACCACCAGCACATCCAGCGCCAGCGGGTTGGCCGCATGATGGCGTACCTGCGGGCTGTCGCCGCGGCTGCCGAGCAGGCGGTGCAGGGTGCGCGCCTCATCCGGCAGCGCTGCCTTGATCGCCTCGCTGACCGGCAGTGCGGCCTTGGCATTGCGGATCGCCTCGGCCATTCGCGCCGCGGCTTTGCCCGTAGGCGCAGCCAGGCCGATGGCCAAGTTTGCCGCCCCGGGCTGTTCAAGCAATGCAGCCAGCAGGCGTACCACGGTCGTGGTTTTGCCGGTGCCGGGGCCGCCGGAGATCACCGCCAGCTTGCGCCGCACCGCTTGCGCGGCGGCCAGGCGCTGCCAGTCCGGTTGTTGCTGGTTAAATGCAAACAGTCGACCGAGGCTTTCGCTCAATTGCGCCTCATCCACCACAGGCAGATCGGCGGAGCGCAGCAACAACTGCTCAGACAATTGACGTTCGTAGGCCTGATAGCGCGCCAGATAGAGACGGCCATGCTCAAGAATCAGCGGGGTGAAATAACCGTCACCGCCAACCAGACTTGAGGCCTCAAGTTGCGCCTGCCATTCATCCAACGCCGGCATGTTAAATGCGTGCTCCGGCCAAGGTCGCTGCCCGACCAATCGCGCCAGTGGCAGACACACATCGCCTTTGTCCAACGCCATACAAAGCAGCGCCGCCGAAACCAAGACCACCGGTGAAGCCGCAGGGTCGAGACGCAGCAGGCTAGCAACCAGGGCGCGCTCCAGCGGACCGAGGGGCAAGTCGGCGAGCGTCATAGAGTCCTCCCGTAGGGTGGATGACGCTTCACCCATCCACCAATAGCCATGGTGGATGAAAAAAGCATCATCCACCCTACCCAACCAATCCCTGTCGATCTCGTAGCCCGGATGAAATCCGGGGAAGGGATTGGGCGGCGCGAGGTCCGCTCCCGGATGGCATCCGGGCTACGAAGCAGCCTCATCTGCCCTCCTCAAATAAGGTATCCAGCGCATCCAGCAGCCCGTCACTGGGCCGCGAGAAATAAACCCCAGCCGTCGGCATGCCGCGTAGAAACAGGTAGTAGGCACCGCCCAGTTGCTCGTTCTGGAAATCGTCCAGACGCTGACGCAGGAAGCGCCGCAGCGCCACCAGATAGATCAGGTATTGCAGGTAGTAATGTTCGGCAGCCAGAGCCTGCAGCAGACGATCGCCGCCGTAGTAATTGGCGTCCGGGCCGAGCCAGTTGGACTTGTAGTCGGCGATATACCAGCGCCCGTCGTGCTCGAAGGTCAGGTCGATAAAGCCTTTGAGAAAGCCCTTGAGGCTGTCGAATTCCAAACGCGCCGCCGCCTCGCGCATCGGTGCAGCCAGGCCATGGGCCGGGTCGCAGAGAATCGCGCGCAGGCGCTGCACATCCAGCCCGGCCAGCGGAAAGGTAAAACCCAGCTCGGGCAAGCGTCGCGCAGGATTCAGGCCGGCCAGCGTCAGGCCCTGGCCATCCAGATCGGCGTCGATCACCTGTTGCAAATGAATAAGCGCCACGGCCTGCCAGTCGCTGCTAATGCCGTGTCCGCTCAGCCCCGGCTCGATCAGCTCATTCAGCGCGCCTTTACCGCGCGCCCAGTCTTCCAGAATCGCGTGCAGGCAGGTACCGGCCCGCGCACCACGGGGGAAAGCGAAAAAGCCGGTGCCCGGCTCGCTGGCATCCGGCAGCACCAGACCGTCGCGATCCGGCGCTTCCATATGCATACCTGCGGCCAGCCCGGAGAAGCTGCCGATACGCCAGGCGCTGTGCAGGCTGCGCTGTAGCGTGGCGAGTTGCTGCGGGGCCGGCGCGCGTTGCTCACCGGCGGCACTGGCCTCGCTTTCACGCAATGGCTGGATGGCCATCCGACCCTGGCTGCTGGCGATCAGCTGCTCGATTTCTGCACGCAAACCTTGCGGGCTCAGACTTTGCAGATGGCCAGCAAGCTCGGCCAAGGCATCCTCACCCGGCAGCGCGCGGCCGTGCAGCAGCCAGGCCAGGGCGCTGCTGTGCAGGCCGCTGTCGCCGAGGGTGCCGTCTTTTCTTGGTTTGCAATCCACCGGGCCCCAGTGCAGCCACAGGCGGTCACGGGCGCGGGTTAGGGCGACGTAGGTGAGGCGCAGCTTTTCGGCGAAGCGTTCGTGACGGGCGCGCTCGCGGTGCGTGTCGATCTGCTCGCTGCCCAAGTCCAGCAGCTGTGTGCCGTCGTCGGCGTGGCAGCTGATGTCTTCGCTCTGGCGCAGCAGCGCGCCGTCCCACAGGTAGGGGCAGAACACCAGCGGGTATTCCAGGCCTTTGGAGGTGTGGATGGTGACGATTTGCACCCGTTCTGCATCGCTTTCCAGGCGCAGCAGGGCGTCTTCGCCATGAGCCTCGGCGCTGCGCTGGGCGTTAAACCAAGCGAGCAATTGCTCCAGGCCGGGGCGTTGCAGGCTTTCGGTTTGCAGCAGTTCGGCCAGGTGCAGCAGGTTGGTCAGGCGGCGCTCGCCATCCACCAGGGCCAGCAGGCGCTGGGCCACCTGCTGCTCGTCCAGCCAGGCGCGGAAGGCACGCATAAAGCCCTGTTGCTGCCACAGCTGGTGATAACGCTCGGCGGCTTCGCGCTCGCGGTCCCAGGCTTGAGCGTCCTCACTGCAGGCGGCGAGATCGGCAGCGCTGCGGCCCAGCAGACGACTGGCCAGGGCATAACGCAATGCGCCCTCGCGGCCCGGTTCGGCGTAGGCGGCCAGCACGGCAGACAGTTCATCCGCCTCTTCGCTGTGCCAGACATTTTCCTTGCCGCGGCGCACGCTGGGCACCCCGCGGGCGGCCAGTTCGGCGGCCACTTCGCCGGCTTGACGGTGGCTGGCCACCAGCACGGCGATATCGCCGCCCTTGAGTGGGGTGCGCGTGCCGTCCTGTTCGCTCTCTTTATTTTCAAAGAAGGCCTGGCCCTGACTGCTCGCACTCAGCACCGCCGCGATGCGCCGTGCTGTATCCCGCGCCACCAACGCTCCGGCTTCGCCCTTGCCCAGGTAGTCGTTATCCAGCCAGACCAGCGCCAGCGGCGCGTCGGTTTCATTGTCAGCGGGCGGCAGCACCAACTGCGCCCGCACCTTGCTGCTGGCCCCGACCTGTTGGTAATCCAAGCCCTTCTCGGCGAAGGGCATGGGCCGGTCGAACAGCTGATTAAGCGCGGCGATCAGCTCGGGGGTCGAGCGGTGGTTGGTGGCCAGGCTGTATTGCCGCGCGGCTTCGCTGCGGGCCTTGAGGTAGGTCGCCAGATCTGCACCACGAAACGCATAGATGGCCTGCTTGGGATCGCCGACAAAACACAGGTCACCAGCCTGGCTACTGCGCGCCTCGCTGACTGCGTCAATTCCTCGCTCAGGGTTTGAATAGATGCGGTGAAACACCCGGTACTGCACTGGATCGGTGTCCTGAAACTCATCGATCAGCGCCACCGGATATTGCGTGCGCAGGGTACTGGCCAGATGCTCACCGCCCTCACCCTGCAAGGCCTGCTGCAGCTTGTTGAGCAGGTCATCGAAAGCCAGCAGGCGTTGCGCCGCCTTGCGTGCCGGCAGCTGCTCGTTAAGCTGATGGATCAGCCGTACCTGCAGGTCGATCAGGCGTTGTTCGGCCTCAGGTTGTGCGGCATCCAGGGCATCGCAGAGCGCCTGCAGCGCGGCGGCCAGGGGATTGGCCGGCGCTTCGCAGCCCTTTTTGCTGGCCTTGTTCAGCCCTTCGCGAGCCAGCCGGCGGTGCGCCTCGGTCTTGCTGAACAGCGCCGCTGCATCGCTGAAATAACCGTCCAGTTCGGCCTGCCAGACGCTCAGCTTGGCCGCGTTACACATGTTGCTTTTGAAGCCCTCGAAGGCTTTGAGCTGCGCCAGCCAGCCGGCGCTTTCACTTAGCCAGAGGCGCTGCGCCTGCTGCCAGGCGGCGCGCAGGGCGCTCATCTCACTGCGTGTACCCGGTTGCGGCTCGATGCGCAGATAGGGTTTGCCCAGGTGATTGCGCAAGCGCTGACGCAAAACCTGCGGGGTGATCTTCTGCTGCACCAGAAACGCCGCCCATTCCGGCTCGGCGCTGGCCAGCTCATGCCGCCAGAGGTCGGCGAGTAAGGCGTCGATAATCTCGCGGTCGTCATGGGTCAGCTCATTGTCGAAATCACCACCCGCTTCGAACGCCGCATCCTGCAAGGCGCGCTGGCAGAAACCGTGAATGGTGAAGATCGCCGCCTCATCGAAACCATGCACCGCCAGTAGCAGACGCCGATGGCTGGCAGCATCCGGGTACTGGGCATGCAGATCGTTAAGCAGCGCATCGTCGCCCGGCCCCTGTTCGTAAACCGCCAGCAACTCGGCCAGACGTTTGCGAATGCGCTCGCGCAGTTCGGCGGTGGCGGCGGTGGTAAAGGTCACCACCAGAATCTGGCTGACGCTGAGCTGCTTCTCCAGCAACAGACGGGCGTACAGCGCGGTCAGGGTCCAGGTCTTGCCGGTGCCGGCACTGGCCTCGATCAGCGAGCGCCCGGTGAAACTGTCCTGCAGCAGGTTAAGGCTGGCGCTGCTCATGCTTCGTCCTCTTCACTGCCTTGCAGGGCATCCAGCGCCGGGCCGTAGAGCTGCTCGGCGAGGACTTCGAAGCGCTCGTCCAGCGGCTCACGGTCGCGGAAAGCCAGAGCATTCCAGGGGTCCTGGCCTTCGCCGATCATAAAATCATTGCCTTGCCACATCACCCGTGCTTCGCTGCGCGCGGCGTCAATCGGCTCCTTGCGCCCTGGGTTGCGCCATTTGCGGGCAAAACCATGGCTGCATTTGGCGAACAGCGGCAGTGGTTCACACAGCGCGCTTTTGTAGGCCTCCAGCCAAGGCTGCAGCAGCTCACGGGCATTCGCCAGCGGGCCCAGGCGCCATTCGCTTTTCGGCGAAAGCAGGCGGCTGTCACGATTGATTCCGGGCGTGGCGGCGCAGTTAAGCAGCAGATGGCGCAGCCAGAACGGTGCCAGTTCCCAGGCACCGAGATCACGCAGGCGGTAGTCGAACAGCCCCGCGCTGGTTACGCCATCGAGCCAGCCGTGGATACGCACGCCGGCCAATTCCAGATCCACCAGCAGCGGTTGCGCGGCATCCTCCGGGCGTTCTTCGAACAGGGTGGGGGCGAAGGCGCGGATCGGCCCGCGAATCTGTCCCCAATGTGCCTGGCCCAACTCGCCCACGGGCAACCAGCCGGAAGCCGCTGCCACGGCGCGCTCCTGGCGCTCGCTCCAACCGTTCTCGATGGCTTGCAAGGCCAACTGGCGCAGGCCGTGCTGGCTGGTCCACTCGACGCTGAACGGCTCGTCGCCGGCCAGGGTTTCTTCTGTCTGCGCCAGGCGCAGGCCGAGGCGCTGTTCCAGCAGGTAGCGCGCCGGGTGTTTAAAGCAATGGATCAGCTGGCTAGGCTCGATAGATAACCAATCTTGGTCCAGCTCATCCAGCGGGCTGGCAAAAGCTTGTGGTGCTTCAACGGCCTGGCTTAGGCGCTGCGCAGCCCGGAACCAAGGCGCGGCAAAGCCGGCATGGCGGTTGCCGGCGAAGTTGCCGGGGGCAAAGGGTTGCAATGGATGATGGTGAGTAATCCGCACGCTGGCGTTTTGCCCATCGACACCACAAACGGCAGTGAGATCGACCACATCCAGCAGTTCGCTGACTAGCACCGAGGGCGGCAACTCGGCGTTGCTGCGCGGGTCGCGGCCGACGTAGCTGAGGTACAGGCCGCCGCGCGCCGAGAGCAGGATTTCCAGCAGCAGGTAGCGGTCGTCCAAGCGGCGGGCGCGGTCGCCACGACGAGGCTTCTGGCTGATCAGGTCAAAGCCGGCAGCCGGGGTGCGGCGTGGCAGTGCGCCGTCATCCAGGCCGAGCAGACAGACCTGGCGAAACGGCAGGCTGCGCATCGGCACCATGGTGCAGAAGGTCACCGCGCCGGTAAGAAAACCCGAGGCGGCGCTGCCCTGCTCCAAAGCGGCGGTGAGTTGCTGACGAATCAGCGCCAGCTCGATTGGCCGCTCAACACCCGAGGCGTCGCCCTGCTCCTTGAGCGCCGCGCAGGCTTTGGACAGCAGCAATAGGGTGTCGCCGGCCTCGCGCTCATCAAACAGCTGGTCGATCAGCACTTGCAGGCCCTCGGCCCATTCGCGCAAAGGCCGTGGCCGTTGCAGGCTCTGCGCCAGGGCGGCCAGGCGCTCGACAAAGCCGGCCAGGCGCCCGAGCAGTTGCGCCCGGCCGCCTTCCAGCGCATCCAGTGGCCAGCTGTCACCCAGCAGCGGCGCGGCCAGGCCGGCAAGCTGCGGCGGTGCGGCAAAGCCCAACAGCAGGCGATCCAGGCCCTGCCGCCAGGTAAAGGCAGCATCGGCGGGCAGGCCAAGCAGCTCGCGGTGCGCGCCATCACGGCCCCAGCGCACCCCGGCTTCGCGCAGCCAGTCGCGCAGCAGCGGCAGATCTTCCGCTTCTATGCCAACACGGCGAGCAATAGCCGGCTGTTCCAGCCAGGCGAGGATTTCCTCGGCGGCGAAGCGGCTGTCCGGCAGCGCCAGCAGGTTGAGAAAGGCTTCGATCAGCGGTATTTCCGCGCGCAGGCTGCGGTCGGCCAGGCTGAAGGGAATCCGCGGTACGCCTTCGCGGGGGGCAAATACCGCTTCGATATAAGGCGCGTAGCGCTCGATATCCGGGGTCAGCACCACCACCTGATCCGGGGTCAGACCGGGGTCGGCGGCAAAGCGTGCGAGTAGTTGGTCATGCAGGATTTCCACCTCGCGCAGCGGCGAGTGGGCGACGTGCAGCTCCAGCGAGCGGTCGTCTTCGCGCAGCATCAGGCGCTCATCGGCGGTGCGGGTGCGCAGGCGCAGAATGTCATTCTGCAGTGCCTGCAGCAGGTTGGCATCCTGCAGGTCGGCGTCCTCGGAATACAGGCCGATTTCCTGGCTGCCCTCACTGGACGCCAGGCTGAACAGGCTGTCGAAAAAGTCACGGCCCTGCTTGCCCAGACTCGCCAGCAGTGGGTGGCCAACATCCAGGTACCAGTCTTCTGGACTGGCTTCGGGTTGCCGCGCCAGCTCGCGGATATCACGAATCTCACCCCAGGCTTCACGGCACGGATTGAGGGCGAAGAGAACCACCTGAGTATGCCGCGCCAGGCCTTCGAGTACGCGCATATGGTGCGGCGGCAGCGAGCTGATGCCGAACACCAGAATCCGTTCAGGCAAACCAGCAATGGACTCGGGGTCGTAGAGGCGGGCGAGCAGCTCTTCCAGCAGCCGCGCGCGGTGCGGGTGACCGTCGCGGGTCAGCTCACGCCAGAGCAGCGCTTGCCAGGCTTCGTCCGGGCCGAGGTCGAGCTGCTCGTTACGTTCCCAGGCGGCCAGCCAGTCGTCGCGATAGAGCAGATATTGGTCGAATACGTCGGCGATCTTTACGGCAAGTGACAACCTTCTGCGTTCGTCACCGCCTTCTAGGTAATGCGCCAGGCGCGGCGCTTCGGCCAAATTGGCCGGCTCGCACAACCAGTCATACAACCGCCAGCTCAGGCTGCTTGGGCTAAACGCCGATTGCTCGGGCAGTTGCCCCAAACACAGACGCGACAGATCCCAGACGAACTTCGCCGGCAGCTGCACCTCCAATTGCATAGCGATGCCCTGCTTGCGCGCCAGCTCCAGGGTCAGCCAACGCCCCATGCCCTGACTCGGCACCACCACCAGCGCCGGCGCAAAAGGCTCACGCATGGGCGTGGCAAGCAGCGTGGTGGCCAGCTCGCCAAGGGTTTCCAGGTCAGGGGCGTGATAAAGCGTAAGCATCGGCGGGGGTCGCTTCCGTTCAGTAGCGGGCAGGAACCTGCTTACGATCTGCTGCGCGTCGGCCTGGCGGCGTTAAAAACAGCCTCGGAAAGCCGCTTGCGGTTAACGCGCGTTAGCGCGACCCGAAGGGCGAGTGCAACGAGTCATGCTCATTTACAGCTCGTAAACTCCGCTTCCTCGGCCGTTTTTGCCTTGCCCGGCTCTAGCTCGCTAGACCGTAAACAGGTTCTAAGGTTATCAGCTCGCGCAGCTCGGTGGGATTGCGCGACTGCCTGTGTCGCGCTGGCGCGCAGCGCCAACCCAAGCTAAAGCTAAAGGCAGGGCATTCGCCTTTATAACAAGTAAAACCACGCGCCACGCTGTAACTGGGCGGGCGCGCCAGGGAGCAGCAACATGCTCACCCTGCTTAATCTACTCTCCGCCGTTGCCTTGCTGATCTGGGGCACCCATATCGTCCGTACCGGCATTCTGCGGGTGTACGGCTCACACCTGCGCAAGGCCCTTAGCCAAAATGTCAGCAAGCGGCCGCTGGCGTTTGCCGCCGGCATCGGCGTGACCGCGTTGGTACAGAGCAGTAACGCCACTGCGTTGCTGGTCACCTCATTTGTCGCCCAGGGTCTGATGGCGCTGACTCCGGCACTGGCGATCATGCTGGGGGCGGATGTTGGTACGGCGCTGATGGCCCGCGTACTGACTCTCGACCTGAGCTGGCTGAGCCCTCTGCTGATCTTTCTCGGGGTGGTGTTCTTTCTCTCACGCAAACAGACCCGCGCCGGCCAGCTCGGCCGCGTGGCCATCGGCCTGGGCCTGATGCTGCTGGCCCTGGAGCTGATCGTTGCCGCTGCCACGCCGATCACCCAGGAGCAGGGCATCCGCGTGCTGTTCGCCTCGCTGACCGGCGACTTGCTGCTGGACGCGCTGGTCGGCGCGCTGTTTGCGCTGATTTCCTATTCCAGCCTGGCCGCTGTGCTGCTTACCGCCACCCTGACCGGTGCCGGCCTGATCAGCCTGCCGGTGGCCATCGGCCTAGTCATTGGTGCGAATATTGGCAGCGGCGTGCTGGCTTTTCTCACCAGCAGCCTGCAAACCCCAGCGGGGCGGCGCGTGGCGCTGGGTAGCCTGCTGTACAAATTGATCGGCCTGCTGCTGGTGATGCCGCTACTCGATCCGTTGGCCAACTGGCTGGACAGCCTGAACTGGCGACCCGAGGAACTGGTGATCGCCTTCCACCTGCTCTACAACAGCTTGCGCTGCTTGTTAATGCTGCCCACAGTCGGGCTGATGGCGCGCTTCTGCAACTGGCTGCTTCCGGATCGCCCGGAAGAAAACGGCGTCGCCCGCCCGCGCCATCTCGACCCCACCGCACTGGCCACACCGAGCCTGGCACTGGCCAATGCGGTGCGCGAAACCCTGCGCATCGGCGACCTGATCGAGACCATGCTCAACCGCCTGCTGGAAGTTCTGAGTGGTGGGCAAACCGCCCTTGGCAAGGAGCTGCGCCGCCTGGATGACGATGTCGATGCGCTCTACAGCGCGGTCAAACTCTACCTGGCGCAAGTCCCGCGCGAGGTGTTGAGCGAGCATGACAGCCGTCGCTGGGCGGAGATCATCGAACTAGCAGTGAATCTGGAGCAGGCCGGCGACCTTACCGAACGCATGCTCGGCAAAGTGCAGGATCAGAAGACCGCGCAACGCCATTCCTTCTCCGACAGCGGCCTGGAAGAACTCACCGCCTTGCACGCTCAGCTGTTGGCCAACTTGCGCCTGGGCCTCTCGGTATTCCTCTCTGGTGACAAAGAGAGCGCGCGCCAGCTGCTGCGCGAGAAACGCCGCTTCCGCGCCCAGGAGCGCCGCCTGGCCCACGCCCATGTCAGCCGCCTGCACCATCAAGTGGTGCAGAGCATCGAAACCAGCGCCCTGCACATGGAACTGATTGCCGATATGAAGCGCCTCAACTCGCTGTTCTGCGCCAGCGCCTATGTGGTGCTGGAAAGCAGCGAGACCGGCGCCTTGCACAGTCAGGACATAGCGGGGGAGTAATCTGCCGCGGGTGTTAGCCTCAGGCGAAAGATGGAATTCTAGCCGCCGTTATCGAGCAAAAATTGCAGTTCGACGAGCCTGTCGATGTTCAGCTCCATCGGCAGGTGTAGTACATCGGCGAGCCAATGTGCTTGCCCTGCATATCGCAATGCGCGTTGCGATAGATAAGCCAGGCCTTCTGCGCCCCCTCGAGCTGCTGAGCAGCTTCCGCCGAGGTTTGCTGCAGTTTGAGGTAGAGGCGCTGGTAAGTGAGGTTCATCTGTTTCTTCGCGACATCCGAAACGCTCTCGGCGCAGGCCGCCACCAGGCTGTTATTGAGCGGCTGGCTAGCCCGGATGCAGTCGTCGTAGTGCGTATGCAATTCATCACTGCTCACTGCTCACTGCATGCACTGGTGCAGCCAGTAGCCAAAAAGAACAGACCAACAGAACGCGTAAGCTACCCATGGCTGACTCCTGAAACAGATGGGGCCGCTATTGCGGCCCCATCATCGATCACTTCTCGGCGGCGATGCGCTGGCGGATATGCTCGGCACGGTCGGCCGAACCGGGATGGGAGTCGAACATGCTGCTTTCGCCGCCGCCCTGCTGGGCCAGCTTGTCGAAGGCGCTGGCCAGACCTTGCAGCGGAATGTTGCGCTGCTTGAGCAGATCAAAGGAGAAGTCATCGGCGGCGCTTTCCTGAGACTGGGAGAACTGCGCGTTGATCAGCGCCTCACCCAAATCGCCCAATTGCGAGCTGGACAGCGCCATGGCGGCACTGTTGCCGGAAGAGGCAATGGCACCACGAGCCACCGAAGTAGCGTAGGCCGCTTGCATCGCCTTCTTGGTGTGGCCGAGAGCAACGTGGCCCATCTCGTGGCCCAACACGCCCTCCACCTCGTTGTCGTTCATCAGGTCCATCAGACCGCTGTACACACGCACGCAACCGTTGGCCATGGCCCAGGCGTTGACTTCGTCAGTCAGGTAAACCTTGTAGGTAACCGGCGTCCCGTTGACCTGGCTGCCGAGGTTGCGGGCAATCGTTTCCAGGCGCTTGCTGTACTTGCTATCGGCTGGCGCGATTGGCGCCTGGGCGTCCATCTGTACGCAGGCGTCGTCGGCCATGCTCTTCACTTCAGCATCGCTGAGAGTGGCAGCCTGCATGGTTTGCAGCCCGGTGCTAAGCATGGCGTCGGGGCTCATGTTCTGACAGCCGGACAGCAGAGTGGCGAGCGCGAGCGCGGAAAGGGAGAACTGCAGTTTCATGGTCATCGTCCTTGAGGATTGAGGCAATGGAGTAGCCGAGAGGCAGCGGCGTCCCGGCCGGCGCGGCATTGTCGGTGATATGCGCAGCCCCAAAGCGAGACACAGCTCACGTTCTGCAGCTTGGCTCAGGTCGCCACTGCCCCAGTATCCAGACGGCTTTGCACCATAAAAACAGTGGCGCGGCCTAAGGCCCGCAAGAAAATTGGTCTATACCACCAAACCTTAGTTGGGTTGAGGCAGCCCGGCACATAGGCTTTAAGTTTGGAGTGCGGCATTGCAACAGTTCTGCCATCAATGTCCGCTAATACTGCTCAACTCCAACAACAAAAGAGCGCCTTCCCTATGAAAACCCTCACCTCCCTGGTCGTTGGTCTAGGCCTGGCTTTTAGTGCCAGCCACGCCAGCGCCTGGTCGCAACCTACACACAAGAATATCGTCAAGGACGCCCTGGCCTTCCTCAACTCGGCGCACGCCACGCCCGAGATGAAACGCGCCTACCAGTTCTACGTCGGCGCAGCCGGCAGTGAAGCCCGCGCGGGGGAAATCCTCGGCCAGGCGGCCTACGACGTCGATGACTTTCAGGACACCCGCCTGGGCGGCTGGTGGGTCGGCTACGAGCATGCGCCGGTGTATGGCGCAGCGGCCTCCATCGTCAATTACACGTCCTATTGGCACTTTATCAACATGGCCCGCCAGGGCGACGCCCACGGCAACGACCACGGTGGTTACGACTACCGCTACCGCAAGGTGGATGGCAGCTGGAGCGGCGACGTTGACTGGTACGCCATGGTTTACCTGTACAACCGCGAGCTGAAGAAGAGCGACTTCGACACCACCGAAGCGCATTACCGCCAGGGCACTTCCTCCAACTGGCAGACGCACTACGGCGACTTCCAGACGGCGGCCTTCCAGCCCATCGATAACCTGGCCAAGTACTGGTTCGATCAGTTCAAGAACGCGCCGTCCCTGCAGACCATCGGCTACTCGCTGCACACCACCGGTGATGTCGCACAGCCGCACCATGCCTGGGTTACGTCGGGCAATGGCCACTCCGGCTGGGAAGGCTGGGTGGACGATCATTATTTCAGCGAAGGCCTGAATAATATGGCGGCAGTGGCCAACCGGGTTGGCAGCTATGACGCGCAGAAGCCGATCCGCGATCTGTTGACCCAGACCGCCCAGGTCGCCTACCAGCGCCCAGAACCGCTGTATGACACCAGCTACGCCACCCGCCTGCGGGTAGCCAAGGAGCTGATTCCGGAGTCCATCGCCCTCACCGTCAGCGTGCTGACCAAGGGTGCCAACACCTTCTACGGCCAGGGTGGCCTGTAAGGTGCGCGCGATCATCCAGCGCAGTTTGCTGGTACTGGGGCTGACCGGCATCTGCCTGTCAGCCCTGGGCAGCCAGGACATGCGCATCAACGGTGAACGCCTGCCCGGCAAAAGCATCGGCCTGCTGGAGCAGGCCATGACCCGGGTCAAATTCAATACCGACCTGCGCATGCTGCGCACAGGCCTGGCGGAAAACCACCTGCTGGCCCGCGAGGTGGAAGCCGAGCTGAGCAGCAAATACCGCAGCGATCTGGATGCGCTGGTCGAGCGCGAAGCCGCCAACCTGATCGAGCAGGTCTACGGCCGCCAGTTCGATCACGATGTGCGGCCCTTCCTGCGCCAACCACAAGCGCTGAGCAGTGCGCGCCTGCGCCAGGTACTGACCGCGCAGGCACAGGGCGTAGTGCTCGATAGCCTGCAATTAAGCCCCCAACAGCAAGCCGACGCCGCGCAGGTACAGCTAATCAGCTGGCAGTTCCCCGGTATGGCCGAACAACGCCTGAACCTGCTGGAGCTGTATCAGGGCGACAACGTACAAGGTCGAGTGGAGCTGCAACAGGGCAACCTGGTGTACCTGGCCGAACAGGTGCGCCAACAGGCGCTGCGTGACTACCTCTGGTATCAACTCGGAGAGAAAGGCTTTGGCGCCGACGAACAGGCCGGCATCCGCCAGCTGGTGCGCGACAAACTCGTCCGCCACAAATACCTGCATCAGCTTGGTCTGCACAACGACTTCCACCATGAAACCGCCAGCCTGCGCGAGCGGGCCAGCCAGGTCAGTGATACGGATGCCGAGGCCTACTACCAGCGCAACCTGCAGCTCTACCTGAACGTTGCCCAAGTGCAGGCCAGCCATATCCGTTTGGCTGATCAAACCAGTGCTGACCGGGTGTATGCCGAACTGCAAAAGGGCCTTAGCTTCGATGAAGCCGTGCGCCGCTACTCACTGGCCGATACCAAGAGCCACACGCCACCCGGCGACCTCGGCCTGATTCGTCCGCAGGATGCGCAACTGGATTTTCTACGCAAGACCGCCCTGCTGCAAAAGGCGAACAGCATTTCCCAGCCGATGCTGATCGACGGCGCCTTCGAGATCGTGCAGGTACGCAGCCGTGAGGATAAGCAATTGCCGCTTAGCGATCCGAGCGTGCGTTATGAGGTCAACCAGGCCGTGGCCAAGGAGCAACTGGCCTGCGAATTCCAGGCCCGCCTGCAAACCTTGCTGAGCAATGCCGAGGTACAAGGATTATGAAAGGCTGGCTCGGAATTGGCCTGCTCGGCGTGATCACCGCGCTGACCATCGTAGTTGTGCGTACGCCCCAAGCCGACACCGCGCCAGCCGTCGCGCCACAGGCTACAACACCAATCAGCCCGCCCATCCACTTGCCCGAAATGCCCGCAGCCCCGCCAACACAGCAGCCAGCAGCAATCCCAACGCCTACAGGAAAACCTGTGGAAGCACCGCCCAGCGAACCGCAACTGAATGCCCAGGAAGCGCAAATGCTGATCCAGCTAATGGCCGACCAAGGCGACCCACGCAGCCCGGCCCTCGGCCAGCTCAAACCACGCCAACCCGCATCCGCCGCCCAGCTGGCCGACCCGGCGCAGTACAACGCCTTCGAAGAACAACAAACCCGCGACCAGATCATGGCCTACGCCAGCGGCGTCCAGCAGATCCCCGCCATCCGCGACCGCATCGAACAAGCCGCCCAATCCGGCGAACGCAGCCAAATCGAACTAGACGAAGCCCGCGCCGCGCTGGAGCAACTGGAAATGCTGCAGAGCAAACTGCAGAGGGAAAGGCCGGAGTTGTTGCAGAATTCGCCCCTACAAAAACCTTAATTAGCAAAAAAGCGGCGACTACAACGACTCAAGGAACCACATCGTTAGGACAGCTGTACATCAACTCATGAGCCTTAGATAAATAACTGATCACAGATTCCGCACATGCTGGCTCATCAGATTAGGGCGAGAGAATGCGTCGAGTTTTTGGATGCGGATTAGCAACTCATCGATGACGTTCTTATAAGTTTCCTTATCCATATCGCGCCAATATCTGGGATTGCGACCCGTCAAACGGTCATGTTCGGAGGTTGTTGGATCAAGCGGGCGGAATTCCTCCCAGGTGGGTATTTCCGGCAACGGATGACTGATATCCATATAGTTTTGCCACATATCCCAAAGCGCGAAACAAGCCTGCTCCGAACTCTGCAAACCCGTTACGGGCTTAAAGTCGATTGCTACGGACTGGTAACGGTGCACGAGATGTAGGGAGTACTGTGGCAGTCCTTGGCGGCTTGGCAGGATATGTACGCAAGCATCGAACTCATAAAACGGCCGAACGAAATCGCCCTCAATACCCAGATGTGCAAACTGTCCGGGCTTACGCGCAAAAACAGTGACCTGGCCGGTTTGCCGATTAAGCTCCCAGAGCGGGCCTTCTGAGGGTTTTAAGATCCAATGACTGGGAAGCCGATATACAGCTATGTGACCTATTAGCCAACAAGAGAGTGTGGGAATAAAAACCCAGCAAGCTGAAATTATTAGAGAATCTACAACCCCACTAATTCCTCCTACTGTATTACTCCCCATGTATATCATTATTGGCATAAACATAAATAAATAGAGAACAACACCAATTAAAAAAAGAGCCCGCCCCACCCCCCACATGTAGAGCCATGTTTGCGTCCAAATCGACGCATGCGCCCGCCGGTAACAAAGATGGTTGCAGGCATTATGAAAAATCGCTTCATTGCGCTGACGAGTACCGGGTTTTTTCCGTTCATCTTCCTCCAACTCCCGCAGCTGTTCCGGCGAGTCGTCATCGATAAAACTGAACGGCGCTATATCTTCCGTACTCCCCCAGGGCAGGGTTCTTGTCAGTAACCCAGCTTGCTCGTGAAGCTGTGGCGGCTGCTTGGGGATATTGCGGGAGTCGTAGGCCCCTTCGGCATAGTGGGTAGTAACAGCCGTATTCATGGCGGTGCAGCCTCTTAATCTTGATGGCTTTGTTCATCGGCCCAGAAAGCCTGTTGAGTTGCCGTGTAATTAGGTTTGCCATGCTCACTGGCATTGAAACGCAGGGGGTCTACCGGTGGCGGGGCAGGGAAATGCCACTGCTGCTTGCCATCATCTGCAATCACCTGTGCCCGTACGGCCCAGCTGTAGCGGTGCATGGTAATGCTAATGCCGCTGCGCTGGGCGGGTGGGGTTGGCGGTTGCCGTAGATACAGATCGAGCCCCACCGGAGTCTGCTCTTGATAGAACAGATAAGCGGGTTTGGGCTTCACCTTATCCGCAGGCAGGCTGGTATCCAGATAGAAGTTCTGCCCTGGCAGCAACTCTACAGTTTCCACCATGCGATCCCCCCTCGGGCTGGGAGAGCTGCGGTGTAAGCGCTGCCAAATGCCAACACGCATCTGACTGGCCCCCAGGGAGCTGATTAGTCCCGGTAAGTTGCTGGCAATCTGGATACGTATATTGGCTTCGCGCATGGCTTGGTGCCTGGCCTCCTGGCCGGGTATGGGGTAGCTGCTACGGGCTTTGGCTTGCTCGGGGTTGGCTTCAACCTGTATATGCATGCCAGCAAACAAACCGACCAGGCGATAGAAGGCCTCTTTCTCATCCAGCAGATGGGCTGGGCGCACCGTGTCTATAAAAATGCCGGGCTGGTCTTTACCGAACGGCCCCAGCTTAAGCCACTCCTCGACCGGCGTATCGTCCAGCCACCAGACCAGCGCCGCGCCGGCCAGGGTCAGGGCCAGGCCAATGGCGATCATCCAGCCTGCAGGCCCCAGCGCCAGCAAAGGTGCGCCGGCGGCAGGGCCAACCATAAAGGCGCTGGCGAAAGTGGCGACGCCGCCGGCGGCCATCAGGGCATAGCCCCAGCCAGCATCGTCACCCAAGGTGAACTCATGGATTGCGTCCGAGATATTCAATCCGGTGAACAGAACCGCGCCCACGGCCCCCAAGCTCATTCGCGTGGTGACCCTGATGGCGAAGAGCTTGCCCCCCGCAAGTCGGTTGCGAAACAGGGTGCGGTCCCAACTCGCGCTTACTGTTCGCATAACTCTCGTATCGTGAGCCACACGCTCGGCAAGAAGTTCAAGGGCTAGACCTGCATCATAAAAGGCACTGAACACACCAATACCAGCGCGAAGGTCACCCCGATTACGAAAAGTCATCTCCCAAGAGGCCCATTCGGCCCGGACATTAAACAACTCAAACATCATCATCAGCGGCGGCATGATCGGCGAGTTAAGCGTGCGATATACCCCGCTGCGTAGTCGCGCCTGGTAAGCGCGGTCTGCCTCGCCAAGGCTCGTTCGCTGCCGGTTAAGGTTCTCTTGCGCTTGGAAGAGTTCGCGCAACTGCTGGTAGAGCCGCTCCAAGCGCTGGGTGGTTTCATGACGAACCGGTAATACCACCAGTAAATGTTCCTGTTTACCGGAGGGAAGGCCCGCGGCTCTGGCCTCGCTGGCATTGCTGGTAGCGGTTACACCGCCCTGCCCATCGCGTACGGTGCCGTTCATGCGTGTTCCTGGACCGGTTGTTGCCATGCCCAGCAGGTCGGGGCGCACTATGTAGTGGTCACGGGTATTGACTCGGCCACTGCGTTCGAAGCGCATTGCGCCCAGGGTTTCGGGAAGCATGGTGCGAGCCAGTTGAAAGCTTCTGGCTTCATATATGTTCAATCGGGCCAAGCGGGCGTCATTGCGCAGCACCTCCTGGCTCTGGCCTACACTACGGCCGGAGGTATCCACTTCTGCCGCCGCCTGATTGACTCGGCCTTGGGCAGTTGTGACGGCGTTTTCCGCTGCCTGCAAGGTACCCTGCAATACACCCAGTACGCTCATAAGTGCGTTAATCGAGCTCTTGAAGCCGAGCAAGCTCTTGAAGTCGCCCCGCTGGGCAGCAGCGATCAGAACAGCGGCTTCCAGTAGTTGCACCTTGTCCGGCTTGGGCAGTGCGGCGTTTTCCAGTGCAGCAAGTGCCTTTGGACGCAAACGACCATCGCCCAGGTTCTCTTCCTTGCCCGCTGGGCTTTGGTAGGGCGCCATGCAGATCTGTTGGTCAGCTGTTGGCCAGAGCATCGCATTTAAGGGATGACGATTGTTGTCGGCGATATCGAGAATGAGCTTTTCCTGGTCGGTGGCCTTGCGTCGAAAGCTGAGATTCAGTGGGTCATTCAGTCGCTTGGCCATACCGGCCATGCATTGCCCGGTCAGGGCGAAGGCGCCCAGGTAATCGAAACCGTCCAGGCAAAAAAGATCGCCCAGGGCCTGTTGGTTGGAAGGCTCTTTGAGGCAACTCGCCATACACCTACGCGCCTGACCATGAGCGATTTGAGCATGGTGGCCAAGCGGCTCGGCAAGAATATGCCTGATGCGTTCATGGCCCTCCGCATCCAGCGCCTTGGCGCAGCGGCTTAGCGGGTTGGTTTTGCCATCAATCCGCAACGGCAGCACGAAATTGCTCACGAGCAGTGCACTGGCATAGTGGGACTGAAGGCTGGCGCGTTCGGCGGCCAGGCTCACCGCTGCTTGGGCGGCTTCAATGCGGTCGCGCAATTGACGCATGCGGTATACCGCGTCATCCACCAACAAACCGGCGATTTGCCGGGTGCGAGCATCTACTAGCGCATCGGTAACGGCAGGTTGTGCCTGCCAGTTCTTGACGCCTTCTTCGATCTTTTCTTTCTGTTTTTCTTGCTGGGTTTTATCTTGTGGTGGACGCATCGTCAGCAGTTTGCGCTCCAGGCAGAGCGCCAACGGGTCGAGTTCCGGCGCCTTGCGCATATGGGGAGCTTGCCCAGCTTCGTAGCCGTCGACAAGCTTCTGCGCTGCCTGGTAGCACTTCGCTGGATAGCCGCCGGCAAGATCATGAAGATAGTGCGTGGGATGATCGAATTGCGGTTCGTACAGCGGTTCACGCAGGCGCTGCGGTTCTGTCAGATTCAAGGGAAAGATTCGATTGTTCAAGCTACGGCGGCGAGCTTCGGCTTCTGCGGCAGGCTGCATGGCAGATGCATTCTGACTGAGAATGGCCAACAGCAACCCCTGAGCCAAGGCACGCCCGTCAGGGCCAGCACCGAGCTTTTTAAACTGCTGAGCGGATGCCTGCATATTGAAACGCTGGCAACGCTGGGCGCGCAGCTTGGTGTCCTGTTCCAGACGGCGCAGGCGAGCGGCAGGCAGTTGCACCTCGGAAAAGGCAAGTTCGACGTCGCTCACTTGATCGCGATTCCAGCGGGCCGGCAGCCAGATTTCCTGCAGACCTTTACCGCAAGCATCACGTGGGCCGATACAGAATCCGTCTTGTTGGCGAAAGGCTTTTACGTCTATGTCGTGATAGGTGTTTTTACCTTCGCTCTGACGGATTTCGAGTTCGCGCCAGAGCTTGCCGCGGTAAAAGACATAGAGGTAGCCGGGTCTGGCGAGGACAGGGATGCCTTGATCCTTTTCGTTTGTGCTACTACGCATGGGCGTTAGAGGCACAATCGGTACAATCTGGTTCCATTGCTGATCGACTTGCCTTGGCGTGGCCTTGGCATCGTTCATTAGTGGCAGGAGTAGGGGGCCACCTTTTTCCGTTTCAATTTCCAGCCAAAGGTGACGGGTTGGTTCGTTGTCCCAAGGCCAGATATGCAGGGTGCTGCTAAAGGCTGAGTCGACCAGCGGCTCCAGTTTGCGGCGTTTGGTCAGCGCTTCCTGCTGCTGATTGTCGGTTGCATCGTAGATGACGATTCGTTGTCCTGGCGGGTGATCCTTGCCAATGACTTCGACGATCAGCTTGCCGGCCTCGCAGGCCGGACCGCCGCTCAGACTTCCAACTTTTGCAGTCATGCGTGGGGCTCCTTGAGTGTCGGCGATACTTCCAGGTAGGCACGCAACTGCTGCAGTCGCTGCTGCGTGTCGCCGGCAGGGGGGACGGGGTTGGTGGCATGGTCAGGATATTGGATGCGCAAATCGAGATAAGCCTGCAGGGCGTCAGCTTCATCGAAGCTGGCGGCCAGCCCCTGCTGCAGGTAATCCCAGGCCAAGCTGAAGGGCACTCCGGGTTGGCCTTGTAGCCACTCGTAGGTGAAGTGTTCCAGTTGCTGGCGTTCTAACGCGTTGCTCTGCTGCTGGTTGAGCGGCATCGGTAGCGGTTGTTCGGTCACGGCGGTGCCATTGAGATTGCTCAGGCTGTGCCAGTGGCTCAGGCCTTGGGCGCTATCGGCCCAGGTGCCGCCATGCCAAATCAGTTGCTGGATAGGCCCTAGCCAGGGCGTAACGCTGTCCGCATCACAAGCGGGAAAAAAGTAACTGGCGACGCGTGGGTCGTAGTAGCGCAGCAGGGCTTTACGACCGTCGTCGAAGCTGACGATCAGCATGCGCCTCAAATGCGCCAATAACTCTTCGAGGGGTTGCGGGCTGCTCAGGAGCAGGCCGCGCCATTCGTTGGGTGCATTACGGTATTCATCAAGCAGAGCACTTCCGGACAAGCATAGGACCAGCGGGCCTTGCTCCTGATGAGCCGCCAGCTCTGTATCGGCGAACAGATAAATGGGCTCTGGAGCTTGCTCCAGGGCATAGACGCGTTCTAGCTTTTCATCGCCGTTTTCCAGTAGCAAATAGGTTTTCCCGGTCACGCCTGGGAAGCCCTGCTGAATACGCATTGTCATCTTAATGACTCCGCCTGAAGTGCGGCGCGACACGGACAGTTGGCTAGGGGGCATTGCAGCGGTGTACCGCCTTTAGGCTTCTGGCAAAGTTCGACAAGCGGGCTGTTGGCCAAGCGCGCCTGCTTGAGCCTGTGTTCAAGCACCGCGCCCGGCATATCTGCATCCGCCGGTAGTGCCTGCCCCGGCAGAATCGGCGCTGCCCCCGACCCACTCCCCGGCGCGCCGCCGGAGTTGATCTTGATAATCGGACCAACCATCGTGATGCCACTGGCGTCGAGTTTGATAAAGCTGCCGGCGGCTTTGAAGGTGAGTTCGCTGCCGGCTTCGAGTACGACTTTCTGGCCGCTGGACAGGTGGATCTCTTGGCCGGCGTTGATAAATTGGCCGGTGCCGATTTTGATGTGCTGGTTGTTGCCAACAGTGAGGTGGTCGTTGGCTTTGACTTCGCTCTTGCGGTCTAGATGCGTGGTGCGGTGTTCTTCGGCCTTGAATTCGCTGTAGCTGTTGGCTTCGACAGTATCGTGGCGTTCGTTGCCGATGCGGATTTTCTGGTCGTGCTCGATGTTCTCGTCCCAGTCGCGCTCGGCGTGGATGTAGATCTGTTCGGCGCCCTTTTTGTCTTCGATACGCAGCTCGTTATAGCCGCCACCGCCGGGGCTGCTGAGGGTTTTGAACAGGCTGCGGGTTTTGTTCGCCGGCAGGTCGTAAGGCACGACGTGTTCGGCGTGGTACAGACAGCCGGTGACCAGCGGTTGATCGGGGTCGCCTTCGAGGAAGGTGATCAGCACTTCCATGCCAACCCGTGGAATGGCGATGCCGCCGTAGCGGTCGCCGGCCCAACTTGAGCTCACGCGCAGCCAGCAGCTGGTTTTGTCGTCGGCTTGGCCTTCACGGTCCCAGAAGAATTGCACCTTGATCCGGCCGTATTCATCGCAGTGGATTTCTTCGCCCGGCGGGCCGGTGACCACGGCGCTTTGGCTGCCGAGGATGCGTGGTTTCGGGTGGTTGAGCGGTGGCCGATATAGCACTGTCCAGGGCGTGGCGGTAAAGCGGTTGCGGTAGCCCTGCTGGAAGCCATCGCTGGCCTCGGTGTGGCTGGTCACCGACTCTTCCAGCACCTGCGGCTGTTTGCCCTCGTGGTGGATTTCGGTGAGCAGCCAAAGGTCGTTCCAGCTGGCGCGCGGGTGCTCGGTCAGCGCCAGGAAGTGGCCGCTGACCAGCAGCGGCTGATCGCCGTCGCCTTGCGCCAGTTCGAAGTCATGGCGATGGCGTTCTAGGATGCGCTGGCTAAGGTGTTTGCCGCGCTCGCGGTCGACAAAACGGCCGGGGTAGTCGTAATCCTCGAGGTCGGGTTTGAACGCACTCTTGGCGTCCGCCTCCATCAGCAGCTTGGGTTTTTCAAAGTCGTAATCACGGCGGGTCACCCGGCTCGAACGGGTTTCCACGCGCACGCCGAAGCGCTTGATTACCGGTTTGTCAGCGACCAGGCCGCTGTCCTGCTGATAAGCGGTTGGCGCCAGTTTGGGAAACGGCGTCTGGTCGTCGCCAAAGGTCAGTACATGGCCTTGTTCGCTGTGTTGGAAGTGGTAGTGGATACCTTCTTCCTCACACAGGCGCTGGACGAAGTGCAGATCGGATTCGTCGTACTGCACGCAGTACTCACGCTCGGGGTAGATCGAGCCGAGTTGGAATTGGTAGGCGTTGGCCTGAATGCCGTGCTCTTGCAGCACTTGGCTGATGATTTCCTCCACCGTCAGGTGCTGAAAGATACGTTGGTTGGTGCGATGCGCCAGGTACGCCAGCTGTGGGCGCAAGGTGACGTGGTAGCGGGTCAGGCGTTTACCGGACTCGCCCTGGGCGACGCGGTAGATCTGCCCGTGAATGCCGTGGCCGGCCTGATCGAAGGCGAGAAAGGCGGCCTGATGCAGCAGGCTTTCCAAATCAAGGTCAGGACGTTCGCTAACCAGTTCCAGTTCGAACTCGAAGGGCTGACTGATCGCCTCGCGACCGTTGAATTCGAGCACCTGCAGATCGTGGCTGACACCTTCGATCATCAGGCTGAAGTGAGTCTGGTTGGCGGCGGCGAACATTCGTTGTTCCTCTTGTTTCGTCCATGAATCGAACCACTGCGCAGTTCTAACCCAGACCAGGCCTGGGTAGCCGTGCGCACTCGCGGTTTTTCGCGATGCCTATCAATGTTTGGCGAAGCAGGTCTCACTGGAAACGCAGCGGCCAGGACGATGCCTGGCCGCTACGGTGTCGTACGAGCTCAGCCAGTTTTTAGGCGGAGATCGGGGTACGCCAGTCGTCAGAGCCGGAAGTACCGGAGACTTCGTGGGTCCAGACGATTTTGCGGTAGGTGAAGTACACGTCTTCGAGGTGGGTGAAGTGGGCCATGCCTGGATCCTGGCAGTTCGGCATACGCGACTGCACGTCAACGATCACGGCATCTTCCAGCTCGATGGTGAAGTAGTGCTCCTGAGTACCGGTGGAGGAAGTGCGGTACCACTCCAGACGGCACTTGGACAGACGCTCACCGGAGGTCAGGGAGTTGAAGATCAGCGGCGAGGATTTGTCGAAGACTTTGGTGATCATCAGCGGCTTGTGGACGCGCTGACCAGTCGGCTGACCGGACTGCGGATCACGCGGGATGATGACCTGGTGGTTGAAGGCTTGAACCAGGATCTGGTCTTCATGACCTTCCTGGAAGATGTTACCGACGGAATCTTCGGTGAAGGTGCCGGCAGTGATCAGGCCTTGTTTGGTGCCTTCGAGGGACAGATACGCGGGTGTTGGCATGAGTGCTTTCCTTGCCTTGGGTCATGGATCTGCAGTGATCCGGGAGCTTCCCCTATAGCGACAAGCATGCCAATTAAATAAAATCGTTATAAATCATCGGCTTAATAGAAAGCCAAATGCACGCCCCAACCAGCTGTGAGCCAGTTCACTAAAAGCTGAGCAAGTTATTGCGCAAGACTGCGCAGGTTTCTGCGCAGCTCGCTCAAGGCCAATGGATACAGGCGCTTCAGCCTAATCCCCATAGACTTATCAACAGAACGCTGCGCAATAAACTGCGCAGCGAATGGGTGCGTCAGGCTCGACTCAAGATACGCCGCTCGCCCGGCGGCGACGCTGCAACCAGAACACCAGAGCGAACAGCAGGAAGCCAGGAATCCACATCAGCTCCTTGATCCAACGATCCGTTGGCGCGCGAACCTTGAGGATTTCCTGATCGAACGCCAGACCGGCTTCAGCCGCCGGGCTGCCGAAGGTGACGCTGTCGACCAGCACCTTGCCGCCCTCTTCATAGGTCAGCAGGCCGAGCTTCTCCAAACGCTCTTCGCCGCTGGCGCCTTCCGGTACGGGCAGCAGCAGGCTGAACTCGCGGGCATCGCCCACCGCATCTTCACCCTTGATGCGCAGACGCAGCTGGCTGCCATCGGCCACATCACCGAGAGCCTGGGCCAATTGTGCCGGCGGAATGTCACGGTAAGGGTCGTGCACGATGTCCATCCAGAAGCCCGGACGGAACAGGGTGAAGGCCACCAACAACAGCAACACGTTCTCGTACCAACGGCTGCGCACCAGGAAATATCCCTGGCTGCCGGCGGCGAAGATCAGCATGGCGACGGTGGCGATGATAAAGATCAGCACGCCGTGCCAGAAATCCACGTCGATCAGCAGCAGGTCGGTGTTGAAGATAAACAGGAACGGCAAGATCGCCGTACGCAGGCTGTAGTAGAAGGCCTGAATCCCGGTCTTGATCGGATCGCCCTTTGACACTGCCGCAGCCGCAAATGAGGCCAGGCCCACCGGCGGCGTAACGTCGGCCATGATGCCGAAGTAGAAGACGAACAAGTGCACGGCTATCAGCGGCACGATCAGGCCGTTCTGCTGACCGAGGGTGACGATCACCGGCACCAGCAGGCTGGACACCACGATGTAGTTGGCAGTGGTCGGCAGGCCCATGCCCAGGACCAGGCTAAAAATCGCCGTGAGCACCAGCATCAGCAACAGGTTACCCATCGACAGCAGCTCGACCAGATCGGCCAGCACCAGCCCAACCCCGGTTTGCGATACCGCGCCGACAATGATCCCCGCCGCCGCCGTGGCAATGCCGATGCCGATCATATTGCGCGCACCGGCAATCAGGCCCTCGCGCAGGTCGATCACGCCGTCCATAAACGAGCCATGGGCATGCGTGCCATCGGTGCGCAGCCAGGTCAGCAAAGGACGCTGGGTGAGCAGGATGATCACCAGCATCACGCTACCCCAGAAGGCCGACAGGCCGGGGGATAGACGCTCAATCATCAGGCACCAGACCAGCACCACCACCGGCAACAGAAAGTGCAGTCCAGAAAGCAGCACGGCACGGGTTTGCGGCAGTTTGTCGAGCGGCGCGTCAGGGTCTTCGGCAGGCAGCACCGGCACGCTGGCGGCGATTTTCAACAGACCCAGATAAACCAGCGCCAGCAACGCGCCGATACCCGGCAGGGCATATTCGCCCAGCGCCGGTTTAAGCCAGCCAAGGCCGTAATACACCGCCAGCGACAGACCGCTGATCAGCGCCGCACCGAAGGCGAAGCCGGTCAGGCGGCGCAGCCAGGGCTTGGGTTGATGCCCAGGCACCGGCTGCAGGCCGAGCTTCAGCGATTCCAGATGGACGATATACAGCAGCGCGATATAGGAAATCGCCGCCGGCAGGAAGGCGTGTTTAATGATCTCGACATACGGCATACCGATGTACTCGACCATCAGAAAGGCCGCGGCGCCCATCACCGGCGGCATGATCTGACCATTCACCGACGAGGCTACTTCCACCGCGCCGGCCTTTTCCGCCGAGAAACCGGTGCGCTTCATCATCGGAATGGTGAAGGTGCCGGTGGTCACCACATTGGCAATCGACGAGCCGGAAATCAGCCCGGTCAAACCCGACGCCACCACCGCCGCCTTGGCCGGGCCACCGCGGAAGTGACCGAGCATGCTGAATGCCAGCTGAATAAAGTAATGCCCAGCGCCAGCGCGTTCGAGCAAGGCACCGAACAGCACGAAGAGAAACACGAAGCTGGTGGATACGCCGAGGGCGATGCCGAACACCCCTTCGGTAGTAATCCATTGGTGGTTGGCCATGGCATTGAAGCTGACCCCACGGTGCGCCAGCATCCCCGGCATATACGGCCCAGCCAGGCTGTAGACGAGGAACAGCAGGGCGATGATCGCCAGTGGCGGCCCAAGCACTCGGCGAGTGGCTTCCAGCAGCAACGGGATGCCGATGCACGCGGTTAGCATGTCCGCGGTGGTCAGGCTGCCGGGGCGCAAGGCCAGCTGCTGGTAGAAAATAAACAGGTAGGCGGCGCTGGAAGCAGCGACCAAGCCTAGAGCGATATCCACCAGCGGCACACGGTCGCGCGGCGACTTCTTAAACGCCGGGTAGGCGAGGAAGGCCAGCAACAAGGCAAATGCCAGGTGGATAGAGCGGGTTTCGGTGTCATTGAACACACCAATGCCGAACACGAACGGCAGCGGCGAGGCGATCCACAGTTGAAACAGCGACCAAAGCAGGGCCAGGCCGGTGATCACCTGCGCCATGGCCCCCAGCGGGGTGCGCGCACCGACATCCTGGGCAATCAGTTCTTCGGTGGACAGTTGCTTGTCATGCATGGGTTGAACCTGCATTCGAGAGTACGGAAACGGCAAAACCCGCAGCCTTACAGCTGCGGGTTTGCTTATCTAGAGACACTAGCCCGTTTGGGCGGGCAGCGTGGGCCGCTTACAACCAGCCGCGCTCTTTGTAATAACGCACTGCGCCTTCGTGCAGCTCTGCGCTGAGGCCGACTTTGATCATGTCTTCTTCTTTCAGGTCGGCAAATGCAGGGTGCAGACGCTTGAAGCGATCAATGTTGTCGAATACCGACTTAACCAGCTGGTAGACCACTTCCGGGCTGGCCTTGGCCGAGGTCGAAAGTACGGCTTTACCGCCGATGGACGGCGTTGGCTTGTCGTTGCCCTTGTACACGCCGCCAGGGATATCAGCCTTGGTGTAGTAGCTCTTCTCAGCCAGCAGCTTGTCGATTTCTGCACCGGTCACCGGCACCAGTACCGCGTCGGTAGTGGTGGTGGCTTCCTGGATCGCGCCATTTGGATGGCCGACAAAGTAGGTCATAGCGTCGATATTGTTATCGCCCAGGGCAGAAGCCTGCTCAGCGGGCTTCAGCTCGGCAGCCAGGGAGAACGCAGAGCGGTCCCAGCCTTTGACCTGCATGATCTCTTCCAGGGTGTCGCGCTGACCGGAACCTGGGTTGCCGATGTTGACGCGCTTGCCTTTGAGGTCATCGAAGCTGGCGATGTTGGCGTCACGGCGGGCGAGGATGGTGAACACCTCACTCTGCAGCGAGAACACCGCGCGGATGTCCTCCATCGCGCCTTCTTTCTCGAACGGCGCAACGCCCTTCATGGCTTTGAACTGATGGTCCGACTGCATGATGCCGAAATTGAACTCGCCACTGCGGATGCCGTTGACGTTGGCCACGCCGCCACCGCTGGCTGGGGCGTTGCACTTGATGCCGTGTTCAGTGGCACCGCGATTGAGGAAGCGGCAGATTGATTGACCGGCAACGTAATAAACGCCGGTTTGACCACCGGTGCCGATGGTGACGAATTTCTCTTCGGCCTGTACGGCGCTGCTCAGGGTAATACCTGCGAGTGCAGCCGACAGGGCCCATGCCAGGGATTTACCTTTCATGGGAGTTCTCCTTTTCTGTTTATTTTTGAACCGGTCGCACCTTATGGGTGCGTCCGGAGGACAAGAGTCTAACCGCTCAGCCACAGGTTGCACGGAGTAATACCGGCAGCCCTGGTAACCAAGTGTTAGAAGGGGCTGTCGCCGTTTCGTTCGCGGCGGTGCGAATGGAACAGAGTCTAGACGTCTTAACGCTACCTTCAGGCCACAGCTTTGGGCAGAATCGGGCCATGTCAAAGCACACCCACGACTCACTACACACCTCGGTCAGCGCCAGCATCACCCTCGCGGTGTTGCATGCCGCCAGCCGCCTGGGCGTTGATCGCACGCAACTGATGAGCGCCTGCGACCTCAGCGACAGCCAGCTCAGCGACCCCGATGCCCGCGTGCCATTCGCCACTCAGGAACAACTCTGGCAACAGCTTGGCCGTATCGAACATACCGAACCCGGTCTGGCCCTGGGCTGCAACCTCGCCCCTGGGCCGTTCAGCGTGCTCGGCTACCTGTTGCAGAGTAGCCCGACCCTGGGCGACGCGCTGGCCGCCGGGCTGCGCTATCAGCGTCTGGTCGGTGAGGGCGGCGAGCTGCAATTACGCGAGCAGGGCAATGAGCTGCAGCTACTCTATCGCCCCCTGCATCCCGAGCTGCCGGTAACCCGCACCCGCGTGCTGGCGCTGATGGCCTGTTGGGTGCAGATGCTGCATCCACTGCTGGATAACTGGCAGTTGCTGCGCGCGCAGTTCGTCCACCCAGAACCGCCGACGCTCGACAGCTACCGCGAGATCTTCGCCTGCCCGCTGCAGTTTGCCGCCAGTGATTACGGCATCGTCCTGCCGCGCAGCCTGGCCAGCGCGCCGCTGATACAAGCCAACCCACCGCTGCAGAACCTGCTGCGCCAACATGCCGAAGCCCTGCTCGCACGCTTGCCCAGCGAAGGGCTAAGTGCACGGGTAGTGGCCTTACTGGGCGAGCAACTGGCGCGCGGCGAGCCGGACCGCAGTGAGCTGGCGCGCCATCTACACCTCAGCGAACGCACCCTGCAGCGCCGCCTCGCCGATGAAGGCTGCAACTACCAGCAACTGCTTAACGACACCCGCCAGCAACTGGCCGAACAACACCTAAGCACCGGCGACTTACCCGCCGCAGAAATCGCCCTGCTGCTGGGCTACTCGGAACCTAGCGTGTTCTTTCGCGCGTTTCGCCAATGGACCGGGTTAACCCCAGGTGAATATCGGGCGCGGCAGAAAGCCCAATAACTATCGATTAAGTATCTTCAAGGGAGCAACATGGAGCTTAAAGTAGGAAACTTCACCTTCGGAAGGTGCGACAAAATTGCTGCAGAATGGATGCATCAACACGGGGAAGTTTTACTGAAGTATTCTCTATCGATCATATTTATTTGGCTTGGAGCGCTGAAGCCGCTTGGCTTAAGCCCAGTAAATGATCTGGTAACCAACACAATAACCTGGCTTCCTCCCGACATCTTTATCCCCATCCTGGGGTATTGGGAGATTGCCATCGGTATATGCCTGCTTTTTAGACCACTCCTGAGAATTGCCCTAACCCTACTGTTCTTACAGTTGTTCGGGACTATCCTGCCGTTATTTGTATTGCCTGAAGTCTGCTTTATAAAATTCCCTTACGCCTTAACTCTTGAAGGGCAATACATAATTAAAAATTGCGTGATCTTGAGCGCGGCCCTTGTGGTTGGCGGCGGCTTAAGCAAGGACAGCTCGCTGCATACCAACCAATGTGTTCAAGAAACCTAACGTGTGTTCAAGTCGCTTGCGAGAGTCAAGCCTGCCCTTCAATCCCCTGCGCCCGTAAGAACGCCACAAACGCCTCACGCGAGCTATAGCGTGGGCTAAAGCCGAAGTCCTGTTTCAGCCTGCGGTTGCTCAACACCGGGCGATAGCGCAGAAAATCCACCTGCTCCGGGCCGTAGGGGCTGAGGCCCAGGGGTTTGAGTACGCGCAACGCGGTGCGGATCAGCCAGGCCGGCAGGGCGCGGTAGGGTTTGCCGAGCAGTTCGGCGATTTCCTTGAGTGACAGCGCGCCATCGCCGGCCAGATTGAAGATGCCGGCGCTCTGCTGGCGTAGGCCGCGGCAGATGATGTCCACCACATCCTGATCCCAGATAAACACGAAGCGGCTGTCGCTGCCGCGGATGCCTAACACCGCCGGTTTCTTGAACAGCTCGGTGATCTGGTTGTTTACCTGTTTGCCGAGAATGGTGCCGGGACGCAGCACCAGCTGCTTGAGTTGTGGATGCTGCGCGCGCGCCTCTGCCAGCAGCAGTTCCACTTCAAGTTTGTGCTTGGCGTAGGCGAAGTGGGGATGGCCGCGCAGCGGCTGGTCCTCATCCAGCCATTCGGCATTTTGCGGGTCGTAGCCATAGGCGGCGCCGGAGCTGGTGACGATCAACTGCTCGACGCCATGGGCCGTAGCCGCCTGGATCAGCGACTGGGTGCCGCCGACATCGATGGCATGCAGCTGTGCTTCGCTCATGCCTGGCGGCGGGGTGACCACCGAAGCCAGGTGAACAATCGCCTGTGGCTGCCAGGCCGCTACGCAACCCTCCACGGCGGCGGGCTGGCTGATATCGAGCAGTACCGGTTCGATATTCAGCTTCATCCCCGCGCGGTTCTGAGGGCGGATATCGGCGGCAATAAGCAGCCACTGCGGGTGCTGAACGGCCAGTTGATTAAGCAACTGTTGACCGATGTAGCCGGCTGTACCGGTGATCAAGACGCGCATTTAACTCTCCATAACGCAGCGCGGCACCGTGGTGCGGGCGCTGCGTTTTCGCCGGCGATGTTTACCCATTGCAGGCTATCCAGCGCGTTGCTGGGAGACAGTGGCGAGGCTGGCCAAACAGCGTGGCGAAAGGCGACAGATGCCTGTGCCCTGGCCGGCTGGGCGCGCTATGCTCTGCGCCTCGCCATTTGCCCAGGTATGCCGCCATGAGCCAAGCCGAACAGAATCTGCGTATCGACTACATCGAGTTCGCCGCCGTCGACCTGCCAGCGCTCAAGCAGTTCTATGAACAGGTCTTCGCCTGGCGCTTTACCGACTATGGCCCGCACTACAGCAGCTTTACCGACGGGCGCATGACAGGCGGCTTTACCACCGACAGCGCAGCGGGTAGCGGACCGCTGGTAGTGATTTACGCCACTGATCTGGAGGACGTTTGCGCCCAGGTGGCGGCGGCAGGCGGGCAGATCACTCAGGAAATTTTCAGCTTCCCCGGTGGGCGACGCTTCGAGTTCAGCGATCCCAGTGGTAATCGTCTGGCCGTGTGGTCGGAGTAATCGGACTTCCCATGCAAGCAGTGAAACAGCAGGTGCTCAAACTGGTCGCCCTGATTCAGCGCAATCCGGGGATGGTGGCGATCTTTGGCTTTGCCTCGGGTTTGGCGAGTTTTCTGCTGGTCGAGCGCCAGGCTGAACTGGCGCGGGTGTTGGCGCTGATGATGCTGGTCAGCTGGCTATGGCTGATTCTGGAAAACATCCTGCGCGCGCGCATCGCCCAGTGGTTCGGCTTTGAGTTACCGCCGCCACTGCTGCGCTATGCCACGCAGATGATCCATCAGGAGAGCCTGTTCTTCGTTCTGCCGTTCTTCTTTATCACCACCACCTGGAACAGCAGCCAGCTGGTGTTCAGCAGCCTGCTGGCCAGCGCCGCGCTGATCTCGATCATCGACCCGTTGTACTACCGCTGGCTGGCGCCCAGGCGCTGGCTGTTTCTCGCCTATCACACCCTGACGCTATTTGCGGTGCTGCTGACGGCGCTGCCGATCATCTTCAAACTGACGACCCCGCAGAGCTACCAGTTGGCACTGGCGGCGGCAGTGCTGCTGTCGTTCCCTTCATTGTTCACGATCATCACCGTGCAACGCTGGTGGCGGGGCCTTTTGCTGATTGGCCTGACCCTGGCCATTGGCGCAGGCGGCTGGCTAGCACGTATCTGGGTACCGCCGGCGACGCTGTGGCTGACTGAGGTGGCGGTGACCAGCGAATTCGATAACCACAACCGCGCACCGGGCGAGAGCATCAAGGAACTGAGCGTGGCGCAACTGCGTAGCCAGGGCCTGTTCGCCTACACCGCAATCAGTGCGCCGCGCGGGCTGAACGAGCGGATTTATCACGTCTGGCGCCGCGATGGCGGCGAAGTCGAACGCATCGCCCTGGATATCCACGGCGGGCGCAAGGAAGGCTATCGCGCCTGGACCCACAAACAGAACTTCCCCGCCGACGCCGTAGGCCGCTGGCAGGTGCAAGTGCTGACCGAAGCCGGGCAGATGATCGGGGTGCTGCGTTTTAAGGTGGTGGAGTAACCACCGACAACCCTATTTGAGATCTCGCGAGCTAGAGTCCTGCAAGGCAAAAACTGGCGAGGAAGCGGAGTGTACTTTTGTACATGAGCATTCCGAGCCTGTTTTTAACGCAGCAGGGCCGACGCGCAGCAGATCGTTGCCGAACACCTACCCGAAGAACCAGTAGCAGACGAAGATAGCCGCCACCACCCCGGCAAACTCGGCCAGCAGTGCGCAGCCCACGGCATGGCGCACGCGCTGGATGCCGACCGCGCCGAAGTACACCGCCAGCACATAGAAGGTGGTTTCCGTGCTGCCTTGGATGGTCGCAGCCACCAATGCGGCAAAGCTGTCGACGCCCTGGGTTTGCATGGTTTCGATCAGCATGGCACGCGCCGCGCTGCCGGAGAACGGCTTGACCAGTGCGGTAGGCAGCGCCTCGACAAAGCGCGTATCCCAACCCACTGCTTCGACCAGCCAGCGAATGCCGTCGAGGCCGAACTCCAGCGCACCGGATGCGCGAAGCACGCCAATCGCACAAAGCATCGCTACCAGGTAAGGCAACAGGCTCTTGGCCACATCGAAGCCTTCCTTCGCGCCTTCGACAAACTCCTCGTACACCGCGACCTTCTTCAGCGCGCCGAGCAGCAGAAACAGCATGATGATGCCGAACAGCGTGAGGTTGCCGGCCAGCGACGACAGGGCCGCCAGCGCCGTGGCCGACATAGTCGCCAGCACGGCCATAAAGCTGCCGAGTAGCAGCGCACCGGGAATCAGATACGCCAGCACCACCGGGTCCCACAGACGCAGGCGCTGCATCAGCGCCACCGACAACAAGCCGACCAGGGTCGAGGCGCTGGTGGCCAGCAGGATCGGCAGAAACACCAGGGTCGGATCAGGCGCCCCCTGCTGCGCGCGGTACATAAAGATGGTCACCGGCAACAGGGTCAGCGACGAGGCGTTAAGCACTAGAAAGAGGATCTGCGCATTAGTCGCGGTGGTGCTGCTGGGATTGAGGGTCTGCAGGGCGCGCATGGCCTTAAGGCCAATCGGGGTGGCGGCGTTGTCCAGGCCCAGGCCATTGGCGGCGAAGTTCATGGTGATCAGACCGAGGGCCGGATGGCCGCGAGGGACCTCCGGCATCAGCCGCGCAAACAGCGGACCGAGCATACGCGCGAGGGCATCGACCAGGCCGGCTTTCTCGGCGATACGCAGCAGGCCGAGCCAGAGGGTCAGGGTGCCGAACAGCAGCACCATGACCTCGACCGACAGCTTGGCCATGGCAAACAGGCTTTCGACCATGGCGGCGAATACCGCCGGATCGTCACCGAGCAACCAGCGCGACAGGCCGGCAATGGCCGCCACCACGAAAAACCCCAGCCACAGCCAATTGAGCATGCCGTTTCTCCCCCCGATCAGTGGGCGCGATGATAGCGCGGCTTAGCAGGCTGTTGAAAAACTACCTGCGTTGCCATCGCGACGTTAAAAACAGGCTCGGCAAGCCGCTTGCGGCTAACGCGCTTTAGCGCGACCCGAAGGGCGAGTGGAACGAGTAATGCTCATTTACAACTCGTAAACACCGCTTTTTCGCCTGTTTTTGCCTTGCGCTGGCTGCCTCGCCAACGTTTTCAACGGCCTGTTAAGAGAGGCTGGGGTGGGGTTAACCGCTATGGCGCGCTTGAGCCGCGAGCCATACAACCACTAGCAATCGCCGGGCGGAGAGGGCGAAACCTTGTCCGCCGCAGCGGGCGCTTTCACAACTGCTCAGCCGTACTCACGGCGCGCCATGGCCCCACCGAATCCCCACTGAGCGCCGACCAGTACCAAGCCGAGTTATCGCTAAAAATCTGCCCAGCGGCGTCCTCGATGTACTCGCATACACGCAGATCGACGCCATGACCACTGGCGACAAAACAGCGCTGCAAGCCGGCGCCATCACTGCGCTGCTCCAGATGGATGGCCTGAATTCGATAACCCAGACCGCGGTAGCAATCCGCGGCCGGATGCAACTTACGCGTGGGACGAGTCACATGGCGCAGCGTGACCGCCCGCGCACCCGCACTAAAACGGGCGATAGCGCCGGGAAACTGCGCGGCGAAACGCTGCTCCACCGCCGACAAGGCCAACGGTTGCAATGGCTCGCCAGCGTATTGCGCTGGCCACTCGACAAAGCTGCCGTACCTTGGCTCAACAGCCGCAGGCGCTGCCAACAGCGGCCACAGCGCCACAGCCACGAACGCCGTGAGCAACATCACTTGCAACGCCGGCTGCAGCGACGGCCGCTGGCCCGGCAGCTCAGTCGCCAGTGGCGCAAGCGTGACTTCGTGGGCCATGCCATTCGCCATCATATAGCGCAGCACCAGCGCACAAACGCCGACGAACACCAGCAAGCCGGTGCCCTCGTGCATCCAGCCGGGCCAATCCAGGCGCCCGGTTTCCTGCAGGATCAGCAGGCTATTGCGCAGAATATTGCCGGCCAGTATCAGCACCCCGAGCAGCGGCAAACGGCGCAGTAACTGGCGATCGCCCATGCGTAGCCAGGCGGCGGTGGCGAACGCAGTGAAGTAGGCGACCCAGGCCATCTGAATGCCCGAACAGGGTGCATCGACCATGATGAGTTGCCCGGACACTTCCAGCGTGCTGCCTTGGCGTAGCACCTCCAGCCCGCCGGCGCGCAGCAACCAGGCGCTGACCTCAGCGGTCAGCACCCGCAGCGGATAGCCGATGAAGAACTGCAGGGACGACATGATCGGCAGCGCCAACAAGCCCAACCCCAGCCAGGCCAGCAGCGCCTGGCCCGGCGCGCGCAGCGCCAGCACCCCGGCGAACAGCGTCAGCACCGCCACTACCGCGCGGAATAACGGCGGCAAGCCTGGCACCAACCCGGCCGCCGCGCAGAGCAGCACTGTCAGCAGTAACCAGGGCAGCCGCGGCGCGGCCGATAACTGGCGGCGCTCACGCCAGAGCATCAGCACCAACGCAAGCAGTGCGACTATGCCGAACGGGTCGTCGGAGCCATCGCTCATGCGCCGCGCGCTCCACTGCCACACCGGCCACAGCGCCAATGCCGGCAGCAGCAACCACAGCCATGCCGGCGGGTTGACCCCAGCGCGCGGCCAAGCCATTGGGAGCGCCGGCATCACTTAAGTTGCTCCTGACGAGTATGCTGGCGCGCCAGCCAACCCATACCCAGAGCCGCGACCAGCAACATCAGCCAGGTACTCGGCTCCGGGGTGCTCGACACCAGCGCACCGATCGCCTGATTGCTCACGCCCTGGGGCAACGGCAACGCTTGCTTGACGCTGACGGCAGCGGCCGGGGCGGGGTTGCGTACCTGTTCGTCCACGGCGATAAACGAGGTGTAAGGCGTCAGCAGGCTATATTTCAGGCCCAAGTCGAGAATCGCCTGGCTATGGGCGTAGTCACCCTCGAGGGTTTCCTGATCGGTAAGGCTGGCGACCTTATGCCGCGCCCATAAATAGCCCAGCGCCCGATTGTTCTCGCTGGCCATCTCGGGCTTGATCGGCACCTCGACTCGGTACGGCCCGGCCGCGCCGCGCCCCTCCACTTGCAGGCTGCCGCGCGCCTCGCCGCGCCATTTGCCGAACACCACCAGCGGCCGCTGAGCGAACAGATCCGGCAAGGCCACGGGCTCGACATCGTAGACCTCCAGCCCATCGAAACGCACCTGCGGGTCGGCCAGCACCGGCGCATCGATCATCTGCCGAAAACGCTCGGCCTGCTCGTCCGCCGCCGCCTCGTTGAGGACTACGAAGGGCTCGCCTTGCCCGGCCCGCGCCAGACCCTCGATCAGCTGACGATTGACCGAGCTGCCAATACCGAAGGCAAACATATTGGCCTTGTCCAGATTGTTGCGCACCAGCTCGAAGGCCTCGCGTTCAACCGACACGAAGCCATCGGTGACCACTACAAAGCTACGCGCCCGCTCGGGATCGCTCGGCACAGCCAGAGCCTTACGCAACGCCGGCAGCAGCTCGGTGCCGCCCGAACCCATCGTGGTGTCGAGCATATCCAGCGCAGTCTCGATATTTGCTGGGGTAGCCGCCTGCGACTCATCGGCGAGCATGCTGCTACTGCCAGAGAACAACAGCACATTGAAGCTGTCGACCGGGCGCAAGCTGCCGATCAAATCGCTCAGCAGGCGCTTGGCGGTATCCAGCGGGAAGCCATGCATGGAACCGGAGATATCCACCACGAAGATATATTCGCGCGGCACCAGCATCTGGCTTTTCACCTTCGCCGGCGGCGCGACCAAGGCCAGGAAGAAGTTTTCCTCGGCGCCTTTGGACAGCAGCACGCCGCTCTCGAAAGTGGCGCCACTCAAACGATAGTCGAGGATGAAATCGCGGTTATTGCTCTGCACCGTATCGCTGCCCAGGCTGACCCGCGCCTGACTCGGCGTGCCCTGTTGCAGTTCGATCTTGTGGCTTGGCGAGCGGATATCGGCCAACGGCACCGGCGACTGCAACTCCACCGCGAGCGAGAAAGCATCGCGCGTCGCTTCGCCCTCGGGCAAATATGGCGTGCTGACCCAAGGGCCAGCCTTGTGGCTCTCACTGCCGGCACTGCCGTTGTAGCGCGGCCCGACCACGGTAGGGAAGACGAAGCTGTAGACGCCATCGGTAGGCAGCAGCAACTCGGTATAGCGCAGCTCCACGTCAACCACATCGCCGGGCAGGATATTGGCGACATTCATCTGGAATACATTTTCGCGCTGTTGTTCGAGCAGGGCCGCGGTCTTGCCAGCGCTCTTGGCCTCTTGGTACTCCTTCTGCGCCTTCTGCTTCTCGCGGATCTGCGCGCGTAGTTCACGCTCGCCCAAGCGTACGGTCATGCCGTACACCGCCGCGCGGGTCGAGCCGGGAAACACATAACGCGCCTCCAGCACCCGCGTGCCCTCGTTGCGGTATTGCTGAACGACCCGCACATCGGCGATCACCCCCAATACCCGCACCTCGACTTTGGTGGCCTTGAGCGGTAAGCGATCCACTGCGGGATCGTCGCTCTGTACCGCGAAATAAGGACTTTCGCTGTGCTCGGCGGCGGATTGCTCGCTGGCCAGAGCGGGCTGCGCCAGAACCAAGGCGATCAGCAGCACAAGCCGGCGACCGACGCTGATCTTAGAAATGGATAAACAATCAAACATGGCGAAGCTCCCCGTAAGTTATGCAAACACGGGAGCCATGCTGAGGTCGCTTTGTGGTGGGAGTTTGCAGCCACTATGGTGATTGTGTGGATTCTTGCACCCACAAATCGCCATAGCGGAGCTGCGCCGCTTGGCAGGCCGTTGAGAAACGTAGACGAGACAGCCGAAGCCGAGATAAGGCAAAAACAGGCGAGAAACGCAGCGCAGCGAAGTAACAGCCGAAAGCTGACCCGAAGGGTGAGCGCAGCGAATCAAGCGCAGTTCACGTGTTGTAAATGAGCATTACTCGCTCCACTCGCCCTTCGGGCCGCGCCAACACGCGTTAGCCGCAAGCGGCTTGCCGAGCCTGTTTTTAACGCAGCAGAGCCGACGTGCAGCAGATCGGAAAGAGACTCTTAGTACCAGTTCGGATCGCTTTTCAGCTGCTCTTGCAGCAACTGTTGAGTGGCTTCGTCCGGGTCACCAAGCCAGCGTAGGGTGGCGTGCTGACTGGGTGCCTTGTCCGTCGGCAGACCGTCGGGCAGTTGTACATAGAGCGCGTAGGCGTCGTCCTTGTCCCAACTGAAGGCCACATACAGGCGCTGATTGAAGCAGTTGGTTTCCTCACACAGCTGGCCTACCAAGTACTTGTCGCCGTCATCTTCCAGGCCCTGCATGGGGCTGGCGATACCGCTTAGGTTCATCACCCAGTCCGGCAGACGGCTCTCATCTTCCACCAGCTCTTGCCAACTTTCTTGATAAGCCGGGTCACTGGCGAGCAATTCATTGAGGCGGAATTGGCCATCGGTATCGGCGGCCAAAGCCGCCGCACTGCCGCCTAGCAAAAGGGCGGCAAGCAGCGTCTTAAGGGGATGCATGGCGACTCCTATAGTTTCGGGCGGCGACCCATGATGAACGACACAATGAACAGCACCAGAAAGACCACGAACAGAATCTTCGCGATCCCGGTTGCGGTGCCAGCGATACCACCGAAGCCCAGCACTGCAGCGATGATGGCGATGATCAGAAAGGTAATGGCCCAACTCAACATGGTGATTCTCCTTATGTAGAACAAACCCCAGCAGATGCGCTGCGGCAGATCGAAGGGGTCACAGACGCCCTTACGCTTTTTTGCCTGGCTGCCGGAGCAACCGTACTAGAGCTGTTGCAGGGCTCATGCCAGCCTTTTGAAAAAATAATCTCTTGTATTTCAACAGCTTACATACACAGCCTAATAACTCGACTTGCAAGCTGCATGATTGCCACATTTCCATCATGCAACTTGCATGAGTCCTAACCGAATCTTGAGCGCACGAATACAGGCATCGCGTAGATCTCAGCGGCTCAATAACCGCAGACCCACGCAGTTGCCGCGGGTGCTTATCACTAATAAAGAAGCTCAGACAGAACCGTTGCTGATACAGCCCAGCAACCGGAGAGAGGAGGAAGTGAGATAAGCGCGGCTAGCGTGGGCAGCTGCACAGCGTCAGCACTTAGCCGGTGAACGCTTCCCGCAGATACGCTGGATACACCTCAGGCCGGCGCAAAACGCTCCCACTACTGGTTGGCGGTAAAGGCATGGAGAATCGGGGCCGCTAAAACTTAGAAACTCAACCGTTGCGGCATAGGTACATCAGGCGATGCTTGCCATTGCACACTGGCAGGTCGAAGTTGCGGCGAAGCGTAAGACTGCTGCGTAGTTTGTTGATAGGTCCCGGACGCGGTAAGTCGCGCCAGTCCAGCCGACTGAACACAACGCTGCTCAGAACAAATACCTACCTGCGAGTGCCCTTCATTTAGCGCCAGCACAGTGCCGGTAAGGTTACGCATCCACTGCGGCCAAGCACCATCAACTTCACGAATAGCGGGCCAGCTTTGCGCATAAAGCGGTGCATGCACACTCAGTGATTCAACGGTTACAGACTGTGAGTTGTCGGCGGCCAAAGCCACCGCACTGCCGCCCAGCATCAGGGCGACAAGCAGCGTCTTGAAGGGTTGCATGCTCTGCACTCCTACAAACGTGGGCGGCGGCCCATGATGAACGAGACAATGAACAGCACCAGAAAGACCACGAAGAGAATTTTCGCGATACCCGTGGCGGTGCCTGCGATACCACCGAAGCCCAGTACGGCAGCGATGATGGCAATGATCAGAAAGGTAATGGCCCAACTCAGCATGGTAATTCTCCTTGTCAGATGCGCGCCGCAGCGCGATAGGTCCCGGTGTGGCGTACACCACACCGGTCCGGACTTACTGCATGGACTGTTTCAACGTGCGCATGCGGTTATGGTTGGCGCGCACTTTAGGCATTTCAGCGGTCAGCAGCGCCTGCACATCCGGCTCAGCGCTTTCTAGGGCATCCTCAAAGGCATGCAGAATGCGGTCTTCGGCCTCTTCCAGCTGCGCCACATAGGTGGCTTCGGTGTCGCTGACCAAACTGGCTTTGGTGTCCGCATAGACCTGACGCAGCTTGCCGACAAAGGTGCCACCGCTGGCTGGCGTTTCTTGGTTGGCGGCCACTTTTACCGATAGCGCGCGGATCAGCTCGCTTTTGCTCTGCGACATATCACGGAACAGCACTTGTAGGCGCACGTCCTTCACTTCGTCGTGGGCATGCTGGTAGAAGCGCTGGCCGTCACGGGTGATTTCGATCAGTTCGTTGAGTTGCTCGATGGTGTTAGTCATGGTGATTCTCCGGTGAGTTGCGGAGGCTGCCGCAGCAGCCACCAACAACAGGCCGCGACCTCAAGGACGCAGCCCAGATTAATTAGCTGGCGTCTTTCAGGGCATCAGCGTTCACGCCGCGCACACCACGAATGTTGCTCGCAGTTTCGATGGCCAATTCCTTCTCAGCCTTGGTCATCACGGTGCCGCTGAGGTTGACCATGCCATCCTTGGTGTCGACTGAAATATCCAGGCCATCAATGTTGCGGCTGTAGAGGAAGCTGGTTTTCACCTTACTGGTGATCCAGGCATCGCTGATCGCAGCGCCAGTATCGTCGGCCGCATTTTGCGCCTTGGCTGCCGCGCTGCCGTCGCCATTGACGGTCAGTTTGTTGCTCACCTTACGTACGCCATCGGTATTGGCAGCAAGGCGTTCGGCCAACTCCTTGGCCTCGTTACTCTGGGCGTTACCGGTGAGGGTCACCATGCCATTGGCCGAGTCGACGTTAATGTCCAGGCCTTCGGTGTGGCGGTTCCACAGCAGCTTGGATTTCACGGTCGCAGTCAACGTGGCATCGTCAAAGCGTTGCGACAGGGTGGGTTCGGTACGCCCTGCTTCTTTATTCTTCCCGTCATAGTCGGGGTCAATGGTGAGCTGGTTATCGACCTTGCTAACCCCTTCGATGCCCATCGCAATCTGCTCGGCTAGATCGCGGTCAACATCAGATTCCACCTTACCGGTCAGCTTGGCACTGCCGTTCTCTACATCGACGTCAATAGTGAAGGGGTTGAGGTGGCGGTTAAGAGCAATGGCGGTCCAGATCGAACCTTCCTGGCGAGCCTCGCTCAGCGCTCGGCTGGTATCGCCCTCGGCAGCGTAAGCCGAGAATGGAGCTAGGCCGATCAAACCGGCAGTCGCAGTGGCCAGAGCCAGAGTTTTTAGCTGATGCATGGCAGTTCTCCAATAGTTATGTATCAATCTGCAGCCGTTTTCCGCTGCCGTTATTGATAGATCGCAAGGGCCATGCCAGCCTTTAAAAATACAATAATTATTTATATATCAATAACTTAAAAAATATTAGATAGCTGACGCACATGCAGCTTGCATGATCGCCAATGAACAGCCGTGCAACTTGCACGACACTTTGCGGACTAAGCTCGTGATCACTTCGCGTTCTATCGTTCAAGGAGAAAGACATGCACGCAAGCACCAAGGAACCCGACCTGGGACGCATCTTGCTGGTCGATGACGAACCCGCGATCCTGCGCACCTTCCGCTACTGCATGGAAGACGAGGGCTACCAGGTCAGCACGGCCAACAGTGCAGCACAGGTCGATGCGCTATTGCTGCGCCAGGTATTTGATGTGTGTTTCCTCGACCTGCGTCTCGGTAACGACGACGGCATGGAAGTCCTGGCCCACATGCGCGTGCAGGCGCCGTGGATGCGTGTGGTGATGATTACGGCTCACTCAGCGATAGACAGCGCGGTGAACGCGATCCAAGCGGGCGCGGCGGATTATCTGGTCAAACCCTGTAGCCCCGACCAACTGCGCTTGGCCGCCCGCAAGCAGCTGGAAGCCCGCCGCGTGGCCGAACGCCTAGAGCAGCTAGAAGGCAGCGTGCGCAAGCCGGGTGAAGGCCTAGACTCACACAACCCGGCAATGATGATGGTGCTGCAAACTGCCAAACAAGTTGCCGACACCGACGCCAACATCCTTATTCTCGGAGAGTCGGGCACCGGTAAAGGCGAACTGGCACAGGCCATTCATGGCTGGAGCAAGCGGGCCAAGAAATCCATTGCGACGATCAACTGCCCGTCGCTGAGCGCCGAGCTGATGGAGAGCGAACTGTTCGGGCATAACCGCGGCTCGTTTACCGGGGCAACTGAAAGCACCCAAGGCAGAGTCAGCCAGGCCGATGGCGGCACTCTGTTCCTTGATGAAATCGGTGATTTCCCCCTGCCCCTGCAGCCGAAGCTGCTGCGTTTTATTCAGGATAAAGTCTACGAACGTATTGGCGACCCGCAAACTCGCGAGGCCGATGTGCGCATCCTCGCCGCCACCAACCTCAACCTCGACGAAATGGCCAAGAACGGACAGTTTCGCGAAGACCTGCTGTATCGCCTAAACGTTATCACCCTGACCCTGCCCCCACTGCGTGAGCGTCGCGAAGATATTCTGATACTGGCCGAGCGCTTTCTTGCGCGCTTTGTCAGTGATTATGCTCGCCCGGCCAACTCCTTTAGCGACGAAGCCCGCGAGGCCCTGCTCAACTACCCTTGGCCGGGCAACATTCGCGAACTGCGTAACGTTATCGAGCGTGCCAGCATTCTTTGCCCGGAGCCGCAGGTACAGATCAGCCACCTGGGGCTTAACCCGAATGAAGAGCTGAACAACCCGCACGTCGGTGCAGAAATGAGCCTCGAGGCGTTGGAAAAAGCCCACATCAGCGCGGTGCTGGCCAACAGTAGCACCCTCGATCGGGCAGCCAAGACACTGGGCATCGATGCCTCGACCTTGTACCGCAAACGCAAGCAGCTCGACCTATGAGGCTGCGTAATCAGTTATTCATCAGCGGCGGCGCGCTGGTCACCACCGCCATGATCGGCCTGATTCTGGGGATGGTCAGTATTTGGCAACTGAGCAAAACCCAGAACCAGAGCATGGTCCGTAACATGGACATCCTCGACTCATCTCTGGGCATGCGTCAGGAGATGGGCACCCAAGTCATCCTGATCATTGCCGACAAGCTCGACCGGCAAGCACTAAGCGACTCGGACACCCGCTTTAAGAAATGGCTGAAGCGCTCCGCCGGTGACACCTTAGATGCTGCTGACCGCCAGGCCGTAAGCGAGATTGAGCAGGCCTACAGCCACTACCAGCAGTTTCTCGATGCGCCGGCAGCAGTCCGCCGTCATCTACTCAAGGACGATGACTTCACCCTGGCTCTGAGCGCACTGCGTGACCGTATCATCAGCATTCAGATGCATTACCTCGACCAGGTGCAGCAGGGCCAACAGGACATGCGTGATCGCACCGTGATGATTACCGGGCTGCTCGGCATTATTGCTTTAGCGGTACTGCTTATTAGTGTTGTTACCACACACAGTATTGCCCGGCGACTGGGCCGACCGATTGAAGAGCTGGCGATTGCCGCCGACCAGATTGGCCGTGGCGACTTTCAAGTCGACCTGCCCACCAGCCCGGTCAGGGAGATTTCTTCATTAAGCCGGCGTTTCGGCTTGATGGCCGAAGCCTTGCGCGCCTTCAGAAGTAGCGATATCCAGGCCCTGCGAACCGAGCAACAACGATTGAACGCAGTACTCGACAGTATTGACGACGGCTTGCTGATTTTTGACCGCCAAGGCTGCGTGGAGCACTTCAATCCAGTGGCTCAACTCCAGCTGGGCTGGGATGAAAGCCACGTCGGCCAACCCCCCTCAGTGACCCTGAAGCATTCGGATCTTCCCAGCCAGCTGCACCGCGTGCTGCATGGCGAAGCGCTGGAAGACGCGCTGGAAGATCTACAAGTTGAGATCGACGGCGAGCAACGTTTGCTGGCCTATAGCCTGGCTGCGGTCAGCCACGAAGGCGAACGGCCGACAGGCGCCGTGATGGTGCTGCGCGATGTCACCGAACAACGCAACTTCGAACGGGTGCGCAGCGAGTTCGTCCTGCGCGCTTCGCACGAACTGCGTACACCGGTCACCGGCATGTTGATGGCGTTCTCCTTGCTGCAGGAGCGAATGAAATTCCCCGAAGAAACCCGTGAGGCCGATCTGCTCAACACCGTTGATGAAGAAATGCAGCGCTTATTGCGCCTTATCAACGACCTGCTGAACTTCTCGCGCTACCAGAGCGGCCTGCAAACGCTTGAGCGGGTCGAGTGCAGCATCGAGCCACTGCTGCGCCTGGCGCAGCAGCGCTTTAGTGCCCATGCGGCTGAGCTCGAGATAGAGCTGCATTATGAGGTCGAGGATGGACTGCCGCTGTTGCAGATCGATCCGGGACAAATCGAACGGGTACTCGACAACCTGATTGGCAACGCGCTGCGTCACAGCCACCCTGGTGGTGCGGTGTATTTGCGCGCCCACCAGCGGGGTGAGCAAGTCGAATTAAGCGTGACCGACAATGGCGAAGGTATTGCTTTTCGCCAACAGGCGCGGATTTTCGAGCCATTCGTGCAGGTCAGCCGCAAGAAAGGCGGCGCCGGCTTGGGTCTGGCGCTGTGCAAGGAAATCGTGCAATTGCACGGTGGCCACATCGGGATGAAATCACGGTTAGGCCAGGGCACGCAGTTCTATGTGCGCCTGCCAACCTAAGTCCGAATTAAGCTCCATCAGCGGTGCTGATACAGATTGCCTAGGCAGCAGAGATTGCTGAAGCTGACTCTTCCATTTTGCGGAGATCGGCCATGCCCAGCATCAACCCCAGCCCCGCCCAATTGGCTGTATTCAATACCAATGTAGCGGACGATACACCGCTGCTGATGCTCAACCTGCTGCGTTACCAGGCCCAGGCCTGCTATCCCGCCGGCAGCAGCCACACGCCTTGCAGCGGGCGCGAGGCCTATGCCCGCTATAGCCAGACAGCCCTGCGCAAGGTTCGTGGAGTCGGTGGCGAGGTGCAGGTCATGGCCGCCGCGCAGGCCGCCCTGATTGCCCCGACCGATGAACACTGGGATGAACTGCTGCTAGTGCGCTACCCATCCAAGGCAGCCTTTCTCAGCATGCTCGCCGACCCGGAGTACCAGGCGGCAACCGAACACCGCACGGCCGCCCTGGCCGACTCGCGCCTGATCGCCACCACACCCCGCTAGCGACCTGCTTACAGCTTGCGGTTAAGCACCAAGAGCAGCGCGGCAGTCTCGGCATCCGGCTCGCCGTCATAACGTGCCGGACGGTATTTCATCTGCAGGGCGGCGATCACGTTGCGCGTGGCCTGGTCCAGTTCGCCATGGCTGGCCACGGCATAACCCTGGCGCGCCAGCTGCTCCTGAAACCACTGCACGCTTGGCAGGCTGGCACTGAACAGCGCCTGTTCACGCGCCACCTCGGCGGCGTCCGGCCAGGGCATCAAACCGGCATCGGCCAAGCGCTTCCAAGGGAAGAGCGGGCCGGGGTCGACCTTGCGCTGCGGCGCGACATCGCTGTGCGCCAGGATGCTGCCGGGAGCCAGCTGGTGGCGCTGCATGATGTCCTTGAGCAGCAGGATCAGCGCATCGATCTGCGCCGGGGCAAAGGGCTGCCAATAGCGGCCGTTGGGAGTGTCGTAAAAACCCTGGTTGACCAGCTCGATGCCAATCGTGGTGCCGTTGAGCCAGGTACGCCCCTGCCACTGGCTGTCACCGGCATGCCAGGCGCGGCGATCTTCATCAACCAGACGGTAAATGGTCGCCGGCGCTTCGCCGATCAGGTAATGACTGCTGACCTCGGTCTCAGTCAGCAATTGCAGCGAGCGCGCCAGATCGGTGGAGGTGTAGTGCAGCACGATGTACTGCACGCGGCTGTTCTGTCCGCTGGCGGTATAGCTGTCGTCAATGCTTAGGCCGCTGCTGCAACCTGCCAGCAACAAGACCAGAAAACTTAAACACAGAACTTTCATGGGCGGATATGCAACACGCTTTGCAGGTTATCCAACAGCATATCGACGCTGAGCATGATCAACAGCATGCCCATTAGCCGCTCCACTGCGGTCAACCCGCGAGGTCCGAGAAAACGTTGCAGCAACGAAGCCTGCAACAGAATAAAGGCGGTCGCCGCCCAGGCCAGCAGCACGGCGACGTAGAGTTCCCAGAGCGGCCCGTCGTGGGTATTGCGCAGGGTCATCAACACCGCCAGGGCTGACGGGCCCGCCACCGCAGGGGTGGCCAACGGCACCAGCATCGGCTCGCCATCCGGCACATCACCCAGCACCCCTTGCGGGCCGGGAAAGATCAGGCGCATGGCGATCACGAACAGGATGATACCGCCGGCAATCGCAGTTGCCTCCCGCGACAGGCCCAAGGCGCTAAGCACTTTGTCACCAAAGGTAAGAAACAGCAGCAACAGCGCCAGGGCGAACACCAGTTCGCGCGCGGCGACCCACAGACGGCGCTTGGCCGGCACGTTTTTCAGCGCAGCAATAAAGATGGCGATATTGCCGAAAGGGTCAGTGACCAGAAAGATCAACGCGGCGATGCCGAAAATATCCATAGCGACTCCTCAACAGATCGGCAGAGTTTAGTGTCTATCGGTATAGAAATGCCTTTGATCCAGCAGAAGCCCCACGCTGGTCTGCTGCCTGAGCAAGCTGCGCTGAGCGCTGCTAGAGTAAAATCCTTACAGATAAGGATTTTTGTATAGCTTTTGTATCACTTGGGAGACCCATACCATGCGCGCACTGCTGTGGTTCAAACAGGACCTACGCCTTGATGACCACCCTGCGTTGCAGGCGGGCCTGGCAGCCGAATGCCTGCTGCCGGTGTATGTGCTGGACCCCGCCCTGCTCCAGCTAAACGAGTTCGGCCTGCGCCGCATGGGCGTGCACCGCGCGCGCTTCCTACTGGAAAGCCTGGTGGCGCTGGAAGGTGAACTGCAGCAGCGCGGCTCGCACCTGCTGGTGGTGATTGGCTCGGCAGAACAGGCCATTCCCCAACTGGCCACCCAATTCAGCCTGGACCATGTACTCACCCTGGAAGAAATCGCCCCCGACGAGCGCGCCCAGGTGGACCGTGTAGCCCAGCGCCTAGGTGACATTCCCCTGCAACAGGCGCCCGCCAACAACCTTTTGCGCCCAGACGAACTGCCCTTCAGCATCGAGCAACTGCCACCGGTATTCAGCCGCTTTCGCAGTTTGGTAGAAGAACGCCTGCAGGTCTTCCAGCCACGCCATGCACCGGATCGTTTACCCGGGCTGCCGGATGGTGCGCTGGCACTGATGCAACCATTGCCGACACTGTTCCAATTGGGCCTGGGTGAGCCACTCAGCGTACCGGCCAGTGCCTTCCCGTTCTCCGGCGGCGAACCTGCAGCGCTGGGAAGGCTGCGTGACTATCTATGGAAAACCCAGGGCGTGCGGCAATACAAGGACACCCGCAACGGCATGATCGGCAGCGAGTATTCGTCGAAGTTTTCACCCTGGCTGGCCAACGGCAGCCTGTCCGCACGCCGCGTGGTGGCGGAGCTGCGACGGCACGAGGCGCAGTTCAAACACAATGACTCGACCCACTGGCTGTGGGTAGAAATGCTCTGGCGCGATTTCTTCCGCTGGACCCTGATTCGCCACGGCAGTGCGCTGTTCAAGGCCGGCGGTCTGAAGGCCACCGAACGTGCACCGCAGCAACTGGATCAACGCTTTCAGGACTGGTCCCGCGGGCGCACCGGCATGCCCCTGGTGGATGCCAATATGCGCGAACTGGCCGCCACTGGTTTTATGTCCAATCGCGGCCGGCAAGTGGTCGCCAGCTACCTGATCAATGACCTGCAACAGGATTGGCGCCACGGCGCGGCCTGGTTCGAAGAACACCTGATTGATTACGACCCGGCCAGCAATTGGGGCAATTGGGCCTACCTCGCCGGTGTGGGCAACGACCCGCGGCATAACCGGGTGTTCAATGCCCTGCGCCAGGCCCGTGAATATGACCCTGATGCGCACTACGTCAGCCTCTGGCTACCGGAGCTGCGTGATGTGCCGCAGGCGCTGCGGCACACGCCCTTCCTGCTCGCCGGCGGACACCTGCGCAGCCTCGGCTACCCGCAGCTGGACAGCATTCCGGAGAGCTGGAAACCCTACCTGCACGCAGTGGCCTGAGTCAAACTAGCTCAGCTCGAGCCGATTGCGCCCGCCGCTTTTGGCGCGATACAGCGCCTGATCGGCACGCTCGAACACCGTGTCGCTGCCTTCTTCACCGGCAAAGGCAGTCAGGCCAGCCGATAGGGTGATAGTCACGCGCTCGCCGCGAAAGTGGAACGGACACTGCTCGACGCCATCGAGCAGGGTTTGCAGCAGTTGCTGCCCACCCTCCAACGGAGTCGACGGAATCAGCAGAACAAATTCCTCGCCGCCAAAGCGGGCAATAAAATCAGTCTTGCGCAGACGCTTGGCCAGCTCGCCAGCAATGATCTTCAACACCTTGTCGCCGGCCAGATGGCCGTAGCTATCATTGATCCGCTTGAAGTGGTCGATATCCAGCACCGCCAGCAGCAGGTCGCCGCCATAACGCTTCCAGCGCGCCATTTCCAGCTCCAAGCGCTCACTCCAACCGGCCCGATTGGGCAGGCCGGTCAGCGGATCAATCAGAGCTTTCTGTCGCTGCTCTTCGAGGTGATCGCGGAAGCTCTGCGCTTCCTGCTCCATATCCGCGACTTTCTGGGTCAGGCTTTGCAGACGCTGCGCCACTTCTTCTTCATGGCCGTCGCGGTGTTTCTGGTGCTCGCTGACCGTGCTGAGCAAGCCATCCAGACGCGCTTCCAGGGATTGCTTGAGGGTCGGCAGGTCAACCGCATCCTGCACGCTGGCCTGCAAACCGCTGACTTGTTCGCGCAGCTCCTGATTAAAGCTGCGCGCGCTTTCCACCGACTCGCTGTAGCCCTCATGGGCCTCGCTGAGGGTGGTGAGGAACGACGCCAGGCGCTCGTTGAGCTGCTTGAGGTAACTGGCAAAGTCGCGCTGGCCACTGTCAGTCACCGCCAGCACCAGCACCGCCAGGTCGTCCAGCACCGACACCAGCTCATACCAGTTCAGACCACCCTGCACGCGTTGACGCAAGGCATCGCCCTGGGGCTGGTGACGTTCTGGCAACTCCAACCCATCGAGCAGGCCCGTCAAGCTGTCGCCGATATGCGGGGCAACGGCGCTGTAACCCGGCTCGGGGATCTCCGGTAGGGCGTAGGCGGGATCACCGAAACCCTGAACGAGCGCTGGCGTTTCAGCCGTCGGCGCGGGGCGGGGCATTACAGCAGGCGCATACTGCGGCTCTGCCACAGAGCCTGTCGTGGCAACCGCCACAGCTACAAGCGCTTCGTTGCTCGTGCGTTGCGGGGCATCAGAGGCCTGTAATGGAGTTTCAGGCGGTGCAACAACTGTCGGGGCGGACGCTGCTGATTGGGCCATCTCGACCGATGCCGGTGGATTATCAACAGGGCCAGCGGGCATGACCTCTTTACCGCCAAACAGACGCTGCAAAAATCCCGGGCGAGCCTGACTGGCCTCACCATCAAACACCGCCAGTGCCTGTTGCTGCAAACGACTTAACTCACTGAGCAATGCGGGCAATTCGCGCGGTTGGCTGGCACGCTCCTCAATGCGTTTGGCAAACTGCTTGAGCGCTTTGCGCACCTCACGAGGCGGCTCTAAGGCGAGCAGTTGGTCGGTCAGGCTGGTAACCCCGGAGATATTCTGCTCGACCCGGTCCTGGCGCTGTTTTTCCGAGTCCAGCACGGCCTTTTCCAGCCGTGGAATCAGTGCCGACAGGCCGGCGTCGATATCATTGCGACGCAAAATATCACGCAATTCATGCATGCACTGGTCGACTGATTTGTCACTGCCCTCGGCAGCCAGGGAGCTGCGCACCAGCCCACGCCTCAACAGGTCGAGCCGGGCATCCCAGCTTCGTTCGAGTTTTTCTTGCTGTTCCAGGCTTTCCAGGTACTTGCTTTTCCAGCGCTGGGCATCATCGGTCATGGTTGCAGTCCAAACGTAGAAGCTGTTTTACGATCTCGCGAGCTAGAGTCCTGCAAGGCGCTACGTTAGTAACAGCCTCCGGCTGGTCAAAACGGCGAGGAAGCGGACTGGACTCGCACGCGAGGTTACTGGTGTAAATGAGCATGACTCGTTGCACTCGCCCTTCGGGTCGCGCTAACGCGCGTTAACCGCAAGCGGCTTTCCGAGCCTGTTTTTAACGCAGCAGGGCCGACGCGCAGCAGATCATAAACAGGTTCTTAGGGCTCAATCAGCATAGGCGTTGCCGGCCCATACAGTGAAGTGGGCAGACGAATTTGCACCGCCACCGGCAGGTGATCGGAAATCGGCTGCGACAGCACCTCACAGCGCTCTAGCGGCAACCCAGGGCTGAGCAGAATGTGGTCAAGGCAGCGCTGTGGCCGCCAGCTGGGAAAGGTCGCCTCGATCTGCGGCGCCAACAGACCAAGATCGCGCAGTGGCGAGTGCTGCAGCAGGTCATTGGCATGGGTATTCATATCGCCCATCAACACCATGTGCTGATAGTCACTCAGCAGTTCGCGAATATAGGCCAGCTGGCGAGTGCGGGTACGCGCGCCAAGGGACAAGTGCATCATCACCACAACAACCGCATCCGGCCCTTCGCCCAGGCGCAGCAACATCGCACCACGTCCGGGCGGGCCGGGCAACGGGTGGTTTTCCAGCAGGCTGGGGCGCAAGCGGCTGAGTACCCCATTGCTGTGCTGCGCCAGACGACCGAGGTTGCGGTTGAGTTGCTGATACCAGTAAGGGAAGGCGCCAAGATGGGCGAGATGCTCGACCTGATTGACGTAACCCGAACGCAGACTGCCGCCGTCGACCTCCTGCAGCGCAACCAGATCGAAATCGCCGAGCAAATCACCAATCCGTTGCAGATTGCCGCTGCGCCCGGCATGCGGCAGCAGATGCTGCCAGCTACGCGTCAGGTAATGGTGGTAACGCTGGGTGCTGATGCCTACCTGGATATTGAAACTGAGCAGACGCAGGCTGCCATTCTGCGGCCAGTCATCAGCCGGCGCGCAGCCTGGATTGACCTGTGGATCGCACAGGTCAATCACTCGTCTAGCTGGCCAGCGCCTGAGCACTTCGCGTTATCCAGGCACGCCGCTTACTGCGCGGCGCGCTCTTTGGCGATCAGGTGGTCAGCCACTTGCAGCGCCTGCTGTGGGCCGCCCGAGCTGCCAATGTCGAAACGGTATTTGCCATTGACGATCATCACCGGCACGCCAGTGATCTGGTAGGCCATGGCGAGTTTCTTGGCCTTTTCCAGCTGGCTCTTCACGCCGAAGGAGTTGTAGGTCTTGAGGAAGGCGTCCTTGTCGATGCCTTCGGCAGCCAGGAAGTCAGCCATTTCTTCTGGGGTCGCGAGCTTCTTGCCCTGCACATGGATGGCATCGAACACGGCGGCATGCACCTTGTGCTCGGCCTTCATCGCTTCAAGGGTGATAAACAGCTGGCCGTGGACGTTCCACATGCCACCGAACATGGCCGGGATACGCACGAAGTTGACATCTTCCGGCAGGGTGTCGATCCACGGGTTGATGGTTTCTTCAAACTTGTAGCAATGGCCACAGCCGTACCAGAACAGTTCCACCACTTCTATTTTGCCAGGCTTGGCAACGGCTACCGGGTTGCTCAACTCGACATACTGCTTGCCTGCTTCGATCGGCTCGGCATGAGCACTCAGGCCAAACAGGCTGGCGGTGACGAGAGTGGCACTGAGAATCAGGTTACGCATGCGTTACTCCTTGGCTATAAACGGTGCGTGATGACGAACCGAAGTTCGACCCGCGAGGAAAACTGGGGTTCCCTGCATTGTAGCGATGCCTACAACGAAAAAGGGTGGCCTGAGCCACCCTATTTCATTACCGCATGTCGCAGTGTTAGCGCATCAATGCAGACCCTGAATAAAACTGGACAGCGCTTCGATATCCTTGTTGCTCAGCTTGGCGGCGATCGAACGCATGATCATGCTGTCGCCGTCATTGGTGCGGTTGCCTTCGCGGAAGTCAGTCAGCTGCTTGGCAATGTAGGTTGCGTGCTGGCCACCCAACTGCGGGTAACCGGCGGCATCCAGGCCAGCGCCATTTGGTGTATGGCAGCCGGTGCAGGAAGGCATGCCTTCAGCCAGCTTGCCGCCACGGAACAGCTCACCGCCGCGCTCGACCAGTTTCGGGTCGGCAGCACCAACGCTCATCTGCTGGCTGGCGAAGTAGGCGGAGATGTCTTCAAGGTCTTGGTCGCTGAGGTTATCCAGCAAGCCGGTCATTTCCACCACCGGGCGTGCGCCGGACTTGATGTCCTTCAGCTGCTTGAGCAAGTAACGCTCGCCTTGACCAGCCAGTTTCGGGAAGTTCGGCGCAGCGCTATTACCATCGGCAGCATGGCACGCACCACACACAACAACCTTACCCTGACCGGCTTCAGCATTGCCTGCGGCATGTGCCAGGCCAGTGATGCCCAGGGTCAACAGCAGACTCACGAGTACTTTGTTCATCAGCTAATCCAATTTACGGCTAAGAGAAAGAGTTTATAAGCCGGGCTTACTCGGTCATCAACTTGATGACGGCTTGGTAATCCTCGGCCGAGCAGTCCATGCACAACCCACGTGGCGGCATGGCACCCAAACCATTGGTGACGCTCTGTACCAGTGCATCGGTGCCTTTGGCCAGGCGCGGTTCCCAGGCAGCCTTGTCGCCTTTCAGCGGCGCAGTAGGGATCGCCCCGTTATGGCACACCCCACAAGAACGCGCGTAGACGGCTTCCGGGTCTTGCGCAGCCTGAGCACTCAACGACAGCATCAATACACTGGCTGCAATCAGCAAGTTTTTCATCAGATCAACCTCATCAGGGAGGGGAACGTACTGCTTTCTAGGGGCAGATGATCTAAATCGTTCCCGTGAACACTTATCCAACAGCGGGAGAAAGCGCACACAAAATCTGCGCCATTATATACTGGCGTCATTGAAACGGAAACGACGCAGCTTGCCGCGCTATGCGCCAACAGGCAGGCTGCGCGCAAATGTCGCAAGGGCATCGCGCCTGTAACGCCACTCTACGCTCGCCCTCACGGATACCCAGATGCAAGCCAAGAACCCCATTATCGGCCTGTGCCAACAGGCTACTTTCCTTATCAGCGCGGCTAAAGTTGACCAGTGCCCTGAAGATTTCGGCCATGAAGTGGCCTTTGCCGGGCGCTCCAACGCCGGTAAATCCAGCGCCCTGAATACTCTTACCCATGCCAGCCTGGCGCGCACCTCGAAGACGCCAGGACGCACCCAGCTGCTCAACTTCTTCAAGCTCGACGAAGAGCGCCGCCTGGTCGACTTGCCGGGTTATGGCTACGCCAAAGTGCCAATCCCGCTCAAGCTGCACTGGCAAAAGCACTTGGAAGCCTACCTGGGCAGCCGCGAATGCTTGCGTGGCCTGATGCTAATGATGGACATCCGCAAACCGCTGACCGAGTTCGATATCCTCATGCTGGACTGGTCAGTTGCCAGCGAAATGCCCATGCACATCCTGCTGACCAAGGCCGACAAGCTGGCTTTTGGTGCAGCGAAGAACACCTTACTCAAGGTCCGCCAGGATATTCAAAAGGGCTGGGGCGATCGCGTGAGCATCCAGTTGTTCTCTGCGCCCAAGCGCATTGGTATTGAAGACGCACAGGAAGTGCTGGCGCAATGGATGCAACTGGGTGAGTTTGCCCTGCCGGATGACGACGAAGCCGACGCTTGATTAAAGCGCCCGTTGGCGGGCAGCCAAAAAAAACCCCGAAACTTCTTATGGGGGAGGGAAGTTTCGGGGTTCAACATCTGAACCGCTAGGGCGGGGTCCAGAATCTGCCAACACTTAACACAACAAAGGAGCATTGAATGGTTGTCTAGGCCATTCATAAACTCTGAGTGGCCAAGCCATAGCAAAGTTCAGACGCAGCTAAAAATTAATTAGTTATAAGCAACCGGCATTGATACACATGCGCTTCTCCCAGGCTGCGGGTAACGCCTTAATGGGCCTCATCCCAGTTGTCGCCCACGCCGACCTCCACCAGCAGCGGTACATCCAGCGCCGCGGCATTACCCATTAGTGGCCGGATCTGCTCGCTGACTTGTGCGACCAGATCCTCGCGAACCTCCAGCACCAGTTCGTCGTGTACCTGCAGGATGACTTTTGCATCCAGGCCGGATTCGCTCAGCCAGTTATCCACCGTCACCATGGCGCGCTTGATGATGTCCGCCGCCGTGCCTTGCATCGGCGCGTTGATCGCCGTACGTTCGGCGCCTTTGCGCAGCGCCTGGTTCTTCGCGTGGATATCCGGCAGGTACAGGCGTCGGCCGAACAGCGTTTCGACAAAGCCCTGCTCGGACGCCTGCTCACGGGTGCGCTCCATATAGGCCAGCACGCCGGGATAACGGGCGAAGTAGACGTCGATATAGGCCTGCGCCTGCTTGCGGTCGCAGCCGATCTGCTTGGCCAGGCCGAAGGCACTCATGCCGTAGATCAGGCCGAAGTTGATCGCCTTGGCGCTGCGGCGCTGATCACCGGTGACTTGATCCAGCGGCACGCCGAATACCTCAGCAGCGGTGGCCTTGTGCACATCGCGGCCATGGCGGAAGGCATCCAGCAGGCTTTCATCCTTGGCCAGGTGGGCCATGATGCGCAGCTCGATCTGCGAATAGTCCGCCGCCAGCAGCTTGTAGCCCTTGGGCGCGACAAAGGCCTGGCGGATACGCCGGCCCTCGGCGGTGCGGATCGGGATATTCTGCAGATTCGGGTCGGTAGACGACAAACGCCCGGTGGCCGCCACCGCCTGGTGATAGCTGGTGTGGATACGCCCGGTGCGCGGATTGATCTGCTCCGGCAGACGGTCGGTGTAGGTGCTTTTCAGCTTGCTCAGGGAGCGGTACTGCATCAGCACCTTGGGCAACTCGAACTCCTGCTCAGCCAGTTCGGCCAATACCGCTTCAGCCGTCGATGCCTGGCCCTTGGCGGTTTTGCTGATGATGGGCAGGCCGAGTTTCTCGTAAAGAATCACCCCGAGCTGCTTGGGTGAGGCCAGGTTGAACTCCTCGCCAGCAATCTCGAAAGCCTGACGCTCCAGCGCCACCAGCTTTTCGCCCAGCTCATTGCTTTGCAGGCCGAGCAACTTGGCATCCACCAGCGCGCCCTGACGCTCGATGCGCGCCAGCACTGGCACCAGCGGCATTTCAATTTCCTGCAGCACCTTGGCCAGGCTCAGCTCAGCCGACAACTTGGCCCACAGATGCTGGTGCAGACGCAGGGTCACATCGGCATCTTCAGCGGCGTATGGCGCGGCCTGGGCCAGATCAATCTGGTCGAAGGTCAGCTGCTTGGCGCCTTTGCCGGCGATGTCCTCGAAACGAATGTTGCTGTGATCCAGGTACTTGAGCGCCAGGCTGTCCATATCGTGACGGGTGGCGGTGGAGTCCAGCACGTAGGATTCGAGCATGGTGTCGAAGGCCACGCCCTGCACCGTAATAGGCGTCGAGGCATTGGCGAGAATATTGATGTCGTACTTGGCGTGCTGACCGACCTTGGCCTTGTGCGGGTCTTCCAGAATCGGCTTTAGCGCCTTAAGCACCGCATCGCGATCCAGCTGAGCCGGTACACCCATATAGGAGTGAGCGACCGGGATATAGGCTGCTTCGCCGGCCTTAACCGCAAAGGACAGGCCGACCAAATGAGCCTTTTGTGCATCCAGTCCGGTGGTTTCAGTGTCGAAGGCAATCAGCTCGGCATTGCGTAGCTTCTCCAGCCATTCGTCGAACTGCACCTGCTCCAAGATGCACTGGTAATCACCCAAGGCTGCCGGCGCGGGCAGCTCGGTAACCGCGGCTTCGATTGCCGCTGCTTCAACAGTCGGAGCAACGACAGTAGCGGAACTGGCGCTAGGCGCCAGGGCGAACAGATCATCCGCTGCCGCTACCGGGGCCTTGACCGCCGGGGCCGGATTGCTGCGCAGCAACTCTTCGCGCCAACTTTTGAATTCCAGCTCGGCGTACAACTCGACCAGTGCAGGTACGTCCATCTCGCCCGGGTGCAGCGATTCGACGGCGATATTCAGCGGTACATCCAGCTTGATGGTCGCCAGCGCGTAGGACAGATAAGCCATATCGCGATGTTCGGTGAGCTTGGCGGGCAGGGTCTTGGCGCCGCGAATCGGTAGTTCCGGCACTTTATCGAGGTTGGCGTAGAGCACATCCAGACCACCACCGACCCCGACCAGCAGGCCCAGCGCAGTTTTTTCGCCCACGCCCGGCACGCCAGGAATGTTGTCGACCTTATCGCCCATCAGCGCCAGGTAATCGATGATCAGTTCAGGACCGACGCCGAATTTCGCTTTCACGCCATCGATGTCATAGACGCTACCGGTCATGGTGTTGACCAGCGTAACGTGATGACAAACCAGCTGGGCCATGTCCTTGTCGCCGGTGGAGATCACCACATCGCGACCCTCGGCCGCACACTGGCGGGCCAGGGTGCCGATCACATCATCGGCCTCGACGCCTTCGACGCACAGCAGCGGGTAACCCAGGGCCTTGACGCTGGCATGCAGCGGCTCGACCTGTACGCGCAGCTCATCGGGCATCGACGGTCGATTGGCCTTGTACTCGGCGAACATTTCATCACGAAAGGTCCCGCCCTTGGCGTCGAACACCACGGCAAACGGGCTTTTCGGATACTGCTTACGCAGGCTCTTGAGCATGTTCAGCACGCCCTTCACCGCACCAGTGGGCAAGCCCTTGGAAGTGGTCAGCGGCGGCAGGGCATGGAAGGCACGGTAAAGGTAAGACGAACCGTCAACCAGAACGAGAGGAGCTTGGCTCATGAGCAGGATCAACCTTTTCGGCGGGGGCGGCGGTAGAATGGCCGCACCATTGGAATCAAAGGGACAAGGTTATCATGCGCGCACTCAATAGCCTGTTGCTGGCCAGCCTGCTGGCATTCACCACCCTGGTCGCTCACGCCGAAGATCCAGTTTCGGCCGACCCGGATGTGACCATTCGCCAGGACGGCGACCGCACCATCCATGAATACCGGGTCAACGGTTTTCTCTACGCGGTCAAGGTAATCCCCAAAGGCGGCAAACCGTACTTCCTGGTACGTGCCGATGGCAGCGATGGCAACTTCGTCCGTTCGGACAGCCCGGATATGTTGATTCCGGCCTGGGAAATTTTCAGCTGGTAAGAAGGCAGTTCTGCAATGTCTGTGTTTACCCCGCTTGAGCGCCACGAGCTCGAGGCGTTTCTCGCCCCCTATGGCCTGGGTCGCTTGCGCGATTTTCAGGGCATTGCCGCGGGCAGCGAGAACAGTAATTTCTTCGTCAGCCTGGAGCAGGGCGAGTTCGTTCTGACCCTGATCGAGCGTGGCCCAAGCGCCGACTTGCCGTTCTTTATAGAACTGCTCGACGTGCTGCACGACGCCGGCCTGCCAGTGCCTTATGCCCTGCGTACGGGCAGCGGCGAGGCGTTGCGCAGCCTGGCGGAAAAGCCGGCGCTGTTGCAGCCGCGCCTGGCCGGCAAGCATGTGCACGACGCCAATGCGCATCACTGCCAGGAAGTCGGCGCACTGCTGGCGCGCATTCACCTGGCTACGCGCAATCAGCCGCTGCCACGCAAGAGTGATCGCGGCCTGGACTGGATGCTGGCTGAAGGGCCGAGCCTGGCCTTGCAGCTGCCTGATCAACAGCTGCCGCTGCTGCGCGATGCGCTGGCGGAGATCCACGCACTCAGGCCGCGTATCCTCGCCTTGCCGCAGGCCAATCTGCATGCCGACCTGTTCCGCGACAACGTGCTGTTCGACGGCAACCATCTGGCCGGGGTGATCGATTTCTACAACGCTTGCTCGGGGCCGATGCTCTATGACCTGGCGATCGCCCTGAATGACTGGTGCTCGTTTGCCGACGGCAGCCTCGATAGCAAACGCGCACAAGCGCTGCTCGGGGCCTATGCCGGCCTGCGGCCATTCACCGCAGCAGAAGCTGAGCTGTGGCCGGCCATGCTGCGCATCGCCTGCGTGCGCTTCTGGCTGTCACGCCTGATTGCCGCGGAATCCTTCGCTGGCCAGGAGGTGCTGATCCACGATCCAGGCGAATTCCAGCGCCGCTTGGCACAGCGCCAGCAGGTGGATCTAGCGCTGCCGTTCGCCTTCTAGAACCTGTCTACGATCTGCTGCGCGTCGGCCCTGCTGCGTTAAAAACAGGCTCGGAATGCTCATGTACAGCTCGTACACTCCGCCTCCTCGCCGTTTTGACCAGCCGGAGGCTGTTACTACGTAGCGCCTTGCATGGCTCTAGCTCGCGAGATCGTAGGCAGATTCTTAGCCCCGAGCCCTGACTACAGCGCCTCGAGACACCCTGCCAATTCGCCCGCCATGTTTTCCAGCAGAGCTTCATAGCCCTTTGCATCCACTGGCAATGCGCCGCCCATGGCGTCCAGCTCGGCTAAGGTGACAGGCAGGCCGGCGGTCAGGGTTTGCGCCAGGCGCGGGCGGAACGGCGGTTCGCTGAACACACAACTCGGCCCCGCTTGCTGCAAGCGCTCGCGCATGGCGGCAACGTGCTGGGCGCCAGGCTGCACTTCACCGAGCACGCTAAACACCCCGGCGTGCTTAAGGCCATAGGCGGCCTCGAAATAGTCATAAGCTTCGTGGAAAACGAAGTAGGGCTTGCCGGCCAGGCCGCTCAAGCGGGTTTTCAGACGCTGATCCAAAGCATCCAGACGCTGGCCGAACGCCTTGGCATTGGCCTGATAACGCGCGGCATTGGCCGGATCAGCTTGCGCCAGGTCGGTGGCGATCTTGCCGGCAATCACTCGGGCATTGGCTGGCAGCAGCCAGAGATGCGCATCCAGGCTGCCGGGGCGATGGGCGTGGTCATGCTGGTCGGCGGCGTGATCTGCGTGATCATCCTGATGCTCGGCGTGCTGCCCTCCGCTATCGCCAAAATGCCGTAGGGATATACCTGGCACATCCTGCACGGCCACGCTTGGCTTATCCCGGCCGGCTAGCACGCGTGGCAGAAAGCTCTCAAGGTCCGCGCCAACCCAATACAGCAGGTCAGCATCACGCACGCTGCGCACATCGGAGGGGCGCAGCGCGTAGTGGTGCGGTGAAGCGCCCGGCGGCAGCAGTACATCGGGCTGGCCGACTCCGTCCTGCACGGCAGCGGCAATCAGCTGCAGCGGCTTGATGCTAGTCAGCACCCGCAGCTGGGTTTGAGACTGGGCCTGGGCCACAAAACTCAGGGATAAAGTGATCAACAGCAGACTCAAAACCGGAAAAAGACGTAACACGGGGAACACTCAAGCGGGAAGGAACGGGTAATATAATAACGTCTCTCACCTTATTCGTCGTTGCCCATGACTCAAGCGCCGCTGGCTTCACGCCCACACGACCATTCTCACTGCGTCACTCATGCCCTCGCAGAGGCGGAAAGCATCTGCGCGCGCCAGGGGTTACGCCTGACCACTCTGCGCAAGCGCGTGCTGGAGCTGGTCTGGGCCAGTCACAAGCCGCTAGGGGCTTATGACATCCTCGGCGTGCTGAGCGATGAAGATGGCCGTCGCGCCGCGCCACCGACGGTGTACCGCGCCCTGGATTTCCTCTTGGAAAACGGCCTGGTGCACCGCATCGCCTCACTCAACGCCTTTGTCGGCTGCAGTCATCCGGAACACGCTCACCAGGGCCAGTTCCTCATTTGCCGTGGCTGCCATGCGGCCATCGAGCTCGAACAGGCCGCGATCAGCAATGCCATCATCAACAGTGCGGCCGGGGTTGGCTTCGCCGTGGAAAGCCAGACGGTAGAAGTGGTAGGCCTTTGCGCAGGCTGCCGGGAGACCGCATGAGCGACGCCCTGATCCGCCTGACCGGCGTGGGCGTGACCTTCGCCGGACAACGCGTGCTCGATGATGTGCAGCTGAGCGTAAAGCCTGGGGAAATCGTCACCCTGATCGGCCCCAACGGCGCCGGTAAGACCACCCTGGTGCGCGCCGTGCTCGGCCTGCTCAAACCCGACACCGGTAGCGTCTGGCGCAAGCCCAAACTGCGCGTCGGCTATATGCCGCAAAAGCTGCATGTCGATGCCACCCTGCCGCTCTCGGTGTTGCGATTTCTGCGGTTGGTACCGGGCGTCACACGCGCCGATGTGCAGGCAGCGCTGGCCGAAGTGGGTGCCGAACAGGTGATCGACAGCCCGCTGCAAAGCATTTCCGGGGGCGAGCTGCAGCGCGTGCTGCTGGCCCGCGCCCTGCTGCGAAAACCGGAGCTGCTGGTGCTGGATGAGCCGGTGCAGGGCGTCGATGTCGCCGGCCAGGCGGAGCTGTACCGGCTGATTACCCAACTACGCGACCGCCATGGCTGCGGCGTGCTTATGGTGTCCCACGACTTGCATTTGGTGATGAGCACCACCGACCAGGTGGTCTGCCTCAATCGTCATGTCTGCTGTTCCGGCCATCCGGAGCAGGTCAGTTTCGATCCGGCCTTTGTCGAGCTATTCGGCGAGGATGCCAAGAGCCTGGCCGTCTACACCCATCACCATGACCATGAGCACGACCTGCACGGCGCGGTGGTCACTGAAACGCCAGCGGGTCTAAGCATCAAAGGCCCGGTAAAACCGCATATCCACGGAGATGGCTGCAAGCATGGCTGATTTTCTGCTCAATGCCCTGCTCGCCGGCCTGGCCCTGGCGCTGGTCGCCGGCCCGCTGGGCTCCTTTGTGGTGTGGCGGCGCATGGCCTATTTCGGCGACACCCTGTCACATGCCGCGCTGCTCGGCGTCGCCCTCGGCCTGATGCTCGACGTCAGCCCGACCTTGGCGGTAACTGTCGGCTGCGTGCTACTGGCGGTACTGCTGGTCACCCTGCAAAGCCGCCAGCCGCTCGCCTCCGACACCCTGCTCGGCATCCTCGCCCACAGCACCCTGTCGCTGGGTCTGGTGGTGCTGAGCTTTATGCAGGATGTGCGCATCGACCTGATGGGCTATTTGTTCGGCGATTTGCTGGCCGTCGGCCCGACCGACCTGGCCTGGATTATCGGCGGCAGCGCGCTGGTGCTGATGCTGCTGGCGCTGCTGTGGCGGCCGCTGCTGGCGATTACCGTGCACGAGGAGCTGGCCAAGGTTGAAGGCCTGCCCGTGGCAGCGATTCGTCTGAGCCTGATGCTGCTGATCGCGGTGGTGATCGCCGTGGCGATGAAGATTGTCGGCGTGCTGCTGATCACCTCGCTGCTGATCATTCCCGCCGCCGCCGCCCAGCGCCATGCGCGCACGCCAGAGCAGATGGCCCTCGGCGCCAGCCTGCTGGGGATTGTCGCGGTGTGCAGCGGGCTCAGCCTGTCGTGGTTTCAGGACACTCCGGCCGGCCCATCCATCGTGGTCAGCGCCGCATCACTGTTTTTACTGAGCTTTGCCCTACCACGGCGCACCGCCTGAAATATGCGCTTAAACGACTTCTCGTAGGGTGGGTTAGGCGCTTGTTACCAGCTGGATGGCCTGGGCGATTTGCCTTGCGCCGTAACCCACCATCGGAGCAACACGGAAGATCGCCCGGCGGGTTACGCGACGCGCCGGAGGGGCAGTGCCAGGAAGTACGAGCATGGCGTCGCTAACCCACCCTAAGGTGAGCCTGCTACGGCGCACGGGCCGAAAGATTGGTTGTGACCGACAGCGCAGTGTAAACTTGCGCGTTTTTTGCACAATTCGAGACGCGCAGTAATGAAATCGTTCGTTTTCCGTGGATTCCCCCTGATTCTGGTTCTGCTGCTGGCCGGCTGCCAAAGCGCGCCACAGCAGCCGGCCAACCTGCCGGTGGACGACCTGGTCAGCGCCTTTCGCCAACTCGACCAGAGCCTCGCCAGCGGCGACCTGAGCGGCGCCGAAAACCAGCTCGTTAGCCTGCAGCAACGCGCCGCCGGTGATACGCGTCTGGAGCAATACCAGCGCCAGCTCGCCGAAGCGCATTTGCGACAAGGCCAGAAAGCCCTGCAAGCCGGCGATCTGGACAACGCCACCAAAGCCCTGAGCCGCGCGCGCAGTCTGATGCCGCAAGCACCGGCGCTGACCACCGGCTTGGATGGTGCTATCGCCCAGGCCCGTGAAGCCGAACTGGCCGCCGCCGCACAACAGCGCCGCTCTGCTGAGCAGGCCGACGCCCGGGCCGAAGCCGCGCGTATAGAGCAGGCACGCCAGCTGCGTCTGGCTGCCGAACGCCAGGCTGCTGCGATCCAGGCCACTCAGCTGCCGAATACCCCGCCAGCCGAAGCGCCCGCACCGGCCAAGCCGAAGGCCCGGCTGATCGACCCAGCAGCTGCCAGCAGCGTGATCGCCCTGCCGATGCTCGACAACCAGGACAACGAGCGCCTGCGCAGCCTGCTCGACGGGGTTGCGGCGGATATGGTCGCGTTCAATTGCGCAGTGCGCATCGAAGTACGCCAGGCCAAGGATTTCCCCTGGGTTGCCTCCTTGCTCAATGCGCGGATCAAACGCATTGACCCAAGTTTCAGCCCGCGCATGAGCCAGGTGATCAAACCCGCTCAGGTACCGCAGCTGGTGCTCACGCCCAAGCGCTGATGCGGCTGGGGCAGCATAACGACCGGGCTTGCCCGGTCGTTTGCATTGGCGCTGGCTACACTGCCCAGAGCAGCCAGTCACTTAATGCAATTTAGCTATAACCATAGGTCTACAAAGATTTTTGCGACCTAAACAGCGCCGGGTAGACTAGCCGCCGTTTCGGCCTACCCGGCAGCCCGAAAAACCCAAAAGGTTTATCCCGTGATCAATTTTCACCAGGTCCACAAGGCGTATCGCGTCAGTGGTCAGGACATCCCCGCGTTGCAACCGAGCGATCTGCAGATTGCCCGGGGCGAAGTGTTCGGCATCATCGGTCACTCCGGGGCCGGCAAAAGCACCCTGCTGCGTCTGATCAACCGCCTGGAACAGCCTTCCGGCGGGCGTATCGAGATCGACGGCGAAGACGTCACCGCACTCGACGCCAGCGGCTTGCGGCGTTTCCGCCAACAGGTCGGGATGATCTTCCAGCACTTCAATCTGCTGTCTTCCAAGACCGTTGCCGACAACGTCGCTCTGCCGCTCAAATTGGCGGGCGAGTTGCCGCGCAGCGCCATCAACGCCCGCGTTGCCGAGCTATTGGCGCGGGTCGGCCTGCAGGATCACGCCAATAAGTACCCGGCACAGCTTTCCGGCGGGCAGAAACAGCGCGTCGGCATTGCCCGCGCCCTGGCCACCGAACCGAAGATTCTGCTGTGCGACGAGGCCACCAGCGCCCTCGACCCGCAGACCACCGCCTCGGTATTGCAGCTGCTGGCCGAGATCAATCGCGAGCTGAACCTGACCATCGTGCTGATCACTCACGAGATGGATGTGATCCGTCGCGTGTGTGACCGCGTTGCCGTCATGGATGCCGGCGTTATCGTCGAATCCGGCCCGGTGGCCGAAGTGTTTCTGCACCCGCAGCACACCACCACCAAGCGCTTTGTGCAGGAAGCCGAGCAGATCGACGAGAACGAACAGCGTGACGATTTCGCCCATGTCGCCGGGCGTATCCTGCGCCTGACCTTCCAGGGCGAGGCCACCTACGCGCCGCTGCTGAGCACCGTGGCCCGCGAAACCGGGGTGGATTACAGCATCCTCGCCGGGCGTATCGACCGCATCAAGGACACCCCCTACGGCCAGCTAACCCTGGCCCTGACCGGCGGCGATCTCGACGCCGCGCTGGCGCGTTTCGAAGCCGCCGACGTCCATCTGGAGGTGCTGCGCTAATGGAAGCCTTACTGACTCGCCTGCTACCCAACGTTGATTGGGCGGAAATCGGCTACGCCAGCCTGGACACCCTGAGCATGCTCGGCGGCTCCATGCTGTTTACCGTGCTGCTCGGCCTGCCGCTGGGTGTGCTGCTATTCCTGACCAGCCCCCGGCAGATGTTCGAGCAGAAGGCCTTCTACGGCTTCCTGTCGCTGCTGGTAAATATCCTGCGCTCGGTGCCGTTCGTGATCCTGCTGATCGTGATGATTCCCTTCACAGTGATCGTCACCGGCACCTCGCTGGGCGTCGCCGGCGCCATCCCGCCACTGGTAGTCGGGGCCACGCCGTTCTTCGCACGCCTGGTGGAAACCGCGCTGCGTGAAGTCGACCGCGGCATTATCGAAGCGACCCAGGCGATGGGCGCAACCACCCGGCAGATCGTGGTCAACGCGCTGCTGCCCGAGGCGTTGCCCGGCATCATCGCCGCGATCACCGTGACCGCGATTACCCTGGTGTCCTACACCGCCATGAGCGGCCTGATTGGCGGCGGCGGCCTCGGCGACCTGGCGGTGCGTTACGGTTATCAGCGTTATCAGCCAGACGTGATGGCAGTGACGGTGATCCTGTTGCTGGTGCTGGTACAGATCCTACAAACCGTCGGCGACAAGCTGGTGGTGCACTTTTCCAGAAAATAGCGTGCCCCACGGGGCGCACAAGACAGCGGGATACCGGTTACCTGCCGGCCTCCGCACACATCCCACAAGGAGCTTTACGATGAAAAAACTGATCGCTGCATTTGCTGCCCTGGCAGCCTTTTCTGCCCAGGCCGAAAGCCTGAGCGTCGCGGCCACTGCCGTACCGCACGCGGAAATCCTCGAGTTCGTTAAGCCGGCCCTGGCCAAAGAAGGCGTTGAGCTGAACATCAAGGTCTTCACCGACTACGTGCAGCCGAACGTACAGGTCGCCGAGCAGCGCCTGGATGCCAACTTCTTCCAGCACCAGCCATACCTGGATGAATTCAACAAGAGCCGCGGCACCGAACTGGTCAGCGTTGCCGGCGTACACGTCGAGCCCTTCGGCGCCTACTCCAGCCAGCACAAAACCCTGGCCGACCTGCCGCAAGGCGCCAACGTGGTGATCCCTAACGACGCCACCAATGGCGGCCGTGCCCTGCTGCTGCTGCAAAAGGCTGGCCTCATCACCCTCAAGCCGGAAGCCGGTATCCTCGCCACGCCAAAAGACATCGTCGAGAACCCGAAAACCATCAAGGTGCGTGAACTGGAAGCGGCCACCCTGCCGCGCGTGCTGACCCAGGTTGACCTGGCACTGATCAACACCAACTACGCCCTGGAGGCCAAGCTCAACCCGACCAAGGATGCGCTGATCATCGAAGGTAACGACTCGCCGTACGTCAACATCTTGGTTGCGCGTGCCGACAACAAGGACAACGCGGCCCTGCAGAAACTGGCCAAGGCGCTGAACAGCGCCGAAGTGAAAGCCTTTATCGCTGAGAAGTACCAGGGCGCCGTAGTTCCGGCGTTCTAAGAACCTGCCTCGGGTCTGCTGCGCGTCGGCCAAACTGCGTTGAAAACGGCTTCGGAATGCTCATTTACAGCTCGTAAACTGCGCTTCCTCAACCGTTTTCGCCTTGTTTGGCTCTAGCTCGCTAGCTCCGAAACAGATTCTATGCACCGCCGTTATCTGCACCCTCTGACAAACCCCGCCCTGTGCGGGGTTTGTCGTTTAAGGCGGCTTCGCGCAGGCACTCCAGCAGGCAGTCCAGAGCCGGCTGACGCTGAGCTCGACGCAATATCGCCACCAGCTCGCGGTGAAAAGTCAGTTCGCCCAGCTCGATCACCCGCAACTGCGTCGGCCGCTGCAGCCACAGGCCCGCACGCGGAATCAGCGACACACCAAGCCCGCACTCGACCATCCGCACGATGGCCTCCAGCTCATCCAGCTCCAGCGCTTCCTGCACAGTCAGGCGCTGCTCGCGGAGAAACTGATTGACCCGCCGGCCACCGAACGAGCGTCGGTCGTAACGCACGAACGGCTGCTCGGCGAGGATCTGCAGCGGATCATCCGCCGTCACGCCGAGCGGGGTGATCAGCACAAACGGCTCGCGCGCCAGGCTGATCTGCAGCAGCTCCTTGGGCAGCTCGAAGGGCGGCTTGATCAGCAGCGCCAGATCCAACTCACCAGCATCTATTTGGCTCAGCAGGTTCAGCGATACGCCTGGCACCAGCTTCAGCTCGACCCGTGGGGCCGCAGCGCGAAAACGCGGCAAGGCTTCGGGTAGCAGGCCGGTCTGCAGCGTGGCAATTGCGCCGACCTTGAGCTCGCCCTGCCACTCGGCTGCGCTGGTCGGCAAGGCCATCTGTGCATACAGTCCGAGCATCTGTTCCGCCAGCGGCAAAGCGTGCCGACCGGCAGCGTTGAGCACCGCCGAACGCCCGCTGCGCTCGAACAGTCTCACACCCAGGCCCTGCTCCAGCACACGCATTTGTGCGCTCACTGCCGATTGAGTCAGACCAACCTGCTGGCCGGCCGCAGCGAAGGTGCCATGCCGCGCCACCGCCACAAAGGTTTTCAATTCGCGCAGCATCGACGCCTCGACTGATCAATTTTGTTTGTGCTTGCGAGCAATGATATTTGCTTTTAATCAGAATCGCTGTTGCTGAGAATCAGCAGACCGCCCTTTCAAGGAATCTCAGCATGGCTCTCGCACCCTTTCACCTGGCTATTCCCGTCTACGACCTGGCTGCCGCACGGCATTTCTATGGCGAGGTATTCGGCTGTGCCGAAGGCCGCAGCAGCGACCACTGGGTGGATTTCGACTTCTTCGGCCATCAACTGGTGATCCATCAGGCGCCGAAGATGGCCTATCAGGAAGCAGCGCACAGCAACCCTGTGGACGGTCACGACGTGCCGGTGCCGCATTTCGGTGTGGTGTTGGGCTGGGAGGATTGGCAAACGCTGGCGGCGCGACTACAGGCCAAAGGCACGCAATTTGTGATCGAACCCTATGTGCGCTTCGCCGGCCAGGTCGGTGAGCAGGCCACGTTGTTCCTGCTCGACCCATGCGGCAACGCCCTGGAGTTCAAGGCGTTTAAGGACATCAGCCAGCTATTCGCCAAATAGTGCCTTATGAACGATCAAGCAGGCCGGGCAGCTGCGCGGCCAACTTGGCGTTGTTGATCGGCGCGCGGATAAAGCCGCGCTGCTTGCCATCCGGGCCGATGATTACCAAGTTGCCGCTATGGTCGACGGTGTAGTTTTCCTTGCTGGTATCAGCCGGGATAAACGGAATGCTGACGCCGTTGGCGAGCTTCTGCAGAGTCGCCTGCTCGCCGGTCAGGCCGATAAAACCGGCATCGAAATAGTCCAGGTACTTCTTCAACTGCTCCGGCGTATCGCGGTTCGGATCCACCGTAACCAGCACGATGCGCAACTTGGCCAGGGTTTCCGGCGGTAGCTGGCCCTGCAATTGACGCAGCTGGGCGAGGGTGGCGGGGCAGATATCCGGGCAGAAGGTGTAACCGAAAAACAGCAGGCTCCACTGATCCTTGAGCTGATCGACAGCAACTGCCTGGCCGTCCTGATTGGTCAGACTCAACTCTGGCAGGCTGCGGCTCTGTGGCAACAGAACGATGCCGGCATCCAGTAGAACGGTGGGATCACCCTGACCCTTGCTGGTCAGCACCTTATTGACGGTCAGGCCCAGCACCAGGGCGACAATGGCAACGAGAACAAAAACGGTGATCTGGGTTCGGGACATGGCACCAACGATTACAGGTTTAACAGCAGATAGTGGTCGACCAGCAGGGCGATAAACAGCGCGAAAAGATACCAGATGCTGTATTTGAAGGTGTTGATCGCGGCATGCGGTTTGCTGTCACGGTACAGCACCACCGCCCAGTGCAGGAAGCGCCCGCCCAGCAGCACGGCGCAGGCGAGATAGAGCAGCCCGCTCATATGGATGGCATAGGGCAGCAGGGTCACCGCAAACATCACCAGGGTGTACAGCAGGATATGCACCTTGGTGTAGTGCTCGCCGTGGGTCACCGGCAGCATGGGGATATCGGCTTTGGCGTATTCCTCTTTGCGGTGGATGGCCAGAGCCCAGAAGTGCGGCGGTGTCCAGGCGAAAATGATCAGCACCAGCAGCAACGGCTCGGCGCTGATATGCCCGGTCACGGCCACCCAGCCAAGCAGAGGCGGCGCGGCGCCGGCCAGACCACCGATGACGATATTTTGCGGCGTAGCGCGCTTGAGAAAGCCGGTGTAAAGCACCGCGTAACCGAGCAAGGAGGCCAGGGTCAGCCAGGCCGCCAGCTCGTTGGTAAAGGTCAGCAGCAGCGCCATCCCAGCTACCGCTAGCAATAAGGCAAACCCCAGCGCGGCAGTCGGCGAGATGCGCCCCGAAGTGACCGGACGCTTGAGCGTGCGCGCCATTATCGAGTCGATGCGCCGATCGACCACATGGTTGACCGCCGCCGCCGCGCCAGCGCACAGGCCGATACCGAGATTACCGAAGATCAGCACTTGCCAGGCCACGCCCGCACGGGTGGCGAGAAACATGCCGACCAAGGAGGTGATCAGCATCAGCACCACCACCTTGGGCTTGGTCAGCTCCAGGTAGTCGCGCCAGCTGACGTGGGCTTGCTGTTCGCGCGCTAGAGTAGCCATAGGGTCTCTCCTCGATTGTTCTAGTTATTTGCCGGGCAGCGCAGCGAAACCAGCCTGCGCGCTCGTCGTTTGGGATGCCCGCGCTAAGCTGCTACGCAGCCGGTAATTGATCAGCACTAAAGTCAGCAACAGAGCCGCACCGCCGAGGTTGTGCGCCACCGCCACCAGCAGTGGCAGATGAAACACCACGTTGCTGATACCCAGGCTGATCTGCACCGCCAACGCCAGCACCAGCAGCCCGGCCAACCGCGCCAGGCCATGGCGCTTCAGTTGCCAAGCCAACAGCAGCAACACCAGGGTCACCAGCAGCGCGCCAATACGGTGGGTCATATGAATGGCGGTGCGCGCGTCGCTATCCAGCTGGCCGCCGAGGTAATTGGGGCCGATATACTGGGTCAAGTGAAACCCGTTGGCGAAATCCATCGCCGGCCACCACTCACCATGGCAGGTCGGCAGATCGACGCAGGCAACCGCCGCGTAGTTGCTGCTGACCCAGCCGCCCAAGGCAATCTGGCCAATTACCAGCAACAGACCGGCAGCAGCCAGGCCACGCAACGTTGCGGATAACGCCGGCAATAAAGCCAACCGGCCGGATAAGCGCAGGGTCAATAAGAACAGCAGGCTGAGCGTGGCAAAGCCGCCAAGCAGGTGCGCTGTCACCACCTGCGGCCAGAGTTTCAGCGTCACCGTCCACATACCGAAAGCCGCCTGCAATGTCACCAAACCGAGCAACAGCAGGGGCAGTTTGAGCGGCTGATTCGCCTCACCACGGCGGCGCAGCGCTTGTACCGCCAGGCCAAGAATCACCAGCCCCAGAGCACCGGCAAAATAGCGGTGGATCATTTCGTACCAGCCCTTGGCGACTTCGACCGGCGCTTCAGGAAAACGCGCTTCGGCCAGGGTCTGCTTATGCTCGCTCATCGGCACACCAATAAAGCCGTAGCAGCCAGGCCAGTCCGGGCAACCCAGGCCGGCATGGGTCAAGCGGGTATAGGCACCGAGTAACACCACAACGACCGCCAGCACGGTGGCGAACAGGGCAAAACGGTAACCAGGCTTGCTCATCTTTTCTCCTTAGGTAGACCTTTGAAAACCCTAGCCAGCGAAGGTTCGACAAATACAACACCCTGGGGAAACAACCGCCGAAGGCAAACATGCAGATCCGCTTAGCACGTGAAATCTACGAGCGTTAGAAAAGCAGCCCGAGCCTGATTCCAGCGCGGGATAACAACGTGTATTAGTCCTCTAAGGGTCTATCAACCAATTTGCGAGATTTTCAGCAGATGCCGTAGATCATTGAGAATCGACTTGCCCTTGCTGGTGGCGTCATACCGCAGCACCAGGTTGCCGCGCGGGTCGACGATCCACAGCTGCGCACCGGGGGCGTTGCCGGCGGTTTTGCCGTAGGCATCCAGCTGCAACTGATAGCGCGCCAGCTGCGGATATTCGCGGCGCAGTTGGGCGTCATAGTCGTCCGCAATAGGCAGGGCACTGGCCAGGCCATGGGCAGCGCGGGCGACATCACGATTTAGGCCGATATGTACCTGGCGAGCGAGAAAAACCAGCTCCTTGCAGGCGGCATCACAAACATCCGGCACGGTTACTAGCAACTGCCAACGCTGCTCGTCGGCACCCACGACACCAAGATCGGCGCGAGTCTGCCCGGTGCCGATCAGTTCGCCGTGGTAGCTACGGGTTTCTGGTACCCAGAAACGCCACTGGTACATGGCACTGGCAAGGATCATCGGGCCGATTACCACGGCCAGAATCAGGATCAGTTGCAGCCGCCCGCGGCGCCGCTGTTCAGGCGACACTTCAGGCAGGGCGATGGCTGGGTTCATGGCGAGTCTCCCGCGCGTTAGATAGACCTAAATAGATAAACAGGCAGAGCAAGGCCGCCGCCAGGGCGAACCATTGCACGGCATAACCAAGGTGTTTGTCGGGGCTCATGGCGATAATCGGCCAATCGCTCTGAAATGACGCGGGGCCCGGCTCGAGGCGCACTTCATAGCTCAGGCCGCCACGCCCCAGCTGCTGCCACAGAGCATCCGGCTTCACTTCGTTGACCAGCCGCGGCCAGCCGATTGCCGGCGCCACTGCCTGCAACTTAAAGGGCTCGCCCAGCGGCACATACACCGTGGCCTGCAGGCGCAGCGGCGTATCCGGGGTAGCGAAGGTGGGGCTAATACGCCGATCTGGCCAGTGTAACCAGCCGCGATTGAGCAGCAGCCAAAGACCGCTGGCTTGATCATAAAAAGGTTGCAGCACCTCTACACCGACCTTGCCGTCGCGGGTGCGGTTGTCTAGCAGCAGGGTATGCCCCGCATCGAAATAACCCTGCAACTGCACACGCTGGTAAGCCGGGTTGGAATGCCGCTCCAGCTCAGCGATGCTGATGGGAGCAGCCAATTGCTGAGCTTGGTGTGCGGCCAACAGCTCGCGCTTTTCTTCGGCCCGCTCCAGCTGCCAGAAGCCCAGCGCGATCAGGCAAGGAAACAGCAGCAGCACCAGAACGCTGGGCAGCCAGCCAGGACGGAAGGCACTCATTGCGACCGCCCTAATGCCCTGAACAAGCTGGCTATACTGCAGCTGAAACACATTTCCCTTCCCCCGAAGTTCCGCTTGGGAGTCACGCATGCTTAAAGCCGCGATCGTCCTGTTACTACTGGCTACTCTGGTCAGCCTGTTCAGTGGCCTGTTCTTTTTGGTTAAGGACGAAGGTAAAACCTCCCGTGTGGTCAACGCGCTGACTGTGCGCGTGACCCTCACCGCGCTGACCGTCGCCCTTATTGCCTGGGGCTTTTACAGTGGCCAACTGATCTCACACGTAACCTGGTAAGTCTCGTCACAGCACATAAACGAAGACAAACAGGCCAATCCACACTACATCAACAAAATGCCAATACCAGGCCGCCGCCTCGAAGCCGAAGTGCTGCTCGGGGCTGAAATGCCCGCGAACAACCCGAATCAACATGATGCTCAGCATCAGCGCGCCCAAGGTCACGTGAGCACCGTGAAAGCCGGTGAGCATAAAGAAGGTCGCGCCGTAGATGCCCGAGCCCAGGGTCAGGCCAAGTTCGGTGTAGGCGTGGATATATTCTTCGACCTGCAGCACCAGAAAGGCGAGGCCAAGAATCACCGTCAGCGCTAGCCACAGGGTCAGCGGCTTGCGGTGATTCTTACGTAGCGCATGGTGGGCAAAGGTCAGAGTAAAGCTGGAAGTGACCAGCAGAATGGTATTGATCAGCGGCAAACCCCAGGCGCTGATAGTGCCACTGGGTGCCGGATAGAGTTTTGGATCCGGCGTGTTGAGCATCGGCCAGGTGTATTCGAAACCGGGCCAGAGCATGTTGGAGATACCTTTATCGCCCTCGCCGCCCAACCAGGGACCGGCCCAGTAACGGACGTAGAAGAGCACGCCGAAGAAAGCGGCGAAGAACATCACTTCGGAGAAAATAAACCAGCTCATGCCCCAACGAAACGAACGGTCCATTTGTGGGCTATAAAGGCCGGAACGACTTTCTTTAATCACGTTACCAAACCAGCCAAACAGCATGTAAGCGAGGAACAGCCCGCCGATAAAGAAAATCAGCGGGCCGTTGGAGTCGGCCCGATCGGCCTTCATATCGTTGAACCAGGTACCGACTCCGTACACCGAAAACAGCATGCCGAGGGTGGCGATGATCGGCCACTTGCTCTGCGCCGGGACGTAGTAGTTTTGATGATTCTCGTGACTCGACATTGTTGTTCTCCTTATGGCGTCGCCCGGGCAAGGGGCGCCTGTGCCACCGGCGGCTTGCGCGCGGTGATATCGAACAAGGTGTAGGCCAGCGTCAGGTGCCGAACATCTGCCGGCAAATCCCGGTCGACGATGAAACGCACCGGCATTTCGATACGCTCGCCCGGCTGCAATACCTGCTGGGTAAAGCAAAAGCATTCGGTTTTGTGAAAGTAGGCAGCCGCCTTGGAGGGCGCGACACTGGGAATCGCCTGGGCGGTCATTGGTTTGTCCGTAGGGTTGTGAGCCACGAACAGCATCTCGTTGCTCGCACCAGGCTGCACCGTCAGCTCATCGGCCGTCGGGCCGAACTCCCAGACCATGCCAGCCGAATTGGTCGCAAGAAACTGCACCCGCACCTGGCGCGATTCATCAGTGCTTTGCAACCCGGCCTCATAGGCACCGGCGGTTTTACCGTTGATGCCGAAGGCCTGGCACATCACGTCATAGATCGGCACCAGGGCGAAGCCAAAGCCGAACATGCCAACCACCACCAGTGACAGGCGGATAACCAGGCGGCGGGTCGACAGGGCTTCGCTCATCGCTCGGCTCCCTATTTCACTTCAGGCGGCGTGGTGAAGGTGTGATACGGAGCTGGCGACGGCACGGTCCACTCCAACCCTTCGGCACCGTCCCAAGGCTTGGCCGCTGCCGGTTTGCCGCCACGGATGCACTTGATGACGATAAACAGGAACAACAGCTGAGTCGCGCCGAACATAAAGGCGCCGATGCTCGACACCATGTTGAAGTTGGCGAACATCATGTTGTAGTCCGGGATACGCCGCGGCATGCCGGCCAGGCCGACGAAGTGCATCGGGAAGAACGCCATGTTCATACCGATAAAGCTCATCCAGAAATGCAGCTTGCCGAGGGTTTCGTCATACATATGCCCGGTCCACTTCGGCAGCCAGTAATAAGCCGAGGCGAAGATGCCGAAGATTGCCCCAGGCACCAGAACGTAGTGGAAGTGCGCCACCACGAAGTAGGTGTCGTGATACTGGAAATCCGCCGGAGCGATGGCCAGCATCAGGCCGGAGAAACCGCCGATGGTGAACAGGATGACGAAGGCCACCGAGAACAGCATCGGCGTTTCGAAGGTCATCGAACCACGCCACATGGTGCTGGCCCAGTTGAACACCTTCACCCCAGTCGGCACGGCGATCAGCATTGTCGCGTACATAAAGAACAGCTCGCCGGTCAGCGGGATACCGACGGTAAACATGTGGTGCGCCCAGACGATAAACGACAGAAAGGCGATCGACGCAGTGGCGTAAACCATCGAGGTGTAGCCAAATAGCGGCTTACGGGCGAAGGCCGGGATGATCGCACTGACCGCGCCGAACGCCGGCAGGATCATGATGTACACCTCGGGGTGGCCGAAGAACCAGAACACGTGCTGGAACAGCACCGGGTCACCGCCACCGGCAGCACTGAAGAAGCTGGTGCCGAAGTGGATATCCATCAGCATCATGGTCACGCAACCCGCCAGCACCGGCATTACCGCGATCAGCAGGAACGCGGTGATCAGCCAGGTCCAGACGAACAGCGGCATCTTCATCAGGGTCATGCCGGGGGCGCGTAAGTTGAGGATGGTGGCGACTACGTTGATCGCCCCCATGATCGAACTGATGCCCATCAGGTGCACGGCGAAGATAAAGAAGGTCACCGATTCCGGCGCGTAGGTGGTCGACAGCGGCGCATAGAAGGTCCAACCGAAGTTGGGTCCGCCGCCCTCCATAAACAAGGTGCTGATCAACATGCCGAACGCAGCAGGCAGCAACCAGAAGCTGAAGTTGTTCATGCGCGGCAAGGCCATATCCGGCGCGCCGACCATCAGCGGAATCATCCAGTTGGCCAGACCGACGAAGGCCGGCATCACCGCGCCGAACACCATGATCAGACCGTGCATGGTGGTCATCTGGTTGAAGAATTCCGGCTGCACAATTTGCAGACCCGGCTGGAACAACTCGGCGCGAATCACCATGGCCATGCTGCCGCCAAGCAGGAACATGGCGAAGCTGAACCACAGGTACATGGTGCCGATGTCTTTGTGGTTGGTGGTCAGTACCCAGCGCATCAGGCCCTTGGCGGGGCCATGGTGATGGTCGTGCCCGGCATGACCATGCGTGTCGATCACTGCACTCATGTCCTTACTCCTGAGCCTTCTTGAACTCTAGAATGTCCTTGGGCGTGACCACGTCACCGACGTTATTGCCCCAGGCATTGCGTTCGTAGGTGATGATCGCGGCGATATCGACTTCCGACAGTTGCTTGCCGAAGGCGGCCATGGAAGTTCCCGGCTTGCCGTTGACCACGATATTGATGTGCCCTTTAGCTTCACCCTTGGCGATGGCCGAACCTTTCAGCGCCGGGAACATCGGCGGCAGCCCTTCACCCGTTGGCTGGTGACAGGATGCGCAATTGGTCTGATAGGACTTCTCGCCACGGGCCATCAGCTCGTCCATGGTCCACTCTTTACTGGTCAGTTCTTTTTCGGCGGCTGCCAGTTGTTTGCGCTCGGCGAGCCAGGCGGCGTAGTCCTCTTTTGACTTGGCCTCGACCACCACCGGCATAAAGCCATGATCCTTGCCGCACAGTTCGGTGCACTGGCCACGGTAGATGCCGGGCTCGTCGATGCGCGTCCAGGATTCATTGATAAACCCGGGGATGGCGTCTTTCTTCACCGCCAGGGCCGGCACCCACCAAGAGTGAATGACATCGGCGGCAGTGATCAGAAAGCGCACTTTAGTGCCGACCGGCACCACCAGCGGCTCATCGACCTCCAGCAAGTAATGCTCGCCCTTGGTGGCCTTGTTGTTGATCTGATCTTGCGGCGTGGTTAGGTTGCTGAAGAACTCGACGTCCTCGCCCAGGTATTTGTAGTGCCATTTCCACTGATAGCCGGTGACCTGGATATCCAGCTCAGATTCGGTGCTGTCGTAGATATCTATCAGCGTTTTGGTTGCCGGAATGGCCATGCCCACCAGGATCACCAGCGGTACGACTGTCCAGAGAATCTCGACCGTGGTGCTTTCATGGAAGTGCGCCGGCTGCTGGCCGGTGGAGCGGCGGTGCACGAGCATCGACCAGAACATCGCGCCGAACACGATCACGCCGATCACGACGCAGATCCAGAAGATGGTCATGTGCAAATCAAATACTGAGCGGCTGACCTCGGTGGCACCCGGCGCCATATTGACGCCCCAGCTGGCGTGTGCCGAGCTGAATACCAACCACAACAGGAGGCCCATCCAGACTCGTGGATGTCGCATCATTGCGGGTTCCCCTTAATTTTTCTTGTTATCCCGCCGAATCGCTTAGTGGCTAAGACTTCGCACATTTCACGGTGAAAATGCCTGCGAAGACTGTCCATGCCGCAGCCGATTCGGAGCTATCAGGTACTGCCTTTCGAATTCGAGTATAGACACGGACTTGCACCTGGCAATGCGAAAACCGAAATGAGCAACAGACTGCAAGGCACGCGCTAGAGACCGCGGCTGGCGCGGGATAGGCAGGGACGGCAAGTGCGGCATATAGCCGACTCGCATAACTGTTTAATAATTATGACAATCGGGTCTTAGCCGATGCGCTCAGCCAGCTAAGGTTCTCGCCCATGTCCTCATTTCAGGAGCAGTCATGAACATCGCCGCTTTGCACGCATTGATCCAGCGTGCGCACCAACACGAAGCCAGCACGGGTCACCTGGCCAGTCAGATGCAGGCTCATCTGGGCCAACTGCACCCGTCCATCCGTCTGCCTAATGAAGACACTCAAGGCGTCCTGCAGCGTTTTGTCAGCGCCTATATCGAGCAGGTACCCGAGCTATTGCAGGCGGCCCATCAGGTGTCGCAGGAAGCGGGGATCGAGGCGCAGATCAAGCCGGTGCTGAAGGTCGCCGAGCAATTCTTTCTGCAACCGCCAGCACTGATGGCCGGCCATGAAGGGCTGGAGGGGCTACTCGACGAGGCCTATCTGGCCCATCGTCTGGTCGAAGAAGTGAATGATCGCTACATCGCTCACTTAGGCGCGCCGTTGATTCCACTGGATACCACGGTGGCCAATCTGATCGCTCACCAGCTGATCGGCGAGGCCTTCGCCAACCAGCTGGATGAGGCTGTGCATCATGCCGTCGATGGCATGCTCGACGATGCCAGCTTTGCCCAAGACTCGGTGCAGGTTTACCGCGAGCGCCTGAACAACCCGCAAACCGACGCGGCCTGGCAGCGCTGGCCATGCCTGTCGCGGCAGCTTGGGGTTGAGCTGCAGCTGGATGAAACCCGCGCGGCGGGTTAGCAGGCCTTGAACCTCGCGCGCGTTTGCCGACTAGCTGCTCGGCAGATAGCGCGCGCGGGGAGTGGCCATCGGCAGCGGGCCGTCGCCGATCAGGCGAAATTCACCCTTCTCCGCATCGTAAGCTTTGATCTCGCTGGTTTCGATGTCATACACCCAGCCATGTATAAACAGTTGGCCGCAGGCCATGCGCGAGGCCACCGAAGGGTGGGTGCGCAGGTGATCGAGCTGCGCCACCACGTTTTCCTCAGTGAGGATGCCCAAGGTGGTGTGATCGGCGCAGCCGCAGTTGTCTGCCACCACGGTCTTGGCCACTTCGGCATGCCGTAGCCAGGCTTTTACCGTGGGCATGCGCTCCAGATCAGCGGGGTTGAGCACAGCCTTCATCGCACCGCAGTCGGAATGCCCGCAGATGATGATGTGCTGTACGCCCAGAGCCATTACCGCGTACTCGATTGCCGTAGAAACCCCGCCCATCATTTGCCCATAGGGCGGCACCACGTTGCCGACGTTACGGTTGACGAACAGGTCGCCAGGCGAGCTCTGGGTGATCAACTCAGGCACCACCCGCGAGTCCGCGCAGGTGATAAACATCGCGCGTGGGTTCTGCGCGGTGGCGAGCTTCTTGAACAGCTCCTCCTGCTGCGGAAAGACCTCGCTGCGAAAGCGTTTGAAACCGTCGACGATGCTCTGCAGGGCTTCCTCAGCACTTTCAGTACCGGTGCGCCCCTGCAGCGGGATCAACTGATGCTTGTATGGCATGTGTGCGACCTCTTATGAGCCTGAATAACCGCTGCTAAAACGACAGCCAAGGCCGCTAGCGAGTCACATGCCAAGTGTTACTGCCGCAGGCCCTGACGGCAACCATCACCTTGCGAGCCTGTTAGAGCAGCGCCAACTGACCACCTGGTGGACAGAAACGCGTGCAATCGAGGTTGAAGTCATCACGCCGGTTCAAGCCCAGACGTTTGCTGGCCAGGGCAAAACGCTGGGCGAGCAACTCGGCAAAGGCACCTTCGCCACGAAAACGTTGACCGAAGCGGCTGTCATACAGCGCGCCGCCTCGGCTCTGACGGATCAGACTAAGGACATGCTCGGCGCGCTGCGGATAGTGCGCCTGCAACCACTCCTCGAATAACGGCGCGACTTCACGCGGCAGGCGCAACAGCATGTAGTTGGCGCTCTGCGCGCCGGCATCCTTGGCCGCTGCCAGCAAGTGTTCCATTTCCATGTCGTTGATCATTGGGATCATCGGCGAACACAACACGCCGACCGGGATACGGTTGTCGCGCAGCACACGAATCGCCCGCAGACGCGCCGCCGGTGCCGCAGCACGCGGCTCCATGATGCGTTTGAGTTCGTTATCCAGGGTGGTCAGGCTGATCATCACCGCAACCAGCCGTTGCTGCGCCAGTTCGCTAAGCAGGTCGAGGTCGCGCAGGATCAGCGAGCCCTTGGTGACAATGGTCACCGGGTGACGGTAGTCGAGCAGCACCTTGAGGCTATTGCGGGTCAGCAGATGCTGGCGCTCGATCGGCTGGTAGGGATCGGTATTGGAACCCAGATTGATCGGCGCGCAGACATAGCCCGGCTTGCTCAGCTGCTGTTCGAGCAGCGCAACGGCGTTGGTCTTGGCGATCAACTTGGTTTCGAAATCCAGCCCGGGCGACAAATCCCAATAGGCGTGGCTCGGCCTGGCATAGCAGTAAATGCAGCCATGTTCACAGCCACGATAGGGATTGAGCGAGCGATCAAACGGCAAGTCCGGCGACTGGTTGCGGGTGATGATGCTTTTCGCGGTTTCGCAGCGCACCTCGGTCGCCCGGCTGGGCGGCACTTCCTGAAACCAGCCGTCATCGCTGGCGATGATGCGCTGCGGAGCAAAGCGGTTATGCGGGTTACTGGCGGTACCGCGACCGCGCGGCGGCAGAGAAACGGACATGGGCTGACTCCATAAATTACTGTATATAAATACAGTAATTTATTTACACCACCAAGCGCCGACCGTCAGCCCGTCGTTATGCCGTACCTGCCACCAGCAGCAACAGCAGCGGCAAACTGGCTGCCGCCAGCAAGGTTTGCAGGGTGATGATGCCGGCCATCAACTGACTATCGCCGCCCAGCTGACGGGTCAGCACGTATGCCGTTGGCGCGGTTGGCAGAGCAAAGAACAGCACCAGCACGGTGCTTTCCATCGCCGGCAGCTGCAGACCATAGGCCACCGCCCAAGCCAGCATCGGCATGGCCAACAGACGTAGCAGGCTGTTCCAACCCAGTGCCGGAATCTCACCGCCCAACTGTTCAGGTTTCAGTGCCGCACCGACACAGAGCAGACCCAGCGGCAGGCTGGCGGCGGCCAGCAGGCTAAGCAGTCGATCACTGCCGCCCGGCAGGCCAAGACCACTTAGGTTGACCAGCGCGCCCCCCAGGCAGGCGAGGATCAATGGGTTTTTCAGGATTGGCAGCAACAGGCTGCGCGCACTGACGCCACGCTCAGCGGTCAACGACCACACCGACAGCACATTCACCGTCGGCACCATCAGGGCAAGCATGATGGCCGCCAAGGTCAAGCCTTCCTGGCCAAACAAGCTGCCTACCGCCGCCAAGCCGAGGTAGGTGTTGAATCGCAGAATGCCCTGGCTAAACGCTCCGAAGCGCCCCGCCGGCCAACCACGCACGCGTCGCACCACTAACAGCGCCACCCAGGCCATGCCCAGCGCCAACAGCACGGCCAAGCCCAGGCGCGGCAACGCCGGATTATCCAGCGGCGCCGTGGCCAGGCTGCTGAACAACAGCGCCGGGAACAGCATGAAGTAGTTCAGCCGCTCGGCCCCCGGCCAGAACGCCTCATTGGGGAACGCCCAGCAGCGCAGGTAATACCCGGCCACGATCAAGGCAAACAGCGGCCACAAGGCCAATAACAACTCCAGCACGGCAACCTCCAGCCACAGGCAAGCCGCCATCTTGAGCAGCCCCTTGGGGTGACGCAAGGTCGATGTCGGTATTAGGCTGCTTTACCTGACTGTCACGACGAGAATGCGCTATGTCCAATACCCACCAAGGAGGTTGCCAGTGCAGGGCCTTGCGCTATCAGTTCGAAGCACCGCTGCAGGACATCGCGCACTGCCACTGCAGCATCTGCCGGCGCAGCAGCGGTGGCATCGTCACCACCTGGATTAGCGTGCCACTGGCGAGCTTTCGCTGGTTGGCCGGCACACCACGCGAATACGCCTCGTCAGCCAGCTGCACGCGCAGCTTCTGCCCAACTTGCGGCGCGCAGCTGACGCTATTCACCACACTCAGCCCGCACAGCCTGGATATTACTATCGCCACCCTCGACCAGCCTGAACTGGCTCCAGCGGATCGACATATCTGGGTGCAAAGTCGCCTGCCCTGGCTGCATCTCGATCCGCAGTTACCCGAGGAAGATCAGGAAGTGATGGACTGATTCCACTAGGGCAGCTGCAAGCCACCGCCGGCCTTGTGCAACGTGCGCAGTTGCGTACCCAGCTGCGCCAGGTTGGCTTCAGTAGCCCGCAATTCAATGAGGCGGGCGGGCTCCAGCAGGGCGCGCACTTCCTGATCGAGGTTGTCGCTGAACTGGCGCAGTTGCTGCTGTCGCGCCTGACTTTCGCTCTCCAGACGCTGCCATTCGGCGCGCTGAGGTAAGCCATAGCCGCCCTCAAGCAGTTCGGCCGGGCGACTGAGAAAGCCGCTGTTGGCGAGGATTTGTTGCAGCGCACCGCCAGCCTTGTTCAACGTGGGATCAACGCCATCACGGCCGCTCAAGTAGCGGCGCTTGAGCTCATCCTGGGCCAACAGTAACTGTCGGCGTAATGCCGCCTGCTCAAGCAACAGCAGGGCCGCGCTGGTACGCAGATCGGCACGGCCAAACCAGGGCTGGCGCTTATAGGCCGACAAGGTCAGCCAGTCCTCAACCTGCGCCTGCTCAATTGGCAACTGCGTCTGCAATACAGCGAACATGGCTTGGTAGCGATCACGAAACGAGTCGAAACGATAACCCAGGCGCAAGGCTTCGGTAGCGTCGCCCAGAACGCTGCGGTCTGCCAGATCGCGGGCCACCAGGGTATCGAGCAGGCCGTTGGGCATGATGCTGTCGAGCGCATGCAGGCGCGGGTGCTGGCTGCCGCTGCGCAACAACTTGAGGGTTTCTACGGCGCAGTTATTGGAGATAAACCAGTAGTCGCCGTCGTAGCTCCAATGCTGCTCGGCGGCGCGAGTCACTAGTTGCTCCAGCTGCGTGCGCTCCAGCTTGAGCGGCACCGAGGCGAGGCTGCGCAGCTCGACCTTGGTGTACTCCTCAATCACCTGGGCCAGCGGCAGAACGAATAGCCGCGACGGATAAACACCGGTCAGGCCGTCCCAGCTGGACAGCTGCACGTCGCCGACAAACGCGCGGTAGGACAGCACCAGATGTTCCTGCAGATCCAGCCGGCAATCCGGCCCACGCGGCCGCCCAGGCGCGCAGATGACCAGGCGCAGCATGCTGTGGCCCCAACGGCTGGCCAGCGCGTCGTTGGCCTCGGCCAGCAGGTAATCCACCTGATAAACGCGCTGCGGGTCGATACTGCCCAGCGGCTGCCGGGCGAAGTCGCGCCCGGCATTTAGATAGGCCAAGCCTTCGACGCAGGGCGGCGATGAAGCGGGAGTCCAGGCGAAATGCGTGCTCAGGTAACGCGCCAAAGAAGGCCGGCGACAGGCGTAACTGGAGTCAAGGAGGAAGTACTCCATATTGACGGCGAGAAACTCACGCGAGTTGCTCAGCTCATAGCTGTCTGGGCTGCGTGCGACTTGGTGATTGTTCTGCTCGCGCTCACCACGTCGGCCGACCTGCTGCGGCCAACCCGCCAGGTCGAGCAGCAACGGATCATCACTCAGAGTAAAGCGGCGCGCCGTCTGGCCGCGGCAGTGATCCGGCAGGCCAACGGTGCCAAGACTCTGTTCGCGCTGCCGACACTGGCGTTGCAGCTGCCGCTCGGCCTGCGACCAGAGCTGGGCGCGGTCATATAGATGAGTAATTTCATGCAGCACGGTGGCCACCAGCTCGCGGCGCACAGTGCCGTGGGGGCGTGAGGTAAGGGTGGTGGCGCTGCTGCCATCGCTCAACGCGGGCAGCAGCGCGGCATTCAACTCAATACCGCTGAAACGCCCGGCGCGGCCATACACCTGCGCAGGCATGCTGCGCCAGCGCACGCTGACGCTACGATCAAGTCGCTGTTTGAGTTGTGGCGGCAAGGCGGCGGTCGCGTCTTGCAACAGTTGCTGACTAGCCTCGCGCTCAGCAGGGCTGAGCTCGGCGCCCGCTAGCTGCAGGCGCAACTCGGCTTGGCCGCTGGTGCTGGCCAGTAACGCCAACGCCAGCAGCCAGGCACGCGGCCAACTCACAGGGCCAGAATGGCTTCGGCCAACACTAGGTCGGAAGCGTCCTGCGCCTCAGGTACTTGGCTACGAATAGTGCTAATGGCCGCTTCCAACTGCGCACCACGGATCTCCCCTTGGGTGGCGACGAAGCTGGCTGCATCGTCGCGCGCTGCGAGCACGACTTTCGAGTCGCGCACCGAAGTGGTGGTATCCGAGGTGAAGTCAAAGGTGCGGTCGAGCGCACGTACGATGATATTGCTGGTCGCTACCAAGGTTTGCGCCTGTGTAGCGGCACTGAACAAAACAGCTGCAACGACGGCACTGAGCAGAATAGGGCGCATATACATCTCCATTAATCAGCCACATGGCGTATGACGGACAGAGTGCCACACAGTTCCGCCAACGCTTCTACCTAAACGCCAGCGGTGAGTGTTCTTAAAGGCTGAGGATCGCTGCCGCCAACTGCATATCGTCACCCCGTAATTCCGGTAACTGCTGACGGATATGCTGCAGAGCGGCCTCCAGGCGCACGCCACGGATCTCGCCCTGACTGGCGACAAACGCAGCCGCATCATCGCGCGCGGCCAACACGATCTTGTCGTCTGTAAAGGAAGAGGAGACATCGGAAGTTGCTTCCGAGGTAGCCCCAACCGCGCCCACCACCGCATCGGTAGTGACCACAAAGCTGGTGGCGCTTGCCGTGCCCGCCAGCGCCAGCAATGCCGCAAGGCTCAACGTCTTTATCACATTCATTTTTACGCTCCTGAAAAGGCCCTACAGACAGGCTGGTTTCAGTGTAGACCCTTGCTAGACGGGTTGGTTGCCAGGCGGCTCAGCGCCAGAACGGCCTTGCCAATTCGGCCTGCCGCTGCGCCTCGGTAATGCCTGCGTCGGCCAGCTGGCGGCTATCGAGGCGCGCCAATTGGCGGCGAGTACGCAGCTTGCGCCGCCAACCGCAGAGCGCAGCGTATGCGCGCAACCAGAGCGGGTGATACACCTGAGTGTTTTGCGGGGGCTGGTGTTTGAGCGTGCGTTCCATGGCGCAATTCCTTGTCCGAGAAGGAAGAAGGCAACCTATGGTGCGTGAGCGCGGAAAACAGGGGCAGGGACAGCACCTGAGAATTGTTATGGCGCAGTTAGCTTTTTAAAAGAACTGTACTGCTGAATAGCGCAGCAGACTGTTGCAGCCAAGCAATTGGCTGCGCACTTTCTACCGGCACATAAAAAGAAAGCCCCAGCACGCAAGGCGCTGGAGCTTTCAAAAATCCCATAAAGGGAGGAGCAGAAATCGGTGTCTGGCAGCAGTTAACGCCAGAAAGGCTTGCTCAGTTCAGCGTGACGCTGTGCTTCGCTGATACCGGCGTCTGCGAGCAGACGGGCGTCCAGGCGAGCAAGCTGGCGGCGGCTAACAACGCGGCGCTGCCATTGCAGAACAGAGGCGAGCATACGCAGCGGCAAAGCGCTGGTGCCGGTGGATTGGCTGTGATCGAAAAACAGGTCGGAACTGAGGGTACGTTCCATGATGGTCATCCTTCCGCTTGTGGCGGGTCAGTGGTGTGTTGCGATGGGAGAATTATTGCCGTTGCCCCCACTGCGCTGTAGCCACAGCTGAATGAAATTGCAGCACAAATAGATAGTTTGCTTTGTAACTGTTTGGCCTGTTTTACAGTCAGCTGTACTGGTCATAAGTGCCTTAGCCTAAAAGGCGCATAAAAGCAGATAAAAGACCTGCCTAAAACGCCATTCACTAGTGAATCCATATAGGTACAGTTGCAAATTGCACTTATGTGACAGCTGACCTGTTTTTCAGATTTTTCCCTGGCAATAACACTTTTCTGATCGAGCAGACAGAAAAAAGCCCGGCTAACGAGCCGGGCTTTTTTCTACAGCGTTGCGGCAAGTGTTAGTCGACCGCTTTAACCATATCTTCGATGACTTTCTTGGCGTCGCCGAAGACCATCATGGTCTTGTCCAGGTAGAACAGTTCGTTGTCCAGGCCGGCGTAGCCGCTGGCCATCGAGCGTTTGTTGACGATCACGGTCTTGGCTTTGTAGGCCTCGAGGATCGGCATGCCGGCGATCGGCGACTTCGGATCGTTCTTCGCGGCCGGGTTGACCACGTCGTTGGCGCCGAGCACCAATACCACGTCGGCCTGGCCGAACTCGGAGTTGATGTCGTCCATCTCGAACACCTGCTCGTAAGGCACTTCGGCCTCGGCCAGCAGCACGTTCATGTGGCCCGGCATACGCCCGGCAACCGGGTGGATCGCGTACTTTACGGTCACGCCACGGTGGGTCAGCTTCTCCGCCAGCTCCATCAGCGCGTGCTGAGCACGGGCTACCGCCAGGCCGTAGCCCGGAACGATGATCACGGTGTCGGCGTTGGTCAGCAGGAAGGCCGCGTCGTCGCTCGAACCGGATTTCACCGGGCGAGCTTCCTTGGCGCCAGCCGGGCCGGCTTCTTCAGCCGCGCCGCCGAAGCCACCGAGGATCACGTTGAAGAACGAGCGGTTCATCGCCTTGCACATGATGTACGAGAGGATCGCGCCTGATGAGCCCACCAGCGAACCGGCGATGATCAGCATCGAGTTGTTCAGCGAGAAACCGATACCGGCCGCCGCCCAGCCCGAGTAGCTGTTGAGCATCGACACGACCACTGGCATGTCCGCGCCGCCAATCGGGATGATGATCAGCACGCCGATCACGAAGGCCAGCGCCAGCAGGATGGCGAACGCAGTCAGGTTACCGGTGAAGGTGAAGTACAGACCCAAACCGAGAATCGCCAGGCCGATGGCCAGGTTGACCCAGTGCTGGCCCTTGAACTGTACCGGTGCGCCCTGGAACAGGCGGAACTTGTACTTGCCCGAGAGCTTGCCGAACGCGATCACCGAACCGGAGAAGGTGATGGCGCCGATGGCCGCACCGAGGAACAGCTCCAGACGGTTACCGGCCGGAATCGCATCGCCCAGCGCAGCAACGATACCCAGCGACTGCGGCTCAACCACTGCAGCAATGGCAATAAACACTGCCGCCAGGCCGATCATGCTGTGCATGAAAGCGACCAATTCCGGCATCTTGGTCATTTCCACACGCTTGGCCATGATCGAGCCAGCAGTGCCGCCGACCAGCAGGCCAACCAGCACATAACCGATACCGGCAGTGGCGATTTCAGCACCGAGCTTGTAGATCAGGCCGACGGTGGTGAGCACGGCGATGCCCATACCGATCATGCCGAACAGGTTGCCGCGACGCGAAGTGGTCGGGTGCGACAGACCTTTAAGCGCCTGGATAAAGCAGATTGAGGCGACGAGGTAGAGAACAGTGATCAGATTCATGCTCATCAGTGCTTCTCCACTGCAGCGGCTTTCGGCGCTTTCTTCTTAAACATTTCCAGCATGCGTCGAGTGACCAGGAAGCCACCGAACACGTTGACCGCAGCCAGCGCCACGGCCAGGGTGCCCATGGTCTTGCCCAATGGGGTCACAGTCAGCGCGGCAGCGAGCATGGCACCGACGATAACGATCGCGGAAATCGCGTTGGTTACCGCCATCAGCGGGGTGTGCAGGGCCGGGGTGACGTTCCACACCACGTGGTAGCCCACGTAAATGGCCAGCACGAAGATGATCAGGTTGTAGATGCCGTCAGAAATCATATCCATGAGCGGTGCTCCCCTTAGCCGTTAGTGCGCACGACGTTGCCGTCACGGCACATCAGGCACGCGGCGACGATGTCGTCTTCAAGGTTGAGGTGGAACTTGCCTTCGCCGTCGATAACCAGCTTGAGGAAGTCCAGCAGATTGCGTGCGTACAGCGCCGAAGCATCGGCCGGCACCAGGGCCGCCAGGTTGCTGTGGCCGACGATGGTCACGCCATGCTGCACCACCACCTGCTCGGCGACGGTCAGCGGGCAGTTGCCGCCTTGCGCTGCAGCGAGGTCGATGATCACCGAGCCGGGCTTCATTTCCGCCACGGTGGCGGCATGCAGCAGGGTCGGCGCCTTGCGGCCCGGGATCAGCGCGGTGGTGATGACGATATCAGCCTGCTTGGCCTTCTCGTGCACCGCCTTGGCCTGACGCTCCATCCACGAAGCCGGCATTGGACGGGCATAGCCGCCAACACCCTGAGCGCATTCACGCTCTTCATCGGTTTCGAATGGTACGTCGACGAACTTGGCGCCAAGTGATTCGATCTGCTCTTTAACGGCAGGACGCACATCGGAAGCCTCGATCACCGCACCCAGGCGCTTGGCCGTGGCGATGGCCTGTAGGCCGGCAACACCGGCGCCGAGAATCAGAATGCGCGCGGCCTTAACGGTACCAGCAGCGGTCATCAGCATCGGCATAAAGCGCGGGTAGTGGTGCGCAGCCAGCAGCACGGCCTTGTAACCGGCGATGTTGGCTTGCGAGCTCAGCACGTCCAGGCTCTGCGCGCGGGAAGTGCGCGGAGCAGCTTCCAGGGCGAAGGCGGTGACGCCGCGAGCATTGATGCGCGCGATGGTCTCGTTGCTGAATGGATTAAGCATGCCCACCAATACGGCATCGGCTTTCATATGCGCCAGCTCGGCATCAGTGGGGGCAACGACTTTCAACACCAGATCGGCGCCGAAGGCAGCAGCATCGCTGCCGATAGCCGCGCCAACAGCTTCATAGGCGCTGTCCGGAATGCTTGCGCTCACGCCTGCACCGGTCTGTACCGTCACCTGATGGCCTTGGCCGATCAGCTTCTTGATGGTTTCGGGAGTTGCGGCGACGCGCGTCTCACCAGCATGGGTTTCGAGAGGAACACCGATGTGCACTTCAATTCTCCTGCGTGATCTTTTTAGTGAACCGGCGCACTACGGATGGCACGCGGGCATTAGGGAGGATCAGCACAAACCCGCTCAGGCGACAATTGCACAATAGCGGGGCGCGGCATTTTGCAGGCGATAGCTATAGCCTTCAAGGCGTTATGAAGTAAAACCTTGTGATAACTACAAGTCATTGGATGACCTTACAGGCAGCTAATTTATGGCAGCCCTTTTGGGGCAAGGCCTGTAGCGCATTAACTGCGACAAAACAGCGCTTATTCATTCCTGAGATAAATACTGGGCCATCAGATCAACGGCGCCACCCGCCATTACGGGAAAAGGCGCTGTTTCATTGGGCTACAGCAGCGTTCGTGTGCAAAAAATTCAACACTAACACCCACCATGCGCAGAGAAAGTGTAGCCATTCAGATAGCTGACTACGGGGTCAACATAACTCCGGCGCGCACTCTAGGTGGCCTGTCTCGCGCGGTAAAGATATTTCCGACAGATTGCCGCCGAAGCTTTGACGGCCTTTTTCGCCAACAACCTGACAGGCTGTTGTCTATTTCAAGCCATTGGCGAGCGCATAAGCATGTGCCTCGTCCACCAGCCAGTCGCGCAGCAGCAACAGCGCAGCCGACTCCAGCTTGCGCTCGGGGATGATCAGGTAATACGCCTTATCGCTCGGCAGACTCAGCGGCGCGGCAATCACCAGCCGCCCTTCATCCAGATCACGGCGGATTAGAAACGGCGGAATCAGCGCCACGCCCATCTCGTGCATGGCCGCCTGGGCCAGCATGGAAAACAGCTCATAACGCGGCCCAGCCATATCCCGCGCAGTATTTAGCCCCTGGGCGTTGAACCACTGACGCCAGGCATAGGGCCGCGTGGTCTGTTGCAGCAGCGGCAGGCTGGCAATTTGCTCGGCACTTAGCTGCGTCTGTTCAGTCAGCAACGCCGGGCTGCACACCGGCATCGGATTTTCACCCATCAGCAGGTGGGCCTGGGTACCGGACCAGTCGCCATCGCCGAAATACACCGCCGCGTCGAACTCGGTGTCGGCGAATAGAAAGGGCCGCGTGCGGTTGGTCAGGTTGACCGTGATCTCCGGGTGCAACCGCTGAAAATCCTTTAAACGCGGCAGCAGCCACTGCGTACCGAAGGTCGGTACCACCGCCAGTTCGATGCTCATCGCGCCCGGCTGGCCCATCACCGCCAGGGTGTCGCGCTCCACCGCATCAAGCTGCCCGGCTACTCGCCGCGCGTAGGATTGCCCGGCCTCCGTCAGCACCACGCCACGGCGTGAACGGCGGAACAGCTCGATATTAAGGAAGGCCTCCAGCGCGGCGATCTGCCGGCACACCGCGCCCTGGGTCAGGCTCAGCTCCTGCGCCGCCTTGGTAAAACTCTGGTGGCGAGCGGCGGACTCGAAGGCGATCAGGGCGGCGGTGCTGGGGATCTTGCGGCGCATCTGTGCGTCACTCTCACTTTATTCGGTTAAATTCCCAGATTAACCCTATCCCGAAGTGAGTAAAGCGCACAACTCGGTGCGTATTAGTCGTTTGCAGGGCTGCCACAAGCCGCCTAGGATCAATCCCACTTACCGGCGGGCGCAGCTGACTGCGCAGATACCCGCCCTATCACTGTCTGATTTCGAGGTTTTCGCGATGGCCAAGGCAAGCTTCAACTGGATCGACCCGCTGCTGCTCGACCAGCAACTGACCGAAGAAGAACGCATGGTGCGCGACAGCGCCCAGCAGTTCGCCGCCGACAAGCTGGCCCCGCGCGTACTCGAAGCCTTCCGCCATGAGCAGACCGACCCGAAGATCTTCCGCGAGATGGGCGACACCGGCCTGCTCGGCGCCACCATTCCCGCCGAATACGGCGGCAGCGGCCTGAATTACGTGTGCTACGGCCTGATCGCCCGCGAGGTGGAGCGCATCGACTCCGGCTACCGCTCGATGATGAGCGTGCAGTCCTCCCTGGTGATGGTGCCGATCTTCGAGTTCGGCAATGAAGCGACCAAGCAGAAGTACCTACCGAAACTGGCCAGTGGCGAATATATCGGCTGCTTCGGCCTGACCGAACCGAACCACGGTTCCGACCCGGGCTCGATGATCACCCGCGCCAAGAAAGTCGACGGTGGCTACCGCCTCAGCGGCAGCAAGATGTGGATCACCAACAGCCCGATCGCCGATGTGTTTGTGGTCTGGGCCAAGGATGATGCCGGCGAGATTCGCGGCTTCGTCCTGGAAAAAGGCTGGCAGGGCCTGAGCACCCCAACCATCCACGGCAAGGTCGGCCTGCGTGCTTCGATCACCGGCGAGATCGTGATGGACAACGTGTTCTGCCCCGAAGAAAACGCCTTCCCTGATGTACGAGGCCTGAAAGGCCCATTCACCTGCCTCAACTCCGCCCGCTATGGCATCAGCTGGGGAGCCTTGGGTGCGGCCGAGTTCTGCTGGCACACCGCGCGTCAGTACACCCTCGATCGTCAGCAGTTCGGCCGTCCGCTGGCGCAAACCCAGCTGATCCAGAAGAAACTGGCTGATATGCAGACCGAAATCACCATGGCCCTGCAAGGCTGCCTGCGCCTCGGCCGGATGAAGGATGAAGGCACCGCCGCCGTGGAAATCACCTCAATGATGAAGCGCAACAGCTGCGGCAAGTCCCTGGATATCGCCCGTATGGCCCGCGACATGCTCGGCGGCAACGGCATCAGCGACGAGTTCGGCGTGGCCCGCCACCTGGTCAACCTGGAAGTGGTCAACACCTATGAAGGCACCCACGACGTGCACGCGCTGATCCTCGGTCGCGCACAGACCGGCCTGCAGGCGTTCTTCTAACGCCCATCCGTAGGGTGGATGACGCTTTTTTCATCCACCTTCTCTATCGCATGGTGGATGGATAAAGCGCCAGCTGCACGCCCCGATCCACCCTACGCAGGAATCTCCGCTATGCCCGGCGCCCTATCGCATATCCGCGTTCTCGATCTGTCCCGCGTACTGGCCGGCCCATGGGCCGGGCAGATTCTTGGCGACCTCGGTGCCGACGTGATCAAGGTCGAGCGCCCAGGCTCAGGCGACGACACTCGCCACTGGGGCCCGCCCTATGTGAAGGATGCCGAGGGCAACGACTCACGCGAGGCGGCTTACTTCCAGAGCGCCAACCGCAACAAGCAGTCGGTGACCCTGGATTTCACCCAGCCGGAAGGCCAGCGTCTGGTGCGCGCGCTGGTGCAGAACTGCGACGTGCTGCTGGAGAATTTCAAGGTCGGCGGCCTGGCGGCCTACGGCCTCGACTACGAATCGCTGAAGGCCATCAACCCGCGGCTGATCTACTGCTCGATCACCGGCTTCGGCCAGGACGGCCCGTATGCCAAGCGCGCCGGTTACGACTTTATGATCCAGGGCCTCGGCGGGCTGATGAGCCTGACCGGCAAACCTGATGGCGAGGAGGGTGCCGGCCCCATGAAGGTTGGCGTTGCCCTCACCGATATTCTCACCGGCCTGTACGCCACAGTCGGTGTACTGGCGGCACTCAACCAGCGCGAGCAATCCGGCCTCGGCCAGCATATCGATGTAGCCCTGCTCGACGTGCAGGTCGCCTGCCTGGCCAACCAGGCGATGAACTACCTCAACACTGGAGTCGCACCCAAACGCTTGGGCAACGCACACCCGAATATCGTGCCCTACCAGGATTTCCCCTCGGCCGATGGCAACTTCATCATTGCCGTGGGCAACGACGGGCAATTCCGCAAGCTTTGCGAGGTTGCAGGCTGTGCGGCTTTGGCCGATGACCTGCGTTTTTCTACCAACAAGGCCCGCGTCGCCCACCGCGCCGAGCTGATCCCGCTGCTGCGCCAGGCCACGGTATTCAAAACCACCGCCGAATGGGTGACGCTGCTGGAGGCCGCTGGCGTACCGTGCGGGCCGATCAATGACCTGGCTCAGGTCTTTGCCGACCCACAGGTCAAAGCCCGTGGCCTGCGCCTCGATTTGCCCAATAGCCTGGGCAGCACCACGCCACAAGTCGCTAGCCCGCTGCGCCTGTCGGAAACCCCGGTGGAATACCGCAACGCGCCACCGCTGCTCGGCGAACACACCGAGCAAGTGCTGACCCGCCACCTAGGCCTCAGCGCGGAGCAGATAGCCGCCTTGCGTGAGGCTGGGGTGCTGTAGAGGCAGCTAGCAGGCCGTTGAAAAACGTAGGCGAAGCAGGCAAGACAAGGCGCTACGCAGTAACAGCCGCAGGCTGGTCAAAGCGCCGAGGAAGCGGATTTTACTGGCTGTAAATGAGCATTCCGAGACGCCGAGTCCCGGGCCGTTTTTAACGCAGTATTGCCAACGCAGGTAGTTTTTCAACGGCCTGCTAACCCGGCTGCCCATCCACCCGCGGGGTGCAGAACATCACCGCGTAATGACGCACAAACAGGGCAAAGGCCACGATCCACAGCAGGCTGGAAAGCCCCAGTCCCGCAGCCGGCGCAAACGGCACCAGCAGCACCCGCGCCACGACCGCCAGCTGCAGACTGGCAAACGCCCAATCCATAACTGCCGGAGGCTGCAATGGCCGACCGGTATGACCGAGGCTAACCCGCGCCAACATCGCCAGAATCGCCCCACCGACCGTACCCAGCGCCAGGGCGTGGTAGGCCAGACTGACGTTGTTCAACCAGCCGATATGCCAGGCCGCCAGGGCCAGTAACGCCAGCGGCAACCAGGCATAGGCCAGGTGCAATGACCAGAGCAGCGGCACGCGCCAGATCCCGGCGTCATACCAACGCCACAGGCGCAAACCATGCAGCGTGGCCAGAGCCAGCAACAACGGCAGCAGCCATAGCGACGGCTGTAAGGCAAAACCGCTGGCAAACAGCAGCGCTAGGCTTAGCGACAACACCAGCACCAGCAGGTCCAGGCGCGGCCTTGGAGTAGCAACCTCGGGCCGGTTAAGGCCGCGCTGGGTAAAGAACGGAATCACCCGCCCGCCGATAATGCTTACCAGTGCAGCAATCAGCCATAAGCCAGCCAATGCACCGCGTCGCTGCAATGCGTCATCACCCAACGCCAGGCCATACAGCAGCAGCCACTCGCAGCTGGCCATCAGCAGCACCACGACCACCAACGGGTAGTTGCGCCACTGGCGCACCGCCCATAGTTGCCGCCCAAGCAACAACGCTAGCAGCGGTAGAAAGGGCAGTTGCAGCGCCAGCAAGAGTGGCAACGGCGCACCGAGCAGCCAGGCCAGGCGCGCCAGCAACCAGAGACCGAACAGCGCCGCCAGTGGCCAACCACTCAGGCCCGGCCGCCCCGTCCAGTTCTGCACGGCGGTGAGCAGAAAGCCGGCAATAATCGCCCCGGCAAAACCGAACGGCAGCTCATGCCGGTGCCACGCCAGGCTGCCGCCCACCGGCTGCCAACCCGGCAGATGCCCCAGCAACGCCGCCGCCCACAGAGCAATCGCCAATACGGCAAACAGCGCGCCACCGAGAAAGAACGGGCGAAAGCCCAGCCGCCACAGTGGCGCAATGGCCAGCTCCTGCTGGCGATCACGCAACTGCACAGCAAGGCTCCTGTTGCTTGCGCAAGTGTTGCTGCGCAGCCAGGCGCAGCACATAACCGAGCTTGAGCAGGCCCGGGCCAATGATCGTCAGCGAGTGCGCCGTAACCAGGCTGCCCATGCTCAGCTGCGCCTCCAGGCCATAGGCACCCAGCAAGCCGCTGAGCAACAGCAGCACGCCGGCCAGCAGCATGCGGTTCGCCAGTTGCAGTACCCGCGATGGGCAGGATAGATACGCCAACATAAGCACCTCCTAGGCCTGGTTATTAACTATCCAGCACGCTGGCCGGACCAAAGAACTCGTAATGACTCTGCGCCGCCGGCACGCCGAGGCTGTGCAGATGCCGTTTCACCTGCGCCATAAAAGGCTTGGGACCGAGAAAGTAGGCGTCCAGATCGCGCTGCTCGGGCAGCCACTCAGCCAACAGTTCCAGGCTGAGAAACCCCTCAGCATCGCCTGCATCGCCGCTGCGCGGTTCGCTGTAGCACACGTAATGACGCAGCTGCGGACGCTCAGCACGCTGCGCCTCAACCCAGTCACGGAAGGCATGCACCCCGGCGTGGCGAGCGCAGTGAATAAAGTGAATATCGCGGCCACTGTCGCGCGCCGCCTCCAGCATGCTCAGCGCCGGGGTGATGCCGACGCCGGCGGTGATCAGCACCAGCGGCTTGGCCGACTCACGCAGGACGAAATTCCCCGCCGGGGCGAACAGCTCCAGGCTGTCGCCGACTTGCAACTGGTCATGCAGGTAATTGGACACCTTGCCACCGACCTCGCGCTTGACGCTGATGCGGTACTCGCGGCCATTGCTCAAGGCCGACAGCGAGTAGTTGCGACGCTGCTCGCCACCGTCCAGCAGCAGGCGCAGGCCGATGTACTGACCCGGCTGGAATGCCGCCAGCGCGCCGCCGTCCGCCGGCACCAGGTACAAGGAGACGATCTCATCGCTCTCCTGCACCTTGCGGCTCAGGCGGAAACTGCGCGCCCCGCGCCAGCCACCCTCGGCATTGGCGTTGGCGCTATACGCGGCCTCCTCGGCCCCCATGAGGATGTCCGCCAGTTGCCCATACGCCACCGCCCAGGCCTCGAGCACTGCATCGGTGGCGATCTCCGCACCGAGCACCTCACGGATCGCCCGCAACAGGCAGCTGCCGACAATCGGGTAATGCTCCGGCAGGATCTGCAGCGACACATGCTTATTAACGATCTGCCCAACCAACGGCCCCAGCGCCTCCAGGCGGTCGATATGCCGGGCATACATCAGTACTGCATTGGCCAAGGCGCGTTGCTGGCCGCCGCTGGCCTGGTGCGCCTGATTAAACAGCGCGCGCACCTCGGGGTACTCATTGAGCATCATCTGGTAGAAGTGCCGAGTCAGGGCCTCACCGCCGCTTTCCAGCAGTGGCACGGTGGCTTTAATCAGGGCGGTTTGTTCGGGGGTTAGCATGCAAGGCTTCCTCGTCAAGTCGACACGCTGTACTTGCGCAGCGGTCTGGTTCATATCACTCTGACTACTACAGGAAGCATGCCAATTATTTTATTTATATTAATCATAGACTTATAAGTGCACGTGTCTTTATGACAGCAGACACTAAGAGTCTTAATGACTGCTAGCGTGTCCTTATGACAGCAAACCCACTGCTTACTACCCTGATTCCCCTGGTCGCCGACTTGTCCCGCGAGCTGCCGGAAGATGAGCGCTATCGCCGCCTGCTACAAGCGCTCAAGCAGTTGCTGCCGTGCGACGCCGTGGCGCTGCTCAAGCTCGACGGTGACATGCTGATTCCGCTGGCCGTTGAAGGCCTGAGCGCCGACACCCTTGGCCGGCGTTTCAAGCTCGACGAACACCCGCGCCTGCAGGCGCTGCTAGCGCAACGCGGGCCGACCCGCTTTGCCACTGACTGCGAGATGCCCGACCCCTATGACGGCCTGGTCGATGGCCATCGCGGTCACCTGCCCGTACACGACTGCCTCGGCTGCCCGTTGTATGTGCAGGACCAACCCTGGGGCCTGCTAACCCTCGATTCGCTGGATCCGGCGAGCTTCGGCCGCGTCGATCTCGACAACCTGCAGGCTTTCGCCAGCCTGGCCGCTGCTACCGTGATGGCCAGCGAACGGATCAACGCACTGCTGCAACGCGCCGAGGATCAGCACCAGTTGGCCGAAGCCTACAAACAGGCCGCCGGCCAGCAACGGCCGCGTGAACTGATCGGCCAGAGCGCTGTGCACAAGCGCCTGCAGGAGGAAATCGCGCTGGTCGGCAACAGCGAACTGAGCGTGCTGATCAGCGGTGAAACCGGGGTCGGCAAGGAGCTGGTCGCCGAAGCCCTGCACGCGGCCTCGCCCCGCGCCGCCAAGCCATTAATCAGCCTTAACTGCGCGGCGCTGCCGGACAGCCTGGTGGAAAGCGAGTTGTTCGGCCACGTGCGTGGGGCTTTTACCGGCGCGCACAACGAACGCCGCGGTAAGTTCGAACTGGCGGACGGCGGTAGCCTGTTTCTCGATGAAATCGGCGAGCTGCCGCTGGCCGCGCAAGCCAAGTTACTGCGCGTGCTGCAGAGCGGCCAGCTGCAACGGGTCGGTGCCGATCAGGAACAGCGGGTCAACGTGCGTGTACTGGCCGCCAGCAACCGTGACCTGGCCGAGGAAGTACGCGCCGGGCGCTTTCGCGCCGACCTCTATCACCGCCTCAGCGTCTACCCGCTGAAAGTCCCGGCGCTGCGCGAACGCGGCCGCGATGTACTGCTGCTGGCCGGCTACTTCCTAGAAGAAAACCGCGCCCGCCTAGGGCTGCGCAGCCTACGCCTGACCGCCGAAGCCCAGGCCAGCCTGCTGGCCTACAACTGGCCGGGCAACGTGCGCGAACTCGAACACCTGATCGGCCGCGCCGCCCTCAAGGCTCTGGCCGGCTGCAGCGAACGCCCGCGCATCCTCAGCATCGACAGCGCTCACCTGGATTTGCCGACCCGCCAACCCGCCGCTATGCCAGCACCTCAAAGCGCAGCGGAGCCGCACAACCAACTGCCGCTGCGCGAAGCCATCGACGCCTACCAGAAACAGCTGATCAGCCAGGCTCTCAGCCGCCACCAACACAAATGGGCCCCCGCCGCCCGCGAACTGGGCATCGACCGCGCCAACCTGATGCGCCTGGCCAAACGATTGGGATTGCAGTGAACAAACCGTGAAACGCAAAAAGCCCCGGATTTTCATCCGGGGCTTTTTGCTTTAGTAAGGTGGCGCACCAGGCGGGATTCGAACCCACGACCCCTCCTTCGGAGGGCAATGCGGTACAGACATTCAGGTTAATTTGAAGTTACGTAAAATGGCTGTAAGCATCATTCTGTATGGCACCTGGATATTTCTACCACCTGCAGTTTACAGCACCTAATAGCGCTTAAGACTGACTAATCTAGGCACAAAAAACGAAATCGCCGAAATCGATTTTGAGTACTAGCCACTCATAGGGGTTCTGATAATGATGGAGAACCAGGCAACCAACAATCCAGTCCGAACCTGAGCGAGAGTTGCCGGGTATTATCATCTTCACCCAGCAGAACAGCAATTTTCAGCGCTCGGATAATTCTAGATTTTCTGTGTCAGCTTGAGGCAGGGAAGCATGATGCCTGTCATGCGTCACTGCCGATATCTAGCCCTTCCAAAAATATTTCCCTCCGCCCCTAAACTTTCCCGTGAATCCCGGAATAAAGCCTTACAGAGAGGCTGCTTTGCCGTGGGCAGGTGGCCAAGATTTTCTGTAGTCGCGTGCGCGATTCGACTGGTTTGGGGGTTAGGGAGATGGTGGCGATTGTTGCCGGCAATGGACTGGGTCTGTTCAACGCCTCGTTGAATTCCCTGGGTGGAGCGGTTG
>NZ_CAXAOM010000002.1:0-918485 GCF_963970955.1 Pseudomonas sp. EA_35y_Pfl2_R111 | reverse complement strand
ATCGCCGACGGCCGCGCCGGCCGGCAGGGCCACGCTGACGCTGACGGTGGTGGCGGCGCCCAGCTCAGCCGTGCTGAGGGTGCCGTCGTTGTTGGTGTCAGTGGCGATGGTCACGGTCGGTGCGGCGACCTGGGTGTCGAGGGTAAAGGTCAGACTGGACGGCGCCGAAGTGTTGCCGGCGAGATCAGTCTGACGCACCTGAATGGTATTGCTGCCTTCCACGGCGACCGGTGCGGTGGTGCCCCAGGTGGTGCCGTCGGTGCTGTACTCAACCAAGGCCCCGGGCTCGGTGCCGCTGACGCTGTAGCTGCCATCGTTGCTGATCAGATCGCCAGCCACACCGCTGTCGGTGGTGAGGGCCAGGGTCGGTGCGGCCACCAGGGTGTCGAGGGTAAAGGTCAGCGATGTTGAGGGGGATGTGTTACCAGCAGCATCTGTTTGGCGAACCGAGACGGTGTTGCTGCCTTCGCTTGGTGTGAACGTATTGCTCCAAGTCGCTCCGCCATCGGTGCTGTATTCAACCACTGCACCAGGTTCGACTCCGCCAATGACCAACGTGCCGTCATTGCTAATGAGATCGTTGGCACTGGTGCCGCTGTCGTTAGCCAGGTTTACGCTAGGTGCGGCAGGGGCAGTGATATCCAGGTTAGCGTTTGCGGCAGTCGTTTGGTCTGTTTGCTCGCCCGTGTCGAACAGTTCGCTCTGACCCGTGCCGCTCAGCCCAAGATTTGAGGTTTCAAAACCCACAGTCGCTTCCAGCTGCTGGCCGGTTTCCCCTAACAATACAAAGCTATGCCCGCCACCTGCTGCGCCGCCGGTGCCACCGCCGCTACCTGGACCAGCAGCTGGGGCTTCAAGGTCGACGGTGGGGTCGAAGCCGGCGGTCAGGGCTTGCTCCAGCCCAGGCGTAGGCTCGGGATTATCGCCTGCAGCTTGAGCTGCGTCGGGCGATGCCTGCCAGTTGCTATTTTGTCCGACATTTACCAGCTCGCCATTAGCCATTTGCAGGGTCACTTCGCTGCCCGGTCCGGTTACTACCTGTTCACCCATAAGCAAGCGTTCGCCTTCGAAGATTTGCCGCTTCAAACCATCGGGAGAAACGGCAAATACTTGGCCAATAAGGCTTTTTACGATGGCGACGATAGTGCTCATAACGGGCTCCGAGGTGGGCGCGGTAAATTCGTTAAATTCAGTGAAGCAATGTTCTGATTTAAAGGCTGGTAATCTGACAAAATGACGACGTCATAATTTTGGCTTATTCCATTATGGAATTACGGCTATGCCAAACTATTGACCGAGTGCTCGCGATAATAAACAATGTGCGCGCTGATGTCACTTTGATATTGGTTTGTTTCGGGTGTGATGTGCGTCACGTTTTGTAGGCTGTTTATGTATCCTGTGCCACTTTGCGTCAAGCGCATTGCCTCTTCGTTGTTCCAAGTCTCTAGCCTAGTCTGAAAGGAATTTCCTTTAATGCGTTTTCTTGCCCTTTTTCCTCTTGCTCTTGCGGTATCCATTGCGGCCCATGGCCAAACGCTTAATGAAGCCATGCAAAGTGCCCTTGAGGTGCATCCGGAGATCCAGGCGGGAATTCATGCGCGCTTGTCGGTTGAGGAACAGATGAAGGCGGCCAAGGGCGGTTACCTGCCGCGGGTTGACCTGCTGGCCGGTTATGGCCGTGAAGGCACTGATAGCCCTGGCACTCGTGGGCAGAACCACAATACCGAAACGCTAAATCGCGGCGAATCTAGCCTGCGCCTGCAGCAGATGGTATTCGACGGTTTCGCCACCCGCAGTGAAGTCGGTCGTCAACGCGCCACGGTGAATGCCCGTGCCTATGAACTGCTGGGTACCTCTGAGCGCACCGCGCTGACGGTGGCGCAGGTGTATCTGGACGTGCTGACCCGCCAAGAACTTGTGCGGCTGGCCGAGAGCAACCTGGCCAGCCACGAACGTATTTATGATCAGATCACTCTGCGTAGCCAGAGCGGTGTAGGGCGTACGGCCGACCTCGATCAGGCCGAGGCGCGTCTAGCCCAGGCCCGCAACAACCTGATCACCGAGCAGACCAATCTGGCGGATGCGCGGGTCAACTACTTCAGCGTGGTCGGCCGTGATGCTATTGAGCTGAGTCCGCCCAGCGGCCTGGCTGGTCACTTGCCGGAAAGCCTGCCAGCAGCGCGTCAGGAAATGCTCGCCAACAATCCTTTCCTGAGTTCGGCTGAGGCCGATGTGCAGGCCAGCGAGCAGCAGTACGAAGCGGCTAAGTCGAGCTTCTACCCGCGCTTTGATGCCGAGCTGTCGCGCGGTATGGACAACAACGTCGATGGCGTCAGCGGTCATAGCAATGAATGGCAGGCCATGCTGCGCATGCGCTACAACCTCTTCGCCGGCGGCAGCAACAAGGCTGATCTGCAGTCCAAGGCCTATCAGACCAATCAGGCGATGGACATCCGCAACAACGCACTGCGGGTATTAAATGAAGACCTCGGTCTGGCCTGGAATGCCTTGGTAAATGCTCGCCAGCAGTTGCCGATTGCCGAGCAGTACGTCGATTACAGCAGCCGTGTACGTGAGTCCTATCAGAAGCAGTTCGGCCTGGGCGACCGTACCTTGCTGGATTTGCTCGACAGTGAAAACGAGTTGTTCACAGCCTCGCGTCGTCTGGAGGAAGTGCGTTTCACCGAGCTGTTTACTCAATACCGGATCAAGGCCACCATGGGCTCCCTGCTCAAGAGCCAGGGTGTAGTCGCGCCGATGGCCGCCGCACCACTGGACGAGATCAAGGCCCAGGCCAACTTGCCGGGTCTGAACTGAGCCCAGTCGTTGATGAGTAAAACCCAGTGGCAGTAGACCCAAGCCCGATGCAAACCCGTAGCGATCCCCGTGATCGCTACGACGACCCTCTACTCGACAGCCTGTTGTCGCTGTGCGGCCTGTTCCAAAAGTCGGTCAGCCGCGCGATGCTCACAGCGGGTTTGCCGCTGCCAGAGCAGCGCCTGAGTGCCGAGTTGCTGCCGCGTGCGGCGGCGCGGGCAGGTTTGCAGGGGCGCTGGTTACGCCGTGGCCTGGAGAAGATTCCAGCCTTGGCCATGCCGGCCTTGCTGCTGCTGCACGATGGACGCAGTGCCATTTTGCTGGGCTGGGATGACCAGGGCCGGGCGCGCATCATGCCCAGCGAAAGCGAGGGCGGCGAGGTGCGTGTCAGTGCCGAGGCGCTGGCCGAGGATTACAGCGGCCAGGTGTTCTTTGCCCAGCCGCAGCATAAATTCGATTTCAATCGTGGCGAGCTGATCCCGCGCGCCACCTCCTGGTTTCGCGACACCCTCAAGCGCTCGCGCTGGTTGTATATCGATGCCATCGCGGCGAGCTTTCTGATCAACCTGATTGGCCTGGCTACGCCGCTGTTCGTGATGAACGTCTACGACCGCGTGGTGCCGAACCAGGCCGAAGCCACCCTGTGGGTCTTAGCGATTGGCATCACCGGGGTGTTCTGCTTCGATCTGTTGCTGAAGACCCTGCGCGGCCTGTGCCTCGATCTGGCGGGCAAGAAGACTGACCTGATCATCTCCGCCACGCTGTTCGAGCGCATCGTCGGCATGGCCATGAAGTTCCGTCCGGCGCGGGTCGGCAGCTTTGCGCAGAATATTCACGAGTTTCAGAGCCTGCGCGATTTTCTCGCCTCGCTGACCCTGGCCAGCGTCATCGACCTGCCGTTTACCCTGTTGATTCTGGCGGTAATCGCCATGATCGGCGGCCATCTGGTGTGGATTCCGGTACTTGCCTTTCCGCTGGTGGCCTTGATCGGCTGGACCTTGCAGCGCCCGCTGGCCGAGACCATGCAGCGCACCATGGCCCTGGCTGGCGAGCGCCAGTCGAGCCTGATCGAGAGCCTGGCTGGGCTGGATGCGGTCAAGGTCAATAACGCCGAGAGCGAGCGTCAGTATCTGTGGGAGCAGACCATTGGTACCCTCAGCCGTTTGGAGTTGCGTGCGCGCATGCTCTCCAGTTTGGCGATGAACGCCACCATGCTGCTGCAGCAACTGGCGGGTGTGGTGGTGATCGTGCTCGGTGTGTACCAGATCATCGATGGCAACCTGAGCATGGGCGGGCTGATTGCCTGTTATATGCTCAGCAGCCGCGCGTTGGGGCCGTTGACGCAGATTTCCGGTTTGCTCACGCGCTATCAGCAGGCGCGGGTGACTCTCGATTCGGTCAATCAGATGATGGAGCTGCCGCAGGAGCGCCACGCCGATGAGCGCCCGCTCAAGCGCCAGTCGCTGCAGGGCGCCATCGAATTCCGCCAGTTGGAATTCCATTACCCGGAGCAGCAGCAAGCTGCTCTGCTGGGCATCAACCTGGTGGTTCGCCCCGGCGAGAAAATTGGCATCATCGGCCGCAGCGGCTCGGGCAAAAGCTCGCTGGCTAAGCTGATTGTCGGCCTGTATCAGCCTGATGCCGGCAGCCTGCTGGTCGATGGCATCGATGTGCGCCAGCTGGATGTCAGCGACTTGCGCCACAACATCGGCTATGTGCCGCAGGATATTCAGCTGTTCAGCGGCACCCTGCGTGACAACCTGGTGTCTGGCGCGCGCTATGTCGAAGACGAGCTGGTGTTGCAGGCTGCCGAATTGGCCGGCGTGCACGAATTCGCCCGGTTGCATCCGAAAGGCTATGAACTGCAGGTCGGCGAACGCGGGCAGAACCTTTCTGGCGGTCAGCGGCAGAACGTCGCCCTGGCGCGCGCGCTGTTGCTTGATCCGCCGATTCTGCTGCTCGATGAACCGACCAGCGCCATGGATAACACCGGTGAAGAGCGCCTCAAACAGCGCTTGTCTGCGGTGATCGGCACCAAGACCCTGTTGCTGGTCACTCACCGCGCCTCGATGCTCAGCCTGGTCGACCGGCTGATCATTGTTGACCGTGGGCAGATCATCGCCGACGGGCCGAAAGGTAGCGTGATGGAAGCGCTGAAGAAGGGGCAGATCAGTGTCAGCTAACACGCCCGAGAAAAAGAGCCTGCGCCAGGCTGTTGCCGCTTATTTTGGCACGCACGATGAGCTGGGTGATGAACCGCTGCCGGAGGTCAACAAGGCGTTGATCGAGGATGCGCCGCGGGTGGTGCGACTGACCATCTGGGGCCTGATCGCCTTTGTGGTGTTCTGCCTGCTGTGGGCCAATTTCGCCGTGGTTGATGAAGTGACCCGGGGCGATGGTAAGGCGATTCCCTCTTCGCGTTTGCAGAAAATCCAGAACCTGGAAGGTGGCATCGTCGCCGAGCTGTTTGTCCGCGAGGGGCAGATCGTCGACGCCGGTGATCCGCTGCTGCGCCTGGACGATACCCGCTTTGCCTCCAATGTCGGTGAGACCGAGGCTGATCGTTTGGCCCTATTGCTGCGTGTGGAGCGCCTCAGCGCCGAAGTTCAGGATCGCGAGCTGGTGGTGACCGATGAAGTGCGCGAGAAGGCGCCAAAGCAGGCAGAGAACGAAATCCAGTTGTTCAACAGTCGCAAGCAGCAATTGCTTGACGAAGTGGCCGGGCTCGAAGAGCAGTTGATCCAGCGCCAACAAGAGCTGCGCGAGTTCGCTTCCAAGCAAGTGCAGTTCCGCAATAGCTTGGGCCTGCTGCGCCAGGAAATTCAGATGTCCGAGCCGCTAGTGGCTCAGGGCGCTATTTCCCAGGTGGAAGTATTGCGCCTCAAGCGTGCCGAAGTGGAGGCGCGTGGCCAGCTGGAGGCCACCACTCTGGCGATCCCGCGGGCCGAGTCGGCTATCAAGGAAGTCGAGCGCAAGATCGATGAAACCCGTGGGCGTTTTCGCAGCGAGGCGCTGACCCAGCTTAACGAGGCGCGCACCGAGTTGAGCAAGATTCAATCAACCGGCAAGGCACTGGAAGATCGGGTCAACCGCACCCTGGTGATCTCGCCAGTACGCGGCATCGTCAAACAGCTGCTGGTCACCACCATCGGCGGTGTGATTCAGCCGGGTAGCGACCTGGTGGAGATTGTGCCGTTAGGGGAAAACCTGCTGGTCGAAGCGCGAATTCGTCCGCAGGACATCGCCTTCCTGCATCCGGGCCAGGAGGCGATGGTCAAGTTCACCGCCTACGACTACACCATCTACGGTGGCCTCAAAGCCGAGCTGGAACAGATCGGCGCCGACACCGTGACCGACGATGATGGCAACAGCTTTTATGTGATCAAGCTGCGCACTAACAAGAGCCACCTGGGCAGTGAGGAGAACCCGCTGCTGATCATCCCTGGCATGGTCGCTTCGGTGGATATTATTACCGGCAAAAAGAGTGTGCTCAGCTATCTGCTCAAACCGATTATCCGTGCGCGCAGCGAGGCGTTGCGCGAGCGCTAGGTAGCAGGTTCTGCCCACAAAAAAGCCGCAGCTTGCTGCGGCTTTTTGCTGTCTGCAGGTTAATTGTATATCGACGTAGGAGCGGCCCATGGCCGCGATTGAAAGCTTCGCGGGCATGGAACTAGGCGTCCCCCTTGCTCCTACGATGAGGCCGGGTGCGGTAACTACTCGACAAACAGCTGCTGTACCACCGAGAAGTCCTGCTTGCCCTTGCCTTGCTTGAGTAGCAGGCGATACAGCTGCAACGCCAGCGCGCCCATGGGCGTACTGCTGCCGCTGGCCTGGGCGGCTTCCTGGGCCAGCCCCAGGTCCTTGGCCATCAGCTCGGCCATAAAGCCGCCGCTGTAGCCTTTGGACGCCGGGGCGTTCTCCATCACGCCGGGCCAGGGATTGTACTTTTCCAGGGTCCAGTTGCCGCCCGAGCTCTGGCGCATGATCTCGGCCAGCACTGCGGGCTCCAGACCGTTGGCGACGCCCATGGCCATGGCTTCGGCGGTGGCGATCATCTGCACCGCCAGCACCTGGTTGTTGCACACCTTGGCCACCTGGCCGGCACCGTCGGGGCCGGCGTGGAAGATATTCTTGCCCATGGCCTCGAAGATCGCTCGGGCTTTTTCCAGAGTGGTTGCCGCGCCACCGATCATAAAGGTCAGGGTGCCGGCTGCCGCGCCCGCCGTGCCGCCGGACACGGGGGCGTCGAGCAATTCGATACCGCGCGCGGCCGCCGCTTGATGCACCTTGCGCGCCGCTTCCGGGGCGATGGTCGAGCATTCCAGTACCAAACTGCCGGGTTTGAGCGCGGCCAGCAGGCCGTTATCGCCCAGGTACAGGCCTTCGACATGCCGGCTGGCCGGCAGCATGCTCACCACCACATCGGCACCTTGCACCGCATCCAGGGCGCTGTTGGTGGCGTGTGCGCCATCTTTGGCCAGGTCCTCGACGGCGGCTTGCAGCAGGTCGAAGACCTTTAGGGTGAAGCCAGCCTTGAGCAGGTTGCGCGCCATGGGTAGGCCCATGTGGCCGAGGCCGATAAAAGCGATTGTTGTCATTGTTAGGCTCCTGTCGCGCTGAATAACTTTCGTGTGGCCATGTAGGGTGGATGACGCTTCACCCATCCACCGGCTGCGGTCTTATCGGTGGATGAAAAAGGCGTCATCCACCCTACGTACTGAAAAATTATGTAGGAGCGGGCCATGCCCGCGAAGCTGCATCGCGGGTATGAAATTAGGCGTTGCCCTTTCTCCTGCGTTGATATGCCTTACAAATCCGCCAACGGATGTGCGCCATCCCATGGCTGGGCGAAGTGCGCGTCGATTATCTGCTGCGGAATGCTCGCTACATCCGGCCAGTGCCAGCGTGGCGCGTGGTCCTTGTCGATCAGCCGCGAGCGCACGCCCTCGGGGAACTCCGGGTGACGGCAGCAGTTCAGGCTTATGGCGTATTCCATCTGGAATACTTCGGCCAGGGACTGATATTTTGCGCGTTTGATCTGTTCCCACACCAAGTGCCCGGTCAATGGGCAGCCGCCGGCCAGGGTCTTGGCGGCGCGTGCCAGCAACTGGTCGCTGTCATCATGCAACGCGCTGATCGTCTGCCAGGCGTGGGGCAGGTCGGCGCTGTCTAGTAGCTCATCGATACGCGCGCGGCGCGGTAGCCACTGGGCTTCCGGCAACTCGGCGAGGGCCAGGTTTTCCAGGGCCTTAAGCAGGCTGTGCAGTTGCTGCTGGCTTTGCTCATGCCAGTTAAGCATCGCCAGGCCATCGAGCAGGTCGTCCTGCTGGCTATCGAGAAGTACGCGGTCGGCCAGGTCCAGATCCAGTGCATCGCGGGCATTGATAGTACTTGCGGTCAGGCCGAGGAACAGGCCGAGCTTGCCCGGCAGGCGCGCGAGAAACCAGCTGCCGCCGACATCCGGGTACAGACCGATATTCACTTCCGGCATACCCAGACGGCTACCTGGGGTGACGATGCGAATACCAGCGCCCTGCATCAGGCCCATACCACCGCCCAGCACATGGCCGTGGGCCCAGCAGATAAAGGGTTTCGGGTAGGTGTGGATGCGGTGGTCGAGGCGGTATTCGTCAGCAAAAAAGCGTCGCGCCAGGGGCGGTATTTCGCCCGGGTGTTCGCGGCACTGATGCACCAGCTGCACCACGTCGCCGCCGGCGCAGAACGCCTTGGGGCCGTTGCCGCGCAGCATCACGCAGGCGATGCTCGGGTCGTCCGCCCAGGCCTTGAGCTTGGCATCCAGCGCTTCGATCATCGGCAGCGACAGGGCATTTAGGCTCTTCTCGGCATCCAGGCTGGCGATGCCGATGCGCATGCCGTGCTGGGCTGGGCGCTCTTCAAATTGCACGTTCATCTTCGCTTCCATCATGGTGGTGTGGAGGCACTGGCGGCATCCACTGTGCGTGGTCATGGTGGATGTAAAGAGCGACAGCTACGCGCCCCGATCCACCCTACGATTCTCGTTGCGTTGGCCGTAGGGTGGATGACGCTTCACCCATCCATCCATCCATCGATCGGTGTTGTGGTGGAAAACGCTATGCGGTTTTCCACCCTACGGGTTACTTGTTGCGCCACTGCGGGTCGCGTTTTTCCAGGAAGGCGTTGACCCCTTCGCGGGTGTCGTCGGCGTCGAACAGGTCGACAAAGCGCTCGCGCTCTTCACTCAGCCAGGTGTTCGGGCTGCGTTCGCGGGCTCCCTGGATCAGCGGCTTGATGGTGCGCACTGCCACTGGGCTTTGCCGCGCGACCTTGGCCGCCAGCAGCAGGGCATGACCACGGGACTCGCCGCTGTCGACAACTTGCTCGACCAGGCCGATACGCAGGGCGGTTTCCGCGTCGATGCGTTCGCCGCAGAGGATCATCCGCTTGGCCCAGCCTTCGCCGACCAGCCAGCTCAGGTGTTGAGTGCCGCCGGCACAGGGCAGCAAGCCAACCGTGGCTTCCGGCAAGGCCAGTTGCGCCTGGCGCTCGGCAATGCGGATATCACAGGCCAGGGCGCATTCCAGGCCGCCGCCCATGGCGTAGCCGTTGATCGCGGCAATCGATACGCCGCGGAAGTCGCGCAGCGCCTCGAAGGCTTCGCCGAAGCGCCGGGCCATCTCGCGGGCGCGGGCCTTGTCGCCATCGGCAAACAGCTTGAGGTCGGCGCCAGCACTGAAGAACTTGCCACCCTGTCCGGTAATTACCAGGGCGTAGATGTCATCGTCGCGGTTGAGGTGCTCGACCAGCAGCTTGAGGCCGATCAGCGAGTCGCGATCCCAGGTATTGGCCGGCGGCTGGTTGATGGTGATCAGCGCGGTATGGCCGTGCTTTTCCACGGTGAGCTTGTGGGTCAGGTCGAATACGCCCGGGTGGTAGGCTTCGATGGCGTGGCTCATAACAATCCTCGTAAACACATTTTGTCTGATGGTACCCACGCTCAGCGTGGGTACTAGCCGGGACGCTCTGCGTCTCGCTTGCCTGGTGTAGGGGCGCGGAGCGTCCGGGCCGTCATTGCCACGCGGACGCTTCGACGCCTCGACGTAGGAGCGGGCCATGCCCGCGAATTGCATCGCGGGCATGGCCCGCTCCTACGATTATTCACAGTACCAAGGCTGTTACAGCAAGCGATCCAGCATGCCGCCCTGATCCAGCAGGCGGCGGGCGATAATCACCCGCATGATCTCGTTGGTGCCCTCAAGTATCTGGTGCACGCGGCTGTCGCGCACCCAGCGCTCCAGCGGATAGTCGTTTAAATAACCGTAGCCGCCGTGAAGTTGCAGCGCCTCGTTGCACAGCGTGAAGCAGTGATCGGTGGCAAAGCGCTTGGCCATGGCGCAATACAGGCTGGCCTCGCTGTGGCCATGGTCCAGCTTGTGTGCGGCCAGGCGCACCATCTGCCGGCTGGCGGTCAGATCGGTAAGCATGTCGGCGAGCTTGAATTGCAGGGATTGGAAGTCGCTCAGCGGCTTGCCGAACTGTTTACGCTCCTCTACGTAGCGCAGCGATTGCTCCAGTGCGGCCTGAGCAGCGCCGAGTGAGCAGCTGGCGATATTGATCCGCCCGCCATCCAGCCCCTTCATCGCGTAAACAAATCCCTGGCCCTCAGGCCCGATGCGGTTGCCTGCCGGAATGCGCACGCCTTCAAAGGTGATGGTGCGGGTCGGCTGCGCGCGCCAGCCCATCTTCAATTCATTGCGCCCGTATTTCACGCCCTCGGCATCGGCCGGCACCAGGAAGCAGGACACGCCCTTGGCGCCGCTGTCGTCACCGGTGCGCGCCATCACGATCAGCACATCGGTGCTGCCCGCGCCGGAGATAAAGCATTTGCTGCCATCCAGCACATAGTCGTCGCCATCACGCCGGGCGCGGGTGCGCAGGTGCGCGGCGTCAGAGCCGGCATCCGGCTCGGTAAGGCAGTAGGAAGCCAGCAGTTCGCCGCTGACCAGGCGCGGCAACCAGGCATCTTTCAATGCCTGATCGGCGAAGGAGGCGAGCATCCACGATGCCATATTGTGAATGGTCAGAAATGCCGTGGTGGCGATACAGCCGGCCGACAGCTGTTCAAAAATCAGCGAGGCGGACAGCCGGGAGAGGCCCAGACCGCCGTCGTCTTCCTTGATATACAGCGCCAGGTAGCCCTGCTCGGCGGCGCGCTTGATCACATCCACCGGGAAGTGGTGGTCGCGGTCCCAATCGGCGGCATGCGGGGCCAGTTCACGGCTGGCAAACTGGCGGGCGCTGTCTACCAGCAGGCGTTGTTCATCGCTGAGTTCGAAATCCATAAGTCCTCATTGCAGGGTCAGGGGTTGCCCGGCGGCGCGTCGTTCGGCCTGCCATTCGGCGAGGCTGGGTGCCGCTTGGGTGGCGTCGAGGCGATCGACGATTTCAAAGTAGTCTTGCTTGAGCGGGTCCTTGAGCACCTCGGCGCGTTCTTTGACTTTGACGGCATACACCGTCTGCAGGTTCTGGTGGTCGAGGGTGCGCCAGGTTTGTTGATCTTTGAGCAGCTGATAGCTGTGGCCTTCCAGGGCCTTGATCAGCGCTTCGCTGTCCAGGCTGTTCGCCCGTTTGGCGGCATCGGCCCACTGATAGACGATGCTGTACGCCGACGCAGCAGAGCTGGACGGGTACATCGCATAGCGTTCGCTGAAGTCCTTAACGAAGGCTTCGCCGCGCACGGATTTCTCCAGCGTCGGTACTCGCCAAGTCCAGGGTTCGGTGCCGATTACGCCCTCCATCAATCCTGGACCCGCTTGCTCTACGATACTTTGGGTCAAGTTTGGAGCAACGATCTGCATGCGCTTGGTCAGGCCGAGGTCTTTGGCGATGCGCATGGCACGCACCAAGTCTTCGCCGAACAGCACCAGGGTCAGCACCTCGGCATTGCTTGCCGCGGCCTGGGTCAGGGCGTCCTGATAGTCGGACAGGTGTGCGCCGGGGAAGGTCACCTTGAGCCCCGGATGTTGGCCGCTGTCTTCGGTGCCGGTGGTCTGGCGCAACGAGCTTTCGGTGGTGTGGCCCCAGGTGTAATCGGAGGTGATGTAGAAGTAACGCTTGTTCGGCAGGTTCTTGCTCAGGTATTGCCCCAGCACCCGCGCGCTCATCCAGGCGTTGTTGCACTCGCGGAACATGTAGCGATGGCCATCCTTGCCGGTGGTGTCGTTGGAGTAGGTGAGGGTGCCGAAATACAGCAGGCCATGTTCTGCGGCGCGCTTGCCCGAGGCGATGGCCACTGCGCTGGAAGAGCCACCAAACAGCACGGCAGCGCCTTCACTGGCCAGCTTGTCGACGTTCTTAACCGCCTTGGCTGGACGCGACGCGGTGTCCTTGCTGGACAGACGCAGCGTACGTCCGAGCACACCGCCCTGGGCGTTGAGCTCGTCGATGGCTAGCAAGGCTCCGCGCATCTGTGCCAATCCTTCTTCCTTATACGGGCCGGTGCGTGGGTAGTTGAGGCCGAGGGTGATCGGCTCAGCCGCCTGTGCACAGGCAGTAAGCCCGGCCCAGAGGGCCAGGGCAGTGGTCAAGCGTTGCATGGCAGTTCTCCTTGTTCTTGTTGTAAGTACTCGGAGAACTTTTTACGCCATTCGACTAATTGTTGAGATCGTCTATTGGTCTAACAGGTGACAACGTTCTCATTTCAATTGAATAGTCATATTCGGTCCGGCCAGCGATCCGGCGGCTAGAGAGTCCTCATCGAACCAGCGGCTAGTGACCGTCTTGGTTTCGGTAAAGAAACGCACGCCTTGTTTGCCGTAAGCGTGCAAATCGCCGTAGAACGAACCCTTCCAGCCGGTAAAGGAGAAGAACGGCAGCGGTACTGGCACCGGTACGTTGATGCCGACCTGGCCAACTTCCACCGCGTGCTGGTAATGCCGCGCCGCGCCGCCGGAGCGGGTGAAGATCGAAGTGCCGTTGCCGTAAGGGCTGGCGTTGACCAGTTCGATAGCTTGTTCCAGCGTATCGACCTCCATGCAAACCAGTACCGGGCCGAAGATCTCTTCGCGGTACAGGCTCATCTTGGTCGTCACGCCGCGAAACAGCGTGGCGCCGATCCAGTTGCCGTTGGGGTAGCCCTCGACTGCGCAGTGTGAGCCGTCCAGCAGGCATTCAGCGCCTTCCGCTTTGCCTTCGGCGATCAGCCGTAGCACGCGTTGTTTCGCTTGCTGGCTGATCAGCGGGCCGAAGGCGGCGTGGCCGTCGGTCCAGTAGCCGGGCTGCAGGTCGGTCATCTGCGCTTGCAGCTCGTCGATCCATTGTTTCGATTCGCCAACAAACACCGCCACGCTGATCGCCATGCAGCGCTGCCCGGCCGCGCCGCAACTGGCGCCCACCAGGTTGCTCAGCACTTGCTGTTTATTGGCGTCGGGCATGATCACCATATGGTTCTTCGCCCCGGCAAACGCTTGTACGCGTTTGAGGTGGGCGGTGCCGGTGCGGTAGATGTGCTGGCCGACCGGCACCGAACCGACGAAGGAAATGGCGCGGATATCCGGGTGGGTCAGCAGGCTGTCGACCACCTCGCGCGCACCATGCAGCACCTGCAATACGCCCTTGGGCGCGCCGGCTTCGATAAACAGCTCGGCCAGGCGATTGGGGGTCAGCGGATCCTGCTCGGACGGTTTGAGAATAAAGGTGTTGCCGGCGGCGATGGCCAGGGGAAACATCCACAGCGGGATCATCGCCGGGAAGTTGAATGGGGTGATGCCGGCGCATACGCCCAGCGGCTGAATCCAGCTGGCGGTGTCGATGTCGCGGGCCACGTTCTCCATGGTCTCGCCCATCATTAGGCTGGCGATGTTGCAGGCCTGCTCGACCACCTCGATGCCGCGCCAGACATCGCCCTTGGCATCGGCCAGGGTCTTGCCGGTTTCGCCGGCAAGGATTTCCGCCAGCTCGTCGTGGTGCTCTTTCAACAGATGCTGGTAACGCAGCATCACCCGCGCGCGGTCTGAGACCGGCACTTCGCGCCAGGTGAGGAAGGCTTCCTTGGCACTGGCAATCGCCGCTTCGATTTCCTCGGCGGTGGCCTTGGGTGCCAACGCCAGAACTTCCTGGGTCGCCGGGTCGGTGACTTCGATAAATTCGCGGGCGCGGCTTTCGCGCCATTCACCGTCGATCAACTGCGCGATTGCCTTGGCCATTGTTTTCTCCACGCGGGACCTGAGGTCCGATTGTTGTTTTGTCAGTGTTATAGCTGCCTTGTTCGGCTTTGTGGATTGACGATCTTGGTCTGCAGATGGACTATCTTGGGATTGAATCAGTAGCCAGGTGCCTATGAACGCGCAGGTCGATACCTCCAACTGGCCACTGCCGGCCAATGGCGTGCGCTTTATCACGCCGCCCCGGCTGCGCCGCCTGCTGGCTAAAAACCCATTGGCGCAAGGCTGCTACCCCCTGGCTCTGGGCTTCTACCCGCAGGCTGCGGGGCACCGCATGCATCGTCCGCAGCCGGATGATCATCTGTTGATTTACTGCCGCGCCGGGCAGGGCTGGCTGGAGACGGCGGATGGACGATTAGCTGTTAGTGGTGGCGATTTGCTGCTGTTGCCAAAAGGCGTGACCCACGCCTACGGTGCGGACGTGGACAAGCCCTGGACGCTGTACTGGGTGCATTTTGATGGCGAGTTGGTAGCGGATTTTCTCAAGCCCCTGGGCAAGGGGCCGCTGTGGCGGATTGGGGTGCAGCCGCGCTTGCTTGCAGAGTTCGATGCCTTGCTTAATTTGCGCAAGCAGGGTCTGAACCAGGCGCATTTCGTTCATGCCGCGCACCAGCTGCAAGTGCTGTTGACCTCCCTGGCGGTGCTGCCGGCGCGCACCACTTTGAAGTCCGGGCGGGTACTGGATGTGGATGCGGTGCAGGCGGTGATGCGCGCCCATCTGCATGATTCGCTAAATCTTGATGAGCTGGCCGCGCAGTTCAAACTGTCGCGCTTTCACTTCGCCAAGACCTACCGCGCCCTGACCGGCCATGCGCCGATTCAGGACTTTATCCAACTGAAAATGGCCCACGCCTGCCGCCTGCTCGATGAAGGCGAGCAGGGTATCCGCCAGGTGGCCGAGCAGCTGGGTTATGACGATGTGTATTACTTCTCGCGGCTGTTTCGCAAAGTGGTGGGCATGGCGCCGAGTCATTACCGGGCGCTGCATCAGGGCTAAGTCAGAGGTTTTGGGAGCGCGCGGCTGCTTTCCGGCCAAGGCGCCGGGTCTGAGTTATTAACGCGAAGTGCAAACCGATGGATTGCCGGCTATTGGCAAGTCGCTAACTTGCCGTCGGATGGTTCATGCCCAAACCGGCTGATATCGCCTCGGGGGCTTCCTTGGGCAGCTTTAAAGTCAAGACGATCAGCACTACGCCCACGCCGCCAATGCTTGCGTATACCCCAGTAAAGCTGCCGCTGTAATTAGCCAGCAGCCCTGCACCGTAGTTGCCGAGCATGCCGCCAGAACCTTGCATCACGTTGGCAACACCAAATATGGATACCGCCATGGTGCTGGATGATGCCAGCTTGGAAACGTAAGCAGGGATAAGGCCGAAAATCGGATAAAAGGCCGTGGAGAACAGCCCCGCAGCGATTAATGGCCAATGACCTGAGGGGTGTATCACGAATATCAGTGCTGCCGTTACCACACAGCCATAGACCAGCAACATGGCGGCACGGAGCCCCGTGCGGTCTGATAGCCAACCGACTGCCAGCCCTGCGAACATGCCAACGAAGCCGATCACGGCCCAGACCTGAGCGCTGTATTGCACGTCAAAACCCAGCTCGGTGCGCAGATAGGACGAGAGGTAGGTTTGGAACGGAAAGGTGGCAAACCCGATCAAGAAATTCATCGACCAGATCAGCAATACCCAGGGCTTAATCAATGCTGAGCGTTTGCTGGGTACTACCAGCTCAAGAGCCAGGGGCGCAACAACCGGCTGTGAGATCGTACTGAGCAAACCGGCTTTCTTGAACACCACCAGTACCAGTAGAGCCATGGCCACGGTGAGTACCCCCACCCACCACCACACGCTGCGCCATTCGCCTTGCGCAGCATACAGAGGCACCAACAGGCTGTTGATCGCAACGCCATAACTGGTCCCGCTGGATACCAGACCCATGGCCAACCCCCGGTAGCGATAGGCCGTGACCCTGGCGATAACATCGACCATTGGTACAAAGACCGTTGCCGCCGTGCCTGCCAGCAGGGTCAGTAATGCGCCGATAACAAGGATGTTGTTTGACAGCGGAATCAGCAGTAGCGCCAGTGCACACACCGCCCCGGAGGCAACGATCATCCAGCCGCCGCCGATTTTTGGCGTCAGCCAGACGGCCAGCAGGGCGCAGAGTAGAAAGCCCAGCTGCGCCGAGGCGGTGATGCTGCCCACGTACGAGAAGTCGAAGCCCAGGGAGGCCTGCATGTCGGGTACGAGTTGAGCAAACAGGTAAATCCCGAAGCCATAGGTCGCCGCGACCAGGCTGGTTAGCAACACTACAATCGCAGCATTCGAACGCATGGTCTGCACCGTATGGGCGGTTGGAATTTACAGTTCAGGAGCGGGCTGCAACACGGTGTGATTGAGGCGCAGGCATCCAGGGCTTAACGGCACCAGGTCGTGCGTCCACCCGTAAGAAAGCGCGTGGATTTTTACTTTTGATCACGCAAAGTTAGCGGTGTCGAGCTCCAGCACGTTGCTACGGTTCACTCTACTGAGCGGGTAGTTCGGGCGATGGATAAAAGCGTCCTGGATATGTTGTATAACGCCATGTTGTTGGCTTATTTGCGGATCAGGAAAGTACTGTTCAATTGCCGCAAGCACTGCACGCCATTGCGACCGCTTAAAGCAGTAGGGGGTAACGCCACGGTTTCGGAAGCGTCGAACGTGGCCTGTCTCCTGTGCTCCGTAGGTCGGCTTTTAGCGACGGTATGGAGGTGACGTGTTTGCGGGTTGTTCCACGTGCTCGTCTTGACTTGCCTAGCCGCCTTCCTTAGCGTGCCGTCTTCGTTGGAATAAGCAGGATTCAGGCATGAGCGCCGCAGATAACGTCAAACTCGAAGCCGGCTGGAAGGCGGCTCTGCATGAAGAGTTCGAGAAGCCCTATATGCGTGAGCTGGGGGATTTTCTGCGTAGCGAGAAGGCCGCAGGCAAGCAGATTTATCCGCCCGGTTCGCTGATCTTCAATGCGCTCAATTCCACCCCGTTAGCGCAGACCAAGGTGGTGGTGATCGGTCAGGACCCTTACCACGGTCCGGGGCAGGCCCATGGTCTGTGCTTCTCGGTGCAGCCTGGGGTGAAGACCCCGCCGTCGCTGGTGAACATCTATAAAGAGCTCAAACGCGATCTGAATATCGATATTCCCGGCCACGGCAACCTGCAGCATTGGGCGGAGCAGGGTGTGCTGCTGCTTAACACCTCATTGACGGTGGAGCATGGTATCGCCGGCTCTCATGCCAAGATCGGCTGGCAGACCTTTACCGACAAGGTGATTGAGGTGGTTAGTCAGCAGCAGGAGCGCCTGGTGTTTCTACTCTGGGGTGCTCATGCGCAGAGCAAGGAAAAGCTGATCAATGTCAGCAAGCATCTGGTGCTGAAATCCGTGCACCCTTCGCCGCTGTCGGCGCACCGTGGCTTTATCGGCAACGGCCATTTCAGCCGTACCAACAAGTTCCTCCAGCAGCATGAGTTGAGCCCGATCGATTGGCGTTTACCCGAGGCCTAACAGCCTGTTAAGCGGCGTCGCACTGCTGCTCGGCAAGATCCCTGCGCAGGTCCCGCAATCGGTGACTCAGGCGCTCGCGCTGCGCCTCATCGCTGCTGCTCAGCAGCTGGCTGAACAGCGTGGCCAGCGCCTGGCGTGAGCGGCCATAACTGGCGCGATACTCGTCGCTGTAGAAGCGCTCGCGTTGTTGCAGTACGGGCGTCAGCCGCTCGGCAAAGTCTGCGCTATCGCGTTCGGCAACCACCTTGCGCAGCTCTGCCTGCCACAGTTGCCGATTCTCCAGCCATAGGCGGTTCTGCTCGCCGAGGCCGTTGGCCCAGTCGGCAATATGCTCTATCTGCGCGCTGTTCAGGCGACCGAGCCAGGGCCGCAGGCGTTCCTGCATACGCGTCTGGCGTTCGCTGATCTGGGTGGCCAGGGGCGGGTCGAGAAAGTCCTGGCGATCTTCCAGATTGTCTTCGTCAATCGCGGCGTAAAGCTCGTTGACCTGCTGCTCGCTCAGGCCCTGCAGCAGCTCGATGGCGGTGGGGGTGATCTCGACGCCGATGCGTTTGAGCGCGGCATCGAACTGGGCAAACTGCTCAAGCAGCTGAGCGCTGTCCGGCTGCGGCTGGGCGAGGATGCTCTCGGTGGTTTGTAGCCACTTGATATAGCGCGGCAGTTCGGCGCTGCAGTGCCATTGCAGATGCGTTTGCAAGCGGGGTTTCAGCCAGGCCTGCTGCTCGCTGTTGAGGTTCAGGTAATCGTTCAGCCGCCAGGGCACCAGCCAGTCGAGGTTGCGATACGCCAGGCCGATGCGGCTGCAGGCGGTGACCAACAGGCTCAGGCAGAGCATTAGTAGCAGGGTTTTCACGGCGGGCCAGCGCAGTTCGCTCATGTGGGGTGCCTCGTTAGACCAAACCTGAGGGTACCCCCGTGACACAAGTCTGCGTGGCTGCAGACATATCTGTTAAACAAAAACTGCCGCGTTGCGGGCAAAAAAGGGCCCGCACAAGGCGGGCTAAACGTGGACCTCAAAGCATTTTCAGCAGCGTTGCCAGAGCCTGAACAACGGCTCGGCGAGAAACATCACCAGAAACAGGCGCAGCACCTGCAGGGCGGTGACCAGCGCCACCGAGAGTTGCAAGGCCTCGGCGGTTAGGCACAGCTCGGTGATGCCGCCGGGCATCATGCCGAGCATCAGCGCGTTCTGGTTTTCCCCGGCCAGCCAGCCCAGGCCTTGGCCCAACGCGGCGGCGGCGAGCATGGCAAGCAGGCAGAACAGCAGGATGCGCGCGAGAAAACCCGGCGCGCTGCGAAAGAAGTTACGGTCGAAGTGGCAACCCAGTGCGCAACCGATCAGCCATTGGCCGACTTGGCCCAGACCATCAGGCAAACCCAGGTGCAGATCGAAGCTCACACTGGCCACAGCGCAGACGGTCAGTGGGCCGAGCATCCACGGGTTGGGTTGACCCAAACGTCCCCATAACCAGGCCAGCAGCGCGCCGCTGGGGAGCAGCGCCGCCAGCCAGGGCCAGCTCACCGCTGCAGGTATAGGCGGCGCTATGGGTGGCAGGCTCCAGGTGAAGATTGCCGGAATCAGCAACACCACCAGCAGCAGACGCAGGCTATGGGCGGCGGCCACCTTGGCTGTTTCGGCGTTATGCCGCAGGGCCAGGTTGACCATCTCGCTCGCACCGCCGGGCATGCTGGCAAAGAACGCGGTGGCCCGATCCAGGCCGGCGCGGCGTAGCACGATAATGCCGATCAAGCTGAGCAGTAAGGTGAGCAAGGCGCCGAGCAGAATCACGCCGAAGTGACTGAGCAGCTGGCTCAGCACTTCACTGGTGAAATGCAGGCCGATAGCGCTGGACACCAGCCATTGGCCGGTCTTGCGTCCGCCGGGCAGCTCGGTGATCAACCAGCCACTGCAACGCGCGGCGATCACCGCCAGCAGTGAACCGATAATCCACGGCAAAGGCCAGCCGATCAGGCTGGCCAGATAGCCGCCTAATAAGCCGACCAGGGGTGTGGCCCACCAGCTTTGCCAGCCGGTGAGCGCAGACGGCTTAGGCATTGGCGGTATTGGCCAGTTGCGCCGCACGGCGCGCACGCCACCAGCGCAGGCCTGGTAGGGCTAGCATCAACGCGGTGAGTGCCCACAGGCACAGGCTGATTGGGCTGTTCCAGAGGATGCTCAGCTCACCGGCAGAGATCGACAGGGCGCGGCGCAGGTTGTCTTCCATCAGCTCGCCGAGAACGAAACCGAGGATCAGCGCCGACAGCGGGAAGTCCAGCTTGCGCAGGATATAGCCAAATACGCCGAGGCCGATCATCAGCACCAGGTCGAAGGTGGTGCTGTGCACCGCGTAAACGCCGACCATGCTGATCACGGTGATCGCCGGCACCAGCACCCAGTTGGGCACGCTGAGCATGCGGGCGAACAGGCCAACCAGGGGGATGTTCATCACCAGCAGAATCACGTTGCCGATAAACAGCGAGGCGATCAGACCCCAGACCACGTCTGGTTGCTGTTCGAACAGCAGCGGGCCAGGGGTGATGTTGTACAGCGTCAGTGCGCCGATCATTACCGCAGTGGTGCCCGAGCCAGGTACGCCGAGGGTCAGCATGGGGATCAGCGAGCCGCAGGCCGAGGCGTTGTTGGCCGCTTCTGGTGCCGCCAGGCCGCGCAGGTCGCCGTCGCCGAATTTGCCGTTCGGGCCTGCCATGCGTTTTTCAGTCATATAGGTCATGGCGCTGGCGATGGTCGCGCCGGCACCCGGCAGTACGCCGATAACGAAGCCGGCCACAGCGCTGCGCACCATGGTCCAGAAGGTGAAACAGAACTCTTTGAAGTTGAACAGCAGGCGGCCGCTGGCCTTCACCGCTTTCTGGCCGTTGTGGGTTTTTTCCAGCATCAGCAGCACTTCACTGACGCTGAAGAAGCCGATCACCACGATGACGAACTGGATACCATCCGACAGGCTGACGCTGCCGAAAGTGAAGCGGTACACCCCAGTGGTCGAGTCCACCCCTACGGTGGCCAGGGCCAGGCCGATCAGGGCGGCCATCAGGGTTTTCACCGGTTTGTCGCCGACCATGCCGCCGAGGCAGGCGATGGCGAAAATCATCAGTACGAAATATTCGGCCGGGCCAAACGCCACTGCCCATTTCGCCAGGATTGGCGCGAACAGCACCACGCCGCAGGTGGCGATGATGCTGCCGATAAACGAGCTGACCGCCGATAGCGACAAGGCGATACCGGCCTTGCCTTGGCGCGCAAGTGGGTAGCCGTCGAGGGTGGTCATCACCGCGGCGGCGTCGCCCGGCACGTTGAGCAGAATCGCTGAGATGCGTCCGCCGTATTCGCAGCCCAGGTACACGGCAGCGAGCAGAATCAGTGCGGTTTCCGGTGATAGGCCCAGGGCAAAGGCCAGCGGCAGCAGCAGTGCCACGCCATTGATCGGGCCCAGGCCCGGGAGCAGGCCGACGATGGTGCCGACAAATGCACCGAACAAGGCCACCAGCAGGTTTTCCGGTCGCGTGGCGACTTCGAAGCCTTGCATCAAGAAATTCAGGGTTTCCATTTTCAGCTCTCCACAAAGGCTTCGAACAGGCCGAGGGGCAGCGGCACATCCAGCAGGTAATCAAACAGGCCATACAGCAGCACACCCATCAGCACCGCGCTGATAGCGCAGGGCAGCAGGCGACCGGTAAACAGCAGACCAAGGGCGAAGGTGGCCAGCGTGGTGCTGATGACGAAGCCGAGTATTTCGAACAGCAGGGCGTAGGCCAGTAGGGCCAGCACGCACAGGGTGGCGCGCACGGCGGCACGGGTGTTGAGTCGCTGATCGAGCATGCCGGGCTTGAATACCAACCACAGGCTGCCGGCCGCCATCAGGCTGAGCAGCAGCAATGGATAGGCGCGCGGACCCACCGGGTCGTAGGCGAAGGGTGCCTGGAAGCCCCAGGCGATGACGGCGAGAACGGCGCAAAACAGCAGCCAGCTCGCGGCGAACAGGCGAACGTACATAGGAATTTACCTGAGGTCGGTAGGATGGGTTGAGCATCGCGATACCCATCGCGCAGGCGCCCATTGATGGGTATCGCTGCGCTCAACCCATCCTACAAAGGTTACGAATTACGGCGTGGCCGCTTATTGCATCAGGCCGAATTCGCCAGCCAATGCCTTGTATTCCTCAACTTGCTTGAAGACCAAGGCTTTCAGCTCGTCGCCGGTGACGGCCAATGGCAGCAGGTCGCGCTGTTCACGCAGGGTGGCAAAGTCCTCACGGGCGAGCAGGGTGTCGAATTGCTGCTTCCACCAGTTGAACTGCTCGTCGCTGACTTCTGGGCCCATGTAGAAGCCGCGGATTACCGGCCAGACGATGTCGTAGCCCTGTTCCTTGGCGGTGGGGATATCGGCCAGTTTGCCTGGCAGACGCTCATCGGAGAGTACGGCGAGGATGCGTACTTTCTTCGCTGCCAGTTGCGGGGTGACTTCACCCAGACCGCTACTGGTGACCTGTACATGGCCGCCGAGCATAGCGGTGAGGGTTTCGCCGCCGCCTTCGAAGGCCACGTAACGCAGGTTTTTCGGGTCGATCCCAGCCAGGCGGGCGATCAGCGCGGTTTGCATCCAGTCCTGGCCGCCGATGGTGGCACCGGCACCGAAGACGATGCTGCTTGGATCTTTCTTCAGGGCTTGGACTAGATCGTCCAGGCTCTGATACGGCGAGTCGGCACGTACGGTGATGGCGCCGTAATCGGTGCCCACCGCTGCCAGCCAGCGCACGCCGGTTTCGTCGTAACGACCGAACTTGCCTTGCGCCAGGTTGAGCAGGGAACCGCTGGAGAATGCGGTGATGGTGCCTGGGTCATCGGCACGCTGCGCGATTACTGCGTTGTAGGCCACCGCGCCGACGCCGCCGGGCATGTAAGTGACGCGCATCGGCGCTTTCAGCAGGCCGCTGTCTTTCAGGCCGCTCTGCGCCAGTTTGCAGGTCAGGTCGAAGCCGCCGCCGGGCTTGGCCGGGGCAATGCATTCCGGGCGCTTGGGTTCGGCGGCCAGCAGCTGGCCGGCAAAGGCCATACAGGCGGTGGCCAGGGCGATGCGGGTAAAGGCAGTTTTCATGGCGTGTTCCTCTGAGCTCTTATTGTGGTTTACCAGATCGGCAGCGTGTAGCCGACGATGACGCGGTTCTCGTCCGCATCGCGGGCGAAGTCGGAATGGAAGCTGGCGTTGCGCAGGCGCACGTAGACATCTTTCAGTGGCCCGCTCTGCACCACGTACTTGACCTCGATGTCGCGCTCCCACTCACCGCCGGTGTCGTCAGTGCCAGCGATTTGCGCGTCGCTGCCTTTGATGTAGCGGGTCATAAAGCTCAGGCCGGGTACGCCGAGCTTGCCGAAGTCGTAGTCGTAACGGGCCTGCCAGGAGCGCTCGTCGGCGTTGGCGAAGTCGTTGATCTGCACGAAGTTGACCAGGAACGGGTCGCTGCCATCGATATAGGCGTAACCGGTGTCGCCGCTCATGTCCTGAAAGCCCAGGCCGAGTTTGTGGCCGCTGATGGCGTAGGTGAGCATGGCGTTGAAGGCGCGGTTGTCGATCTTGCCGGCATTTGCCGCGCCGCTGTCGTCGCTGAGCATCAGGCGTACATCGGCGCTCAGGGTGCCGCTGCCCAGCGGCTGGCTGGCGAGCAGGCCGAAGAAGTGCTGACGGTAGATATCGTCGAGATCGGCGAAGTAATAACGCCCGGTCAGGCCCTTGGCGAACTCATAGTCGAGGCCCACCAGGTCCAGATGATCCGCGGTGATGCCGGCGGCGAAGCGGCGGTTCTTGCTATTGAGGATCAGCTCCTCTGAGTTGGTTGAGGCGCGGTCGATCACCTTGTCCAGGCGCCCGCCGGTAAAGGTCAGGCCGTCGAGTTCGCTGGAGGTCAGCAGGCCGCCTTCGAACACCTGCGGCAGCAGGCGGCTGTCGCTGGCCTTGACCACCGGCAGTTCTGGTACGTGCGAGCCGTAGCGCAGTTCGGTATTGGAGACCTTGACCTTGGCAGTCAGGCCCAGGCGGCCGAATTGGTCTGGCGTGCCGCCATCGTCCTGTACCGGTAGCAGGTCTGTGCCGGTGCGCCCGCCGCCGGAATCCAGCTTGACCCCAACCAGGCCCAGCGCATCAAGGCCGAAACCAACGGTGCCTTCGGTGTAGCCGGACTGGACGTCCAGCCAGAAACCTTGGCCCCATTCTTCACGCTTGTTCTGCTGGCTGCTTGTGCCTTCGCGGAAATCACGATTGAGGTAGATATTGGTGGTGGTCAGACTGGCTTTGCTGTCAGCCACAAAATCGGCATGGGCAGCGGGGGCAAGCAGCGCGGCGGCAATTGCCAGGCTAAGCAGGTGAGCAGGCGCAAGCGCCTGATGAGATGCAGTTGGCATCCTGTGGTCTCCATTGTTGTTTTTGTCACGGCTGCGCACCACTGCGTCAGTCGTTCAGGTCGGTGGATCGAGCCACCTGAAACCGATGCTAGGGGGTCAAGCTTTCACCAGGCTTTCAGCTTGAAAGAAAGTTGCTGGGGCGTTCGCAGCGGTCTTTGCACCGTTACACTGGGCGCACAAGAACAATGTCGTGGAGTGCCATTAGCGTGCGAATCCTGCTGGTTGAAGACCATGTACAACTGGCGGCCAGCGTGGCCCAGGCGTTGAAAAGTGCCGGCTGGACGGTGGACGTGCTGCATGACGGCGTAGCCGCCGATCTGGCTCTGAGCAGCGAGGATTACGCCCTGGCGATTCTCGATATCGGCCTGCCGCGCCTGGACGGTTTTCAGGTGCTGGCGCGTTTGCGTGAGCGCGGTAATACCCTGCCGGTGCTGATGCTCACCGCCCGCGGCGAGGTCAAGGACCGCGTGCATGGCCTTAACCTGGGCGCCGATGATTACCTGGCCAAACCCTTCGAGCTGAGTGAGCTGGAGGCACGGGTCAAGGCGCTGCTGCGCCGTACCGTGCTCGGTGGCGAGCGTCAGCAACGCTGCGGCAACCTGCTGTATGACCTAGATACCCGGCGTTTTACCCTGGCCGATGGCCTGCTGACCCTGACCTCCCGCGAACAGGCGGTGCTGGAAGCGATGATCGCGCGGCCGGGGCGGGTGATGAGCAAGGAGCAGCTGGCTGCCCAGGTATTCGGCCTGGATGAGGAGGCCAGCAGCGACGCCATCGAAATCTATGTGCACCGCCTGCGCAAGAAACTCGAAGGCGGCGAGGTGCGTATCGTCACCTTCCGTGGTCTGGGTTATCTACTGGAAGCAGTCGGTGACTGAGCGCGGCCACTCCGTGGAGAACCAGCCCGGTAGCCTGCGCGGGCGGCTGATCCGCCGATTGGCGCTGTTGCTGGCGCTGATTCTGTTGGTCAGCAGCTTGAGTGCCTATTGGAGCGCGCGGCATGCAGCAGATACTGCCTATGACCGCACTTTGCTGGCCTCGGCACGGGCGATAGCGGATGGGCTGTACACCACCGCCGACCGGCTGAACGCCAATGTGCCCTACGTGGCGCTGGACACCTTCGCCTATGACAGTGCTGGGCGTATCTACTACCAAGTGCTGGATGTACAAGGGGCGCTGGTGTCTGGTTATGAAGACCTGCCGTCACCACCACCTGGCACCAAGCGCACTGAGGATTATCCGGCGCTGGCGCATTTCTACGATGCCGAATACCGCAATCAGGGCGTGCGGGTGGTGAGCCTGCTTCAGCCGGTCAGCGAGCCGGGAGTCAACGGCGTGGCGGAAATCCGCGTGGCGGAAACCCAGGGCGCGCGTGAACGCATGGCCCGCGAGCTGTTACTCGGCACCTTGTTGCGCATGGGTGCGCTATCGCTCAGCGCCTTATTGTTGGTGTGGCTGGCGGTGAGCGCTGCGTTGCGTCCGCTGGAAGCCTTACGCCGCAGTGTGGCGGCGCGTACCAGTGATGATCTGCAGCCGTTGTCGGATGTTGGCATGCCGCGCGAGCTGCGCCCGCTGATTGATGCGCTGAACCAGTTCAATGACCGTTTGCGCAATCTGTTCGAACGCCAGTCGCAGTTTATTGCCGATGCCTCCCATGAACTGCGTACCCCGCTGGCGGCGCTCAAGGCGCGGGTCGAGCTGGGCTTGCGCGCTCAGGAACCGGCGGTGTGGCGCAGCACTCTGGAAGAAGCGGCGCAGAACACCGACAAACTCACCCATCTGGCCAATCAGTTGCTCTCGCTGGCGCGCATCGAAAGCGGCGCGCGGGCGATTGCCGAAGGCGGCGCGCAGCGTCTGGACCTCAGCCAGCTGGCGCGTGAACTGGGTATGGCGCTTGCGCCATTGGCCCACGCGCGGGGTATTGCTCTGGCATTGGAGGCTGAGCAGCCGGTGTGGCTCAGTGGTGAGCCGACGCTACTCAACGAGTTGCTGTGCAACCTGCTGGACAATGCCCTGGCGCACACCGCCGCAGGCGGTAATGTGGTTTTGCGAGTTTTACCGGCGGGGGTGCTGGAGGTGGAAGACGACGGCCCGGGGATTCCGCCGGAAGAGCATGAGCGGGTGTTTGCGCGCTTCTATCGGCGCAGCAACAAGGGTTGGGGGGCGGGGTTGGGTTTGGCGATTGTTGGCGAGATCTGCCGGGCGCATCAGGCTGAGATCAGTTTGCATCAGGCGCAGCCGCACGGCTTGCTGGTCCGCGTCGAGTTCACCAGCGCTGAAGCCTAAATCAGGGAGCCAGGCTGAGTGGCTGCTGGATTTCCAGTAGGTACTGGGCGATTTTGCCGCTTTCGCGCAGCTGCGCCAGGCCCTGGTTGAAACGGGCGATCAGCTCGGCGTTGCCGGGTATTTCCCGTGAGAGCAGCAGGTGCAGGCTGTCGCTGCGTAAGGGTTTGGGGTGAAAGCTCAGCTGGGCGCGCTCGGCGGCGCTGAAGTGTTGGTGCAGCATGTCGAAGCCGACCACTTTATCCATCGGAAACAGGTCGACGCGGCCGGCAATCAGTTGGCGAAACGCGGTTTCATCGCTGGTCACTCGATTGACCCGCAGTTGTCCGCTGGCCTCGGCCTGTTGAAATGCTTCGCCGTAGTCATAGCCGCGGGTGCCAGCCAGGCGCCGGCCTTGCAGGTCGGTCACCTGCTGCCAGTCAAAGCTGTAGCCCTTGCGGTGGAACAGGTAGTAACCGCTTTCCACTACCGGGTCGCTGATAAAGAACTTTTCCTCACGTTCGTTGCTGCGCAGCCATACCGCGCTGCCGGCGCGTTGGCCGCGTTCGGCCAGTTGCAGCGAGCGCGCCCAGGGGTGGAACTCCCAGGCCACGTCGATACCTTGCAGGGCAAAGGCTTCGGCGACGATGCGTGAGGCGACGCCCTTGTGCGGCAGTTGCTCGCCCAGATAAGGCGGCCATTCACCGTTGGTCAGGCGCACTGAATCGGCGGCAGCGAGACCACCGCAGAACAGGCTGAACAGTACGGATAACAGCAGGGTGCGCATGAGCCGTATGCCGATGGCGGGGACTGTCTTCAGTCTAGTTGCATTCGGCTGCATGCGCGTGAAAGGCTCTACTGGAGCATGCTCATAGCCGCTTCCATGGCGGCGGAGAGGTCTTCGTCATCGTTGAGGTTCTGATTGGGGTCCAGGCCGAGTTTGCGGAAGGCCGGGATCTGGCTCCAGTCCAGCTGGGTGTAAGGATGCTCGCTGCCTAGGTAGCTCTGCAGGGTGGCGACCTGGACGATATCGACATAGTCGACCTTGGCGCTGTCGCGGGTGAAGTCCAGGTACTGGCCGGGCACCATGGCGATCAGCTCGGGGAACTCCCAGGTGTGCAGGATTTTGTCACCGATGATCGGGTGGATCTGCTCAATCACGTGGTTGAGGCTGATCGAGTCGGCCAGCAGTTCGCTGTGCTCTTCGGCGTAGGTGAGGATCGGCAGCACGCCAATCTGATGCACCAGGCCGGCGAGAGTCGCTTGGTCGGGCAGTAGGCGGGTGTAGTGCTTGCACAGCACATGGCAGATGCCGGCGATTTCCGTGCTTTTGTTCCACACTTCGCGCATCTTGCGGTCAACCACGTCGCTGGTGGCCTGGAACATCTGCTCCATCGCCAGGCCCGTGGCCAAGTTGCAGGTGTAGTTGATGCCGAGGCGACCAACGGCCATCTGCAGGTCGGTGATTTCCTTGTTGGTGCGCAGCAGCGGACTGTTGACCACTTTGATAATGCGCGCGGTCAGGGCCGCATCGTTGCCGATCACCTTGCTCAGTTGCGCGATGCCAATGTCCGGATCCTCTGCCGCCTCGCGGACCTTCAGCGCGACCTCCGGCAAGGTCGGCAGCACCAGTTCATCGTTGTCGATGGCCTGGATCAGTTCCTTTTGGACTTTCTCGGCAAGCTTGCTCATGGGCAATTCTCTTTAGACGGTCAGCAGTAGTAATAAGTGTAGTAAGCGCTTAGCGCTGTATTTCGCGGTCTGAATCCAGTGTATACGGCAAATCGAGCACGCTCAGCGTGTTGCCTTCGGCAGAACCCAGGTGAATCACGCCATTCAGTGCGGCTTCGTCCTGCAATACGGCGAGCAGTTCGACGCCGGCTGCGCTGCGCGCCGCCAGCACCACTTCACCGACGCTGGAGGCGTGGGTGGGGGAAAACAACGCAGTGGCCGGCTCTGGCACTTGAGTGTCGCGCAGCTCCAGGCGATACAGGCGGCGTTTGAGTTTGCCCAGGTACTGCATGCGCGCGACGATTTCCTGGCCGGTGTAGCAGCCTTTTTTGAAGCTGACGCCGCCTACGGCCTGCAGGTTGATCATCTGCGGAATAAACAGCTCGCGGGTGCTGCCCATAACCTGGCCAATGCCGGCGCGCACTTGCGCCAGGAGCCAGTCATTCAGCGGAGCTTCAGGCAATTGGCCAGCCAATTGCGCTTGAATGGATTCGGTCTGGCTGGCAGGAATCCAGAGTTCGGCGCGGCCGTCACTCAGGCGTACGGCTAGCAATTCATTGTTATGAGTCACGCTGTCAGCGTGTTCTGCGAGCTCTAGTCCGAGGCTGCGCAGGGCATCATCGCCGCCGCTCAGGCCGATGCGCAGCCAATCCTGACTTTCGTCGCTGAGTTTGGATTTGCTGAATACGGCATATTTCTTCAGGTCGGCGAGCTGTGTTTCGAGCAGCTCGCTGGCCATCGCCAGGAGGAAACCGTCACTCACGCTGACAATGCGAAAGCTCGACAGCATGCGGCCCTTGGGTGTGCAGCGCGCGCCTAGGCTGGAGTGGCTGTCGCTGAGGTAGTTGAGGTTGCAGGTGACCTGGCCCTGGAGGAACTTGTTGGCGTCCGGGCCGCGCACGGAGAGGATGCCTTCGTGGCTGAGGGTGCAGTAAAACGCGGTATCGGCCATGGTGAATTAGGTATCGCTGGATAAAAGTTAGGGGGCTCATCATAGAGCGCGTCTCGCACCTTGTCAGCGCTTGCTGCTGCTTCGCTTGTGGGCGTTACTTAGTTGGGTGATGCACGCGGTCAACAGCGGCGCTTTTCATCGGTATACTGCGCGCCTTATCCAAGGAGCATACCCATGGTTGACTCGGTTGAACTCAATCGTCTTTTTTGGCACAGCCGCCGCGGCATGCTGGAGCTGGATGTGCTGCTGGTGCCGTTTGTCAGGGAGGTGTATCCGCACCTCGATGAGGCTGACCGAGAGCGTTATCGCAAACTGCTCGAATGCGAAGATCAGGATATGTTCGGCTGGTTTATGCAGCGCGGCGAACCGGAAGATGCCGATCTTAAACGTATGGTTCGGATGATTTTGGACCGTGTCCAGCCCCAGTGATGTCTTCGATTGTCGGTGGCAGCCTTCACGGCAGCTGCTGCTCTGCTATGCCCTGATCCAGGGATTGGCGCTGCTTAGCCTGGTATTGGTAGAAATCCCGCTCTGGGCGCTATTACCCGGAATTGGTTTCTGTCTCGCTCATGCCGCTTGGGTACTACCGCGGCATTTGCTGCTAAGTGCACCGTCGGCTTACCGGGCGCTGCGTTGCACGGCGGATGGTTGGCAGGTGCACAGCGCGGCGCAGGGCTGGCAGGCTATCGAGCTGCATCCCGATAGCCTGGCCTTGCCGATGATTGTGTTGCTGCGTTTTCGCCTAGCTGGGCAGCGCCGCGTGCGCTCGTTGTGCATCGGCCGCGACAGCCTGGCGCGGGATCAACACCGGCGCTTACGGGTGCGGCTGAAGTTCAGTCGCCATAGGTGGGCGGCAGCAGAATAGTGTCCTTGGCCTCGGCCAACTGTTGTGGATAGTCCAGGGTGTAGTGCAGGCCGCGGCTTTCGTGGCGTTGCATGGCGGAGAGAATCATCAGCTCAGCGACCTGGGCCAGGTTGCGCAGCTCGATCAAATCACGGCTGACCTTGTAGTTACTGTAGAACTCGTGGATTTCATCGAGCAGCAGACGTACCCGATGTTCGGCCCGTTGCAGGCGCTTGTTGGTGCGCACGATGCCGACGTAGTCCCACATAAAGCGCCGTAGTTCGTCCCAGTTGTGCGCAATGATCACGTCCTCATCGGAGTCGGTGACCTGACTGGCGTCCCAGCCGGGTAGGGCGCTTGGCATGCTGATCTGCTCCAGCTGGGCAAGGATATTTTCGGCCGCTGAGCGGGCATAGACGAAACATTCCAGCAGCGAGTTGCTGGCCATGCGGTTGGCCCCGTGCAGGCCGGTAAAGCTGGTTTCGCCGATGGCATACAGGCCGGGGATATCGGTGCGGCCGCTCTGGTCGACCAGTACCCCGCCGCAGGTGTAATGCGCCGCTGGTACTACGGGGATCGGCTCTTTGGTGATATCGATGCCGAAGTCCAGGCAGCGCTCATAGACGGTGGGGAAGTGTGATTTCACAAAATCAGCTGGTTTATGACTGATGTCGAGGAACACGCAGTCGATCCCCAGGCGCTTCATCTCATGGTCGATGGCGCGGGCGACGATATCCCGTGGTGCCAGTTCGGCGCGCTCATCGAAGCGCGGCATAAAACGCTCGCCGTTCGGCAGCTTGAGCAGCGCACCTTCACCGCGTAGCGCCTCGGTGACCAAAAAGCTTTTGGCTTTCGGGTGGTACAGGCAGGTCGGGTGGAACTGGTTGAATTCCAGATTGCCGACCCGGCAGCCGGCGCGCCAGGCCATGGCGATGCCGTCGCCGCAGGCGCCGTCCGGGTTGCTGGTGTAGAGATAAACCTTGGCCGCGCCGCCCGTTGCGAGAATCACAAAGCGCGCACTGAATGTATCGACTTCGCCACTGGCGCGGTTAAGCACGTACGCGCCCAGGCAGCGCTGGCCCTCCAGGCCGAGTTTGCGCTCGGTGATCAGGTCGACGGCGACGCGCTGCTCCAGCAGTTCAATATTGCTACGCTGCCTGGTCTGTTCCAGCAAGGTGTTGAAGATTGCCGCGCCGGTGGCGTCTGCTGCGTGAATAATGCGTCGGTGGCTGTGGCCGCCTTCGCGGGTTAGATGGAACTCGAAGCCGCCGTCTTCGCGGGCGGTCTGGTCGTCGCGGGTAAAGGGCACGCCCTGATCGATTAGCCACTGGATGGCTTCGCGACTGTGCTCGACGGTGAAGCGTACGGCGTCCTCGCGGCACAAACCGCCGCCGGCGTTGAGGGTGTCCTCGACATGCGATTCAATCGTGTCAGTATCATCGAGCACAGCCGCCACGCCGCCTTGCGCCCAATATGTCGAGCCATTGGACAGATTGCCTTTGCTCAATACGGCAATGCGCAAATGCTCTGGCAGAGTAAGAGCCAGGGTCAGGCCGGCTGCACCGCTGCCGATAACCAGAACGTCGTGTTGAAAATGTTGGCTCATGTCCGAATTCCGCGAAAGGCGGCCTCTAGTATATAGAGGGGGTGAACGGCACAATAGCCAGCTTATGACCAAGTGCGTTACTCGGGAACTTTTTAAGTGTTTCGAGTTCCATAGGCGGTTGTTTGGATAAGAACTCGTCTGAGTCAGGCGGTATGCAACGGGCCTGTATTTGCCTGGCTTGAGGGTGATTCAGACTACAGGCGCAGCAGCGGATTCCCTTTGCTGCGCTGTTCCGCGCAGGGCTTTTTAAGTTTTCTGCAGGAAGCTTGTTTGAAGGAGAGAACTTTTGTGCAATGCCCCAGTCTACTTTGGCAGATTGATTCAGGGTTGGTGTTGCACTCCTTCAAACCTAATGAGGAGTTTTCATGCTAACCCAGGAAGATGATCAGCAGCTGGTCGAGCGCGTACAGCGTGGTGACAAGCGTGCATTTGATCTATTGGTGCTCAAGTACCAGCACAAAATTCTCGGGTTGATCGTGCGCTTTGTGCATGACACCCATGAAGCACAGGATGTGGCGCAGGAAGCCTTCGTCAAGGCGTATCGGGCGTTGGGTAATTTTCGAGGTGACAGTGCGTTCTATACGTGGTTGTACCGCATTGCCATCAATACAGCGAAGAATCATCTGGTGTCACGTGGTCGACGTCCGCCAGACAATGATGTAAGCGCCGAAGATGCTGAGTTTTACGATGGTGATCATGCCCTCAAGGATATCGAATCGCCGGAGCGGGCGTTATTGCGCGACGAGATCGAAGCCACCGTACACCGCAGCATTGAACAATTGCCGGAAGATTTACGCACAGCGCTAACCTTGCGTGAATTTGATGGTCTGAGTTACGAAGACATTGCGAGCGTCATGCAGTGTCCGGTCGGCACCGTGCGTTCGCGAATTTTCCGGGCGCGCGAGGCCATTGATAGATCCTTGCAACCTTTGTTGCAGGAAGCCTAAGACAGCGGCGTCAGCCAAGAGAGGAACCGCCATGAGTCATGAAACCATGCAGGAATCGCTGTCCGCGGTGATGGATAACCAAGCGGATGAACTTGAACTACGGCGAGTGCTGGCGGCCAGTGATGACCCTGAGCTGCGAGCCACGTGGTCGCGCTACCAGATCGCGCGCGCCGTCATGCATAAAGAGCTGCTTGAGCCGCGCCTCGATATTGCTGCCGCCGTGTCTGCGGCTCTGGCTGACGATATTGCTCCTGTAGCCCAGCAACTGCAGCGTGGTCCTTGGCGTACAGTCGCTCGTCTGGCTGTTGCAGCTTCGGTTACCGTCGCCGTGCTGGCGGGTGTGCGCCTGTACAACCAAGACGACATCACCGGTACGCAGTTGGCGCAGCAAGCTACGCAGCCGCCACTCAACATTCCGCAAGCCAATGGGACTGCGACGTTGGCGGGCTTCAATCTTTCTGAAGAGCAAGTCGCTCCAGCGGCCAGTGCCGTGGGCCAAGGTCAGCCTGGATGGCACGAGCAGCGTTTGCCAGCCTATCTGCGGCAGCATGCGCAGCAAGCGGCCATGAATACGGGGGAAAGTGCGCTACCTTATGCGCGTGCGGCCAGTCTCGAAAACCGTTAACGGCCCGTAGTTAAGGAGGCGCATGCGCTTTATTCCATTTAGCGCTCTGCTACTGGGTAGCTGGCTGGCGTTGCCGGTCGCTGCCGAGGAGGGGCGAGTCTTATTGCAGCGTTTGGCGGATGCCGAGCGTACACAGAGTTTTCAAGGCACGTTTGTATACGAGCGCAATGGCAGTTTTTCGACGCACAGCATCTGGCATAGCGTCGATGAGGGCGGCATCCTACGCGAGCGCTTGCTGCAATTAGATGGTGCTGCTCAGGAAGTGTTACGCATCAATGGCCAAGTGCAATGCGCCAGCGGTACGTTGGCTGACCAATTGATCGACAGCCAGCTATGGCCCGCTCGGGTGTTGAATGCCGAGCAATTGAGTGAGTGGTACGAGCTTCGAGTGCTGGGCAAGTCCCGCGTGGCGGGGCGGGCTACGCGTGTACTGGCATTGGTGCCGCGCGACCAGCACCGATATGGCATTGAGCTGCACCTTGATAAGCAAACAGGCTTGCCGCTCAAGTCTTTGCTAGTCAATGACAAGGGGCAGCTGCTGGAACGCTTTCAGTTTACCCAGCTACAAACTGATACCCCCACGGCCTCCGATCTTGAGGCCGGTGCACGGTGTCGCCCCGTGCGTTTGCCTGTTGCTCAGTCTGAGGCAATCGAGGCTTGGCGCTCGGAATGGCTGCCACCCGGCTTTCGCCTCAGTTCAGTTACCGAGCGCCGTAGTCCTGCATCGAATGAATCGGTCGCCTGCCAGGTCTATGACGACGGGCTGGCACGGTTTTCTGTGTATATGGAGCCGCTGCGCGGCGCGGTTGTTGAGGATGTTCGTACCCAGTTAGGGCCGACCGTGGCAGTTTCGCGTCGATTGAAAACCGATGACGGCGACGTCATGGTCACCGTGGTCGGTGAAATACCCTTGGGTACGGCTGAGCGAGTGGCCTTGTCGATGCGTTCGGCTATAGAGGTGACGCAGTGATTGAAGAGCAGGGGCGAGTCGTGGCTGTTGAGCCCGGTGCTGTCTGGGTCGAAACTCTGCGCAAAAGCACCTGTTCCAGCTGCTCAGTCAAGGCCGGTTGTGGCCAGAGCCTGCTTGACCAGCTTGGGGCAAGCGGTCGTCGTGGTTATATCCGTGCACTGTCAAGTTTGCCGCTCAATGTTGGTGATGCGGTCATTATCGGTGTGCGCGAGGATCTGCTGGTACGCGGCTCGCTGTTGGTTTATTTATTGCCATTGCTTGGGTTGTTTGCTGCGGCGGTACTGGCCGAGCAAATGGGCTTGGGTGAGCCCTGGGTGATACTCAGTGCACTGCTCGGTTTTTTGTTTGCCTGCTGCGCTGTGCGCTGGCGTAGTCGTCTTAGGGCCGGCGATCCGGCTTTGCAGCCTGTGGTGTTGCGTACATTGCTTGGCGGTGTCGCAGCGGCGTTTTAAGACTTTTGCTGGCTTAATGGGGAGTTGTATGTCGAAGCTTGGTCTGAAATCTTCTTTTACTGCGTTGTTTGCCGTGTTGCTTATGGGGCAGGCGCTGGTTGCGCAAGCGAGCTTGCCGGATTTCACCGAGTTGGTGGAGCAGGCGTCACCAGCGGTCGTCAATATTAGTACGCGGCAGAAGATGCCAGATCGTGCGGTGGCTGGCAGCGGCTCGCTCAATGTGCCTGATTTGGAAGGCCTGCCGCCGATGTTTCGCGAGTTTTTCGAACGTAATGTTCCTCAGGTGCCGCGCGCTCCTGGCGGCGGTCGGCGTGAAGCTCAGTCCCTAGGTTCGGGCTTTATCATTTCTGCCGATGGCTATGTGCTGACCAATAATCATGTGATTGCCGATGCCGATGAAATTATCGTGCGTCTGTCGGATCGCAGTGAGCTGGAAGCCAAGTTGATTGGTACTGACCCGCGTAGCGATGTTGCGTTACTTAAGGTTGAAGGTAGTGACCTACCAATCGTCAACCTGGGTAAGTCAGAAGATCTGAAGGTCGGTGAGTGGGTTTTGGCGATCGGCTCGCCTTTCGGCTTCGATCACTCGGTAACGGCCGGTATCGTCAGTGCGAAGGGTCGCAGTCTGCCCAACGAGAGTTATGTGCCATTTATTCAGACTGACGTAGCGATCAATCCGGGGAACTCCGGCGGTCCGCTATTCAATCTGGCGGGTGAAGTGGTCGGTATCAATTCGCAAATTTTTACCCGTTCCGGCGGTTTTATGGGCTTGTCGTTTGCCATCCCGATGAGTGTGGCGATGGATGTGGCCGACCAGTTGAAGGCTGAAGGCAAGGTCAGTCGCGGTTGGCTGGGTGTGGTGATTCAGGAAGTGAATAAGGATCTGGCTGAGTCGTTTGGTCTGGAAAAGCCCGCTGGCGCGCTAGTGGCGCAGGTATTGGAAGATGGCCCGGCCGCTAAGGGTGGTCTGCAGGTCGGTGATGTGATTCTTAGCCTGAATGGCAAGTCGATCATCATGTCCGCTGATCTGCCGCATCTGGTTGGCGCCCTCAAACCAGGCACTAGCGTCGAGCTGAACGTGGTGCGCGATGGGGCGCGTAAAAAGTTGCAATTGAAAATCGGTGCGCTGCCAGAAGATGGTGAGGCCTTGGCCAATGCCGCTACACCTGGAGTCGAGCGCAGCAGCAACCGTCTAGGGGTGAAGGTGGTTGAGCTGAGCGCTGAGCAGCAGAAGAGCCTCGACCTAAAAGGGGGGGTGGTGATCTCCGAAGTGCAGGACGGCCCGGCGGCGTTGATTGGCTTGCGTCCGGGTGATGTGATTACTCATTTGAACAATCAAGCGATCAATTCGGCCAAAACCTTTGCCGAGGTGGCGCAGGCGCTACCGAAGAATCGCTCAGTGTCGATGCGCGTGCTGCGGCAGGGGCGTGCCAGCTTTATCACCTTCAAGCTGGCCGACTAACGGCAATGACAGGGTAAAAGGGCGACTTCGGTCGCCCTTTTACATGGTGCTGTCGTGTGGTCTTGATGACGTGCAAGGTGGCTTTCGGGTACACTTCGCGGCTATTTTCGGCGGGCAGTCGCCTGCGACCTTTTTGAGTGTTGATCCGTGAGTGATTTGAGTCATATCCGCAATTTCTCCATCATCGCCCACATTGACCACGGCAAGTCGACCCTGGCCGACCGGTTTATCCAGATGTGTGGCGGCTTGGCCGACCGTGAAATGGAGGCCCAGGTGCTGGACTCCATGGACCTGGAGCGCGAGCGCGGGATCACCATCAAGGCGCACAGCGTCACCCTGTACTACAAGGCCCGTGACGGTATCACCTATCAGCTGAACTTCATCGATACCCCAGGGCATGTCGACTTCACCTATGAAGTCAGCCGGTCCCTGGCGGCCTGTGAGGGCGCATTACTGGTGGTCGATGCCGGTCAGGGGGTAGAGGCGCAGTCGGTAGCCAACTGCTACACCGCCATCGAGCAAGGCCTTGAGGTCATGCCGGTGCTGAACAAGATCGACCTGCCCCAGGCCGATCCAGATCGGGTCAAGGAAGAGATCGAAAAGATTATCGGCATTGATGCCACCGACGCCGTGACCTGCAGTGCCAAAACCGGGCTGGGCGTGGATGAAGTGCTTGAACGTCTGGTACAGACCATTCCGGCGCCGACTGGTGATATCGATGCGCCGCTGCAGGCGCTGATCATCGACTCCTGGTTCGACAACTATTTGGGCGTGGTCTCGCTGGTGCGCGTGCGTCAGGGCCGCGTGAAGAAGGGCGACAAGATTCTGGTCAAGTCGACCGGCAAGGTTCACCTGGTCGACAGCGTAGGCGTGTTCAATCCAAAGCACACCGCCACCGTCGATCTCAAAGCGGGTGAAGTCGGCTTTATCATCGGCAGCATCAAGGACATTCACGGCGCGCCAGTAGGCGATACTCTGACTCTGAGTTCGACACCAGACGTCGCAGTGCTGCCCGGTTTCAAGCGTATTCAGCCGCAGGTCTATGCCGGCCTGTTCCCCGTGAGTTCTGATGACTTCGAAGATTTCCGTGATGCGTTGCAGAAGCTGACCCTGAACGACTCTTCACTGCAGTATTCGCCGGAAAGCTCCGACGCACTGGGCTTCGGCTTCCGTTGCGGCTTCCTTGGCATGCTGCATATGGAGATCATCCAGGAGCGCCTGGAGCGTGAATACGACCTGGATCTGATCACCACGGCGCCGAGCGTAATCTTTGAAGTCGTACTCAAGACCGGTGAGACGATCTACGTCGATAACCCATCCAAACTGCCGGATATCTCCTCGGTCGAGGATTTCCGTGAGCCGATCGTACAGGCCACTATCCTGGTGCCTCAGGAACACCTGGGTAACGTGATTACCCTGTGCATCGAGAAACGTGGCGTGCAGCGCGATATGCAGTTCCTCGGTTCTCAGGTTCAGGTTCGCTATGACCTGCCGATGAACGAAGTGGTGCTCGACTTCTTCGACCGCCTGAAATCCACCAGCCGCGGCTACGCCTCGCTGGACTACCATTTTGATCGCTACCAGTCGGCCAACCTGGTCAAGCTGGATGTGCTGATCAATGGTGACAAGGTCGATGCACTTGCCTTGATCGTGCATAAGGACAACGCCCACTACAAAGGCCGCGCGTTGACCGAGAAGATGAAAGAGCTGATTCCACGGCAGATGTTCGACGTGGCGATCCAGGCTGCAATTGGTGGGCAGATCGTTGCGCGGACTACGGTCAAGGCGCTGCGCAAAAACGTATTGGCCAAATGCTACGGTGGTGACGTCAGCCGTAAACGTAAGCTGCTGGAGAAGCAGAAGGCCGGTAAGAAACGCATGAAGCAGGTCGGTAATGTGGAAATTCCACAGGAAGCTTTCCTCGCTGTGCTCAGGTTGGATAGTTAAGGTCCTATGTCGATCAATTTCCCGCTGTTACTGGTTATCGCCGTCGCCGTCTGTGGCGCGCTGGCGTTGTTCGACCTGATCTTTCTGGCCCCGCGCCGGCGAGCCGCTATCAGCACCTACCACGGTCAGGTCAGTGAGCCTGATGAAGCGGTGGTGGAACGCTTGAATAAAGAGCCTTTGCTGGTGGAATACGGCAAGTCGTTCTTCCCGGTGCTGGCGATTGTGCTGGTGTTGCGCTCGTTTTTGGTCGAACCCTTCCAGATTCCATCCGGCTCGATGAAGCCGACCCTGGAAGTGGGTGATTTTATTCTGGTCAACAAGTTCGCCTATGGCATCCGCCTGCCGGTGCTGGACATCAAGGTGATCGAAGTGGGCGACCCGCAACGTGGCGATGTCATGGTGTTTCGTTATCCCAGCGATCCGAATATCAACTACATCAAGCGTGTAGTCGGCTTGGCCGGCGACCGTATTGCCTATAGCAGCGACAAACGCCTGACCATCAATGGCGAGTCTGTAGCGCAGCAATTGATTGGCGATGAGCCGGGCAGCCTGGGCAGTGCGACGCTGTACAGCGAGAAGCTCGGTGAGGCCGAACACCAGATACGTAAGGAAATGCAACGTTATCGGCTTGAGCCGGGCCGTGAGTGGGTGGTGCCGCAAGGGCATTACTTTATGATGGGCGACAACCGTGACAACTCCAATGACAGCCGTTACTGGAATGATCCAGCCATTCCAAAACCGCTGTGGGGCATGGTGCCGGATCAGAATATTGTCGGCAAAGCCTTCGCCATCTGGATGAGCTGGCCGGATCCGAAGTCGAGCAATCTACCTAATTTTTCTCGCGTGGGTTTGATTCACTAATCCTACTGACAAATTTGCGACGCTGTTAAATACAGCGCCGCAGGCTATATATAGTCTTGCCTCCAGCCGTAACGGCTTTCACATAACTCGAATTTGGGGACAAATATGAAATCTGCGCATTCGCAAAAGGGAATGTCGATTCTTAGTTGGTTGATGGTGCTGGCTGTGGTCGTCTTTTTGGCCAGCGCGGCGTTCAAGGTATTGCCACATTACTTCGACTATATGTCTCTGGAGAAAATGATTACTTCGGTTGAGACCGATAAAGCAGCTGATGTTCGTAATGTTAACGACTTCTATGGCCATATCAGCAAGGGCATGCAGATCAACAGCATCCGTGATTTGAATATTCAAGACGCGATTAAAATAAAAGTTGAAAACAACGAATTTCGTGTGCACCTGAAATACGAGAAACGCGAGCCGTTGATCGAGAATATCGATCTGGTCGTGCGTTTCGATAAAGAATTCCGCGTGCGTATGCCGTGAGTGCGTCGTTAGCCCGTCTCGAGCGGCAGCTCGGTTATACCTTCAAGGACCAGGAACTGATGATCCTGGCCCTTACCCATCGTAGTTTCGCCGGGCGCAATAATGAGCGCTTGGAATTTCTCGGTGACGCCATCCTTAATTTTGTCGCAGGTGAAGCGCTGTTTCAGCGCTTCCCACTGGCCCGTGAAGGGCAGCTGTCGCGTCTGCGTGCGCGCTTGGTCAAGGGGGAGACCCTGGCCATTCTGGCTCGCGGCTTTGATCTGGGTGAGTATCTGCGCCTCGGCTCCGGCGAGCTGAAAAGCGGTGGTTTCCGCCGCGAATCGATTCTCGCTGATGCTCTGGAAGCGCTGATCGGTGCCATCTATCTTGATACTGGAATGGAGGCGGCTCGCGAGCGTGTTCTGGCCTGGTTGGCCACTGAGTTGGACAGCCTGACGCTGGTCGACACCAACAAAGACCCGAAAACCCGTCTGCAGGAGTTTCTGCAGTCGCGCGGCTGTGAGTTGCCACGTTACGAAGTGGTGGATATTCAGGGCGAGCCGCACTGTCGGACATTCGTGGTCGAATGTCAGATCACCTTACTCAATGATAAAACCCTGGGGCAGGGTGCCAGCCGGCGTATTGCCGAGCAGGTGGCGGCCGCTGCCGCGCTGATCGCCCTGGGTGTGGAGAATGGCAATGACTGATACACCTGTTACACGCTGTGGCTACGTCGCCATCGTCGGCCGGCCCAACGTGGGCAAGTCAACGCTGCTCAATCACATCCTCGGCCAAAAGCTGGCGATTACTTCGCGCAAGCCGCAGACCACACGGCACAACATGCTCGGGATCAAAACCGAGGGCGAGGTACAGGCGATCTATGTCGACACCCCCGGCCTGCACAAGAACAACGAGAAAGCACTTAACCGCTATATGAACAAGAACGCCTCGTCGGCGCTGAAGGATGTCGACGTGGTGATTTTCGTGATCGATCGCACCCGTTGGACCGATGAAGACCAGATGGTGCTTGAGCGTATTCAGTACGTTGAAGGTCCGGTGATCTTGGCGATCAACAAGACCGATCGCATCGAGGACAAAGCCGAACTGATGCCGCATCTGGAGTGGCTGGCGACCCAGTTGCCGAAGGCCGAGATCGTGCCGGTCTCTGCGCAGCATGGGCATAACCTCGACACCCTGGAAAAACTGGTGGGTGAGCACTTGCCGGAAGGCGTGCACTTCTTTCCTGAAGATCAGGTTACTGATCGCTCCAGCCGCTTCTTCGCTGCCGAGCTGGTGCGCGAGAAGATCATGCGTCAGTTGGGTGCCGAACTGCCGTATCAGATCACCGTGGAGATCGAGGAATTCAAGCGCGATGGGCGCATCCTGCATATCCACGCGCTGATTCTGGTGGAGCGTGATGGGCAGAAGAAGATCATCATTGGCGACAAGGGCGAGCGGATCAAACGCATCGGCCAGGAAGCGCGCAAGGATATGGAAGTGATGTTCGACTCCAAAATCATGCTCAACCTCTGGGTCAAGGTTAAAAGTGGTTGGTCCGACGATGAGCGCGCCTTGCGCTCCCTGGGTTACGACAACATCTAGCCCTGCACGGGCGCGCCTTTGCGCCCGTTCCTGCGTCCCGTCACATTGAGTCGCCACCGGCCATGCTCGCAGACAGTCAACCTGCCTATGTACTGCACAGCCGCGCTTACCGTGAAAGCAGCGCGCTGGTGGATTTTCTCACCCCAAAGGGTCGTTTGCGCGCGGTACTGCGCGGCGCACGGGGCAAAGCCGGCAGTCTGGCGCGGCCATTTATTCCCCTGGAGGCCGAGTTTCGCGGGCGTGGCGAGCTGAAGAATGTCGGCAGCCTCGACCCTGCCGGTATCCCCAATCTGTTGGTGGGGGAGGCGCTGTTTTCCGGTCTGTATCTAAACGAGCTGCTGATTCGCCTGCTGCCCGCCGAAGATCCTCATCCCGCAGTGTTCGAGCACTACGCCATGACTGTGCTGGCCCTTGCCGAGGGCCGTGCGCTGGAGCCCTTGTTGCGTTCTTTTGAATGGCGTCTTCTCGATGAGCTGGGCTATGGTTTCGCCCTGGATCTGGACAGTGAGGGGCAGCCCATAGCCGCCACTGGCCTGTATCGTCTGCATACTGAAACCGGGCTGGTGCCGATTGGCCAGTTGCAGCCTGGTGCTTTTCAAGGGGCTGAGTTGCTGGCCATGGCGGAGGCCGATTGGGCTGCGCCTGGCGCGCTCGCCGCGGCCAAACGGCTGATGCGCCAGGCCCTTGCCCCTCATTTAGGTGGCCGACCGCTGGTTAGCCGCGAATTGTTTATGACGCTCAAGGAGCCAAGCCGTGACTGATGCCAATCGTATTCTGCTGGGTGTGAACATCGACCATGTGGCCACCCTGCGTCAGGCCCGTGGAACTCGCTATCCCGACCCGATCAAGGCCGCTCTGGACGCTGAAGAAGCCGGTGCCGACGGTATCACCGTGCACCTGCGTGAAGACCGCCGGCATATCCAGGAGCGCGATGTGCGTGTGCTCAAGCAGGTCATGCAAACGCGGATGAACTTCGAGATGGGCGTGACCGAGGAAATGCTCGCTTTTGCCGAGAGTATTCGCCCGGAGCATGTGTGTCTCGTGCCGGAAACCCGCCAAGAGCTGACCACCGAAGGCGGTCTGGATGTCGCCGGGCAGGAAGCGCGGATTCGCGAAGCGGTCGAGCGCCTGAGCAAGATCGGCTGTGAAGTGTCGCTGTTTATCGACCCTGACCCACAGCAGATCGAGGCGTCCAAGCGCGTCGGCGCACCGGCCATCGAACTGCACACCGGGCGTTACGCCGATGCGCATACCCCGCAAGAGACTGCTCGCGAGCTGGCGCGGATTCGCGACGGTGTGGCCTGCGGCCTGCAGCATGGCCTGATCGTCAATGCCGGCCACGGCCTGCATTACCACAACGTCGAACCGGTGGCGGCGATTGCCGGGATCAACGAGCTGAATATCGGCCATGCCCTGGTAGCTCACGCCTTGTTCGTCGGCTTTAAGCAGGCGGTGATTGAGATGAAACAGCTGATTGTTGCGGCGTCAGGGCGCGGCTGACTGCATCCCTGTAGGAGATCCCCCGTCGTTAAGACGCCGCGCTGTCGCGCAGCAAACTGGGGGCAATTGCGTCTTTCGGCTGTAGGAGCGGGCCATGCCCGCGATGCGTTTCGCGGGCATTGCCCGCTCCTACAGGTCTTTGTGCGGATTTAATTTCTGTACATAAAGCAAAGAGTTATTTTTTGTTTGATGAGCGCGGGTTTACGCACGATCGGCACGTCGAGCGCCGGGATCAACGAGCCGAATATCAGCACGCCATGAGTTCACTCAATTGTGCTGATCGCGGAACGCCGCCAGCACCTGTGCGGCTAGCGCTGCAGGCGCATCACCCTGGTTACTGCCACGTAGCAACTTGATGTGATATTCGCCCAATGGTGGCAGGCCGTACTCTTCGCCCAGGCGCCTCAGGGGTGGCCTAACCAGACTGCGGGGAAATGGGGCCACGGCCAGGTCAGCGATCATGGCCGATTCCTGCCCGGCACATTGTTCGCAGGAGTAGGCGATGCGGTAGGGCAGACCGAATCGGTCAAGGGCGTCCAGTGCGGTCCTGCGCCAGGCGCAGCCTGGATACGCGAGGGCCAGCGGCAGGGGCGAGTACTGCACCGCCAGCCCACCGTCGCGTCCCGCCCAGACCAGCGCCTCGGAATAGATGATTTCGCCGCGCGAGTCGTCCTGACCGTCGTTGCCAGCGTTAATCAGAATCAGGTCCAGTTCGCCCGCATCCAATTTCTCGATCAGATCGGCGCTGCGGCCGACCGCGACGTCCACCTGCACGGCTGGATGACTGCGGGCGAACATTGACAGGACCCCAGGGAGTACTCGGCTGCCGAGGTCGGTCGGGCTGCCAAAGCCGACGCGGCCGGCCAGTGCCGGTGCGAGAAACTGGGCGACTGCTTCCTCGTTGAGTTTGAGCAGGCGCCGCGCATAGCCCAGCAGCATTTCCCCTTCCGGGGTCAGGCGTACCCGCCTGGCTTCGCGTACGAACAGGGCGCGCCCCAAGGTTTCCTCCAGACGCTTGATCTGCATGCTGACAGCCGCCGTGGTGCGGTAAACCTGTGCGGCGGTGCGCGTAAAACTGCCGCTTTCAGCGATGCCGACAAAGGTTTTGAGTACATCGCTTTCCAGAAGCGGAAGCGCCATTGGTGCAGATGCAATAGGTTGGATATTCATAGTTAAATATTTCTTAACTTAAGATTTATAAATACTCGTTTGTCTGAACGATAGGTGCGATTCATCCTAGTTTCAAGCCGTGTTGATAACTGCATGCAGCAGCTTCAGGCGCGGTTGTCCTTTATGAGGAGGGTCAATCCATGACTGATTCAGATGATCGCCAAATACCCGCCAATCGCCGCGCTTATGATCTGCGTGACACGGAATACTATATGCCGGCCATGTGGCCGATGGACCTGCAAAATGCCATTGTCGATTGGCTATCCGCATGGCGTTGGCGTCGCCAGATGCGCAAGTTGTTGCAGCAAGACGCACAGGGGTTGGTTCGCTTGGGCAGCACCCAGGCTACGGTCGCGCAAGGCGCTGGAGAGTCGCTTAAAGTGATCGCCGCGCGTAAGAGTAGGCTCCGCCGCGAGCGCGCCAAACCCTAGGTTTTGCGCGCGATCACTACCGCGCGGCTCGGTGCCGGAAGACCTTCAAGGGTGCGGCTGTGATCGGCTGGGTCGAGGAACTCGGGCAGCGACTGAAAACGCATCCATTCAGTCGAGCGCTGTTCGTCGACGCTGGTGGTGCTGACATCGACGCAGCGCACATCGACGAAGCCGGCGCGGCGCAACCACAGCTCCAATGCTGGCACTGAAGGCAGGAACCAGACGTTGCGCATCTGTGCGTAGCGATCCTCAGGGACCAGTACCTGCTGGGCATCGCCCTCGACCACCAGGGTTTCCAGCACCAGTTCGCCGTCCTTGACCAGGCAATCCTTGAGATCGATCAGGTGATCGATAGGTGAGCGGCGGTGATACAGCACGCCCATGGAAAACACCGTGTCGAAGCCTTGCAGCTTGCCGGGTAATTCCTCGAAGGCCAGCGGCAGGTGCCAGGCGGGCAGATCGGGCAGGTAGTTCTTCATCGCCAGAAACTGGCAGAGGAACAGCCAGTTGGGGTCGATGCCCACCACGCTGTCGGCGCCAGCTCCAAGCATGCGCCACATGTAGTAGCCATTGCCGCAACCGACATCCAGTACCCGCTTGCCCTTGAGATCGAGATAGGGCGCGACCCGCTGCCATTTCCAGTCTGAGCGCCACTCAGTGTCGACATGTACATCGAACAGATGAAACGGACCCTTACGCCAGGGAATCAAGCCCTGCAAGGCCGTTTTCAGTGCGGCGCGAGTGGGATCGTCGCAATGGCCGTTGAAACTGAAGCTGTGCAGCAACTCCAGTTGCTCAACCTTAAGTTCTGGCAATGCCTGCACTGCGCCGTACCAGCGCGGCAGGTCGCCGTGGCCGATGGCCAGTTTGGCGTCGATTTGCCCGGGCAGGTCGGCGGACCAGTCCTGCAGCGGGGTGCCAGCAAGCGCGGCCTGCAGGGCGTCAAGGTCGAGACGGCTGATCATGGCAGGGCAATCAAGGAGGCGAAATTAAGGCACTGGAACCACGGCACAACCTGGCTGAAGCCGGCGGCCAGCAGGCGTTCGCGGTGCTGTTCCAGGCTGTCGGGCAGCATGACTTTCTCGATTGCGCTGCGTTTCTGGGCGATTTCCAGCTCGCTGTAGCCGTTGGCCCGTTTGAAGGCGATATGCAACTCGCCTAGCAGGGCGTGCTGGGCAGTGTCTTCGAACTGCAGTTTTTCCGAGAGGATCAACGCGCCGCCGGGTAATAGGGCCTGGCGAATCCGCGTAAGCAATTCGAGGCGTTGCTCAGGCTGGATAAATTGCAGAGTGAAGTTCAGCGCCACCAGCGAGGTTGGCTGAAAGTTGAGGCTGAGAATGTCGGCCTCAATCACTTCGACCGGCAGCAGTTCCTGAAACATCGAGTCCTGGGCATGCAGGTACTCGCGGCAGCGCTCGACCATGGCGCTGGAGTTGTCCACGGCGATCACCCGGCAATCTTCGATCTGCACATGCCGACGCAGCGCCTGGGTGACGGCGCCGAGGGAGCTGCCGAGGTCATACAGCACGCTATGCGGCTGGGCAAACTGGCCGGCGAGTACGCCGATGTTCTCGACAATGGTCGGGTAACCCGGCACCGAGCGTTTAATCATGTCGGGGAAGACCCGCACCACATCTTCGTTGAACACGAAGTCCGGCACCTGGGCCAGGGGTTGGGCGAAAAGACGGTCGGGCTGTTTGCTCACGATGGCTGCGCACTGGTCGATAAAGCCAGGCATTTTAGCCAAGTGCGCGGTATAGCCAAACCTTGATTGCCGTTATTTGGTCGCAAATCTGCATGGTGATGGCTCAGCGGGCCTGTTTGAAGGCCGAAGCAGCAATAGCCCATTGTCCCAACCAGTAGCTGAGCATGATTGCCAATGGCGCAGCCTCGAAGGGCGCAACAAAGCGATTAATGCCGATCAGGCTGTCGGACAGCACAAACAAGGTTGCACCTATGGCCGCCAGGTGCGTCGAGCGGGTGTTCAGGCCCGACTGGCCGAGGCGGGCGAGGGCGCGCCAGAGCATGGCGCTGATAGCCAGGGCATAGCCGGCCACGGGGATCAGCAGCGGACCCAGATTTGCGTTGGCGAGGAAGGCGAACATCGTCCCGCCGGTTGCCAGGGCGAGGAGCAAGGCGAGCCAGGCAGGTTGCTTGCAGTCGCTCAGATAAGCGCGCAGATAGGCGAGGTGGGCAAGGAGGAAGGCGCCTAGGCCGAAAACAAACAAATCGCCGGGCCAGTCGAGCAGGATATCGCCCGCAAGTGAGCAGAGCAGGCCGATGCTGAGCCAGCGTCGATACAGGCCGTTCGGCGCATTTCTCAGCCACAGCAGCAGGGCAATCACCGGGATGCCTTTGCTGAGCAGGCCCAGCTCACTCAGGCCACCGAGCCGTGCGCAGAGGAACACTGCAGCGCCCAGCAAACCCAGCAGCAGATAACGCATGACCTTTTCCTTGATGCTTGAAAGGCCAGCACTATGATCTGTCGCCGACTGGATCGCCACGCCGTGGGTGCCATTTAGAGCAGCATTTAACGCCAGCGCTAGCGCGCCTTGATCGTGCAGTTGAAGCGTTGGGCGGGCACTACGCCGACTTCCCAGGGGCGTTCATAGGTCAGGGCCAATTGGCCTTCGCCAACCTGGGCGACCTCGAAGCGCCAGGTGGAAACCCCGGCGCTGCCGACCAAGCCGGCATCTTCCGGGTTGCTGTAAACCTCGGGGCCGAGGCTTTTCAGCACCTGTGATGCTGAGTCGCGCAGCAGCCAGCGGAAACCTGTGGTGGGGTTGCTCGGCAAGCGCAGGTTAAATTGCTGGCCGACGTGCAGCGATAGCGGGCATTTGCTCTGCTGGCTCTGTTCCAGGGTGACGCTGCTGGGTTTTTGCGCGCAGGCGGTGAGCAACGCGAGGCTAAAGGCCAATGTCAGGCGGGGGGGCATGGTGAACTCCTGGCAAAAGTCGAGGTTGCCAGCATAGCCGCTAGGGGTGTTCTGCGGGAGTCTGTGCTGCGAACGCCGCCTGCAGTGGTGCTCGTACGTGTTGGATGTATTCGTCGATTAGCGGCGTGAGCAGGGCAAAACATTCGTGAGGGGCTAGGCGTACTTCGCGGCTGTCGACCAGCTCATGCTCCAGACGCTGCAGTACCTGTTGCAGAGATGCGCCGACTGGCGATTGTTCAAGCTCCTGGCAAAGCTGCTGAATCTGCTGTTTCAGACTAGGTGGGCAATGGCTGTAATTGGCCGCGCGTACACTCAGGCCGCGCAGGCGGGCGAGGTTTTCTAGACCATGGCAGGCCTGGGCGATGCCCTGCACGTGTTGATTGCCAGCCTGGTGCAGGCGGGTTTCGAGTATTGCGATAACCTCCAGCAAACCGTCGATAACCTGGCAATGCGCGGTAAAGTCCGCCGCGTTGCGCCGCAGCCGTGGCCAGTCCTGCTGTAGCGGTGCAAGGGCAAGGCTTGCGCCGGGCCAGTTCAGCCAGAGCTGATCAAGCTGGCGGGCAAGGGCGTTGCGTTGGCTGGTGCTGAGCAAATCTTGCTGGGCGCCCAGGCCGCGGTGTTTCTGTAGGTTCTGCAGCAGGTCGATGGCGCGTTGCAGCAACGCAGCTTGCAGCTCGTTGAGATGCTGCTGGTGGCGTTTGCCGGCGAGCTGGCTGAGGAAGTGGCCGGCGGTTAACAGCGCCAATGCCAGGGCGAGAGCAATGCTGAAGGCCATAAGCTGGATTCCTGAACCCGAACGGTACGCAAGGGGCAGGCAAACTCAGCAAATCCCTTGCCAGGCCCCGCAAGGGCCCTATTTCGGGGTGGGCAATTCCTGGGCGGTCGACCGTTTGCCCTGTATTTGGGCGCTTTCAGTAAGATCGACAGTTTTTGGTGCGATCGCTGCCCATTTGTCGTGCGGGCTGCAGTTTTACCGGGCAAAAGGTTAAAGTTTCACCTCTGTTTCTCAGGGTTGCACTTTTCATGTTCAACGCACGGTTGATGCGTCTTGATGACCAGGCCCACGAGCACACCCACGACCACCATCAGTTGGTGTTATCGCTGGCCGGGCGTGCCGAATTTGAGGTCAATGGCCGCGGTGGCGAAGTGTGCCGCATGCGTGCCTGCCTGGTGCCGGGGGATGCCGATCACCAGTTCGCCGGCATGGGCGATAACCGCATGCTGGTTATCGATCTGGATGAGCAGGGCACCTCCAGTGAAGACCTGCAGCTGCTGACCCGCCTGTTTGAGACCCCGCGTTACCCGCAACTGGATGCCGACTTCCAGAACCTGCTGAGCTATGCCGGCGCCGAGCTGGAGCGTTATGGTACCGATCCACTGCTGCCCCGCGCGCTGGGCGGCGTGCTGCTGCGTGCCTTGCACCTGCGCCTGTTCGGTGAGCCCCATGCGCGGGCTGTGGGGGCACTGAATTTGGAGCGGCTCGACAGTTACATCGTTAAGCACCTGGCGCGGCGTATCAGCGTGGCTGAACTGGCGCAGGTGGCTTGCCTGAGCCCCAGTCATTTCCATGCACAGTTCAAGGACAGCGTCGGTCTTACGCCGCACCAGTACCTGCTGAAAACCCGCCTGGACCGCGCCGTGCGACTGTTGCGCGAAAGCGGCATGCCGCTGATTCGCATTGCCGAAGAGTGCGGCTTCTCCAGTCAGAGCGCGCTGACCACCGCCATGCGCCGCTACTTAGGCCTGACGCCGAAACGCTTGCGCAGCGCTGAATAAACACGCGCTACCGTCTTGAATGGCGGTGCTCACAGGTAAGTGTGGCCGATCAAGCGTGAACTTCTTCACACTGGCGACTAAGCTGTGGCGCACAGAGACATTTATTGTGCCTGGGCAAGGATGCTGTCCACTTCAAGTGTGCCCCTAAAGTACGAGTAGTCTTGATGAGCAAGCGCCTGTCCCCATTGTTCACGTTTTTGCTGCTCGGCCTATTGCTGTTCAATACGCCTTTGCACGCCGCCAGCCTGCAGGCCGAGGTCGTGGATAGCCAAGGGCAGCCCTTGGCCAATGCTGTACTGAGTTTGCGCAGTGAGGTTGCACCTTTGGTTGCACCTGCTGCCGCGGTGATGGATCAGCGCTCGCAGCAGTTCGCGCCCAATGTGTTGGCCGTGCGCAGCGGCACCTCGGTGTCGTTCCCCAACAGCGACAATATTCGCCATCACGTTTATTCGTTCTCCCTCGCCAAGCGCTTTGAACTGCGCCTGTATCAGGGCACGCCGAGCGAACCGGTGATTTTCGACAAGCCCGGTGTGGTGGTGCTGGGCTGCAATATCCATGACTGGATGGTGGGCTATGTCTATGTCACCGACGACCCCTGGTTCGCCGTCAGCGATGCGCAGGGCAAGCTGAATTTGGAGCAGTTGCCGGCCGGCACGTTCACGGTCAGCCTGTGGCACCCGCAAGCGCCAGAGATGTTGCCGCAGGCTGCCGGCCAGTTGCAGCTAACCGATGCTGGCAGCCAGCAACGCTTTACCCTGACCATGCAGGCCCCCGCAAGTCAGGCTGCGCCGAGTGCGCCGGCCAGCGCCTTTGGTGATGCATTCAAGAAGGCTCGCGATGCTGCGCAATAGTTTTCAGGCACGGATTGCCGGTGTACTGGTTTTGCTGCTGTTGGTGGTGGTGGGTGCACTTTATGTGGCTGTGCAAACTGCCACCAATGCCGCTGTACGCAGCCAGGCCCGCGAACAGCTGGATGTCGGTAGTCTGGTGTTTCAGCAGTTGCTCGAAGTGCGTGGTCGCCAGTTACACGATGCGGTGCAGGTACTGGCCGCTGATTTTGGCTTCAAGGATGCTGTGGCCAGTGGCGACACTGAGACCATTCGTTCGGCCCTGGCCAACCATGGTGCGCGGATCAACGCCAGCGCGGTGATGATGCTGGGTCTGGATGGCAGCCTGGAGGTCAGCAGTGATCGGCAGATCAGCGGCGAGACAGCCCAGCGCCTCAGTGCCCAGGTGATGCAGCGCCAACGCGAGGGCGTGCAGATTTTTTTGATGCCGATTGCCGACAAGATCTACCTGCTGGTGCAGGCCACGGTCACCGCGCCGTTGCCGATTGCCCGGGTGATGATGGGCTTTCAGGTTGATGACGTATTTGCCGCCGAATTGCGCGAACTGACCCACCTGGACCTGACCCTGCGGGCGACCCAGGATGGTGTGGCCGATATCTGGATCAGCACCCTGCCGCCCGCGCAGCGTGAGCAGCTGCAAGGCAATATGGCCGAACTGGCGGATGATGCGGTGAGCCTGGTCGGTGAGGAGTCCTACCTTAATCAGACCCTGGTGCTGGCCAGCGGTGATGGCTTTGAAGTGCGCGCGCTGCTGCACAAGTCCCTGAGTCAGGCGCAGCAGGCGTTTGCCCCGCTTGATCAGAATATTCTGCTGATTGCCCTAGTGGCGCTGACCGCATCCCTTGTTGGCGCCCTGTTGCTAGCGCGCTCGGTATCGCAGCCGGTGCAGCAACTGGCTGCAGTCGCCGAGCGGGTGCGCCAAGGCGATTATCAGGCCAGCCTGGACCTGCAGCGCAGTGATGAATTGGGGCGTTTGGCCACGGCCTTCAAAGCAATGCAGCAAGGCATTGCCGAGCGTGAGCGGCAGCTGGCGCACAATGCGCTGCATGATGCGCTGACCGGCCTGCCGAACCGCACCTTGGCGTTGGAACGCCTGGGCAGTGCGATCACCGCCGGACGGCCGACGGCGTTGCTCTACCTGGGTATGGCGAACTTTCGTGCAGTCAATGAAAGCCTCGGTGCAGAGGGTGGAGACCTGGCGCTGCAGCAATTGAGCCGACGCTTGCAGGCGGTTCTGCGCCCTGGCGATAGCGTGGCGCGGATTATCGGTGACGAGTTTCTTTTATTACTGGAAAGCACCGATAGCGACAGCGCCGTGGGCATCGCCGACAAGGTACAGCAGTTGCTGCTCAAGCCGCTGCGCGTTGCTACCCATGATTTCGCCCTGGATTGCCGCATCGGCATTGCCAGTTACCCCGTCGATGGCAATGCCCCGGAGGAGCTGCTGCGCCGCGCGAGCATCGCCATGCAGGATGCCGCCGGCATGCCTAGCCATCTACAGGTCTACCAGCGCGGCCGCGATGATGCCCAGCAGCGGCAGATCCGCCTGATTCGCGATCTGCGCCATGCGCCGAGCAAGGCCGAGCTGCTGTTGCACTATCAGCCGAAGCTGGATATTGCCGCCGGCCAGGTGCGCCAGGCCGAAGCCTTGCTGCGCTGGCAGCACCCGGAACTGGGCATGGTTTCGCCGGGGGAGTTTATTCCGCTGGCCGAGCGCACCGGCAGCATCCAGCTGCTGACCGCCTGGGTGATCGAGGAAGTTATGCGCCAGCTATGCGAATGGGCCGGGCGCGGCCTGCGTGTGCAGGTGTCGTTGAATATTTCCACTGACGACCTGATCGACCCGCAGCTGCCAGCGCGGGTCATCGCACTGTTGGCAGCGTATAGGGTGCCGGCCGAGCAGCTGATTTTTGAGATCACCGAAAGCGGGGTGATGCTCAATCCAGAGCTTGCTCTGCAGGTATTGCAGGGCTTGCGGGCGTGCGGCATCAGCCTGTCGGTAGACGATTTTGGTACAGGCTACTCGTCGCTTACCCAGCTCAAACGCATGCCGGTGCAGGAGCTGAAGATCGACCAGTCGTTTATCCGTGACCTGGACGATGCCAGCGAGGACTCAGTGATCGTCCGTTCGACCATCGAGATGAGCCATAGCCTGGGCCTTAAGGTCGTGGCCGAGGGCGTCGAGTTTGAGCGCAGCCTGCAGCTGCTTGAGCGTTGGCAGTGTGATACAGCCCAAGGCTACCTGATCAGCCGGCCGTTGGCGGCGCAAGCCTTTGAAACCTGGATGGCGCAGTACACTGACGCCTCCTCGACCCTGGTGGATTGATCATGACCCAGCTGCCACGCTGCATTGCCCTGGTGCTTGGCCTACTCACGAACCTGGCCTGGGCCGATGGCCGTTTGTTGGCCACGGGTGGCGCCAGCAGCATTGAGGGCGCGGCCGGTGGCGGTATTACACCCTGGGCGGTGCTTTCCGGCTATGGCGAGCGCGGCGAGTGGGGCGCGGATGTATTCGCCACGCGGGTCGAAACCGGTGACTACCGTTTGGATGTGGCCGGTGTTGGCGTCGCGTTCGATAACCGTATCGAGCTGTCCTACGCCCGCCAGCGCTTTGATCTGGGCACCCTGGCGCGCAACATGAATCTGCCGGAAAACAGCCTGAGTCAGGATATCTTCGGCCTCAAGGTGCGCCTGTTTGGTGACCTGATTTATGACCAGCTGCCGCAGGTGTCATTGGGTATTCAGCACAAACGCCAGAAGGATTTCCTGATTCCCAGCCTGGTGGGCGCCCAGCGCAGTGAAGACACCGAAGGCTATCTAACTGCCAGCCGGCTGATTCTCGGCGGCGCCTTTGGTTACAACCTGCTGCTCAATGGCGGACTGCGTTATAGCCGGGCTAATGAGCTGGGTTTACTAGGTTTTGGTGGTGATCGCCGTGATCGCCACTCGCTGCTCAAGGAAGGTTCCGTCGCCGTACTGTTCAATCCGCGCTGGGCGTTAGGCGTGGAGTACCGCGAGAAACCGGATAACTTGAGCTTTGCCGGGGAGAGCGATTGGACCGACCTGTTTCTCGGTTACTTTCCCAACAAGAACCTGGCCGTGGTGCTGGCCTATGCGCGCCTCGGTGAAATCGCCACGCTGGATAATCAGGACGGGGTCTACCTGTCCGTGCAGGGGAGTTTCTAGGCATGCGCAGTCTGCTGCTGGCCGTTGTGTTCACCCTGGCGGCCTGCGTCCAGCAACCGCCGAAAGACGACAGCCTGTACCGTGACCTGGGCGAGCAGGCCGGGATTACCCGGATTGTCGAAGGCATGCTGCTGAATATTGCCGCTGACCCGCGCATCGTCCGCCACTTCGAAAATATCGATATCGTGCGCCTGCGCGACAAGCTGGTGGAGCAGATCTGCGTCGAGGCCGGCGGCCCGTGCACCTACACTGGCGACAGCATGGAAGAAAGCCACAAGGGCCAGAGTCTAACCCCCAGCGACTTCAACGCTCTGGTGGAAAACCTGCAAGATGCAATGAGCGCACAAGGCGTGCCCATGCCTGCGCAGAACCGCCTACTGGCAAGGCTTGCGCCCATGCGTGCACAGGTGATTGATCGCTAACGCAAGGTTTGCGCAATCGCCAGAATATCGGCGCGGTGGCTGATCACCAGGCTGAGTTCGCCGTTCTCACCGATAAAGTCCTGCGGCGGCATCAGCTTCTGGTAGGCGGCCAGCTCCTGCAGGGGCGGCAGCTCGGCATCTGGGGTGCGTTCCTTGATGGCGTGGTAGAGCGCCAGGTTGACCAGGTCGAGTAATTGCAGGCTATGCCCGGGACTGTGCTGCCAGTTGCCGGTGTCGCGGATGATCTCGATATATTCGTTATGCACCGACCATTTCTTCAGCACGATGATGCCGAGCGATTTGCTGTATTCACGGCACAGCTTGTAATACAGCTCGCTGGAAGGCGTGACGCTTTCATTTCTGAACGCCGAGAGTACGGCGAGGGTGCCCACTTCGCTGAGCAGGCTGGCCAGCAAAGCGTGTTCCGCGATCACATGACCCAGCAAGCGGGCCAGCATGGCGCTGGTGCTGGCCTTAATCACCAGGCGTTCCCAGGCATCGACAAACAGCCGCTTATGCCCTGGGCTGTGCAAGGTAAACAGGCTTTTGATGCTGTGCACCATGGTGATTCGGTCGACTTCAGCCATGCCAAGCATGCTGATCACTTCGTGCAGGGTCTTGGGCGCTAGGGTGTGGCGATACAGCGCGCTGGAGGCATGTTTCATTAGCAGGGCGCTAAGGGCCGGGTCACGGCTGATCAGGCGCACCAAGGCATTCAGGGAAACATTCGCATCACCCAGGGCACGGCGGATGTCTAGGGTGATGGTCGGCAGGCTGGGCAATTGCTCTTCGCCCTGCATCAACTGCGAGACTACGCGCCGGTAGATTGAGTAATCGGATGCTTCGCTCTGCAACACACACCTCCAGCCTTGTGGATGCAGTCTAGATGGCCGTTGTCCGCATGCTATACACAGCGATGGATGACCGAGATTGGCGAAAGCTGTGGCTCTGCGCTTTAAACAGCTGTTTGCGAGAAGTTCCTGTGCTTGGAGTTTTTTGCAATAACTCCAGAGTTTTTTGTAAGAAGCGGTCATGCCTCTGCCACTAAATTCCGTGCTCGATTCGCGTAGTGCGCAGGTTTTGGCCAGGTTTTCTTGGTTCTACCGGCGGGTTTGCGCTAGAACCATGACCAAGCAGCTGACGCGTGGGTGGGAACTCTCATGCGGCCGGCTAAGCTTTGTTGCATGTTCCGCCACTGGCTTGCGTGCGTTTGGCGGCTGGTTTCAAGGGAGTGGCCCGCTATTTTGGCCGCTTAAAAATAGAGTCACGGCCCGAGCCGTGCCAACACGAGAACAACAAGATGAACGAGCAAAACGTTTTTGTTGTAGGGGTGACCTTCGTGGTCTACCTGGTATTGATGCTGTGGCTGGGCCTGGTGGCCTACAAACGCACCAGCAATCTATCCGACTACATTCTCGGTGGTCGCTCCATCGGTCCGACGACCGCTGCGCTGTCCGCAGGTGCTTCGGATATGAGCGGCTGGCTGCTGCTGGGTCTGCCGGGCTACGCCCTGGTTGCTGGCTTTGAAGCCACCTGGATCGCCATCGGCCTGCTCGCAGGTACTTGGTTGAACTGGCTGTTTGTGGCCCGTCGTCTGCGCGTGTACTCGCATGCAGCCAACGACTCGGTGACCATGCCGTCCTACTTCGAAAACCGCTTCAACGACACATCCCGCGCCTTGCGTGTGGTATCGGCGATTTTCATCCTGCTGTTCTTCCTCTTCTATGCAAGCTCCGGCCTGGTGGCGGCGGGCAAGCTGTTCGAGACCGTATTTGGTTTCGATTACCGGATCGCCGTAGTGGTGGGCACTGTTGCAGTGGTTTCTTACACCCTGTTCGGTGGTTTCCTCGCGGTGGCCTGGACTGACGTAGTGCAGGGCCTGTTGATGGCTGCCGCGCTGGTGCTGGTGCCAGTGTTCGCATTGAATGCCGTGGGCGGTATCGATGCTGCACACCTGGCCATCCAGGCGAAAAACCCTGAACTGCTGACGTTCTTCAATGACGCCAAGGGTCAACCGCTGGGTATCATCGCGATTCTGTCGCTGCTGGGTTGGGGCCTGGGCTACTTTGGCCAGCCGCACATCCTGGCGCGCTTCAAGGCGATCTCTGATGACAAGGATATGCCGACTGCCCGTCGCATCGCTGTCAGCTGGACCGCTCTGACCCTGTTCTGTGCCCTGGCCATCGGCTGGGTGGCTGTGGGTTATCTGGAAACCGACCTGGCTGACGCTGAAACCGTATTTATGGTGCTGGTCAACAGCCTGTTCCACCCGGTGGTGGCCGGCATCCTGATGGCTGCGGTACTGGCTGCCATCATGTCGACTGCCGACTCGCAATTGCTGGTCAGCTCTTCGGCGCTGGCAGAAGACTTCTACAAAGCCATTCTCAAGAAAGATGCGGGTGATGCTGAGCTCGTGTGGGTTGGTCGTGGCGCGGTGGTGCTGATTGCGATCATTGCCCTGGTTCTGGCTATGAACCCGGATACCACGGTACTGGGCCTGGTGTCCTACGCCTGGGCCGGCTTCGGCGCTGCCTTTGGCCCGGCTATCCTCCTGTCGTTGTACTGGAAACGCATGAACCGCAACGGCGCTCTGGCTGGCATCCTCCTGGGTGGCATCACTGTGGTCGTCTGGAAGCAATTGTCTGGTGGCATCTTCGACCTGTACGAGATCATCCCGGGCTTTATCCTGGCGAGCATTGCCATCGTCGTTGTCAGCCTGCTGACCAAAGAGCCGGACGCGGCGCTGCAAGCGCAGTTCGAGGAGGTCGAGCGCAAGCTGGCGTGATGAATTTATCTGCGCCTGCAGTTGATCGTCTGTAGGCGCAGCAACCGAGTCAGGATTTTATGCTGATGCCCGACTCGGGCCCCACGACGATCCGATAGTGCTTCGCCGGCCCACACCTTTGGTGTTGGGCCGGCTTTTTTATGGCTGGCCATCCGTGGCCGCCATCCTCTGGGCCGTCGCTGCGCGACGTTAAAAATTTCTCCCGTCATTTTTATGGCCGCAATCAATGCTAGACATCGCGCTGCGCTTTCGATTGGGGGCTGGTTTGGCTATGGTGGCGGGGTTTGCCTCACTCAAGTTGTCCGTACAGGTTCTGCATGACTCAATCACCGAAAGACCCGCTGCATGGCGTAACCCTTGAAGCCATTCTCACCGCTCTGGTTGCCCAGTATGGTTGGGACGCACTGGCCGAGCGGATTGACATCCGCTGTTTCAAGAGCGACCCAAGCATCAAGTCCAGCCTGACGTTTTTGCGCAAGACGCCCTGGGCGCGGGAGAAGGTCGAAGCCCTGTATATCCGCTCGCAAGCGCGTAAGTAGGCGCCGAAAGCCAGTTCAGTAATCTGGCACCCTTGTTGCAATACCTCTGCAAACGCCGCGAAGCGTCAAAAAACCGCGGCCAGTGGAGGTAATGATGAGCCAGGGTGTTGAATTTAATCGCTTGATGCTGGAGATGCGCTCCATGCAGGCTGATGCCATGGCGCGTCAGAAGCCTGTCACCAGCACACCGGAGCCCGGTGCGCCGAGCTTTTCCGAGATGCTCGGGCAGGCGGTGGGCAAGGTCAACGAAACCCAGCAGGCATCCGGCAAGCTGGCAACAGCCTTTGAAATGGGCACCAGCGGCGTCGATTTGACAGACGTGATGATCGCCTCACAGAAAGCCAGCGTGTCTTTTCAAGCCATGACCCAGGTGCGTAACAAGCTGGTTCAGGCTTATCAAGACATTATGCAGATGCCAGTTTAAGGGTGGGCTGAGTTATGGCTGAAGCTGTCGTTGCAAATGTACCTGCCACCACTATGGGTGATGAGCCGAAGAAGCCGCTGTTTGGGCTGACCTTTTTGGAAAACCTCGCGGATATGTCGATGTTGCGCCAGATCGGTCTGTTGGTCGGTTTGGCCGCCAGCGTGGCCATCGGCTTTGCCGTTGTGTTGTGGTCGCAGCAGCCGGATTACCAGGCGCTGTATGGCAGCCTCGACGGTATGGATGCGTCCCAGGTGATGGAGACGCTGTCCGCCTCTGATATCAAATACACCGTGGAACCTAATTCCGGCGCACTGCTGGTCAAGTCTGATGACCTGGCCCGCGCCCGCATGCGCCTGGCTGCTGCTGGCGTTGCACCGAAGGACAATAGCGTCGGATTTGAAATTCTCGATCAGGAGCAAGGCCTCGGTACCAGCCAATTTATGGAAGCCACCCGCTATCGCCGTGGCCTGGAAGGCGAGCTGGCGCGTACCGTTTCCAGCCTCAACAACGTCAAGGCGGCTCGCGTACATCTGGCGATCCCGAAGAGTTCGGTGTTTGTGCGCGATGAGCGCAAGCCCAGTGCCTCGGTATTGGTCGAGCTGTATTCGGGGCGCGGCCTGGAGCCGAGCCAGGTGATGGCCATCGTCAATCTGGTCGCCAGCAGCGTGCCGGAAATGGACAAGGCGCAGGTCACCGTGGTCGATCAGAAGGGCAATCTGCTCTCGGATATTCAGGAAATGTCCGAGCTGACCATGGCCGGCAAGCAATTCGATTACAGCCGCCGTATGGAAAGTCTGTTCACCCAGCGTGTGCACAACATCCTGCAGCCAGTCCTGGGCTCCGGCCGCTACAAGGCCGAAGTATCGGCGGATGTGGATTTCAGCGCGGTGGAATCCACCTCGGAAATGTTCAACCCCGATCAACCGGCGCTGCGCAGCGAACAGCAGGTCAACGAACAACGTACCAGCAGCTTACCGCCGCAAGGTGTGCCAGGTGCTCTGGCTAATCAGCCGCCAGGTGCGGCGGCAGCTCCTGAGCAAGCCGCTGGCGCGGCTGCGGTGCCTGGCCCGGTTCCCGCAGGGCAGCCGCTGCTGGATGCCAACGGTGAGCAGATCATTGACCCGGCCACCGGCCTGGCCATGCTTGCGCCGTATCCGGCGGATAAGCGCGAGCAATCCACGCGCAACTTCGAGTTGGATCGCTCGATCAGCTACACCAAGCAGCAGCAGGGCCGTTTGCGCCGGCTGTCGGTAGCGGTGGTGGTGGATGATCAGGTCAGGGTCGACGCCGCCAGTGGCGAAACCACCCGGGTGCCGTGGAGCAGTGATGATCTGGCGCGCTTTACCCGCCTGGTGCAGGACTCGGTGGGCTTCGACGCCAGCCGGGGTGACAGCGTGAGCGTGATCAATACACCGTTCTCCGCTGAGCTGGGCGAGGATGCTGTTGCGTTGCCTTGGTATCAGAGTGAGCTGTTCCTGATGGCCATGAGCGGACTCAAGCAGTTGGTGCCGGCATTATTGATCTTTATTCTGGTTTGGTTCGTGCTGCGTCCGGTGATGAAAAACATCACCAGCGGTGGCAAAGGCCAGGGTGATGGTCGCGATGGCGATGTCGAGCTGGGTGAAATGGGTGCTCTGGGCGGTGATCTCTCCGAGGACCGCGTAAGCCTGGGCGGCCCACAAAGCATCCTCCTACCGAGCCCGAGTGAGGGGTATGATGCACAATTGAACGCCATCAAGAGCCTGGTCGCTGAAGACCCGGGCCGCGTAGCCCAGGTTGTGAAAGAGTGGATTAACGCCGATGAGTGAGAATCGAACCGCCACTAAATTGAGCAAGGTCGACAAGGCCGCGATTCTGCTGCTGTCGCTCGGTGAAACTGACGCCGCTCAGGTGCTGCGTCACCTCGGGCCAAAAGAGGTGCAGCGCGTTGGCGTGGCCATGGCCGGTATGCGTAACGTACAGCGCGAGCAGGTCGAGCAGGTGATGGGCGAGTTTGTCGACATCGTCGGCGATCAAACCAGCCTAGGCGTCGGTGCCGACGGCTATATCCGCAAAATGCTTACTCAGGCGTTGGGCGAAGACAAAGCCGGCAATCTGATCGATCGTATCCTCCTCGGCGGCAGCACCAGTGGTCTGGACAGCCTGAAATGGATGGAGCCGCGCGCTGTTGCCGACGTGATCCGCTACGAACACCCACAGATTCAGGCCATCGTGGTGGCTTATCTGGATCCCGATCAGGCTGGTGAAGTGCTTGGCCACTTCGACCATAAGGTGCGTCTGGATATCGTGCTGCGCGTATCCTCGCTGAACACCGTACAACCGGCGGCACTGAAAGAACTCAACCAGATTCTCGAGAAGCAGTTCTCCGGCAGCTCCAACACCACCCGCGCCGCGCTCGGCGGGGTCAAGCGTGCCGCCGATATCATGAACTTCCTCGACAGCTCGGTTGAAGGTCAGCTGATGGACTCGATCCGGGAGGTCGACGAAGACCTCTCCAGCCAGATCGAGGACCTGATGTTCGTCTTCGACAACCTTGCCGATGTCGACGACCGTGGCATCCAGGCGCTGTTGCGTGAGGTGTCTTCGGATGTGCTGGTGCTGGCGCTCAAGGGTGCCGACGAGGCGATCAAGGAAAAGGTGTTCAAGAACATGTCAAAACGTGCCGCCGAACTGCTGCGCGACGATCTGGAAGCCAAAGGCCCGGTGCGCGTCAGCGACGTGGAAACCGCGCAGAAGGAAATCCTTACCATCGCCAGGCGTATGGCCGAGGCCGGGGAAATTGTCCTGGGCGGCAAAGGCGGCGAGGAAATGGTTTAACACATGGCCAGTAATGGTTTAACGCATGTCCAGTAAAGAGCCGCCCAGCGAACTGATTCGCGCCAGGGACCTCAAGGGCGTTGATGTGTGGGCGCTGCCCAGCTTCGACCCGGAAGTGGAAACGCCTGAGCCCAGCGAAGAGGAACAGGCTGGCGAGCAATCGATTGAAGCGAGCGAGCCGGCGACGGCTGAGAGCGAAGAAGTGGCCCTGGAAGACGTCAAACCCTTGACGTTGGATGAGTTGGAAGCCATCCGGCAGGACGCCTACAACGAAGGTTTTGCCACCGGTGAGAAAGACGGTTTTCATGCCGGCCAGCTGAAAGCCAAGCAGGAAGCCGATATCGCCCTGGCCGCCAAAATGGCCGGGCTGGAGCAGTTGATGGCCCAGCTGTTCGAGCCGATTGCCGAGCAGGACCAACAGCTTGAAGAAGCCATGGTCGGCCTGCTTGGGCAGATGGTGCGCCAGGTGATTCAGCGTGAACTGGTCAGCGACTCCAGCCAGATTCGCCAGGTGCTCAGCGAGGCGCTCAAGCTACTGCCGATGGGCGCCGGTAACATCCGCATTCACCTCAATCCGCAAGACTTCGAGATGATTAAAGCCTTGCGCGAACGCCATGAAGAGAGCTGGCGGATTCTCGAAGACGCTTCCCTGCTGCCTGGCGGTTGCCGGGTAGAGAGCGAGCTCAGCCGTATCGACGCCACCGTGGAAACCCGGCTGAATCAGGCGATCAAGCAGTTGTTCGAGCAACAGCGCGAACAGGCGTCGCATCCGCTGGAGGCCGACTTGCACACTGATCTGGATGCCTTGCCGATGGAGGCTCCTCAGAAGGATGATCCTCAGGTGGATGCTCTTCAGATAAATAGCCAGGCGAGCCCTGATGCGCCTTGATCGGGTGAGTTTCGCCAAACGCCTCGCCGGTTACAGCGAGGCCGTGGCGCTGCCCACTCAACCGCTGGTTGAAGGCCGCCTGCTACGCATGGTCGGCCTTACGCTGGAAGCCGAAGGCCTGCGGGCTGCTCTGGGCAGTCGCTGCCTGGTGATCAACGACGACAGCTATCACCCGGTGCAGGTCGAGGCCGAGGTGATGGGCTTTTCCAACGGCAAGATCTTCCTGATGCCGGTCGGCAGCCTGGCCGGCATCGCCCCGGGTGCCCGCGTGGTGCCGCTGCCGGATACCGGGCGCTTGCCCATGGGCATGTCGATGCTTGGCCGAGTGCTAGACGGCACGGGCCGCGCCCTCGACGGCAAAGGCGGGATGAAGGCCGAAGACTGGGTGCCGATGGATGGCCCGGCGATCAATCCACTCAACCGTCATCCGATCAGCGAGCCGCTGGATGTCGGCATCCGTTCGATCAACGGCCTGCTGACTGTCGGTCGTGGTCAGCGCCTCGGTCTGTTTGCCGGCACCGGCGTGGGTAAATCGGTGCTGCTGGGCATGATGACGCGCTTTACCGAGGCCGACATTATCGTGGTCGGTCTGATCGGTGAGCGGGGCCGTGAGGTTAAAGAGTTTATCGACGAGATCCTCGGTCACGAGGGCCTCAAACGCTCGGTGGTGGTGGCCTCGCCGGCTGACGATGCGCCGCTGATGCGCCTGCGCGCGGCGATGTATTGCACGCGCATCGCCGAGTATTTCCGCGATAAAGGCAAGAACGTGCTGCTGCTGATGGACTCGCTGACCCGTTTCGCCCAGGCCCAGCGTGAGATCGCCCTGGCGATTGGCGAGCCGCCGGCAACCAAGGGTTATCCGCCTTCGGTATTTGCCCGTCTGCCCAAGTTGGTGGAGCGCGCCGGTAATGCGGAGAAGGGCGGCGGTTCGATTACCGCGTTCTATACCGTGCTCAGTGAAGGTGACGACCAGCAAGACCCGATTGCCGACGCCGCCCGTGGTGTACTCGACGGGCATATCGTGCTGTCGCGTCGCCTGGCCGAGGAGGGGCATTATCCGGCCATCGATATCGAAGCCTCGATCAGCCGGGTAATGCCGCAGGTGGTCAGTGAAGAGCATCTGCGCTTGTCACAACGCTTCAAGCAGCTGTGGTCGCGTTATCAGCAGAGCCGCGACCTGATCAGCGTCGGTGCCTATGTGCCCGGTGGCGATGCGGACACTGACCTGGCCATCGCCCGTCAACCGGCCATGGTCAAATACCTACGGCAGAGTCTGCAGGATAACGAAAGCCTGGAACGCAGCAGCGCGCAGCTAGCTGCAGTCTTCAATCCCGCCGCGACGGGCGCGTAAACCATGGCACAAACCCGCGCTGCGCGGCTGACCCCAGTGGTCGACATGGCCGCGCGTGCCGAGCGTGAAGCAGCGCTGCAGTTGGGCCATTGCCAGGGTTTGCTACGCCAGGCCGAAGTGCAGCTGGGAGACCTGGAGCGCTACCGCGGAGACTATCAGCAGCAATGGATCAGTGAAGGCCAGCGCGGTGTTTCCGGGCAATGGCTGATGAACTACCAGCGCTTTCTTACCCAGCTGGAAACCGCCATCGGCCAGCAGCGCAACAGCGTTGACTGGCACCGCGCCAATATGGAAAAGGTTCGCGAGGCCTGGCAGCAGCGCTACGCCCGCCTGGAAGGCTTGCGCAAGCTGGTAAAACGCTATCAGGACGAGGCGCGTCTGGCCGAAGACAAGCGCGAGCAGAAATTACTCGATGAGCTCTCGCAGCGCATATCCGCCCGGGACGCTTAGGCTTAAGCGGCAATTGCCGTTTGCCTGAAACTGAAGGCGACACATCAACTCAGCCTAAACAGTTGCCGCCTGGGCATTGCGATGCTACATCTTGATCATGCATAACCTGCGTCTGGCCCACCTGAGCGTGCGGCCTGGTCTTTTCGTTTATAGGAGTAATTCATGGCCATCACCTCGCTGCCCTCAACCGATGGGCAAGAGCTGACCATTCTGATTCAGGGACGCTTCGATTTCGGTGCGCATCAGGAATTTCGCAACGCCTACGAGCGCGTCAATACAACCCCGCAGCGCTATGTCGTAGACCTCAAGGACACCACTTACCTGGACAGTTCGGCGCTCGGCATGCTGTTGCTGCTGCGTGATCATGCCGGGGGTGACAGTGCGCAGATTCGCCTGCTCAACTGCAACCCCGACGTGCGCAAAATTCTGGCTATCTCGAATTTCGAGCAGCTGTTCAAAATCGCCTGACACGGAGCGCGTGTCATGCCAGAGCGCTTGTCCATTCTGATCGCCGAGGACAACGCGGCTGATCGCATGTTGTTGTCGACTATTGTCAGTCGCCAGGGGCACCGGGTATTGACCGCCAGCAATGGGCTGGAGGCGGTGGCCCTGTTCGAGCAGGAGCGTCCACAGTTGGTGCTGATGGATGCTCTGATGCCGCTGATGGATGGTTTCGAGGCCGCGCGACGAATCAAGCAGTCCGCTGGCGAAGAGCTGGTACCGATCATCTTCCTCACCTCCCTGACCGAAGGCGAAGCTTTGGTGCGTTGCCTGGAAGCCGGCGGTGACGACTTTCTCGCCAAGCCTTACAACCGGGTCATTCTCGAAGCCAAGATCAAGGCCATGGATCGCCTGCGGCGCCTGCAGGATACTGTGCTGCAGCAGCGCGACCTGATCGCCATGCACAACGAACACCTGCTCAACGAGCAGCGTGTAGCCAAGGCGGTGTTCGACAAGGTCACGCACTCCGGTTGCCTGGATGCGCCGAATATCCGCTACCTGCAATCGCCTTTTGCGGTGTTTAACGGTGATTTGCTGTTGGCTGCGTTTAAACCGTCCGGCGGCATGCATGTGCTATTGGGTGACTTTACCGGCCACGGTCTGCCCGCAGCGATTGGCGCGATGCCGCTGGCCGAGGTGTTCTACGGCATGACGGCCAAGGGTTATTCGCTGGCCGAGGTGCTGCGCGAGATCAATGCCAAGCTCAAACGCATTCTTCCGGTCGGGGTGTTCTGCTGCGCCACGGTGCTGAATATCAGCTTCCAGCGTCAGGTGGTCGAGGTGTGGAACGGCGGCTTGCCGGATGGCTATCTGCTGCGCGGGAGCGGCGAGCGCTTGCCACTGATATCGCGGCATTTGCCGCTGGGCGTGCTGGAGCCGACTGCATTCAACGACAAATATGAGGTTTATCCACTGGCGCTTGGCGATCGGGTTTTCCTGCTCTCCGATGGCGTGCTGGAGGCCTGCAATAAGCAGGGCGTGCTGTTTGGTGAAGGGCGTCTGCTTGATGTGTTTGCCGCCAATCGACAGCAGACGGCGTTGTTTGGTGAAATCCAACAGGCGCTTACCGATTTCAGTGGCGAGCAGCAGGATGATGTCAGCCTGCTCGAGGTCAGCCTGGTCGATGACGCCGAACTGAGCCGGCCGCCGCTGGCCTTTGCCGACAACGGTCAGAGCCATTCGCTGGACTGGTCGGCGAGTTTTGAGTTTCGTGGGGAAACCCTACGTCATTTCAATCCGTTGCCGTTTCTCTTGCAGCTGTTGCTCGAGGTGCAGGGTTTGCGACCCCAGGGTGGCGCCCTGTTCAGTGTGCTGGCCGAGTTGTATTCGAATGCGCTGGAGCACGGCGTGCTGGGCCTGGATTCGGCGCTCAAAGCCAATGCCGAGGGCTTTGCCGAGTACTACCGTCAGCGCAGTATTCGGCTAGCGGCATTGACCGACGGCTTTGTGCGTTTTCACTTGAAATTGCTGCCTGAGGGCGCGGGCGGACGGTTGATCGTACGAGTTGAAGACAGCGGCTCGGGCTTTGATGCGCAGCAATTGCCGACAGAACCCCGCGATGCCCATAGCTTGAGCGGGCGCGGCTTGGCATTGGTCAGGCAATTGAGCGAGCGCTGCATTTGGGGCGACGGCGAACCGGGTGTGCGCGTGGAGTTTTCCTGGTTGCCTGGGGCATAATCCTGGGCATAACTCCAGGGGGAGCGAGCCGTTGTCCGATATTCACCTTGATAGCGCAGTATTGGCGGCTTTGCAGGACGTCATGGAGGATGAATATCCGGTGCTGCTGGATACCTTTCTGGTCGATTCCGAAGAGCGCTTGCTGGTATTGCGCCAGGCTGAGCGGGCGGCTGATGCGCAAAGCTTGCGTCTGGCGGCGCACAGCTTTAAAGGCAGCTGCAGCAATATGGGCGCACTGATGTTGGCTGGGTTGTGCAAGCAGCTGGAGGAGGCCGGACGGCGCGAGCAGCTGGAGCAGGCCCCTGAGTTGGTCGAGCAGATCGAGCGCGAGTTTGCCATCGTGCGCATCCTGCTCAAGTCCGAGCGTCAGCGTTATAGGCACTAGCTTTGCTGTTGCTATCTCCCGATGTGGCTGTATTTCACCCCGCTGAATCTGCTTGCCAACAAGTTGGCCCGCGCCTTGCAAAACTCCCCGCACGACCAACCCCGAACGGAGAGTATCCATGTCCGTTGCCCCCGATCTGCTGCTTAAGTCGGCTCCTGAAGTAAAGCCCAGAGCTGCTGCCTCAAAACCGCCGGAAAAACCCGCGCAACCCAATAGAAATGAGGCTTCCAGCTTCTCTCAGGTGTACGCCAAGGAGCGTCAGGCCAAGGCGGCTGAGCGCAGTGATGCGCCTGCTAAGCCTGCGCGTGAGAGCAAGGTAGACAAAGAAGATCCGCAAGATGCACAGGCGCTGGCTGCCGCAGGGCAGGCGGAGGTTGCCGATAGCGGCAAGCCTTTGCCGACTGATCCGGCAAGCGAGGGTGCAGTGCTTGATCCACTGCTGTTGCTCGGCATAACCGGCGAGCTGCCAGCGGAAGAGGTTGAAGAGTTGGTGCCGGACACGGAGCCTGCGCCACTGCTGGTCACTACAGGCAGCCTGACCAGTTCTGGTCCGGCGAGCATGACCGAGGCCAGCTTCGATGCTGAGCTGGATTCGCTCAATCAGCTGCCGGCGGTGCGCATGGCGTTGGAAATGGGCGCGAAAGAAAAGCTGCAAGCCGATCAGGCGATTGCCCCCTCAACGCAAGCGCAGAACGTTAGTCAGAGCCTGCTGGCTAGCCAGGTGATGCAGGACGAAATGCCGGTAGAGGGTGATGCACTGGAACTGCCGGAGTTACAGCTCGAAGCCCTCACCGGCAAAGGCCTTGAAGCGCTGAAGGAAGGCACGGCGAACAACACGCCTGAGAACTTTGTTAGCAAGCTCACTGCACTGAGCCAAGCCATTGGCCAACAGACCCCGTTGTCGGCGCGCGCGCCAGTGGTTGGGCAGCCGGTGCCCATGCAGCAGGGCGGTTGGAGTGAAGCGGTGGTGGATCGGGTGATGGTGATGTCCAGCCAGAACCTCAAATCTGCCGAAATTCAGCTCGACCCGGCCGAGCTGGGCCGTCTGGAAGTACGTATCAGCGTCAACCAGGAGCAGAGCCAGGTTACCTTCGCCAGCCCGCATGCCGGAGTGCGTGAAGCGCTGGATTCGCAGATGCACCGCCTGCGTGAACTGTTCGCTCAGCAGGGCATGAACCAGCTGGACGTGAATGTCTCCGATCAGTCGCTCAGTCGAGGCTGGCAGGGGCAGGAGGGGGATGGCAGCAAAGGTCGCGGTGGCTCCTCCAGTGAGTTGCTCGGGGCGGATGACGAGTTGCATTCGAATACTGTCGAATCAGCGCGCGCGACGACTGTGAGTGCCCGTGGCTTGGTTGATTACTACGCCTAAGAATCAATTCAAAAATTAGCGAGCTAACGTCATGCAAGGCGCTGCGTAGTAACAGCCTTCGGCTGGTCAGGCAGGTGGAGGGGCGGAGTGTACGACTGTACATAAGCACTTAGATCCTGCTTTTAATGCCGTAGGGCCCGACGCGCAGCTGGCTTTGATTGGGTTCTGGCGCGCTTGCTGCTGTAGTTGCATGTCCCACTGATCTAAACTGCATTTCGCCCGGCTCCCATTGCGTGGGAGTCGGGCGATTTTGTTTGGGGCGTGCGTATAGCTGATGCCTTGGCCGCATCACCCTCGGTGCTGGGCCGCCGTAGTGAGCAGGTTTGTTGAGACACTGGCATAACACTTGCTCTTAACCCTTTGAAAACGGATAAAACTCCGAATAGCGACGGATTATTGGCATGGCTAAGAAAGAAGCAGCACCCGCAGCGGCGAACGCTGAGGCGAAACCAGCCGGCAAAATGAAGCTGATCATTATCATCGTTATCGCTGTGCTGCTGGCGGTGGGTCTTTCCGTGGGGGGCACTTGGTTCTTTCTGAGCAAGAAGGATGCGGGTGCTGATGAGGCCAAGGCAGAAGCCAGTGCCGAGCCTGCAGTGCCAGTCAAACAGGCTGCAATCTATGAAGAACTGTCGCCGGCCTTCGTGGTGAATTTCAATCATCAGGGCCGTGCCCGCTATATGCAGGTCAGCGTGGCCTTGATGGCACGGGATCAGGCGGCCTTGGATGCGCTCAAAGTACATATGCCCGTGTTGCGTAATCGCCTGGTCATGCTGTTTTCCGGTCAGGATTTTGCGTCCTTGATCACCCCGGTTGGCAAGGAAATGCTGCGCCAGCAGGCGACCGCCAGCGTGCAGGAACTGGCTGAGAAAGAGACCGGCAAAGTCACGGTCGAACAAGTGTTGTTCACCAACCTCGTGTTGCAGTAATCAGGAGCCGTATATGGCTGTGCAAGACCTGCTTTCCCAGGATGAGATTGATGCCCTGCTGCATGGCGTCGATGACGGCTTGGTCGAGACCGAGGACGAAGCCGAACCGGGAAGCGTCAAACAATATGACCTGACCAGCCAGGACCGAATTGTCCGTGGGCGCATGCCGACGCTTGAAATGATCAACGAGCGTTTCGCCCGCTACACCCGTATCAGTATGTTCAACCTGCTGCGCCGTTCCGCCGATGTGGCGGTGGGCGGCGTGCAGGTGATGAAGTTTGGTGAATATGTGCATTCGCTGTACGTACCAACCAGCCTCAATCTGGTGAAAATGAAGCCGCTGCGTGGCACGGGTCTGTTCATCCTCGATGCCAAGCTGGTGTTCAAATTGGTGGACAACTTCTTTGGCGGTGATGGCCGCCACGCCAAGATCGAGGGGCGTGAATTCACCCCTACCGAGTTGCGAGTGGTGCGCATGGTGCTGGATCAGGCTTTTATCGACATGAAAGAAGCCTGGCATGCGGTCATGGATATCAACTTCGAGTACGTAAACTCGGAAGTAAACCCGGCTTTGGCCAACATCGTCAGTCCCAGTGAAGTGATTGTGGTTTCCACCTTCCATATCGAACTCGACGGTGGCGGTGGTGACCTGCACGTGACCATGCCGTATTCGATGATCGAGCCGATTCGCGAAATGCTCGACGCCGGTTTCCAGTCGGATGTCGATGACCAGGATGAACGTTGGATCAAGGCCCTGCGTGAAGACATTCTGGGCGTTAGCGTGCCGCTAAGTGCCACCGTGGCACGACGTCAGCTCAAATTGCGCGACATATTGCACATGCAGCCGGGTGATGTGATCCCCGTCGAGCTGCCAGAAAATATGGTGCTCTGCGCTAACGGCGTACCTTCATTCAAGGTCAAGTTAGGGGCCCACAAAGGCAACTTGGCGCTGCAGGTGCTCGATCCGATCGAGCGCTTGCGCTAACTGTTAACCCAATTCAACGCCAGCCGAGGAAGAACGATGGCAGACGAAAATGACACTGTAGACGAAGGCGAAGAAGCATCCTCCCCTGAGGAGCAGGCGCTTGCCGATGAGTGGGCGGCTGCCTTGTCCGAGTCCGGTGATGCTGGGCAGGATGATATCGATGCCATGCTGGCTGCCAGTGATGCAGCGCCAGCGCCGCCGCGGGCGCCGATGGAAGAGTTCAGCAGTGCGCCGAAGATGAACCTGCCGGTTAACCTGGATGGGCCGAATCTGGATGTGATTCTGGATATCCCGGTGTCAATCTCCATGGAAGTCGGTAGTACCGATATCACTATTCGTAACCTGCTGCAGCTCAACCAAGGGTCGGTCGTTGAGCTGGATCGCCTAGCCGGCGAACCATTGGACGTGCTGGTCAATGGCACCCTGATTGCTCACGGTGAAGTGGTGGTGGTGAACGAGAAGTTCGGCATTCGTCTGACCGATGTGATCAGCCCAAGTGAACGTATCAAGAAGCTGCGCTAACCATGCATAGAACCTTGCTGCTGGGCTTGGTGTTACCTGTTGCTGCACTGGCTGCCGAGCCGGCAGCGCAAACGGCTGTACCCCTTGCCGGAACGGGCATGGGGGGGCAGCTTGTGCAGTTGTTGCTGGGTCTGTTGCTGGTGATTGGCTTGATCTTCCTGCTGGCTTGGCTGATGCGCCGGGTGCAACAGATCGTGCCGCGTGGCGGCCAGGTGATCAAGGTAGTGGCAACCCAGGCCCTGGGGCCGCGTGATCGCCTAGTGCTGGTGCAGGTGGGCAGCGAGCAGGTGTTGCTGGGGCTGACGCCCGGCACCATCACATCGCTGCATGTGCTGAAAGAACCGGTGCATTTGCCGGACGCCGAACCGGCCTCGACCGAGTTTGCCCAGCGCCTGATGGAGCTGTTGGGCAAGGACCAGAAGGACAAGTCCTGATGCTGCGTTTGTTACTGGTGCTGGTTTTTAGCCTGGGCGCTTCTCTGGCGTTCGCCGCAGATACGCCGACTGCCAGCACCCTGATTCAATCGGGTAGCAACCCGCTGTCGATCCCGGCCATTACCCTGAGCACTGACGCAGAGGGCCAGCAGGAGTATTCGGTCAGCCTGCAGATTCTGCTGATCATGACCGCGCTGAGCTTTATCCCTGCGTTCGTCATGCTGATGACCAGCTTTACCCGGATCATCATCGTTTTCTCGATTCTGCGTCAGGCTCTGGGCCTGCAGCAGACGCCGTCGAACCAGATTCTGGTGGGGCTGGCGCTGTTTCTGACCATGTTTATCATGGCGCCGGTATTCGATCAGATTAACCGCGAGGCGTTGCAGCCCTATCTGAACGAGCAGCTGCCGGCGCAGGACGCGATCCTCAAGGCCGAAGGGCCGATCAAGAACTTTATGCTGTCGCAGACCCGTGAAAGCGATCTGGAACTGTTTGTGCGCCTGTCCAAACGTACGGATATCGCCACTCCGGAAGATGCACCGCTGACCATTCTGGTGCCGGCGTTTGTTACCTCCGAGCTGAAAACCGCCTTCCAGATCGGTTTTATGATCTTTATCCCGTTCCTGATCATCGACCTGGTGGTCGCCAGTATTCTGATGGCGATGGGGATGATGATGCTCTCGCCGCTGATCATTTCCCTGCCATTCAAGATCATGCTGTTTGTGCTGATTGATGGCTGGGCGCTGATCATGGGCACCCTGGCCGCCAGCTTCGGAGGCACCTAGCCATGACCCCCGAGATAGCCGTTGACCTACTGCGTGGCGCTCTATGGCTGACGGCCATGATTGTCGCGATTCTGGTGGTGCCGAGCCTGATGGTGGGGCTGCTGGTGGCGATGTTTCAGGCTGCGACGCAGATCAACGAGCAAACCTTGAGCTTTCTGCCGCGCCTGCTGGTGATTCTCCTCACCCTGATCGTTGCCGGCCCCTGGCTGGTGCGCCAGCTGATGGAGTACACGGAGACCTTGATCATGAATATTCCGCTGTTGATCGGCTGACATGCTCGAGCTAAGCAATGCGCAGATCGGCGCTTGGGTGGGCAGCTTCCTACTGCCGCTGTTTCGCATTGCTGCGCTGCTGATGTTTATGCCGATCATCGGCACCCAGCTCGTGTCGGCGCGGGTGCGCCTGTACCTCGCGTTGGCCATCTGTCTGGCGATCATGCCGACCCTGCCACCGATGCCGGTGGTTGATGCGATCAGCGTGCAGGCGTTTATCTGGATTGCTCAGGAAATTCTGATTGGCATGATGCTCGGCTTTGTTCTGCAGCTGCTCTTCCAGGTTTTTGCAATTGCCGGGCAGATCGTCGCCATGCAGATGGGCCTGGGCTTTGCTTCTATGGTCGACCCGGCCAACGGTATTTCGGTGCCGGTGATTGGCCAGGTCTTTATGATTCTGGTCACCCTGCTGTTTCTCGCCATGAACGCCCACCTGGTGGTGTTTGAAGTGCTGACCGAAAGCTTTTTCACTTTGCCGGTCGGCAGTGGCTTTCTGGTGGATAGCTACTGGGAAATCGCCAATAAGCTGAGCTGGGTGTTGGGCGCAGCCTTGCTGTTGGTATTGCCGGCGATTACCGCGCTGTTGGTGGTTAACCTGGCATTCGGGGTCATGACCCGCGCAGCGCCGCAGTTGAATATCTTCTCCATCGGCTTCCCCCTGACCTTGGTGTTGGGCCTGGTAATCGTCTGGATCGGCATGGCCGATATCCTTGCGCAATATCAGGTGTTTGCCACTGAGGCTTTGCAGTTCTTGCGTGAAATGGCACGGGCGAGCTGATGGCCGAATCCGAGAGCGGTGCCGATAAAAGCGAGGAACCCACGGAGAAACGCCTACGCGAATCCCGTGAGAAGGGCCAGATTGCCCGTTCCAAAGAGCTCAATACCCTGGCGGTGACCCTCGGTGGCTTTGGCGGCATGCTGGCTTTTGGCGGCAATATGGGCAACGCCATGCTCGACATCATGCGTGGCAACTTCTCGCTCCCTCGTGACGTGATCATGGATGAGCGCAGTATGGGGCTGTGGTTCGCAGCCTCCGGGCAGATCGCGCTGGAGGCGTTGTTTCCGCTGTTTATCTTGCTGCTGATCGTGTCCATCGCCGGGCCGATTTCTCTGGGCGGCTGGATATTTTCTGCCGAAGCCATGGCGCCCAAACTGAGCCGGATGAACCCCCTTGCGGGGCTCAAACGGATGTTCTCTGTGCAGGCATTGGTCGAGCTGCTCAAGGCTCTGGCCAAGTTCACTCTGATTCTGCTGGTGGGCATCGCGGTACTGTCGGCCTGGCAGGACGATTTGCTGGCGATTGTTCATGAGCCGATTGACTCCGCCATCCTGCATGCCGCGACCGTGGTGGGCTGGAGTGCCCTATGGATGTCTTGCGGGTTGATTCTGATTGCCGCCGTGGATGTGCCATTTCAGCTCTGGAGCAGCAAGCAGAAGCTGATGATGACCAAGCAAGAAGTGCGCGACGAGTACAAGGACAGCGAGGGCAAGCCCGAGGTCAAGCAGCGTATTCGCCAGTTGCAGCGGGAAATGGCCGAGCGGCGCATGATGCAGTCGGTGCCCGATGCCGACGTCGTCATTACCAACCCGACGCACTTTGCCGTGGCCTTGAAGTACGACCCGGCCAAGGGCAGCGCGCCAGTGCTGCTGGCCAAGGGCGGTGATTTTACTGCATTGAAGATTCGCGAAATCGCCAATGAGCACAAAGTCATGGTGTTGGAATCGCCAGCTTTGGCGCGAGCGGTGTTCTATTCCACCGAGCTGGATCAGGAAATTCCTGCCGGCTTGTACTTGGCCATTGCCCAGGTGCTGGCTTATGTCTACCAGCTGCGCCAGTACCAGGCAGGCAAGGGCAAGCGGCCTGCGCCGCTCACCAATCTGCCGATCCCTTCGGATCTGCGCCGCGACGAGTGAACGGCTGCAGCCGGAACCCCGGCTGCTTGGTAGCCGTTTATTCGATCACACCACAGGCCACGCGCGCGCCACCGCCGCCTAGGGGTTTTGGATGGTCGGCATGGTTGTCGCCGCCGGCATGCACCATCAGCGACAGGCCTTTCAGCTCGCCGAGATTCTTGATGCGAGGCGCCAGCACGGGTTGGCTGGCCTTGCCCTCAGTCGTGACCAGCAGGGCAGGTAGATCGCCCAGATGGCCGTCACCCCAGGGCAGGTCGTGTTTGCCGGTGTTCTGTGGGTCCCAATGTCCGCCTGCGGCCCCTGCCGCCGAGGGTTGGCCATCCTTGGGTGCGGGGTCGCAGCTGGGCTTGCCGTGGACATGGAAGCCATGCACGCCGGGCTCAAGGTCGTGCAACTGCGGGGTGAATACCACGCCATGAGGGCTCTCGCTGATACGGACGGTGCCGACCGAGGCACCCTGGCCTTTGGCGTCCACGGCCTTGAGTTCGACCGAGAGGTCGGCGGCGTGCAGGCTGGCGGCGCAGCAGCCGGCCAGTGCGGCGATTATCCATTGTTTCATCAGTAACTCCTGGGTAGCTGTCGAGAAGGGTGCGGCGGGCAAGGCCCTCCGTACTGCTGGGACTGGCATTTGCCGCTGAGGTTCGTTGTTTTCATGGCGCGGGCGGGGTTGGCCATGACTATTCGCTCTGACGCGTGCTTGTCTCGAGCTCCAGATAAGACGCCAGGCCAGTGATTTCGGGGCTTCAAAAAAACTGGAGAGTTTTTTGCAATCACTGGCCTGAGGGCGCCACGGGGCGTCAAAAGTTTGAACTGGCTGGGGTAGTGGTGTGGCAATAGATCGCTCGCAAATGATCGGTGACGTGCGCAGCAACCTGTCCGGGTTGAAGCAGGGCAATCTGGGCATTCCGCTGATGCTGCTGGTCATGCTCGGCATGGTCATGCTGCCGATTCCGCCGTTTCTCCTCGATGTGCTGTTCACCTTCAGTATTGCCCTGTCGATCGTCGTGCTGCTGGTGGCGATCTATGCCCTGCGCCCGCTGGATTTCGCGGTGTTTCCGACCATTCTGCTGGCCGCAACCTTGCTGCGCCTGGCGCTTAACGTGGCCTCCACGCGAGTGGTATTGCTCAACGGTCAGGACGGCCATGACGCCGCCGGTAAGGTGATTCAGGCCTTCGGCGAGGTGGTGATCGGCGGCAACTACGTGGTCGGCATCGTGGTGTTCGCCATCCTGATGATCATCAACTTCGTGGTGGTGACCAAGGGCGCCGGGCGCATCTCCGAAGTCAGCGCGCGTTTTACCTTGGATGCCATGCCAGGCAAGCAGATGGCCATCGACGCCGACTTGAACGCCGGCCTGATCGATCAGGCTGAAGCCAAGAAACGCCGCAGCGAAGTGTCCCAAGAGGCCGACTTTTACGGTTCGATGGACGGTGCCAGTAAGTTCGTGCGCGGCGATGCGATTGCCGGCTTGCTGATTCTGTTCATCAACCTGATCGGCGGCATTGCCATCGGCATCTTTCAACATGACCTGAGTTTCGTTGACGCAGGGCGCATCTACACCTTGCTGACCATCGGCGACGGCCTGGTGGCGCAGATTCCTTCGCTGCTGCTGTCGACTGCTGCGGCGATCATGGTGACGCGGGTTTCCAGCTCGGAAGACATGGGCGCCCAAGTCAATCGGCAGATGTTTGCCTCGCCACGTGCGCTGGCCGTAACGGCGGCGGTGATGATTGCCATGGGCCTGGTGCCTGGCATGCCGCATTTCTCCTTTATCAGCCTGGGCCTGGTGGCGGCCGGCGCCGCGTACTGGATTGCCAACAAGCAACGTGCGACCAAAGAAAATGAGATCAAGGAAGTGCAGCGCCAGCAGGAACTGTTGCCCGCGCAGAAGGCCCAAGAGGTTAAGGAACTGGGTTGGGATGACGTAACGCCGGTGGATATGGTCGGCCTGGAAGTGGGCTACCGCCTGATTCCGCTGGTTGACCGTAACCAGGGTGGTCAGCTGCTGGCGCGGATCAAGGGGGTGCGTAAGAAGCTCTCCCAAGAGATGGGTTTTTTGATGCCCTCGGTGCATATCCGCGACAACCTCGATCTGCAGCCTAATGCCTATCGCCTGACCCTGATGGGCGTCAGCGTGGCCGAGGCCGAGGTGTATCCGGACCGTGAACTGGCGATCAATCCAGGTCAGGTGTTCGGTCCGCTCAACGGCATCGCCGCCAAAGACCCGGCATTTGGCCTGGAAGCGGTGTGGATCGACCCGACCCAGCGCGATCAGGCGCAGTCCCTCGGCTACACCGTGGTTGACGCTAGCACCGTGGTTGCCACCCATCTCAACCAAGTGCTGCACAAGCATGCTCATGAGCTGCTTGGGCATGAGGAAGTGCAGCAGTTGATGCAACTGCTGGCCAAGAGTTCGCCGAAGCTTGCCGAGGAGCTGGTGCCGGGGATGATTTCCCTGTCGACCCTGCTCAAGGTGTTACAGAGCTTGCTGCAGGAGCAGGTGCCGGTGCGCGATATCCGCACCATTGCCGAAGCCATCGCCAATGTCGCGGTGAAGAGTCAAGATCCCGCCGCGATGGTGGCAGCTGTACGCGTCGCGTTGGCCCGCGCAATCGTGCAAAGCATTGTGGGACTAGAGCTTGAGCTACCTGTGATCACCCTGGAACCCAGGTTGGAACAGATATTGCTCAACAGTCTTCAGAAGGCCGGTCAAGGCTCCGAGGAGGGCATCCTCCTGGAGCCTGGCATGGCGGAGAAGCTGCAGCGTTCCCTGGTGGAGGCGGCGCAGCGCCAGGAAATGCTCGGCAAGCCAGTGATACTGCTGGTGGCCGGTCCGGTCCGGGCGATGCTCTCGCGATTCGCGCGGCTGGCGGTTCCGAGTATCCATGTACTGGCATACCAGGAAATTCCGGATAACAAGCAGGTCACCATCGTTGCGACGGTGGGGCAGAACTAACCGAGGTTACAGGCCATGCAGGTCAAACGCTTTTTCGCCGCCGATATGCGTACCGCCATGAAGCTGGTGCGTGATGAGTTGGGTGCCGACGCCTCGATCATTGGCAATCGTCGGGTCGCCGGTGGTGTCGAACTGACCGCCGCGCTGGATTATCAGGTGCCTGCTGCACCGGCTCGCCAGCCCAACCCGGCGCTGGAAGCCGAGTTGCGCAAGACCCAGGCAAAAATCGCCACGGCCCAGGCCGAGCTGACCACCCGCACCCAGGTAGATGCCGGCAAGGACCGCCAGCTGTTTGGCGCTGCCGACAGCATGCCGGCCGACAGTTTGGCTGCCGTGATGCGTAAATCGCAGGCGGCGCCTGCTGCGGCCACCGATCAGCGCGCGCTGGATGCCATGCGTTTTGAACTGCACGGTCTGCGCGAATTGATTGAAGTGCAGCTGGGTTCGATTGCCTGGGGCCAATTGCAGACCCGCCGCCCGCAGCAGGCCAATCTGTGGCGTCGCCTGCAACGCATGGGGCTGTCGGCCGAATTGTCGAAGGCGCTGCTGGAGCGTGTCAGCGGCGTGACCGAACCTCGTCAGGCGTGGCGCATGTTGCTCGCGCACCTGGCTCATGCAATCAAAACGCCGAAGCAGGAACCGATGGATGAGGGCGGTGTGATCGCCTTGGTGGGCCCGGCCGGCATGGGCAAGACCACCACCCTGGCCAAGCTGGCCGCGCGTTACGTGCTCAAATACGGCGCGCAGCATATTGCCCTGGTCAGCCTGGACAGTTACCGCATTGGTGCCCAAGAGCAACTCAAGACCCTAGGGCGCATTCTCAACGTCCCGGTAACCCTGGTCGACCCCGGTCAGTCATTGACCCAGGCCCTGGCCCCATTAGCACGCAAGCGCGTGGTGCTGATTGATACTGCCGGCTTACCAGCCAATGATCCGGCGCTGCGCATGCAACTGGAAACGCTGGCCAGTCGTGGTGTCAACGCTAAAAATTATCTGGTGATGGCCGCTACCAGCCAGAGCCAAGTGCTGAAAGCCGCCTACCATAGTTATAAGCGCTGCGGCTTGTCTGGCTGCATTCTGACCAAAGCGGATGAGGCGACGAGTCTGGGCGAGGTTTTAGGACTGGCTATTAGCCAGCGTCTACCGGTAGCCTATCTTACTGATGGGCCACGCATTCCCGATGATTTGCAAGTTCCGCGCAGTCATCAATTGGTTAGTCGGGCCGTGGGGCTGCAGGCCAATCAAGATCCAAGCGAGGATACGATGGCGGAGATGTTTGCCGGCCTTTACCAGCAACCCGCACGACGCGTCAGTTAAGCGCCATGCTGTTGGAACTAAACCGCGCTTAGCCGGCCAAGTGGCTCCAGTCGAAGTTAGACAAGGTGTGTAGAAATATGGGTATGCATCCCGTTCAGGTGATTGCGGTGACCGGCGGCAAAGGTGGCGTCGGTAAGACCAATGTGTCGGTGAACCTGGCATTGGCCCTGGCTGACCTTGGCCGCCGGGTGATGCTGATGGACGCCGACTTGGGCTTGGCCAACGTCGATGTGCTGCTTGGTCTGAGCGCCAAACGCACCCTGGAAGACGTTATCAGTGGTGAATGTGAGCTGCGCGATGTGCTGCTTCAGGGCCCCGGTGGCGTTCGTATCGTGCCGGCAGCGTCTGGCATTCAAAGCATGGTGCAGCTGTCGCCCATGCAGCATGCTGGGCTGATCCAGGCGTTCAGCGATATCAGTGACAACCTCGATGTGCTGATCATCGACACCGCCGCGGGTATCGGTGATGGCGTGGTCAGCTTCGTGCGCGCCGCTCAGGAAGTATTGGTGGTGGTGTGTGATGAGCCAACGTCGATTACCGACGCCTATGCGCTGATCAAACTGCTCAACCGCGATCACGGCATGAACCGTTTCCGGGTATTGGCCAACATGGCTCATAGCCCGCAGGAAGGTCGTAACCTCTTTGCTAAGCTGACTAAAGTCACTGACCGCTTTCTCGACGTTGCCCTGCAGTACGTAGGTGCAGTTCCTTATGACGAGTCAGTGCGCAAGGCCGTGCAGAAACAGCGCGCGGTTTATGAAGCCTTCCCGCGTTCGAAGTGCGCGCTGGCGTTCAAGGCGATAGCCCAAAAAGTCGATGCCTGGCCATTACCGGCCAATCCGCGTGGTCATTTGGAGTTTTTCGTTGAGCGTCTGGTGCAGCAACCGACCGCAGACACGGCCATATGACAGCAGCTTCTGGACTTCGTATGTATAGCAAGGCGCAGGCGCAGGACTCCCAACATCAATTGATCGAGCGCTACGCGCCCTTGGTCAAACGCATCGCCTATCACCTGTTGGCGCGCTTGCCGGCCAATGTGCAGGTCGACGACTTGATCCAGGCCGGGATGATCGGCTTGCTCGAAGCGTCAAAAAAATACGACTCCAGTAAAGGCGCCAGTTTTGAGACCTTCGCCGGTATTCGCATTCGCGGCTCCATGCTGGATGAGGTGCGTAAAGGCGACTGGGCCCCACGCTCAGTGCATCGCAATAGCCGTATGGTCAGCGACGCGATTAGAAAAATTGAGGCCAGAACCGGCAGAGACGCTAAAGATCAAGAGGTTGCGGCCGAACTCCAATTGAGTCTCGAGGATTACTACGGCATTCTTGGCGACACTTTAGGCAGCCGCCTATTCAGTTTCGACGACCTGTTGCAGGACGGCGAGCACGGTGGGCTGGGTGAAGACGCTGGCAGCAACCACCTCGAACCTTCTCGTGATCTGGAAGATGAACGCTTTCAGGCGGCCCTGGCAGATGCCATTGCCAACCTGCCGGAGCGCGAGCGCCTAGTGTTAGCGCTATATTACGATGAAGAATTGAATCTTAAAGAGATCGGTGAGGTGTTGGGGGTTAGCGAATCACGTGTAAGCCAACTACACAGTCAGTGTGCCGCTCGTTTACGCGCTCGTTTGGGCGAGTGGCGCGCACATTGAGTTGTACTCGCTAATGCTAGGCCGGTTTCACGATTAAAAGCGCACACAGGGTGCTGGGTGCGTTTGGGACTGTACGGAGGTCGACTTGGACAAGAACATGAAAATCCTCATCGTTGATGACTTTTCAACGATGCGACGGATCATCAAGAACCTCCTGCGTGACTTGGGGTTCACCAACACCGCAGAAGCCGATGATGGCGTTACCGCGCTGCCCATGCTGCAGAGCGGCAGTTTCGATTTCTTGGTGACGGACTGGAACATGCCCGGCATGACGGGTATCGACCTGCTGCGCGCCGTGCGTGCGGATGAGCGCCTGAAAACCCTGCCGGTGCTGATGGTAACCGCTGAAGCTAAGCGCGATCAGATCATCGAAGCAGCCCAGGCTGGGGTTAACGGTTATGTAGTCAAACCGTTCACTGCCCAGGTACTGAAAGAGAAGATTGAAAAAATCTTCGAACGCGTCAACGGCTGATGTCTGCCATGAGGTTGCTATGGAACATAACGATTCCGCTCAGGGTGATCTTGAGTCGTCCCTGAAGCACAACGCTCGCCAACTGGTAGATAGCCTGGAACAAGGCAACTTTGGTGAAGCGGTACAGCTAATACATGAGCTCAATAAAGCGCGTGATCGTGGCCTGTACCACGAAGTCGGCAAGCTGACCCGTGAGCTGCACAACGCCATTGTCAACTTCCAGCTCGACCCCCGTGTGCCACATGCCACAGAGGTCTCGCAAATCACCGATGCCACCGAACGCCTGAATTACGTCGTGACGATGACCGAGAAAGCGGCCAATCGCACCATGGACTTAGTCGAGCAGAGCGCACCACTGGTCAATGACCTCAGCGATGAGGCGCAGAGTTTGAGCGCTGATTGGGGGCGCTTTATGCGCCGCGAGATGAGCGCCGATGGCTTTCGTGAATTGGCCAAGCGTGTTGAGTTGTTTCTCGCGCGCAGCGAGCGTGACGGCGCCAAGATATCGGGTCACCTCAACGATATTCTCCTGGCTCAGGACTATCAGGATCTGACCGGGCAGGTGATCAAGCGCGTAACCCAGTTGGTGACCGAAGTGGAAAGCAATCTGCTGAAACTGGTGCTGATGGCCAGCCAGGTAGACCAGTTCGCTGGCATTGAGCACAACCATGAGTTGCTCCGCGCCGAACAAGAAAAACAAAAAGAGCCTTCCCGTGGTGAAGGTCCGCAGATTCATGCCGATAAGCGTGAAGACGTCGCATCCAATCAGGATGATGTCGACGACCTGCTTTCCAGCCTGGGATTTTAGGAGCACGTCTTATGAGCTTCGGCGCCGATGAAGAAATCCTCCAGGACTTCCTGGTAGAGGCCGGCGAGATTCTTGAACTACTGTCCGAGCAGCTGGTAGAGCTGGAAAGCCGCCCGGACGACATGAATCTGCTCAACGCTATTTTTCGCGGGTTTCATACCGTCAAAGGTGGTGCCGGTTTTCTCCAGCTCAATGAGCTGGTGGAATGCTGCCATATCGCAGAAAACGTCTTCGACATCCTGCGTAAGGGTGAACGGCGCGTCGACTCCGCGTTGATGGATGTGGTGCTGGAAGCACTGGATGCCGTTAATAGCATGTTTACTGAGGTGCGTGAGCGTACCGATCTGACCCCTGCCACACCTGAGCTGCTGGCCGCTCTGGCGCGCCTGGCTGAGCCGGCAGGTGCTGAGGAGGCTGCGCCTGCTGAAGCGCACGCTGAGCCTGACCCCGAGGTTGAACAGCCTACTGGCGATATCACTGACAGTGAATTCGAGCAACTGCTGGGCGCCCTGGATGAGGCTCCGGCGCAAGCTCCCAGCGCTGCCCGCAGTGATGAGATTACCGATGATGAATTCGAGTCCCTGCTTGACCAGCTGCATGGAAAAGGCCAGTTCGTAGCGCCAGACGTGGCTGCGACACCTGCCGCGTCTGTTGCTGCTGCGCCAGTGGCAACAGCAGCTGCCGGCGATGAAATCACCGATGATGAGTTTGAGTCGCTGCTCGATCAGTTGCATGGCAAAGGCCAGTTTGTGCCACCTGCTGTGGCGGCGCCTGCAGCACCAGCGGCCAAGGCTGAATCAGCTGCCGCGCCGAGCGGTGATATCACCGACGATGAGTTCGAAGCACTGCTTGATCAGCTGCACGGCAAAGGCAAATTTGTCGAGCCTGAGGCGATCAAGCCCGTGGCGCCAGCACCTGCCGCTAAACCGGCGGAACCAGCCAAGGCCGCCCCTAAACCCGCGGCAAAACCTGCTGCCAAGGTAGAACCGGCCAAGGCACCTGCTGCCGCCCCGGCAGCTGAAAAGGCTGCCCCGCCCAGCGAAGCGGAAACCACTGTGCGGGTCGATACTGCGCGGCTGGATGAAATCATGAATATGGTCGGCGAGCTGGTGCTGGTGCGGAACCGCCTGGTGCGCCTGGGCGCCAGTAGTGGCGATGAGGCCATGTCCAAGGCGGTATCCAACCTGGATGTGGTCACCGCTGATCTGCAAACCGCGGTGATGAAAACCCGCATGCAGCCGATTAAGAAGGTCTTCGGGCGCTTTCCGCGTCTGGTTCGTGACTTGGCGCGCCAGCTCAAGAAAGAGATCAACTTGGAGCTGGTCGGCGAAGAAACTGACCTCGACAAGAACCTGGTCGAGGCCCTCGCAGATCCGCTGGTGCACTTGGTTCGCAACGCGGTCGATCACGGTATTGAAATGCCAGAGGAACGCGAAGCTTCGGGCAAGGCGCGGGGCGGCAAGGTGATATTGTCCGCCGAGCAGGAAGGCGACCATATACTGCTGTCGATTTCCGATGACGGCAAAGGTATGGATGCCGATCAGCTGCGTGCTAAGGCGGTGGAAAAAGGCCTGCTGGACAAGGACGCGGCCGACCGCCTCAACGAGTTTGAATGCTACAACCTGATTTTCGCGCCGGGTTTCTCGACTAAAACCGAGATTTCCGATGTCTCCGGCCGCGGCGTGGGCATGGACGTGGTGAAAACCAAGATTTCCCAGCTTAATGGCACGGTCAATGTGTTTTCGGTCAAAGGCCAGGGCTCGAAGATCGTCATCAAGGTGCCGCTGACTCTGGCAATTATGCCGACGCTGATGGTAATGCTGGCTAATCAGGCGTTTGCCTTCCCGCTGGTCAACGTCAACGAAATCTTCCACCTAGACCTGTCGCGAACCAATGTGGTCGACGGACAGGAAGTGGTGATCGTGCGTGACAAAGCCTTGCCGCTGTTCTACCTCAAACGCTGGCTAATCGGCAGCGCTGCCCATGTGGAACAGGGTGAAGGGCATGTGGTGATCCTCACTGTTGGCAGTCAGCGTATCGGTTTCGTGGTCGATCAATTGGTCGGCCAGGAAGAAGTGGTGATCAAGCCGCTGGGCAAAATGCTGCAGGGCACTCCAGGTATGTCGGGGGCGACCATCACCGGTGATGGACGTATTGCCCTGATTCTTGACGTGCCGAGCATGCTCAAACGTTACGCACGGCGTATCTGATTGTTAGCGGTGCAGCGATCTGTCGCGCCGCTTAGGAGTGTTTATGGCTGTTAAGGTGTTGGTGGTTGATGACTCCGGCTTTTTTCGTCGGCGTGTATCGGAGATTCTTTCAGCCGATCCGAATATTCAGGTAATCGGCACCGCCACTAACGGTCGTGAAGCCATCGAGCAGGCGCAGGCGCTCAAGCCTGATGTAATTACCATGGATTACGAGATGCCGATGATGGATGGCATCACGGCTGTGCGTAACATCATGCAGCGTTGTCCGACGCCGGTGCTGATGTTCTCCTCTCTGACTCATGAGGGCGCCCGCGTTACCCTGGATGCGCTGGAAGCCGGTGCGGTGGATTTCCTGCCGAAGAATTTCGAGGATATTTCGCGTAATCCAGAGCGGGTCAAACAGCTGCTTTGCGAAAAAATTCATACCATCGCCCGTAGTAACCGTCGCAGTCTGAGCCCGCCATCCGTGGCTGCACCTACTGCGACATCTGCTACGCACGCCAAGCCAGCGGCACGCCCTGCGACTACCACCAGTACTCTGGCTCGTCCGGCTGTGGCGCCTGCGCCGGCTGTTGCCAGTGCAGCGCCCAAGCGCAAATCCTACAAGCTGGTGGCGATTGGCACCTCGACAGGTGGCCCGGTGGCGCTGCAGCGTGTGCTGACCCAGTTGCCGGCTAACTTTCCGGCGCCGATTGTACTGATTCAGCATATGCCGGCGGCCTTTACTAAGGCTTTTGCCGAGCGCCTCGACAAGCTTTGCCGTATTAGTGTCAAAGAAGCCGAGGACGGCGATGTGTTGCGTCCCGGCTTGGCACTGCTGGCACCTGGCGGTAAGCAGATGATGGTCGACGCGCGTGGCGTGGTGAAAATCCTTCCGGGCGATGAGCGCCTGAACTACAAGCCCTGTGTTGATATCACCTTTGGTTCGGTGGCCAAGTCCTACGGCGACAAGGTGCTGGCGGTGGTGCTGACCGGCATGGGCGCGGACGGCCGTGAAGGTGCACGCCTGCTCAAGCAAGGTGGTAGCCAAGTGTGGGCACAGGATGAAGCCAGTTGCGTGATTTATGGCATGCCCATGGCCATCGTCAAAGCCAATCTGGCCGACGCGATCTACCCGCTGGATGATATTGGCAGGCACCTGGCGGAGACCTGCATTTAATGGATGTACTGAGCCTTATTGGGGTCATCCTGGCATTTGTCGCCATCCTCGGTGGTAACTACCTCGAAGGGGGACATGCTGCGGCCTTGCTCAATGGGCCGGCTGCGCTGATCGTGATCGGCGGCACCCTGGGCGCGGCGTTTTTGCAGGCGCCGATGAATGTGTTCAAGCGATCTCTGGCAATCATTAGCTGGATTTTCTTTCCACCGCGGGTAGATCTAGCCGGCGGCATTAATCGGGTGGTTGGCTGGAGCATGACCGCGCGCAAGGAAGGCCTGCTCGGCCTTGAGGCGGTGGCTGACGTCGAGGTCGATCCTTACGCGCGAAAAGGCTTGCAGCTATTGGTTGATGGTGCCGAGCCTGAGGCCATCCGCAGTATTCTCGAAGTCGATCTGTACACCCAGGAAGGGCGTGATATTCAGGCTGCCAAAGTGTTTGAAAGCATGGGCGGCTACGCTCCAACCATTGGCATTATCGGCGCAGTGATGGGCCTGATTCATGTAATGGGCAACCTGGCCGACCCGAGCATGCTTGGTAGCGGGATTGCCGTGGCATTTGTGGCGACCATCTATGGTGTGGGGTTTGCCAACCTGCTGCTGTTGCCCATTGGCAACAAACTCAAGGCTATTGCTCAGCGCCAATCGCGTTATCGCGAGATGCTGCTTGAGGGCATCCTGTCGATTGCTGAGGGTGAAAATCCGCGCTCCATCGAATTGAAGCTGCAAGGCTTTATGGATTGATGGGGACAGACTATGGCCCGCAGGCGTCACCACGAAGAACATGAAAACCACGAACGTTGGCTGGTCTCCTATGCCGACTTCATTACCCTGCTGTTCGCATTTTTTGTGGTCATGTATTCGATTTCTTCGCTCAATGAAGGCAAGTACAAGATTCTTTCCGACAGCCTGACCGGGGTGTTCAACCAGCCTGACCGGGCGATCAAACCGATACCGGTGGGGGAAGAGCGGCCGCGTACTACTGAGCCGGATCGTTCGCTGGTGGATGAGGAGAGCGCGCAGTCATCTGCCGATGATCTACAGAGCATCGCCAGTAGTGTGCGTGAGGCATTCGGTGATCTGATCCAATCCGAGCAGCTCAAGGTCAGTGGCAATGAGCTGTGGATCGAGATTGAACTCAGCTCCAGCCTGCTGTTCACCAGCGGCGATGCTATTCCCAACAATGCGGCTTTCGACATTATCGAGAAAGTAGCCAAAATACTGGCGCCCTACGAGAACCCTGTTCATGTGGAAGGCTTTACCGACAACCTGCCGATTCAAACAGCCCAGTTTCCGACCAACTGGGAACTCTCTACTGCACGGGCTGCCAGTATCGTACGTATGCTGACAATGGATGGAGTTAACCCTAGTCGTCTGGCGGCAGTGGGTTATGGTGAGTTTCAGCCTGTAGCTGATAACAGCACGGCAGAAGGGCGTGGACGTAATCGTCGAGTGGTATTGGTGATTTCGCGCAATCTAGATGTGCGTCGTAGCGTGAGTGGTGTAGGCAGTGCCAATGCCAAACCCGATGCGGCCTTGCAACGGGCTGGCACGCAACCTGCACCAGCCCCGGCAGCGCCGGCCCCGCAAGCGGGTGCCGTCAAACCCCCGTCGCCGGCCCCATAAGGGAGGCCCCGTTCTCGGTCAGGCTGCAGCTGTACCGGGAGGATGATAACGATGAGAGTCTGGGCAGTAGCCAATCAAAAAGGTGGAGTCGGCAAGACCACCACATCCATCGCTCTGGCAGGCCTGTTGGCTGATGCCGGTAAGCGTGTGGTGATCGTCGATCTCGATCCCCATGGGTCGATGACCAGCTATTTCGGGCACGACCCGGACAGCCTGGAGCACAGCAGCTTCGACCTGTTTCAACATAAGGGCAGCGTTCCGCGTGGCTTGCCGCAGCAATTGCTGTTGCCCACCAGTGATGAGCGTATTTCCCTGCTGCCGTCGAGCACTGCGCTGGCGACGCTGGAACGCCAGTCGCCTGGGCAAAGCGGGCTGGGCTTGGTGATCGCCAAGAGCCTGGCGCAGCTCTGGCAGGATTTCGACCATGCGGTGATCGACAGCCCGCCCTTACTCGGCGTGCTGATGGTCAACGCCCTAGCTGCCAGCCAGCAATTGGTGATTCCCGTACAGACCGAGTTTCTGGCCGTCAAAGGTCTGGAGCGGATGGTCAATACCCTGGCGATGATCAACCGTTCGCGTCAGCAGGCATTGCCATACACCATCGTGCCGACCCTGTTTGACCGGCGTACCCAGGCGTCTATAGGCACGCTACGGGTGCTGCGCAACAGTTATCCGGAGCACTTATGGCCGGCGTACATTCCGGTGGATACGCGCTTGCGTGATGCCAGCCGGGCCGGGCTTACGCCGTCCAAGTTTGACAACAATAGCCGTGGTGTAATCGCCTATCGGGCGTTACTCAAGCATCTGTTGTCACAGCAGATTGCCGCACAGGTCGCTTGAGATGAACGGCTATGCTGAAGATATAAGCTCAAGTCTGTCGCTAGCGCGGCCGATAGTCTGTACAGATCGTTATTGTGGGTTGTATTCATGAGTCGTCCCCTAGCCACCGCTACACGTCCACAGCTGGCCTTGCAGTCCTATCTGGACGGCTTGCTGCAGGATGCTGCGAGTGATTTGGCGTTGACCGAAAGCATCACCCTCGATGAATTCGAGGCTGCTGTGCTGGAGGAGCAGGTGCGCGATGCTCGCGCTATGCCGCAGGTGCAAGCCGTGACGGCTAAGCCTGTAGTTGAACTGGCGCCGCGGCCGTTGGTGCTGCCCACCATCGAGATGCCCGCGCCGCAAATTGAAGTTCGGGTCGAGCCGCCGCAAGAGGTGATTGAGGCTGTGCAGCCTGTGCCACAGATGCTGGTGGTGCCAGAGCCACTGCTGCAGGGCCGGCCTGAATGGGCTCAGGAACCTTTCGAATGCCTGTTGTTCGATGTTGCCGGTTTGACCCTGGCGGTTCCGCTGGTTTGCTTGGGCTCGATTTATCCCCTGGAAGGTCAGGAGCTTACGCCGTTATTTGGCCAGCCAGACTGGTTTCTCGGCATACTGCCATGCCAGGCCGGCAATCTGAAGGTGCTGGATACTGCGCGCTGGGTGATGCCGGATCGTTACCGCGATGACTTTCGCGACGGTCTGCAGTATGTGATTTCTGTTCAGGGCTACGAGTGGGGACTGGCGGTGCATCAGGTCAGTCGCTCGATTCGTCTAGATCCCAACGAGGTCAAATGGCGCAGCCAGCGTACGCAGCGCCCGTGGCTGGCGGGTACGGTTATCGAACATATGTGCGCCCTGCTGGATGTCGCATCCCTGGCGGAGTTGATTGCCAGTGGTGCGGCCAAGCGTATGGCGGCTAACCGGGTTCATTGAATAACGCAGTGCTGTGCGATGTGCGCAGCTTTGCATCTATAGTAATCACAGCGGGGTATACACCCGCGATTGCCGCCGCGAGCGGTTCATGACGAGGCTAGGGACATGAAGAAAAGTTCTGCACAAGGTTCTGATGATCCGATTCTGCAGTGGGTAACGTTCCGCCTGGACAACGAGACCTATGGCATCAATGTGATGCAGGTTCAGGAAGTCTTGCGCTATACCGAGATTGCCCCTGTGCCGGGTGCTCCGAGCTATGTGCTAGGCATCATCAACCTGCGCGGCAACGTGGTCACAGTCATCGACACACGTCAGCGTTTTGGCTTGGACTCCACTGAGGTGACCGATAACACCCGTATCGTGATTATCGAGGCTGACAAGCAAGTGGTTGGCATCTTGGTCGATAGCGTGGCCGAAGTAGTTTATCTGCGCCAATCGGAAGTGGAGACCGCGCCGAACGTTGGTAACGATGAGTCGGCTAAGTTTATTCAGGGCGTGTGCAACAAGAACGGCGAGCTGCTGATTCTGGTTGAGCTGGACAAGATGATGAGCGAAGAAGAGTGGTCCGATCTGGAGAGCATCTAAGCCATGCTCGACGCGTTGCTGATCGCGCTGGCCCTGACTTGCTTGGGGCTGGTAGGCGCTTGCGTCTGGCTGACCCGGCAGCTGCGCGACGCCGTAAAGCAGCAAGGCGAGCATGATGCAGTGCGTGACCGGCGGCTCAAGGAGCTTGGCAGGCGTCTGGATGCCTACTTGACCGGCAGTGTGCAGATGGGCGAGGAGTTGCACGAATTACGTCGGGTTGTCGCGCCGTTACCCGACAAACTCAATCAAATCGAGCAGCGTGACCCCAGTAGCCTGTCGTTTACCCAGGCTGCGCGTCTGGCGGGCATGGGCGCCAGTGTGGATGATCTGACCCAGTCCTGCGGCCTGAGCAAGGCTGAGGCGGAGTTGGTTAGCAAGATGCAGCAGGCCAAATTGCAGCGCTCCTGATTTTCCCAATTCTCAAACAATATTCAATGTGCCGGCCCTTCTAGTAGGCGCAGCGGCGGCGTGATATCGCTGTCGCGCTCACTGCCGGCCGGCGCTTTACCTTTCAGGTACCAGGCAAAGGCGATGATTTCCGCGATACAGCGATACAGCTGTTCGGGAATCGCGTCACCCAGCTCCAGGCGCGCCAACAGGCGCACCAGTTCGGCATTTTCGTAGATCGGCACTTCATATTCGCGGGCAATAGCCAGAATAGCCTCGGCCAGCTCGTCGTCACCCTTGGCGCTGAGTACCGGCGCATTCTGGCCGTCGTAAGTGAGTGCAATGGCCTGGCGTGGCGGGGTCTTCTTCATGCGGTTTCATCCACCCAGCGTTGTTCCAGGGTCGTGCGTGGCCCGCGTGGCGGCGTGCCCTGATTGCAGGCCAGCTCGCCAACCTGCACGCCAGCGGCATTCAGGCGCTGGCGCAGGTTGTCTAGTTCGGCATCGATCAGGCTGACAGTGCTGCCGAGTTCTGCCCAGATTTGGCTGGACAGACGGCCATGGGCCAGTTGCGCCTGGACTTGCAAGGGGCCCAGCGGCTCTAAATCGAATGCCAGCTCGACTTTCCACAGGGTCTCCTTCTTCTCGGATTTGCCTTGCTGACTGTTTTCCTCGCGCTGGATTTTTACCTGCAAAGGCACCAGTTCCTGCTGGTTGCGCATGGGCAGTTCCAGTTGCCAAGTAGTGAGCAGGTTGCCATCCGGGCCGACCTGGCTTTGCGCCAGGCTGGAGAGTTGGTGGGTTTGTAGGCGCGAGATGGCCGCCGCAGCAAGTTTCAATAGCGCTTCAAGGTCGGCTTCACCCTCCATGTTCTGAAGCAGGCGCGAGGGCAGGGGGAAGCTTAGCGCTTGCTGGCGACTGGTGGCCTTGCCTAGGCTGCCGAGTAGATCGCGAGCCAGTGCCGGCATCGCCTGGGCCATGGCTGAACTGGCGTTAGCGGTCGCCAGCGGAGTGCCTGCCGGAAGGTTTGGTAGCAGTTGGGTAATCAGGCGCAACAGGTTGGCTTTCAGGTCGGTTGGTAGCGCTTGGCCCTGGCCGCCGAGCAATTTGCTTTCTAACAGGATGCCGCTGTTTTCCAATGCCATCGCCAGACCTTTCGGGGTGCTTAATTGCGTGGCATCGGGCAGTGCCCCGAAGAGTTTGTCGATGCTGGTGCGTAGGCCTTCACTCATCTCGGCATTGCCGCGCAGCCCTTGCAGGGCAGTGAATAGACCCTCCAGTGAACCCTGACGATTACTTTGATTACCGATTTGCTGGCTCAGCGCGAGCTGATCGAGGCGACCGCTCAGCGGCAGAAAGTTCAAGGACTGGTTACCCTGTACCTGGGCGCTGAGCAGGCTGCCCAGAGGGAGTGCCAACGGCGTTTCCAAAGACAGTTTGCTACCAGCCAATGGCGTGTTGAGCAGGCTGACCAGCACCTTGTAGACCACTTGCTGCGAGCGGGCCTGTAGCAGTTGCTCGCGGGCCACCACCTTGCCTTGCAACAGGGTGCCAACCGGTAGCTGATCAAGGTCCAGGCTGGTCAGGGGCTTGTCGCCGCCCATTAGCACGGACAGGGCCAGGCGGGTTTCTGATAGGGCGGTTACGGCCAGGGAGGTGCCTTGGGCAAGTGGGCGCGGGCTATTGGCTTCCAGGGTGGTCTGGCTGCCGTTGTTCAGGGTCAGTTTCAGCAGCACCTGAAAGCTTTGCGCCACTTCCTTGAGGGCAATAACTTCGGCCTTGGCGGTTTCACCGCTGGCCAGCAGGCCTTGCATGGGCTGCAGCAATTTCACCGCCAGGTCAGCCGCTATGGCGTTGGGGCGAGTGCTGGGGGGCGTTGGCGCAATAGGCCGTGGACTGCTGATTTCGCTCATTGGCGGGTTACACCCTGTCGAAAATGCCCACTGCGGGAGGCGAGGTCGGGCATGTATAATCGCGCCCCGTCTGAGTAGGGTGCTTACAAAATACTGCGCTCGGCCATGCTGCGTTGAAGTCCGCCTCAAACTGCTCATGTACTACTCGTACACTCCGCTTTTTCGGCTGACTTCGTCTTGCCTGGCCATCGCTCGCTACTTTTGTAAGCACCCTCTGTGCTCGCAGCGCATTCCACTTGCGTCAGTATAGCGGCCAAGACTCTGCCGACTTGAGCAGCTTTTGCCACCCATCTTAAGGTACCGATGCCTTGACCAGTCCTCTTCTCGAAGCCATAGCGCTCGCCTGTGAGCGCGACTGGCGCATGCTTTTTGAGCGTCTGGAGCTGCGTCTGGTTCCCGGTGAGATGCTGCAGGTGGCCGGTCCCAACGGCAGCGGCAAGACCAGCCTGCTGCGGTTGCTGGCCGGGCTGATGCAGCCGACCTCCGGTGAGATTCGCCTGAATGGCCGTCCGCTGGCGGAGCAGCGGGCTGAGCTAGCGCGCAATCTGTTGTGGATCGGCCATGCCGCCGGCATCAAGGGCTTGCTCACTGCCGAGGAGAACCTCACCTGGCTCTGCGCCCTGCATCAGCCAGCCGAGCGTGAGGCCATCTGGCAGGCGCTGGCGGCGGTGGGGCTGCGTGGTTTTGAGGATGTGCCCTGTCACGCGCTTTCCGCTGGACAGCAGCGGCGTGTGGCGTTGGCGCGTTTGTACCTGCCTGGGCCGCCACTCTGGATACTGGATGAGCCGTTTACCGCGTTGGACAAGGCGGCGGTGGCGCAGCTGGAGAGTCATTTGGCCGCGCACTGTGAGCAGGGCGGCCTGGTGGTACTGACCACACACCATGAGTTGATCGTCAAACCGGCCGGTTACCGCGAGCTTGACCTAGGGCAACGCACATCATGAGCAATGTTTTTACTCTGCTGCTGGCCCGTGAAGCGCGCCTGTTGTTTCGCCGCCCGGCCGAACTGGCCAACCCCCTGGTGTTCTTCGCCATTGTGATTGCGCTGTTCCCGTTGGCGGTGGGACCGCAGACGCAGTTGTTACAAAGCCTTTCGCCGGGGCTGGTGTGGGTAGCGGCGCTATTGGCCGTGCTGCTCTCGCTGGACGGGCTGTTTCGCAGTGATTTCGAGGATGGCTCCCTGGAGCAGTGGGTCCTTTCGCCGCACCCCCTGGCTCTTCTGGTTCTGGCCAAGGTGCTGGCACACTGGCTGTTCTCCGGGCTGGCGCTGGTGCTGCTGGCGCCGCTGCTGGCGTTGATGCTCGGTTTGCCGGGGCGTTGCCTGCCAGTATTGCTGATCTCCCTGCTGCTCGGTACCCCGGTGCTGAGCCTGCTGGGCGCGGTCGGCGCAGCGCTGACCGTGGGCCTCAAGCGTGGTGGTCTGCTGCTCGCGCTGCTGATTTTGCCGTTGTACATCCCGGTGTTGATTCTCGGCAGCGGTGCGTTACAAGCCAGCCTGCAAGGATTGCCGGCGGTCGGCCACCTGCTGTGGTTGGCCAGCCTCACCGCATTGGCGGTGACCTTGACACCTTTTGCCATCGCCGCTGGTCTGACGATCAGTGTCGCTGAGTAGACAATAAGCCTGAATGGCCGGTTGATCCGGGTGCCTGCCTGCGCCCTGATCAGCCCTAGCACTGATGAGTAACCTGATGAACTGGACGTGGTTTCACAAGCTCGGCTCGCCTAAATGGTTTTATGAAATCAGCAGCCGCTGGCTCCCCTGGTTGGCTCTGGCCGCTGCCGTGTTGCTGGTGGTTGGCCTGGTCTGGGGTTTGGCCTTTGCGCCGCCGGATTACCAGCAGGGCAACAGCTTTCGCATTATCTATATCCATGTGCCGGCGGCGTTTCTCGCTCAGTCGATTTACGTGATGCTGGCGGTGGCAGGCACGGTTGGTCTGGTGTGGAAGATGAAACTGGCTGATGTTGCCCTGCAACAGGCCGCGCCCATTGGTGCCTGGATGACCGTGATCGCCCTGGTGACCGGCGCGGTGTGGGGCAAGCCGACCTGGGGCACTTACTGGGTCTGGGACGCGCGCCTGACCTCGATGCTGATTCTGCTGTTCCTGTATTTCGGCGTGATCGCCCTGGGCAACGCCATCACCAACCGTGACAGCGCGGCTAAAGCCTGCGCGGTGCTGGCCATCGTCGGGGTGGTGAATATCCCGATCATCAAATACTCGGTGGAGTGGTGGAATACCCTGCACCAGCCCGCCACCTTCAGCGTGGTGGAGAAACCGGCCATGCCGTTTGAGATGTGGATGCCGCTGCTGATCATGGTGCTGGGCTTCTACTGCTTCTTTGGCGCCGTGCTGCTGCTGCGCATGCGTCTGGAGGTGCTCAAGCGTGAGGCGCGTAGCAGTTGGGCCAAAGCTGAGGTCAAGGCGCTGGTGGAGAAGGGCCTATGAGTTTTGCCAGCTTTAGCGAATTTATCGCCATGGGTACCCACGGGCCTTATGTCTGGTCCTGTTATGCCATCAGCCTGGCTGTGCTGGGGCTGAATGTGGCGCTACCAATCCTGGCGCGTCGCCGTTATCTGCAAGACGAGGCGCGTCGTTTGCGCCGGGAGGAGTCGAAGTGAACCCCGTGCGTAAAAAACGCCTGTATATCGTCCTGGCCATCATTGCCGGTGTCGGCATCGCCGTGGCCCTGGCCCTCAGTGCGTTGCAGCAGAATATCAACCTGTTTTACACCCCGACCCAGATCGCCAATGGCGAAGCCCCGCAAGATACCCGTATCCGCGCCGGTGGCCTGGTTGAAGAGGGCTCGGTAAAGCGCTCCAGCGATTCGCTGGACACCGATTTCGTTGTCACCGACGGTGCCAAGAACGTAACCATCCGCTTTACCGGCATCCTTCCGGATCTGTTTCGCGAAGGGCAGGGCATCGTTGCCATGGGCAAGCTCGACGCTAACGGCGTGTTGATCGCCGACGAAGTGCTGGCCAAACACGATGAGAACTATATGCCGCCGGAAGTCATGCAGGCCCTGGAACAGAGCGGCATGAAACAGCAGCACGACGCAGCCAAAGCAGCCAAGCAGGCGTCCCCATCGGAGTACGCGCAATGATTCCCGAGCTCGGCCATCTGGCAATGATTCTGGCGCTGTGCATGGCGCTGGTGCAGGCGACCCTGCCGCTGATCGGCGCCTGGCGTGGTGACCGTCAGTGGATGAGCCTAGCGCAGCCAGCTGCCTGGGGGCAGTTCAGCTTTATGCTGTTTGCCTTTATCTGCCTGACCTACGCCTTTATGGTCGACGACTTCACCGTCGCCTACGTGGCCAACAACTCCAACAGTGCATTGCCCTGGTACTACAAGTTCAGCGCCGTGTGGGGCGCCCACGAGGGGTCGCTGCTGCTCTGGGGGCTGATTCTCGCCGGCTGGACCTTTGCCGTATCGATCTTCTCGCGCCAGTTGCCGGAAGAGATGCTCGCCCGCGTGCTGGCGGTGATGGGCATTATCAGCATCGGCTTTCTGCTGTTTCTGATCATCACCTCCAACCCGTTCGAGCGCCTGCTGTTCGACACCCCGGCAAACGGTCGTGACCTCAACCCGCTGCTGCAGGACTTCGGTCTGATCATCCACCCGCCGATGCTCTATATGGGCTATGTCGGCTTCTCCGTGGCCTTCGCCTTCGCCATTGCCGCCTTGCTCGGCGGCAAGCTGGACGCCGCCTGGGCGCGCTGGTCGCGGCCCTGGACCATCGTTGCCTGGGCCTTCCTCGGCATCGGTATCGCGTTGGGCTCCTGGTGGGCCTACTACGAACTCGGCTGGGGCGGCTGGTGGTTCTGGGACCCGGTGGAAAACGCCTCCTTTATGCCCTGGCTGGTCGGCACCGCGCTGATCCACTCCCTGGCCGTGACGGAAAAACGCGGCGTGTTCAAGAGCTGGACCGTGCTGCTGGCGATTGCTGCGTTCTCCCTCAGCTTGCTGGGGACCTTCCTGGTGCGCTCCGGCGTGCTGACCTCGGTGCATGCCTTTGCCAGCGACCCTGAGCGCGGCGTGTTTATCCTGGCCTTCCTGCTGTTGGTGGTGGGCAGCTCCTTGGCGCTGTTCGCCGTGCGTGCGCCGGTGGTCAAGAGTCAGGTCGGCTTTGCCCTTTGGTCGCGGGAAACTCTACTGCTGGTGAATAACCTGATTCTGGTGGTGGCCGCGGCGATGATTCTGCTCGGCACCCTCTACCCGCTGGTGCTGGATGCCATGACAGGAGCCAAGCTGTCGGTCGGCCCGCCGTACTTCAACGCCCTGTTCGTACCGTTGATGGGCCTGCTGATGGCGATGATTGCGGTCGGCGTGCTGGTGCGCTGGAAAGACACGCCGCTGCAGTGGCTGCTGAGCATGCTCACGCCGGTGCTGATTGGCAGCGTGGTGCTGGCAGTGATCGCCACCTTCCTGGTCGGCGACTTCAACTGGGCGGTGCTTGGCGTGTGCCTGCTGGCCGCTTGGGTGGTGTTGGCCGGGCTGCGCGACATTATTGAGAAAACCCGCCACAAGGGTTTTTTCCGCGGTTTGCCAAGCTTGACTCGCAGTTACTGGGGCATGCAGACAGCGCACCTGGGCATGGCCGTATGTGCCCTGGGCGTGGTGCTGACCAGCATGGGCAGCTTCGAGCGCGATATGCGCATGGCGCCGGGCGAATCCGTGGAAATTGGCGGCTATCAGTTTATTTTCGAAGGTGCCGAGCACTTCGAGGGGCCGAACTTCACCTCCGACAAAGGCACTGTGCGCATCCTCGAAGACGGCAAGCAGATTGCCGTGCTGCACCCGGAGAAGCGTCTGTATACCGTGCAGCAGTCGGTGATGACCGAAGCCGGCATCGACGCGGGGATCACCCGCGACCTGTTCGTCGCCCTGGGTGAGCCGCTGGAAAACGGCGCCTGGGCGGTACGCGTGCATATCAAGCCATTCGTTCGCTGGATCTGGTTCGGCGCGCTGTTGATGGGCTTTGGCGGCTTCCTCGCTGCCAGCGACAAGCGCTACCGCATGAAGGTACGCACCCGCGTACGTGATGCGCTGGGCATGGCGGGGGTGCAGGCATGAAGCGTTTACTGCTGCTGTTACCGCTGGTGCTGTTTCTCGGCGTGGCGGTGTTTCTCTACCGCGGTTTGTTCCTCGATCCCACCGAACTACCATCGGCGCTGATCGGCAAGCCGTTCCCGGCGTTCTCCCTGCCAGCGGTGCAGGATGGCAAAACGCTGAGTGAGGCCGATCTCAAGGGCAAGCCGGCGCTGGTCAACGTTTGGGCGACCTGGTGCGTGGCCTGCCGTGTGGAACACCCGGTGCTGAACAAGCTGGCCAAGCTGGGCGTGACCATTCATGGGGTCAACTACAAGGACGACAACGCCGCCGCGCAGAAGTGGCTGGTGGAGTTCCATGATCCCTATCAACTGAACGTCAACGATGCGCGTGGCACCCTGGGCTTGGACCTGGGCGTGTACGGTGCGCCAGAGACCTTCCTGATCGACAAGGACGGCATCATCCGCCACAAGTTCGTCGGAGTGATTGATGAGCGCATCTGGCGTGAACAGCTTGCGCCGCTCTACCAAGAGCTAGTCGATGAGGTGCAGCCATGAAGCGTCTGCTAAGCGCCGCTGTATTGGGCCTGGCGTTGTTGGGCACCGCCCAGGCCGCTATCGACACCTACGAATTTGCCACTGAGGCCGAGCGCGAGCGTTACCGCAATCTGGTGGAAGAGCTGCGCTGCCCCAAGTGCCAGAATCAGAACATCGCCGACTCCGATGCGCCGATAGCCATGGACCTGCGTGCGCAGATCTTCCGCATGCTGGAGGAGGGCCAGAGCAATGAGCAGATCATCGACTATCTGGTCAGCCGCTATGGCGATTTCGTCCTCTACAAGCCGCCGGTAACCGCGCGCACGTTGCTGCTGTGGTATGGCCCGGCTGGTTTGCTGGTCGGTGGTTTCGTCCTGCTCGGGGTCATCCTGGTGCGTCGTCGTAGCAAGCCGGGCGCCGCCGGTGGCCTGTCTGCTGATGAACAGCAGCGTCTGGCTGCTCTGCTTAATCAAACGCCTGTGGATAAGAAAGACTGATGATTGAATTCTGGTTATGCGCCGGCCTGCTGTTGCTCACGGCCCTGGCGTTTCTGCTGATCCCGGTGCTGCGTGCGCGCAAGGTGCAGGCCGAAGAAGACCGTACTGCCCTTAACGTGACCCTGTATCAGGAGCGTTTGCTGGATCTACAAGGCCAGCACGACGCAGGTGCGCTGAATGCAGAGCAGCTGGCCAATGGTCGTGATGAGGCAGCCCGCGAGTTGCTCGCCGACACCGAAGGCGCGCAGGCGCAGCCGGCCCAGCGCTCTCTGGGCGGTAAAATTCCGCTGGTTGCCGCGCTGCTGATGCCGCTGCTGGGGTATGGCCTGTACCAGCACTGGGGCGCCATCGATGACGTCGAGCGTGCACAAACCTTTGCCGCGCAGCCAAAGTCCATCGAGGAAATGACTGCACGCCTGGAAGCTGCGGTGCAGAGCGATCCCAAGTCCGCCGAAAGCTGGTACTTCCTTGGCCGTACCTATATGGCTCAGGAACGTGCCGCTGACGCTGCCGTGGCGTTCGAGCGCGCCGTCGATGTGGCTGGGCGTGCGCCGGAGCTGCTCGGGCAGTGGGCGCAGGCGCTGTATTTTGCCGGCGACAAGCAATGGACTGAGCAGCTGCAAGCGCTCACCGATGAAGCGCTGAAGGCCGATCCGGCAGAAGTCACCAGTCTCGGTCTGCTCGGTATTGCCGCGTATGAAGCCGGGCAGTTTCAGCAGGCGATTGATCGCTGGCAGCAGCTGGTCGCGGTACTACCGGCTGAAGACCCTTCACGTTTGGCGATTCAGGGTGGGATTGATCGCGCCCGTGAGCAGCTTGGCGCGCCTGCCGTCGATGCCGCACCGGCGGCTAGCCAAGGCCTGAAAGTGCGCGTCGCTCTGGCTGCCGAGCTGCAAGCCAAGGTACAGCCGGGTGACGCGGTATTTATCTTCGCTCGCGCCGTCTCCGGGCCGCCGATGCCACTGGCGGTCAAGCGCCTGAGCGTGGCTGACCTGCCGGCTGAAGTCAGTCTGTCGGACAGCGATGCGATGATGCCGCAGTTGAAGATTTCCGGCTTCGAGCAGGTGCAGCTGGTCGCCCGTATCTCGCGCAATGGCAATGCCACTGCAGGTGAATGGATTGGCAGCAGTCAGCCGTTGGCCAGCAAGACCACGGAGCTGCAGCAGCTGTTGATCGACAGCGCTGACAGCAAAGCACCATGAGGCTGTTTTTGCGTGGTGCGGTGTTAGTCGGCCTGCTGGGGCTCGGTGCTTGCGTACAGTCACCGGTTGCAACAGCACCGGTGACAAACCCTAGCGGCAGTAGCAATCACCCACGGTTTGCGCCGCCACCGGGAGTGGACAGTCAATGGGATTCTGGGCTCGGGGTTTATGTGGTCGGTGGGGCGTCTCATCTGTACTACCGGGAACGCACCTATTACCGCTGGAATTCCGGCTGGAGCTGGGCCAGTAACCCGCAGGGCCCCTGGTTGCCAACCGACAGCAGCGGTGTGCCACCGGGCCTGCATCGCCGCTATGCCCAGTAACTAGGGTTACGATCTGCTGCGCGTCGACCCTGCTGCGTTAAAAACAAGCTCGGTAAGCCGCTTGCGGATAACGCGCTTCAGCGCGGCCCGAAGGGCGAGTGCAACGAGTAATGCTCATGTACAAAAGTACACTCCGCTTGATTCGCTGCGCTCACCCTACGGGCCAGCCGTTGGCTGTTACTTCGCTGCGCTCGTTTCTCGCTTGTTTTTGCCTTGCAGGACTCTAGCTCGCGAGATCTCAGACAGCTTGGTTAGTGTGCGGGGCAGGGCGTTGCGGGGCGGCGCTCGATATCTGGTTCGAAATCTTCGATCAAACGACAGATGGCCTGGCCATCGGGGGCGCATTCGCCCTTGTTGGCCCAGTCGTCGAAAGCGTTCTGCATCACCTGCGCCAGGCGCTGACATTCCTCGATATGCGCCTGCAAGGCCGCCAGGCGTTCGCTGAGCAGGTCGCGCACCTCGGCGCAGGGCGCCTGGCCGTTATCGGCGCTGGCGAGGATCTGTTGCGTGTCTTTCAGGCTAAAACCCAAGCGGCGTGCGCGAGCGATAAAGCGCAGGCGTTGCAGGTCTGAGCTGGAGTATTCCTGGTAGCCGTTATCCGGGTTGCGCGTGGGCCGAAGCAGGCCAAGGTCGGTGTAGTGACGCACCGTCTCACTGCTGACAGCGGCGGCTTTGGCCAGTTGGGCGACACGCATAGTCACTCTCCATTAATAAGGGCCGCGCCAGGTTAAAGCCTGGGGGCGGCCCTTGGGTCAAGCTCGCAGGTTTATTCGGCGATCTGCAGCTTGCGTGCCTCATGGTAGAAGAAGCGAATTTTCTCGTACTCGAACGGCGAGTTGAGCTGGCCGTAGCGGAAGTTCACCGTGGAGCGCTGGTCGACCACTTCCAGCAGGATGATTTCCGGATGGCTGGCGCTGGTTTCGGCGACATTCAGCCAGTTGACCTGGCTTTTGACCGTAAAGTCCGCCACCAGGCCGCCGGTATCGCGCAGGTTCGATGGTCCCAGCAACGGCAGAATCAGGTAGGGCCCGGCTGGTGTGCCGTAATAACCCAGGGTCTGGCCGAAGTCTTCCTTCTGCTTGGGCAGGCCCATGCGGGTCGCCGGGTCCCAAAGACCGGCGACACCCAGGGTGGTATTGAGCAGTAGACGCCCGGTGGTCTGCATGGCGCGCTTGCCCTTGAGCTGCAGCGCACTGTTAATCAGGTTGGGCACATCACCCAGGTTGCTGAAGAAGTTGCTGACGCCTGTCTGCACCAAGGTTGGGGTGATATAGCGGTAGCCATCGACAATCGGCAGGAATACCCACTCATCGAAGCGGTAGTTGAAGTGATAGACGCGCCGGTTCCACGACTCCAGCGGGTCATAGACTTGCAGTGCGCTGAGGGTCGAACGCTCGAACTCACGCTGATCCAGCCCCGGATTGAATTGCAGGTGTTGTAACGGCTGCGTGAAGCCATCGTCATCAACAGCGTGTTGGGCGTACGACAGGCTGCTGCCGAGCAACAGGGTGAAGAGCACTGCGAGGGAAATGGGCTTAGCCACGGAAGAACTCCAGCATGGCGTCGCTGTTGACGCGATAGTTGAGGTTGCCGCAATGGCCACCCAGCGGATAAAGGGTCAGGCGTTCACCCAGGGTGCGGCGCAGAAAACCCAGGTCACCAGGGCCGAGGATCACATCATCGGCGTTGTGCATGACGGCAATCTTGCTGCTGCTTTTCAGGTAATCAGCTACGCCATACAGGCTGACCTGGTCGATCAACTGCGCCACGCTGCCGCCATCTGTACGCGCGCGCCACATGGGAATCAATTGCTCGGTCAGGTAGCAGTCGAAATCGCACTGCAGGGCGCGGCGGAAAAATGGAGTAAGGCTGGTGCCTTCGCTGATCGGGTATTCGATCGGGGTGATCAAGCCGCGGCGGTTGATCAGGTCTGAGGTAAAAGCGATATCGGCAGAGGAGAAGCGAAACGCCGCGCCAATCAGCATGGCCATCTGTTCGTCGCTGAGCTGCTCCCCCGAGTTCTGAAAGTCATAGAGCAGGGCATCGTTGATATCGACGTAACCCTTTTCCTGGAAGTAACGTGTCAGCTTGCCCAACACCAGTTCATAGAAGGTGGTGCTGTTGTCGATACCTTCGACTTTGGTTTGCACCATGCGGTCGAGGTTGGTGATCGAGGTGTAGAGGTTTACCGGCGGGTTGAGCAGCAACACGCGCTTGAAGTTGAAGCTGCGTCGGGTTTCATCCAGCTCGCTGACAAAGGCGGCCTGCAGCGCGCCGAGGCTGTAGCCGGTGAGGTGGTATTCGCTGACTTTCAGGCGCGGATGCTGTGCACGCACGGCTTGCATGGCGCGGTACAGGTCGTCGGCGTCTTCGCGGGTGATGCCGGGTGTGGCAAAGCGCGAGGCCGAAGTCATGAAGTCATAGCTGGTCGGCGACGACAGTTGCACCACGTGATAGCCGGCGCCGTAGAACAATCTCTTCAGGTATTCCGGGGTGCTGCTGGCGTAATGCGCGCCAGTGCCGGCGATGATAAAGATCAGCGGCGCTTCGCCGGACTGCTTGGCCATGCGGTAGCGCATCTGGGTGACCGGCCAGAAGTTGTCCGGCAGCTCGAACTCGCGCTCCGGACGCAGTTTGATCTGGTAGTCGTCCTGGCTGATGTCGGCGTCGACCGGAAGCTCCGGGCGCAACTCCGGCGGGGTGGTCGCCAGGGTGGCTTCGAAGGGGTTACTAATGGGATAGCCATAACTGCTGGCATCGATATCGGCAGCGCTGACGGGGGCCATCAGGGCCAAGCAACTGAGAAGGGCAAGCAGACGAGGGACATGCGACATGGCTAAATCTCTTGAGAGCTAGGGCTGATGCAGTTGGTCAGGAATGGTTCGATTTGACCACATAAGTCAGGTTACGTGCCGTTTAGTTATAAATTGGCAGTTTTTCAAGCGTAAGTGCCATTTAGACATTCGCTTGTCAGGGCACTACAGCAAGTTGCTCAACCCAGATCAGCTCGCAGGCACCGTCGCCTGTGTCCTCTCGGCTGAGTGAGCTGACCCAGCGATAGCCATCATCGCCATCGATGCGAACCAGTTGTCCGCTTAGGCGAATCTGCTGGCCCGCTTTGAGTTGGGTCAGCGTGTTGGCCACTTCTGGGTTGGCCGGTATCAGGTGCATATTGGCGCTGTTGATCTCAATCTGCCGGCGCTCGATTGGCAGTTGTTCTGACCGCCAGAAGTACCAGCGGTTGCGCTGACTAATACTGATATGGCGCAGCACCTCAGGGTCGGCCATTGGCCCCCAGCCAAGCGCCAGATCAGTCGGCGAAAGCTTGGCACCACGGTCGAAGTAGTAGTCTTCACGGCCCAGAATGCGCGCCTCCAACTGGAAACTCTCCAGCGTGCTGACCGTGTGCTCCGCCACGCGCCAGCTACTGCCGGACAGTGGTGTCGTGGGCGAATGGCCGCTGGGTGTAGGCAATAGCATGACCCACAGCATCCAGAGGCCGAGCAGGCTGGCGGTGATCAGTATCAGGCGACGTATCAGCATGGCTGGATTCTAGCCGCAGAGACTGCAAGCGGCGATCTCGGGGTGTTATCCGTGGCGCGGCGGCTTATCCTAGGCAGCCCCTTTATCTGCTTGAGTTGCCTCATGTCCCGTTATCTGCCTCTGACTGCTCTGCTGATCGCTGCGGTCCTGTGTCTGGCCTTGAGCTTTGCGCTGCGCTATCAGCTAATGGAGGGCGCGCAGTGGGTCGGCCTGTGCGTTGAGGATCCGCAACAGTTGGCCTGCCAGGTACGTGCAAGCCTGGGCTGGTTGATCCATTTCCGGGTCTTGGCTTGGGCTGCGCTGATTATTGCTGTGCTGGCGTTTGTGCTGCCGGGTGCTTGGGGCAAGCGCCTGGCGGTGCCGGCATTGCTGCTCGGCCTGCCGGCGCTGGTGTTGTACAGCGCCAGCCTCGCGGTATTTGCCGTGGTGCTGGCGCTGCTGCGTTGGGTGCGCGCGCCGCAGGCCGCCTGATCAGGCGGTTTGCGTTTTAACCCGCAGGCTGCGCCATAGCGCCGCGACCAATAGCACGCAGGTCAGCGCCCAGCCTAGAGCTTGCCAATTGCTTAGGGTTTCCTGGTACAGCTGCGGCGCAATACATGCGCCGATCAGCAGCGCGAGCAGGGCGACTTCACGGCGGTAGCCACCCACCGGGCGACACAGATAGACCAGCGCGGGGAGCAGCAGTGCTGCGCTAGGGAAGCTGCGGTAGCGCGCATCCACCACCAGCGCGAGCATCATCACCGCTCCGGCAAAACCGCTTAGTGTCAGCCACAGCGCGCCCTTGCTGTGCAGCCAGTTGGATAGCTGTGCGCGCCAGCCAGTCTGCTTACTGAGCAGCAGCGCGGCGTGGGCCAGTACCAGAAGGTTCAGCGCAATCAGTGCGGCTGCCCAGAGCCACTCGCCGAGGTAACGGCTGGTAACCAGCGTCAATTCGGCAAACAAACTGATACAGCCGGCCCCAAGCGCCGCCAGCAACGGCAATAACAATGCGGCACGTGGCGAACGCGGTTGACCGGCCAGCAGCAGCGTCGCTGTCGCAATGATCAGACTTGAGGTCAGCCAGGCCGGCCAGTGCGGCAGGTTGGATACGGAACCGGCGAGGATAGATTTGTCCTCGCGGTCGGCGTCATACAGGCCCCAATAACCGCCAACGGCACCTTCGCTAATGCGTTTCCACGGCTGGTCAAATGCCTCGATCAGGTTGTAGCGCCAGCCGTTCTGCTCGGCCATGGCGACAAAACCACGGATAAACTTGGCTTGGTTGACCAGGCTTGGCACTGCGGTTTCACGCTGGCGCCCTTCGCTTGGCCAGCCGGTTTCGCCGATCATGATGTCTTTGGGCGCATAGGCATTGCCAAAGGTCTGGCGTACTTCAGCGACTTCATGCAGAGCACTTTCGATCCCCGCTGGGTTGTCTTCCCAGTAGGGCAGCAGGTGAATAGTGATGAAGTCCACTGCGGGGGCAACTTCCGGGTGTTTAAGCCAGAACTCCCAGACATCCGCATAGGTGACCGGCTGCTTGATCTGGGTTTTAACCTGCTTGATCAGCGCCACCAGTTGTTGCGGAGTGACTTCTTTGCGCAGCAGCGCCTCGTTGCCGACTATCACCGCCTGCACTACATCCGGGTGAGCGTTGGCGATTTTTACCAGGCCGGCGATCTCAGCCGCTGTATCGGCCGGGTTACGGCTGACCCAGGCACCAGCGATGAGTTTCAGGCCATGTTTACGCGCCATATTCGGCAGCTCTTCCAGGCCGGTCACCGAATAGGTGCGCAGGCACTCGAATCGTTCTGCGAGCAAGGCCAGATCTGCTTCCATGCGCTCGGGGCGCAGCTGCATGGGTTGATCGAAGGGCGATTGATCCTTGTCGAATGGGGTGTAGGACGCGCATTGCAGCTTGTGCGTGGGTGTTGCGGCATCAGCCAATTCGACCGGTTGGCCAAGGCCATACCACAGGCCGTAAAGCGCCAGTAGACCGAGCAGACAGGCAAAGAGGTAAGGCGGAGCAGGAAAGCGAGAAGTAGCAGGCATAGTCAGGCGCGTATGGTGGCTGAGCTGCGAATAGTAGCGGATTGGTTCCGCTCCCCGCTGACTGTTTTACAGCCTGCTCAGGTGCCTTGCCGCTGCAGCAGTCTTTATGCCTGGTGATGCAACCAGGCATGTTTAGGGAGCACAGTAGCGGTTGTCGAACGCCCTTCGATGCGCTGCCAGACCTTCTCATGGAAGTAGAATCCCACGGAGTTGCACAGTGGTTCGATGGCCGCTACCAGGCCGCTAGCGGCGATGCTGCCGGTCAACGCATAAGTGACACCGAAGGCGATACAAAAGTGCATCAGGGTAAAAGTCAGAGTCTTGAGCATGGCGCACCTCGAGTGAGAAGTATTCTTCATTGAGATGCAGCCTAGTTGTTCAAGTTCGATTGAGGAAATGCTGCGCTTGAATGGCTTTGATAGTTTTTTATGATTGATGCGAGGAGGTAACTCGCTGGCTATTCATTGGCCAGTGCCAATAAAAGCCGCCTGGAGCTGTTTTTGATGGAGCGTAGCGACGCGCCCGAAGGGGTGGTTGCCATGGATGGCAAACAATAAAAAACCCGCACTAGGCGGGTTTTTTCTTTCAAGCGGGCTTGAAAGGGTTACGCATGTGGCTTTATAGCCCCTGAGTAATCGGTTAAACACCAACTGCTCTACCAACTGAGCCAACGACCAAAAATGGTCGGGGTAGGGGGATTCGAACTCCCGACATCCTGCTCCCAAAGCAGGCGCGCTACCGGACTGCGCTATACCCCGATGAACTACTGGCTCCGCGACCAGGACTCGAACCTGGGACCCAATGATTAACAGTCATTTGCTCTACCGACTGAGCTATCGCGGAACGATGGCGCGTATCCTACTGATTAGAAAGGGGAAGTCAATACCTGATCGACTTCCCCAAACGTTTAGAGAACGGCCGCGATGGCTTGAGTAACAGCTGGTAGGTTGCGCTGGTTCAGCGCGGCGACGCAGATACGGCCGGTGCTGACGGCGTAGATGCCGAACTCGGTTTTCAGGCGCTCGACCTGCTCGGCGGTCAGGCCCGAGTAGGAGAACATGCCGCGCTGCTGGGCGACGAAGCTGAAGTCGCGCTTGGCGCCGTGTTTTGCAAGCTGCTCGACCATGGCCATGCGCATGCCGCGAATGCGCTCGCGCATGCCGGCTAACTCTTCTTCCCACAGAGCGCGCAGCTCAGGGCTGTTCAGCACGCTGGCAACCACAGTGGCACCGTGGGTGGGCGGGTTGGAGTAGTTGGTGCGGATCACGCGCTTGGCTTGCGACAGCACGCGGTTGGCTTCGTCTTGGTTGCCGGTGACGATGGACAGTGCGCCGACGCGTTCGCCGTACAGCGAGAAGGATTTGGAGAACGAGCTGGAAACGAAGAACGGAATGCCCGAGGCGGCAAACAGGCGCACGGCAAAGGCGTCCTGTTCAATACCGTCGCCAAAACCCTGGTAGGCGATGTCGAGGAACGGCACATGTTCACGCTCGCGCAGCACTTCCAGCACGGCTTTCCAATCGTCCAGCGACAGGTCGACGCCGGTCGGGTTGTGGCAGCAAGCGTGCAGCACGACAACCGAGCGGGCCGGCAGATTCTTCAGATCCTCGAGCATGCCGGCGCGGTTGATGCCGTGGCTGGCTGCGTCGTAATAACGGTAGTTGTGCACCGCGAAGCCGGCAGACTCGAACAGCGCGCGGTGGTTTTCCCAGCTCGGATCGCTGATTGCCACAACGGTATTAGGCAGCAGGCGCTTGAGGAAGTCGGCGCCGGTTTTCAGTGCGCCAGTGCCGCCAACGGCCTGGGTGGTGATCACCCGACCAGCGGCAATCAGTTCGGAGTCGCTACCCAGGAGCAATTTCTGTACGGCGCTGTCGTAGGCAGCAATGCCTTCAATCGGCAGGTAGCCACGCGGGGCGTGGGCTTCAATGCGGGCTTTCTCGGCTTCGGCTACGGCGCGCAGCAGGGGGATGCGGCCTTCCTCGTTGTAGTAAACGCCCACGCCCAGGTTGACCTTGGTCGTGCGGGTATCGGCGTTAAATGCTTCATTGAGGCCCAGGATGGGGTCGCGCGGAGCCATTTCGACGGCAGAGAACAGACTCATGGATGCGGCAGCTCTGAAGAGGAGAGGTTGGGTATCAGGCAACGCCCGGCTAGGGGTTGCGTAAGTCGACCGGTAGTATACCGACGCATAACCTGTGCTGCGACAGCAGGCACACGCTTTTCACCGGTTTTGACGTAGGCTTTCAGGTCGCGTCACATCCGCTTGTCGAGGTCCGTCATGTCCGAGTTTCAATTGGTCACCCGTTTTCAGCCCGCCGGCGATCAGCCCGAGGCCATTCGGCAGATGGTCGAAGGCCTGGAAGCGGGCCTTTCGCACCAGACATTGCTCGGCGTAACGGGCTCGGGCAAGACCTTTTCCATCGCCAACGTGATCGCCCAGCTCCAGCGTCCGACCCTGGTGCTGGCGCCGAACAAGACCCTGGCCGCGCAGCTCTATGGCGAGTTTAAGAGCTTTTTTCCGAACAATGCGGTGGAGTATTTCGTTTCCTACTACGACTACTACCAGCCGGAAGCCTATGTGCCGTCCTCCGATACCTTTATCGAGAAGGACGCCTCGATCAACGACCATATCGAGCAGATGCGCCTGTCGGCGACCAAGGCGCTGCTGGAGCGGCCGGACGCGATCATCGTTACCACCGTGTCGTGCATCTACGGTCTGGGCAGCCCCGAGTCGTACTTGAAGATGGTGCTGCACGTCGATCGCGGCGACAAAATGGACCAGCGCGCCTTGCTGCGCCGCCTGGCCGACTTGCAATACACACGCAACGACATGGATTTCGCCCGCGCGACCTTCCGCGTGCGCGGCGATGTGATCGATATATTTCCGGCAGAATCGGACCTGGAGGCCATTCGCATCGAGCTGTTCGATGATGAGGTGGAAAGCATCTCGGCCTTCGATCCGCTGACCGGCGAGGTGATCCGTAAGCTGCCGCGCTTTACCTTCTATCCCAAGAGTCACTATGTGACGCCGCGCGACGTGCTGCTGGAGGCGGTGGAGAAGATCAAGGTCGAACTTGTTGAGCGTCTGGAGTACCTGCGCAGCAACAACAAGCTGGTGGAGGCGCAGCGTCTGGAGCAGCGCACCCGTTTCGATCTGGAGATGATTGTCGAACTGGGCTACTGCAACGGTATCGAAAACTACTCGCGCTACCTGTCCGGGCGCGGCCCTGGCGAGCCGCCGCCGACGCTGTATGACTATTTGCCGGACGAGGCGCTGCTGGTGATCGACGAATCCCACGTCTCGGTGCCGCAGGTCGGTGCGATGTACAAGGGCGACCGCTCGCGCAAAGAAACCCTGGTCGAATATGGCTTCCGCCTGCCTTCCGCGCTGGACAACCGGCCGATGCGCTTCGAGGAATGGGAGGCGGCAAGCCCGCAGACCATCTTCGTGTCTGCCACGCCGGGTAACTACGAGGCCGAGCATGCCGGACGGGTGATCGAGCAGGTGGTGCGGCCGACCGGTCTGGTCGACCCGCAGATCGAGGTGCGCCCGGCGCTGACTCAGGTCGATGATCTGCTGTCGGAAATCCACAAGCGCGTGGCCATCGAGGAGCGCGTGCTGGTCACCACCCTGACCAAGCGCATGGCCGAGGACCTGACCGATTACCTGGCTGATCACGGGGTCAAGGTGCGCTACCTGCACTCGGACATCGACACGGTGGAACGGGTCGAGATTATCCGTGACCTGCGTATCGGCGCCTTTGACGTGCTAGTGGGTATTAACCTGCTGCGCGAAGGCCTGGATATGCCGGAAGTGTCGCTGGTGGCGATTCTCGATGCCGACAAGGAAGGCTTTCTGCGCAGCGAGCGCTCGCTGATCCAGACCATCGGCCGCGCCGCGCGTAACCTCAACGGCCGGGCGATTCTCTATGCCGACCGTATGACCGGCTCAATGGAGCGTGCCATTGGTGAAACCGAGCGCCGGCGTAACAAGCAGATCGCCTTCAATGAAGCCAACGGCATTATCCCCAAGGGTGTATTCAAGGACGTGCAGGACATCCTCGAAGGCGCCACCGTGCCCGGCTCGCGCAGCAAGAAGCGCAAGGGCATGGCCCAGGCCGCCGAAGAAAGCGCGCGTTACGAGAACGAGCTGCGTTCACCGAGCGAGATCAGCAAGCGCATCCGTCAACTGGAAGAGAAGATGTACGCACTGGCCCGCGATCTGGAATTCGAGGCCGCGGCACAGCTGCGCGACGAGATTCAGAAACTGCGTGATCGACTGCTGCAGGTGTAATTGGCTGAATGTGGGAGGGCGTTGGGTGGGAGGGGCTTTAGCCGCGACAAGGAGACTGCTGTTTCGCGGCTAAAGCCCCTTCCACAGATACTGTTCAGCGACGGCCGAAGATAATCAGCACCACGCCGCCCAGGGTGATGCCGCACGCCACCATCGCCATCAGGCTCAGGCGCTCATCCAGCAGCAGGTAGCCCAGCAGCAACGCCACCACCGGGTTAACGAAGGCAAAGGTCGACACCAGGCTCGGCCGCACTTCGCGCAGCAGCCAGAAATACGCCGGGTACACGCCGAGGCTGACCGGCAGCACCAGGTACGCCAGCCACAGCCAGGCATCGCCGCTGATCGCGCGCAAGTTCAGCGCTTGCCAATCGCCGTGCCACAGGCCGAACAGTGCCAGCAGTAGCGCGCCGATCAGCATCTGCAGACTCAACCCCAGCCAGCTGGAGCGAAACGGCGGGCGTTGACGCATCAGCCAGGCACCGCCCGCCCAGAGCAGGGTGGCAAACACCACCAGTAGGCCGGCGAACCACTGCTCAATGGAAGCGCTGTGATCCAGGCCGTTATTCATCAGCAGCACGATCCCACTGCAGGCCAGCGCCAGGCCACACATCACCCACAGCGGCGGTTGCTCGCCGAGCAGCCACTCCAGCGCCACGCTCCACAATGGCAGTGTGGTGTAGAGCATCGCCAGCATGCCGGTCGGCAAATACTGGTTGGCATAGATCAGTGCGCCCTGGCCGACTGCAATCAGCGCCAGGCTGCCGATCAGCACCGCGCCCCAGTCGCTGCGCTGTATACGCAGTTGGCCGCTGAGCACCACCCAGGCCAAGGCGAGCAGGCCGGCTATCGAAAAGCGCAGGCTGCCGATGACGAACGGCGGCAATTCCAGCAGGAGAAAGTGGTTGGCCAGGTAGGTAGTGCCCCAGCCGATATAGATAGTGGCAAAGGCGACGATCAGCAGCAGGCTGCGGGTGCGTGATGGGGTAGGCATGGCGATCTGAGTGACAAGAGCAGGGTGGGCGCCTGGCGTAAGCGGCAAGGCCCGCAGTAGAGGGGCGTCAGTCTAAGCCTGCTGGTGGTGTTGTCCAGACTGCTGCGCACTACAAGATGCCGTGTGCGCCCGCTTTCGCTGAAATAGCCGCGCTGGCTGGAGCCGGCAGCGGGCAGCCTGTTAATATCGCGGGCTTGAAAGATTGCCCGTTGCACATTCTCTGAGAGCCGCCATGACCACCGTTCGTACCCGTATCGCGCCGTCGCCCACCGGTGATCCGCACGTAGGCACCGCCTATATCGCCCTGTTCAACCTGTGCTTTGCCCGTCAGCACGGTGGCGAATTTATCCTGCGTATCGAAGATACCGATCAAGTGCGCTCGACCCGCGAGTCGGAACAGCAAATCTACGACGCCCTGCGCTGGCTGGGTATCGAGTGGAGCGAAGGCCCGGACGTCGGCGGCCCGCATGGCCCGTATCGGCAGAGCGAGCGTGGGCATATCTACCAGAAATACAGCGCCGAGTTGGTGGAGAAGGGCCATGCCTTCCACTGCTTCTGCAGCGCCGAGCGCCTGGACAAACTGCGCGCCGAGCAGATGGAAGCCAAGCAGACGCCGCGTTACGACGGCCATTGCATGCATCTGTCTGCTCAAGAGGTGCAACAGCGCCTGGCCGCTGGCGAGCCGAACGTAGTGCGCATGAAAGTGCCGGCCGAAGGTGTGTGCGTGGTGCCGGACATGCTGCGTGGCGAAGTGGAGATCCCATGGGATCGCATGGACATGCAGGTGCTGATGAAGACCGATGGCCTACCGACCTACTTCCTGGCTAACGTGGTCGATGACCACCTGATGGGCATCACCCACGTGCTGCGCGGCGAAGAGTGGCTGCCGTCGGCGCCCAAACTGATTCTGCTCTACGAGTACTTCGGCTGGGACAAGCCGCAGCTGTGCTATATGCCGCTGCTGCGTAACCCGGACAAGAGCAAGCTGTCCAAGCGCAAGAACCCGACTTCAATCACCTTCTACGAGCGTATGGGCTTCTTGCCCCAGGCGATGCTCAACTACCTCGGTCGCATGGGCTGGTCGATGCCTGATGAGCGTGAGAAGTTCAGCCTCGACGAGATGGTCGAGCACTTCGATATCAACCGCGTCTCCCTTGGTGGGCCGATCTTCGACTTGGAGAAACTGTCCTGGCTCAACGGCCAGTGGATGCGCGAGCTGAGCGTCGAAGAATTCGCCGCTGGCGCGCAGAAGTGGGCGTTCAACAGCAACTACCTGATGCAGATCGCCCCGCACGTACAGGGCCGGGTGGAAACCTTTAGCCAGATCGCGCCATTGGCCAGTTTCTTCTTCGCCGGTGGCGTGGCTCCGGATGCCGCGTTGTTCGAGCACAAGAAGCTCTCGGCTGAGCAGGTGCGTCAGCTGATGCAGTTAATCCTGTGGAAGCTTGAAGCGCTGCGTCAGTGGGAAAAAGACAAGATCACCGGCTGCATTCAGGCGGTGGTCGAGCATCTGGAGCTGAAACTGCGCGATGCCATGCCGCTGATGTTTGCCGCTATCACCGGGCATGCCAGTTCGGTGTCGGTGCTCGATGCCATGGAAATTATCGGCCCGGACCTCACTCGTTTCCGTCTGCGTCAGGCCATCGAGCTGCTCGGTGGCGTATCGAAGAAGGAAAACAAAGAGTGGGAGAAGCTGTTGGCGACCATCGCCTAAGAACCTACTTCGGATCTGCTGCGCGTCGGCGATACTGCGTTAAAAATGGCCTCGGAATGCTCATTTACAGCCCGTAAACTCCGCTTCCTCGGCCATTTTTGCCTTGTCTCACTCTAGCTCGCGAGTTCCGAAGCGGGTTCTAAGCAGCTGAATGCCCCGTCCGGCCGTCGTTTTGGCGTGCCGAGATGGGGTAAGTGGTTGTTCTGTCAGCATAAAGAATGCTGACGCAGGTAAAAATTTTGTTGACAGGTGTGGGGCGTGCTCTTAACATGCGCCCCGTCCTTGAGATGGGGCTATAGCTCAGCTGGGAGAGCGCTTGCATGGCATGCAAGAGGTCAACGGTTCGATCCCGTTTAGCTCCACCATCTTCAAAGCCGCAAGGCTTGCCACAACCAGCTCTTGCAGCTGGTTGGTTTTAGAAGGGTTACGTCCCCTTCGTCTAGTGGCCTAGGACACCGCCCTTTCACGGCGGTAACAGGGGTTCGAGTCCCCTAGGGGACGCCAGTTTCAAAAAGCAGTGCCATTTTGGACTGTGAGCCGAGAGGCGATAAATCTGGGGGTATAGCTCAGCTGGGAGAGCGCTTGCATGGCATGCAAGAGGTCAACGGTTCGATCCCGTTTATCTCCACCAATTTTGCAGTAGATACAACTGCCACGGGGCCAGCGTAAAGCTGGCCTTGTTCTTCGAAGGTTTCGTCCCCTTCGTCTAGTGGCCTAGGACACCGCCCTTTCACGGCGGTAACAGGGGTTCGAGTCCCCTAGGGGACGCCATTTTTGCCCGCTCTGCGGGATTTTGAAGGGTCATTCATTCTTGAATGACCCTTTTGTTTTTATGGCCTGCCATCCCTGGCGGCCGCCCTCCGGGCCGTCGCTACGCGACGTTAAAAATTGCTCCAGGCAATTTTTCTACCTCCTAAAGATTATTTCTCCAGCCGATCAGCGGTTGCCGCTTAGGGTTGCTTAATTGTATTACGCCTATAATATTGTGGTCGTAATATTAAGGAGGCGCATATGAGCGAGAAGAAGGCGCAAACCCGCGAACGCATCATGGCCGCTGCCAGTGTGGCGTTGTTGCAGCGTGGTCCGGTTGAGCCCGGTGTGGGCGAGGTGATGGGCGCTGCGGGCCTGACGGTAGGCGGCTTCTATGCGCATTTCGAGAGCAAGGATGCACTGATGCTGGAGGTGTTCCAGCAGATGCTCTGCCAACGCCGGGAGCGGCTAGCACTGCTTGATCCGGCGCTGTCTGGCCATGAACGACGGGTGTTGTCGGCGGCTTTCTATCTGTCACGCAAGCACCGTGACGCCAGCGAGCAGGGCTGCCCGTTGCCCAGCTCGGTAGGCGAGCTGGCACGCATGCCGGACGATTTTCGTGCGGTTCTGGCGGAGCATATCGAGCTGATGACGGCGCAGCTGGCAGGCAGTCCTGAAGAGGCTGGTCAGGCGCTGGCCGATATCGCCTTGATGGTCGGAGGGCTGGCGCTGGCACGCGCGCTGGGCCCCGGTGAGTTGTCTGATCGAGTCTTGCGTGCCGCTAAATCGGCAATCGTCTGAGGATATGGCAATGAATAGCATGAGCTGGGTTCGTGGTTTCAACGCATCGATTGGTCTGCTGGCGCCGCATGCCCTGGCCAGCAAGTTGCGCCGGGAATTTATGACGCCGCACACCTCGCCACCGCGGGACTGGGAGTTGCCGCTGCTGGCGCAGGCCGAGCGCATCACCCTGCGCTTCGGTCTGTCAGCGCTGCGCTGGGGCAGTGGGCCGGCCGTACTGTTGATGCATGGTTGGGAAGGGCGGCCGACGCAGTTCGCCGAGCTGATCAAGGCTCTGGTCAATGCCGGGTATGGCGTGGTGGCGCTGGATGCGCCGGCTCACGGGCGTTCGCCTGGGCGTGAAGCCAATGTCGTGCTGTTTGCCCGCGCCTTGCTGGAGGCTGCCAGCGAACTGCCGCCGCTGAAGGCGGTGATTGGTCATTCCATGGGCGGCGCCAGTGCCTTGCTGGCCACTCAATTGGGCTTGCGTACTGAGGCCCTGGTCAGCATTGCCGCGCCCAGCCGAATTCTGACCATGCTGCGGCGCTTCTCGCGCTATATGGGCTTGCCGCGTCAGGCGCGCGCGCACTTTGTCCGTCTGGTCGAGGAGAAAGCCGGGATTCCAGCCGGACAGCTTGATAGCGCGCACTACCAGCTGGATTTTCCCGGTTTGATCGTGCATGCAGAGGACGATCCGATGGTGCCGTTCAGCGAGGCTGAATCGATTCATCAGAGCTGGTTTGACAGCCGCCTGCTGCGCTTGGAAAGCGGCGGGCATCAGCGCGTCTTGGCTGATCCGCGCGTGATACAGGCGGTGCTGGAGCTGCTGGAGTCGCTAAGTCAGGCATCGTCCAAGGCGCTGGCCTCGTAACCGATAACCGTGTTGCGCCCGGCGGCCTTGGCTTGATACAGCGCTTGGTCGGCGTGGCGTAGCAGCTGCTCGCGGTCGCTGCCTGCATCGGGAATCAGCGTGAACACGCCGATGCTCAGACTTAGGTCGATACTCAGGCCCTGGTGCATGCAAGGGTGGCTGGCCAGGTCTGCACGCAGCTGTTCTGCCAGGTCCATCGCGCCAGACTGGTCGGTGTCGCAGAGTACGGCGGCAAACTCTTCGCCGCCGAAGCGCACCAGCAGATCGTTACTGCGCATGCGCTGTTGCATGCGCAGAGCAGCGTGTTGCAGGCAGGCGTCGCCAATCAGGTGGCCGTGTTGGTCGTTTACCTTCTTGAAGTGGTCCAGATCCATCATCAGCATGGCAATCGGCTGCTGGCTGCGTTTGGCCTGAGCGAGCATGCGCTCCAATTCTTCGTTAAGCACCTGGCGATTGAACAGCCCGGTCAGGCTGTCGCGACGGCTGAGCTCGGCCAACTGGCGGTTGGCGGTGGAAAGCTTCTGCAGGGCTTTTTGCAGGGAAGCGGTGCGCTCTTCCACGCGGGCTTCCAAGCCTTCGTTGATTTGCTGCTGCAGATTCAGGCTCTTGGCCTGCTCCAGGCGCAATTGATGTTCGTTGGCAAACAGCTGGGCCTGGGCTTGCTGTTGTGCGCTTTGCGCCAGCCGAATACGTGAGCCAAGGGCTATCGAGAAGATCACCAGCTCAAGCAGGCTGCCGACCTGCTGGGCATGCAGGGTCAGTAGGGAGTAAGCGAGCAAGCCGGTGCCGCTGAGTACACTGAATAGGCTGGCGATGACCAGGGTTGACCAGCCGAGGGCGAACAGCTTGGCTGGCGGGTAGCCGTCGCGCCAGCGCAGTACGATGAAGATACAACCGGTAATCGCGCAGGCCAGCAGCAGAGCAAAACTGCCAATCAACGCCACAAGGTAGGGCGCCGTCAGCGCCATAACCATCACCAGCAGGCTGCAACCAATCAGGCCTTGGCTGATCCAGCGGTAGGCCGGGTGCCGAGTTCTCAGGTCGAGTACACCATAGGTAAACAGCACGCCGAACAGGGTCGCGAGCGCCGAGCTGAACGGAAAGCTCATCTGATGCCAGGTCAGTGACTCGGGCCAGAACCATTGCAGAGCAAAACCCAGCTGGATGAACTGGTAAAGGCTGAAGCTGGCAACAAACAGGCTGTACCACAAGTAGTTGCGGTCGCGGGTGATGATAAAGATCGACAGGTTGTAGATCATCATCACCAGCAGGGCGCCGAAGAACAGGCCCTGTAACAGCAGCATAAGCTGTTCGTGCTGGTTGAACGCCTGGGCACTCATCAGGCTGGCACTGAGGTTGGCCGAGCCATCGGTCTGCATGCGCAGGATCAGCTCACGTTCTTCCCCGGCTGCCAGGTTGAATGGCAGCACCAGTTGGCGGTGATTGACCCAGCGTTCATCGAAGGGGCGTTGATCGCCGGCGCGATACACCCGTTCGCCGTCCAGGCCGTAGGCATCCAGGGCGTCGAGCAGTGGGTTGCCGATCAGCAATACCCAGTTGATCGCCTCATCCGCCGGGTTGTGCAGGGCAAAGCGCAGCCAGTAGGCGTGAGTGCTGTAGCCGAAACTGGCATCGCGACGGGCCACTGGTTGCCAGGCTGACTCAGGTAGTTGGCGAACGCTGTGGATGTCAGCCAAGCCGTCGGGGTCTGCCCAGACATGCATGGCCGGGCCCGGTAGCAGCTGCGTGTCACTGGCCAGCAAAGGCAGGCTTGCGGCTTGCCCTAATGCCGGCAGTAACAGCAGTAGAAGTACGCGCAGCAACACGATCAAAAGAGGCATTCCCTAGCATGGACGTTGGCGGATACGGCAAAGGTGCATTATTGCGCGGCCTTATGACAGACCGATAGCTTAGCTGGGGTTGCTTATGAGCCAAAATTTGCTGCATTGCCATGCCTCGCGCGATGTCTGACTGCAAGCGCTGGATCGCGATACGCCGGTAGATTGTGAATGGGCACCCTGAGCCGATGTTAAGGTCCACCGCATAGTGGCGCTCAGCGGTAAAAACAGGTGCTAAGCCGTTACACTGCAGGCCTTGTACCTCGCCGATAGAGGGAACCGTTATGTTGCATCCGGTTGTTGAGCAGGTTACCGCCGCACTGGAAAAGCGCTCCGCCAAGCGCCGCGAGCGCTATTTGCAGCGCCTGGCACTGGCGGCTGCGCGCACCACCGGCAAGGCTCTGAGCTGCTCCAACCTAGCCCATGCACTGGCCGCACAGCCTGATGAAGCGCGGCTGATCATGAAGCAGGGCGGCTCGCCGCATGTGGCAATCATTTCCAGCTACAACGATCTGCTCTCGGCCCATGCGCCGCTCCGGGAATACCCCGAGCGCCTGAAACTGGCGCTGGCCAGGGCGGGCGCTACCTCGCAGTTCGCCGCCGGGGTGCCGGCCATGTGTGATGGTATTACCCAGGGCGAGGGCGGCATGCAGCTGTCGCTGTTTTCCCGTGACCTGATTGCCCAGGCCGCTGCCATCGGCCTGACCCACGGCATCTTTGACGGTGCGTTGTACCTCGGCGTGTGCGACAAAATCGTTCCCGGATTGCTCATTGGCGCACTGCATTTCGGCCATCTGCCGGCGGTGTTTGTACCGGCGGGGCCCATGCAGTCGGGGCTGCCGAACAAGGAGAAAGCCGCAATCCGCCAGCGTTACGCCCGTGGCGAAGCCAGCCGTGATGAGTTGTTGGCCGCCGAGTTGGCTGCCTACCACCAAGCCGGCACCTGCACCTTCTACGGCACCGCCAATACCAATCAGCTGCTGATGGAAGCCATGGGTCTGCACGTGCCAGGCAGTGCCTTTATCCACCCCTACACGCCGCTGCGCGATGCCATGACCGATGAAGCCGCACGCCTGGTGGCGCACAACAGCCGTCAGGGTGAGCGCTATTTGCCGGTTGGCCAGCAGATTGATGCCCGGGCGCTGATCAATGCGGTGGTGGCCTTGCTCGCCAGTGGCGGTTCGACCAACCACACCCTGCACCTGCCGGCCATTGCCCGGGCTGCTGGTTATGAATTGAACTGGGATGATTTCGCCGCGCTGTCCAAGGTAGTGCCGCTGCTGGCGCATGTTTATCCCAATGGCGCGGCGGATGTGAATCAGTTTCAGGCTGCTGGCGGCCCGGCCTGGCTGCTGCGTGAGCTGCTCGGCACCGGCCTGCTGCATGACGATGTCGCCACTGCGGCCGGGCATGGTTTACGCGCCTACACCCGCGAGCCCTGGCTGGATGGCGAGCACGTGGCCTGGCGCGATCTGCCGGCGCAGAGCCCGGCGCCGGATATTGTTCGGCCAGCCGCCGAGCCATTTGCTGAGGAGGGTGGCCTGGTGCTGCTGGCGGGTAACCTCGGCCGCGCCATCCTGAAAACCTCGGCGGTTGATCCGGCGTTCTGGCAGATCCGCGCCCAGGCCCGGATCTTCGACTCGGAAGAGGCCGTGCAGATGGCCTACAGCGCGGGTGAGCTGCAAGGTGACTTGGTACTGGTGGTGCGCTTCCAAGGCCCACAAGCCAATGGCATGCCCGAGCTGCACAAGCTGATGCCGCTGCTGGCAAATCTGCAGCAAACCGGCCAGCGTGTCGCATTGATTACTGATGGGCGCATGTCCGGCGCTTCCGGGCAGGTTTCTACCGCCTTGCACTTGACCCCGGAGGCAGCCGCTGGCGGCGCTCTGGCGCGCTTGCAGGACGGCGACTGGCTGGTGCTGGATGCGCAGCAGGGGCTGCTGCAGGTGGAGCTGAGCGAACAGCAACTGGCCGCACGTCCGCTGGCGTCTGCCGGTTCTGAGCTGGAATTGGGATATGGTCTGGAAATGTTTGCGGCGCAGCGCCGTCTGGTCGGTTCGGCTGAGCAGGGCGCCAGCAGCCTGTTTTAAGACTGAAAGCGAAGATTGAATCTTGAGAGCGGGGAGCAAGGCATGAGCCTGACGATGGATGTGGTGCTGCAACAGGCCCGCCCGGTATTGCCGGTGTTGGTGATCGACGATATCAGCCTGGCGGTGGACCTGGCCCGTGCGCTGCACGCTGGCGGCATTCGTGTGCTGGAAGTGACCCTGCGCACCCCTGGTGCCCTGGATGCGCTTGCAGCCATGCGTAAGGAGCTGCCGGACCTGCTGGTGGGCGCCGGTACCCTGATTCATGCCGAGCAGTTTATTGAAGCTCGCGACGCCGGTGCGCAGTTCGCCGTCAGCCCCGGTTGCACCGAGCGCCTCGCCTCGGCCGCGGAGGATTCTGGCCTGCCATATCTGCCAGGGGTAATGACTCCGTCAGAAGTGCTACTGGCGCTGGAGTACGGTTATCGCTCGCTGAAGCTATTCCCGGCCGATGGGGCCACCAGTATCAAGATGCTCAAGAGCTTCAAGGGGCCGTTCACCGGCATACGCTTTTGCCCAACCGGTGGCGTGACGCCGGATAACCTGTTGAGTTTTCTGCGCCTGCCGAACGTGGCCTGCGTCGGCGGCACGTGGATCGCGCCAAGCAACTTGGTGCGCGCTCGTGCTTGGGATCAGATCAGCCAGTTGGCGGCCGAGGCACGGGCTCTGGCTGGCAGCCTGGAGCAGTCGGCATGAGCTGGGATCTAAGCAACCCCTTTGTCATCAATATCCAGGTAACAGCGGACGATATCGACGGCCTCGGCCATGCCAATAACGCGGTGTATGTCAGCTGGCTGGAACGTTGTGCCTGGCGACATTCGCAGTTTCTGGGCCTGGATCTGACCGAGTATCGTCGCCTTGACCGTGCCATGGCTGTGCTGCGTCATGAAATCGATTACTTGGCTAGCGCCTATGAAGACCAGCAGCTGCAAATGGCTACCTGGATTGTCGAATCTGATCAGCGTTTGAAGATGGATCGACGTTTTCAACTTGTTCGCCCGGAAGATGGCGTCACCCTGTTACGGGCGAAAACCACCTTTGTCTGCATCGAGCTATCCAGTGGCAAACCAAAGCGCATGCCGCCAGAGTTTGTCGACGGCTACGGTGCCGCGCTGCAGCCGGTGTTTCCCATGGAGCTTTGAGGCAAAGTTATTCCTCTAGCTGTGGCGCCAGGAACAACGCATCGTTGTCGAACATCACTTGGTACTGCCGAGTTTCACCGGGTTCAAGGAGAATCGACTGTCCACTGGCCAGGCCCTCGGCTGTGCAGTTACCCGCAGCCGACAACTTGGCTCTGAGGTAGTGAGTACCAGCAGGTAAATCCAGGTTTATCGAGTCACTGGCCTGTAGTTGCGCCACGGTTTTTTCTTCCAGCTGCAGCTCCACATCGCAGGTTTCAGGCACCTTCTCATCACGACCGATGATCAGTTGCGCCATCTTTTTGCCAGTGTCTGCTGCGGGTTCTTGCGTGGCGGGTTCTGCATGGCTTAGGCCAAGGCTCAGGTATAGGCAGCCAAGCAATAGCAGGGTGCGCATGATCGTCTCCAGAACAGTCGATGGTCTGGATGTGGACTCCTCGAGACGGACGGTGTTCCATTTTACTGACGCCCCGGGCGGTTGCCCGCGTACACTGCGCAGCGTTTTTTCGAGAGCTTGTTTATGCAGATCGCCTTGGCACCCATGGAGGGGCTGGTCGACGAAATACTCCGTGATGTGCTGACCCGGGTCGGCGGCATTGATTGGTGCGTGACCGAATTTATCCGCGTGACCGAGCGTGTGCTGCCCATCAGCAGCTACGAGAAGCTCGCACCGGAATTGTTCAGCGGCGCGCAAACGGCCGTCGGCACGCCGCTGCGCGTGCAGTTCCTCGGCTCCGATCCGGCCTGCCTGGCGGATAACGCCGCCTTTGCCTGCACCTTGGGCGCGCCGGTGATCGACCTTAATTTCGGCTGCCCAGCCAAGACGGTAAATAAATCCCGTGGCGGCGCGGTCCTGCTCAAGGAGCCCGAGCTGCTCCACGCCATCGTCCGCGAGGTGCGCCGTGCGGTGCCTGGCGCCATTCCGGTCACGGCGAAGATGCGTTTGGGCTTTGATCACAAGGACTATGCCCTTGAATGCGCTCAGGCCCTGGCCGATGGCGGCGCGGCGCAGATCGTGGTGCACGCTCGGACCAAGGTCGAAGGCTACAAGCCACCGGCGCATTGGGAGTGGGTGGCGCGGGTGCAGGAAGCAGTCAAGGTGCCGGTGTTCGCCAACGGCGAGATCTGGAGCCTGGATGATTGGCGACGCTGCCGCGAAGTCAGCGGGGTTGAGGACATCATGCTCGGTCGCGGCCTGGTGGCGCGCCCGGACCTGGCCCGACAGATTGCTGCCGCCAAGGCTGGGCAGGATGTGGTGCCGATGAGCTGGGCTGAATTGCAGCCGCTATTGGCGGATTTCTGGCTGCAAGCGCGGCGCAAGATGTCGCCACGCTATGCGCCGGGGCGGCTTAAACAATGGCTGGCAATGTTGACTCGTAGCTACCCCGAGGCGACCGAGCTGTTTAACCTGTTGCGCCGCGAAAACGATTGCCTGCGTATCGATGGTTTGCTTGGTATTGAATTTACCGAGCCTGAGCGTGCCGAGCAGGCGAGCGCCTGATCCCGATATCAGCGACCGCCGCTGACATCCAGCAGCGCTCCGCTGGTGTACGAGGCCTGCTCGCTGGCCAGCCAGAGAACCGCTTCAGCCACTTCACTGGCCAGGCCGCCGCGGCCCATCGGCACACTCTGGCTGACCCTGGCGACCCGCTCCGGCTCACCGCCGCTGGCGTGAATCTCAGTTTCAATCACTCCAGGGCGCACCGCGTTGACGCGAATGCCCTCGGCTGTCACTTCTTTGGCTAGACCTAGAGTCATGCTGTCGATGGCGCCTTTGGCTGCGGCGTAATCGATATATTCCCCTGGCGCGCCGATCCGTGCGGCCACCGAGGACAGATTGATGATGGAGCCGCCGTTGCCGCCCTGGCGCGTCGACATGCGTTTGATCGCTTCACGGCAACAGAGAAAGCTGCCGAACACATTGGCTGCGAATACCCGCTGCCAGCGCGCCAGCTCCATCTGCTCCAGGCGCATCTGGGTTTCCAGTATGCCGGCGTTGTTGACCAGTACATCGAGGCGGCCGAAGTGCTGGTCGAGGCGGGCGAACAGCTGCACCACCTGGCTTTCATCTGCTACATCGGCCTGTACGGCGATGGCGCGGCCGCCCGCCTGGGTGATCTCGCTCACCAGCGCCTCAGCAGCTGCCTGTTGCCGGTGGTAATTCAGGCACAACGCGTAACCCTGGGCGGCCGCCAGCCTGGCAGTGGCGGCGCCAATACCGCGGCTGGCGCCGGTGATCAGCATGACCTTTTCCATCAGCGTCTCCTCCCTGTAAGAAAATTTTGCAGAGGCTTGAAATCTAGTTGAGTAGCCACATTTTTAGTCATGTGGGATGCCGAAGTCGGGTTCCGCGATTAACCACTCGCTGAAATTCAGGAGATTTAAATCATGAGCACTGCATTTTCCATGACCCCGCTGTTCCGTCAGTCCGTTGGCTTCGACCGTTTCAATGACCTGTTCGAGTCTGCTATGCGCAACGAGGCGGGTAGTAGCTATCCCCCCTACAACGTCGAGAAGTATGCCGACGACCAATACCGCATTGTGGTCGCGGCGGCGGGTTTCCAAGACGACGATCTGGAGCTGCAGGTCGAGCGCGGCGTGCTGACCGTGACCGGCGGCAAGCGGGACACCAGCGCTGAGAACGTCACCTATCTGTACCAGGGTATTGCCCAGCGAGCGTTCAAGCTGTCGTTCCGTCTGGCTGACCATATCGAGGTCAAATCTGCCAGCTTGGTCAACGGCCTGCTGAATATTGATCTGGTGCGCATCGTGCCGGAGGAGGCTAAGGCCAAGCGTATTCCGATTGGGGCCGGTCGTCCTGTGCTGCAAAGCTAAGTGGCCGCGTTTTAGCAACAAGGGCACCTGCGGGTGCCTTTGTTGTTTTACAGCTGCGTCGGCATTTGGTTGTCATGCAGCAGCTGGCGGAACTGCTCCAGGGGCACCGGCCGGCTGAACAGGTAGCCCTGGTAGTGATGGCAGCCCTGTTGTTGGAGGAACTCCAGCTGGTCGGTTTGCTCGACGCCTTCGGCAATCATGTCCAGGCCCAGACTGCGGGCCATGGCGACGATGGCGCGAATGATTTCCGCGTCGTTGGCATCCAGGGTGGCGTCGCGGACGAAGGACTGGTCGATCTTCAGCACATCCACCGGCAGGCGTTTGAGATAAGTCAGTGAGCTATAGCCCGTGCCAAAATCATCCATGGCGAAGGTCACGCCGTGGCGCTTGAGGCGATTCATTTTGGCGATGGTGTCTTCGATGTTCTGGATCACGATGCCTTCGGTGATCTCCAGCTTGAGCATGTGCGGCGGCAGGTGACTGCTGGCGAGGCAGCGTTCCACCAGCTCGACAAAGTCACTCTGGCGGAACTGTCGAGGGCTGATGTTCACGCACAGGCTGAACTGCGAGACGCTGACCATACCCTGCTCAAGCAGCTGAGCGCAGGCGTGGCAGGCTTCGGCGAGCACCCAGCCGCCGACTTCGAGAATCAGCCCGCTTTCTTCGAGTACATGGATAAACAGTGCCGGTGATTGCGCGCCCAGCGTCGGGTGCATCCAGCGCAGCAGAGCTTCGGCTCCAATAATCTGGTTGTCGCGCGCATCCACCTGAGGCTGAAAATGTAGCTCGAACTCGCCCCTTGCCAGGGCCAGGCGCAGGTCGTTCTCCAGGCGCAGGCGTTCGCTGGCGGCCTTCTGCATGGTGTTGCGAAACAACTGAATGCAGTTGCGGCCCGAATCCTTGGCACGGTAAAGCGCAATATCGGCGCGCTTGAGCAAGTCCGAAGGGGTGTCGCCATGGTCGGGGATCAAGGCGATGCCGATGCTCGGAGTGACTTGCAGCTGATGGCCGTCGAGCTGCATCGGTTCGGCGAGCAGGTGGCGCAGTTTTTCCGCCACGGCGCGAACCTGTTGCACGACTTTTGAGCGCTTGCCTTCCAAGCCGGAAATTAGCACGACAAATTCGTCGCCGCCCAGGCGCGCTACGGTGTCCTCCTGGCGCACGCTGGCTTCCAGGCGGGCGGTGACCAGCTTGAGCACTGCGTCACCCACCGGGTGGCCGAGCGAGTCATTAATGTGCTTGAAGTGATCGAGGTCGATAAACAGCAAAGCTCCGCGCAATTCATGACGCCTTAGCAGGGAAATCTGCTGAGTCAGACGGTCAAGCAGCAGGGCACGGTTGGGCAGGTTGGTCAGCGAGTCGTGGTAGGCCAGATGCTGCACCTGAGCCTGGATTGCCTTGAGTTCGCTGATGTCGCGGGCGGTTAGCAGCAGGCAGGGCGTGTTGTTGAGTTCGATGGGCTCAACCGACACCTCGACCAGTTTGACTGTGCCATCGCGGTGCTTGCCGTGCATTTCCATGTGGTAGACGTGCCCGTCGCGCTGCAGCCGCTGCACCATCGCGTCGCGCTCAGCCAGGTCCGCCCAGACATTGAGCTCCATGGCGCTGCGGCCGATCACCTCGTTGATGTTATAGCCGGTCAGGCGGCCGAAGCCTTCGTTGACTTCGATATAGCGGCCCGTATCACGTTCGGTGATGGTGATGGCGTCGGGGCTTGAGTGGAACGCCAGGGCGAATTTCTCCTGGCTGGCCTGCAGTTCCGCCTGGGCTTTCTGCCGTTCGCTGATATCGCGGAAGGTGGTGAGGATGCAGCGCTGGTTATTCAGCATCATCGGCCTGGATGAGACAACGCAGGTGATCACTCGGCCGTGTTTGTCCAGGTAATCGGCCACTTCGTTGTCCAGGCCTTGGTCGTGCTCAAGCTTGCTAAACAACGCAGTACGTACCTCAAGGTCGGCCCAGAAGTTTAGATCGATCATCCGCCGGCCAATCACCTCGTCGGGCTGCCAGCCGAAGGTCTGACTGAAACTTGCGTTGATTTCCACCGCCACGCCGTCAGGCAGAGTCGTCAAGGCAATAGGGTCGGGGCTGGCCTGGAACAGGCTGGCGAATTTTGCCTCTGAGGCGGCCAGGCTCTGTTCGCGGCGCACCCGTTCGCTGATATCAATAAGAATCCCGGCCATGCGTTCGGGCTTGCCCTCTGCATCGCGGTAAAGCTTCGCGGTGCTTTCCAGATAGTGCACATCCTTGTTGCTGTAAACCGCCCGGTACGTGACCTGGTAATCCTCGGTCAGGCCCAACGCCAGGTTATTGAAATGCTTACGCATGGCGTGGCGATCTTCTAGCGGAACAAAACTAAAGAACTTGCGGAAGTCGTCATGGAAGGGCTCGTCCGCTAGGCCATGCAGTTTCGACGCGCGTGCCGAGCCGAACAGCATATTACTGGGGATATGCCAGTCCCAGGTGCCGAGATCAGCCGAGTCCAGTGCCAGGTTGAGGCGCTCCTGGCTGTCGTGCAGGGCTTGTTCCTGTTGGCGTTGCTGGGTGATATCGCGCAGCGAAAGGACCAGGCAGGTCACGCCGTCGAGGGTGATTTCGCCGCCGAACAGCTGGTTGAGGCGCAGGCTGCCGTCGCGGTGATAGAGGCTGACTTCCAGACCGTTGAGCGCGTTGTTGTATAGCGCATCAATCATCCGCTGGCGGTCGCTGGCGTGGGCCCATATGCCCATATCGGTCGAGGTACGGCCCAGGGTCTCACTGCTATGCCAGCCAAACTGGCGCTCAAAACCGGCATTAACCTCGATAAAGCGCCCGCTGACCTTGTCGGTGATGACCACGGCATCCGGGCTGTAGTTGAACGCCTTGGCAAATTTCTCCTCGCTGCTGCGCAGTGCCTGTTCGCGGGCCTGCTGGCTGCTGATATCGCGGATGACGCCCATCACCCGCTGTTTGCCGTCGGCATCCAATTGCAGGCTGCCGCTGATTTCCAGCCAATGCAGGCTGCCATCTGGCCAGAGGATGCGGTGGCGAAAGGCGCGTGTAGTCGGGGTGCCGGCGAGCAGTTGCTCGAAGAGTTGCAGAACGCCAGCGCGGTCTTCCTTGGGGATCAACTCGATATAGTCGATCTGTTTGCGCAGTGGTTGCCTGGGATCGAGGCCGAACAGCGCTTGGGCACCACGTGACCAACTGACGCGACCGCTTTCGATGTCCCAATACCAAGTGCCCAGTTTGGCACCGTTGAGGGCACGTAGCAGACGCGGAGCGTCGTTCCAGGTGCTTTCAAATTCGGCAGGGTCCAGTGCCGGGATAAACGGCAGTGGCGGACGACGATCACTGGGTTTAGCCACGTCCAACTCTTCCTTTCTATGCGTGGGCTTCCTGGTCGCTGGCTGAGCAACGGGGCTGAGTCATGCAGAAACCGTTCTTATCGTTATAAGCCCACGTTAGCCCTTCGCACCCGGCCTATGCAAGGCTGTCGCGCTGGGCATCCAGCAGGTTCATAAAGGCCCGCGCGGCGTTCGACAGGGTGCGTTCGGTGTGGCTGATATAGCCCAGCTGGCGGGTCAGCTGAATGCCGGGCAGGGGCAGCCGCGCGACCTGATCGTCGAGCATGGTGCGCGGCAGCACGCTCCAGGCCAGACCGATGGACACCATCATCTTGATGGTTTCCAGGTAGTTGGTGCTCATGGCGATATTCGGCGTCAGCCCCTGGGCCTCGAACAGGCGCCGCACGATATGGTGGGTAAAGGTGTTGCCACCGGGAAATACCGCCGGATGGTGCGCCACATCGGCCAGGCTAATGACCTGGCTGCGTGCCAGCGGATGCTCGGGCGCGGCGACGAAATCCAGCGGGTCGTCCCATACGGCCACCGCATGCACCGGCTCACGGGTTTCCGGAGCCAGGGTGATCACCGCCAGCTCGGCGCGGCCATGCAGCACTTCTTCATAGGCCACTTCGGAGTCGAGAAACTGGATATCCAGCGCCACCTGTGGATGCGCCCGGGTAAAGGCGCGCAACAGCGGCGGCAGGCGGTGCAGGCCGATATGGTGACTGGTGGCCAGGGTCAGACGGCCGCTTATCTCGCCATTCAGATTGGTCAGCGCACGGCGCGTATCATCCAGCACATTGAGTATCTGGTAGGCCCGCGGCAGTAAGGCGCGGCCGGCCTCGGTCAGGCTGACCTCGCGGCCCAGGCGATCGAACAGGCGCACACTCAGTTGTTGTTCCAGGCTGGCGATGCGTTTGCTCACCGCCGGCTGGGTCAAGTACAGGCGTTCCGCCGCTTCGGAGAAGCTGCCCAGCTCGGCGATGGCAATAAAGGCATTGAGGGTGGCGAGGTCCATACGGCTGTTCCTGGCAGTGGGCGGGGCGCAATGGGCGCTGCTCAAGCTTACTTGTATTCCGTTGAGGAATCCTTTGGATGAAAAATATGAATTTGAGTAATTTAATTCAAGCCCATAGGATTACCCCATAAGCCAAAGGGCTATTTGCCCAGGCATAGAAACAGGTTGATGAGGGATAGCGGATGGCCGGCAAAACGCTGTACGACAAACTCTGGGAAATGCACGAAGTGAAGCGCCGCGACGATGGTTCGTCGCTGATCTACATCGACCGGCATATCCTCCACGAAGTGACCTCGCCCCAGGCCTTTGAGGGCTTGCGTCTGGCCAGCCGCAAACCGTGGCGCATCGACGCCAACATCGCCACCCCGGACCACAACGTGCCGACCACCAAGGCCGAGCGTCAGGGCGGCCTGGAAGCCATCGCCGATGAAGTGTCGCGGATTCAGGTGCAAACCCTGGATGAGAACTGCGATGACTTCGGCATCCTCGAATTCAAGATGAACGATATTCGCCAGGGCATCGTTCACGTAGTTGGCCCAGAGCAGGGCGCGACCTTGCCGGGCATGACCGTGGTCTGCGGCGACTCGCACACTTCGACCCACGGCGCATTCGGCGCGCTGGCGCATGGCATCGGCACGTCGGAAGTCGAGCATGTACTGGCGACCCAGTGCCTGGTGGCCAAGAAAATGAAGAATATGCAGGTGCTGGTCGAGGGCACGCTGCCGTTCGGCGTGACCGCCAAAGACATCGTGCTGGCCGTGATCGGCAAGATCGGCACCGCCGGCGGAAACGGCCACGCACTGGAGTTCGCGGGTAGTGCGATCCGCGAACTGTCGCTGGAAGGGCGTATGACCATCTGCAATATGTCCATCGAAGCCGGTGCCCGTGTCGGCCTGGTGGCGGTGGATGAAAAGACCATCGCCTACGTCGAAGGCCGTCCGTTTGCCCCAAAAGGCGCCGATTGGGCCGCCGCCGTGGCGCAGTGGCAGGATCTGGTATCCGATGCCGATGCGCATTTCGACACCGTTGTCGAATTGCGTGCCGAAGACATCAAACCGCAGGTCAGCTGGGGCACTTCGCCTGAAATGGTGCTGGCTGTGGATCAGAACGTGCCGGACCCGGCCGCCGAAAGCGATCCGGTGAAGAAGGACTCGATCATCCGCGCCCTGAAATACATGGGCTTGCAGGCTAATCAGGCGATCACCGATATCCAGCTGGACCGCGTGTTTATCGGTTCTTGCACCAACTCGCGGATCGAAGATCTGCGCGCTGCCGCTGAAGTGGCCAAGGGTCGCAAGGTCGCCAGCACGATCAAGCAGGCGATGGTGGTGCCGGGCTCCGGTCTGGTCAAAGCTCAGGCGGAAAAAGAAGGCTTGCACCACATCTTTATCGAAGCCGGTTTTGAATGGCGCGAGCCGGGCTGCTCCATGTGCCTGGCGATGAACCCGGACAAACTTGGCAGTGGCGAGCATTGCGCGTCCACCTCCAACCGTAACTTCGAAGGCCGGCAGGGCGCCGGTGGGCGTACTCACCTGGTCAGCCCGGCCATGGCGGCGGCGGCAGCAGTGACCGGTCGCTTTATCGATGTGCGCGAATTGATCCAGGCCTAAGGAGCTGACGATGAAAGCCTTTACTCAACACACCGGCCTGGTCGCTCCACTGGATCGCGCCAACGTCGACACCGACCAGATCATCCCCAAGCAGTTCTTGAAGTCGATCAAGCGCTCAGGCTTCGGCCCCAACCTGTTCGATGAGTGGCGTTACCACGATGTTGGCCAGCCCAATCAGGACAATTCCAAGCGCCCGGTGAATCAGGAGTTCGTACTGAACTTTGCGCGTTATCAGGGTGCCAGCGTGCTGCTGGCGCGGGAAAACTTCGGTTGTGGTTCATCCCGCGAGCACGCTCCTTGGGCGCTTGAGGAATACGGTTTCCGCACGATAATCGCGCCGAGCTTTGCCGATATCTTCTTCAACAACAGCTTCAAGAACGGCCTGCTGCCGATCATCCTCAAGGAAGACGAGGTCGATGCGCTGTTCCAGCAGGCGGAAGCCACGGTTGGCTATCAACTGACCGTCGACCTGGCCGCGCAAACCGTGACCCGTCCGGATGGCGTGCAGTACAGCTTCGAGGTTGATGCCTTCCGCAAGCATTGCCTGCTCAATGGCCTGGACGATATCGGCCTGACCCTGCAGGACAGCGACGCGATCAAGACCTTTGAAACCACCTATCAGCAGCGCAGCCCTTGGCTGTTCGGCGCAATCAAATAATCACCGGGCGAGTGCATCCATCACTCGCCGATTAATGAGTTGAGAAAAGCATGTCCAAGCAGATTCTGATTCTCCCCGGCGACGGTATCGGCCCGGAAATCATGGCCGAAGCGGTCAAAGTGCTGAACCTGGCCAACGACAAGTACAACCTGGGTTTCGAGCTGAGCTTCGATGACCTCGGCGGTGCGGCCATCGACCGTTATGGCGTGCCGCTGGCTGACGAAACCCTGGATCGCGCCAAGGCTGCTGACGCCATTCTCCTCGGCGCTGTAGGCGGCCCGAAATGGGACGCCATTGACCCGGCGATCCGTCCGGAGCGCGGCCTGCTGAAGATTCGTTCGCAGCTGGGCCTGTTCGGCAATCTGCGTCCGGCGATTCTCTACCCGCAACTGGCCGATGCCTCCAGCCTCAAGAGCGAAATCGTTGCCGGCCTGGATATCCTGATCGTGCGTGAGCTGACCGGCGGCATCTATTTCGGCCAGCCGCGCGAAAGCAAGGTGCTGGAAAACGGCGAGCGCATGGCCTACGACACCCTGCCGTACAGCGAGAGTGAAATCCGCCGTATCGCCCGCGTCGGTTTCGACATGGCCCGCGTGCGTGGCAAGAAACTCTGCTCGGTGGACAAGGCCAACGTGCTGGCCTCCAGTCAACTGTGGCGCGCCGTGGTGATTGAAGTGGCCAAGGATTACCCGGACGTCGAGCTCAGTCATATGTACGTCGATAACGCCGCGATGCAGCTGGTGCGCGCGCCGAAGCAGTTTGATGTGATGGTCACCGACAACATGTTTGGCGACATTCTTTCGGATGAAGCCTCGATGCTCACCGGCTCCATCGGCATGCTGCCGTCGGCCTCGCTGGATGCCAACAACAAAGGCATGTACGAGCCATGCCACGGCAGCGCGCCGGATATTGCCGGGCAGGGCATTGCCAACCCGCTGGCGACCGTTCTGTCGGTGTCGATGATGCTGCGTTACAGCTTCAATCAAACGGCTGCGGCCGATGCCATCGAACTGGCCGTGAGCAAGGTGCTCGATCAAGGCCTGCGCACCGGCGATATCCATAGCGCCGGTACGACCAAGGTCGGTACGGCAGCAATGGGTGATGCGGTAGTCGAAGCGCTGCGTAGTCTGTAATCTTCCTGGCCCGCCGGAGGTCTCCGGTGGTCAGCTTATATAGGTGTAGTGGTTATGAAACGTGTAGGTCTGATCGGTTGGCGCGGCATGGTCGGTTCCGTGCTGATGCAACGCATGCTGGAAGAACAGGATTTCGATTTGATCGAGCCCGTGTTCTTCACCACCTCCAATGTCGGCGGCCAAGGCCCCGCTATTGGCAAGGAAACGGCGCCCTTGAAGGACGCCTACAGCATTGACGAGCTGAAAAGCCTGGACGTGATTCTCACCTGCCAAGGTGGCGACTACACCAGCGAAGTCTCCCCGAAGCTGCGCGAAGCCGGCTGGCAGGGCTACTGGATCGATGCCGCCTCGTCGCTGCGCATGGATGACAGTTCGGTCATCGTGCTCGACCCGGTCAACCGCAAAGTGATCGATCAGCAACTGGATGCTGGCACCAAGAACTACATCGGTGGCAATTGCACCGTCAGCCTGATGCTGATGGCGCTGGGTGGTCTGTACGAGGCCGGCTTGGTCGAGTGGATGAGCGCCATGACCTATCAGGCGGCATCCGGCGCTGGCGCGCAGAATATGCGTGAGCTGATCAAGCAGATGGGCGCGATCAACGCCTCGGTGGCAGATGAGCTGGCTGACCCGGCCAGCGCCATTCTGGATATCGACCGCAAAGTGGCCGAAGCCATGCGTGGTGAATCGTTCCCGGTCGATAACTTTGGCGTGCCGCTGGCCGGTAGCCTGATCCCCTATATCGACAAGGAGCTGCCGAACGGCCAGAGCCGTGAAGAGTGGAAGGGCCAGGCGGAAACCAACAAGATCCTCGGCCGCTTCAAGAACCCGATCCCGGTCGACGGCCTCTGCGTGCGTATCGGTGCCATGCGCTGCCACAGCCAGGCGCTGACCATCAAGCTGAACAAGGATGTGCCGCTGTCGGACATCGAGGGCCTGATCAGCCAGCACAATCCATGGGTCAAGCTGGTGCCGAACCAGCGCGAAGCGAGCATCCGCGAACTGGGCCCGACTGCTGTAACGGGTACTCTGAACGTGCCGGTTGGTCGTCTGCGCAAGCTCAATATGGGTTCGCAGTACCTGGGCGCGTTCACCGTCGGTGACCAGCTGCTGTGGGGCGCGGCGGAACCGCTGCGGCGCATGCTGCGTATCCTGCTGGAGCGTTAATCGAGCTGCGCTGATACGCAAACAGGCTGTCCAAGAGGGGCGGGCTGTTGGGTGTTCGAGTCAAATCGAGCGCTCAGCAGTCCGCTCCTTTGCATTTGGCGGGTGCGCCTATACAGTGCTGGGCTTATTTCCTTGAGCCTTGTCATGACCCGTACTTTTGATATTGCCGTTATTGGTGCCACCGGCAGCGTTGGCGAAACCCTGGTGCAGCTTCTGGAGGAGCGCGAGTTCCCGGTGGCCAATCTGCATCTGGTAGCCAGCGGTGAGTCAGCCGGGCGCTCGTTGTCCTATAAGGGCAAAAATCTGCGCGTACGTGATCTGGAAACCTTCGACTTTTCCAGCGTGCGGCTGGCGTTCTTGGCTGCCGGCAACAAGGTGACGCAGAAATATGCCGCGCAAGCTGCTGCGGCTGGCTGCGCAGTGATTGATCTGGCCAGCGGTTTGCCTGCCGCGCAGGCGCCACGGGTTATTCCTGAGGTCAATCCTGCCGTCTTAGCGAGCTTGACGGCGCCTTATCTATTGACCAGCCCAAGTGCCCCCGGTATTGCGCTGGCCGCAGTGCTGGCGGCGTTGCCTAAGCAAGTCCGCATTCAGCGGGTGACCGTGACGGCCTGCCTGGCTGTCTCCAGTCGCGGACGGGAAGGGGTGTCCGAGTTGGCGCGGCAAACCGCCGAGCTGCTCAATGGCCGAGCATTCGAGCCGCAGCTGTTTGACCGGCAAATGGCCTTCAATCTGCTGGCCCAGGTCGAGCAGACCGATAGTGCAGGGCATGCTGCGCTGGAGCTGCAAATTGCTGATGAGCTCAAGGAACTACTGGCATTGCCCGAGTTGCAGGTTGCAGTGACCTGTATCCAGGTGCCGGTGTTTTTTGGCGACAGCCTGAGTGTTTCGCTGCAGACTGAGTCGGCCATCGACCTGAAGCAGGTGTACGCCGCTCTGGATGCCGCGCCGGCTCTGGAGTTGGTGGAGTTGGATGATTATCCGACTGCGGTCGGCGACGCAGTCGGCCAGGATGTGGTCTATGTTGGCCGAGTCCGCGCCGGTTTGGCTGATCCAGCCGAACTCAATTTGTGGATTACGTCTGATAACGTGAGAAAAGGCGCAGCGCTAAATGCTGTGCAATTGGCCGAGTTGTTGATAAAACACTATCTGTAAAAGATACTTACCTAGAAATTTGAAGAATCTTTCGAGCTTGGCAATACTGGCTGAGTTGATTGCTGAATGGGGTTGCGTCTTTTGACGTAGTAGGCAGCAATTTTCAAGATCCTCTCGCTGGTCGAGAAAAAAAGATAAAACAAGGGATAACGCTATGGTTCGGGTTCGCAAACTGGTGCTGGCAATCGCAGCTGCTTCGGCGCTGTCATCCGGTATGGCGCACGCGCTGGGGCTGGGTGAAGTAACCCTGCAATCGGCGCTCAATCAGCCGCTGGTGGCTGAGATTGAGTTGCTGGAAGTGCGTGACCTGGCTTCCAACGAAGTAATACCGACCCTGGCGTCCCCGGAAGCATTCAATAAAGCCGGCGTTGATCGTCAGTTTTTCCTGACTGACCTGAAGTTCACCCCGGTGCTTAAACCCAATGGCAAGAGCGTCATCCGGGTGACCTCCAACAAGCCACTGCGTGAGCCTTACCTGAACTTCCTGGTTGAGGTGCTCTGGCCCAATGGCCGTTTGCTGCGTGAGTACACCCTGCTGCTTGATCCGCCGCTGTACACCCCGCAGAGCGTTATTCCTGCAACCGCGCAGATGCCTATAGCTACGCCGGCACCAGCGCCGCGTGTACAAGCTCCTGCTCCTGCGCCTCGCCCAACAACCGCTGCGGCTAAGCCAGCAGCTCCGGCGGCCCCAGCAGCACCCGCCGCTCCAGCTGCCAAGCCGCTGGAAGGTAATGAATACAAAACTACCGCCAACGATACCCTCTGGGAAATTGCCCAGCGTGCGCGTGCCGGCGGCAGTGTGCATCAGGCAATGTTAGCGATTCAGGATCTGAATCCGGATGCCTTTATCGGCGGTAACATCAACCGCCTGAAAAACGGTCAAGTGCTGCGCCTGCCTGATGAACAGCAGGTCAAGAGCCGCGCTCAGGGTGAAGCCCTCGCTCAGGTTGCCGAACAGAATGCCGCATGGCGTGAAGGTCGCAGTGTTGCTGCCAGCGCCCGTCAGTTGGATGCCACCAAGCGCACCAGTGCCGCAGCGACTCCAGCCAAGGTCGAAACCGAAGACAAGCTGAAACTAGTTGCTGCTGACAGCGGTAAAGCCACTGCCGGCAGCGATAAGGGCGCAGTTGACAGCAAAGCGCTGACTGACAAGTTGGCCGTAACCCAGGAAAGTCTGGATTCCAGCCGTCGTGAAAACGATGAGCTGAAAGGCCGAATGACGGACCTGCAGAGCCAGCTCGACAAACTGCAGCGCCTGATCCAGTTGAAAGACGATCAAATGGCCAAGCTACAGGCTGATCTCGCTGCGCAAGGTCAGGCGCCAGTTGTTGCGCCTGTTGCTCCAGAGGTCCCTGCCGCTGAGGCGCCAGCTGCTCCAGCGGAGACTGCTCCAGAGGCTGCACCACAGGATCCAGCTGCTGCGGCTCCCGTAGTGCCGGCCGCAACTGGTGAGACAGATTTTAATTACAGCGAAGAACCAGCGGCCCAGCCAGAAGCTGTTGCTCCAGTAGCGGAGCCTGAGCCTGCACCTATCGCAGCGCCCGAACCTGAACCTGCTCCCGTAGCGCCTGTCGCGCCGGTTGTGGAAACGCCGGTAGTGGCCGAGCCACAGGCTGAAAGCAGCCCCCTTGATGATTTGCTGGCCAGTCCGATGTTGCTGGGTGCTGCAGGCGGCGGTGCGCTACTGGTACTGTTGATTGCGTTGATGATGCTGTCGCGCCGCAATGCCCTTAAAGAAGCCGAATTACAGGAAAGTCTGGCCGCCGATGACGGCTCGTCCGATCTGGGTGCCGGTCTCGATCTACCTGATGACAGCTTCGCCGGTGTGTCTGACGATCTGGATGGACAGCAAGCCGATCTGCCAAACGAAGAACGCGTGACTGCGCAAACCGGTGATGCGCTGGGCGAGGCGGATATCTATATCGCTTATGGCCGCTTCCCTCAGGCTGCTGAACTGCTGCAAGGGGCTATCAATGATGAGCCGCAGCGCAGTGATCTGCGTCTGAAGTTGATGGAAGTCTATGCCGAGATGGGCGACCGCAACGGTTTCGCTCGTCAGGACAACGAACTGCGTGAAATCGGTGGCAGTGCCGCAGAGCTTGATCAGATCAAGGCTCGCTACCCAGCCATGGCTGTTGCTGCTGGTGCCGGCTTTGCTGCTGCGGCTGCCGCAGAGGAAAATCTGGATAGCTTTAGTCTGGACGATCTGGCGCTGGACGAGCCAAGCCCGAAAGCCACCGCTGGCGATCAAGACGATGCATTCGATCTAAGCCTTGATGATCTTGAATCCGAGCTGGATCGTGATCTGCAAGCCGCCGGTAACAATGCTTCGCTGGATGATCTGGACAGCCTGTCGCTGGATAGCGATATGGACTTCAGCTCGCCGGTTGAGCAAGCCGATAACAAAGACGATGACCTGGGCTTTGATCTGAGCCTGGCTGATAGCGGCGATAGCGATCTGGATCTAAGTGGTGACCTGGCTGATTTCAGCCTGGATCTGGATGCTCCGGCCAAGCCCGCTGCAGCTGCTGAAGATGATTTCCTGCTGAGTCTGGATGACGAGCCAAGTGCATCGCCGGTAGCGGCTGAGCCAGGTTTTGATCTGCCGAGTGAGCAAGCGGGTGATGATTTCGACCTGTCGGCTGATTTCGATCTGTCGCTGAATGATGAAGCGCCTGCACAGCAACCCGCGAGCGACAGCTTCGCTGCTCAGTTGGATGAAGTCAGCGCTGAGCTGGACCTGCTGTCTGATGATCTGGATCAGCCTGCGGATCTGGAAGTGCCGGCAAGTGCGGCTTCGTCCAGCATGGATAATGACGATGACTTCGACTTCCTCTCGGGTACCGACGAGACGGCAACCAAGCTCGATCTGGCTCGCGCCTACATCGACATGGGGGATACCGAAGGTGCTCGCGATATCCTCGATGAAGTCATCACTGAAGGTAACGAAGGTCAGCAAAGTGAAGCGCGTGAGCTGATCGCTAAATTGGTCTGATACATGTCTGATGGTCTTACTACAACGGCAGCCGATTCGGCTGCCGTTGGCGTTTTCAAGATAGCCCTGGGTGTCGAGTACAAAGGTTCGCGCTATCGCGGTTTTCAGCGCCAGCGTGCCGGCGTGCCTTCAATTCAGGAATCGCTGGAAAAAGCCCTGGCGAAAGTCGCCGGCGGTGTTCCCGTAACCCTGAGCTGCGCGGGGCGTACCGATGCACTGGTGCATGCCAGCGCCCAGGTGGTGCATTTCAATACGCCGGTCGAGCGTTCCATGCATGCTTGGGTGATGGGCGCGAATATGAATTTGCCCGGTGATATCAGCGTGACCTGGGCCAAGTCCATGCCAGCACACTTTGATGCGCGTTTTTGTGCCCAAGCGCGGCGCTACCGCTATGTGATCTATAACGACCAGATTCGCCCGGCGCATATGGCCGAAGAGGTGACCTGGAACCATCGGCCGCTGGATGTTGAACGCATGCGTCAGGCCTCGCGTGCATTCATCGGTACTCATGACTTCAGCGCTTTCCGCGCGCGCCAGTGCCAGGCCAAGTCGCCGATCAAGACGGTACATCATCTGGAATTGTTGCAGCATGGGCGGTTTATCGTGCTGGATATCCGCGCCAATGCCTTTCTGCACCATATGGTGCGCAATATCGCCGGGGTGCTGATGACCATTGGAACGGGCGAGCGGCCGGTTGAGTGGGCGCAAGAAGTGCTGGAAACCCGCGTGCGCCGCACCGGTGGGGTGACCGCGCATCCCTATGGCCTGTACCTGGTGCAGGTTGATTATCCCGAAGAGTTTGACTTGCCCAAGCGCTATCTTGGGCCGCACTTTCTTTCCGGCTTGCCGGACGTGGCGGCGGGCAGCTGAAAAATCATGTGTTAAAAGCTGCCGATCTTTCGCGGTCAGACGGCTTGCACTGAGGCGCCAACAGACCCTAGCATCCGGCTTCAACTGAATTTATCGAGGTCATCCTGTTGTCAGCCGTTCGCAGCAAGATTTGTGGCATTACCCGCATAGAGGATGCATTGTCGGCAGTCGAGGCGGGCGCCGATGCGATTGGCCTGGTGTTTTATGCCAAGAGCCCGCGCGCCGTTACGCTGCAGCAAGCGCGCTCGATCATTGCCGCCTTGCCGCCTTTTGTGACCACGGTGGGCTTGTTTGTTGATGCCAGTCGCTGCGAGCTGGGTGAGATTCTCGATGCGGTGCCGCTGGATCTGCTGCAGTTCCATGGCGATGAAAGTCCGGAAGACTGTGATGGCTACCATCGTCCCTATATCAAGGCGTTGCGGGTCAAACCGGGTGATGACATCGCTGCGCAGGTAGCGCTCTACAGGAATGCCGCTGGTGTGCTGCTGGACACTTATGTGCCAGGCATTCCGGGTGGCACGGGGGAGGCCTTCGATTGGTCGCTGGTGCCTCAAAGCTTGAGCAAGCCGGTTATTCTGGCCGGCGGCCTGACAGCTGAGAATGTTGCGCAGGCAATCGCCCAGGTGCGTCCCTATGCCGTGGATGTCAGTGGCGGTGTCGAAATGGCCAAGGGCATCAAGGATGCTGAGAAGATTCACGCTTTTATGCAGGCGGTAAAGACTGCTTGAGGTGTGCAGGGTTGATGTGACGACGCTGCCGGCTTGGCCGTCCATAACCCTGTTGCAGGTTGGAAAAACGCTGCAGGCGGTTGTTCGAGGCGGCGGGTGCGTAAATGCCGATGGCAGCGCACCGGCCCCTGAAACGGCTGTACCCATGAATTTTCCCGGTTAGGGCTGATTGCATTTAGCGCAGCCCGTCCGGTTAACAGCTTTGGAGAGTCAAGAGCATGAGCAACTGGTTGGTAGACAAACTGATCCCATCGATCATGCGTTCCGAGGTCAAAAAGAGTTCGGTGCCCGAAGGCCTGTGGCACAAGTGCCCGTCCTGCGATTCGGTGCTGTACAAGCCCGAGCTGGAAAAGACCTTGGATGTTTGCCCCAAGTGCAATCACCACATGCGTATCGATGCCCGCTCGCGCTTGGATATCTTTCTGGATGCCGAGGGTCGTGAAGAGCTGGGCGCCGACCTTGAACCGGTTGATCGCCTGAAGTTTCGCGACAGCAAGAAGTACAAGGATCGCCTCACGGGTGCACAGAAGCAGACCGGTGAGAAAGATGCTCTGGTGTCCATTCGCGGCACGCTCGAAGGCATGCCGATTGTGACCTGCGCCTTTGAGTTCTCCTTTATGGGTGGTTCGATGGGTGCCATCGTTGGTGAGCGCTTCGTCCGCGCTGCCAATGTGGCCCTGGAGCAGCGCTGCCCGCTGGTGTGCTTCTCCGCATCGGGCGGCGCACGCATGCAGGAAGCGCTGATCTCGCTGATGCAGATGGCTAAGACGTCGGCTGTGCTGGCGCGTCTGCGTGAAGAAGGCATTCCGTTTATTTCCGTGCTGACTGACCCAGTGTACGGCGGTGTGTCTGCCAGCCTGGCCATGCTTGGTGATGTGATTGTCGCCGAGCCTCGTGCGCTGATTGGCTTTGCCGGCCCGCGCGTGATCGAGCAGACCGTGCGCGAGAAACTGCCGGAAGGCTTCCAGCGTAGTGAGTTCCTGCTGGAGCACGGCGCTATCGATATGATCATCCACCGCGCCGAATTGCGTCCGCGCCTGGCGCGTCTGCTGGCTCAGTTTATGGGGCTGCCGTCGCCTTTAGCCTTGCCGGCGACTGCATGACCGAGCGCTCCCTTGCCGATTGGCTGAGCTACCTGGAGCAACTGCATCCGAGCGCCATTGATATGGGGCTGGAACGTTCTCGAGTAGTGCTGCAGCGTCTTGGCTTGACCAAGCTGGCGCCGCGGGTGATTACCGTCACTGGAACCAATGGCAAGGGTTCGACCTGTGCATTTATTGCCTCGCTGCTGCAAGGGCAGGGGCTCAAGGTCGGTGTTTACAGTTCACCGCACCTGCTGCGTTACAACGAGCGGGTGCAGATCGCGGGCGTTGAAGCCTCTGATGAAATGCTCTGTGAGGCTTTCGCGGTGGTTGAAGCCGCGCGCGGTGAAACCTCGCTTACCTATTTTGAAATGGGCACTCTGGCCGCCTTTTGGCTATTTCAGCAGGCCGGTTTGGATGCTCTGGTGCTGGAAGTCGGTCTCGGCGGTCGGCTGGATGCGGTGAATCTGCTGGATGCGGACATAGCCCTGGTCACCAGTATCGGCATCGATCATGCCGACTGGCTGGGTGATAGCCGTGAGTCGGTCGCCTTCGAGAAGGCCGGTATCTTCCGCGCTGGCAAACCTGCTTTGTGTGGCGACCTTGAACCGCCTCAACCCTTGCTGGATCAAGTCGCGCTGCTCGATGTTCCATTTTTCCTGCGTGGCCGTGACTATGACCTGAGCATCACCGCACAGGATTGGTCCTGGTACGGCCTTAATCACCAAGGCGAAGTGCTAAGCCTGGCGCACTTGCCGCTGCTCGATTTGCCCATGGAAAACGCTGCTTTGGCCTTACAGGCTTACGCAGTGATGCAATTGCCCTGGCAGCCCGAGATGATCAGTCAGGCACTGCAACAAACACGGGTGACCGGGCGACTGGATCGCAGAAAGTTTAATTGGCAGGGTAAGTCACTCACGCTACTGCTCGATGTTGGGCATAATCCCCATGCTGCCGAGTACCTCGCGCAGCGTCTGGCCAGTCGTTCGTTATCAGGTAAGCGCTTGGCCGTGTTCGGTTTGCTGGCTGATAAGGATCTACCTGGGGTGGTGGCGCCTTTGCTGAGTGAAGTCGACAGTTGGGCGGTGGCGGCTTTGCCCACCAATCGCACACGCGCAGCTGCCGAGTTGCAGGCGCATTTGCATAACAGCGGGGCGCAAGTCGCCGCTTATGCCAGTGTGCAGGCAGCGCTTGAGGCTCAGTGTGAGCATGCGTCGGCTGGGGATGAGGTGCTGCTGTTCGGATCTTTTTACTGCGTGGCCGAGGCCCTGGATTGGCTGGCCCGCCAAGCCAATGGGGGCGTGCAGGATGGCTTTGCTGGATAAGGGATTGAAGCAGCGCATGGTCGGTGCGCTGGTATTGCTGGCGTTGGCAGTGATTTTCTTGCCGATGCTGTTATCGCGTGAAGATGAGTCGCAGCGGGTTCAGGTCGATGCACCGGCAATGCCTGTGGTGCCCGAGGCCCCTGAGGTCGAATTGCAGCCGGTGGCCGTGCCTGAGCCGCAGTTATTACCTGATGAACCGATTGAAAGCGAGGCCGCGCAAAGCCTCGAGGCAAGCGAGTCTGTTGCGAGTGAGTCGCCGGCCGAACCAATCACACCAATGACACCCGCGGCCGCACCTGAGCCTGTGGTATCACCAGCTCAGCCTGCGCCGAGTAAGCTGGATGCCAACAGTCTGCCGATCAGTTGGTCGGTGCAGCTGGCCAGTCTGTCGAGCAGTGATGGTGCGCAGAAATTGCAGAAAACCCTGCGCAGTCAGGGCTACAACGCCTATATCCGCAGCTTCGACGGCATGAATCGGGTGTTTGTCGGGCCGCTAATCGAGCGTGCCGAGGCGGATCGCCTGCGTGATCAGCTCAATCGTCAGCACAAACTCAATGGTTTTGTGGTGCGCTTTCAACCAGAAGCGGGTTGATCAACCGGCTTGGCGTGCCTCGCCAAGTCGAGTTGCCTGGCCCATCACTAGGTGGGCCAGGCATTTCAGCGGTTGGCGAATCCTTTGCTTACGCCCAGCACAGGTGCTCTGCTAAAATGCAGCGCCTTTCTCGTCGGTAACCTGCATCGTGGCATTCACCTGGGTCGATTGGGCGATTATCGCCGTTGTCGCCGTTTCAAGTCTGATCAGTCTGAGCCGAGGCTTCGTCAAGGAAGCCCTGTCACTGCTTACCTGGATCATTGCTGGCGTGGTCGCCTGGATGTTCGGTGGCGCACTGTCGCAGCATCTAGTGGGTTTTATCGAGACGCCATCGGCGCGCGTGATTGCAGGTTGCGCGATTCTATTTGTGGTCACCCTGTTGGTCGGTGCCCTGGTCAATTACCTGATTGGTGAGTTGATCCGGGTGACCGGACTGTCGGGGACCGATCGTTTTCTCGGCATGGTCTTCGGCGCGGCGCGCGGCGGCCTGCTAGTAGTGGTGCTGGTCGGTCTGATCAGCTTGGCTCCGGTTCAACAAGACAGTTGGTGGCAGGAGTCAGCACTTCTGCCGCATTTTCTGATGGTTGCTGATTGGTCGAAAAACCTGATTCTGGGTCTGTCCAGTGAGTGGCTGGCTAGCGGCGTTACTGCGCCGGTGGAGTTACCGTTCAAAGAGGCACTGCAGCAGCCTAAGTTGCCGTGAGTGCATTGCGAATCATCGTGTTTCATTGAGTAGGGGTTGCGTCACATGTGCGGCATTGTCGGTATCGTCGGTAAATCGAACGTCAATCAGGCGCTGTATGACGGGCTGACCGTCCTCCAGCACCGCGGCCAGGATGCTGCCGGTATTGTCACCAGCCATGATGGTCGCCTGTTCCTGCGCAAGGACAACGGCCTGGTGCGTGACGTGTTCCAACAGCGCCACATGCAGCGCCTGGTCGGCCACATGGGCATCGGTCACGTGCGCTACCCGACAGCGGGCAGCTCTAGCTCGGCCGAAGCACAGCCGTTCTACGTCAACTCGCCGTACGGCATCACCCTGGCGCACAACGGCAACTTGACCAACGTCGAGCAACTGGCCAAAGAGATCTACGAGTCCGACCTGCGCCACGTCAACACCAATTCTGATTCGGAAGTGCTGCTCAACGTGTTCGCTCACGAGCTGGCCCAGCGCGGCAAGTTGCAGCCCACCGAAGAAGACGTGTTCGCCGCAGTGACGGACGTGCACGAGCGCTGCCTGGGTGGCTACGCGGTAGTCGCGATGATCACCGGTTACGGCATCGTCGGTTTCCGCGACCCTAATGGCATCCGCCCGATTGTCTTCGGCCAGCGCCATACCGATGAAGGCGTGGAATACATGATCGCCTCGGAAAGCGTGTCGCTCGACGTGCTTGGCTTCACGCTGATCCGTGATCTGGCACCGGGCGAAGCGGTATATATCACCGAAGACGGCAAACTCCATACCCGTCAATGTGCGGCGAATCCGAAGTACGCTCCATGCATCTTCGAGCACGTCTATCTGGCGCGTCCGGACTCGATCATGGATGGCATCTCGGTGTACAAGGCACGCCTGCGCATGGGTGAGAAGCTCGCCGACAAGATCCTCCGTGAGCGTCCGCAGCATGACATCGATGTGGTTATTCCGATTCCGGATACCAGCCGTACCGCGGCGCTGGAACTGGCCAACCATCTGGGCGTGAAGTTCCGCGAAGGCTTCGTCAAGAACCGCTATATCGGCCGTACGTTCATCATGCCGGGCCAAGCTGCCCGCAAGAAATCCGTGCGGCAGAAACTCAACGCCATCGAGCTGGAATTCCGCGGCAAGAACGTGATGCTGGTGGATGACTCCATCGTGCGCGGCACAACTTGCAAGCAGATCATCCAGATGGCCCGCGAAGCCGGCGCGAAGAACGTGTACTTCTGCTCGGCCGCGCCAGCGGTGCGTTATCCGAATGTGTACGGCATCGACATGCCCAGCGCCCATGAGCTGATCGCTCACGGCCGCACCACTGAGGAAGTCTGCGAGCTGATCGGTGCCGACTGGCTGATCTATCAGGACCTGCCGGACCTGATCGAGGCGGTCAGTGGCAGCAAGAAGATCAAAATCGACAACTTCGACTGCGCGGTATTCGACGGCAAGTACGTGACCGGCGATGTCGACGAGGCATACCTGGACAAGATCGAGCAGGCGCGCAACGATGCCTCGAAGGTCAAGTCGCAGGCCGTCAGCGCGATTATCGACCTGTACAACAACTAGGTTGCAGTTCGGCCTGCTGCGGCGGGCCGGTTGAGGGAGTTGGCAATGACGATTGAATGGCAAGCCGGGCGTTTGGACAGTGATCTCGACGGCGTCGGCTTCGATACCCTGGCCGTGCGCGCCGGTCAGCACCGCTCGCCGGAAGGCGAACACAGCGAGGCAATCTATCCGACCTCCAGCTATGTGTTCCGCACCGCGGCCGATGCTGCCGCACGTTTTGCGGGCGAAGTGCCGGGCAACGTCTACTCGCGTTACACCAACCCGACCGTTCGCGCCTTTGAGGAACGCATCGCCGCCCTGGAAGGCGCCGAGCAGGCGGTCGCGACGTCATCTGGGATGTCGGCGATTCTGGCCATTGTTATGAGCCTGTGCAGCGCCGGCGACCATGTGCTGGTGTCGCGCAGCGTATTCGGTTCGACCATCAGTCTGTTTGAGAAATACCTCAAGCGCTTCGGCGTGCAGGTTGACTACGTGCCGCTGGCTGATCTTGATGGCTGGTCCGCTGCCTTCAAGCCCAACACCAAGCTGCTGTTTGTCGAGTCGCCGTCCAATCCGTTGGCCGAGCTGGTGGATATTGCGGCACTGGCGGATATTGCCCACAGCAAAGGCGCACTGCTGGCGGTGGACAACTGCTTCTGCACCCCGGCGCTGCAGCAGCCTCTCAAGCTCGGCGCAGACGTGGTGATGCATTCGGCCACCAAATATATCGACGGTCAGGGCCGCAGTATGGGCGGCGTGGTCGCAGGCTCGGCCAAGCTGATGACTGAAGTGGTGGGCTTTCTGCGTACCGCCGGGCCGACACTCAGCCCGTTCAACGCATGGATCTTCCTCAAGGGCCTGGAAACCCTGCGCATTCGTATGCAGGCGCATTGCGCCAGCGCACTGCAATTGGCGCAGTGGCTGCAGCAACAGCCAGGCATCGAGCATGTGTACTACGCCGGCTTGCCCAGCCACCCGCAACATGAGTTGGCCAAGCGTCAGCAGAGTGCATTCGGCGCCGTGGTGAGCTTTGAGGTCAAGGGCGGCAAAGAGGCAGCCTGGCGTTTTATCGATGCCACGCGGGTGATCTCGATCACCACCAACCTGGGTGACACCAAAACCACCATCGCCCACCCAGCGACCACTTCCCATGGTCGTCTGAGCCCAGCCGAGCGTGCTAACGCCGGTATTCGCGACAACCTGATCCGTGTTGCGGTGGGCCTGGAAGACCTGGCCGATCTGCAAGCCGATCTTGCTCGCGGCCTGGCGGCGCTCTAAGCCGCTCTTAGAACCTGGCGGGCCTTCCCGGCCCGCCAGGCTGCTTCATTTCTCCCCAAATGCTTTTCACAGCCTGGCCATATTCTCTGGCGCGTATGGCTGTGGGCAAACCTTTGGCTAGGTGCGGGTAAAACATGACGCACTTCAAAGTTTGAAGGGGCGCAGGCGCTAGCATCCACCGCCAGCGCGGTCTGACCGCACGAATAAAAACAATAGGGTCTGCCTGATGGACCGACTTCCGCCGTGTGTACTGCCTGCCAATGGTGTCCTCCGCCAGAGCTTGCTGGAACTGTTGGCGCGCAGTGAAGACTTTGCCCTGACGCTGCTGCTGGCCCCGGCCGGCTCGGGAAAGTCGACCCTGTTGCAACACTGGCGCGGTTGTTGCGCTGCGGTGATGGTGCATTACCCGCTGCAAGCGCGGGACAACGATCCGCTGTGTTTTTTCCGTCGTCTGGCTGACAGCATTCGCGCCCAGGTGGGCGATTTCGATACGTCCTGGTTCAACCCTTTGGCGGTGGCTTCGAGCCTTTCTCCGCAGTTATTGAGTGAGCTGCTCGGTGATGCCCTGGCGCGTGTCGACGGGCCGCTGTTTATCGTGTTCGACGATTTTCAATGGATCGACTCGCGCAACATTCTTGAAGTGATGGCGGCGCTGCTCGACAAGCTGCCAGCCCATGTTCACCTGATCATAGCCAGCCGCAATCACCCGGGGTTTGCCCTAAGCCAACTGAAGCTGGAAAACCGCCTGCTGTGTATTGATCAGCATGACCTGCGTCTGTCTGCCGAGCAGGTGCAACTGCTCAATACCTATTTGGGCGGTCAGGTGCTTAGCCAGGAGTATGTCGACAGCCTGCTGGGCATGACCGAAGGCTGGGTGGCGGGGGTGAAGATTGCCCTGCTGGCCTATGCGCGTTTTGGCACTCAGGCGCTGCAGCGCTTTAACGGCAGCCAGCCGGAAATCGTCGATTATTTCGGCCATGTAGTGCTGCGCCAATTGTCGCCGAACCTGCGTGAGTTTCTGCTGTGCAGTGGCTTGTTTGAACGATTTGACGGCGCGCTTTGCGATCATGTGATGCAGCGCACGGGCTCGGCGTTACTGCTTGAAGAGTTGGCTGAGCGTCAGCTGTTCTTGCTGCCGGTAGAGAACGAGCCCGGCTGGTTTCGCTTTCACGCCCTATTGCAGGATTTTCTCTGTCGCCGCCTGCAGGTCGAGAAATACGTACGCCTGGATCAGCTGCACAGCCGTGCGGCCGACTATTACTTGAGCCTGGGCGAGTATGAGCAGGCGTTGCAGCATGCTCAGCGCTGCACGAATCAGGCGCTGTTTCTCGAGATGCTGGAGAACAGTTGCGCGTGTTGGGTGCGCAGCGGGCAGCTCGGCGACATCTTGCGCTGGCTGGAGCCATTGCCTGAGTCGCTGCTGCTGGCGCAGCCAAAATTGCTCGGTTGGCTGGTCGCGGCTTTGTCACTGTCGAGGCGTTTTCATCAGGCGCATTACTATCTGGAGTTACTCGACAGTCTGGGCCGAAGCGCCTCTGTCGCGAACCTAGAACCCGCCACCCGGCAGTTTCTTGCGCTGTTGTTGGGCCTGTTCGAGCAGGACAAAGACTTTGTGCTGCCGTGCGCCTGGCGTGAGTTGCTCAAGGTGGGCCAGGAGCTAGAAATCCGCGCCTGCACCTTGGTGGTGATTGCCTACTGGCATCTATTGGCGGCGCGCCTGCAGGACGCCATCCGTTTCGCCAGCGAGTCCAAGCAGTTGCTCGCGCAGTGCGGGCATAGCTTTCTGGAGAGCTACACCGATCTGATTATCGCGCTCTGCCACCGCAACGCTGGGCGCGCCACCCATGCGCGCAAGGAAGTGTGCAGCGATTACCAGCGTACCGACAAAGCCGCTCCAGCCTGGGTTAACCGCGCCACGGCCATGGTGGTGGTGCTGTACGAGCAGAATCAGCTGGTCGAGGCGCAGCAGCTGTGTGAGGAGTTGATGGCAATGGTCAACTCGTCCTCGGCCACCGAGGCGATTGCTACGGTCTATATCACCCTGTCGCGGTTGCTGCATCGTCAGCAGCAGACGGCACGCGCGAGCCGTTTGCTCGACCATTTGTCATGCATCCTGCAACTAGGCAACTACGCGCGCTTTGTCAGCCAGGTGACCCAGGAAAGTATGCGTCAGGCGTACCTGAGCGGTAAGCCCGCCGCCATGGACGCCGTGGCTCAGCGTTTTGACCTGCCAGCGCGGCTGCAGGCAGGGGAGTGGGAGAGTGTGCGCACCTATGACGAAAACTGGGAGCGCGTGGGTTTGGCCTGTGTCTATTGGCTGCAGGCGCGTGGCGCACAGGCTCATGCTGGGCGGATTCTCAAGGTGTTGGCGGCCTCGTTACGGCAAAGCGAAATGCGCGCTCGGTTGCTGATTGTCGAAGCCAACCGCCTGGTGTTGGCGGCGCCCACCCAGAGCAAGAATCAGCAACTGGCGACTCTGGCTGGGTTGGTTGAGACCTATGGCATCGTCAATATCAACCGCTCGGTATTCGATGAGGCACCAGGCTTTGCCACCGGTGTACTGGACCTGGCGCAGTCCGGGTTACTGGTAGTGCCGGACAAATACCGTGAGCACTACGGTGAGTTTCTTCAGGGCATTCCGGCTGCTCCGCCAGTCGGTGCATTGGCCAGCGGCTTGTTGACCGGGCGAGAGGTGGAAGTATTCGAGTGCCTGCTTAGCGGCCTGTCGAACACCCAGATCAGCGAGAAAACCGGTATCGCCTTGTCCACCACCAAATGGCACCTGAAGAACATCTACTCCAAGCTCAATGTCTCCAGCCGCACCGAGGCGATTCTCGCCGTACGGCCGCGCGCGTCGCTCAACTAGATATTGCTGCATAACTGATTGGCCATAGCCCCTCCGCTGGAAGGGGGCGTTGCGCCATACCCGTCGATAGGCTTGATCCTGCGCTGCTATGTCAGTAGCCGCCTTGTCCCTACAACAATAAAACGGGAGAAATAGCCATGTCGGTATGGGTCACTTGGCCAGCTTTGACCAAGCTGGGAACGTTGGGCGTAGTCTCTGGGCTACTGGTGCTGGCCGTTGAGCGCCAGGCGTTGTTCGAGAACAACCTCTTCGATGTTGAAAATTACGCGGGCTATAACGCCGATATCACCTGTGATGCGCGCAGCCTGGCGGCCCGCACCGAGGATGGCACCTGCAATATTCTCAGCAACCCAGCCGAGGGTTCGGTGTATCGGCGCTTTGGCCGTAACGTCAACCCGGCGGTGACCCAGGGCGAGACCAGCACCTTGCTCACGCCCAACCCGCGTGAGGTTAGTAACAGCCTGATGGCGCGCGAGGAATTCAAACCAGCGCCGAGCCTGAACTTTATCGCCGCTGCCTGGATTCAATTTATGGTGCACGACTGGTTCGATCATGGACCGAATGCCGACGCCGAGCCGATCCAGTTCCCGCTGCCCCCAGGCGATGTGCTGGGCAGCGGCAATATGTCGGTCAAGCGCACGCAGCCTGACCCGACGCGCAGCAGCAGTGACACCGGCAAACCGCAAACCTACCGCAACCACAATACCCACTGGTGGGACGGCTCGCAGCTGTATGGCAGCAGCAAGGAAACCAACGACAAGGTGCGCTCGTTTGTTGACGGCAAGCTTAAGGTCAATGCCAACGGCACCCTGCCTACCGAGCTGCTCAGCGGTAAACCGGTAACCGGCTTCAACGAGAACTGGTGGGTGGGCCTGAGCATGCTGCATCAGCTGTTCACCCTCGAACACAACGCCATCGCCAGCAAGCTCAAGCAAAAGTACCCGGCGCAGAGCGACCAGTGGCTATATGACCGCGCACGGCTGATCAACTCGGCGCTGATGGCCAAGATCCACACCGTGGAATGGACCCCGGCGGTGATCGCCAACCCGATCACCGAGCGCGCCATGTATTCCAACTGGTGGGGCCTGCTCGGCCAGGGCGGCCCGCGTGATGACTTCCAGGCCGAAGTGCGCATGCTCCAGGCGGACCTGGCTAAGTCCGATTCCTTCGTAAAACGTATCCTCGGTTTCGACCCCAACGTTGCGCCGGGTGTTGGCAACAGCGCCATCGACCACGCCCTGACCGGCATCGTCGGCTCCACTGCGCCGAACAACTACGGCGTGCCGTTCACCCTCACCGAAGAGTTCGTCGCGGTGTACCGCATGCACCCTTTGATGCGCGATAACGTGCAGGTGTACGACATTGGCTCGAATCAGGTTTCGCGCACCATCGCGCTGCAGAACACCCGTGACCGCGACGCCGAAAACCTGCTTAACGACGAGCGCCCGGAGCGCCTGTGGTACTCCTTCGGCATCACCAATCCGGGTTCGCTGACGCTGAACAACTACCCGAACTTCCTGCGTAACCTGTCGATGCCACTTGTGGGCGATATCGACCTGGCCGCCATCGACGTGTTGCGTGACCGCGAGCGTGGTGTGCCGCGTTATAACGAGTTCCGCCGGCAGATTGGTCTTAAGCCAATCACCAAGTTCGAGGACCTGACCAAGGACGCTGCGACCCTCGCCGAGCTCAAGCGCCTGTACAACAACGACATCGAGAAGATCGATACCCTGGTCGGCCAGTTGGCGGAAACCGTGCGTCCTGAGGGCTTTGCCTTCGGTGAAACGGCGTTCCAGATCTTTATCATGAACGCTTCACGGCGCCTGATGGCCGACCGCTTCTACACCAAGGACTACCGCCCGGAGGTGTACACCCAGGAAGGGATCGACTGGGTCGAGCACACCACCATGGTCGATGTGCTGCGCCGGCATAATCCGCAGCTGCAAACCAGTCTGGCGGGCGTGGAAAACGCCTTCAAACCCTGGGGGCTGAATATTCCAGCGGACTACGAAAGCTGGCCAGGGGCCAACAAGCAGGAAAACCTCTGGGTCAACGGTGCGCTGCGCACTCAGTATGCCGCTGACCAGCTGCCGGCGTTGCAGCGCGCCAATATAGGTGGGCTGATCGGCTCGATTCTGTGGAACAAGGTAAAGGTGCGCAGCGATGTGGCACCGGCCGGCTATGAGAAACCGATTCATCCCCATGGCGTGATGGCCAAGGTCAAGTTTGTTGCGGTGCCAAACAACCCTTACAGCGGCCTGTTCCAGGGCTCTGATAGCGGTCTGCTGCGTTTGTCGGTGACGGGTGATCCAGCCGATCGCGGCTTCGCGCCAGGCCTGGCGTGGAAGGCTTTCGTCGATGGCAAACCGTCGGAGAACGTCTCGGCGCTGTACACCCTGAGCGGGCAGGGCGCCAACCATAACTTCTTCGCCAACGAGCTGTCGCAGTACGTGGTGCCGGAAGTCAACGACACCCTGGGCACCACAATTCTGTTCTCGGCCGTGAGTTTGAAGCCGACCTTGCTGCTGCTCAACGACATGGCCGAAGTCACCCAGGCAGGCGCGGCGGTAGCCAAGCCCAAGGCGCCGACGCAGATCTACTTTGTGCCGCGCACGGAGTTACGCAACCGCTTCGCCAGCACCGCGCATGATTTCCGTACGGACCTGCTGACCCTAAATGCCGGCACCAAGGTCTATGACGTGTATGCCACGTCGATGGAGATCAAGACCTCGATCATTCCGTCCATCAGCCGCAACTACGCCGCCCAGCGGCGCAACAGTGCGGTGAAAATTGGCGAGATGGAGCTGACCTCGGCCTTTATCGCCTCGGCGTTCGGCGACAACGGGGTGTTCTTCAAGCACCAGCGTAATGAAGACAAGTAAGGGTTTATCGCGCTAAAGCAAAAGGCCTCGGTATCTACCGAGGCCTTTTAGTTTCTGTGCTGCTCTGTGCGTGCTGCCGAGAGGTTATTCGCGCAGATCAATAGCCTCAGGCTCGCCTTGGTCGAACAGTTGCACCGGGTCGCGCGGCAGAATGCCGGGACGGTAGTTCTCGCGGATATCGCCAAGCACGCGGATGTCGCTGTATTTCTTCCCGGATAACGCCGCCATACCGGCCGCATCGCGGATCACGGTTGGACGCAGGAAGACCATCAGATTGCGCTTGATCCGGGTTTCCTTGGTCGAGCGAAACAGCCGGCCGAGCAGCGGAATATCGCCGAGCAAGGGTACCTTGGAGTCAGCCTGGGTCACGTCATCCTGAATCAGTCCGCCGAGCACGATGACCTGGCCGTTTTCGGCGAGGATGGTGCTTTTGATCGAGCGCTTATTGGTGATCAGATCGACAGCGTTAACGCCTTGGCTGGTGGGTGCGATGGAGGAGATTTCCTGCTCGATTTCCAGGCGCAGGCTCGCGCCATCGTTGATATGCGGAGTGACTTTCAGGGTCACGCCGATATCCTGACGCTCGATGGTGGTGAAGGGGTTGTCAGCGCCCGAGCTGTTGGTGGTAAAGGAGCCGGTTTGGAACGGCACGTTCTGCCCGACCAGGATTTCCGCCTTCTGGTGGTCCAGGGTCAGCAGGCTCGGTGTGGACAGCAGATTGCTCTTGCTGTTGGCCGATAGTGCGGTAATTAGCACACCAAAACTGTCAGTGCCCAGGCCGATGATTGCGCCGTCCGGCAGGTTGGCCAGGGTGTTGTTATCGCTGCCGCTGTCGTTGCCGCTGTCCTGAATGGCTTGCAAGACCCGTCCGACTGACAGCCCGGTGCCGCTGAAGTTGGTACCGCCCAGGCCGCCGGTGCTGCCACGGCCATCCACGGCCCACTGTACGCCGAGGGCGTCGGTGATATCGCCGGAGACTTCTACAATCGCCGCTTCGACCATCACCTGGGCGCGCGGCACGTCGAGCTGGCGCACGATGTCTTCCAGGGTCGCCACCACATCCGGTTCGGCCAGCAGCACCAGGGCGTTGAGGCTCTCATCCGCGCGGATCAGGATGGTCTGCGGTTTGCCGGTGGTTTCGCCGCCGGCTTCCGGTTTAAGTTTTTCGGAAATCTCGCCCAGGGTTTCTGCCAGGCTCTTTGCATCACCATGACGCAAGCGGATTACTCGGGTGTTGGCAGAGCGGCTGGTGGGGCTGTCCAGCGATTGCGCCAGGGCCACCAGTTTGGCTCGCGCCGCCGGTGGGCCGAGCAGAATCAGGCGGTTGGTGCGGCCATCGGCGATCACCTGGGTGCCAGAAGCGCCCTTGGCCTGGCCGCGATCCACGGCGCTGCGCAGTACTTCGGCGGTGTCCATGACCCAGGCATGCTGCAGATTGAGCACGCTGTAATCGTTCTGGCCCTTCTGGTCGAGCTGGCGCAGCAGGTCTTGGATGCGTTCGATATTGGCCGTGCGGTCGCTGATGATGATCGCATTGGCGCTGCTGATCGCCGCCAGGTGGCCGTATTGCGGTACCAGCGGGCGAATCAGTGGAATCAGCTCGGTGGCTGAGCCGTGCTGCACCTGGATCAGTCGAGTTTCAAGACGGTCCGGTGCGTTGCGTCCGCTATCGGCATCAGCTTTGGCCTCGGCGTTGGGCACGATGCGCGCCTGATCGCCTTGGGTAATCACGCTAAAGCCGTGTGTGGCCATCACCGAGAGAAACAGCTGATAAACCTCGGTCAGCGTCAGCGGGCTATTGGACACCACACTGACCTGACCCTTGACCCGTGGATCGACAACAAAAGTCTGCCCGCTGATCTGCGCGACCTGGTCGATAAACTCACGGATATCGGCGCCCTTGAGGTTGATGGTCCAGCTTTCTTCTTGCTGGCTGGCACTCGGCGCGACAGCTGTAACGGCAGCGCTCAGCGGCAGCGGGCTAAAAACCAGGCCAGCGGCCAGCAGGGCGAAGGTAAGGCGCGAGAGAGTCGGAGTCATCGTGTCAGTTGTCTTCCATGGGCTGTTCGGTGGGTTCTGCAGTCTCAGGCAGGCTGCCGGAGTCCTGCATCTGCTGGCGTAGGGCATCCATACGCTCACGCAATTGGCTCAGGTCGTCGGATTCCATCTCGTTAAGCTGCTCAAGCGGGTCAGCCGTGGCGTCCGGGGCATAGTTTTGCGGGCTACTGGTGATTGAGCTATTCAGCGGAAAACTGAGGCTCTCTCGGCGACCATTACGGATCAGCTCGACGCGGTCGGCGGCCACCGAATGCAAGCGCACACCGCTGCTGATTTCACTGTCGATGCTGTAGCGCTGGGCAGTGCCACCTTCGCTGAGGATGATGGCAGTAGAACGTTGCGGATCGGTATGCACAAAGCTGCCGAGCAGTGTCAGACGCAGGTTGGTGCTGGGGGCGGGGCCATCACTGGCGATACTGCTGGCACCGAACAGTTGGCCAATCTCGGGATTGAGTGCAATCACGGGGGCTTCGTTTGCGCTGTTGTTGCTGGCAACCACCGGCGCGCGCAGCAGGCGCAGCCAATCAGCACTCTGCCACGCCAGGCTGACGCTCATAACAAGAATCAGCACGATGCCAGCGAGGGAGGTGGCCTGGCGCTGTAACCAGCGTTGGGGAACCAGAACTTGCAAAGGGGGCGTCACTCCGTAACTTATTATTATGTGGTGTGGTTCGCGCGCTGATCATAGACATTTGCCAAGCATTTGGCAGCCCCTGGTTGGGGTAGTGTGTCGACCAGTTCAATGTGCTAAAGATAGCGCGCTGTTTTTCGCTCTATTGCGGCTAACTTACAACAACTATATTGCAAAACCCCAGTTTTTGAGCCTTCGCTTGATGTCCTGGGGCCAGTATCAACTCCTGTGCTTAAGGCATATTACGGATGAATGCGTTGCTTACAGAAGTGCCATCACGGCGTTTACCCTTCAGCTTTGCCAGGCGTCACGGTGTGGTTCTCGTCGTTGAGAATGGCCTACCTTGCCTGGCTTATCGCATGGGGGCCGAACTGGTGGCGCTGAGCGAGGCGCAGCGCTTTGTCGGTGCGCAGCTGCCGCTGCACGCGCTGTCGCCAGAGGCCTTCGAGCAGGCCATGGCCAAGGCCTATCAACATGACTCTGCCTCCATGCAGCTGGCCGAGGATATTGGCGGCAGTCTGGATCTGGCAGCGCTGGCCGAGCAGGTGCCGGAAACCGAAGACCTGCTGGAGCAGGAAGACGACGCGCCGATCATCCGCTTGATCAACGCCATCCTCGGTGAAGCGATCAAGGAAAACGCCTCGGATATTCACCTGGAAACCTTCGAAAAACGCCTCGTGGTGCGTTTTCGGGTGGATGGTGTGCTGCGTGAGGTGCTGGAGCCCAAGCGTGAGTTGGCGGCCTTACTGGTTTCGCGGATCAAGGTTATGGCGCGTCTGGATATTGCCGAGAAGCGCATCCCCCAGGACGGGCGAATCTCCCTGAAGGTGGGTGGGCGCGAGGTGGATGTGCGGGTCTCGACCCTGCCGTCGGCCAATGGCGAGCGGGTGGTGTTGCGCTTGCTCGACAAACAGGCCGGGCGCCTCAATTTGCAGCACCTGGGCATGAGCGCGCGTGACCGCGATCAGATGGAAGCCACTGTGCGCAAGCCCCACGGCATTCTGCTGGTCACCGGGCCTACCGGCTCGGGTAAGACCACTACGCTGTACGCCAGCCTGGTCAGCCTGAATGACCGTACACGCAATATTCTCACTGTCGAAGACCCGATCGAATATCACCTAGAAGGCATCGGCCAGACCCAGGTCAATTCCAAAGTCGATATGACCTTCGCCCGCGGCCTGCGCGCCATTCTGCGTCAGGACCCGGACGTGGTGATGGTCGGCGAGATTCGCGACAAGGAAACTGCCGAAATTGCCGTGCAGGCTTCGTTGACTGGCCACTTGGTACTTTCGACCCTGCACACCAACAGTGCGATTGGCGCGATTACCCGCCTGGTGGATATGGGCATCGAACCATTCCTGCTGTCTTCATCATTGCTCGGCGTGTTGGCCCAGCGCCTGGTGCGGGTGCTCTGTCCGCATTGCAAAGAGGCCTATCAGGCCGACGAGGCCGAGTGCACATTGCTCGGGGTGCCGTTCGCACAGCCGCCGACCCTGTATCACGCCCGCGGCTGCGCCGAGTGCCATCAGCAGGGCTACCGCGGCCGTACTGGCATCTACGAGCTGGTGGTGTTCGATGACCACTTGCGCACCTTGATTCACAACGCCGCCTCCGAGCAGGACATGACTCGCCACGCCCGCACCCTCGGCCCGAGCATCCGTGAGGATGGCCGGCGCAAGGTGCTGGAGGGGGCGACTACGGTCGAGGAAGTATTGCGCGTGACGCGAGAGGAATAGGGCGTGGCCGCCTTCGAATACCTCGCCCTCGATGGCAAAGGTCGCCAGCAGAAAGGCGTACTGGAAGCCGACAGCGCGCGCCAGGTACGGCAGATTCTGCGTGAGCGACAGCTGGCGCCGCTGGATGTCAAAGCCACGCGTACCCGGGAACATGCTGGCGCGGGTTCGCACTTCAGTTTTGCTCGCGGTATTTCGGCTCGCGATCTGGCATTGATCACTCGTCAATTGGCGACGCTGGTGCAGGCGGCGCTGCCGATCGAGGAAGCCCTACGTGCGGCGGCGGCCCAAGCCAGCTCCCCGCGTATTCAGAGCATGCTACTGGCAGTGCGTGCGCGGGTGCTGGAGGGTCATGATTTGGCCAGCAGCCTGAAAGAATTCCCCTCGGCTTTCCCTGAGCTGTACCGCGCCACGGTGGCGGCGGGCGAGCATGCTGGCCACCTTGGCCCGGTGCTGGAGCAGTTGGCCGACTACACCGAACAACGCCAGCAGTCGCGGCAGAAAATTCAGCTGGCACTGCTCTATCCGCTGATTCTGATGTGCGCGTCGTTGCTGATCGTCGGTTTCCTACTCGGTTATGTGGTGCCGGATGTGGTGCGGGTGTTTGTCGACTCCGGGCAAACGCTGCCGGCGCTGACTCGCGGTCTGATTGCCCTGAGCGATTGGGTCAAAGGTTGGGGCTGGCTGGCGGTGATGCTCGCCATCCTGGGCGTGTTCGCCCTGCGCTGGGCGTTGCGTGATGATGCGGTCAAGGCGCGCTGGCACGGCTTTCTGCTGCGCATCCCGCTGGTGGGCCGCTTGATTCGCGCCACAGACTGCGCACGGTTTGCTTCGACCCTGGCCATTCTGACCCGCAGCGGTGTTCCGTTGGTTGAAGCCCTGGGCATCGGTGCGCAGGTAATTGCCAATCGGGTGATTCGTGCTGACGTGGTGATTGCCGCGCAGAAGGTGCGCGAGGGTGGCAGCCTGACTCGTGCGCTGGAGGCCAGCGGTCAGTTTCCGCCGATGATGCTGCACATGATCGCCAGCGGCGAACGCTCCGGCGAGCTGGACCAGATGCTGGCCCGCACCGCGCGCAATCAGGAAAACGATTTGGGTGCCCAGGTGGCACTGCTGGTGGGGCTGTTCGAGCCCTTTATGCTGGTCTTTATGGGGGCGGTGGTGCTGGTGATCGTACTGGCCATTCTGCTGCCGATTTTGTCTCTCAATCAATTAGTGGGGTAAACAGTGAATAAGCGTCAAAGCGGTTTTACGCTGATCGAAATTATGGTGGTGGTGGTGATCCTCGGCATCCTCGCCGCCTTGGTGGTGCCGCAGGTGATGAGCCGGCCCGATCAGGCCAAGGTCACCGTGGCCAAGGGTGATATCAAGGCCGTGGCGGCCGCGCTGGATATGTACAAACTGGATAACCATGCCTACCCGAGTACCCAGCAAGGCCTGGAAGCGCTGGTGAAAAAACCATCCGGTAACCCGCAGCCGAAGAACTGGAATCGCGACGGCTACCTCAAGCGCCTGCCTGTCGATCCGTGGGGCAACGTCTACCAATACCTGGCGCCGGGCACCAAGGGTGCTTTCGACCTGTATTCGCTGGGCGCTGACGGCAAGGAAGGTGGCAGCGATCAGGATGCCGATATCGGTAACTGGGACCTCTGATTCCCATGCGCCAGCAACCGAGCCAGGCTGGGGGCTTTACCCTGATCGAACTGCTGGTGGTGCTGGTGATTCTCGGCAGCCTGATCGGTATTGCGGTGCTCAGTGTGGGCATCGCCGGTCCTGGGCGCGAGTTGCATAACGAAGCCGAACGGCTGGCTGGGCTGATTGGCGTGCTGGCCGAAGAAGCGGTGCTGGATAACCAGGAATACGGCCTGTTGCTTAGTCGTGAGGCCTACCAAGTACTGCGCTACGACTCGGCGAAGCAAAGCTGGCAGGCGATGTCGGGCAAACCCCATAAATTGCCGGGCTGGGCTGAGCTGAGCGTCGAGCTGGAAGGTGCAGCCCTAGAGCTGCCTCTTCCTGACGACGAGGAGCCAAGCAAAGGCGCTCTGACGCCGCAGTTGTTGTTGCTGTCCAGTGGGGAAATCAGCCCGTTTCGTTTGCGCCTGGCCGAGCGCCGCGCCGATGGTTTGCGCCTGCAATTGGTCAGCGACGGTTTTCAGTTACCCAAGGTCGAGAGTGAACAACCAGCAGGGCGCAAACGATGAAGCGTGCAGGCGGTTTTACCCTGCTCGAGGTGTTGGTGGCCCTGGCGATTTTCGCACTGGTTGCAGCCAGCGTACTGACCGCCACCGCACGCAGCCTGCAAACCGCCTCGCGTCTAGAAGAAAAAACACTGGCCATGTGGATCGCCGATAACCAGCTGACGGAGTTGCAGTTGTCGAAGACTCCGGTTGCTGATGGCCGTGACCAGGGCGAGGTGGATTTCGCCGGGCGGCGCTGGCAGTGGCAAAGCGAGGTGCTGGTCACCAGCGAGGCGGATATGCGCCGCGTCACCTTGTGGGTCGCGCCCTCAGAGCAGGGGCGCTTGGGCGGTGATGTACGTGAGCGCGCGGTGGTCAGCCTGAATGGTTTTCTCGGGGTGCTGCAATGAGAGCGGCACGCGGCTTTACCCTGCTCGAATTGCTGATTGCTATCGCCATCTTTGCTCTGTTGGGGTTGGGTACTTACCGCATGCTAGATAGCGTGCTGCAAACCGACAAAGTCACCCGCGCCCATGAGATGCAACTACGCGAGCTGGTGCGCGCCATGGCCGCATTCGAGCGCGATGTGTTGCAGGTACAAGCCCGGCCCACGCGTGACGCTTTTGGCGATCCACGCGCTGCTTTGCTCGGTGACGACCTCGATAGCCCCGCTCTGGAACTGACCCGTAGCGGCTGGCGTAACCCCCTTGCGCAGCAACGCTCCAGTCTGCAGCGCGTGCGCTGGCAACTTAGTGGTGAGCAGTGGCAGCGTCACTATTGGACGGTGCTGGATCAGGCGCAGGACAGTCAGCCGCAGGTGCAAACCGCGCTCGATGGGGTGACCCACATGCAATTGCGCTATCTGGACCAGGAGGGCAGCTGGCAGACCAGTTGGCCGCCGCTGGGTAATGATCCGGATGATGCACTGAAGCTGTTACCGCAGGCCGTTGAGCTGGTGCTTGAGCACCGTCGCTATGGCGAGATACGTCGTGTGTTGCGCCTACCTGAAGGCTTGCCGAAGCGACTGCAGCAAGCGCCTGAGCCGAGCCCAGACGATCCCGTTGAAGATACTCCTGAGGAGCCGCGCTTATGAGTCGGCAGCGCGGCATGGCGCTGATCACCGTCTTGCTGGTAGTGGCTGTGGTCACGGTGGTCAGCGCGGGGATTATCGCCCGTCAACAACTGTCGATCCGCAGCAGCGCGAACCAGTTGCATGTGCGCCAAGCCTGGCATTACGCCCTGGGCGGCGAGACGCTGGCCAAGGCCATTCTGCAGCGTGACTTGCGTGAAGGTGACCCGCGTGCGCCGGTGGATCACCCAGGCGAAGCCTGGGCCAAAGCCCGTGCGCCTTACTCCTTGGATGAAGGTGGCGCCTTGCGTGTGCAGATCACCGATCTGACAGGGCGTTTCAATCTCAACAGCCTGTTGCGCCAAGGGCAGCCTAATGAAGCCGCCGTGGCGCAATTTCGTCGTCTGCTGCTGGGGCTGCAAATTGAAGCGCCTTACGCCGAACGCCTGCTTGATTGGTTGGACGCTGACGATCAGCCCAGCGGCGGCTACGGCGCGGAAGACAATCAATACCTGCTGGCGCAGCCGCCTTATCGCGCGGGCAACCGGGAGTTGAAGGATATTTCCGAGCTGCGTCTGTTGCTGGAAATGACCGAGGCGGATTACCAGCGCCTGTCGCCCTATGTCAGCGCCTTGCCGGCGGATGCCACGCTTAACGTCAATACCGCCAGCGCGCGGGTGCTGGCCAGCGTGGCTGAAGGATTGCCGCTGAGCACCGCCCAGGGGCTGGTCGCCGCGCGGGGCAGTGAGGGCTATCGTGATTTACCGAGCTTTACCGCGCAGCTCAGCGGCTTGCAGGTGCAGAGCCAGGGCCTGGCGGTAGGCAGTCAGTATTTTCAGGTGCTCAGCGAAGTCACTGTGGGTGAGCGTCGTCAGGTTTTACGCAGCACTTTGCAGCGCGCCAGCGATGGTCAGCTGTATGTTCTAGCCCGTGATTTGGGGCAGGGCGGTATGCCGCCGGTGCCCGTTGAGGAAGTCGAACCATGAGTCAGACCTATGTATTTCTGCCACCCGCCGCCTGTACCGGCGCGCAGGCGGATCTACCCGTGCAGTGGGTGGCCGACGGGGTAAGCGAAACCCTGGAATTCGGTGAGGCGCAGACGCAACTGGGTAGCAGTTGGATCTTGGTGTTGCCAGTCGAAGCTGTCACCTCCTGCGCGGTCAATCTGCCGACGCGCAAAGCCCGCTGGTTGCGTCAGGCGCTGCCGTTTGCGGTGGAGGAGCTGCTCGCCGAAGAAGTCGAGCTGATGCACCTGGCGTTGGGCGAGCAATTAGCCGATGGCCGTCATCGCGTGTTTGCCGTGCGCCGCAGCTGGCTGGCCGGCTGGCTGGCGTTGTGCCCCACAGCGCCGCAGGCGATTGCCGTGGATGCCGATCTATTGCCTGGGCCAGGCACTGCGCTCTTGCCGCTGCACGGTCGCTGGTTGCTGGGCGGCGAGAATGTCACGCGGATGGCGCTGCAGGCGCAGGACTGGCCGCAGCTGAGTCCTTTGTGTGTGCAGCCACAGGTTGCCTGGTGTGACCCGCAGCACCCTGCTCCGCAACCGGTGGATGAAGGCATGGCGGTGGCCGATCCCTATGTTTGGCTGGCTCAGCAGCCGCTGCGCAATAACCTGGCCCAGGGCGAGTTCGCCGTGCAAAGCAGTAGCGGCCAGTGGCAACGCTGGCGGCCATTGCTGGGGTTGGTCGGTATGTGGCTGGTACTGCAGTGGGGGTTAAATCTGGCGCAGGGCTGGCATCTGCAGCGTCAGGCCGATGAGTACGCCGCCGCCAGCGCGGCGCTGTACAAAGAGTTGTTTCCGCAGGACAGCAAGCTGGTCAACCTGCGTGCGCAGTTTGATCAGCATCTGCAGGCCGGGACGGGCAGCGGGCAAGCTCGTTTGCTCGGCTTGCTCGCCCAGGTCAGCGGCGCGCTGGCTGCCGAGGGCGGTCAGGTGCAGATCAGTCAGGTGGATTTCAGTGAAGTACGTGGCGATCTAGCCATGCAGGTACAGGCTGCCGGCTTTGCCGAACTGGAGCGTCTGCGTGAGCGCTTGCAGGAAAGCGGCCTGGCGGTGCAGCTGGGCTCGGCCAGCCGGGAAGGTGCAGGCGTCAGTGCGCGCGTGGTGATCGGAGGATGAGCATGGTTTCGCAAGGCAAAGGCTTTACCGCGCAGTTGGATAATTCACTGTTGTTGCAGCGCTGGCGCGCTTTGGCGCCGCGTGAGCAATTCTCACTGGGCAGCCTGGGCGCGTTTCTGCTACTGGTGCTGCTCTACCTGACGCTCTGGCAGCCGACGCAGGAGCGTTTGGCCGCAGCGCGTAGCGCATTTGAAACACAGCGCGAGTTGAATGCCTACCTGCATAGCCAGGCGCCGGCGGCGCGTAATCTGGCCAGTACCCCGCAGCAGGCAATTGATCCGTCGCGGTTGCAAGGCATGGTCACGGCCACGGCTGCAACCCAGGGGCTGACCATCGAGCGTTTGGACAATGCGGGCGACGGTGCCGTGCAGCTCAACCTGCAACCGGCGCCTTTTGCCCAGTTGCTGCGCTGGTTCACTGTGCTGCAGGAGCAGGGCGTGCAAATCGTCGAGGCTGGGCTGGATCGCGCTGACGACAATAAGGTAGCTGCTCGGCTAAGTCTGCGGGTGGCGCAATAATGGTGCGGCGAGCCCCGTAGTGGCACCTGGGGAGGGTAGCGGTTTTTGCACTTATTTAGAAAAACTTGAAGCAGGGTGTTGACTTAGGTGCGGCCCTTGCGTAAATTTCGCGCCTCGCAAGCAGCGGGTGATTAGCTCAGCTGGGAGAGCATCTGCCTTACAAGCAGAGGGTCGGCGGTTCGATCCCGTCATCACCCACCACTCTTGTGAAACCGGACGAAAGTCCACCGACGCGCAGCGGTAGTTCAGTCGGTTAGAATACCGGCCTGTCACGCCGGGGGTCGCGGGTTCGAGTCCCGTCCGCTGCGCCATATTTTCCAGCATGAGTTCGCTCAGGTTGAGATGGAAAAGCCCTAACAGGCGGCTTCATCAGACGAAGCAAGAGTTGTACGGACGCAAGTCCACCGACATGCAGCGGTAGTTCAGTCGGTTAGAATACCGGCCTGTCACGCCGGGGGTCGCGGGTTCGAGTCCCGTCCGCTGCGCCATATTAGAAAGCCCGCTGATAGCGATATCAGCGGGTTTTTTATTGCCTGCCGTCTAGGTCTTCACTCCGAAGACGCGTTACGCGACAACCTGTCATCTTGCGTTCATCTGCCTGCTCTAGCTTGATTGGCATGCTCTTTGTTTATGCAATGAGCGGTTGCTGACATAGCGAGTGGAGGAACAGGCAATGGACGATTATCAAGAAGAGCTACTGGAAACCCGCGCCGCCGAGCAGGATGTGCCCGAGAAAGACGAAGACGCTACTGAACTCTGATCATTTATAGAGGCGCTAGAGCGCCCTGCGCTGCTCGCGGCGATATTCGCCCGGGGTTTGCTGGTTCCAGCGTTTGAACGCCCGCTGGAAGGCTTCGGCGGAGGCAAAGCCGAGCAGGTAGGCGATTTCGCCGAAGGCCAGTTCGGTATCGCGGATATAGGCCATGGCCAGGTCGCGGCGGGTGTCGTTGAGGATGCTGCGGAACTGCGTGCCTTCCTCGGCCAGCTTGCGCCGCAGTGTCCAGGTCGGCAGCTGCAAGCGCGCGGCAACTTCTGCCAGATCCGGTTCGCGGCCGTGCAGCAGTGGGCCAAGCAGCTGAGTAATGCGCTCGCGCAGGTTGCGCGTACGGGTCAGCTGCGTCAGTTCCCGCTCACAGATTTCCAGCAGGTGCAGCCAGGTGCTTGGGCAGTGCTCGGGGTTGCGCATATTCAGGCTCTGCTGGCTCAAGCGCAGCTGGTTGTGCTCGCTGGCAAACTCCACCGGGCAGGCAAACAGTTCGCCGTACTGCGCCGCATAGTCAGGCGCGGGAAATTCGATCTGTACTTTTTCCACGGGCAGTGGCTGCTGCGCTAGCTTGCTGAGCTGTTGTGCCCAGCTGGCCAGTACCGAGTCGACCACGAAGCGGTTGTAGGCGTTGTAGGGGCTGATCGAATAGAAGCGCAACCAGGCGCCCCGATTGTCCTCGTGCAGGCTGGATTGGCCGCGGTAATTGCTGGCATACAGCGGTTCGAAGCGAATCAGCGCGCGCGCCGCTTCCCGCACCGTCGGTGCCTGCATGGCCGTTACGCCGGCCAGGCCAAGTTGGCTTAGGCGGCTGGTTTGCCCCATCAGCAAGCCAAGGCCAGGTTCGCCGCATTGCTGGATGGCGCTATGACCCAGACGCATATAGCGCGGAATCGACAGTCGCGCGCGCGGCTCGGCCAGGCGCGCAGCATCCAGATCGTAACTCTCGAGCAGTGGTTGTGGGTCATGGGCACAACGGCGCATGGCATCGGCCAGGCTTTCGACAAAGCCGACCGATAGATCGCCGAGTTTGACCCGTGTGCTTTTCAGCATCGTGTTGTTATCCCGTTTGCGCTCGTTCAAGGTCGGGCATCTAGATAGGGTCGTCAGGGTAGGCAGACGCTTGGACTTTGCCAAGAGTTACTGCTCGTTTTAATCATTAGGTTGTTACTTTGAGTCATTGAGCTGTTCGTCACGGCTGATTATCGTCTAGACCATATCGACTGCGGCCCATTTAAGAGGCTGCAGCACTTCCGTGAAATGCCAACACCCGATGTGGAGATGTCCATGACTGCTCAGTACCCCCACCTGCTGGCCCCGCTCGATCTGGGTTTCACAACCCTGAAGAACCGTACCCTGATGGGTTCGATGCACACCGGGTTGGAAGAAAAGCCCAATGGTTTTGAGCGCATGGCGGCCTATTTCGCCGAGCGTGCCCGTGGCGGCGTTGGCCTGATGGTGACGGGTGGTATCGGCCCGAACGATGAAGGCGGCGTGTATTCCGGCGCAGCCAAGCTGACTACGCCGGAGGAGGCGGAAAAGCACAAGATCGTCACCCGAGCGGTGCATGAAGCGGATGGCAAGATCTGCATGCAGATCCTCCACGCCGGTCGCTACGCCTACAGCCCGAAATCGGTAGCACCGAGCGCGATTCAGGCGCCGATCAACCCGTTCAAGCCGAAAGAACTGGACGAGGAGGGCATCGAAAAGCAGATCCAGGACTTTATAAACTGCTCCGTACTGGCTCAGCAGGCCGAGTACGACGGTGTGGAAATCATGGGCTCGGAAGGTTATTTCATTAACCAGTTCCTGGCTGCGCACACCAATCATCGTACCGATCGTTGGGGCGGCAGCTACGAAAACCGCATGCGTCTGCCGGTGGAAATCGTCCGCCGCGTGCGTGAGGCCGTTGGGCCGAATTTCATCATCATCTACCGCCTGTCGATGCTCGATCTGGTCGAAGGCGGCAGCACTTGGGACGAGATCGTCCTGCTGGCCAAGGCCATCGAGAAGGCCGGCGCAACCATCATCAACACCGGTATCGGCTGGCACGAAGCGCGTATCCCAACCATCGCCACTAAGGTGCCGCGTGCTGCGTTCACTAAGGTCACGGCCAAGCTCAAGGGCGAAGTCGGCATTCCGCTGATCACCACTAACCGTATTAATACCCCGGAAGTGGCTGAACAAGTGCTAGCCGAAGGCGACGCCGACATGGTGTCCATGGCTCGTCCATTCCTCGCTGACCCGGATTTCGTCAATAAGGCCGCAGAAGGCCGCAGCGATGAAATCAACACCTGCATCGGCTGCAACCAGGCCTGCCTGGACCACACCTTCGGCGGCAAGCTGACCAGCTGCCTGGTCAACCCGCGCGCGTGTCACGAAACCGAACTGAACTACATCCCGACCGCTGCAGTGAAGAAAATCGCCGTGGTTGGTGCCGGCCCTGCCGGACTGTCCGCCGCCACCGTGGCGGCCGAACGTGGCCACAGCGTGACCCTGTTCGACTCGGCCAGTGAAATTGGCGGCCAGTTCAACGTGGCCAAACGTGTGCCGGGTAAGGAAGAGTTCTTTGAAACCCTGCGCTACTTCAAGCGCAAGCTGGAAACCACCGGCGTCGATTTGCGCCTGAATACCCGCGTATCGGCCGACGACCTGGCCAAGGGCGGTTATGACGAAATCATCCTGGCCACCGGTATCGCACCGCGCACCCCGGCTATTCCGGGGATCGAGCACGCCAAGGTGATCAGCTATCTGGATGCCATCCTGCAGCGCAAGCCAGTCGGCCAGAAGGTTGCGGTGATCGGTGCCGGCGGCATCGGCTTCGACGTCTCCGAGTTCATCACTCACCAAGGCGAGGCCACTAGCCTCAATCGCGAGGAGTTCTGGAAGGAGTGGGGCATCGACGGCGCGCTGGAGGCCCGTGGTGGTGTCGCTGGGATTCAGGCCCATCCGCACGCGGCCGCGCGTGAAGTGTTCCTGCTGCAGCGCAAGAAATCCAAGGTTGGTGATGGCTTGGGCAAGACCACCGGTTGGATTCACCGCACCGGTCTGAAGAACAAGAACGTGCAGATGCTCAACTCGGTGGAATACCTCAAGGTCGACGACGTCGGTCTGCATATCAGCATTGCCGGTGGTGAGCCGCAGGTACTGCCGGTGGATACGGTGATTGTCTGCGCCGGTCAGGACCCGTTGCGTGAACTGCAGGAAGGCCTGGAAAGCGCCGGGCAGAACGTGCACCTGATTGGCGGTGCCGATGTGGCCAGTGAGCTGGACGCCAAGCGCGCCATCAACCAGGGCTCGCGCCTCGCCGCCGAACTCTAACGCAACCGACGCCCCGCCTAGTGCGGGGCGTTTTGTATGTGGCTGACAACATTAAGGAGAAGCCCGTGTCCGAGAACTCTCAACTACAGCCGGCAGCCGCCGCCACGCTCGCGCAGTGGCATGGCCTGATGCAGAACAACGACTTGCACAGCCTGCCGGAATTGCTGCATCCGCAGGCGGTGTTTCGTTCGCCCATGGCGCACAAACCCTATGCCGGTGCGCCCATGGTGTCGCTGATTCTTAATACCGTGAGTAAGGTGTTTGTCGACTTTGCCTATCACCGTGAGCTGGCTAGCGCCGATGGCCTTAACGTGGTGCTGGAGTTCAGTGCCAAAGTGGGCGAGCGCGAGCTCAAGGGCATCGACATGATTCGCTTCGATGAAGCCGGCAAAATCGTCGATTTTGAAGTGATGGTTCGCCCCATGAGCGGCCTGCAGGCCTTAGGCGACGAAATGGGCCGTCGCCTGGCTCCATTCCTGGCCGCCGCGAAGGCCTGAACCATTGCACCAAATCCATCACAGTTTCGCCCTGTAAGCCGGTTTTTAGCGGTTGGCTGGCAGGGCGACTGCCAACCCAGTCACATTGCTGGGCTTGGTTTTTCCCCTAGACTTGCCTGAACAAGGATATAGCGCCTGCAACATGGGTCTTGCTTAACCCGTCAGAACGTTGGCAGTCTTGCCATGTGCGCCAGTTTTTGCGCAGCATATGCAAGATGAGTCACCGCTAAACGGAGTGCCCGTTTGGCCTAGAGGAAAACCAATGAGCATGCAGAACAAGCCACAGATGGTCGAGGCCGTACTGTTCTTCAGTGAGCGTGGCGGCATCTGCAAGCAAATGTTTTTCCCCGAATTCGAAGCTCTGCTCGACGGCGTGGTGAATATGCCGGAGTTCGCCGATCAGCAAATGCGTGTGGCATACGTGCTGATCAACCCGCGCTTGCTGATCAAGGCGCTGGTTTTTTTCTACCTGGATTTCGACGAAAAGGGCGCGCCGGATTCCGGCTGGAATATCCCTTTGCAGGCTTTGGCCGAGCGCGCCGGGCGCGGCCCTGACCTGGGAGCGGGGCCGATTCGTCTGGCCTGTCGCAGCCAGTGTCCGGTGTCCTGGCACCAGATGCATCTCTGGGACCCTAGCCTGACTCCTGGTAATAACGACCTGGCGCTGCTTCGCGATGTGGTCAAGCGCAATAGTCTGGGTTTGCTGGCCGAGGATGAGAGCGCTCAGGCAGTCGCGCCCGAGCGGCTGCAAATGGCCTCCGAAGATAAATGGTATGCAGCGGACCCTGCCCAGGAAGAAGCTGCCAAGGCCACTGAAAAGCTTGATCAGGAACAACGTCTGAAAGCCGCGCAGTTGATCAAGCAGCAGCGCTTGCGTATCAGCAGCCTGACCCAGCAACACGAAGAAGAACTGGCTAAATTCAAGTTGGCCAGCGACGAGCAGAGCAAGAATCTGCAGGCGCAAATCCATGGCTTGCACCAGGCGCTGCGTCAGCAGGAAGAACACAACGCGGCGTTGAAGGCGCAACTGGCTGCTCAGGCGGCGAGTTTCCAAAGTTCCCGTGAAGAAATGACCGAGCAACTGCGTGCGCTGGAACGTGATGGCCGCAGCGAGAGCGATAGCCTGCGTGCGCAGTTCGAAGGTGAAATGCAGGCCAAGATCGCGTCGGCAGTGGCCGAATACAAAGAGCAGATTGCTATTCGCGATGTCGAGCTGGCTTATCGCGGCGAGCAGGACACCCAGGCGTTACAGGAGATCAATCGCCTCAAACGCGCCTACGCCGACCTGGCCAGCCAGGGCGGTGATCAGATTCTTGAGCGCCTGGCCAAGCTCGGCGTGGTTTTTGTGGTCTATCACCCAGGTGCTGGTCACCTGACCATCCCGCTGCAGGATATCGCCTCGTATCAGGACAACCCGCTGGCCTATGCCGCGGCCAAGTGTTTTGTCAGCGAAGAGCAATACCGTCACTGGCTGGCGCATTATCAGCAGCCAAGCTGTGAGGCCTCGCTGCCAAGTGGCGAGCGCTGCGCCATCCCGATCGACCGTATCGACACGCCGAGCCGTTTTGCCCTGGGTGAATCCAATTGCTGTGCGCGGCACAAGGCCAGTAGTCGTTTGCGTACTGTCAGTTAACCTTGCCGGTTGTCCTGCCTGATTGGGCGCCGCGCGCGCCCTTGCAACCCTGGCGATTGGAGTGGGCGCTAGCTGCTGGGATCGAGCTAGCAGTGCTGCGCCTGGACCTGCTTGATCCACTGATCAGCGGCAATAAATGGTTCAAACTTTCGCATCATCTACGCGCGGCAGAGGCCAGCGGCGCCACTGGTGTGATCAGCCTGGGCGGCGCGCATTCCAATCATCTGCATGCTCTGGCTGCCGCCGGTAAGCGCTTCAATTTCCAAACGGTCGGGCTGCTGCGTGGCCACCCGCAACAAACCCCTACTGTGGATGATTTGCAGGCCTTCGGTATGCACCTGCACTGGCTGGGTTATGCGGGTTACCGCGCGCGGCATGCGGCCGACTTCTGGTTGCCTTGGCAGGCACACTATCCGGGCTTTTATCCGCTGCCCGAGGGCGGTGGTGGTCTGCCCGGAGCGCTGGGGTGCATAAGCCTGGTGCAGCAGGTTCGTGAGCAGCTGCCAAGCCTCGGCTGGGTCGATTACGACGCCTGGTGGCTGGCGGCAGGCACGGGCACCACTCTGGCAGGTCTGCTGCTCGGTGAGGCTGCTGCGCATCGAGTCTACGGGGCGCTGGCTGTGCCGGCCGACCATGGCGTCGAGCAGCAGGTGCAGGTGATTGTTCAGGCTGCGGCTATGCCAGTGGGGCGTTATCAATTGCATGAGGCCAGCCGTGGCGGATTTGCCAAAGTGGACGCCGCGTTGCTCGACTTTATGCAGGCAGCGGAAGCGCAAAGTGGTGTGCCGCTGGAGCCGCTGTATACCGCCAAGGCATTAATGGCGTTGCGCCAGCAGGTCGAGGCCGGTTACTTTGCTCGCGGCAGTCGCCTGGTGTTTGTCCATACAGGTGGCTTGCAGGGTCGTGCCGCGGCCATGTTGTAGGCTGCGAAAGCATGCTCGGCCGATTAACCCGGCTACACTGAATTTCACCAGCGGAGCCTGGATATTCCATGAGCGAACCCCTTAACCCCGAACAGTTACGCAGCTTGACGCCACTCAATGTGCTGTCCGAGCAGCAGTGGCGCGAGCTGCGTACACAACTGGTGCCGCAGCCGTTGCTGGCGGGGCAGTTGTTGTTTCGCCCAGGGGACCAGGCGCGTTTGACCTATTACCTGCTGGCTGGCGAGTTGCTGCTGCAGTCGGTTGATGGTCAGGAGCAACGCTTGCAGGCCGGTAGCGAAGCCAGCTGTCACCCGCTGTCACCGAGCCTGCCGCGCTTGCATGAAGCGCGGGCGCTGACCGATGCCAGCGTGCTGGCGCTGGACACCGCGACCCTTAATCGTCTGTTGACCTGGCGCTTGGCCTATCAGGATCTGCTTCTGGAACTGGGGCAGAACCATGCCGAGATCGAGTGGCTGGAACGTCTGCTGGAAAACCCGCTGTTTGCCAAGGTGCCGCCGTCCAACGTACGCGCCATGCTGGAGCGTTTGCAGCGTATCGAGTTGGTCGCTGGCAGTACCGTGTTGCAGGAAGGAGATGTCGGTGACAGCTGCTACTTCCTGAAAAATGGTCGGGCCGAGGTGATCCGCGGTGCCGACAGTGCGCAGCAGGTGTTGGCCGAGCTGGAGATCGGAGCCTGCTTCGGTGAGGAAGCCTTGCTGGCTGACAGCCCGCGCAATGCCACAGTGACCATGCTGGAAGACGGCGTGGTGCTGCGTCTGGATCGCCAGGACTTTTTTGCCTTGCTGAAAGCGCCTGTGGTCGATGAGGTATCTCTGGGTGAGGCCTCGCGTTTGCTCGCTGCGGGAGCGCAGTGGCTGGATGTGCGCCTGCAGGAAGAATACGAGCGGGCCCATGCGTTGCAGTCACTGAATATGCCGCTGCAGCTGCTGCGTCTGAAAGCGCGTCTTCTGGATAAGACGCGTACCTATCTGTGTTACTGCGACAGCGGAAAACGCAGCAGCAGCGCGGTGTTTCTGCTTTCGCAACTTGGCTACAGTGCCTATGCCTTGCGTGATGGTGTGGATGCTTTGCCGGCGATCCAGCGTGATGCGCTGCTGTGTGAGAGTGGTTCGGGTTATCTGGCGCGCTCGGGCGGGCGTACCGAACGCAGTCTCTGAGTTAGTCAACAGGTTGCGTCGGCCAGTGATCATTCACCAGAAATACTCTCTCGGCTTCTAGCCAGTCATCCTGCGGGCCTTCCGTCAGGCGTACGAGCAATTGCGCGTTGGCGTCGTCAGTCAGGGCGGCGAGCCACTGACTGAATTGCTTGTGCGACCACAACTGCTCTTCCTTGATTCGCGCTGATGCCAACCAAGTGTGTCGTGCTAACGGTTGCCACTGACCTGGGTTGTGTGCGGCAAAGCTTGGCCAGTCTCCTCGATGCAACCAGCGACCACGCAGGTGCGCAGAGTTGCCATCCGCTGGTGCGGCATAGGACGGCTGCTGCCAGGGATAGAACAGATAACCGCCCAGCCACAGCGCCGCCTGAGGTTGCTGAATAGCCAGTTCAGTCAAGCGGTGTTGAGCTTCTGCACGGGTCGACAACGGCAGTTGGTGCTGACCAAGGTGCGCCAGTTTGATATCCAAACGGTCATGGCTGCCGGGTCCTAACCAGTGTGCCAGCTCCCCGCCGCTGCACTGCTGCTGGCCCAGATACAGCTTGATCGCCAGCTCCAGGTGATGCACGCCTTCCTCATCGCGCAGCAACATATCCAGCTCGCCCAGGGTATGGCCCTGTTGGCGGATGGGCACGTTGGCGGCCAGCACCTCGATCCCAGGCGCGGCATGCAGGGCAAATTGCCAGAGGCGTTCGTAATACAGCCCCAGGCGGCGCACTGAGCTTTGGCTTAGCCACTGTTGCAGGGCATGGCTGTTGGCATCCAGGCTCAGTAACCAGTCAGCCAGCGCATTGGGTTGCTGATTCCAGCCGCTGGCAGTTAGCGGGTGACGTTGCGGCCAGGGCGTCTGTGTCAGCAGTGGTGGCGAGAGTAGCGCCCAGGCCAGGTCGCGCACGGCGGGCTGGCGCAACTGCGAGGGCAGGTCGGTGAGCGAGGGAAAAGGCATCATGTTGCGAGCATAGCGCTTTGCGGTTATTTGCGATTTGCTGTGCGTCGGTTCTGCGGAGTCAAAAGCAAGCCCGCAGGCTCTTTAACAAGGGCTTTCACACCGTCATAGCAGGTCAGCGGTTTGCCGCTGCCATGGGCTTTCGCCCATAATCCGACCCACTAGAACCAAAGCCTGGCGGGAGCACCATGGAGCAGTTTCGTAATATCGGCATCATCGGTCGGCTGGGCAGTACCCAGGTTCTCGACACCATTCGCCGGCTGAAGAAATTTCTGCTCGCCCGTCACTTGCACGTGATCCTCGAAGACACCATTGCCGAAGTGCTGCCGGGCCATGGCTTGCAGACTTCCTCACGGAAGATTCTTGGCGAGGTGTGCGACCTGGTGATCGTGGTCGGCGGTGACGGCAGCATGCTTGGCGCGGCCCGTGCGCTGGCGCGGCACAAGGTGCCGGTGCTGGGCGTCAACCGCGGCAGCCTGGGTTTTCTCACCGATATTCGCCCTGATGAGCTGGAAGTGAAGGTGGCGCAGGTGCTCGAAGGGCATTACCTGACCGAGAACCGCTTTCTGCTGGAGGCCGAAGTACGGCGCAATGGCGAGGCCATCGGTCAGGGTGATGCGCTCAATGATGTGGTGCTGCATCCGGGTAAGTCCACGCGGATGATCGAGTTCGAGCTGTTTATTGATGGCCAGTTCGTCTGCAGCCAGAAGGCTGACGGCCTGATTGTCGCCACCCCGACCGGTTCCACCGCCTATGCGCTGTCTGCTGGCGGGCCGATCATGCATCCCAAATTGGACGCCATCGTTATCGTGCCGATGTACCCGCATACGCTGTCCAGCCGGCCCATCGTGGTGGACGGCAACAGCGAGCTGAAAATCGTTGTGTCCAAGGATTTACAGATTTATCCGCTAATTTCCTGCGACGGGCAGAACCACTTCACCTGCGCGCCCGGCGATACCATTACGGTGGCTAAACGGCCGCAGAAACTGCGCCTTATTCACCCGCTGGATCACAACTATTACGAGGTCTGCCGCAACAAACTGGGTTGGGGTAGCCGGCTTGGCGGGGGTGACTAATGCACCTCGATCCCGCCCGCGGTTACGACCTTATTGGTGATATCCATGGCTGCGCGAAAACCCTGGAGCATCTGCTCAGCACCATGGGCTATCGTCCGCAGGCGGGGGTATGGCGGCATCCGCAGCGTATGGCGATTTTTCTCGGCGATCTGGTCGACCGCGGCCCGCGTATCCGTGAGGCGCTGCACCTGGTGCGCGATATGGTCGTGGCCGGCCAGGCGCTGTGCATCATGGGCAACCATGAGTTCAATGCTCTGGCTTGGAGCACACCAGCCGCGCCCGGTAGCGGTCGGCAGTTTGTTCGTGAGCATACGCCACGGCATGCGCGGCTGATCAAGGAAACCCTGGAGCAGTTCGACGCCTACCCGGCGGAGTGGCAGGGATTTCTCGACTGGTTCTACGAGCTGCCGCTGTTTATCGATGCCGGGCGTTTCCGTGTGGTGCATGCCTGCTGGGACGACAGCTTGATCGAGCCACTGCGTGCGCAGTTTGCTGATGGCTGCATTGATGAGCATTTTCTCCAGGCCGCTGCCGTACATGGCAGTTTTGCCAATACCGCGTTTGATCGTCTGCTGCGCGGCACCGACATGCGTCTGCCACATGGTATGACCCTGACCAGCGATGACGGTTTTACCCGCGCGCATTTTCGCACCAAGTTCTGGGAAGAAGACCCGCAAACCTACGGCGATATCGTCTTCCAGCCGGATGCCTTGCCGGAACTGGCGGCGCAGATGCCGCTCAGCGAAATGCAAAAAACCGAACTGCTCAAATACGGTGCCGATCAGCCGTTGCTGTTTGTCGGCCACTACTGGCGCAGCGGCAAACCCGCGCCGATTCGCAGCAACCTGGCCTGCCTGGATTACAGCGCCGTACTCAACGGCAAGCTGGTGGCCTATCGGCTGGATCAGGAGACGCGCCTGGACGCCAGCAAGTTTGTCTGGGTCGATGTCGACAGCCCGGAGGCACGGCCATGAATGCAGTAGCGGCCATGCGTTTGCCCGAGCATGTCGACCTGAGCGGCTTTATCAGCCTGTTGCAACGTTTGCAGGTGCCGCATCGGGTTGCGGAAGAGGCGGGCGAGCAGGTGCTCTGGGTGCCGGAGGAGCAGCTGGCCGAGCAGGTGCGCGAGCTCTATGGACGCTACCCGCAAGGCGATGCTGAGGTGTTGCTTGAGCCGTTACCGGCTTCTGCCGATGCGGCTCCGGGTTTTGTTCAACAGCTGAAAAGCAGCCCGTTGACCGCCATCATGCTGGCGCTGACTTTCGTGGTTTTTGCTGTCACCGGCACAGGTGAGAACTACACGACAATCCGCTGGTTTAGTTTTGTCGATTTTCGTATTCAAGACGGCTACATCCATCTCGCTTACCTGAATGAAACCCTGGCTAGCAGCCAATGGTGGCGACTGCTGACGCCCATGTTGATCCATTTCGGCTGGTTGCATCTGGCCATGAACAGCCTCTGGTATTGGGAGCTGGGCCGGCGGATCGAGGCGCGTCAGGGTGCTGTGATGCTCTTGGGGCTGACCCTGCTGTTTAGCCTCGCAGCCAATTTCGCCCAGTACGTGCATGCCGGCCCCTCGCTGTTCGGCGGCCTGTCCGGAGTGTTGTACGGCTTGCTCGGACATTGCTGGATTTTCCAGCGCCTGGCGCCGACTCCCGCCTACCGGCTGCCGCCAGGCGTATTGGTGATGATGCTGGCCTGGCTGCTGATCTGCATGACCGGCATCTTCGAGCTGCTGCAGTTCGGCGCAATTGCCAATGCGGCGCATGTCGGCGGCTTGCTGGCCGGTTGTCTGACCGGTCTGGTTGGCGGTGCACTGGCGCGTCGGCGACACAGTTAGTTGTTGTTCAGGCTGGTAAACTGCCACTTTGCATTTGGAGGCGCCATGTCGTCCTTTCTTGAAGCGATTGAAAACATCACCCCTGAGATCTACCAGAGCCTCAAACTGGCCGTGGAAATCGGCAAATGGCCCGATGGCCGCAAGCTGAGCCAGGAACAGAAGGAATTGACTCTGCAGGCGCTGATCGCCTGGGAAGTCCACAACCTGCCGGAAGACGAGCGTATTGGCTATATGGGCCCGCAGGAGTGCAGCTCCAAGTCCGAGCCCGTGCCCAATCTGCTGTTCAAGTCCTCGGATACCCTGCACTGATGAGCGAGTTGGCCCGTGGTGCCCTGAGCAAAATGGCGGCGCAGCTGGATGCGCCGGTGCAATACAGCTTTCGCCTGGGCGATGAATTGCTGCCGGTCAATCCGCTGATCGGCAAGAGCCTGCGCCTGGAGTTCCTCGGCGCAATTCACTGCAGCCATTGCGGACGCAAAACCAAGAGCAGCTTTAGCCAGGGTTACTGCTATCCCTGCATGCAAAAGTTGGCGCAGTGCGACATCTGCATCATGAGCCCGGAGCGTTGCCACTATGACGCGGGTACCTGCCGTGAGCCGAGTTGGGGCGAGCAGTTCTGCATGACCGATCATGTGGTCTACCTGGCCAACTCCAGTGGCGTCAAAGTCGGCATCACCCGCGCCACGCAGATTCCTACACGATGGATTGATCAAGGCGCGACTCAAGCGTTGCCAATTCTGCGGGTGGCGACCCGTCAGCAGTCCGGCTTTGTCGAAGATCTGCTGCGTAGCCGGGTGGCGGACAAAACCAACTGGCGTGCTCTGCTCAAAGGCGACGCTACGCCGGTTGATCTGCTCGCCGTGCGTGAGCAGCTATTTACCAGCTGCAGCAGCGGCCTGACCGAGTTGCAGCAGCGCTTTGGCATTCAGGCCGTCCAGCCGCTCAGCGATCAGCCGGTGGTGCAGATCAGCTATCCGATTGAGGCTTATCCGGCCAAAATTACCAGTTTCAATCTGGACAAGGATCCGCTGGCCGAGGGCACGTTGCTGGGCATCAAGGGCCAGTACCTGATGTTCGATACCGGCGTGATCAATATCCGCAAGTACACCGCTTATCAGCTGGCCGTTCACGAACTGGCCGCCTGAGTTACTTATTCGCGAACCCGGCGCCCCGCGCGCCGCAGACAAAGGGCCACAAGCCATGCGCACCGAACAGCCGAAGATGATCTACCTCAAGGACTACCAGGCCCCGGATTATCTGATTGATGAAACGCATCTGACCTTCGAGTTGTTCGATGACCACACCCTGGTGCATGCGCAACTGGTGATGCGTCGTAACCCGGCGGCCGGCAGCGGCCTGTCGGACGCCCGCATGCCGCCGCTGGTGCTGGACGGTCAGCAGCTGGAGCTGCTCAGCGTGGCGCTCGACGATCGTGAGCTGAGTGCCGGTGATTACCAGCTGAGTGACAGCCACCTGACCCTGCAGCCAACAGCGGCCAGCTTTGTGATCGATAGCAGCGTGCGCATCCATCCGGAAAGCAACACCGCGCTGGAAGGGCTGTACAAGTCCAGCGGCATGTTCTGCACCCAGTGCGAGGCCGAGGGTTTTCGCAAGATCACCTATTACCTCGACCGCCCGGATGTGATGAGTAAGTTCACCACCACACTGAGTGCGGCGCAGCATGACTACCCGGTGCTGTTGTCCAACGGCAACCCGATTGCCAGCGGCAGTGAAGAGGGCGGTCGTCATTGGGCGACCTGGGAAGACCCGTTTATGAAGCCGGCCTACCTGTTTGCCCTGGTCGCCGGTGATCTCTGGTGTGTAGAAGACAGCTTCACCACCATGAGCAACCGTGAGGTGGCGCTGCGTATTTATGTCGAGCCGGAAAACATTGATAAATGCCAGCACGCCATGGATAGCCTGAAGAAATCGATGAAGTGGGATGAAGAGGTGTACGGCCGTGAGTACGACCTGGACATCTTTATGATCGTCGCGGTCAACGATTTCAATATGGGTGCCATGGAAAACAAGGGCCTGAATATCTTCAACTCCAGCTGCGTGCTGGCCAAGGCCGAAACCGCCACTGATGCCGCGCACCAGCGTGTGGAAGCGGTAGTGGCCCACGAGTACTTCCACAACTGGTCGGGCAACCGCGTGACTTGCCGCGACTGGTTCCAGTTGTCTCTTAAAGAGGGTTTTACCGTCTTCCGCGATGCCGAGTTCAGCGCCGATATGCACTCGCGGACGGTCAAGCGCATCGAGGACGTGGCGTACCTGCGCACTCATCAATTCGCCGAAGATGCCGGCCCAATGGCCCATCCGGTACGGCCGGATGCCTTTATGGAAATTTCCAACTTCTACACCCTGACGGTGTACGAGAAGGGTTCGGAAGTGGTGCGCATGATCCGCACATTGGTCGGCGCCGAGGGTTTCCGTAAAGGCAGCGATCTGTACTTCGCCCGCCACGATGGCCAGGCAGTAACCTGCGATGACTTTATTCGCGCGATGGAAGAGGCCAATGGCATCGACCTGACCCAGTTCAAGCGCTGGTACAGCCAGGCCGGCACACCGCGCCTGGAGGTCAGCGAAAGCTATGATGCGGCCGCCAATAGCTATCGTCTGCACTTCCGTCAGAGTTGCCCGGCCACCCCCGGGCAGGCGGAGAAACAGCCCTTTGTTATCCCTGTGGAGCTGGCCTTGCTGGATGCCCAGGGCCGTGAGCTGCCGCTGCAACTGGTCGGTGAAGATACCGCGGGTGAGCTTTGCCGTGTGCTGCAGGTGACCGAAGCCGAGCAGGCGTTCACCTTTGTCAATCTGGCGGAAAAACCGCTGCCGTCTTTGCTGCGCGGCTTTTCGGCGCCGATCAAGCTGAGCTTTCCGTACAGTCGTGATCAGCTGATGTTCCTGATGCAGCACGACAGCGATGGCTTTAACCGCTGGGAGGCGGGGCAGCAATTGTCGGTGCAGGTGCTGCAGGAGTTGATTGGTCAGCATCAGCGTGGTGAGCCGCTGGTGCTTGATCAGCGCCTGGTCGAAGCCTGCCGCACTCTGCTGGCCGATGACGCGCTGGATCAGGCCATGGTCGCTGAGATGCTCTCGTTACCAGGTGAAGCCTATCTGACGGAAATCAGTGACGTGGCCGATGTAGAAGCCATCCATACCGCCCGCGAATTTGCTCGTAAGCAGTTGTCGGATGCTCTGTTCGATCTGCTGTGGCAGCGTTATCAGCGGAACCGAGAGGTTTCCCGTGCCAGCGCTTATGTGGCGGAGGCCGAGCACTTCGCCCGGCGCAGCCTGCAGAACATCGCGCTGTCCTACCTGATGCTTAGCGGCAAGGCTGAGGTGCTGGCGGTTTGTCTGGAGCAGTTCGAGAACGCTGACAATATGACCGAGCGCCTGACCGCGTTGGCGGTACTGGTCAATTCGCCGTTCGAGGCCGAGAAAGCCGTGGCGTTGGCCAGCTTCGCCGACTTCTTCAAGGACAACCCGCTGGTTATGGATCAGTGGTTTAGCGTGCAAGCCGCCTGTGCCTTGCCTGGCGCATTGCAGCGTGTCGAGCAGTTGATGCAACACCCGGCCTTTACCCTGAAGAACCCGAATAAGGTGCGTGCCTTGATTGGTGCCTTTGCCGGGCAGAACCTGCTGGGCTTCCATCAGGCCGATGGCAGTGGTTACCGCTTCCTCGCCGATCAGGTGATCACTCTGAATGCCCTTAACCCGCAGATCGCGTCACGCTTGCTGGCGCCGCTGACTCGCTGGGCCAAATATGGCAGTGGGCGTCAGGCCCAAATGAAAGAACAATTGCAGCGCATCCTGGCCTCGGGTGAGCTGTCCAGTGATGTCTATGAAGTGGTCAGCAAGAGCCTGGCTGGTTAATTAATGAGCGGTAACAATCTACGGTGGCAGCGCTGCCGTAGATTAGGCGTTGGATGCGGCTGGTTGATTTTTGATCAGTGCGTTAACACTAAAGACCGATTCTACGTATCTATGTGCAACGCATAGGCTTGCAGGTTCTTCACATCGTTCTTTTTATCGGTATAAAAGTGTTACCCGGCTTAACCGGGTAACACTTTTTGTGTTACCCGGTTAAATGTAAGCAAAGTTTGCGCAATGTGAATTGAGCTGCTTGGCTTGACCTTGGCTGATTTGTTTGAAGCGCTTCGGCGCTTGCACTACAGCGAGGTGACCGATTGCGCCAGATGGTAGGACAAAATAGGAAAAAACGGTCGCTACATACTGTTATCTGGATGCTGAATGATCAGTCATAAAGTGGTTTATTGGTTTGTGCGGTGTTGCGTTAGATTTTTTTATACGCTCGTTTGAATTGGCACTATGGTTGCAGTGGCTAACCTGATTTGACCTCGTCATGGTGCATGCCAAGCAGAGAGGTGCGTGTAAGCGCGTTGGGGGCTGTCTCCAATCAACATTTAAGGTCGTCATCAGTACGGCCATAACGTGCCTCAGCGGTTGAGGTACAAAAAAGATGATCTGTCCACGGAGTAATGTTTCGATGGAAATTAAGTCCAGTAAACCCGTATTGCGTTTCGCACCTGCCAAGGCGGGTTTTGCTTTTGTCGGCATTCTTCCTCTGCTGGTAGCTGCTCATGCCCAAGCAGTGGAATTTAGCTTCGCCGATAATGAGATCAGCGGCTCCATCGATACCACCGTGTCCTACGGCCAACTCTGGCGCGTGCAGGGTCAGGACCGTAGTAATAACGACGTGAACTCCAACGATGGTAACCGAAACTTTGATACTGGACTTGCATCTGAAGTTTTCAAGATCACTACCGATATGGAAGTGACCTATCAGAACTATGGTGCCTTTGTTCGTGGCACTGCGTTCTATGACACTCAGATTATGGATAAACGCAACGACTACTACGACGCCAATAATCCTAATCAGCCTAGCCAAAATTATCCAAAAGATGACAGTTTTACTTATGAGACTCGTCATAAGGCTGGTCGGGGGGCGCAAATTCTAGATGCTTATGTGTATGGTAACTGGGATATTGCTGACATGCCTGTCAGTGCTCGTGTAGGACGTCAAGTTTTCAACTGGGGTGAAGGGCTTTTCTACCGTGGTGGTGTGAATACAACTAACCCGGTTGATGCGGCTAAGTTTCGTTTGCCTGGGTCTGAAGTCAAAGAAGTATTAGTACCGGTAGAGGCGTTTAGTTTTAATATCGGCTTGACAGACAATTTATCAATGGAGGCTTTCTATCAGTGGAATTGGAAAGAATCTGCAATTGATCCGGTTGGTACTTATTTCTCTGAGACGGACTTGTTTGCGGATGGTGGTAACAGTGCTTATACCAACCTAGGTAGTAGTGCTTTAGCCGCGCCGCAAGCTGCTCTTGGTAATGCCTCAATACTGCAGTTTTATCAAGCAGGGGCCGGTGGGCGTTGCGCTGGTGGTGTCGGTGGGTTGTGCTCTGGTGGTCAGAATTTTACTTTCCCCGGGACTTCTACTGTGCATGTTGCTGATGTTGCTAGCGATATTAATGCTAAAAATGATGGTCAGTTTGGCGTTTCCTTCAAGTACATTGTGGAAGAGTTAAATTCTACTGAGTTTGGAGCTTATTTTGTAAACTACCACTCGAAGGAACCTTCGATTTATGCCGATCTCAATGGCTATGCAGGTATTGACATGCTTGCTTTGGCCAATAGCTTTGGTGCTGTCAACGCTCAGACGGTTGGCTTGGCTGGTGGTTTGGCTACTTTGGATACATTGGCAAATGTAAATGCTCGTCGCGAGTATGCAGAAGATATTCGCATGTATGGCTTTAGCTTTAACACTACTATTGGTGAGGCTTCTGTATTCGGGGAGTTGGCCTACCGTCCTAATATGCCTATCGGCATTGCTACTACCAACGATCTGCTTGGCGACCTGATTGGTCAGGCTGCCAAGCTTGTCAATAATAATCCCTTATTGGCTGGTGGGCCTTTCGGCTTGGACGGTTCCGCGTTGGTTGCTGGGCAGACAATTACTAGAGACGGGCAGCTTCATAACTATGAGCGCGTAGAAGCTTTTAATACGACATTGGGCACAATTTATAACTTTGGCCCTGTACTGAGCTTTGACTCGCTTTTTGGTGTTGCAGAACTTGGCTCTGAGCACGTGCGCGGTAGTGATCTTCAATATACTGATTTCAATGGAAAAAATCGTTACTATTCGGGGCGGCCCAATACCTCGTACGTTGGTAATGAAGATCGTGATAATCGTAAGGATCAAATTAATAAAAATGCTTACGGCTATACGCTTGTTTTATCAGGTACTTGGAATGATGTTTATGCTGGTGTGAATTTGTCACCATTTGCCGTTTATAAAAACGACTTTGAAGGTAATTCGCATCAGACAGGCAATTTCATTGAGGGGCGTCAGGCTTATACTTTGGGCCTGCGTGCAAGCTACCTGAATAGCCTTGAAGCTGAGGTCCAGTACACCGAATTCTTTGGTGCAGGTCAAAACAACGGCAGCCGCGATCGCGACAATATCGGTCTGAACGTCAAGTATTCCTTCTAAACATAACTAGAAAATATCGAGTGCCTACGGGCGCTCGGTTGCTGACTTATTTCACGGAGAATCAAGATGCTGAAAAAGCACACGCTGATTGGTGCTGCCATTGCGCTGGCACTGTCCGCTGGTAGCGCGTTCGCTGCAGTTTCGCCTGCGGAAGCGGCCAAGTTGGGCGCAAGCCTCACCCCGTTCGGTGCCGAGAAAGCCGGTAACGCGGCAGGCACTATCCCTGAGTGGACCGGTGGCATCACCCAGGCTCCGGCAGCTTACAAAACGCCAGGCCAACACCACGTCGATCCGTTTGCTGATGACAAACCGTTGTTCACCATCACCAAAGCCAACTTGGATCAGTACAAAGACAACCTGACCCCAGGTCAGATTGCGATGTTCAACACCTACCCGAACAGCTACCAGATGCCGGTCTACCAGACCCGCCGCTCCGGTTCTGCGCCGCAGTGGGTATATGACAACACCATCAAGAACGCGACCACTGCGAAGTTGCTCGATGGCGGTAACGGCTTCTCCGACGCTTACGGCGGCATCCCGTTCCCGATTCCGCAAAATGGTGTCGAAGCGCTGTGGAACCACATCGCACGCTACCGCGGTACCTACATCGTGCGTCGCGCTTCGGAAGTAGCCGTACAGCGTAACGGCAGCTACTCCCTGGTGACCTCGCAGCAGGAAGCCATGTTCAAGTTCTACGACCCGAAAGGGACGGCAGCCGACCTGAACAACATCATGTTCTACTACCTGTCCTTCACCAAGAGCCCTGCGCGTCTGGCCGGTGGCGCAGTGCTGGTGCACGAAACCCTGGATCAGGTAAAAGAGCCACGTCAGGCCTGGGGCTACAACGCCGGTCAGCGCCGCGTGCGTCGCGCGCCCAACTTGGCGTATGACACCCCGATCGCTGCCGCTGACGGCCTGCGCACTGCAGACGACACCGACATGATCAACGGTTCGCCAGATCGCTATGACTGGAAGCTGGTCGGCAAAAAGGAAATCTACATTCCTTACAACAGCTACAAAGTCACCAGCCCTGAGGTGAAATACAAGGACCTGCTGCAAGTCGGTCACTTGAACCCGGCCTTTACACGTAACGAGTTGCACCGTGTGTGGGTTGTTGAGGGCACGCTGAAGTCGGGCTCGCGCCACATCTACTCCAAGCGCACCCTGTTCCTCGACGAGGACAGCTGGCAAGCAGCAGTGGTTGATCAGTACGACGGCCGTGGCGAACTGTGGCGCGTGTCGATTGCCCAGTTGAAGAACTACTACGATCTGCCGACCACCTGGTCGGCGCTGGATACTTTCCATGATCTGCAAGCTCGCCGTTACCACGTACAGAACCTGGATAACGAAGAGCCAAGCACCATCGACTTCAGCCAGGCTGTGCCGGATGACGGTTACTTCAAGCCAGCTGCGCTGCGTCGCCGCGGTACGCGTTAATCCGCGTGTAGGTTGAGCAAAAGGCCGCTACTGTTGTAGCGGCCTTTTGCTATTTGTCAGTCGAACAGGGCATGGTAGACGGGCGGGTTTAACAAAACATAACGTCGCGCCGATTGTCAGGCCTTTTGAAAGCTCAGTAGGATAGGCGCACTGCTATAAGGGTAGTGCTACCTATAAGAATAAGGGGGAAGGTATATGAGTGAGCCCGTCATGCGGCGCACCCAGGCCGGTCGTGTTGTGGGGTTTTCCCGCGCACCGGCGCTCCGCGTCCACTCACCGATAGCCAAAGCGCTCTCGCTGTGCAGTGTGCTATCCGTGCTGATGTTTACCAGTGCGCCATTGCAGGCTGCCAGCGATGACGCCAGTCATTACTCGGTCTCTTCTGCCAAAGCCCATCACAGCCTGTTACTGGATGTCGCCAGTTTGGGTAAGCGTCTGGTTACCGTTGGTGATCGTGGGCATATCCTCTATTCCGACGATAATGGCGCGAGCTGGACTCAGGCCAAGGTGCCGACCAAACAGATGCTTACTGCCGTGTTCTTTATCGACGACAGTCATGGCTGGGCTGTTGGTCACGATGCACAGATTCTCGTCAGCACTGATGGCGGCGCTACCTGGGTCAAGCAGTTCGAAGACCTTGAGCGTGAAGCGCCGCTGCTGGATGTGTGGTTCAAGGATCGAAACAACGGTTATGCCGTAGGTGCTTACGGCGCCTTGTTGGAAACCACTGATGGTGGCGCCAACTGGGAAGATGTTAGCGACCGTATGGACAACGAAGATGCCTACCACCTCAACGCCATTGTTGAAGTCAAAGACTCCGGCCTGTTTGTTGTGGGCGAGCAGGGCGCTATGTTCCGTTCTCCAGACTGGGGGCAGACCTGGGAAACCCTGGAAGGCCCGTACGAGGGTTCGCTGTTCGGTGCTCTAGGCACGGATGAAACCGGCGCGTTGCTGGTCTATGGCTTGCGTGGGCATTTGTTCCGTTCGGCAGACTTCGGTACGACCTGGCAGGCGATCAGCCTGAACACTGCCAACAATGGCCCTCTGGAATTTGGCCTGGCTGACGGCAATCGTCTGGCCGATGGCTCCATCGTGGTGGTTGGGCATGGCGGTACCGTACTCAAGAGCACCGACAACGGCCGCACTTTCAATGTGACCAATCGTGCCGACCGGCTTTCGCTGGCAGGCGTTGCAGCAATGGAAAACGGCAATCTGATTCTGGTAGGGCAGGGTGGCGTTCATGCCGCTTCGCCTACAGGCGCCGATCTGGGCCAACAACAATAAGCCGGGAGCCTTTGCATGAGTAAGCATCAACAACAACCTGCCTCCTTCTTGGAGCGGTTGATCTTCAACAATCGCCCGGCCGTAATTCTGCTGTGCCTGTTGATCAGTCTGTTTTTGTTCTTCCAGGCGGCGCAGGTGCGTCCGCAGACCAGCTTCGAGAAGATGATTCCGCTGGGGCATCCCTATATCCAGAAGATGCTCGAGCACCGCAATGACCTGGCGAACCTGGGTAATACCGTGCGTATCTCGGTGGAAGCGGTGGATGGCGATATCTTCAGCAAGGAATATATGGAGACGCTGCGTCAGATCAACGACGAAGCCTTCTATATTCCAGGCGTCGACCGTTCCGGCCTGAAGTCGCTGTGGAGCCCAAGCGTACGCTGGACCGAAGTGACTGAAGAAGGTTTTGCCGGCGGCGAAGTAATTCCGCAAACCTACGACGGTTCTGCGGAAAGCCTCGAAGAGCTGCGCAGCAACATCCTCAAGTCCGGGCAGATTGGCCGTTTGGTGGCCAACAACTTCAAGTCGAGCATCGTTGACTTGCCGTTGCTGGAAACCTATGCCGACCCGAATGACCAGAGCAAACAGATCCCGCTGGATTACCAGAAGTTCTCCCACGAGCTGGAAGAGAAGATTCGCGATAAATACCAGGCGCAGAATCCTAACGTCAAAATCCACATCATCGGTTTTGCCAAGAAAGTTGGTGATCTGATTGACGGTCTGATTGGTGTGGCGCTGTTTTTTGCCGTGGCAATCGGCATCACCTTCGTCCTGTTGCTGTGGTTCACCCACTGCTTCAAGAGCACCCTGGCGGTGGTACTGACCACGCTGATCGCGGTGGTCTGGCAGCTGGGGCTGCTGCATACCTTGGGTTTCGGGCTCGATCCGTACTCGATGCTGGTGCCTTTCCTGGTCTTCGCTATTGGTATTTCCCACGGCGTGCAGAAGATCAACGGCATTGCCATGGCCTCGGGTGAGGCGACCGACTCACTATCCGCCGCGCGTATGGCTTTCCGTCAGTTGTTTATTCCGGGGCTGGTGGCGCTGCTGTCGGATGCCGTGGGCTTTATCACCCTGCTGCTGATCGATATTGGTGTGATCCGTGAGCTGGCGATTGGCGCATCCATGGGGGTGGCGGTAATCATTCTGACCAACCTGATTCTGCTGCCAGTAATGATCTCCTATGTTGGCATCAGCAAGAAGGCGGTGAATATCAGCCGTGAAGAGGCCTGCAAGGAACACCCCTTCTGGCGCTTTTTGTCCAAGTGTGCCCACCCAATGGTGGCGCCGATTTCCGTGGTGGTGGCCATCGCGGCGCTGGCTGGCGGCGTGTGGTACGGGCAGAACCTGAAGATCGGTGACCTCGATCAGGGTGCGCCTGAATTGCATCCAGACTCGCGCTACAACCTGGATAACGATTTCGTCATCCGCAACTACTCCACCAGTTCCGATGTACTGGTAATCATGGTCAAGACGGCGCCTGAAGGCTGCTCGACTTACCCGACGTTGTCGGCCATGGATGAGTTGATGTGGAAGATGGAGAACACTGAAGGCGTGCAGTCGGCCATTTCCATGGTCACCGTGTCGCGTCAGGTGATCAAGGGCATGAACGAGGGCAACCTGAAATGGGAAACCCTGTCGCGTAATCAGGACGTGCTGAACAACTCCATTGCCCGGGCCGATGGTCTGTACAACGGTGATTGCTCGGTAGCGCCGCTGCTGGTATTCCTCACCGACCATAAGGCGGAGACACTGTCTCGTGTGGTTGACGTAGCCGAAGACTTTGCCAAGGAAAACAACAAGGAAGGTCTGGAGTTTATCCTGGCAGCCGGTAACGCCGGGATCGAAGCGGCCACCAACGAGGTGATTGCAGCGTCCGAAACCACCATGCTGATCGCTGTGTATGCGGCTGTGAGCATCATGTGCCTGCTGACCTTCCGTTCGCTGGCAGCAACTCTCTGTGTGATCCTGCCGCTGGTGCTGACTTCGGTACTGGGCAACGCGTTGATGGCCTATATGGGCATCGGTGTGAAGGTCGCGACCTTGCCGGTAATCGCCTTGGGTGTGGGTATTGGTGTCGACTACGGCATCTATATTTACAGTCGACTAGAGACGTACCTGCGTCAGGGTCTGTCGCTACAGGATGCCTACTACGAGACCCTCAAGTCGACCGGTAAGGCCGTATTGTTCACCGGTGTCTGCTTGGCGATCGGTGTAGCAACCTGGATCTTCTCGGCGATCAAGTTCCAGGCCGACATGGGCCTGATGCTGACCTTTATGTTCCTCTGGAACATGATCGGCGCGATCTGGCTGCTGCCTGCTTTGGCCCGCTTCCTGATCAACCCGGAGAAGCTGCGCAACAAGGCCTAAGCCTGATACGCAGTAGCCACACTAAAAACCGCGGCCCTTGGGTCGCGGTTTTTTATTGTCTATGGGTTAGGTTTGCAGATGGCTTTTGTAGCGTGGACTTGCCCGCGAATCGTGTTTGGCTCTAGAAGTTTCGCGGCCAAGGGCGCTCCCACAACAGCGGGCGTCGTAGTCCGGATAAGCCTTGGCGCAATCCGGTAGGCAGTCTCCGCCCAACTCACAGGCCACTGCGAAAGCATCCATGCCCCGGACTGCGCTGCGCTTGTTCGGGCTACGCGCTGAAATAGTAAAAGGTCGCGGCTAAAGCTGAACGCCGCCCGGCCCCTCCCACGGTCTGTACTCGTGCCTACATGGCCGGCCCGCAACCCGTTAGCGAGGCAATCCGATGACCGCTGCAGGGTTAGGTGACGCACAGATTGCGTAGTTGATGCTCAAGTCCGGCTTTGCGCCACACACTCGCCCTGCGAAAGCTGCGCGTGCCGGCTCTCTGATTACATTGCAGTTAGCGCGGATACAGCGGAGGCAGCGTACTGCTGTCCGGGTTGGCGGTGCCTTCGAGGTCTTCTACGGCAGGTAGGCTGCGAATCGCCAGCCACAGGTTGCGGCCTTGCCAGTGTTGGCCGCTTTCGCTGTATAGCGCGCCATTCAGGCCGTCGAGCGCATCAGACAGCGGGGTAAAGCGGGCGGCCATATCGGCCAGAGTTTCCGGTTGCTGGCGAGCCCAGGCATCCAGTGCATGGCGGGTGGCCTGTGAGTCATTGGCCAGGCAGCTGCGCTTGAGGTCATCAAGAAGATTGCGTTGGCTGGGACCAGTCTGCTGGCTAGGCAATACGGGAGGCTGACGGCGCGCGCGCCACCACAGGGTAAAGCCGAGCAGGGTGGTCAGGCTGAGCAGTGCGCTGCTCAGCTGCCAGGGCCAGAGTTGTGCATTGGCCACCTCGCTGACTGCAGGGCGTGTTGCTTCAACTGGCAGGGTTTCCAGGTTCGGGTTGGCAGCTACCTGCAGGCTACGCGCGGGCAAGCTGCTGCGTTCGAGCTGATCGGTTTTGGTGTTCCACCACAGCACTTCGATTGCCGGCAGGGCTATCGCACCCTCACGATTGGCCACCAGCGCTTCGCGTTCTTCACGGCTGGCCACCAGGCCGTTGTCGTTAGCCTGGTTGGCTAATTGGGGTTGGTCGGGGTAACGGCGCAGGCCGGCAACCTGGGTGGCTGGCAAGGGAGGTAATTGCGCGCTGGCTAGGCCTTCGACCTTGAGGAGCAGGCTGCGAGTCAGTGAATCGCCGACGCGGGCGGTTTCTGGCTGCGGGCTCCACACTTCACTCAGGCTGAGTGCGCGTGCTGGCAACCAAGGGACATCGGCCGGGTAGCTGGTCGGTTTGGCTTTTACCGTCAGCGGGATTTCCGGCGAGCGGACCCGTACAACCTTGCCTGGGCGTGGGCCGAACGGGTTGTAGGCATTGCTACTGGAGCGATCAACCGCAGTGGCGGTAAAGGCCTGTGAGGGAATCAGCAGGTCGCCACTTTCCTGGGGGAAGATTGCGTAACGCAGCTCGATCACGCCATGGCGTACGCCATTGATGTCTTTCTCATAGGTGCGCGGCTCACCGAGTGCTTCAACGCGTGCTTGGGGCATGTCCAGTTGAGTCAGGCTGCTGTCGTCGTAAAGCGAAACGGAGTGGTAGATGCGCAGCGTCAGCACGGTTTGCGCCTGCACGTAGACGCTTTCCTGATCCAGGCTGGCATCAATAAACACTGGGGCCAGGCGACTGTCGCCGGCGCTGGCGGCCTGCTGGACGTGCAGGGTAATCGGTTCGCTTTGCAGCTGGCCTAGGTTAAGCGGCGGTATCACCACGTAACCGCTGTGTTTGGGTTGCAGGGTGACGATCCAGCGGGTGCTGGCCTGGGCGCCATTGCTGCCGCTGGTCAGGCGGTTGACCTGGCGGGTGCCGAGTACCTCGAATAGCTCATTAAGCGGCTGCAGATCGGGCTTGCCGAAGAGGGTGGCGTCATCCGATTCCAGGATCAGCTCAACGCTTTCGCCGGCATCCAGGCGGGTGCGGTCAACGCTGGCGGTCAGGCTTTGCGCACTGACGTTCAGGGAGAGCAAGCCAAGTAGGAGGGTACAGAGCAGTCGGCTCATTGCAGTTGTTCCTGGCGCTGTTGTTGTTCCAGCCTGAATTTACGCCGCAGCAGCTCGCCCGGATCATCGGGGATCTGCCGTAGCCATTGTTCCAATGCCTGGCGCCGTTCGCCGTCAAGGGCCGGCTCGGCGCTGGCAATCTGTTCTTCGCCGCTGTCGCTGTTATCTTCTTCTGGTTGTTTTGGCGGTGTATCTGCGTCTTGGTCTGCGCCGGGTTGTGCGGGTTTCTCATCCTCACCTTCAGGCTCCGACGGCTTGGCCGGTGATTGCTCGGCCTGCTGCTGGGCATTCGGGTCGGACTGTCCTGCTTGCGGCTGGCTGCTGGGCTGATTCTGCTGCTCGTCGGGGTCTTGCGGGTTGTCGCTTTGATTCTGCTGCTGTTGCTGCTGGTTCTGGCGTAGCAGTTCTTCGACCAGGGCTTTGTTCTTTTGTGCCTGAGCCAAGTCGGGCTGCAATTCCAGCGCCTGGGTGTAGGCATCCACGGCGGCTTCCAGTTCATTGCTGCGCGCGAGGGCGTTGCCACGGTTGTAATGGTCGCTGGCGGTTTCACCATTGGCAAAGCGTTCGGCGGCCGCAGCGTAATCGCCGGCCTGGTAGAGCGCCTGACCTTGCCAGCGCGGATCGTTGAAACGCTGCGCCGCTGCCGCCGGTTGTTGCGCCTCAAGCAGGCGCTGACCTTGCTGGTCGGCACGCAGCCAGAGGTCATCGAAGCTGAAGGCGTAGCTATTCTGCGGCAGGCTCAGCAGCAACAGTGGTAGGCACAGCAACCAGCCGCGGCGCGCGGCGCAGGCGGCGAGTAACAGCAGTGGCAGGAGCAGCCAGTGGCTTTGATCGGCCCAGGCTTGCAGGCGGGTCAGCTCGCCATCGCGGCGCAGTTGTTGCGGCGCATCGAGCAGGCCCAGGTTGCGCAGGTCGCGTTCATCCAGCGTCACGCCCTGATACTGGCCGCCGAGTTCATTGGCAAAGCGCTTGAGGCCGTTGCTGTCCAGGCGCGGCAACAGGATGCTGCCTTGGGCGTCCTTGAGGAACGAGCCGTCTTCCTGAATGATCGGCGCGCCCTGCGTGCTGCCAATTCCGAGAATATGCAGGCGCTCGCCACGGCGGCCAAGCGCCTGGGTGATCGCTTGGCGTTGGGTTTCATCCAGGCTGCTGGTCAGCAGCAGGAGACGGCCATTGCCCTGGGCGCCCTGTTCGAGAAGTTGCAGGGCCTTGGTTACCGCCAGGTCGGCGCGCTTCCCGGGTTCGGGCATGATCCCGGGGCTCAGCGCGTCGAGCAGGTTGCGGCTGGTGCTCAAATCGTCAGACAGCGGCACCAGGGTGTGTGCGCTGCCGGCATAGACGACGATTGCGGTTTGCGCATCCTGACGCGCCTGCAGCAGGTCGAGCAGCTTGCGCTTGGCTTGGGCCAGGCGGTTGGGCGAGGCATCGCTGGCGAGCATTTCCGGGGTCAGTTCGAGCAGTACCACAAGTGGGTCGGCCGGCTTGGGGTTCTGTTGCTCAATGCGTTGCCAGCTTGGCCCGAGCAATGCCAGCAGGGCGAGTAGCCAGGCCAGACCAAGGGCGAACCAGGGCAGACGGCTGTTACGCCCGCCAGTGGCTGTCAGCAGGGCGGCCTGGAATGCCGCTGGCAGCAGCGCTTGCCAGCGGCCGGTGCGCTTTTCCCGGTGCCAGAGTTGCCAGAGCAGAATGGCCAGCAGCGGAATCAGCAGCAGCCAGAAAGGCCGCTGCCAGTGCGGCCAGAGGTTGGTCAATTCGTTCATGACTGTTTCCCCCGCAGCCGTGTCAGTTGATTGCGCCAGCGTTGTTGCAGGCTCGGCCAGAGTGTCTGGCTGACCAGCAGCAGGCTAAGCAGTAAGGCCAGGCCCAGTGGCCAGGGATAGAGTGGCAAGGTCGGCCGCGCCAGCGTCGGCTTCTGCGCCACCGGTTCGAGGCGGTCGAGGGTGGCTTCGATGGCTTGCAGTTCTTCGCTGTCACGGGCGCGGAAGTATTCGCCACCTGTGGTCTCGGCAATCGCACGCAGGCTTGGCTCGTCCAGATCAATGCCGGGATTAAAGCCGAGCATACCGAGCACGCCACCTTGTTCCGGGTCGGCGCCGATGCCAATCGGGTAAATGGTGATGTTTTCCTCGGCGGCCAGACGTGCAGCGGTCATGGGATCAATTTCACCGGCGTTGTTAGCGCCGTCGGTGACCAGCACCAGGACGCGACCTTGCGCGGGACGCTCACGGAGGCGTTTTACCGCCAGGCCAATAGCGTCGCCGATGGCGGTCTGCGGGCCGGCAATGTTTTTCTGCGCCTCATCCAGCCAGGTGTGCACGGTCTGCCGGTCAAAGGTCAGTGGCGACTGCAGGTAGGCGCGGCTGCCGAACAGGATCAGGCCGACCCGATCACCCTGGCGGCCGTCGATAAAGTCACCGAGCAGGTGTTTGACCAGGCTCAGGCGACTGATCTCTTCGTCTTCCCAGAGCATGTCGGCGTAATCCATGGAACCAGATACATCCACCGCCAGCAGCAGGTCGCGGCCGCTGGCTGGCTGCGGCAGTGGTTCGCCTAGCCACTGCGGGCGGGCACTGGCGAGCAGCAACAGCAGCCAGATCAGCGCAAACGGTGCCTGTTGCCGCAGGGCGGGCAGTCGCACGCGGGCGCGGCGGCCGCTTAAGCCTTCCAGCTCGGCCAAAAAACTGATTTTCAGCGCCGCCTCACCGCTGTCGGCAGGCGGCAACCAGGCGCGCAGCAGCCAGGGTAGCGGGGCGATAAGAAAGACCCAGGGCCAGGCAAACTCAAACATGTTTGCGAATCCAGATCGCCACGGCTTGGTTGAGGCCGGCGATGGCCCTGTCATCCAGGCTGCAGTGCGGACGATAGGCGCCTTCTACCAGGATCATCCAGCGGGTCAGGCCGGCGGCTGGGCAGCGGCTATCGAGAAAAGCCAACCAGGCGCGGCTACTGAGAACATGGCTGTTGCTTTGCGGATAACGCTCACGGCACAGGCGCTTGAGTATGGCGTTGAGCTGTTGCAGCCAGGGGCCGGCATCGACGCCGTCGTAGGGCTTGCTCAAACGTTCGAGTTCGTTCAGCGCGGCTTGGCGCAATGGATCAAGCGGGGCTTCGGCGGACTTCCCGGCCGTCTTGCGTGGCAGGCGTTTCAGCAGCTTGAAACCTGCCCACAACAGCAGCGGCAGTAGAACCGCGAGCAGCCACCAACCCGGTGCCGGCGGCCACCAGCTGATGGGCGCAGGGGTGATCAGCGGTTCGAGTTGGTCCAGCGGGTTCACAGGGTTTTCCTCGGGCGCTGGGCGTTCAGGTGTTCACGCAGCTGCTCGATCATCTCGCTCTGGGTGTTCAGGGCCAGCAGCGGTACGCCGAGTTTCTGCGCCAGGCGTTGCCAGCGCGTCTGGCGCGCATCGGCCAGGCTGCGGTAGGCCTGGCGCAGTTCGGCATCCTGGGTATCCAGCTCCAGCTGCGCGCCGTGTTCGGTAAAGCGCAGCAGGCCGGCATTCGGCAGGGCATGGTCGAGCGGGTCGGACAAAGGCAGTAGCAACAGGTCGGTGTGCCGCGCGAGTAGCAGCAACTGCTGTTCGCTGCTGTCACTCAGCGTGCGTTCATCACACAGAATCACCACCAGGCTGCCGGGGCGCAGTACTTCGCGGGCGCGGCGCAGGGCCAGGCCAAAGCTGTCACGGCCGCCCTGACTGTCGTTGCTCAGGGCTTGATTGGCCTTGGCCAGGCGGCTGAGCAGTTGCAACAGACTTTGTTTGCTGCGTCGAGGTTTGATTTCGTGGTGTTCCAGGTCGCCGAATACCAAGCCGCCGATGCGGTCGTTATGGCCCAGGGCGGCCCAGCCGATCAGGCTGGCGGCCTGGGCCGCGAGCACCGATTTGAACATCAGGCCGCTACCGAAGAACAGCTGCCGGCTCTGCTCGACCATGATGTAGATCGGCCGCTCGCGCTCTTCATGGAACAACTTGGTGTGCGGTTCTTGGGTGCGCGCGGTGACGCGCCAATCGATGGTGCGCACGTCGTCGCCGGGCTGGTATACACGCACCTGATCGAAGTCCACGCCGCGCCCACGCAGCTTGGAGTGGTGCAGGCCAATCAGCGGGCTGCGCCGCGCCGGGGTGGAAAACAGTTGCACCTCACGCACACGGTGGCGCATCTCGATCAGTTCGCCGAGGCTGACGCGAATGCCGGGCTGCGTGGGTTGGTCGTGCATGGTGCTTAGGCGACCGCCACGACGTCGAGAATGCGCTGCACCACGCGGTCCTGGTCGATGCCGGCGGCTTCCGCCTCGAACGACAGAATGATGCGGTGGCGCAGCACGTCGAACAGCACGGCCTGGATATCTTCCGGGCTGACAAAATCCCGCCCGGCCAGCCAGGCGTGGGCCCGTGCGCAGCGGTCCAGGGCAATCGAGCCGCGTGGGCTGGCGCCGTAGGCAATCCACTCGGCCAGTTCCGGGTCAAACTTGGCCGGGGTGCGCGAGGCCATCACCAATTGCACCAAATACTCTTCCACGGCATCGGCCATATACAGGCCGAGGATTTCCTGGCGCGCGGCAAAGATCGCTTGCTGGCTGACCAACTGCTCGGGCTTGGTTTCACCGTTGAGCGCTTCGCCACGAGCCTGGGCGAGGATCTTGCGTTCCACGCTGGCGTCCGGAAAACCGATTTTTACGTGCATCAAAAAGCGGTCGAGCTGGGCTTCGGGCAACGGATAGGTGCCTTCTTGCTCAATCGGATTCTGCGTGGCCATTACCAGAAACAGCGGCGACAGGTGATAGGTGCTACGGCCGACGCTGACCTGACGCTCGGCCATGGCTTCGAGCAGCGCCGACTGCACCTTGGCTGGCGCGCGGTTGATCTCATCGGCCAGCACCAGGTTGTGGAAGATCGGCCCCTGCTGGAACACAAAACTGCCGGTTTCAGGGCGATAGATCTCGGTGCCGGTAATATCCGCCGGGAGCAGGTCGGGGGTGAACTGGATGCGGTGAAACTCGGCCTCGATGCCTTCGGCCAGCTCCTTGATCGCTTTGGTCTTGGCGAGCCCGGGGGCGCCCTCAACCAGCATGTGACCATCAGCGAGCAAGGCAATCAGCAGCCTTTCGATGAGTTTTTCCTGGCCGAGGATCTGACTTGAAAGAAAATGTCGCAGCGCGACAAGCGCTTCACGGTGTTCCATCGTTAAGCTCATCCGGCAAATGTGACCAGCGAGTCTTGAATCTCGCCAGAGTTAAGTGGCAGCCACTTTAATGCAATCGCTGCCTCCTAGACTAACGTTGAACAACAAGGTTGTGGCGAAGGTCATTACTCGCGACTGCCTTGATCGAGTCCCCTGACGAATAACAAGCCAAACGGAGCAAACCCATGGCGTTCTTTACGGCGGCCAGCAAAGCCGATTTTCAGCATCATCTGCAAACGGCGCTGGCGCAGCACGTCAGTGAACAGGCTCTGCCACAAGTAGCCCTGTTCGCCGAGCAATTCTTCGGCATCATCGCCCTCGAGGAGCTGACTCAGCGTCGCCTCTCTGATCTGGTCGGCTGCACCTTGTCGTCCTGGCGGTTGCTGGAGCGTTTTGAACCGGCCAAACCCGAAGTACGGGTATTCAACCCTGATTATGAAAAACACGGCTGGCAGTCGACCCACACTGCCGTGGAAATTCTGCACAGCGACATTCCGTTCTTGGTTGACTCTGTACGCATGGAGCTGAATCGTCGCGGTTACAGCATCCACACCCTGCAGAACAGCGTGTTCAGTGTGCGCCGCAACAAGAGCGGCGAACTGCAGGAAATTCTGCCCAAGGGCGCCCAGGGCAAGGATGTGCAGCAAGAAGCGCTGATGTTCCTGGAAATCGACCGTTGCTCCAGCGCAGGCGAGCTGAAAGTTCTGGAAAAAGCCCTGCATGATGTATTCAGCGACGTACGCCTGAGTGTGGCGGACTTCCAGTCGATGAAGGCTAAGGCTATGGAGCTGCGTGCCTGGCTGGATAAGGCCAAACTCAAGGTCGAAGGCGCTGAGCTGGAAGAGATCAAAGTGTTCATGAGCTGGTTGCTCGATGATCATTTCACCTTCCTCGGTTATGAAGAGTTCACCGTTGCCGACAGTGCCAATGGCGGCAGTATCGTTTACGACGAAAAATCCCTGCTGGGTCTGTCCAAGCGTCTGCGCACGGGCCTTTCGGCCACTGACACGCACATCGAAGCGGAAGCCGTCAGTTACTTGCGTGGGGCACAGTTGCTGTCTTTTGCCAAGGCTGCCGTACCGAGTCGCGTGCATCGTCCGGCCTATCCGGATCTTGTGTCGATTCGTGAGCTGGACAGCAAGGGCAACGTTATCAAGGAGTGCCGTTTCATGGGCCTCTACACCTCGGCGGTGTATGCCGAGAGCGTGTGGAATATCCCGTATATCCGCCGCAAGGTGGCAGTGATCGAGCAGCGTTCGGGCTTCGACAGCAGTGCGCATCTGGGCAAAGAGTTGGCTCAAGTGTTGGAAGTGTTGCCGCGCGATGACCTGTTCCAGACGCCGGTGGATGAGCTGTTCAGCACAGCCCTGGCCATTGTGCAGATCCAAGAACGCAACAAGATCCGCGTGTTCGTGCGCCGTGACCCTTACGGGCGCTTCTGCTACTGCCTGGCCTATGTGCCGCGCGATGTGTACTCCACCGAAACCCGCATGAAGATCCAGCAGGTGTTGATGGAGCGTTTGCAGGGGCTCGATTGTGAGTTCTGGACGTTCTTCTCCGAGTCGGTGTTGGCACGGGTGCAATTCATCCTCAAGGTCGACCCGAAGAACCGTGTGCAGCTCGACCCCGTGCGCTTGGAAAAAGAAGTCATCCAGGCTTGCCGTTCGTGGAAAGACGATTACACCAGCCTGATCGTCGAAAGCCTCGGCGAAGCCCAGGGCACTGAAGTGCTCAGCGAATTCCCGGGCGGCTTCCCGGCCGGTTACCGTGAGCGCTTTGCCCCGCATTCGGCGGTGGTCGACATGCAGCACTTGCTCAGCCTGAATACCGAGCGCCAACTGGTGATGAGCTTCTACCAGCCGCTGACCCAAGGTGAGCAGCAACTGCACTGCAAGCTTTACCACGCCGATACGCCGCTGCCGCTGTCGGACGTGCTACCGATTCTGGAAAACCTCGGCCTGCGCGTACTCGGCGAGTTCCCCTACAAGCTGCGTCGTGCTGATGGTCGTGAGTTCTGGATTCACGACTTCGCCTTCACCTATGCCGAAGGTCTGGATGTCGACATCCAGCAGCTCAACGACACGCTGCAGGGCGCGTTCGTCAATATCGTTGGCGGCGCGGCGGAGAACGACGGCTTCAACCGTCTGGTGCTGATGGCCGCAATGCCGTGGCGTGATGTGGCGCTGCTGCGTGCCTACGCGCGCTACCTCAAGCAGATTCGCCTGGGCTTCGACCTCAGCTATATCGCCAGCACTCTGGTCAATCATGCCGATATCGCCAAGGAGCTGGTGCGCCTGTTCAAGACGCGCTTCTACCTGGCGCGCAAACTCACCGCTGATGACCTGGAAGACAAGCAGCAGAAGCTCGAGCAGGCGATTCTCGCTGCCCTGGACAACGTTGCGGTGCTTAACGAAGACCGCATCCTGCGCCGCTATCTGGACCTGATCAAAGCCACCCTGCGCACCAACTTCTACCAGACCGACGCGGCCGGGCAGAACAAGTCCTACTTCAGCTTCAAGCTCAACCCGCGGGCGATTCCGGATATTCCACGGCCGACGCCGAAGTTCGAAATCTTCGTCTACTCGCCGCGTGTTGAAGGCGTGCACCTGCGCTTTGGCGACGTAGCGCGTGGCGGCCTGCGCTGGTCGGACCGTGAAGAAGACTTCCGCACCGAGGTGCTGGGCCTGGTCAAGGCGCAGCAGGTGAAGAACGCGGTGATCGTGCCGATGGGCGCCAAGGGTGGCTTTATCCCGCGGCGACTGCCGGTCGGCGGCAGCCGTGATGATGTGCTGGCCGAGGGCATTGCCTGCTACCGCATCTTTATCAGCGGCCTGCTGGATATCACCGACAACCTCAAAGACGGTGCTGTGGTGCCACCGCAGAACGTGGTACGCCACGATGGCGACGACCCATACCTGGTGGTGGCCGCCGACAAAGGCACCGCGACCTTCTCCGATATCGCCAACGGCATTGCTGCCGAATACGGCTTCTGGCTGGACGATGCGTTCGCTTCGGGCGGCTCGGCCGGTTATGACCACAAAGGCATGGGCATCACCGCCAAGGGCGCCTGGGTTTCCGTGCAGCGCCACTTCCGTGAGCGCGGTATTGATGTGCAGAACGACCCCGTCACCGTGATTGGCATTGGCGATATGGCCGGTGACGTGTTCGGTAACGGTCTGCTGCTGTCGAAAAGCTTGCAGCTGGTCGCGGCCTTCAACCATATGCACATCTTTATCGACCCCAACCCGGACGCGGCGAAAAGCTTTGTTGAGCGTCAGCGTCTGTTTGATCTGCCGCGCTCCAGCTGGGCCGATTACGACGCCAAGCTGATTTCCGCTGGCGGCGGGATCTTCTTGCGTAGCGCCAAGAGCATCGCCATCAGCCCGCAAATGAAAGAGCGCTTCGACATCCGCGCGGACAAGCTGGCGCCTAACGAACTGCTGAACGCCTTGCTCAAGGCGCCAGTGGATCTGCTGTGGAACGGCGGTATCGGCACCTACGTGAAATCCAGCAAGGAAAGCCACGCCGACGTTGGCGACAAGGCCAACGACCTGCTGCGCGTGGATGGACGTGAACTGCGCGCCAAGGTGGTGGGCGAGGGCGGTAACCTCGGTATGAGCCAGCTGGGCCGGATTGAGTACGGCCTCTATGGCGGCAAGAGCAACACCGACTTTATCGACAACGCCGGTGGTGTGGACTGCTCCGACCACGAGGTAAACATCAAGATCCTGCTCGGCGAAATTGTCGGTGCTGGTGATATGACCGGTAAGCAGCGCAACAAGCTGCTGGTGGAAATGACCGACGCAGTTGGCGGTCTGGTGCTGGGTAACAACTACAAGCAAACCCAGGCGTTGTCGCTGGCCGAGCGCCGCGCCCGCGAGCGGGTTGGCGAGTACAAGCGCCTGATGAACGCCCTGGAAGCGGCCGGCAAGCTGGACCGCGCCCTGGAGTTTCTGCCCACCGATGACGAGCTTAACGAGCGTGCTGCCAATGGTCTGGGCCTGACCCGGCCAGAGCTATCGGTGCTGATCTCCTACAGCAAGATTGATCTCAAGGAATCGCTGCTGAAATCCCTGGTGCCGGACGATGAGTACCTGGCCCGCGAGATGGAAACCGCCTTCCCGCCGCTGCTGGCGAAGAAGTTCGGCGAGCCGATGCGTCGCCATCGCCTCAAGCGTGAAATCGTCAGCACGCAGATTGCCAATGATCTGGTCAACCACATGGGCATCACCTTCGTGCAGCGTCTGAAGGAGTCCACTGGCATGAGCGCGGCGAATGTCGCCGGGGCTTATGTGATCGTGCGTGATGTGTTCCGTCTGCCGCACTGGTGGCAGCAGATTGAGGCGCTGGACTCCAAGGTGCCAGCCGAGTTGCAGTTGCAGATGATGGACGAGTTGATGCGTTTGGGTCGCCGGGCTACACGCTGGTTCTTGCGTAGCCGCCGTAATGACCTCGATGCGGCCCGCGATGTGGGGCATTTTGCGCCACGCGTCGAAGCCCTGGCCCTGAGTCTGGACGAATTGCTCGAAGGCCCGGCCCGCGAGCAGTGGCTGGCCCGCTTCCAGGCGTATGTCGAAGCCGGTGTGCCGGAGGTTCTGGCCCGTGTTGTGGCGGGCACCAGCCATCTGTACACCCTGTTGCCAATTATCGAGGCATCGGATGTCACTGGCCAGGAACCGGCCCAGGTGGCAGCCGCTTACTTCACCATTGGCGACTCGCTGGAACTGTCCTGGTACTTGCAGCAGATCACCAGTTTGCCGGTGGAAAACAACTGGCAGGCGCTGGCCCGTGAAGCCTTCCGCGATGACCTGGACTGGCAGCAGCGTGCGATCACCGTATCGGTATTGCAGATGGCTGAAGGTCCGACGGATATCGAGGGGCGTGTTGGCGTGTGGCTCGATCAGCACCGCCGTTTGGTTGATCGCTGGAAGTTGATGCTGGGAGAGTTGCGTGCCGCGACTGCTACCGACTACGCCATGTACGCTGTGGCCAATCGTGAGTTGATGGACCTGGCGCAAAGCGCCTGATAGAAGCAGCGCAGGTTTGACCTGCGCTGTTGCATATAAAAGCCCCGCAGATGCGGGGCTTTTATATGGATGACTGCTTTGCGCTACAAGGGCAGGTCAGTCATCGAAGTCCATCCAGCCGCCCATCTCTTTCCACCGATTGACGATGCCGCAGAACAATTCGGCAGTCTTCTCGGTGTCGTAACGGGCCGAGTGTGCTTCCTTGCCGTCGAAGTCGATGCCGGCGGCTTGGCAGGCTTTGGCCAGTACGGTCTGGCCATAGGCGAGGCCCGCCAGGGTGGCGGTGTCGAAGCTGGAGAACGGGTGGAACGGGTTGCGCTTGATGCCGGTACGGTTCACTGCAGCATTGAGAAAGCCCAGGTCGAAGCTGCTGTTGTGGCCGACCAGGATCGCCCGCTTGCAGCTGTTGGATTTCAGCGATTTGCGCAGGCTGCGGAAAATTTCTGTCAACGCGTGCTCTTCGGTGACGGCCATGCGTAACGGGTGATCGAGTTTGATGCCGGTAAAGTCCAGCGCCGCCTGCTCGATATTGGCACCCTCGAATGGCTCGATGCGGAAGAACTGGGTGTGCTCTGGATAAAGGAAACCGCCTTCGTCCATGCCAATGGTGGTGGCCGCGATTTCCAGCAGGGCATCGGTGGCGCTGTTGAAACCACCGGTTTCCACATCCACGACCACCGGCAGGTAACCGCGAAAGCGCGCCGCCATAGGGTGGCGCGGGCCGGAGTTAGAGCTCTCTAGTTCGTCTTCGTACAGGTCTTCGCTCACGCGTTTGCCTCCAGCAGGCGCCAGCGTAGGGTTTCACCCGCACGCAAAGGAATAACCGACAGTTCGCCTAGCGGTAGGCTCGCCGGGGCGGTCCAGTCTTCGCGAATCAGGGTGATGCTGTCGGTGTTGCGCGGTAGGCCGTAGAAGTCGGCGCCATTGAGGCTGGCGAAGGCTTCCAGCTTATCCAGGGCATTACGTTGCTCGAAGGCTTCGGCATACAACTCGATGGCGGCGTAGGCGGTGTAGCAGCCGGCACAGCCACAGGCGGCTTCTTTGGCGTGCTGGGCATGTGGCGCTGAGTCGGTGCCGAGGAAGAACTTGGCACTGCCACTGGTGGCCGCATCCAGCAGGGCTTCCTGGTGGGTGTTGCGCTTGAGGATCGGCAGGCAATAGAAGTGCGGACGAATACCACCAACCAGCATGTGGTTACGGTTGTAGAGCAGGTGGTGGGCGGTGATGGTGGCGCCGACGTTGGCCGAAGCGCCTTGCACAAACTCCACCGCATCACGGGTGGTGATGTGTTCGAACACCACTTTCAGGGTTGGGAAGCGTTCTACCACACGGCTCAGGTGTTCACCGATAAAGACCTTTTCGCGGTCGAACACATCGATCTCGCTGCGCGTCACTTCACCGTGCACCAGCAGCGGCAGACCGACTTCGGCCATGGCTTCGAGCACCGGGAAAATCTTGTCGATACTGGTCACGCCGGAATCGGAGTTGGTGGTTGCACCCGCCGGGTAGAGCTTGGCCGCATGTACGAAGCCCGAGGCTTTAGCCGTGCGCACATCTTCAGGCTGAGTCAGGTCGGTGAGGTACAGCACCATCAGCGGCTCGAAGCGGCTACCGGCAGGGCGGGCATCGAGAATGCGCTGGCGATAGGCGTCGGCTTCGCTGGCGTTGCGCACCGGCGGTACCAGGTTGGGCATGATGATGGCGCGGCCGAAGGTGCGGGCTACATCGCCGACGGTGTGCGGCAGAACGCCGCCGTCGCGCAGGTGGATGTGCCAGTCGTCGGGACGCAGCAGGGTAAGGCGGTCAGTCATGGAAGCTTCCAGGCGGGCGAAACGTGGCGAGAATGCTACCGGAAAAGCCCCGTGGCGGCACGCTGAAAGCTCGCTCGGCGGGCAAAGCCGGATGGCTGGACCCGCAAGTAGCTGATGCCGTCTCAGCACTAGCCGCATATGGCGGCTCAAGTTTTCTCGACCGTCACCGATAGACAGAGGGTAAGCCGTATTACCTGGAGTCTGTCGTGCGACCCTATTCACTCGCGGTGCTTTGCCTGCTGGCAAGCCAGCCCGTCCTTGCCATCAGTTTCCAGACGCGTCTGGAGAAGATCGAATGGCAGGTCGATGGCGATCAGTTCGAGTGCCGCCTGTCGCAGCCGATCACCGATTTCGGTTCCGGGGTGTTTGTGCGCCGGGCCGGCGAGCAGGTGACTTTTAGCCTGAAAGCCCGTGAACGCTGGCTGGGTGCCGGCAATGCAACCTTGCTGGCGGCCGCTGCGCCCTGGCAGCCGGGGCGCGGTGATATCAATCTGGGTTCGGTCAGCGTGGTGCCGGCCGAGGTACTGTTCAACAGTTCTCAGGAGCAGGGCACGCGCTTGCTCACCGGCCTCCTGGAAGGCCGCAGCCCGCTGGTGAGGCATCGTGCGGCGATGGGCGGTGATGCGGTTGAAGTTCGCTTGCTGCCAGCCAAATTCGGCAAGGCATACAACGATTATCTGGATTGCACGGCCAAACTTCTGCCGGTGAATTTCGATCAGGTACGCAAGAGCCAGGTGGGCTTTCCGGGTGGTGGTATCGATCTGGACCCGCTGGCTCAGGCCAAGCTGGACATCATCCTGAGCTTTCTCAAGGCCGACCCCAGCGTCAATCGAATCCAGCTCGATGGCCATGCCGACAATAGCGGCAATCGGCTGACCAATCGCGACCTGTCGCGTCGTCGCGCGCTGGCCGTGATGGAGTACCTCAAGGCCAGTGGTATTCCTGCCGAGCAGATCACCATGCGCTTCCATGGTGAGCGCTATCCGGTGGCGCCGAACACCAATGAAGCCAACCGCGCGAAGAATCGCCGGGTAACCATTCTTCTAGATCGGGTGCCGGAATCAGCAGTGCCGCCAGCACCTGCTCCGGCCCCTGAAGCGACTGCCCCAGCCGCTACCTCCTAGCACCTGCTATTCGTCAGTTGTTCAACAATTATCCGTCGCTTGATCGTCACAAGCTGTCGCGCCTCTGTAAATCAGGCGGCATGGGCAGTAGAATCGTCGGTTTTCCCGCACAACCCCGTGGAGTTGATGGCATGGCCGACGTAAACAAGGTAGTCCTGGCATATTCCGGTGGCCTGGACACTTCCGTGATCCTCAAGTGGCTGCAAGATACTTATAACTGCGAAGTGGTGACCTTCACCGCAGACCTCGGCCAGGGTGAGGAAGTCGAGCCGGCACGCGCCAAGGCCAAGGCCATGGGCGTTAAGGAAATTTACATTGACGACCTGCGCGAAGAATTCGTGCGTGATTTCGTCTACCCGATGTTCCGTGCCAACACCGTCTACGAAGGCGAATACCTGCTGGGCACTTCCATCGCCCGTCCGCTGATAGCCAAGCGCTTGATCGAAATCGCCAACGAGACCGGTGCCGACGCCATCTCCCACGGCGCCACCGGCAAGGGTAACGACCAAGTGCGTTTCGAACTGGGTGCCTACGCGCTCAAGCCAGGCGTAAAAGTCATCGCCCCGTGGCGCGAGTGGGACCTGCTGTCGCGCGAGAAGCTGATGGACTACGCCGAGAAGCACGCCATCCCGATCGAGCGTCACGGCAAGAAGAAATCGCCATATTCCATGGATGCCAACCTGCTGCACATCTCCTATGAAGGCGGTGTGCTGGAAGACACCTGGACCGAGCACGAAGAAGACATGTGGAAATGGACTGTCTCCCCTGAGGCCGCGCCGGATGCACCGACCTACATCGAGCTGACTTACCGTAAGGGCGACATCGTTGCTATCGACGGCAAGGAAATGAGCCCAGCCACCGTACTGGCTGAGCTGAACCGCATCGGCGGTGAGAACGGTATCGGTCGTCTGGATATCGTCGAGAACCGCTTTGTCGGCATGAAGTCCCGTGGCTGCTACGAGACCCCTGGTGGCACCATCATGCTCAAGGGCCACCGCGCCATTGAGTCGATCACCCTGGATCGCGAAGTTGCTCATCTGAAAGACGAGCTGATGCCCAAGTACGCCAGCCTGATCTACAACGGTTTCTGGTGGAGCCCTGAGCGTCTGATGCTGCAACAGATGATCGACGCTTCCCAGACCAACGTGAATGGTGTGGTGCGCATGAAACTGTACAAGGGTAACGTGATCATCACCGGTCGTAAGTCCGATGACTCGCTGTTCGACGCCAATATCGCCACCTTCGAAGAAGATGGCGGCGCTTACAACCAGGCGGACGCTGGCGGCTTCATTAAGCTCAACGCCTTGCGCATGCGCATCGCTGCGGGCAAAGGGCGCAAGATGCTCTGATAGACTTGAGCTCCTGAGCCACACCAAACCCCGGCCATAAGCCGGGGTTTGCATTTATAAGCCCGTAACATGGGCAACGATGAGGAGACATCTGATGAGACTGCTGCACACCATGCTGCGCGTCGGCGATATGGATAAATCCATCGCGTTCTACACCGAAGTCCTGGGTATGACCTTGCTACGCCGCAAAGACTATCCAGAAGGGCAGTTCACCCTGGCCTTCGTCGGTTATGGAGATGAGGCACATAACAGCGTGATTGAGCTGACCCATAACTGGGGTGTGGACAGTTACGAGCTGGGCACTGGCTATGGCCATGTCGCCTTGGAAGTGGCCGATGTGTACAAGGCCTGCGAAGACATTCGCACCCGCGGCGGCAAGATCACCCGCGAGCCAGGGCCGATGAAGCACGGCACCAGCATTCTGGCGTTTGTCGAGGATCCGGACGGCTACAAGATTGAGCTGTTGTCGCCATCGCGCGCCGATTAGGGTCCGCTGCTTATTGCTGAGCAAAAAAAGCCCCGCTGCGTAGCGGGGCTTTTTTTGCTCGCGACAACGTTAAAGGTCGAAGTCGTATTCGGCCAATTGCTTGTGCAAGCGGCGCTCTTCGAGGAAGTTGTCGATGATCCGGCGTTTGGTCAGGTTGGTCTTGGCAACCTCTACCGGCGCTTCGGCTTCATCCGCTTCTTCGGCAACAAAATCTTCGTCGAGCTCAAGTTCTTCTTTGTCAGTGCTCATAAATTCACTCCAGGCTACCAGGGCCATTCAGCTGCTGTGAAAAACTACTGCGCTCGGTCATGCTGCGTTGGAAACAGGCTCACACTGCTCATTTACAGCTCGTAAACTCCGCGAGTTCGCCTGTTTCCGCCTTGCCTGACCTTCGCTCGCTACGTTTTCACACAACCTGATTTGCGCACCTTATAGCGGCAAAACCTGGGCGGGTAAAAAAGATTTTTTCAATCAGCTTATTGAGCGGCTGAATAGCGGCTCAATCGTCGGAGGTTTTCTGTTTGTATTCGCACAGATCTTCGATGCGGCAGCTGCCGCAGCGCGGCTTGCGCGCCTGGCACACATAGCGGCCGTGCAGGATCAGCCAGTGGTGTGAATCGAGAAGAAATTCCTTGGGCACAAACTTCATCAGCTTGTTTTCCACTTCCACCACATTCTTTCCGGGAGCGATGCCGGTGCGGTTGCTGACGCGGAAAATATGCGTATCCACCGCCATGGCCAGCTGGCGGAACGCGGTGTTAAGCACCACGTTGGCGGTCTTGCGTCCGACGCCGGGCAGGGCTTCGAGGTCTTCGCGGTTATCTGGTACCTGACTGCCATGTTTCTCGATCAGGATGCGACAGGCCTCGATAACATTCTTCGCCTTGCTGTTGTACAGGCCGATGGTCTTGATATATCCGCTCAGCCCCTCCACGCCCAGCGCGTAGATCGCCTCCGGGGTGTTGGCGACCGGGAATAGCTTGGCGGTGGCCTTGTTGACGCTGACGTCGGTGGCCTGGGCGGACAGGGTGACCGCTACCAGCAGCTCGAACGGCGAACTGTAGGCCAGCTCGGTCTTCGGCTCGGGGTTGTCTTCATGCAGGCGGCGGAAGATCTCGTAGCGCTTTGCGGCGTTCACTCGATCACTCCGGTCACCCGCACGCGGCGGCTCTGCACTGGAGCATCAACCTGCTGCGCCTTGGCTCGCTCGGCCAGCACTTCGTCCACGCGGTTTTTGCAGGCGATCAGCAGGCCCAGCACGATAAAGGCGCCTGGCGGCAGGATGGCCAGCAGGAAGCCCTGGTACTCGGAGATCAGCGTCAGCTGCCAGTTGGCGGCGATAGGGCCGAACAGCAGGTGCATGTTGGCAAATACCGCACCGGTGCCCAGCAGTTCGCGTAGGGCGCCGATCATCACCAGCACTACGCCGAAGCCCAGACCCATCATCAGGCCGTCGTAGGCCGCGCGCGCTGGGTCATTCTTCGCGGCAAAGCCATCGGCACGGCCAAGGATCACGCAGTTGGTGGTGATCAGCGGGATAAAGATGCCGAGAATCTGGTACAGCTCGTAGGTGAACGCCTGCATCAGCAGCTCGATGCAGGTGGTCAGTGCGGCAATGATCATCACAAAGGCGGGTAGGCGTACGGCGGTGTTAACCACGCCGCGTACCAACGACACCGCGGTGCCAGAGCAGATCAGTACCACAGCACTGGCCAGCGCCAGGCCGAGGGCGTTGACCGCTGAATTGCTTACTCCGAGCAGTGGGCAGAGGCCGAGCAGTTGCACCAGCGCGGGGTTGTTCTTCCACAGGCCGTTAAGGGTGATTTCGCGGTAGCTCGGACTAGCCATTGGACTTCACCAGGGCTGTGAACAGCTGCTCTTGATTGGCATCGAAATACTGCAGGGCCTTGTGTACCGCCTTGACCACTGCACGCGGGGTGATGGTGGCGCCGGCAAACTGGTCGAATTCGCCACGATCTTTCTTCACCGCCCAGCCATCCTCGCCGGGATTGCTCAATGACTTGCCGTCGAAGCTGTGAATCCAGGCGCTCTTGGCCAGCTCGATCTTGTCGCCCAGGCCTGGGGTTTCCCGATGGCCGAGGACGCGCACGCCGGCCAGGCGGCCATCTGCGTGGATGCCGATCAGCAAATGGATCGCACCGCTGTAACCGTCCGGCGCGGTAGCGCGCAGGATCACCGCGCTGGGTTTGCCGTTTTTCAGGGCGATATAGGCGGTCTGTGGCGATTTACTGCCAAGCAGAGCGTCGTGCAGCTGAATGCTGTTATCCAGCAGATGATTGTCGTAGCTGCCCTGCGGCAGGATTTCGCTCAGGGCGCGCACCTGGGCTTCGCGTTCGGCGTTGGCAATGCGCCCGGCCGTCGCTTGTTGCAGCACGGCCACCAGGCCCACGGTGGCGATGGCAAACAGCCCGAGCACCAGGGCGTTCTTCAGCATCGAACGGCTAATTTCAGGCAGGGCCACGGTTATTCTCCCAACTTGAAGCCGCGAGTCGGCTTGCGGTGGCCGTAGGTGCGCGGCCGCGTGTAGTAGTCGATGGTCGGGGCTGCCAGGTTCATCAGCAGCACGGCGAAGGCCACGCCGTCCGGGTAACCGCCCCAGGCGCGGATCACATAGACCAACACGCCAACGCCTATGCCGAAAATCAGCCGGCCGAGGTTGCTGGTGGCGCCGCTTACTGGATCGGTGACGATAAAGAAGGCGCCGAGCATGGTCGCGCCCGTCAGCAGATGAAACAGCGGCGAGCCGTTGGAGTCCGAGCCCGAGCCGTTCCAGAACAGCAGGCTCATCACCGCCAGGGCGGCGAGCATGCCCGCCGGTGCATGCCAGGTGAACAGGCGCTTGTGCAGCAGGTACAGGCCGCCGGCGAGGAAGGCCAGATTGACCGCCTCAGTGGCAGCGCCGCCGAGGTAGCCGAACGCAGGGTTCTGTGCCCACAGCTCGTCGATGGTCAGGCTCTTATTGACCTTCAGTGCGTCCAGCGCAGTGGCCTGGGCCCAGCCGTCAGGCAGGCTGGCGATGCCGAGAATCTGTTGCAGGCCTTCAAGCAGGCCGACCGTATGTGGTGCTGGCCAGCTGGTCATCTCCACCGGGAAGGAAATCAGCACCACCACATAGCCGAGCATGGCCGGGTTGAAGGGGTTCTGCCCGAGGCCGCCATACAGCTGCTTGCCGAACAACACGGCAAACCCGGTGGCCACCAGGGTCAGCCACCAGGGCGAGTAGGGCGGCAGCGCCAGGGCGAGCAGCACTGCGGTGACCAGTACGCTGTAGTCCTTGAGAAAGAACAGCACCGGGCGTTTACGCAGCGCCAGGATGGCCGCTTCAACACCGAGTGCGCAGGCGCTGGCCCACAGCAGGTTGATCAGGGTGCCGGCGCCGAACAGCCAGGTCAGGGCGAGAATGCCCGGCACCGTAGCCAGCAGCACCTGCAGCATCACTTGCTGGGTGCGATTGCTGCCCTTGGCGTGGGGCGATGTGATGCGGGGCAGGGCCATTGGCGCTCCGGTTGTTGCTTGGATTGGCTACACAGGGCTGTTATCAGCTGCCTGCGTGTTCCTGTAATTGGCTTTCAGCATCCGCCAGGCGCTGGCGCGCAGCTACCAAGGCGTCGGCTGGGCTATCGGTGTCGCGTTCGAGTTTGCGCAGATCCGCGCGGGCAAAGGCCACTTCGGTTTTCAAGGCGCGGGTGGTTTCATCGATTGGCTTCTTGTCGGTGCGCACCAGCTCTGGCGCGGGCTTGCCGGAAGCATCCTCGGCCTGGTGCAGGGCCTGCTCGGCGGCCGCCAATGCTTCGCGTAGGCTGCCAAGCGCGGCTTCATCGCTGCCAGCTTTCTCGGCTTTTTTCAGTTCGGCGCGTTTCATCGCCAGTTCGATCTTGGCTTTTTTCAGCGGATCGGGAGCTTCTGCATCAGGCGCTTTTACGGGGGCGGCCGGTGCCTGTGCTTCCAGGCTGGCCTGCAGTTTTTCGGCAGCTTCCAGCTGGCTGCGCAGTTGTTGCAGTTCGTTTTGCTGCTCGTCGCTGGGCGCTTCGAGCTTTTCCAGCTTGCGCACCTGGGCGCGGAGCATAGCGGCGTCGATCTTGGCTTTTTTCAATGCGCTATCGTCAGCAGCCGGTTTGGCGGCAGGTGCCGGCGCCTGGGCTTCCAGGCTGGCCAGAAGCTTCTCTGCGGCTTCCAGCTGGCTGCGCAGTTGTTGCAGTTCGCTTTGCTGCCCGTCGCTTGGCACCTCGAGCTTTTCCAGCTTGCGCACCTGGGCGCGGAGCATGGCAGCGTCGATTTTGGCCTTTTTCAATGCGCCATCGTCGGCTGCTGGCGCTGCGGCCGGGGCAGGCGGGTTGGCGGCCATGGCGCTGTCGAGCGCTTGCTGGGCGATGGCTGCAGCGCTGCGCAGTTCGTCGACCTGGGCCTGCAGCTCGGGGCTGGCGTGGGTTGCTAGCTGCTTTTCGGCTTTTTTCAGGGCGACCTGGGCCATGCTGGCTTCGATCTTGAGTTTCTTCTGCTCATCGCTCAGGCCGGCCGGTTTGGCCGCTGCTGTATCACTGCTGGCCGCCTCTGGTGCGGCTTGGGCTTGGGCTTGAGTGGCCTTGGCTTGGGCCGCTTTGGCGGCGCGGGCCTGGCGTTCGGCTTCCTTTTGTTCTTCGGCGCGGCGCAAGCGTTCCTGACGCAGCTCGAAGCGCTGCTTCGACTGTTCGGCCTTGAGCTGCTTCTGCTCCAGGTCGCGAATCTCGCCCTTGGCGGCGCGGTAGTACTGCACCAGAGGGATGCTCGACGGGCAGACATAGGCGCAGGCGCCGCATTCGATGCAGTCGAACAGGTTGTGCGCCTTGAGCTGTTCATGCTCCTGGCCGATGGCGAAGAAGTGAAGCTGCTGCGGCAGCAAGCTGGCCGGACAGGCTTCGGCGCATTCGCCGCAGCGGATGCAGGGCATGGCCGGTGGTTTCGGCGGCAACTCGGCGGTGGTCGAGGCCAGCAGGCAGTTGGTGGTCTTGATCACGGGTACGGCGAAGTCGGGCAGGGTAAAGCCCATCATCGGACCGCCCATGATTAGGCGGTTCAGCTTGCTGCGATCGAGGCCAGCAAACTCCAGCAGTTCACCTACCGGGGTGCCGAGCAGTACCTCGACGTTCATCGGCTGCGCCAGGGCTTCGCCGGTGAGGGTGGTGATGCGCGAGATCAGCGGTTTGCCGTGGATCACCGCGTTATGAATGGCCACGCAGGTGCCGACGTTCTGGCAAAGCATGCCGATATCCGCCGGCAGGCCGCCGCTGGGCACTTCCACGCCGGTAAGAATCTGGATCAGCTGCTTTTCGCCACCGGATGGGTACTTGGTGGGAAATACCTTGAGCTGATAGCTGCGCTCGGCCAGTGCGCTACGCACGGCGGCGATGGCTTCGGGCTTGTTGTCCTCGACGCCGATCAGCACCTGATCCGGCTGGATCAGCTGGGCGAGGATATCGATGCCCGAGATCAGTTCGCTCGCGCGTTCGCGCATCAGCAGATCGTCAGCGCTGATATAGGGTTCGCACTCGGTGCCGTTGATGATCAGCGTGTGGATCTTCTGCGTCGGCCGCGCGTTGAGTTTCACTGCGGTGGGAAAGCCCGCACCGCCCAGGCCGCTGATGCCGGCCTGGCGAATCAGCTCCAGCAGGGCGCTGTTTTCCAGATGGCGATAGTCTGCGCAGGGCGTCAGTTCAATCCACTCATCCAGCCCGTCGCTGTCGATCACGATGGCCGGTGCAAGCATGCCGGAGACGTGGGGGTAAGGCTGCGGGCCGATAAAACTCACTGTGCCGGAGGTCGGCGCATGCACCGGTACGCTGACAAAACCTGTGGCGGCGGCGATTAGCTGGCCTTTCAGCACGCGTTCACCCACGGTTACCACGGGTTCTGCGGGCGCGCCGATATGCTGGTTAAGCGGTAGCGTCAGGCGCTTGGGCAGCGGAGCCGGCTGGATCGGCGTGCGATTGGACAACTCCTTGCGCTCGGCCGGGTGAATGCCTCCGGGGATATCCCAGATCAGTGCTTCCGCCTTGTGCAATGCGTTCATGCGACCTGCTCCCGGTCACTGGCAATCAGTTGGCCGGGGGCCAGAGGTTTTTCCCATTTCCAGCTTTGCACGGTGCTGCCGACTTCGAGCATGTCGATGCAGTCCACCGGGCAGGGTTCTACACACAGGTCGCAGCCGGTGCATTCGCTGACGATCACCGTGTGCATCTGCTTGGCCGCGCCGACGATGGCGTCCACCGGGCAGGCTTGGATGCACTTGGTGCAGCCGATGCATTCGGCTTCGCGGATATAGGCGACCATTTGCGGTTTTTCGCCTTCCACGGCGTCGAGCGGCTCGGCTTCAACGTCGAGCAGGTCGGCCAGGGCCTGGATGGTCGCTTCGCCGCCGGGCGGGCATTTGTTGATCTTGTCGCCGCCGGCGATCGCCTCGGCGTAGGGCTTGCAGCCCGGGTAACCGCACTGGCCGCACTGGGTTTGCGGCAACAGGGCATTGATCTGTTCGGCAATCGGATTGCCTTCAACCTTGAAACGCACAGCCGCGAAACCGAGGATGGCGCCGGCCACCAGGCACAGGGCGAGCAGGGCGAGAACGGCGATCAGCACCAGGCTCATAGCTTGATCAGCCCGGTAAAGCCCATAAAGGCCAGGGACATCAGCCCAGCGGTGATCATGCCGATGGCTGCGCCCTGGAAGGACTTCGGCACATCGGCAATCGCGATACGCTCACGCATGGCGGCGAACAGCACCAGTACCAGGGAGAAACCGAGGCCGGCAGCAAAGCCGTTGGCGGTGGCGGTGATAAAGGTGAATTCGGCCTTGTTGGCGTTGAGCAGGGCCACGCCCAGAACGATGCAGTTGGTGGTGATCAGCGGCAGAAAGATCCCCAGTACGCGGTACAGCAGCGGACTAGTCTTGTTCACCACCATTTCGGTGAACTGCACCACTACGGCAATCACCAGAATAAAGCTGATGGTGCGCAGGTATTCGATATCCAGGGGCTTCAACACGTACTGCTGCACCAGGTAGCTGCACATGGCGGCCAGGGTCAGCACGAAGGTGGTGGCCAACGACAGGCCGATAGCCGTCTCGATCTTCTTCGAGACGCCCATAAAGGGACACAGGCCAAGGAACTGGACCAACACGAAGTTGTTGACCAGGATGGCGCTGACCATGATCAAGGCGAGTTCGGTCATTGCGGGTTCCATTGATGGACGGGCAAAGGCCGCAGGAAAGGGGTGGCTATTATCGGTAAGCCGATCCTGCCATACAAGCCGGATCAGCCTTCCTATGGTGCTGCCATAAGGCTAGCGCAGTCGGTGGTTATCGCCTGCGCTATCGGGTCGCAGGTTTATTTGACCCGCTGGCCTGGTTTGGCACCGCTGTCCGGGCTGAGCAGGTAGATTTCCTCGCCGCCCGGACCGGCCGCCAGGACCATGCCTTCGGATACGCCGAACTTCATCTTGCGCGCCGCCAGGTTGGCCACGTACAGGGTCAGGCGGCCTTCCAGCTTGCTTGGGTCCGGGTAGGCGCTCTTGATACCGCTGAACACATTGCGCTTGGCATCGCCGATATCCAGAGTCAGGCGCAGCAGCTTGTCGGCACCTTCAACGAATTCGCACTTCTCGATCAGGGCGATACGCAGGTCGACCGCGGCAAAGGCGTCGAAGGCGATTTCTGCGGCCAATGGATCTTTCGTCAGCTCGCCATTACCAGCGGCTGCTGGAGTGGCTTCGCTGGCGGCCAGGTCTTCTTTGGAGGCTTCGATCATGGCGTCGATTTTCGCAGGCTCGATACGGATCAGCAGAGCGCTGAACGGGTTTAGCTGGTGGTTGGCCAGCAGCGTCTCGTGATCGTCCCAGGTCAACGGGGCGACATTGAGGAAGGCTTCGGCGTCGCTGGCCAGTTGTGGCAGCACCGGCTTCAAGAAAATCACCAGCTGGCGGAACAGGTTCACGCCCAAAGCGCAGATGGCCTGCACTTCGTCCTGCTTGCCATCCTGTTTGGCCAGGGACCAGGGCGCTTTGTCGGCGATCCAGGCGTTGGCACGGTCGGCCAGGGCCATGATCTCGCGCATGGCGCGGGCAAAGTCGCGGGCCTCGTAGGCTTCTGCGATGCTAGGCGCGGCCGCGGTAAAGGCTTCAGTCAGTTCCGGCGCGGCATTGCCGGCCACCAGCAGGCCGTTGTTGCCCTTGTGAATAAAACCGGCGCAACGGCTGGCGATATTTACCACTTTGCCGACGAGGTCCGAGTTGACCTTCTGCACAAAGTCTTCCAGGTTCAGGTCCAGATCGTCGACGCCGCGGCCCAGCTTGGCCGCGTAGTAGTAGCGCAGGTACTCGGGGTTCAGATGATCCAGGTAGGTGCGCGCCTTGATAAAGGTGCCGCGCGACTTGGACATCTTTTGCCCATTGACCGTCAGGTAGCCGTGCACGGCCACTGCGGTCGGCTTGCGCAGGCCTGCGCCTTCGAGCATGGCTGGCCAGAACAGGGCGTGGAAGTTGACGATGTCCTTGCCGATAAAGTGGTACAGCTCGGCGGTCGAATCCTTGTTCCAGAACGCGTCGAAGTCCAGCTCCGGGCGCTTGCTGCACAGGTTCTTGAAGCTGGCCATATAGCCAATCGGCGCGTCAAGCCAGACGTAGAAGTACTTGCCCGGCTCGTCGGGGATTTCGAAGCCGAAGTACGGCGCATCGCGGCTGATATCCCATTCCTGCAGGCCGGAATCCAGCCATTCGGCGATCTTGTTGGCCACGGCGTCCTGCAGCGCGCCACCGCGGGTCCAGCTTTTCAGCATGGCCTCGAAGTCCGGCAGCTTGAAGAAGAAGTGCTTGGAGTCGCGCAGCTCGGGTACGGCGCCGGAAATCGCAGAGCGCGGGTTCTTCAGCTCAGTCGGCTCGTAGGTGGCGCCGCATTTCTCGCAGTTGTCGCCGTACTGGTCCTCGGCCGCGCACTTGGGGCAAGTGCCCTTGATAAAGCGGTCGGCGAGGAACATGCCCTTTTCGGGGTCGAAGTACTGGGTTACCGAACGGGTGGCGATATGCCCTGCGTCGCGTAGCTTCAAGTAAATCGCGGCGGACAGCTCGCGGTTTTCCTCGGAGTGGGTCGAATGGTAGTTGTCGAAGTTCACCCCGAAATCGGCGAAGTCGGCCGTGTGTTCGGCCTGCACATTGGCGATCAGTTGTTCTGGGGTGATGCCTTCCTTCTCGGCGCGCAGCATGATCGCCGAGCCATGCGCATCGTCGGCGCAGACGTAAATGGCCTGGTTGCCGCGCAGCTTCTGGAAACGCACCCACATGTCGGTCTGGATGTACTCGAGCATATGGCCAAGGTGGATCGAACCGTTGGCGTAGGGCAGGGCGCTGGTAACGAGAATCTTGCGGGCTTGGCTCATGGGATCGGCTGCACTGGTAACTCAGGGAAGCCGGCAACTATATAGGGGCGGCGGATATTTTTCATCCTTGCGCGGGCAATGCCTGCCGGTGCGCGCCTATGCGGTAGCCTGGGGTAATATGTCCGCCTGCTTTACTCAGCCTTTCGGAGCCTTCCATGAGTGTCGTTACCCGCGCAGCGGTCGAAGCCGCCCTGTCCCAATACACCGACCCGCACCTGAATCAGGATCCAGTCAGCGCCGGTTGCCTGCGTGAAGTGGATATTCAGGGTGGGCAGGTCAAGGTGCGTCTGCAGTTGGGCTACGCGGCTGGGCTGTTCAAAAGTGGCTGGGCGCAGATGCTGCAGATGGCTCTGGCAAACCTCGACGGCGTTGAGCGTGCGCAGGTGCAGGTCGACTGCGTGATCGAAGCGCACAAGGCGCAGGATCAGGTGCCGGCGCTGGCCAATGTGAAAAATGTGATTGCCGTGGCCTCCGGCAAAGGCGGTGTGGGCAAGTCCACCACGGCAGCCAATCTGGCGTTGGCGCTGGCCCGTGAAGGCGCCAAGGTCGGCATTCTCGATGCGGATATCTATGGGCCGAGCCAGGGCATCATGTTCGGTATCCCGGAAGGCACAAGGCCTCAGGTGAAAGATCAGAAGTGGTTTGTGCCGCTCAAGGCCCATGGCGTGGAAGTGATGTCCATGGCCTTTCTCACCGATGAGAACACGCCGGTGGTCTGGCGTGGGCCGATGGTGTCCGGTGCGCTGCTGCAGTTGATTACCCAGACCGCTTGGGATGACCTGGATTATCTGGTGGTCGATATGCCGCCTGGCACCGGCGACATCCAGCTGACCCTGGCGCAGAAAGTGCCGGTGGCCGGTGCGGTGATCGTCACCACGCCACAGGACCTGGCCCTGCTGGATGCAAAAAAGGGTGTGGAGATGTTCCGCAAAGTGAATATCCCGGTGCTCGGCGTGGTGGAAAACATGGCCGTGCATATCTGCTCGAACTGCGGGCATGCCGAGCATCTGTTTGGTGAGGGCGGTGGCGAGAAGCTGGCGGCGCAGTTCGGTGTTGATCTGCTGGCCTCGTTGCCACTGTCGATGGCCATTCGTATGCAATCCGATGGCGGTAAGCCAACTACCATCGCCGATCCGGAAAGCCAGATCGCGATGATCTATCAGGAAACTGCACGTAACGTTGGTGCGCGGATTGCCCAGGGTGGTGCCCTGCAGGCGATGCCTACTATCGTGATCAGCGAAGACTAAATACTAATTGCCACGCGCGTTGCGCGTGGCGTTTTGCACTTAGGAAAAATCAGCGCCCATAAAAAAGCCCCGCACTAGGCGGGGCTTTTTATCAAGCTAGTTAGCGCAGGTTATACAACCTGAACTTCCTCAGCTTGCATGCCTTTCTGACCACGGGTAGCGACGAAAGTCACTGCCTGGCCTTCTTTCAGGCTCTTGAAGCCATCGCTCTGGATAGCTTTGAAGTGTACGAAGAGGTCGTCACCGGACTGTGGGGTGATGAAGCCGTAGCCTTTTTCATCGTTGAACCACTTGACGGTGCCATTCTGACGATTCGACATGTTATGTCTCCTAACAAATTTATTAACAGCCCTGGAAAAGCCCAGGCCGGGACTGAGTGCAACGAGTACTAGGAGTCGGACGATGTTTGGATCGAAATCTAGGCATCAAGTAGCGATTCGCGGTGACACATGCAGCACAGTGGGGCAACCATACTCGCTTTTAACGCTAAGCGCGAATGCTCTGTGCATGTTTCTGTTATTTGGCGACAGACAGATTGTTTGCCGTTTTGCGCGCCGCGCTGGCTCAAGAGCCTTTGAACCCTGTCGCCGGCCCCGGTAAGATGCGTGCACTTTTCACCCTTCGCTATAGCAGGACAGCCGCCATGAGCATCAAATCGGATAAGTGGATTCGCCGCATGGCTCAAGAGCACGGCATGATCGAGCCTTTCGTTGAGCGCCAGGTTCGTGCCGAGGGCGCACAGCCGCTGATCTCTTACGGCGTTTCCAGCTACGGCTACGATGTGCGCTGCGCCGATGAGTTCAAGGTCTTCACCAATATCAACTCGGCGACCGTCGACCCGAAGAACTTCGACGAGAAGAGCTTTGTCGATGTGAAAAGCGATGTGTGCATCATTCCGCCAAACTCTTTCGCCCTGGCGCGCACCGTGGAGTTCTTCCGCATTCCGCGCGATGTGCTGACCATCTGCCTGGGTAAGAGCACCTATGCGCGCTGCGGCATTATCGTCAACGTCACCCCGCTGGAACCCGAGTGGGAAGGTCACGTGACCCTGGAGTTCTCCAACACCACCACCTTGCCGGCGAAGATCTATGCCAATGAAGGCGTTGCGCAGATGCTGTTCCTGCAGTCCGATGAGGCGTGTGAAGTGTCCTACAAGGATCGCGGTGGCAAGTACCAGGGGCAGCTGGGCGTTACTTTGCCACGGGCCTGAGTCGCTTCGCAGATTTCTGTGCCCGGTGGGTGCTCGGTAAGCTGCTTACCGAGACGGGCTGCAACCTGAGCTAAATATTCTTGGAATTCCTGTTCGGGCGCAGCGCTCTAACGCTCAGTGTCACTACTGATCGAAGGAGGTAAACGACATGCATGCATCTCAACTGTCCAGCGCCCTACCTATTCCCCTTAGGGGCGTCAGATTCGCTGGCGGTATTCCGGGGCAGCCTGAGCCTGATACCCCGGATGAACCAGTACAGCCCAATCAGCCTACTGAGCCGGGTGAGCCGTTAGTGCCGGATCCAGCGCCGCCTGTACCGGTGGCGAATTCTTAAGGGACTAATGGCAGCTCGCGCTTATGCCGGGTGTTGTCGTAAGTGCGCACGATGATGGCATAGGCTTCTTCGCGCACTGGCTGGCCGTGAAGGAACGCGTCGATTTCCGCATAGCTGACGCCATGGGCTTCTTCGTCCGGCTTGCCGGGGCGCAGCTCTTCCAGATCAGCCGTAGGCACCTTGAATACCAGGTTGTCTGGGGCGCCGAGGTGTTTGGCGATGGCCCGTACCTGATTTTTCACCAGGCCAGAGAGCGGCGCCAGATCACAGGCACCGTCACCGAACTTGGTGAAAAAGCCCATCACCGCTTCGGCGGCGTGGTCGGTGCCGATCACCAGGCCGTTGTTGGCGTTGGCGATGGCGAATTGCGCGACCATGCGGATGCGCGCTTTGATGTTGCCGGTGACGAAGTCGCGGCGGGCATCGCTGAGCTTCTGCAGGTGGGCGACCTGTTCGCCGAGCCCTATCACGCTGTCCGCGATATTCACCGTGTCTTCTTCGTCGGCGCGAATAAATTTCAGCGAGTCCTGAGCGTCCTGCTCGTCGTGTTGGGTGCCATGGGGTAGGCGCACGGCGATAAAACGATAGGTGTTATCGCCGGTCTCGTTGCGCAATTCTTCCACTGACAGCTGAGCCAGGCGACCTGCTGTAAGGGAGTCAACGCCGCCGCTGATACCCAGCACCAGAACTTTTAACCCGGAGTTCTTCAGGCAGTTCTTGATAAAGGTTTTGCGCTGGTTGATCTGCGCAACCAGCGCAGCGTCGTCGGCGAAGGGTGGTACCACGTCGAGGGCGGCGGCAATTTCAGCTTGGCGGTTGCTCATTTGAAAGACCTCACTGGGAGCAGAAAACATGGCTTATGCGGTTGTGCGGTAGCAATTCGCGGTGCTAGGGCGTCAAGCGTTGTTTAAAGCGTAAAGCTTACGTTGAACTGGCTGCCAAGTGCACGCTAGAGCTGGAAACCCAGTTCGCAGGGAAAACTGCCTGAAGCAATTTTCAAACGGCACCTAGCGCCCATCGATAGAGTGGCTGGCTGAATTTCAGGCAAAAGAAAGGGCGCTAAAAGCGCCCTAAAAAAGATGATGATCTATGGAGTAAGTCCACTTTCTCAGAGCGGCTGCCGTTGAGTTGGTTCAGTGGCGGCCGACGAACGGTCGTTAATCGTGGCACCGTCTCAGTTCGTTGGCATTAGCAGCAGGCGCTTGCTGCCATACACCTTGTCGAGGTTCTGCGACTGGAAGGGGAAACTCATATAGCTGCCCTTGAGCCAGGCATCGATGCCGTCGGCGTAGTGTTTGCTGGCCGCATTGCCGGACTGTCCGGAGCTGTTGAGGCCGATCAGCGGCTCTTCGCGGCCGAAGTCGACGACGATGCGCATGGCTGGAATCAGCCAGGTGTCGAAGTTCTCGCCCCAGTTGTAAGCCGCCACGTTCAGCGTTCCGTGATCGCCTCCCGCTGGGTAGGGGCCGCGATCCAGATAGCCCTTGATGGCGTTGATGCTGGTGCGTTGGCTGGAACTCATGTACTGCGCCAGTTGGCTGGTCTCGGTGGTCCAGTTGTAGGTGTGCAACTTGCCCCACTGCCAGGCGCTACGCTCGTTGCCCAGTTTGCTTTCCAGCAGCGTGACTGCTCCGGCGAGGCTGCGCGCGAGGATGGTCGGTTTGTCTTCACGCTGCGCGGTGCGGGTGTCGTTCCAGAATGGGCTGTCTTCACGGCCTAGCAAGTGGTCGGCCTGGGCCGAATAAGAGCTGTTGGCAGTTTCTACAAGAGCCTTCCAGGCGGGCGTGCTATCCGGGCCGAGTTCGTCGAGGAAGGTTTCGCGCGCGCTCTGGTAGAGAAAGGCGCTGTACAGCGCAGCGTCTGCCGAGGTAGCGGCCATTTTGCCGTCAAATTTCATCAGCCGGCTGTGCGCTTCGAGGGCTTTGCTGCGTTCTGCTGCCGGCAGAGCGTCGATGGCGGCTTGCAGGCCTTCAGCCATGCCGGGTGCGCTGAACATGTTTTGTAGCTTGGCGACGAAGGGTGAGGTCTGGTCGTACTGCATGGCGATCATGCTTTGGGTGTCATGCCTGCCGGTTGCTGCCAGCGCAGCGATGCGTTCGGCGCGCTCGGGGTAGAACCAGGAATTGGACAACTGCATGCCATAGCCGCGCGTTACAGTGCGGTGGTTGGCGGTGCCGAGCCAGCCTTCTGGCGGGTCCTGGTCGTAGGGATGCAGCATCGGGTCGGCGAAACCGTCCCACTCGTATTGACTATCCCAACCCGGGGAGGGCATCAGGCCCAGGCCGGCGCGGCGATTGGGGAAGCGTCCGGTGACTTGCCAGCCAATATGCTGCGCATCAGCAAACACAATGTTCAGGGGCATGGCGCGGACTTCGCGGGTGGCCTCGAAAGCTTGCTCGACCGACTGGGCGCGTGACAGGTCGAAGAACGCATCCAGGGTCTTGTCGGCTTCGAATTGGGTGGTTTTCAGCGCAAGGCCATAACCGCTGCTCAGTTGCATGGGTTGCAGCATGTGCTTGCGCTCGCCCAGCACCGAGTTCAACAGTGGTCCGTGGCGGGTTTCGAAAATGCTTTCGCGGATTGGCCGCTGGCCCTTGATAAAGAAGGTTTCCTGGCGCTGCTGTGCCGGTAGCCATTTGCCGTCGGCCAGGTACAGCAGTCGGCCGTTTTCCCGTTTGATCTTTTCCAGAAACAGATCCTGGTTGTCGCCCATGACCATGGTCATACCCCAGCCCAGCTTGCCGTTGAAGCCGGCTACCACGGCGGGTACGCCGGCAATCGACACGCCTGCGGCCTGGTATTTGGGTGAGCGGATCTGCACGAAATTCCACACCGAGGGCATCGACAGCGGCAGGTGAGTGTCGTTGGCCAGCAGGCTTTTGCCGCTGCGTGTGCGCTGTGGGGCAAAGGCCCAGTTGTTGGACGCCGCCACGCCGAGCATATGGGCATCGGCAAATTGGCTAACGGCGGCGCTGATATCACTCAGGCCGGCTAATTGGCCATTGAGATTGAGTCCCTTGAGTTTCGCGGCTTCTTCAACAGGCAAAGGCTCGTCTGGATAGGTTGGTAGTAGCCAGGCCAGCTGCTCGCTGCCGACTTTTTGTGCGAGCACCAGTGAGGCGATTTCTTCCTGCAGATTGACCGCCAGGCCGAAGTTCAGCAGGCAGAACACCAGCACCGAGTCTTCGGCCTTCCAGTACGCCGGGCGATAGCCGGATTCGGCCAGGTCCATTGGCAGCTTGTCGCGGTAGCGGAACAGGTAGGCGTTGACTCCGCGGGCATAAACCTCGAAGAAGCGTTTAATCCGCGGCGAGGCGTTGCTGTAGAGCACTTCTGCGCTTTTCTTCAGGTTGACCGCACGCATAAAACGGTCCATTTCCAACACGCCGGGCCCGGCCATTTCGGCCAGGCGGCCCTCCGCCATCAGGCGCAGGCCGACCATCTGGCTGAGACGGTCGCTGGCGTGCACATAGCCCAGGGCGAACAATGCGTCATGGAAGGTGGTGGTTTCGATCAGTGGCATGCCCAGCGGGTTGCGACGGATCACCACGCTCTGCGCCAGGCCCTTGACCCGGACGATGCCCTGGTCTGGGTGCACGCTGTCGCTGTAACGGCTGTTCAGAAATGACTGGCAGCCCGTGAGCGTGACGACCGCCGTAAGAATGGCGGCGAGGCTGAGGTGGGCCATGGGGCGTAACGCGCGCGCTAGCATGCAGCAGGCTCCTTGCGGATGGAAAACGATCGGTTAGGGTGTGCGCTTTCCAGATGCGTGGGGGCGCAGGTGCGGACGTACTACGTTAGCCAGCGGCCCTGCGCCTGACAAGGCGCAGGGCGAGCGAATCAGGCGCTTTGCCGCAGGGGCGGCAGGGCTTCATCAAGCAGCCAGCGGGCGGCGGCGCGAGCGGCGGCCTTGTGCTGCAGCTCCAGTTCGTTGAAGTGCCGCTCATGCTGGCGGCGTACGCTTCTTTCCAGGGCCTTCCACTCGGCATGGGTCGGCACCTGGGCGGTTGCCGCGAACAGCAAGTGAAATACCTCACAGCGCTGATCCTGGCTGAGGTTGCTGTCGTAGTTATCCAGCAGCACCTTGATCCGAATGGCGCCCTCAATCAGCGGTAACTGGCCCTCGAGCAGGCTGCTGGCTAGGATATGCAGATCGCCGCCAATGCGTTCACGCTGCTTGTTGAGTGCGTCGGCTTGGGTTTTTTCCTGGGTCCAGACGCGTCGCCATAGGTGCAGGGCGTAAAGCGCCAGCGCGGTTATCAGTACGGCGCTGGCGATCAGGACGAGCAGAGTGAGGTTGGTCATCGCAGGCTTACGCGCCGTGGCATTTCTTGAATTTTTTCTCGCTGCCGCACGGACAAGGGTCGTTGCGGCCAACGTCCTTCAGGGTGTTGCGCGCAGGTTCCTGATGGCCGTGATTGCAGTGCGGGCCATGCACGTGGCCGTGATCATGGTGGTCAGTGTGATCGTGGTCGTGACTGCAGTCAGGGCCGTGGACGTGTTCTTGCTGGGTCATGCGAGTTACTCCGGGATGTAATCGCCGGGAATTATCTCGCCATTGCGCGACATGTGCACGCTCTGTCCGAAGAACCAGCCAGTTTTTACTGCGCCCTGTAGTCGGTAGGGGATGGGGCGGTCGGGTTTTTCCAGGGCTTTGACGATCTGCCGCAGGTGGCGCCAAAGGTTGGTACGCACCGGGATGGAGAAGTTGTGATGGCCGTGGGCGGGCACGGTAAATGACACATTAGATTCACCTTCCGCCAGTTTGACCTGGTTCAGATGCACCAAATAGTCCATCCCTCGCACTGGCAGGCTGAAGTTGTTGGGGTTATCGATGCGAAAGCGCAGCGTGAAATGCTGCTCCAGCAGTTTGGCTTTAACAATGTCGACTTTAACGAGGCGTACGTCGGGCGACTTAAGATCGCCTTGTGAGGAACAACCGCTAAGGCCCGACAGGAGGCCAAAAAACATCAATAGGCTGAGAATTCTTATCGTTTGCGCCTGATAAAACATTGCATACTCCGAATGACGCATCAGTGTAACAAGCAAGTGCTTGGCTGCAACCTGTTGTGGCAGTAAAAAAACCTGCGCCATACTGAGCAACGAATAGGACAGGAGTATGACCATGGCTCGCTACGAAATTGCCTTTAGTGCGCAGTTGGTCCCAGGTGCCCAGTTGGAGTTGGTGAAAGCCAACCTGGCCAAGCTGTTCCAGGCAGATGAGCAGCGACTGGCGTTGTTGTTCTCTGGGCGGCGTATCGTTATCAAAAGTAATCTGGATGCAGTCGGGGCGGAAAAATATCGCTCGACGTTGGAGCGCGCCGGTGCTGTGGTCGAAGTGGCCTGCCTGGATGACGAGGTCGAAGAAATCGAGTTAGCCGCGCCACCTGCTGTGGCCACAGCGCCAGTTGCTGCCGCAGTTGCAGCACCAGTGCAGGCAGCTAGCAGTCAGCCGGCGGGGCGCCTGAAGGTTGCGCCGCGTGACGAATATATGGCTGCATTTGCGCAAGTGGATGCGCCAGATTTTGGCATTGCGCCGCTGGGTGACGATGTACAGGACGGCAAGCCGCAGGTGCAGGCTCCGGCCCTGGATTTGTCGCAGTTCAGCCTGGCACCACCTGGCAGCGACATGGGCGAGGCGAAAAAAGCCCCGGCCGGACCGCCACCGGATATCTCCCATCTGAAATTGCAGGATTAGTCTGCAGGTCGCAGAAAGCGCCTGCCCGTGCTTTCTGCGTGATCAACCCGCCTCAGCCGTTAAAAATAGCTGGCACAGCACTTCTTGAACTTCAGCCCGCTGGCGCAAGGGCAAGCGTCATTGCGGCCGAGTTTCAATTCGACAGTCGGATCAATGAAATACCAATGACCATTGTTGCGCACAAATGCCGAGCGTTCGCGATGGCTGTGCTCGCCGCTTGCGTCACGCCAGCGTGCGGTAAAAGTGACATAGGCGTGTTGCGGTTCGCCCTCGACCAGCTGCGCTCCTTCAACCTCAAGCCCGCGCCAGGTACTGCCAAGGCTCCAGGCTCGGATAGCGTCGTGATCAAGACCCGCTTGCTGAGCGGGTAGTGTGCTGTGCACCAAGTAATCGATCAGCCCCAGGACATAGGCGCTATAACGTGAGCGCATCAGTGCTTCGGCGCTGGGTGCTGGGTTGCCTGCGTGATAACGGCCGCAGCAAAGGGTCAGCAGTTGGCCGCTGCCGCAGGGGCAGATTGTGTTGCTCAAGGCTTTACCACCAATACTTGCCGAAGTTCTCTGGGTTAGCCCAGAACTTGGCATTCAGCCAGTCGGGCACTTGCTTGTAGTCCAGCAGGTCATAGGTGAACAGGCTAAGTATCTGCTCATCGCGCTGGAAGCACTCGCTGGCCTGCAGCGCCAGGGAGAAGAAGTCGGTTTCTTGCCACTCACAGGCTTGCAGGTCGACCAGTACGGCCATACGGCTGGCGTTCAGGTTGCGAATACCACCGAGCAGCTCTAATCCGGTGCGTTTGGGTAGATGCTCAAGACAGTCAATGATCAACGCAAGATCGAAACGTTGCGCGGTCACTTCACTAGGCAGTGCCCCTGCATCCGCGTGGACGAAGTGGCAGCTTGGATGGGCCTGGATAAATGCATCAATCGCAGGTGGTTTTCGGCTACCAACTAGCAACAGGCGTTCTGGCGTGTAGCGTGCCAATAGGGCGGCAAGGGCTTGCTGGGGTGTGCGGGTGGACGGGCTTACATGCATAAAGGCTCCTCGCTCTAGTGCGCAAAGAGTAACGTGCAGCAGCAATGCGGCCTAGCGCGGAATGTGCTAGTAATGTGTTTGCATATTCTCTGGCATATTTTGTTACTGGCGTCTTTACTTCGTCAGTATCGGTTTTTGCCGATTTACCAATAGGAGACGTATATATGAGCATCACCAGGAAAGCATTACCCCTGATTGTCGCGAGTACTTTTTTGACCGGTTGTGCCGGGCTGCAGAAAACGGATTGGCCAACCTGTGCCGCGATTGGCGGTGTAGGCGGTGCTGCTCTGGGCGCTATTGAAAGCTCTACCTGGGCTGGCGGCGGTGCGGTCGTAGGCGCCGGTATGGCAGCTGCGTATTGCTGGGTGCATGGCGCAAGCGATGAGCAGGTTGTTATGGTTGAAGAAGTGGTTCAGGAAGAAGTTGTAGTTGCCGAACCAGCCGAAGCCGTTCGTGTTGAGTTGGACGTCAAGTTCGACTTCGACAAGGCCCAGGTCAAGCCAGAAAGCTATGGCGATATCAAAAACCTGGCTGACTTCCTGACCCAATATCCACAAACCACTACCGTGGTTGAAGGTCATACCGACTCCGTAGGCAGTGATGCTTACAACCAGGGGTTGTCCGAGCGTCGCGCCAATGCGGTGCGTGATGTACTGGTCAACCAGTATGGCGTAGGCAGTGATCGCGTTAACGCTGTGGGCTATGGCGAAACTCGTCCGGTTGCGGACAACGCCAATGCTGACGGCCGTGCCGTCAACCGCCGCGTAGAAGCAGAAGTAGAAGCTCGTCCTTGATCGTCTGATTCCAGACTTTCTGAAGAAAACAAGCCAGACCCTCCGGGGTCTGGCTTGTGCAGCTTGAAGGGTAGGTCTTTACTCCTTAGTTACCGGCAGTAGCCGGCATTACAGGAGATTTCTACCATGAGAGTTAGATCCATGATGGGGGTAACCCCCATTCTCTTGGTCAGCAGTGTTCTTTCAGGTTGCGTCACAACTTCCAGTACGGGAGATGCGCCGCTCAACCAAGGGAACTGGCCCCTGTGTAGTGTAATTGGCGGTCTGACCGGTGCGGGTCTGGGCGCAATCGAAAGTTCGACATGGGCAGCAGGTGGAGCCGTGGCCGGTGCGGTCATTGGTACGCTGATTTGTTATGCCCAGGATGGTGATGAAGACGACGACGGCGTATTTGATCGCCGTGACCGTTGCCCAGGGACCCCTCCTAATACGCCAGTGCATCACAACGGCTGTCCCATCAAGGAATATGCCAGTACGCCTACCGAAGCAGAGCCTGAGGCCATTGAAATGGTGGATTCGGTTCGGGTAGAGCTGGATGTGAAGTTCGATTTCAACAAGTCCGATGTGAAAGAAGACAGCCAGGCCGATATCAAGAGCCTTGCCGACTTCATGAAGCAATATCCACAAACCACCACAACCGTTGAGGGGCATACCGACGCCGTAGGCAGTGATGCCTATAACCAGGGTTTGTCTGAGCGGCGTGCCAATGCGGTACGGGATGTGCTGGTCAATCAGCATGGCATCGACAGCGGCAGGGTTTCTTCTGTCGGGTACGGTGAGTCGCGACCGGTTGCCGACAACGACAGCGATTCCGGGCGTGCAATCAACCGCCGTGTTGAAGCGGAGGTCGAAGCACAGCCATAGCTGATGTGATGCGTTGTCAGGCCGTTGCGAACCTACTTTTCAAGTTCGCAACGGCCTGCCAGCGATGCGATACTTTCAACCCAGTAAAAGCCGTGAGGGCATCCGCTCTCCATGGTTTTTACTGGTCTTCTGGCAGCACACTCCCAAAGCAGATAAGGTGCAGCGAAATAAAAAACTGCCGGGGGCGGATATGAAGGTATTTCTGACGTTGGGTAAGGTGCTGACGGCATTGTTCTGGGGTATCGTACTGGCAAATCTGCTGCAACCCTTTGCGCAGCCCTTCGCACTGCTGTTGAACGGCGCCGGGGCTTTTATTCTGCTGGTCCATGCGTTCGAGCTGTGGCTTTTTGATAAGCGCATCGCTGCTTGCCCCAAGCCGGCGCAACAGCGCTTACAGGTCATGCTATTCGGGGTTTTTCAGTTGCTCGGACTGCCAGCTGAGCAGGCTGCTGTGACCGCGTCTGAGCAAGTGCTGCAGATGGAGGCTGAGAATGCGTAAGCTGCTTGTCCTTGCTGCGCTGTTCAGCCCATTGGCCTTGGCCCAGGCAGTGATTGAGGTCGACTCCAATGTGGTCATGCGTCTGCCGAGCAATACCAGTGTGCTGTTGTTGGACCGTCTGGAAATTGCTGATCACGGCACCTTGTTAATTCCCTCCGGCTTGACCGAAATTCGTGTAGCGCAGTTAAGCCTGGGGCGCGATGCGCGCTTGGCGATAGCCCCTAGTGAGCAGGTGTTGCGTCTCGAAGTTGAAACCGCCGAGATTGCCAGTGGCGCACAGATCAGTGCCCTGGGCGCCCGGGGCAGTGCTGAAAAACCAGCGCTGCCGGGGCGTAATCTGAGCCTGCGTTTGCAGGCGGTAACCCTGGAGAATCTGGTGTTGGATGCCCGCGGCGGTACCGGTGCGCCTGGCTATGCCGGCCTAGCTGGTGCCGATGGCAAGCCGGGTGGCTGCACCTGGGGTGAAGCCAGTCGCGGCCATGATGGCTTGGATGGTGGTGACGGCCAGCCGGGTGCCGCAGGTGCGCAGGTGCGTCTGGAGGTACCGCAGGGCTTCCCGGTTGAGCAGTTGCAGGTACGCTTGGATGGCGGCAACGGTGGTCAGCCGGGCGCGCCCGGGGCGGGCGGCCAAGGCGGCGTGAGCAAGGGTTGCTGGCTGTACAGCACCGATGGCGCTCGCGACGGCAAGCCTGGGCAGCCGGGGCGCGCTGGTGAGCCAGGTCCGGCCGGTGCTCTGAATGTCGTGCGGTTCTAACCGGTTGTGCGGTGTTAACCGCTGCCGCCAGGCAGCGGTCGCTTGAGCCGATTAAAAGGAAGGGCGAACTCCGGCGATTGCAACGACCAGCAAGCCCAGTATTAAGTTGACGCCCACCAACCGACGAATACGCCCAAGCACGGCGCCGCCGTTCGGCCAATCCTCGGCCGCCACGGCGCGGCGCAGTTCAGGCAGTTGCAGTGCCTGAATCCGCAGAAACAGCGCGAGCATGGCGATATACAACCCCATCATGATGTGCACATAGCGCGGCGCCGTATCGAAGCCGCTAAAGCGCAGGTGGAGCATGCCCACGCCGGTGACCGGCAGCACAATCACCGCCGCCCATACCCAGTAGAAAAACCGCGGAAAGACCTCCAGCCAGAGTTTCAGGCGAGACGGGGCGTCCAATACGGCGACGGCTGCCGGGCGCAAGACCATCCACGCGAAGAACATACCGCCCACCCAAACCAGGGCGGCGAGCAGGTGCAGGCTGTAGACGAAGGCGTATGGGGTCATGCAGGCACTCCTATTGGTTAAACATCTAGTGACGATTTGCTGCTTGTCGGCCGTGTAGCGTTAGAGACGGGCTCTAGCTCGCAAGATCCTAAACAGGTTCTAAGCGGTTCAGCGCTGGATCGATTAGCGCGCTATGATAGCCGCCGATTACAAACACTGAAAATTTATCCAGCCTTTTCGCGCCAATATTCCATGCTTAGTACCGAACTCAAGTCCCAGATCCAGGGCGCTTATTCCCGTTTTCTCGAAGCCAAGTCGCTCAAGCCGCGCTACGGCCAGCGCCTGATGATTGCTGAAATCGCCAAGGTGCTGGGTGCGATCAAGACTGACGACGAAGGTCGACGCCTGGGTGATCCTGCAGTCGTGGCGGTTGAGGCCGGAACCGGTACGGGCAAAACCGTGGCCTACAGCCTGGCGGCGATTCCCACTGCCAAGGCAGCAGGTAAGCGTCTGGTGATCGCCACGGCCACCGTGGCCCTGCAAGAGCAGATCGTGCACAAGGATCTGCCAGATCTGATGCGCAACAGCGGGCTGAATTTCAGCTTCGCCCTGGCCAAAGGGCGGGGGCGTTATCTGTGTCTGTCCAAGCTGGATATCCTGCTGCAGGAAGGTCAGGCGCAGAGCGCCACCGCCCAGCTGTTCGAAGAAGAAGGCTTCAAGATCGATGTGGATGAGCAGAGTCAGAAGCTGTTCACCGCGATGATCGAAAAGCTCGCCGGCAATAAGTGGGACGGAGACCGCGACAGCTGGCCGGAAGAGCTGGAAGACACACGCTGGTCGCAGCTGACCACCGATCACAGCCAGTGCACCAATCGCCATTGCCCGAACTTTCAGCAGTGCGCCTTCTACAAGGCCCGCGAGGGTATGGGTAAGGTTGACGTCATCGTGACCAACCATGACATGGTCCTGGCCGACCTGGCGCTGGGCGGCGGTGCGGTGCTACCGGACCCGCGCGATACCCTCTATGTGTTCGATGAAGGTCACCACCTGCCGGACAAGGCCATCGGTCATTTTGCCCACTTTACCCGCCTGCGCTCGACTGCCGATTGGCTGACCCAGATCGACAAGAATCTGACCAAGTTGCTGGCGCAAAATCCGCTGCCCGGGGATCTCGGCAGGCTGATCGAGCAGGTGCCGGAACTGGCGCGGGAGCTCAAAACCCAGCAGCAATTTATGTTTTCCGCTTGTGAACAGGTGGCCGACTTCAAGCCCGGCGAGGATATGCAGGGCCGCGAGCGGCCGCGCCATCGCTTTGTCGGCGGTGTAGTGCCGGAGCATTTGACTGAGCTGGGCCTGGAACTGAAAAAGGGCTTTTCCAAACTCAATGATCTGTTCACTGGCGTGACTGAACAGCTCAAGGAAGCCATGGATGGTGAGGGCGCTGTTGGTATTGCCAGTCACCAGGCCGAGGAATGGTATCCGCTGTTCGGCAGCCTGCTGGCACGGGCCAAGGGTAACTGGGAGCTGTGGCTGGCCTTTACCGCTGAAGATCCGGAGGAAAGTCCGCCGATGGCGCGCTGGCTGACTCTGGCCGACAGCGGCGCGTTGTTTGATATCGAGGTCAACGCCAGCCCGATCCTGGCCGCTGAAACCCTGCGGCGTAATTTGTGGAATGTCGCCTATGGCGCCCTGGTAACCTCGGCGACCCTGACGGCGCTGGGCACCTTTGATCGCTACCGCATGCGCGCAGGCTTGCCGAAAGTGGCCGTTACCACGGTGGTGCCGAGCCCGTTCCATCACGCAGACGCCGGTGTGCTGCGGGTACCTAACCTGAACGCCGATCCGCGTGATGCGGTGGCGCACACGGCCGCAATCATTCGCGAGCTGCCCGGCCTGGTCGAGGGTTCACGCGGCACCCTTGTGCTGTTTTCCTCTCGCAAGCAGATGCAGGAAGTCTTCGACGGTCTGGAGCGCGACTGGCGCAAGCGGGTGTTTATCCAGGGCAACCTGTCCAAGCAGGAAACCCTGAACAAGCACAAGGCGCGGGTCGACAGCGGTGAGGAAAGCGTGCTGTTCGGGCTGGCCAGTTTTGCCGAGGGCGTGGACCTACCCGGTGCCTATTGCGAGCATGTGGTGATCGCCAAAATTCCTTTCGCCGTGCCGGATGATCCGGTAGAGGCGGCTCTGGCCGAGTGGATCGAAGCGCGCGGGGGTAATCCGTTTATGGAAATTGCCGTGCCGGATGCCTCGCTGCGTCTGGTGCAGGCATGTGGCCGACTGCTGCGTACCGAAGCGGATCGCGGCATTATCACCCTGTTGGACCGGCGCGTGGTTACTCAGCGTTACGGCAAGTCGATTCTTAATGCCTTGCCGCCGTTTCGTCGGGAAATCAGTTAGCAGCCCGTCTGGCAGGCAACTCGCTGAGCAGTATTGGTTCCAAGTGCGCGTGGACAATGTCTTGGTAAACACCAGGGCCTGGATTTTGCCTTCGGCAGTATTGCCTAAGGTGGTCGAAACAATGGGAGAGTGTGGTTCGTGAAGGTTAAGCGCAGGCTGCAAACGGCTGTTCTGGTATCAGTGCTCATAGGGTTTAGCGGCGCAGCCATGGCGAAAGAGCAGGAGCTGTTCAACTTTGTCCGGCCACTGGATGCCGTGCAGGTCACGACGCAGGATGCTGATCTGCCCAACCGTATCGGCGAGCCGACCCCGCAAGGCGAAGTACTGCGCCGGGTGACCTTCCATTCCGCCGAACAGCCGAGCCTACGGCTGACTCCGCAAGACGGTAGCTGGGACTGGTCGCAGCAGACGCTGATAAGCCTGCGTGTGCAGAACGCCATGGACTGGGCACTGACTTTGGATGTGCTGATCGAGAGTACTGACGGCCAGCGCCTGAGTACGCGTATCGCCTTGCCGGCTGGCCCTGCGCAAACGCTGTTGATCCCTCTGCAGGCAACTTCGCCCCGCGATCAAGGTATGCGTGCCGGTGTGCCGATGCCCTGGACGCATAAAGGCCAGCGCCTGCTGTTGGCGGACACGGTGACCGGCGCGCTGGACCTGAGTAAGGTCAGTGCGGTCACGCTGTCCATACCGCAGCCGAAAGCCGCGCAAGATATTCTGATCAGCCAGTTTGGCGTGACCACCGAACAGCTTTCGGCGGCGGCCTATGCCAGCATCGTCGACGGTTACGGTCAATACACGCGGGCCGACTGGCCAGGCAAGGTAAAAAGTGACGAGCAGTTGCAGCAGGCCGCGGCTCAGGAGCAGCAGCAATTGCATAATTGGCTAGCCGAGCGCCCTGCACATGACAAATATGCTGGCTGGACCGGTGGGCAGCCATTTGAGGCAAGCGGCTTCTTCCGTACCGAGAAGCGCGATGGCCGTTGGTTTCTGGTAACGCCTGAGGGCCATCCGTTCTATTCGCTGGGCGTCAATGCGGTCACCACGCAACAGAGCGCTACCTATGTTGAGGGGCGCGAGGCGATGTTTGCCGGGTTGCCGCAACCGGGCGAGGCGCTGGCCGCCTATTTCGACACATCCGATAGCCGCAGCGACACTGGCGCCAATCAGGGCCGGGCGTTTGCCAGCGGGCGCTGGTTCGACTTCTACAAGGCCAACCTGCAGCGCAGCTATGGCCAGGTTGACCCTGCGGCCTGGCGCACGCTGAGCCAGGACCGACTGCAGGCCTGGGGCTTCAATACCCTGGGTAACTGGAGCGAGCCGGCCTTCGGCGGCGATACGCGTATGCCGTTCAGCATTGCGCTGTCGATTCATGGCGATTACGCCACCATCAGCACCGGCGTTGATTGGTGGGGCGCGATGCCTGATCCATTCGACCCACGCTTCGCCATGGCCACCGAGCGTGCTGTAGCGATAGCCTCGCGCGATCACCGTGATAACCCCTGGCTGCTCGGTTATTTCGCCGATAACGAACTGGCCTGGGCTGGGCCGGCGGATGACCCCTATGGTCGCTATGCCCTGGCGTACGCCACGCTGCGCCTGACCACCGACGTTCCGGCCAAGCGCGCCTTCCTCAAGCAGCTACGCGACAAGTACCGCAATCAGAATGGTCTGTCCCGCGCCTGGGGCATCGAGCTGCCTGCCTGGGAATTGATGGAAGATCCTGGCTTTAAGGCACCATTGCCAAGTGCCGAGTACCCGGCCGTCGAAAAAGACATGCAGGCGTTCTTGCGTCTGTATGCCGAGACCTATTTCAAGACCATTGCCGATTCGCTCAAGTGGCACGCGCCCAACCACCTGCTGTTGGGTGGCCGTTTTGCCAGCAGCATCCCCGAAGCGGTGAATGCCTGCGCCAAGTTCTGCGATGTACTGAGCTTCAACTTCTACACCCGCGAGCCGCAGCACGGTTACGACTTTGCCGCCCTGCGCGAGCTGGACAAGCCGCTGATGGTCACCGAGTTCCACTTCGGCTCCCGTGACCGTGGGCCGTTCTGGGGTGGAGTTGCCGAAGTCTACCAGGAACAAGAACGCGGCCCGGCCTATGCGCATTTCCTGGCCAAGGCCCTGGAGGAGCCGCAGATCGTCGGCGTGCACTGGTTCCAGTACCTCGACCAGCCGGTTACCGGGCGTTTGCTGGACGGCGAGAATGGTCACTTGGGTCTAGTCGCGATTACTGATCGGCCATGGGATGGCTTCGTTAAAGCTGTGCGCAAAGCTAACCTCGATGTGCCGAAAGCTCTGCTTAAGCCTGTAGCTGCGCCAGTTCCTGCGGTTCCATAAAGGCTATTCGCCAGACTGATAGTAGGCTTGCCAGCCCTGGGCTGGGTTCACCGCTGGCGTCAGAGCTGAAACAATCTGCCGAACAGTGGCCAAATATAAGAAGAAGGGGGCAGGGCGGTGCAGATACAAGGTTATTTCGACCTGAAGTTCGAGGCGTTGCGCGACGCTTTTGCGGCGTTGTTCGATGAGCCGCAGGAGCGCGGCATGGCGCTGTGCGTGCAAATCGGTGGCGAAACCGTGGTGGATCTGTGGGCCGGGGTGGCCGACAAGGATGGCCAGCAGGTCTGGCACAGCGACACCATCCTCAATCTGTTCTCCTGCACCAAGACCTTTACTGCGGTCACCGCGTTGCAGCTGGTGGGCGAGGGTAAGCTCGAGCTCGATGCGCCGGTGGCGCGCTACTGGCCGGAATTTGCCGCTGCCGGTAAGGACAAAATTACCCTGCGTCACTTGCTCAGCCATCAGGCCGGATTGCCAGCCTTGCGCCAGATGCTGCCGGCTGAGGCGCTGTATGACTGGCAAGCGATGACCACAGCCCTGGCAGCCGAGCAGCCCTGGTGGGCGTTGGGTGAGGGTCATGGTTACGCACCAATCACCTATGGCTGGCTGGTGGGTGAGGTGTTGCGCCGCGTCGAGGGGCGCGGGCCGGGCGAGTCCATCGTTGCGCGCACGGCCAAACCGCTTGGTCTGGATTTCCATGTTGGTTTGGCCGATGAGGAGTTTGATCGCGTATCGATCATCTCCCGCGGCAAGGGCAACTTCGGTGACGCGGCCGCCCAGCGTTTGCTCAAAACCATGATGAGCGAGCCGGCGGCCATGAGCACACGGGCCTTTACCAACCCGCCCTCGATCATGACCAGCACCAACAAACCCGAGTGGCGGCGCATGCAGCAGCCGGCAGCAAACGGCCATGGCAATGCGCGCAGCCTGGCCGGTTTTTATAGCGGCCTGTTGGATGGCCGATTGCTGGAAAGCGAACTGCTGGCCGAGTTGACCCGTGAGCATGCGGTGGGTGAGGACAGGACCCTGTTGACCCGCACCCGTTTTGGTCTGGGTTGCATGCTCGACCAGCCGGAAGTCGCCAATGCCACCTACGGCATGGGGCCACGCGCTTTTGGTCACCCTGGAGCAGGGGGGTCTATTGGCTTTGCCGACCCGGAACGGGATGTGGCCTTCGGGTTTGTCACCAATAACCTAGGACCGTTCGTCTTGATGGACCCTCGTGCGCAGAAACTTGCGCGTCTGTTGGCTGATTGTTTATAGCCAGCTCGGCTAAACTGCTGCGCAATATGGCATGGCTCGCTCTTTACGCAGGCCACTGACCGGCTTCTTTTGCTCAATACGTGTGGATACCCGATGCTCGCCAATAAAACTCTCGCCATCGCTCTGTGTGTACTGATCAGCGGTTGCAGTCTTTTCGACAAGTCCGCAAAGCCTGCACCGAAAGTGGTGCCAATGCCGCCACCTGCAGTGACCCAGGCCTGGTTGGATGTGTATGAGCCGAAGGTGCGCGAAGCGATCAAGGGCACCCATTTTGAATTTGAGCGTCGGGAGAACCTGCTGGTGGTCACCGCACCGGTGCAGGGCTCGTTCAATCCGGACCGTCCGCACATGATGCTGCCGATTACCCTTGGGCCGCTTAGCCGTATGGCCAAACTGCTGGAAAGTGATGAAACCATTGGTGTGCTGATTCTCGGCCATGCCGATAGCAGCGGTGAAGTGAATGCCAACCGCGAGCTGAGCCACCAGCGAGCCCGGGCCTTCACCTCGATTTTCCGCCTTAGCGGCCTCAAGCAAAATCGCCTGATGGTCAAGGGGCTAGGCTCAGACATGCCACGCGCCGCCAACGACAGCCAGCAAGGCCGTGCACTGAACCGTCGGGTGGAAATTCTCCTGACCTCGAAAGCCACCCTCAACGCGCTGATCTCCAAATACAGCCAGCCGGCGCCCACGGTAGTAGTCGCGGCGGCCAAACCTGCTGCGGACAAGAATGCGAAAGCCGTAGCCAAGGCTGATAAGCCCGCTAGCAGCCAGTAAGCCACTACATCAATAGTCACTACGCAGTGGCGTGTTGCCGCAGATCAAACCAGATAGAGTGCTCGCGGTTAAGCTAGGCAAAACGTTTTTAAGAGGATTTGCCGATGACTCAAACCCTAGCTGATATGCGCCGTGACTACACCCGCGATGGCTTGAGCGAGGCGCAGGCGCCGCTTGAGCCCTTTGCTTTGTTTGAGCAATGGTTCGCCGAGGCGGTAAAAACCGAGCAACTGCCGGTCGAACCGAATGCCATGACTCTGGCGACCGTCGATGGCGAAGGGCGTCCGCACTGCCGGGTGCTGCTGCTTAAAGGCCTGGATGCGCGCGGCTTTACCTTCTTCAGCAACTACGACAGCGCCAAAGGTCAGCAACTGGCCGCCAACCCCTTTGCCGCCATGACCTTCTTCTGGCCGAGCCTGGAGCGGCAGGTACGGATCGAGGGGCGCGTCGAGCGGGTTACTGCCGAAGAATGTGATGCCTACTTCCAGGTACGTCCGCTGGGCAGCCGCTTAGGTGCCTGGGCATCGCCACAGAGCAGGGTGGTTGCCGACCGTGCCGAGCTAGAAGGCCTGCTGGCAGAAACCGAGCAGCGTTTTCTCGATCGCGCGCCGCATTGCCCGCCGCACTGGGGTGGCTATCGCCTGCTGCCGGAGCGCATCGAGTTCTGGCAAGGCCGTTCCAGCCGCCTGCATGACCGCCTCAATTTCCGTTTGCAGGACGCCGCCTGGCTGCGTGAGCGCCTAGCACCCTGAGCGCGCTTTAGTCGCCGGAGTATTGTCCGGCGGCGTGCTCCAGCCAGGCTGGCAGGTCGTTGCGTTTGATCCCGGCGGCCTGCGCCTCGGCAAGGCGAGCGAGCATATAGCTGCGTTTGGCCACTGAGTCACCGGCCAGCGATAGCGCCAGGTCACGATCCATCCAGCGCTTGATCCGCACATACAGCCACCAGTGGAAGTACAGCCCGGCAACGCTGGTGATGGCGACGATAAAGTAATCCATAAATCCCCCAAACCAGCACCTAGCTTAGGCTGATTGGATGCCGCTATTGCACGCGGCTAAGTGTCGCGCCATAGCCCTAGGCGGCAGCTTGGGTAAAGTTTTGCTGCATATTGGCGGGTGACAGCGCCAGTGCGCAGGCGTTTTAATGAGGGCCTGCCCAAATGGAGAAACCATCATGCGTAAACTCTTTCTATTGGCGGCTTCGTTTGCCGCGCTAGCCCTGCTGGGCGGCTGCGCCTCCAGCCTGACGGGCGACACATATTCGCGCGATGAAGCGCGTGCGGTGCAAACGGTGCGCATGGGCACCATCGAAGCGCTACGCCCAGTGAAGATCGAAGGCACGAAAACCCCGATCGGCGCAGGTGCCGGTGCGGTAATCGGCGGTGTGGCGGGTAGCGGCGTTGGTGGTGGGCGTGGCAGTGCGGTGGCTGCAGTGATCGGCGCAGTTGCTGGTGGTCTGCTGGGGGCTATGACCGAAGAAGGCCTGACCCGTACCCAAGGTGTGGAAATCACTGTGCGCGAAGATGATGGCAGCATGCGTGCCTATGTTCAGGCCGTCGAAGAAAATCAGATTTTCCGCGTCGGTGAGCGTGTGCGCATCATGACCGTGAATGGCACCAGCCGCGTTACTCACTAAGTATCGTAAAAACCGGATCAGTCCCGACTGATCCGGTTTTTTATTGCCTTTTTTCCAGATAAACCAGATGTTTACCGGTGTTTTTCAGATTTTTTGGGCAGGCTCGCGGAAAACACAGTGTTTAGTAATGATTCTATCCATGACGGCTGGCCGATAGTTATGGATAATCGCCCACGTTTTTGCGCCAACGGGCTTTCGTCGCCGTGCGGTGCAATACTTCTGCGCGGGTGCAGCACCGGTCAAACCTGGGGCTGCCGTCAGTCAGCAGGATAGGGAGTCAGCCGGGGACGAGTACGTGCCGGGTTCGTATTAAGGGGTTATTTCTATGACGCTTGCGCTGATCATCGCCTTGCCATTTCTCGGCATCTTCCTGCCTCTGCTGGCCGAGCGTCTGGGCCGTTCCGCCTGCGCCGCGGCAGCCGGGGTGGCGCCGCTGACGGCGCTGGTCTTGCTGTTTTCGCAGCAGTCTGCGGTGTTCGCTGGCGAGTTGCTCAAGGTCAAGGTGGAGTGGTTGCCAGCGCTGGGCCTGAACCTCAGCCTGCGTCTGGATGGCCTGGGCTTTCTGTTTGCCTTGCTGATCCTCGGCATCGGCCTGCTGGTCATTCTCTACGCCCGTTATTACCTGTCGAAGAAGGAGCCCATGGGGCGCTTCTTTGCTTTCCTTTTGCTGTTTATGGGCGCCATGCTCGGCGTGGTGCTCTCGGAAAACCTGCTGCTGATGCTGATGTTCTGGGAGCTGACCAGCCTGTCGTCGTTCCTGCTGATCGGCTTCTGGGGTGCTCGCTCGGATGCTCGCAAAGGTGCGCGTATGGCCCTGGCCGTGACCGGCGGCGGTGGCCTGGCGCTGTTCGCCGGGATTCTGCTGATCGGCCATATCGCTGGCAGTTTCGAGTTGTCTCAGGTGCTGGCTGCCGGTTATGCGATCCGCGCCCATGAGCTTTACCCGCTGGCGCTGGTTCTGGTGCTACTGGGGGTGTTCACCAAGTCGGCGCAGTTTCCGTTCCATTTCTGGCTACCACATGCCATGGCCGCACCTACGCCTGTGTCCGCTTATCTGCATTCCGCGACCATGGTCAAGGCCGGGGTGTTCCTGCTGGCGCGCCTGTACCCGGCGTTGGCAGGTTCGGAGTGGTGGTTCTACCTGGTCAGTATCACTGGCTTGGTGACGTTGCTGGTTGGTGCCGGGATGGCGCTGTTTCAGCATGACCTCAAGGGGCTGTTGGCCTACTCGACCATCAGCCACCTGGGCCTGATCACCTTGCTGTTCGGCCTGGATACTCGCTTAGCGGCGGTGGCGGCTGTGTTCCACATCATCAACCACGCCACTTTCAAAGCCTCGCTGTTTATGGCGGCGGGGATCATCGATCACGAAACCGGTAGCCGCGATATGCGGCGTATCAACGGCATGTGGAAATACATGCCACATACGGCTGTGCTGGCCATGGTGGCAGCCTCGGCGATGGCCGGGGTGCCGCTGCTCAACGGCTTCCTGAGCAAAGAGATGTTCTTTAGCGAGACGCTCAATCAGCACCTGCTGGGCAGTTTCAACTGGGTAATTCCGGCTGCTGCAACCTTGGCCGGCGTGTTCTCAGTGGCCTATTCGTTGCGCTTTATCCATGACGTGTTCTTCAACGGTGAGCCGGTTGATCTGCCGCACTACCCACCGCACGAGCCGCCACGGTATATGAAGGTGCCAGTGGAAATTCTGGTGTTCCTCTGCCTGCTGGTAGGGATTGTTCCGGCCTACACCGTGGCGCCGCTACTGGCGGCTGCCGCTACGGCCACCCTGGGTGGTGAGGTGCCGAGCTACAGCCTGGCGATTTGGCATGGTTTCAACCTGCCGTTGTTGATGAGTTTTATCGCCTTGTTTGGCGGGATTCTGGTGTACGTGTTCCGTCAGCCACTGTTTCGCTGGTATGCCGGGCTGCCGAGTGTGGATGCCAAACTGCTGTTCGAGCAGGGCGTGCTGATCTTGATCAAGGTGTGTAGCGCGCTGACCAACTGGTTGGAGAATGCTTCGCTGCAGCGTTACCTGGCGCTGCTGCTGGCTGCCGCCTTGTTGGTAGTAACTCAGGGCCTTAGCTCGTTGCCACAGATCAATGGGCCGCTAGCCATGGCCCCGATCGACGGCATCACCACCCTGGGCTTGGGCATCATGGCTTTGGCTGCCTTGGTAACAGTGGTCTTCCACCGCCAGCGTCTGGTATCGCTGTTGATGCTTAGCGTGGTCGGTCTGATGGTGGCCTTGGCCTTTGCCCGTTACTCGGCGCCAGACCTGGCCCTGACTCAGCTTTCGGTCGAAGTGGTAACGATCATCCTGCTGATGCTCGCGCTGTTCTTTCTGCCGGCGCATACCCGTATTGAGTCGAGCAGCCTGCGTGGTCTGCGCGACTTCACCCTGGCGGTGGGTAGCGGAGTGATGGTGGCGATGCTGGTGTTTGCCGTGCTGACGCGGCCGTATGACAGTATTTCGGCGTTCTTCCTGGAGAACAGTGTGCCGGGCGGCGGCGGTACCAACGTGGTCAACGTGATTCTGGTGGACTTCCGTGGCTTCGATACTATGGGCGAGGTCACCGTGTTGGCGATTGCCGCAGTCGGTATCTTCGCGCTGCTTGATGGTTTGCGCCTGATCCAGCCAAAGGTTGATGCACAGGGGCGCGACTGGGCGCGTGACCGCCATCCGTTAATTCTAGCCACTTTGTCGCGGGTGCTGTTGCCGATGGCGCTGCTGGTCTCGGTGTTTATCTTCCTGCGTGGGCACAATCTGCCAGGTGGCGGCTTTATCGCCGGCTTGGTGACCGCAGTGGCGTTGATCCTGCAATACGTTGCCAGCGGCGTGCAGTGGACGCAGTCGCGCTTGCCGCTGAATTACCAGGGCATGGCCGGCCTCGGCGTGTTGATTGCCGGGCTGACGGGGCTGGGCAGCTGGTTGTTTGACCGGCCGTTCCTGACCTCGGCCTTCGGTCATTTCCATATCCCGCTGATCGGTGAAATCGAACTGGCCACCGCCATGTTGTTCGACCTGGGCGTGTACCTGACGGTAGTCGGCGCGACCCTGCTGATTCTCGCCAACCTGGGCAAGTTGACCCAGGGAAAAGCCGCACAAGAGGTGCTTTGAGATGGAAGCCATATTTGCCACAACCCTGGGCATCCTGACCGCCAGCGGGGTGTACCTGTTGCTGCGCGCACGGACCTTCCCGGTGGTGCTGGGGCTGACGCTGATTTCCTATGCAGTCAACCTGTTCCTGTTTGCCATGGGCCGTTTGCAGAGCGGCGTGGCCACGGTGATCGGGGTGGGCAAGGAGTACGCAGACCCATTGACGCAGGCACTGGTGTTGACCGCCATCGTGATCGGTTTTGCCATGACTGCCTTCGTCGTGGTGCTGGCGTTGCGCAGCGTCGGCGAAACCCAGACCGACCATGTTGACGGCCAGGAGCCTGTGCAATGAATCACGGCTTGATCCTGCCAATTTTGCTGCCAATGTTTGCCGGCAGCCTGTTGCTGCTGGGCGCGGGCCTGAGTCTGCGGGTCAAACGCAGCCTGTCGTTGCTGGCCACTTTGCTGCTGCTGCCGTTGAGCGGCTACCTGCTCTGGCTGGCCGATCAGGGCGTGCTCCAGGTGTATGCCGCGGGTAACTGGGCAGCACCCTTCGGCATCATCCTGTTGCTTGACCGTCTAAGTGCTTTGCTGCTGGTGGTCACCGCAGTGCTCGGCAGCTTTGCCTTGTTGTATGCAGTGCGTGGTGATGATCAGCGTGGGCAGAGTTTCCATGCGCTATTCCAGTTCCAGCTGATGGGTATTAACGGCGCCTTTCTTACTGGCGACTTGTTCAACCTGTTTGTATTTTTCGAGATCCTGCTGATCGCGTCCTATGCACTGCTGGTGCATGGCGGCGGGGTAGAGCGGGTGCGCGCAGGGCTGCATTATGTCGTACTGAACCTGGTAGGTTCGGCGTTCTTCCTGCTCGCGGTGGGTGTGCTGTATGGCATCACCGGCACCCTGAATATGGCCGATATGGCCATTCGCGTAGCCGCCGCCGGGCCCGATGATGCTGCGCTGCTCGGCGCTGCCGGCTTATTGCTGCTGGTAGTGTTCGGTCTTAAAGCGGCCTTTGTGCCGCTGTATTTCTGGTTGCCCAAGGCGTATGCCTCGGCGACTGCGCCGGTCGCTGCGCTGTTTGCGGTCATGACCAAGGTCGGCCTGTACTCGATCATCCGCGTATACACGCTGATCTTCGGTGACGAGGCCGGCAGCCTGGCTAATATGGCCAACGACTGGCTCTGGCCGATTGCCCTGCTGACCCTGGCGCTGGGCGTGATCGGTGCGTTGGCGGCGGTCAGCTTGCAGGGGCTGCTGGCGTACCTGGTGGTGGTGTCGGTCGGCACCTTACTTGCGGGTATTGCAATTGGCACCGAGCAGGCATTGGCCGCTGCCCTGTACTACCTGGTGCACAGCACTTGGGTGGCCGGTGGGCTATTCCTGCTGGCCGATCTGATTGCCCGTCAGCGTGGTGTTAAGCAGGCGCTGCTGGTGCAGGGCCCGGCATTGCAGAATCCGCATCTGCTCGGCGGCCTGTTCTTTTTCGGCGCGATTGCCGTGGCGGGCCTGCCGCCGCTTTCCGGATTTATCGGCAAGCTGCTGTTGCTGCGCTCGCTGGAGCCTGGCCTGCAGGCGCTGCTGTTATGGCCGATTGTGCTGGGCGGTGGCCTGTTGACTCTGATTGCTCTGAGTCGCGCCGGTAGCATGCTGTTTTGGCGCGTCGGCCTAAGCCAGCTAGACAGCGCCGAGTTGGATTACGGCCGGTTGCTGGCCTGCGCCAGTTTGCTACTGCTTAGTCTGCTGTTGATGGTCGGTGCTGCGCCGCTTCTGGCATATGTCGAGGCCACGGCCAGTCAGCTGCATGACCTGGCGCTGTACCGGCAGATCATCGAATCGGGAGCTGCACGATGAAAGCACGTCGTTGGTTACCTCATCCGCTGCTGAGCCTTTGTCTGCTGCTGGTCTGGCTACTGCTGATAAACGACCTGAGCCTGGGCCACTTGTTGCTCGGCGCGTTGCTCGGTTGGGCGATTCCGTTGCTGACTCAGGTGTTCTGGATCAACCCGCCACGGGTCTACAAACCGCTCAAACTGTGCCTGTTTCTGCTGCGCGTCCTCGGCGATATTATCGTTGCCAATTTGCAGGTGGCCAAACTGATCCTCGGCCCAACCGCCAAGCTGCGCCCGGCATTCGTAGAAATTCCCATGCTGCTGGAAGATGAACTGGCGCTGACCATGCTCACCAGTATCATCTCGCTGACCCCGGGCACGGTGTCCGCCGACCTCAGCGATGACCGCAGCATGTTGCTGGTACACGGCCTGGATGTGCCTGACGCCGAGGCCATGGTGGCGGAAATCAAACAGCGCTACGAAGCACCCCTGCTAGAGGTATTCACATGCTCGCCTACGTGATTCCGCTGTGTTTGGTAATCATCGGCCTGGCTCTGGTTCTGACCATGGCGCGGCTGATCATCGGGCCCGATCTGCCCGATCGCATCCTGGCGCTGGATACCCTGTATATCAATGCGATTGCCATGCTGGTGCTGTTCGGCATCTGGCTGGGCTCGGACATGTATTTTGAATCAGCCCTGTTGATTGCGGTGATGGGCTTTATCGGCACGGTGGCAGTGGCCAAGTATCTACTGCGCGGCGACATCATCGAATGAGGAGCACCTGATGGCTTTCTGGATCGAAGCGCTGGTGGCGCTGTTTCTGCTGCTTGGCAGCCTGTTTGCGCTGGTCGGTGCGATTGGTCTGTACCGTCTGCCGGACTTTTTTATGCGTCTGCACGGCCCGACCAAGGCCAGCACCCTGGGCGTGGGCGGCATGGTGATTGCCTCGCTGATCTACTTCAGCTTTCGCGGCGAGGGCGTCAGCCTGCATGAACTGCTGATCGCCTTGTTTCTGTTTATCACCGCACCGGTCAGCGCCCATATGCTGGCCAAGGCGGCGCTGCAACAGAAGCTGCGGATTAGCGAGAAGACTCGCGGTAAGCCTTGGGAGCAATAAGCCGACGTCGGCGCGTTGATCAACCTTCGGCTGTTACTACATAGCGCCTTGTCTCGCTTTAGCCTCGCGAACTCCGATGCAGGCACAAAGAACCAGACCACACAGTTCACGGCGCTGACTGTATCTGTTGGCGCCACGCCTGCCTCTCTACACTGCAGCCTTTAGTCAGGGGCTTGGATATGCGAGAGCAGGGAAGGGGCATCGCGGTGATCTGTCTGGTGATCGCCATGGCGCTGTGGGGCAGTTCCTTTATTGCGCTGAAATTGGCCTTTGCCGAGTTGCCGTCGCTGTGGGTGATTTTCGGCCGTATGGCCCTAGGTAGCCTGGTATTTCTGCTGGCCTGGCGCTGGCGCGGGCAGATGCATTACCGCGCCGGAGACTGGAAGTATCTGCTGGGCCTGGCGGCCTGCGAACCCTGTCTATATTTCCTCTTTGAAGCTTTGGCCTTGCAGCACACCAGCGCCGCTCAGGCGGGCATGGTCACAGCCTTGTTGCCACTGCTGGTGGCGGTCGGGGCGTTTATCTTCCTGCGCGAGCGGATTAGCCGCATCACCTTGGCAGGTTTTCTGATCGCCCTGATAGGTGCCATATGGCTGAGCCTGGCCGGTAGCGCCGATGAGCATGCCAGTAACCCCCTTCTTGGTAACTTCTATGAGCTGCTCGCGATGCTCTGCGCCATGGGATACACGCTGCTGCTCAAGCACTTGTCATCGCGCTATTCGCCATTTCTGCTGACTGCCATGGTGGCCTTTGTCGGCACCATCTTCTTTCTACCTTTGGCCTGGTTCAGCGCACCCTTGCCGACCAGTGTCAGTCCCATGGGCCTGGGCGCGGTGGCGTACCTGGGCATTCTGGTCACGGTGGGCGCATACGGGCTGTACAACTTCGGCGTCAGCCGCTTGCCGGCGAGCCAGGCGTCGGGCTTTACCAACCTGATCCCGGTGTTCACCCTGCTGTTCGCCATACTGCTATTGGGCGAAAGCCTGAATGCTGTGCAGATGCTGGCGGCGGCATTGGTGTTTGCTGGCGTATTGCTAAGCCAGTGGCGCGGGACGCGTGTGGTGCCAGCTGGTGTGCTGGATTGAGGACGTTGGATTTGCTGCGCGTCGGCGATACGGCGTTAAAAATAGCCTCGGAATGCTCATTTACAGCTCGTAAACTCCGCTTCCTCGGCCATTTTTGCCTTGTCTCGCTCTAGCTCGCGAAGTCCGAAATAAACCCTAGGGGATTAAGGCATGAGCGATTCAAGAACTTGGGCGCGCGAAGCGATCCGTATTATCGAGGCGGATTTTCAGCGCAGCGCCGATACCCACCTGATTCCCCTGGCGTTGCCGGGTTTGCCGGGCGTCGAGCTGTATTTCAAGGACGAATCCAGCCACCCCACTGGTAGCCTCAAACACCGCCTGGCGCGCTCGCTGTTTCTCTATGCGCTGTGTAACGGCTGGCTCAAGCCCGGGGCGCCGGTGATCGAGGCCTCCAGCGGTTCCACTGCAATTTCCGAGGCGTATTTCGCCCGCTTGCTGGGGCTGCCGTTTATCGCGGTGATGCCGGCCAGCACCTCGAAGGAGAAGATCGCGCAGATCGCCTTCTACGGCGGGCAGAGCCATCTGGTGAACGACCCGACACAGATCTATGCCGAGTCCGAGCGCCTGGCGCGCGAGACCGGCGGGCACTTTATGGATCAATTCACCTACGCCGAGCGCGCCACCGACTGGCGCGCCAACAACAATATTGCAGAGTCGATCTTCCAGCAGTTGCGCAGCGAGCGCTTCCCCGAGCCGAGCTGGCTGGTTTCCAGCCCTGGCACCGGCGGCACTTTGGCAACACTGGGGCGTTATGTGCGCTATCGCCGCCACAACACCCAGGTGCTGTGCGCCGATGCCGAGCGTTCGGTGTTCTTCGATTACTACCGCACCGGCGATGCCAGCCTGTGCCTGAACCATGGCTCGCGTATCGAAGGTATCGGCCGGCCACGGGTCGAGGCATCTTTTCTGCCGTCGGTAATCGATGCGATGTGCAAGGTGCCCGACGCGCTGTCGCTAGCCGCTATGCATTACTTGGCGCAGCGCCTGGGTCGTAAAGTGGGCGGCTCCAGTGGCACTAACCTGATTGGCGCGTTGCTGGTGGCGCAACGTATGGTCGCTACGGGGGAATCCGGCTCGGTGGTGGCGATTCTCTGCGATGGCGGCGAGCGCTATGCCGACACCTACTACAATCAGACCTGGCTTAGCGCTCAAGGCTTTGAGCTGACTGCGCTGCTGGCCGCAGTAGCCGATTGTGCCGAACGCGGCGTCGCCTTGCCGGCTGACTTGCCCACGGCAGGGCTGTAGATGGATAACCTGCGCATTCGTGAGGCGACGGCTGCCGATATCGACAACCTCTGTGGGCTGATCTTCGAGCACGGGCCGAATCCATGGAATTATCTGCCTCCTGCCGAGGTAACAACCCATCTCCAGCAGATTGCCGACGGTTCGGTGTCTGCATTGCTGGCCGAGCGCGGTGGCGAGCTGCTGGGGTTTGTCAGTTATCAGTACTCGCGGCACTTCGCCCGCTACCAGCCGCCGACGCGCCTTGATCTTGAGCACGCCTATATCTGCGAGGCAGTCACCCATCGCGCAGTTGCCGGGCAGGGCTTGGGTTCACGTCTGCTCAAACAGGTGGTTACCGCGCTGGCCGAGCAGGGCGTGGCCGATATCTATATCGACCGCCACGAAGAAAACGCCGCCTCGGCCGGGATGATGCGCAAGGCTGGGTTTGTTGAGATTGAAACCTACGCCGACCCCGAGCGCCGCCCCAATGGCTCACGGCGTACCACAGTTTGTTGCCTGCGCTTGCACGTTTAGTCGACCGTTCACGAGCCGCCGGGTCAGCCGTGCTGGTCTAGAGTCACTGCTGTGGGTGGGCGTACACCGCGCCCCGAATGCAGCAGGAGAAATGCCATGGGAACTGTGCGCAGCTGCTTGCACATGTTGTTGTGGTCAGCCGTTTGGCTGAGCGTACCGGCGCTGGCTGCCGATGATACGGCGGGGTCGAAGGACCATCCGCTGCTGTCCCGCTACCCGAACTCGCATATCGTCGAATACGAGCAGAACTACAACGCCGCTCAGTTCGCCACCGGCACTCAGGACGGCGTGCCGCAGCGCCAGACCGTGGAAGGCGATGCCACGCAGATTCGCTATTTCCACAACGTGGTAGACAACCAGCCGAGCCCGCTGCAGCTGCTGCGCAACTACCAGAACGCTATCAAGTCGATCGGTGGTGAGGTGGTTTACGAGCGTCTGCCGCAGGATGGCGACGGCGGCGAAACCACGCTGAAGGTCACGACCGGCGGTAAGGATGTGTGGGTGCGCCTGGAACCGGAAATCTTCAGTGCACCGACCCAGAGCTACAAGCTGGTGATCGTCGAAGTGGCGGCCATGCAGCAAGTAGTGAGCGCCAACCAGTTGCTCGATGAACTCAACCGCAACGGCTTTATCGCCCTGTATATCAACTTCGACACGGGCAAAGCCGAGCTCAAGGCCGATGGCCAGGCCACGGTAGCGGAGATTGTCAGCATGCTGAAAGCTGCGCCTGCTTTGCGTCTGGCCATCGAAGGCCATACCGACAGCCAGGGCCAGGCCGAGGCCAACAAGCTGTTGTCCGAACAGCGTGCGCAGAGTGTGATGAACGCCATTGTCGCCGCCGGTATCGATGCGCAGCGGCTGACGGCTGCAGGTTTCGGGCAGGAACGACCGGTGGCGGATAATCGCAGTGAAGAAGGGCGGGCTAAAAATCGTCGGGTCGAGTTGGTTAAGCAGTAGCCGACAGCATCTGCAGCGTCTGAGTTGGTGGGTAAAGCCTGAACACGTTGAGGCTCTGCATATCTGTGCCAAGGGTGATGCGCAGCGGAGAGGAAGTGTGGGTTTCGATGCCAGTCAGCACCGCGTCGTGCAAATCGAAGCCTTTGATCTGTCTGCCAAAGGCTGGCAGGGCTTCGCGGATGGCCTCGATGGCGAAATCCGGTAGCGCCAGGGCCAGGTCGTTTAGCTTGATCCCTGGTTTGTAGGATGGCTCGACACTGTCCAGCGCGGTCGATGGCGTGAAACTCCGGCTGCCTTGGCCGCCGGAGTTGTGAGCAGGTTGGGGTGTCAGGCGGAAAAACCACCATCAATCATCAGGCTTGAACCTGTGATATAGCCTGCTTCCGGACCCGCCAGATAAGCCACGAAACTGGCAATTTCTTCGGCGCGACCGTAACGGTTGATGGCCATCAATTGCTTCAGGCTGTCAGCAAACTCGCCGTTTTCTGGGTTCATCTCGGTGTCCACCGGGCCCGGTTGCAGGTTGTTCACCGTGATACCACGGCTGCCCAGGTCGCGGGCCAGGCCCTTGGTCAAACCCACCAGTGCGGCCTTGCTCATGGCATATACCGCGCCACCGGCGAAGGGCATGCGCTCGGCATTGGTGCTGCCGATGTTGATTATACGGCCACCGTCGTTAAGGTGTTTGGACGCTTCCTGACTGGCGATTACCACGCTGCGCACGTTGATCGAAAGCGTGCGGTCGATATCTTCGATGCTCATTTCTTCGATTGGGGCGATGGCCAGTACACCGGCGTTGTTCACCAGAATATCCAGTTGACCGAAGGTGCTCAGGGTTTGCTGAATGGCGCCGCGAATGGCGCTTTCGCTCGCGCTGTCGGCTTTAATGGCGAGGGCTTTGCCGCCGGCGGCCTGGATTTCCTTCACCAGTGTTTCGGCATGCTGGGCGCTCTGGCTGTAGGTCAGGGCAACCGCAGCACCGTCACGAGCCAGACGTTTGGCGATAGCGGCGCCAATGCCACGGGAACCGCCTTGAATAAAAGCTACTTTGCCGCTGAGGGAAGAGGTGTTGTGAGTCATGTCGATCTCCATACAAGTAAGTGAGTGTGTGGGTACTTCTTGGTGTTGGAGTGAGTATCTGCCTCGGATTGTTTTCTAATAAGCCTGTAATGCGTATATGCTTTCGATCCGAATGCTATCGAATACTCGCGGGGGAATAGCCTATGGACACGCTTAATTGCATCGAATGTTTTATTCGCAGCGCCCAGTCCGGCAGCTTTGCCGAGGCCTCGCGGCGTCTGGGGCTGACGCCGGCTGCGGTCGGGAAGAATGTGGCGCGGCTAGAGGCTAGCCTGGATGTGCGACTGTTTCAGCGGAGTACGCGCAAGCTGAGTCTTACCGAGGCCGGCGAGCACTTTCTGGCCGAAGCGGCGGGTGGCCTGAGTACTCTGCAACTGGCGATGGAGAATCTCACCAGCCTGCGCAGCCAGCCGGCAGGTGTTCTGAAGGTGAGCATGGGCCTGTCGTTCGGCCGTGAGTACATGGTGCCGCTGCTGGTGGAGTTTCTACGGCGTTATCCGCGCATCGTGCCGGACTGGCACTTTGATAACCGCCAGGTAGACCTGATTGCCGAAGGCTTTGATGCCGCCATTGGCGGTGGCTTTGATATTCCCCAAGGTGTGGTGGCGCGTGAGCTGGCACCAGCCCACCGCATATTATTGGCGGCACCACAGTACCTGGAGCAGGCTCCGCGCTTGGATTCACCCGCGGATCTACCTCAGCACGCCGGCATCTTGATTCGCTCACCGCAAACCGGTCGTGTGCGCCCATGGGCCTTGCGCAACCGCGAGGGCCTGTTGGCTTCCGCAGAGATGCAAACCCGGATGACCTTCAGCGACCCCGAAGCCGCCTGCGCTGCCGCCGAGAGCGGGCTGGGCATTGCCTTGGTCAGCACCGGCCATGCCCAGATATACCTGCGCCGAGGCACCGTGCAACGGGTATTACCGGACTGGCATGTGGATGCGGGAGCCCTTTCGATCTATTTCGTCGGGCAAAAACTGTTGCCGCAAAAGACTCGCGTATTTATCGATTTTGTCCGCGAGCAATTCCAGCAACAGGGGCTGGAAAAGCGCTTGTCAGCGCTGTGAGCGTCACGTTGCCTTGGGCGGCGTTTGCTTTCAGGCTTCGGCAATCCCCAGCATGTCCTTGATCAGCGCTTCGGCCACGCGAATACCATCGACACCTGCCGACAGAATACCGCCGGCGTAACCCGCTCCTTCACCGGCCGGGTACAAGCCGCGCACGTTAAGGCTCTGCATATCTGCGCCACGGGTGATGCGCAGCGGCGAGGAGGTGCGGGTTTCGATGCCGGTGAGCACCGCATCATGCAGGTCGAAACCTTTGATCTGCTTGCCGAAAGCCGGCAGGGCTTCGCGGATGGCTTCGATGGCAAAGTCCGGCAGGGCCAAAGCCAGGTCGCCCAGCTTGATCCCAGGTTTGTAGGATGGTTCGACGCTGCCCAGCTCAGTCGATGGCGTGCCGGCGATAAAGTCGCCAACCAGTTGCCCTGGCGCTTCGTAGGTGCTGCCGCCGAGCAGATAGGCCTGCGACTCCAGCTGCTCTTGCAGCTCCACCCCAGCCAGCGGGCCGCCCGGATAATCCTGCTCCGGGGTGATGCCGACCACGATGCCTGCGTTGGCATTGCGCTCATTGCGCGAGTACTGGCTCATGCCGTTGGTCACCACGCGGTTCGGCTCCGAGGTGGCGGCGACCACGGTGCCGCCCGGACACATGCAGAAGCTGTAGACCGAGCGGCCGTTCTTCGCGTGGTGCACCAGTTTGTAATCCGCAGCACCGAGCTTGGGATGTCCTGCGTATTTGCCCAGGCGCGCACGGTCAATCAGGCCTTGCGGGTGCTCGATACGAAAGCCCACCGAAAATGGCTTGGCTTCCATGAAGACTTCGCGTTTGTGCAGCATGCGGAAGGTGTCACGCGAGCTGTGGCCAAGGGCCAGGATCACCTGGCGGCTGAGAATCTGCTCGCCGCTGTCGAGCACCACGCCTTTGAGCTGGCCATCCTCGATCAGCACATCGCTGACGCGCTGCTGAAAGCGAACTTCGCCGCCTAGCGCCTTGATCTCTTCCCGCATGGTGGCAACCACGCCGGTGAGGCGGAAGGTGCCGATGTGCGGCTTGCTGACGTAGAGGATTTCATCAGGCGCGCCGGCCTTGACGAACTCCTGCAGCACCTTGCGTCCGTAATGCTTGGGGTCCTTGATCTGGCTGTACAGCTTGCCGTCGGAGAACGTACCGGCACCGCCTTCGCCGAACTGCACGTTGGACTCCGGGTTGAGCACGTTCTTGCGCCACAGCCCCCAGGTGTCTTTGGTGCGCTGACGCACTTCGGTGCCGCGCTCCAGCACGATAGGCTTGAGTCCGGCCTGGGCGAGAATCAGCGCGGCGAAAATCCCGCAGGGGCCAAAGCCGACTACCAGCGGACGCTCTGCGAGGTTCTCCGGCGCCATGCCGACGGGTTTGTAGGCGGTATCCGGGGTGACGCTGATATGCCGGTCATCGCTGAACGTGGCCAGCAGCGCCGCTTCATCGCGCAGCTCGCAGTCGATGGTGTAGATGAAGTGCATCTCAGTGGATTTTTTGCGCGCATCGTAGCTGCGCTTGAACAGACTGAAGTCGAGCAGCTCGCTGTCGGCAACCCCCAGACGCTGGACGATGGCCGGGCGCAGGGCCTCGTCGGGATGATCGAGGGGCAGCTTGAGTTCGGTGATACGAAGCATGAGGAACGATCCACTTTCAGGGCCGGAGGCAACCCGGCAGCTTTTAAAAGGCGGCGATTATACGCCTGATCTGTGGCTAAAGGCCGCCGCCGATAAATGGCAGCGGCCCGTCATGTGGCAGCCTCAACCCTGAATGCTAGCGCGTCTCAGGGTTAACCCAGGCCAGCATCACATCGAGCATGCGGTTGGCGAAGGCCCACTCGTTGTCATACCAGGCCAGCACTTTGACCAGATCACCCTGCACGCGGGTGTGGCTGAGGTCGACCACGCAGGACACCGGGTAACCGTTGAAGTCGCTGGACACCAGCGCCAGCTCGTTGCACTCCATCACCCCAGGCGGCAACTGCAAGGCACCGGCCTGCAGCGCGGCATTGATCGCTTCGCGGCTGGTTGGGCGTTCGCTGGTAAAGGTCAGATCGACCAGTGACACGTTGGGCGTCGGTACGCGTATCGACAGCCCATCCAGACGACCGATCAGCTCCGGCATAACCAGGCCAATGGCCTTGGCCGCGCCGGTGCTGGTGGGGATCATCGACAGCGCGGCGGCGCGGGCGCGGTAGAGGTCGCTGTGGGTCTTGTCCAGCAGGTTCTGGTCATTGGTGTAGGAGTGGATGGTGTTGACCAGGCCCTGGCGAATGCCCACGGCTTCGTGCAGCACCTTGGCCATCGGCGCCAGGCAGTTGGTGGTGCAGGAGGCGTTGGAAACGATCTGCTGATCGCCCAGCAGCTGGTGGTTGACGCCGTAAACCACGGTCAGGTCGGCGCTGTCCAGCGGGTGCGAGAGCAGCACGCGCGGGCTGCCGGCGCTGATGTGTTGTTCGACTTGGTCGCGCTTCTTCAGCTTGCCGGTGCATTCGAGCACCAGATCCACCGCATGCTCACGCCAGGGTAGATTGGCTACTTCGCGTTCACGCAGCAGCTGGATCGGGTGGCCGTTTACCAACAAGGTATCGCCGTCCAGGCTGATATCTCCAGGAAAGCGGCCGAAGGTGGAGTCGAAGCGGGTGAGGTGGGCGAGGGTGCTTTGCTCACCCAGGTCATTGATCGCGGTGAGGTGGATCTGCTGCTCCAGTTTGCGCTCGAACAACGCGCGCACCAGGCAGCGACCGATACGTCCATATCCATTGATAGCAATGCGCAGCATAACGATATCCCTTTGGCTGACTTCCCTTTCAGCTTAGGTCAATCGTCTGCCAGTCGGCTGATCCGTGTCAGCCAGCTGATTACTAATCGTTACGTGCGCCGCCTAGGTAAGCGCAACCACGCAGGATTTCCCCATTAAGGCGCAACTCGGCGCTCAAATGCTGTACTGCGCCACTCATGCCATCGACACAGCGCTGGCGGGCGATCCACAGGTCTAGGCGTTGGCCGTTGGCTTCGCTGCTGAGGTTGAGGCGACCTTCGGGCAATTGCTCTTCCAGGTACGGCAGCGCCTGTGGCTCTTTGCCTGGGCGATTGAGGATCAGCCCCTGATTGCTTACCGCGATATTCCAGTCCGGTTCATGGCCGCTGGCGCGCAGGATGGTGCGGGCGAAGTTGATATCTGTACAGCCATGACCTTCAGCCTGTACGCGGTACACCTGGTTCGGCACGAACTGGCCATCGACACCTTTCTGCTCATTGGCCTGTAGTTGGCCGCGCATATCGACATAGAGCGTGTTATGGCCGTCAGCGAACAGCGTGCTGGCCTCGCTGGTTAGCCCGGCCGCGCTGTCGTCCTTGAGGATAAATTGACGTTGTTCCTGGCAGGGGCGAAACAGCAACTGGCCCGCGTTCAGGCTGAGCTCGCCCTGCATGCGCGTCTGCTCGATTGCAGGCTCGGCGGGTTTGTCGGTAAACACCTGGCAACTGGCGAGCAGTGGCAACAAGGCAAAGCAAAAAGGGCGGCTGAAACGCATCGTGGGGCACTCCTGAAAAGTGCGCTCACGTTACCCAGGCCCCTGGCGTATCACAAGGGTACGCCGCTACATGTTGGCAGGGTGGCGTGAAATCTGCATCTAGGCGCTATCCGCCGGTTTCTTGTCACCGGCAGCGGGAGAGACATGATGCGTAGTCTGTTGCTGATAATGAGCGTGTTGCTGCTGGGCGGCTGTATGAAGGCCAGTGATCTGGCGGATGAGGCAATCTATCAACTGCGTGATGTGGGCGTGCTTGATCATAGCCAGACGCGTCGCGCCAGCCCTTGGCGCCTGCAGGCTGATTCCTTTATTTATATTGCCCAAGGGCATTTCGTGCCGCCGGGTGATGCCTACCCGCGGCCCAATGTGGTGGCTGAGGAAGCCTACAAGGGCTTTATCGAATATTTCCCCATGGTGCGTCGTGCCAAGGCGCCGCTAGGGTTGGAGGAGTCGTTGGCCGAGGCCCGCGAAGCCGGGGCGCACTATCTGTTATACAGCCGCTTTGCCTATGCCGATGACCGTATCGGTACGGTGGAGGAGTGGGAGGACCAGGAGGCGCTGGATCGCCTGGGTACTGATCGCGGAGTGATCCAGCTGATGCTGATCGAGACCAATACCCGCTATTTGGTCGATACCGCGCGCATTCGTGGCCGCGGAGGCTTGCTGACCCTCTATGATGCAAAACCGGAGGACCTGATTGGTCCGGCGCTGCAGGATTACGCGCGGCGTTTGTTGGGCTTGGGACATTAATGATGACTGATACAGGCAAAGCCGGCGATTTGCTGGCGCAGATACCCAAAGGGGAAGGCAAGGGCTTGCCGCCGGTGCACCTGTGGAACCCGGCGTTCTGCGGGGATATCGACATGCGCATCGCCCGCGACGGCACCTGGTACTACCTAGGCACGCCGATTGGCCGCAAACCGATGGTCAAGTTGTTCTCCACCATCATTCGTCGCGATGGCGATAAATACGTGCTGGTGACGCCGGTGGAGATGGTCGGCATTCAGGTCGATGACGCACCCTTTGTCGCAGTCAGCCTGCAGGTTGAAGGTGAAGGTGAGACGCAAGTGCTGCGTTTCATCACCAATGTCGAGGATGAGCTGGTTGCCGGCAGTGAGCATCCGCTGCGGGTCGAACTGGATGCCGTGACCGAAGAGCCCGCACCCTATGTGCATGTGCGCAGCAATCTTGAGGCGCTAATTCACCGCAATGTGTTCTATCAGCTGGTCGAGCTGGCGGTGCCGCGCGAGATTGATGGCAAAGCCTGGCTGGGTGTGTGGAGCAGTGGTGAGTTCTTCCCCATTGGCCCGCAACCAGAATAACTGCACGTCGCCTGGATGAAATCCATGGACTCGCTGGTCGGTTTCAAGATTGATCCCGGATTGCAGCAAGTGTGAGCTGTATGAAGGGCAAGTGTTCTTTGCCTGATCGTCAGCCAAAGAAAAAGGCTCCCGAGGGAGCCTTTTTTGTGCCTTACATATTGGGGTAGTTAGGCCCGCCCGTACCTTCAGGTGCCACCCAGTTGATGTTCTGGGCTGGGTCCTTGATGTCACAGGTTTTGCAGTGCACGCAGTTCTGCGCGTTGATCTGGAACTTCTTCTCGCCGTCCTCCAGGGTCACGATCTCGTACACGCCCGCCGGGCAGTAGCGCTGCGCCGGTTCGTCGTACAGCGGCAGGTTCTTGCCCAGCGGAATGCTCGGGTCGGCGAGCTTCAGGTGGCAGGGTTGTTCCTCTTCATGGTTGGTGTTGGAGAGGAATACCGAGCTGAGCTTGTCGAAGCTAAGTTTGCCGTCGGGTTTCGGGTAGCTGATCTTCGGCGCATCTGCAGCCAGCTTCAGGCAGGCGTAATCCGGCTTGGTATCATGCAGGGTGAAGGGGATCTTGCCGCCGAAGATGTTCTGGTCGAGCCAGTTGAAGCCGCCGCCAACCAGTGGGCCGAACTTGTGCAGCGCTGGGCCGAAGTTACGGCTGCGGAACAGCTCGTCGTACAGCCAGCTGGCCTTGAATGCGTCGACATAACCGGTCAGCTGGTCGCCGCCTTCCTTGCCTGCAAACAGCGCGTCAGCCACGGCGTCCGCAGCGAGCATGCCGGACTTCATGGCGGTGTGGCTGCCCTTGATCTTGGCGAAGTTCAGGGTGCCGAGGTCGCAGCCGATCAGGGCGCCACCGTTGAAAACCATCTTCGGCAGCGAGTTGAGGCCACCTTTGCAGATGGCACGTGCGCCGTAAGAAACGCGTTTACCGCCTTCCAGGTACTGGGCGACTACCGGATGGTGCTTGTAGCGCTGGAACTCATCGAATGGCGACAGGTGCGGGTTGCTGTACGACAGGTCGACGATCAGGCCAACTACTACTTGGTTGTTTTCCAGGTGATAGAGGAAAGAGCCGCCAGTGTTTTCGCTGGCAACGATATCCAGCGGCCAGCCAGCGGTGTGCACCACCAGGCCTTGTTCGTGCTTGGCCGGGTCGATGTCCCAGATTTCCTTGATGCCGATGCCGTAATGCTGGGCGTCGGCTTCGGAGTCGAGGTCGAATTTCTTGATCAGCTGCTTGCCGATATGGCCGCGGCAGCCTTCGGCGAACAGGGTGTACTTGGCACGCAGTTCCATGCCTGGGGTGTAGTAACCCTCTTTCGGGTGACCTTCACGGTCAACACCCAGGTCGCCAGTAAGAATGCCGTAGACCGCGCCTTCTGCGTTGATCAGCGCTTCCTGAGCGGCGAAGCCTGGGTAGATTTCTACGCCGAGGTTTTCCGCCTGCTGCGCCAGCCAGCGGCACAGGTTGCCCAGGGAAATGATGTAGTTGCCATGGTTGTGCATGGTCTTGGGCACAAAGAAGTCCGGAACCTTGGTGGCCTTCTCGGCATTGCTGAGCACGTAGATGTCATCGCGCTTGACCGGAGTGTTCAGCGGGGCGCCGAGCTCTTTCCAGTCTGGGAACAGCTCATTCAATGCACGCGGCTCGAACACCGCACCGGAAAGAATGTGTGCGCCGACTTCGGAGCCTTTTTCGACCACGCAGACGCTGATTTCTTTGCCGGCTTCGGCGGCTTTCTGCTTCAGTCGGCAGGCGGCGGACAAACCAGCAGGGCCGGCGCCGACGACGACGACGTCGAATTCCATAAATTCGCGTTCCACAGGCAATCTCCTACTCAGGGCTCTCTAATTTTATTTGGCGATCGAGCTCGTTCCATGAGCGATGCTGGCGCATTATATCCAGACCCTTCGGATGGGCCAATACAAACGTTTGTTTGAATTTTCTGTAGGGCTGTTAGAATCTTACTACATCGCTGACGATTGGCCGGTTCGTTGTATTGACCAGTCTAGGTCGTGCGGTCAAGATACGGGCGGTTTTGTGTCTGCCGTTATTGGTCGACTCCCGGTTCCGGCCGGTCTGTAGTTCCCGCCATGTTCGCTTCTGGCGACATTCTTATTCACCGGAGAGTAACGAGGAATCCATGAAGGTTCTTGTAGCTGTCAAACGAGTGGTCGACTACAACGTCAAAGTTCGCGTCAAAGCGGACAACAGCGGCGTTGATCTTGCCAACGTCAAGATGTCGATGAACCCTTTCTGCGAAATCGCCGTGGAAGAAGCTGTACGCCTGAAAGAGAAAGGCGTGGCGAGCGAGATCGTTGTCGTAACCATCGGCCCGGCCACTGCTCAAGAGCAGCTGCGTACCGCGCTGGCGCTGGGTGCTGACCGTGCCATCCTGGTTGAGTCCGGTGACGAACTGAACTCCCTGGCTGTGGCCAAACTGCTTAAGGCAGTGGTCGACAAAGAGCAGCCGCAGTTGGTGATCATGGGCAAACAGGCCATCGACAGCGACAACAACCAGACCGGCCAGATGCTCGGCGCACTGACTGGTTTCGGTCAGGGCACCTTCGCCTCCAAGGTTGAAGTAGCTGGCGACAAGGTCAACGTAACCCGCGAGATCGACGGCGGTCTACAGACCGTTGCTCTGAGCCTGCCAGCTATCGTGACCACCGACCTGCGCCTCAATGAGCCGCGTTATGCGTCGCTGCCGAACATCATGAAAGCCAAGAAAAAGCCGCTGGAAACTGTTACTCCGGCCGATCTGGGCGTTTCTACCGCATCCACCGTCAAAACTCTGAAAGTCGAAGCGCCTGCTACCCGCAGTGCCGGCATCAAGGTCAAGTCCGTGGCTGAACTGGTCGAGAAATTGAAGAACGAGGCGAAGGTAATCTAAATGACTATCCTGGTTATCGCTGAACACACCAATGCCGCCCTGGCTCCAGCCACGCTGAACACTGTTGCAGCTGCTGCGAAGATCGGTGGTGACATCCACGTTCTGGTTGCAGGCTCCGCTTGCGGCGCTGCTGCCGAAGCTGCTGGCAAAATTGCTGGCGTGGCCAAGGTGCTGGTTGCTGACAACGCCGCTTTCACTCACCAGCTGCCGGAAAACGTCGCGCCGCTGGTAGCTGAGCTGGGCAAGGGCTACAGCCACATTCTGGCTGCTGCTACCAGCAACGGTAAGAACATTCTGCCGCGCGTTGCCGCTGCGCTGGACGTTGATCAGATCTCGGAAATCATCGCTGTTGAAAGCGCTGACACTTTCAAGCGTCCGATCTATGCCGGTAACGCTATCGCCACCGTGCAATCTTCCGCTGCCGTTAAAGTCATCACCGTGCGTAGCACGGGTTTTGATCCGGTTGCTGCTGAAGGTGGCTCTGCTGCTGTTGAAGCAGTTGGCGGCGCAGCTGACGCTGGCAAATCGGCTTTCGTTGGTGAAGAACTGGCCAAGTCCGATCGTCCTGAACTGACCGCTGCCAAGATCGTCGTTTCCGGCGGCCGTGGCATGCAGAACGGTGACAACTTCAAACACCTGTACGCTCTGGCCGACAAACTGGGCGCTGCTGTAGGTGCCTCGCGCGCCGCAGTTGACGCAGGTTTCGTACCGAACGACATGCAGGTCGGTCAGACCGGCAAAATCGTTGCGCCACAGCTGTACATCGCCGTCGGTATCTCCGGCGCGATCCAGCACCTGGCTGGTATGAAAGACTCCAAGGTGATCGTTGCGATCAACAAGGACGAAGAAGCGCCGATCTTTCAGGTTGCCGATTACGGCCTGGTTGCTGACCTGTTCGAAGCAGTACCTGAACTGGAAAAACTGGTCTAAGCCGGTTTCCCTAGTGCAGAAAAAACCCGCTCACTGAGCGGGTTTTTTATTGCCTATATTTTGGCGCTAATCCGGCAATGCTTGGAGAAAGGTCCGGTAGTGCTGTGCGGTCAGTTCCGCCCGTTCAATCATCGGCGCATGGCCGGTATCCGCCAGGATAACCACGCTGGGTTTGCGCAGCAGGGGCTGCATGACCTCGACACTGGATACGTTTAGTGCACGATCTTCTGCGCCCCAGATGATCAGCGTCGGTGCCTGGATCTTCGGCAGCTCCGGTTCCAACGGGATATAGCGTTCGATCAGGTGGGCGAATACCTGGTCGTAGTGCGCGCTATTGGCGATGGCCTGCTCGGCGAAATAGACCTTGAGCGATTCCGGCAGATAGGGCGGCTGCACGAAGATAAAATCGAGCAGGCGCTGAAAATCCTCGGGGCTTTTTACCACCAGCGGATTGGGCTCGCCGCGCTGCAGCCGTTGCATCAGTTCGCTAGGCTGCGGCGAGGTGATACCGGCGTTGTCGAGTAGTGCCAGAGATAAAGTCTTGTGTGGATAGCGTGCGGCATATAGCGCGCTGATATGCCCGCCCATGGAGTTGCCGATCAGGTGCAGCTGTTCTATTTTCAGCGCATCAATCACGCTGGCCAGGCGTTCGGTCTGGGTGCCAACATCGTAGCTCCCGGCTGGTTTGTCGCTGGCACCGAAGCCTGGCAGGTCGAGGGCTATAATCCGGTAATCCTGGCTGAGGTGCCGAGCGAAACGCAGCCAGTTATCCTTGTTGGCCGCAAAGCCGTGCACCATCAGGATGGTTTGTGCGCTGCTTGGGCCGCCCTCGTAGTAATGAATGCTAAGATCGCCCACGCTGATCTGCTTGAGACTTAGCCCGGCGCGTTGTCGCTCCACCAGCTGTACGCTCGTCAACAAAGCGGCGGGTGACAGGTAGAGCAGGGCTGCAGTGCCGGTTAGCAGTAGCATTAAGGCTGCGATCAGTTTTTTCATGATTAGTCTTTATCGCGAATTCGTATGGATGCGTATTAAGCTAGCATGATCCAGAAGTCTCCCGATGTGTGGCCGCAGACGCCCATCCAAGGTTAAGTCGAGAAGTCGCCAATGCTTGAGCGTGGTTTTTATAGGTCGTTTCTCCTGTTGTTTGCAGCGCTGCTGATGCCGGCTTTAGCCGTTGCAGCAGGCAAGTGCGAACGCCTGGTGGCGACTGGTAATCCGGAGTATCCGCCATACCTCTGGCGTGACCCGCAGAATCCTCAACAACTGATCGGCGCCAATGCCGACCTGCTGCAGCACCTGGCCAAGGAGCTGGGTGTGGTGGTGGATATCATCTATACCGGGCCCTGGTCACGGGCACAGGATGAAGTGCGCACCGGTCGTGTCGACCTGATTGCCGGGGCGTTTCTGACTCTGCCGCGCCTGGAAGTCATGGATTACGTGCATCCGGCGTTTTTCTATACCCCAAGTGTGGTCTGGGTACATCGCGGTGCCGAGTTCCCCTACGCCGGCTGGGATGACTTGCGCAATCGCACCGGCGATACCTTGGTTAACAACAGTTTTGGCCAGACATTTGATGCCTACGCCAAGAGTAATCTGACTCTGGAAGGCGTTGCCAGCCTGACCCAGGCGTTCCAGAAGCTCTTGCTTGGGCGTACCGACTATGTGCTTTACGAGCGTTATCCGGGGCAGGCTCTGGCCGATAGCTTGGGCATGCAGGACGATCTGCTGGTGCTCGATCCACCGATCTCCAGCGAAGGTTTATACCTGACGTTGTCGCATAACTCGGCCTGCAACGATGCGTGGCTGCGCGGCATGTTGGCGAAGAAAATGAACGAGGCGATCGCCAGCGGTTTGCCGGACGACTTGCTGCAACGCAATCTGCAGCGCTGGAAAGATCAACAGCTCGCCCCCACCGGTGAAGCTGAACAGTAGGGAAAATCTGTGATTTATCGACGTATTTGTGCGGCCTTGCTGCCGCTCATGCTCAGTGCCTGTGCATCCGACCCTGCGCCTAATGAGCAGCTGAGCTTGACCGAACAAGCGCTTAGTCAGGCCAAGGCGCTGGGTATTTCTGCTGAGCAATCGGCTTCGCTGCGCCTGGCCGAGGAAAAGCTCGCATTGGCCCAAGCGGCTATGCAGGATGAGGATTACAAACAGGCGCGGGTGTATGCCGAGCAGGCCGAGCTGGATGCGCGACTGGCTGAAGCCGAGCACCTGACCGAGAAAAGCCAGCAGCAACTGGCCGAACTGAGTAACGCCATCAACCGCTTGCGCAAACAGCTGGGAGGCTTGCAATGAAGCATGCTCAGCTAAGTCTGTCGGCGCTTTTCGTGGCGCTGCTGTTGACCGGCTGCGCCTCATCGCACAGCTCAAGCGACCAAGCACTACAGGAGGCGAACGCCGCCTTTCAGCAGGTCAAGGAAGATGCCGATGTGCTGCGCAGTGCGCCCAAGGACCTGATTCGCGCTGGTGAGTCGCTGGCCAAGGCTGATCGGCTGTCGAGCTATTGGGGCAGCGGCGCTGATGTCAGTCACTATGCCTATCTCAGCCAGCAATACAGTGCGATTGCTGGGCAGAAGAGCGCGCTCAATCTGAACCAAGAGCGTGCGGTCAAGCTGGAGCTGGAGCGTCAGCGCCTGCAGTTAGCCTTGCGTGAGGCCAAGCTGCTCAGCGTGCAGGATCAAAGCAATTGGCTTGAAGAGCAGATGGTCAGCCTGGCCACCAGCCAGAGCGAGCGCGGCCTGGTGATGACCCTGGGCGATGTGCTGTTCGATGCCGGCCACAGCGACCTCAAGGCCTCGGCCAATCGCACAGTATTGAAGTTGGTGCAGTTCCTTCAGCTCAATCCCCGGCGCATCGTGCGCATCGAGGGCTATACCGACAGCCGTGGCGATGCCCAGGAAAACCTTGAGCTATCCCGCGCTCGTGCCCAGGCAGTGGCCGATGTACTGGTCGATCTGGGCATCGATGGTAAACGCATCGAAGTGCAGAGCCATGGCGAGAGCTTCCCGGTAACCGAAAATGCCTCAGCGAAAGGCCGGGCGCAAAATCGCCGGGTAGAGATCGTGTTCTCCGATGAGCAAGGCAACCTGGGCTCGTCGCGCTAAGTTTTGCGTCGTTTAAAAGCCCCGGTTGGCCGGGGCTTTTTATTGCCTGTCATTCAGATCGGCGCAGCCTGCGGGCAGTCGCTAGGCATCGCCGCACAGTCCATACACCTGTTAATTGAACCGCTACAGTCCTGGCGGGTTCGCACTGTATCGCCCACAATTCAGTGAGCTGTACCGGTGCAATCGTAAAAGCCCGGTTTACTGTTACGGTTCAGTCAAGCAGGAACGCGGTCATGACCAATCTGTTGCTTTATCAGCGTATTGCCCAGCAACTGGCGGAAGACATCCGCCGCGGCGTTTACCAGCCCGGTGAGCGTGTACCTTCGGTGCGCAAGATGAGTGCGCAGCTCAGCGTCAGCCACGCGACTGTGCTGCAGGCCTACGCCAACTTGGAAGATCAGGGTCTGATTCGCGCCCGCCCGCAGTCTGGCTTCTACGTGCACCAGACCCCTGCCCTGACTGCGCCAACTCCCGATATCGCCCGCGTAGAGCGCCCTGGCTTGGTGACGCGCAGCAGCATTATCAATCAGGTGCTCACCGAGTCACGTCGCGAGGGCGTGTTTCCCCTCGGCGCAGCGGTGCCGCATGTGGATTACCTGCCGGTGCGCGCGTTGCACCAGCAACTGGCCAAGGTCACCCGTTTTCACAGTGCCCGGGCCTTTAGCTATATGTTCAGCCCGGGTTTTGAGCCGCTGCGGCGCCAAGTGGCGATTCGCATGCGCGATGCCGGTGTGGTGGTTGACCCGACTGAAGTGGTGATCACTCACGGCTGTGTGGATGCCCTGCAGATGAGCCTGCGCGTGCTGACCAAACCGGGTGATTTGATTGCCGCAGAGTCGCCGACCTATTACGGCCTGCTGCAACTGGCTGACCTGCTGGGCCTGAAAGTCATCGAGATTCCCAGCGACCCAACCACCGGTATCAGCCTGGAAGCCCTACAACTGGCGGCCAACCAATGGCCGATCAAGGCGTTGGTATTGACTGCGCGGCTGAGCAACCCGCTGGGCGGCACCATTCCCGAGGAGCGTCAGCGCCAGTTGCTGCGCTTGGCTGGTGATTACGATATCCAGATCATCGAAGACGATATCTACGGCGAGCTGATGTTCGAGCAGGGTCCGACCAAGGCGCTCAAATCCCATGATCGTGAAGGGCGGGTGGTGTATTGCTCGAGCTTCTCCAAAACTCTCTCCCCCGGTGTACGTATCGGCTGGATTGTTGCCGGCAAGTATCAGGATGAAATTCAGCGCCTGCAGACCTTTAGCACCCACTCGGCATGCAGCGTGACGCAGATGGCGGTAGCGGCGTATCTGGAGAACGGCGGTTACGACCGCCACCTGCGCTTTATCCGTCAGGAGTACCGCAAAAATCTCAGCGCCTTCCAGCTGGCGGTGCAGCAGTACTTCCCCGAAGGCACGCAGATGAGTCGGCCCAAGGGCGGCTTTATTCTCTGGGTCAGCCTGCCGGCGCGGGTTAATACCAAGGACCTACACGTACGTGCGCTGCAGCAGGGCATCAGCATCGCGCCAGGCCTGATCTTCAGTAATACCGAGCAGTTCAACCACTGCATCCGGCTGAACTGTGGCATTCCGTGGAACCGCGAAGCTGAGCGCGCCTTGATGACGTTGGGCATGCTGGCCGGGCAGTTGTGTCAGGAGGGTGTGGCGGTTTCCTGAGGCTACGTCTGGTCCTATCAGCCTGCGCCGCAGTACTCTACCATCGCCAGTAGGACACATAAGGCAGGGAAACCGGTGCGGACGATTGTTGCGTTACTCTGCCTGTTACTGGGCGTACAGGGCGCTCGTGGAGCCGACTTCACCGTTGGGGTAGAAGCGATCAACTTCTACCCGATCTACGACGGAACTGCGGTTCACTACCGCGGCTATGGCCGGGATGTGCTGGATCATTTCGCCAGCAAATACGGCTATAACTTCCACTATGTTCATTTGCCGGTGAAGCGCCTTTACCGCAACTTCCTCAGCACTGACGAACTGGATTTCAAATTTCCCGATAATCCGCTTTGGCAGCGCGACATGCGCAAGGACAAGGCCGTCACCTACAGCAATACCGTCTACCAGGCCATCGAGGGGCTCTTCGTGTTGCCGGCGAACCGCGACAAATCGCTCGCAGAACTTGCGGCGATTGCCACCGTGAGAGGGTTCGATGCCTGGCCTTACAAAGTCGACATCGCCAATGGCGTTATCGAGCTGCAATTCGCTAACACTCAGGACAGCCTAGTGGCGCTTGCTCGGCAAGGCCGGGTGGGTGGTATCTTCTACGAAGCAAGTGCGCTCAACTGGTATCAGTACACGAACGATATCCCGGCTGGTGACAGGCTCGTGTTAAACGAACGCTTGCCGCACTATCGACCGCAGTTTTTTCTGTCCACGCGCACGCAGCCGCAGATCATTGCTCAGTTCAACCAGTTTTTGCAGGACGAATCCCACTTGCTGCAACGCTTAAAGAGCAAATATGGGCTGTCGGATATCCAAGCACCCTAAAACCGGGGGCGACCTTCCCAGTATTCTCCAGCTGGCCTTTACGGCTGATGGGAACATTTTTACGAACGGTTAACCCGTCTGCCGACACCTCTGCGTCTACCTGAGCGAATGGTCTGTTTGATCGCCCAGGAGATGCCCCCCATGTCTGCTTACCCCGTATTGCTTACCCGTCCGCTGCTTGCCGGTTTTGCCGCCGGCGTACTGATCAGCCTCGGCGCTTGCAGCGCCGCCAGCCCCGACGCACCGGCCACCGAGGCTGGCAGCCCGCAGCTCAGCGACCAAGCCCATAAGCGTGAGCGTGCCGAGCTGCATGAACAGCTGGCCGCTGCCCCCGCTGAATTGCAACGCAAAAGCCAGGTGGCGGGCAGGGCGGTGATGCCCAGCGTGGCCTATGCGCCGATGCCGATGTCTGTGCAGGTCGATGCCTTGCCGCCGGGCTATCGTGACGAGAACCGCGAGCAGTATCAGAAACTGGCCGACAACCCGGTGCATGCTGTGGCTGAGTCGCCGGTTTCGACTTTTAGCATCGATGTGGATACTGGCAGCTACGCCAATGTGCGGCGTTTCCTCAATGGCGGGCAATTGCCGCCGCAGGATGCCGTGCGCCTGGAGGAGCTGGTCAATTACTTCCCCTACGCCTACCCGCTGCCCACAAGTGATGTGCCATTTGGCGTACACACTGAGCTGGCGGCTACGCCGTGGAACTCCGAGAGCCGCCTGCTGCGTATCGCCATCAAGGCCTCGGATCTGCGGGTAGACGAGCTGCCGCCGGCCAATCTGGTGTTTCTGGTGGATGTCTCCGGCTCGATGGATCGCCGCGATGGCCTGCCCATGGTGCAAAGCACCCTGAAGCTGCTGGGCGAGCAGCTGCGCGCCCAGGACAAGGTGTCGCTGGTGGTCTATGCGGGCTCATCCAGCGTGGTGCTGGAGCCAACATCCGGCAGCGAGAAAGCCAAGATCCGCGCAGCCATCGATCAACTGACGGCGGGCGGCTCCACTGCCGGTGAGTCAGGCATTCAACTGGCCTATCAGCAGGCGCAGCAGGGCTTTATCAACGACGGCATCAACCGCATCCTGTTGGCCACCGATGGCGACTTCAACGTTGGCATCAGCGATTTTGAAACCCTCAAGCAACTGGCCGCCGACAAGCGCAAAACCGGCGTCTCTTTGACTACCCTGGGCTTTGGCACCGATAACTACAACGAGCAGTTGATGGAGCAGCTGGCCGACGCTGGTGATGGTAACTACGCCTATATCGACAACCTGCGCGAGGCGCGCAAGGTGCTGGTTGATCAGCTCAGTTCGACCCTTGCGACCGTGGCTAGCGATGTGAAGATTCAGGTCGAGTTCAACCCGGCTGAGGTCAGCGAGTATCGCCTGCTGGGTTACGAGAACCGCGCGCTAAAGCGTGAAGACTTCAGCAACGACAAGGTCGATGCCGGCGAAATTGGCGCAGGCCACACGGTAACCGCGCTCTATGAAGTAGTGCCGGTGGGCCGCAAGGGCTGGTTGGAGCCGCTGCGCTATCAGGCCGCTGCAAAAAACGACGGCAAAGCGGGCGAACTGGCCTGGCTGCGCATTCGTTACAAGGCGCCAGGGCAGGACGTCAGCAAACTGCTTGAGCAGCCAATTCAGGACAACGATACACGTGCCGTCAGCGAGGCCAGCGAAGACCTACGCTTTGCCGCAGCGGTGGCCGCCTTCGCCCAACAGCTTAAAGGCGATACCTACACCGGTCGTTTTAGCCTGGCCGACAGCGCCGAACTGGCGCGCAACGCAAAAGGTGCCGACCGTTTTGGCCTGCGTGCCGAGTTCGTGCAGCTGGTGGAACTGGCGCAGAGTCTGCAAACTGCGTCGACCCGTTCAACTAGCGCACGAGTACAGCAGTGAATCGACCCCTCACGGATGACGACGCCGCCTTGTTGCGGCGTTACCGCCGCGGTGATGCGGCGGCTTTCGCCGAGTTGTATCAGCGCCACCGGCTCGGCTTGTTCCGCTTTCTGCTTGGCCTGTGTGGCGACCATGCCCTGGCCGAGGAGGTGTTTCAGGACACCTGGATGAGTCTGATCCGCAGCCAGAGTGAACAGCGCGATGCGGTGCTGTTCAAAACCTGGTTGTACCAGATCGGCCGTAACCGGTTGATCGACGCCTGGCGCAAGCATGGTCGGCACCAGGCGGGGCATGCTGAGTACGAGGAACAGCAGCATGCCCCGCACGACCCGCAGCCGGGCCCCGAGCAGCAGCTCAGCCTGAGTCGCGATCAGCAGCGTCTGCAGGCGGCCCTGGCGGATTTGCCGGCAGAGCAGCGCGAAGTGTTTCTGCTGCGCGCCCATGGTGACTTGGAGCTGGCTGAGATCGCCGAGCTGACCCAGATACCCACAGAAACGGTGAAAAGCCGTTTGCGCTATGCCTTGCAGAAGTTACGTCGGCTGCTGGCTGACCCGGCCGCCGAGGAGTTGCCCGTATGAACCACGATCAACATATATCCGATGAGCACGAGCGGCAGATGCTTGCGCATTTTCGCCAGCACAACGGCGGTGAGCCCAGCGCACAGCTGGATGCGCAGATTCTCGCAGCCGCCAACGCCGCCGTGCGCAACGCGGCCACAGATGAGGCCAAACCCGGTTTGGGCGCGCGCCTGTACAGTTGGCTGTTTGGCGCGGGTGGCCGGCAGCGCTGGTCCGCGGCCTTGGCCGGAGTCGCCTGCCTGGGGATTGGTGTAAGCCTGACCTGGCGCACCTTTGAGCAGGCACCGGATGCCTTCGATGCCGTGCCCAGCGGCGCGCCGATGGCACCGGCTGCGGCGAGGATGGCACCGCAATCTGCGCCGATGCCCGCACCACTGGCGGAGTCCGCTGCGGTGGCTGATGAGCCGGAACGTTCACGTGCGGCGCAGTCTGCTCCGATAGTTCAGGGCTACAGCGCAGATGCCGCCAAGGCCGAAAAAAAGCTGTCGGCCGGTGCGTCCAGTCAGCTGCTGAGTGAAGAGTCGGCGGCCGATACGTTGCATGATGTTACGCCAGCGGTTTCTGCCCCAGAAAAAATGCCAGAAGCGCTAGGCAGGCAGACTGAGGTGCAACTGCGCAGTGAGTTGCAGCGCTTGCTCAAGCTGCGCCGTGACGGCTGGACGGATGAGGCTGATGCCTTGCTATTGCAACTGATGCGCGAGCATCCCGAGCTGGATATCGACGCGCAGTTGCAGCAACTGCAGGCGCCTGAATAAGCGGTGTAGGCACGTCGCTGGCGGTCATCGATACCGATGTGCCGTTGGCTGAGGCTCAGTGCGTTGTTACCTGCTGTACCGACTACGGGCTTGCCAGAGTGCGGGGTAGGGGCCAGCATAGTGGCTTGTGTTACTGCCTTTGTACCTGCTTATGTTGCCTATTCGAAGCCTCGCCCTGCTGCTGACTCTGTTGTCAGTGGCTGCCTGTGAGCAAAGCACCAACCCGCCTGCAAAGCCCAAGGTTGAAACCGTCAAGACTCAACCGGCGCCAGCCACGGTTACCAGCAAACCAGCCAAGACCGAGCCCGCACCTGCGGTAAACCAGCCAGCGCAGCCCCGCCCCCCTGAGCCAAAACCCGCGGCGGTGGTTCAAGCCAAGTCGAAACCAGCTGTGGTTGCTCCCAAGCCCGAACGTGAAAAGCCAAAAGTGCCGTTGGATCTGAGCCTGCATACCAATGTCTTCGAGCCCCTGCCGCCGGTGGCGCCACTCAGCGACTTGTCGATCCCCTTATTGCCGCCGATGTTTGGTGACAAGGACAAGACTGAGGAGCCTTTTCAACTCAATGGCAAGCTGATCACCAACGAGCGTGATGATGACTACTGGCAATCGGTCGAGGGTGCGCAGCTGGAATTTGAGTTCAAGCGGTAGCCGGTAATCAGAAGCGGTAGGCCTGCTCGCCTATGGCGGTAAATAGGCTGTGATCCAGCGGGGTAAAGCGCGCCTGGCCCGGCAGGCGCACCCACAGTGGTTCCTGCACCGTAGCGGGGTTGTAGGCGGCCTGCTTGAGGTCAGTCTTCTTGTATTTGAAGGTGCCGGTGGTTTCCACCTCGCCCAACAGGCGGATAAACAGCGGCGCGGCGTACACCGGTAATTCAGCATCCAGGTGCGCGGCAAGGGCGGTGCTATTCAGGTGCTGGCCCTCACTCAAGCGCAGCGCGGCCATACCGCAGCGGCCATTGGTGCCGGGTATTTCCACGCCGTACACCACCGCATCTTCCACCCCTGGAAACGCGCCCAGGACGTTTTCCACCTCAGTGGTCGATACGTTTTCGCCTTTCCAGCGGAAGGTATCGCCCAGACGATCGACAAACTGCGCGTGCTTGCAGCCGATGTCGCGCATCAGGTCGCCGGTGTTGAACCAGGCATCGCCCTTCTTGAATACGTTGCGCAGAATCGCCGCCTCGCTCTTGGCCGGGTCGGTGTAGCCGTCGAACGGCCACTTGGCGCTGATTTCACTGATCAGCAAGCCCGACTCGCCTTTGTCTGCCTTCTGCAGAAAGCCTTTGGCGGTGCGGATGGCGCAGTCGCTCTCTAGGTCGTAACGCACGATGGCGTAGGTGGCGGGGGAAAAACCTACGGTGTTGTCGAAGTTGAACACGTTGGTAAAACCGATATTGCCTTCGCTTGATGCATAGAACTCGGTGATCTGCTCAACGCCGAAGCGTGCCTTGAATTCGGCCCAGATCGAGGGCCGCAGACCGTTGCCTATCATGCAGCGCAGGCTGTTGTTCTGCTCTGCCGCGCACTCGGGCTGGTTAAGCAGGTAGCGGCACAGCTCGCCTATATAGCCGAAGCAGGTAGCCTGATAACGCTGCACATCCGGCCAGAAGGCGCTGGCGGAGAACTTGCGGCGCAGGGCGATGGCCGCGCCACCGGCGATGGCGGCGCTCCAGCACACGGTCACGGCATTGTTGTGATAACAGGGCAGGGTCAGGTAGAGCACATCTTGATTGCTCAGGGTTAGCCCGGAGTGGCCGAAGCCGCCGTAGGCCTTGATCCACTTGCCGTGGCTCATGATTGAGGCCTTGGGCAGGCCGGTGGTGCCGGAGGTGTAGATCAGGAAGCAGGGGTCTTTCATCTGCACCTTGGCGCTATCCGGCGGGTTATCGCTGGCCTGGCTGCGCGCCAATTGCATCAGGTTGGTCCAGCCGTCCGGTGCCTGGCCTGCGTCCTGCTGGCAGTCCTGATCGGCGATCCAGTAACGCGGTGTTTGCGGGTTTTCCAGCAGCTCGGCGACCTCAGTGAAGACGTCCACTAATTCCGCGCCGATTAGCATAAAGCCCGGTTTGACCAGATTCAGGCTATGCGCCAGCACCTTGCCGCGCTGGGTGGTGTTGACCAGCGCACCGACCGCGCCGAGCTTGCTTAGGGCGGCGAGGGTTGCCAGCAGCTCTAGGCGATTCTCCAGCATCACCGCCACCACACTGCCATGGCGCACGCCTTCAGCCTTGAAGGCCCAGGCCAGGCGGTTGGCCCAGGCGTTGAACTGGGCATAGCTGAGACTACGCGACTCATCCAGCAGCGCCGGGCGTTCGGGATGCTGCTGCGCCGTGCGCTCCAGTGCCCAGGCCAGCGACAGGTTTTTCTCGCGATTGCGAATGCCAGCGTAATACAGGCCGCGCAGCATGCGGGGTACGCGTGGCAGGTGCTGGGGTAGGCAGGCAAGGAAACGCAGTGGGGAAATCAGGTCGGTCTGGCTCATGGTTCTCGCGCTTAGGGTTGTTATAGGGCGGCGAAGCCCAACTCTAGTTGCCCGCATGCAGCCCTACCATGGCTCTGGCGCAAGCCGGGCAGGGCAGATCGGCAAATAGCGCGCTTGCGTATTGTCAGCTGGCCTGGAGCTATGGCATTAGTTCGACACGCTCGCGCGATTGCGTGTTGAACCAGGAGAGACGATGAACCTGAACCAAGTCACCGTGGCGGTCACCGATGTGCCGCGTTCTATTCGCTTCTACCAGGGCCTGGGCCTGCAGCTGATTGTCGAGAGCCTGCCGGACTATGCAAGGTTTTGCTGCCCAGATGGTCAGGCGAGTTTTTCCCTGAGCAAAGTTGCGCAGGTGCCTGCCAGCCAGACGCTGATCTACTTTGAATGTGCGGAGCTGGATCAGACCGTCGCCCGCCTGCAGGCCCAGGGTTTTGAGTTCAGCATGCTGCCGACCGATCAGTCTTGGCTGTGGCGCGAGGCCTATCTGCAGGACCCGGACGGCAATCCGCTGTGCCTGTATCACGCCGGCGAAAATCGCTTGAACCCGCCCTGGCGGCTTAAGCCAGACACCTAATGCCTGGTCAGGCGAAGTGCAACGTACTCAATCGACAAACAGGTCAGTCATCAGCTTGCCGGTCGGGTCAAAGCGGTACTGCTCGAAATTGTTCTGACCCTGTTCGCGGAGGATTTCTTCGTCGATCAGCAGGCGGCCGCTGATGCTGCGCTCACTGCTCGAAAGGATGGCATAAGCCGCGTCGGCCATGATTGCGGGTACCCGCGCGGCTTTCATTACAGCCGGGCCGCCGGCTTCGAACTCGATGGCCGCGGTGGCGATTACGGTTTTTGGCCACAGCGAATTGACGCTGATGCCGTACTTCTTGAATTCCTCATGCATGCCTAAGGTCAGCATGCTCATCCCGTACTTGGTGGTGGTGTAGGGGCCGTAGTTGGCGAACCACTTGGGGTCGAGGTTAAGCGGCGGCGACAGGCTAAGAATATGGCCCTTGCTCTGTTTGAGGTAGGGCAGGGCCGCCTGGCTGCAGACCATCACTGCGCGGGTGTTGATCTGGAACATCAGGTCGAAGCGCTTGGGTTCGAGTTTCTCCACACCGACCAGCTTGATCGCGCCGGCGTTATTGATCAGCGCGTCGATGCCGCCAAAGTGTTCGGCCGCCTGGGTCATGGCCGCTTTTACCGCGTTCTCGTCACGCACATCGACTTGCAGGGCCAGGGCCTTTCCGCCGACTTCCTCGACCTCGGCGGCCACCGAGTGGATGGTGCCGGGCAGCTTGGCGTGAGGCTCGGCGCTTTTCGCCGCAATCACGATATTGGCCCCCTCAAGCGCGGCGTGCAGAGCGATTTCACGGCCGATGCCACGGCTGGCACCGGTGATAAACAGGGTTTTGCCTTGCAGTGACATGGACGTTCTCCGTGTTTTTTTGTTATTCGTCTGAGCCGCTTTTGTAGGTTGGGTTGAGCGCGGCGATACCCAACAATTTTGTGTGCCGATGGGCATCGCTCTGCTCAACCCATCCTACGTTTCTGTCCCTACGCGTCTGTGGCTTCGATTTCCACCAGCAGCTGGCGGTTCTTCACCTGATCGCCACGGCTGACGCCAATGCGGCGTACCACACCGTCGATGCTGGCCTTGAGCGGGTGTTCCATCTTCATCGCTTCCAGCACCACCAGCAGTTGGCCTTTGCTGACGCTGGCGCCTTCCTCGACCAGCACCTCGACGATCGCGCCGTCCATCGGTGCTTTGACGCTGCCCGATCCAGCACCGGCAGCGCTGCTGACCGGCAGGTGGGTAATGTCGGTCAGTTGCAGGTTGCCGTTATGGCCATACAGCCAGAGGTTGTCGCCCTCTAGGTGGTAGGCCAAGCGCTGACGAATACCGTCCACTTCCAGCGTGGCCCAACGACCATCGCTGGCCAACAGGGTGAGGCTGACCTGCTGTTCGCCGAGCGTGGCCAACAGCTTGGGCTGCGCACCGTCGGCCAGTACCTCCAGCGCCACGTTGCAGTTCTGCTCACCGTGTTTAAGCACAAAGCGCCATGGCGCACTGCCGGCGTTGCGCCAACCGGCCAGGCCGCCTTGATGCGCACGAGTATTGGCCGATTGCTGAAACAGCAAGACGGCAGCGGCAGCCAGTTCAGCGACTTGCGGCGGTTGCGGGCTGAGGCTCGGGTCGCTGGCGAAATGTTCGGCAATAAACGCGGTGGTGGCGTTGCCGGCAGCGAACTCCGGGTGGCTTAGCAGGTTGGCGAGGAAACGCTGGTTGCCGTTGACGCCGAGCAGCACGCAATCCTCTACTGCGCGTACCAGCTTGCGCCGCGCCTCTTCGCGGGTGGCACCGTAGGCAATGACTTTGGCCAGCATCGGGTCGTAGAACGGGCTGATGACCTGGCCTTCAACTAGGCCGTGGTCGATGCGAATGCCGTCACGCAGCGCCGGTTCCCAGCGCAGCGCGGTGCCGGTCTGTGGCAGGAAGTTCTGCGTGGCGTCTTCGGCGTACAAACGCACTTCCATGGCGTGGCCAGTTAGGCGGATTTCGTCTTGCCTGAGCGGTAGCGGCTGACCTTCGGCAACACGAATCTGCCAGGCGACCAAGTCTTGCCCAGTGATCAATTCGGTGACTGGGTGCTCGACCTGCAGGCGGGTGTTCATTTCCAGGAAGAAGAATTCGCCGCTCTGATCCAGCAAGAATTCCACCGTGCCGGCGCCGACGTAGTTGACCGAGGCAGCAGCTTTGACCGCCGCTTCGCCCATGGCTTGGCGCCGCTCAGGTGTCATCACTGGGCAGGGCGCTTCTTCGACCACTTTTTGATGGCGGCGCTGTACCGAGCAGTCGCGCTCGCCGAGGTAAACGATGTTGCCTTGGCTATCGCCGAATACCTGGATCTCCACATGGCGTGGCTGAATCACCGCGCGTTCGAGAATTAGCTCGCCAGAGCCGAAAGCGTTCTGTGCTTCGGAGCGGGCGGTACGGATTTGCTCGGCCAGTTCACTGGCTTGGTGCACCAGGCGCATGCCACGGCCACCACCACCGGCGCTGGCCTTGATCATCAGCGGGTAGCCAATACGGCCGGCTTCGCGGATCAGGGTTTCCTCATCCTGGGCCGCTCCTTCATAGCCGGGAATACACGGCACGCCGGCTTCGAGCATGGCGATCTTCGACAGGCGCTTGCTGCCCATCAGGTGGATGGCTTCCACCGTCGGGCCGATAAACACGATGCCGGCAGCCTCACAGGAGCGGGCGAAGTCGGCGTTTTCCGAGAGAAAACCGTAGCCGGGGTGGATCGCATCAGCCCCGGTTTTCTGCGCTGCCTTGATAATGTTGTCGATGACGAGATAGGACTGATTGACCTGCGCTGGGCCAATACACACAGCCTCATCGGCTTGCTGCACATGGCGTGCGCCGGCGTCGGCTTCCGAGTAGACGGCCACGGTGCGGTAGCCGAGGTCCTGAGCGGTGCGCATCACCCGGCAGGCGATTTCCCCGCGGTTGGCGATCAGAATTTTGTTAAAGGCGGGCATCTGTGTGCTCCTGCTGGGATCGTAAACCTGGCGATCAGGTCATGTTGTAGGGGGCTTATTCAGCAGCCCACTTCGGCGCACGTTTCTGCATAAAGGCCATGGTGCCCTCGATGCCTTCGCCGCCGGTTACCGCCGCGGCAAACTGCTCGGCGGCGCGGTCCAGCAATGGCCCGAGTGCTTCGCTTTCGGCGGCCAGCAGCAGGGCTTTGGTCTGCGCATTGGCCTGGGGCGCACATTGGCGTACCTGGCTAAGTACCTGGTGCAAACGGGCGTCAACGGCTTCGCTATCGGCTTCGCTGAAATGCACCAGACCCAGGCGTTCGGCCTCGCTGCCATTGAAACGGGCGGCGGTCAGGGCCAGGCGACGGGTCTGGGTCAGGCCGATGCGCTTGACCACAAAGGGCGCGATCTGCGCCGGCAGAATCCCGAGAGTGGTTTCCGGTAAACCGAACTTGGCGTCCTGCTGGCAGATGGCGATATCCGACACGCAGGCCAGGCCGAAACCGCCGCCCAGCACCGCGCCTTCGAGCACGGCGATCAGCACCTGTGGCGTGTTCTGCGCTTCTTCCAGCAAGCTGCCGAAGGCGCGGTTAAGGCTGCGGTAGGGGTCGCCACCGGCCGCTCGGGCACCGGCCATATCCTTGATATCGCCACCCGCGCAGAAATGCCCACCGGCGCCGCGCAGCACAATGGCACGCACGCTGAGATCATTACGCAGGCTTTCCAGTACTGCGCGCAGTTCCGTGACCATGGCCAGGCTCATGGCGTTGCGGCTGTCTGGGCGATTGAGGGTGATATGCAGCACCCCGGCGTCGAGGCTTAGCAGCAGGGTTTGGCAATCGGGTAGAGCTGGCATCAGGTAATCCTCTTACGTGGCGCTGAAGACGCAGGCCGTAGGGTGGGTCACGCTTTACCGACCCACCGGGCGGTGTCACGGTGGACATAAACAGCGATGTCCACCCTACGGTTTTCCGCTCTTAGTCTTTCTTCTTACCCGGCAGAATGCCCATCAGCTTGCAGATAATGCCGAGCATGATTTCGTCGGCACCGCCGCCGATGCTTACCAGGCGCACGTCGCGGTAGGCGCGGGCCACCGGGTTTTCCCACATGTAGCCCATGCCGCCCCAGTACTGCAGGCAGCTGTCGGTGACTTCACGGCCAAGGCGGCCGGCCTTGAGCTTGGCCATCGAGGCCAGGTTGGTGACGTCGCGGCCACGCACGTACTGCTCGGTGGCCTGGTAAACCAGGGCGCGCAGGCACTCGACTTCGGTCTGCAGTTCGGCCATGCGGAAGTGGATGACCTGGTTGTCGATCAGCGCATTGCCGAAGGTCTTGCGCTCTTTGCAGTAGTCGATGGTGGCGTTGATGCAGTGCTCCAGGCCCTTGATCATGTTGGCTGCGCCGAACAGGCGCTCTTCCTGGAACTGCAGCATCTGCATCATAAAGCCGGCACCTTCGTGGCCGATGCGGTAGCGCTGCGGTACGCGCACGTTGTCAAAGAACACCTGGGCGGTTTCCGAGCTGCGCATGCCGAGTTTGTCCAGATGCGGGCTGACCGAAATGCCTGGGGTGTTCATCGGCACCATGATCAGCGACTTGTTGACGTGTGGCTTGTCATCGCTGGTGTTGGCCAGCAGGCAGATAAAGTCGGCGCTTGGCGAGTTTGTGATCCACATCTTGCTGCCGTTGATCACATAGTCGTCACCGTCTTTCTTGGCGGTGGTTTTCAGCCCGGCCACATCCGAGCCAGCACCTACTTCGGAAACGCCGATGCAGCCAACCATCTCGCCAGCAATCGCCGGCTTGAGGAACTCTTCGCGCAGCTCATCGGAGCCGAAGCGCGCCAGGGCCGGGGTGCACATATCGGTCTGCACGCCGATGGACATCGGAATGCCGCCGCAGATGATGGTGCCGAACTCTTCGGCGGCGACGATTGAGTAGCTGTAGTCCAGGCCCATGCCGCCGAACTTCTCGGGCTTGGAGATGCCCAGCAGGCCGAGGTCACCGGCTTTCTTGAAAATATCGTGGATCGGGAAGCGGCCGTCCTTTTCCCATTGCTCGACGTGCGGGTTGATTTCCTTGTCGACAAAGTTACGGACCGTGCGGCGCAGCTCTTCGTGTTCTTGGGTAAAGATCATTTTTATTCTCCGAAGGGTTACAGGCGGGCTACGCCGAAAGTGGTGGTTTTAAGCGGGCGAACAGCCGCTTCGGCACAGATATCCAGCAGATATCCGAGCAGCTTGCGCGTATCGCGCGGATCGATCAGGCCGTCGTCCCACAGGCTGGCGGTGCCGTAGAGCGCGGTGGATTGGCTGTCGAGTTTCTGCGCGGTGACGGTTTCCAGCATGTCGAGCATTTTCGGGTCGGCTTCTTTGCCTTCCTTCAGGTGTTTGTCCTCGGTGACGATGCGCAGCACCTTGCCGGCCTGGGCACCGCCCATCACGGCGGTTTTGCTGTTGGGCCAGGCGAAGATAAAGCGCGGGTCGAGGCCGCGACCGCACATGGCGTAGTTGCCGGCGCCATACGAGCCGCCAACGACGATGGTGAGTTTCGGCACCGTGGCGTTGGCCACCGCCTGGATCATCTTCGAGCCGTGTTTGATCACCCCGAGCTGTTCCGACTCGGTGCCGACCATAAAGCCGGTGGTGTTGTGGAAGAACAGGATTGGCGTGTTGCTCTGCTCGCACAGCTGGATAAATTGCGCCGCCTTGGCCGCACCTTGCGGGGTGATGGGGCCGTTGTTGCCGATAAAACCGCAGGGCTGGCCTTCGATCTGCAAGTGGCCGCAGACGGTCTGGTTGTCGAACTCGTTCTTGAAGTCGAGAAAGGCCGAGCCGTCGGCGATACGAGCGATGATTTCGCGCACGTCGTAGGGCTTTTTGGCGTCCGCCGGCACCAGGCCGAGCAGGTCTTCGGCTGGATACAACGGCTCGTTGTAGACCTTGGTGGGCCGCGCCGGCAGTTGGGTATTCCACGGCAGCATGGCAAGGATTTCACGGGCGATGCGCACGCCATCGGCGTCGTTCTCGGCCAGGTATTCGGCGGTGCCGGCGACTTGGGCATGCATTTCGGCGCCGCCCAGCTGCTCATCGGTAGCGATCTCGCCGGTGGCAGCTTTCAGCAAGGGGGGGCCGGCGAGAAACATCTTGGCCTTGCCGCGCACCACCACCACATAATCGGACAGCCCCGGCTGGTAAGCGCCGCCAGCGGTGCTGGAGCCGTGCACCACGGTGATCTGCGGCAGGCCCATGGCCGACATGCGCGCCTGGTTGGCAAAGCCGCGAGCGCCTTCGACAAAGATATCGGCGGCGTAGTTAAGATTGGCACCGCCGCTTTCGGTCAGCGCCACCACCGGCAGTTTGTTCTCGAAGGCGATCTGCTGCAGGCGCAGGGTTTTCTTCAGCCCCGTCGGGGAGATGGTGCCGCCTTTGATCGCACTGTTGCTGGCGCTGACCAGGCAGCGCACCCCGGCGATATAGCCGATACCGGAAATAATCCCGCCACCGGCCTGGGTGCCATCCTTGTCATCGTGCAGTTTGTAGCCGGCCAGCGATGAGAGTTCGAGAAACGGCGCGCCGGGGTCGAGCAGCAGGTTCAGGCGCTCACGCGGCAGCAGCTGGCCGCGCTTTTCGAACTTGGCTTTGGCTTCAGCCGCCTTGTTCAGGCAGTTCTGTTCGATCTGGCGAAAGCTGGCCACGGCGGCGAGCATGGCTTCGCGGTTCTTGGCGAAGTCCTCGCCATGCATGTCGATCTCGGAGTGGATTACCGGCATCGCATCACTCTCCCTGGTCTTTCAGCACATCGGGCAGGTAGGCCCGGTGGAAGCCGTTGTAAGACTGGCTTTGCCCGGCCTTGGCCTTGAACAGCGGGAAGGCGCGGCTACCCTGGCTGGCGGCGCCGTCGATGCGCACCGTGTTGCCGCTGATAAAGGCGGCACCTGGAGATAGCAGAAAGACGATGGCCGCTGAGACTTCCGATTCTGTGCCGATGCGCTTGAGCGGCACGTGCTCGCGCAGGGTCGGGATCACCGCCTTGAACGCGCCCTCGTAGGTGTCCATGCCGCTGGAGGCGACCCAGCCTGGTGCTACGGCATTCACTCGCACCCCGGCGTGGCCCCACTCGACGGCGGCGGTCTTGGTGAAGTTCTCCATCCCGGCGCGCGCCGCCCCGGAGTGACCCATGCCGGGCATGCCGCCCCACATGTCGGCGAGCATATTGACGATGCTGCCGCCGGTCTTGCTCATGCTCTGGTTGAACACCTCGCGGGCCACAAGAAAGCCTCCGACCAGATTGGTGCGTACCACGGTCTCGAAGCCTTTCTGGTTGATCGAAGCAAGCGGCGAGGGGTACTGACCGCCGGCGTTGTTGACCAGGTGGTGGATCGCCCCGCGCTCGCTGACCACTGCTGCGACCATGGCCTTGACCGATTCCTCATCGCGGATATCGCAGACTTGGAAGCTGACGCTGCCGCCATCCTCACGGATTTCGCCGGCGGTCTTTTCCAGCTTGTCGGCCTTGCGTCCGACCAGCACCACATGAGCGCCGAGGGCCGCCAGTTCGTGGGCGGTGCAACGCCCGATGCCGCTGCCGCCACCGGTGACCAGAATGGTTTGGCCGCTAAATAGGCCGGGTTTAAAAACCGAGTCGTAGCTCATTGTTATTGTCCTTGTTCGAGGCTAGCGGCCAGCGCCTTGGGCACCGGTATCGGGAATTCCAGCAACTGTTGGGCGAAGGCCTTGCCTTGCGGGTCGATGCGCAGGCTAGCTACGCCGCCACCGCCTAGGGCGTTCTCCAGCAGAAAATTAAGGCTATAACTGCCTGGTAGATACCAGCGGTCAACGCGGCCGATCTGTGGGTCGAGCACGTGGCCCATCCAGTCGACCACTGCTTCGCGGGTCAGCGCAGCCGCGATCCACGCCAGATATTCGGGCTTTCTCGCCATAACACCGATATTGCTGTGGTTGCCCTTATCGCCGGAGCGCGCCACCGCCAATTTGATCAATGGCACGCTGGCGTCGGCATCGCCTTGCGCGACCGGCGGTTCGGCGTCGACGGCCAGATCCGCCAGCTTTAATGCCTGAGGCTGCGGTAGCACAACGGCGTGCCGTTGTCCCTGCAACTCCACTTCCAGCGCGCAATTACCTTTGTCGGCGAGGAAGGAGAACAGGCGGATCACCGGGTACACCGTAGGGCGACCACCGACGATGCCGGTCAGCCCCGGTGCCATGCCGGTGGCCGCCTGGGCGATTTCACGGGAGAACAGGATCAAGGCTTCCTTCTTCGCATGGCGCACGGCGATTTTGATCACGATCTCGCGGGTGTCGGTGCGCTGGCCATGCATGCCGTAAGTGGCTTCGCTGCCGAGCAGTTCGATACTGACCTCCTGATAAGCGGCCCAGCCCCGTTCGGCGAACATTTCCTCGGTCTTGTTGATGATCGCCTGGCTGACCCGCCGGGCTTTTTTCACCGCATCGACGCCCGCCATCAGGCAGCTCGCCGTGCAGCGGAAACCGTCCGGGTAGGTGGCGCTGACCTTGTATTGATCTGTCGGCGGCAGGCCGCGGGCGCCTTTGAGGAGCACGCGATTTTCGCCGACCTGGCTGAGCTCGACCTGGGTGAAATCGCAGATCACGTCCGGCAGCAGGTAAGCGCGCGGATCGCCGATTTCATAAAGCATCTGCTCGCCCACAGTAAAAGGCGTGACCAAGCCGCCGGAACCTTCCGGCTTGGTCACGATAAAGCTGCCATCGGCTGCCACTTCCACCACTGGGAACCCAATGTGTTCGTAGTCCGGCACGCTTTCCCAATCGGTGAAATTGCCGCCGGTACACTGCGCGCCGCACTCGATGATATGCCCGGCCAGCGCGGCCTGAGCAAGCTGGTCGTAGTCGCTCCAGCTCCAACCGAATTCATGCACCAGGGCGGCGCTGACCACGGCGCTGTCGACTACGCGACCGGTGATGACGATATCCGCGCCGAGCTTCAAGGCTTCGACGATGCCCGGTGCACCGAGGTAGGCGTTGACCGAGACGCAGAAGGGCGGCAACGGTGCGCCGCTGAACATTTCCACGGTGCCGGCCTTGGCCAGCTCGCCGAGCTTGGGTTGCAGGTTGTCGCCATGCAGCACAGCAATCTTCAAGTTGACCCCGGCCTGCTCGCAAGCGGCTGCCAGAGCGGCGGCGCAGGCGCTGGGGTTGACCCCGCCGGCGTTGCTGATCACGCGGATGTTCTTGGCGGCGATATCGGCCAGCAGTGGCGCAAGGGTTTCCACAAAATCGGTGGCGTAGCCGGCGTCAGGTTTCTTCATCCGTGCGCCCGCCATGATCGACATGGTCACTTCGGCCAGGTAGTCGAATACCAGGTAGTCCAGTTCGCTGCCTTTCACCAGCTGGGCAGCGGCGGTGCTGGTGTCACCCCAGAAGGCGGAAGCGCAGCCGATGCGTACGGTTTTAGTCATTGGATTAGGTCCGCAACACATGAATAAGGTGGCCTGAAGGCTACCAAGCAAGCGCTTGGTTTGAAAGCCCCAAGGCGAATATTTCTAACCGAAAGTGCGGCCAAGCGCTTGCTTGGGTGGCTGGCGCAGCATAAATTTCACTAATAACGACAAGCACTTGGGTAAACCAGCTGAGAACCAGCGTGCAATTGCAGGCTGGGCCGCTTGGCCCGAGGCACAAAAGAGAGTTGGAGAGTACTTAGCGTGGATGATCAACAAGCGCAGGCGGTGATGCAGCAACTGGTGGCCAGCGGGCAGATCACCGATCCGGACAGCGCACGCGGCAAGCTGCTGCAAACTGCAGCACACCTGTTTCGCAGCAAGGGCTACGAGCGCACCACGGTGCGCGACCTGGCCAGTGCGGTAGGCATTCAGTCCGGTAGCATCTTTCATCACTTCAAGAGCAAGGACGAGATTCTGCGTTCGGTGATGGAGGAAACCATTCGCTACAACACCGCGCTGATGCAGGCCTCGTTGGCCGAGTCGGATGATCTGCGCGGCCGGGTGCTGGCGCTGATTCGCTGCGAGCTGCAGTCGATCATGGGCGGCACTGGTGAGGCCATGGCAGTGCTGGTGTACGAATGGCGTTCGCTGTCGGAGCCGGGACAGGCGTTTATCCTCGAGTTGCGCGACAACTACGAACAACTCTGGCTGCAGGTGCTGGACGAGGCCAAGGCGGCCGGTTATTTCAAGGCTGACCCGTTTATCTTGCGCCGCCTACTGACCGGCGCGCTAAGCTGGACTACTACTTGGTTCCGCCCTGAAGGACCGATGACTCTCGATCAGCTGGCCGAAGAAGCATTGTCGCTGGTCATCAAAGACACTTGAGAGAATTCAGCTACGCTAGGGTGGCACATTGATAGTATTTTGGCGTCAATGGATTGTTAGCGGTTCCGGTCACGGAAGAAGTCCCTGCGTTTTGTTGTGAGGTTCACCGATTGACCATGCTGTTACGAGGTCTGCTGCTCGTGTTGATGCTTTCTGCAGTCTGCGTGGCGCAATCTGCAGAAGACGTGCGAGTGGGGGCCTATCATTTCCCGCCTTATGTGATCAAACCGGAAAGTGAGCGCCCAACAGGCCTGCTGCCGGAGTTATTGCAGGCGCTCAATCAATTACAAAGTGACTACCGTTTTACCCTGGTCGCGACCTCGACGATGCGCCGTTATCGTGACCTGCAGAATGGTCGTTTCGATTTGATCCTGTTTGAGTCGCCGGCCTGGGGATGGCAGGACACTAAGCATACCGCCCTGGATCTGCATATCGAAGATGCTGAAGTCTATGTCGCCCGTCTGCAGCCAGGGCGTGATGAACGCTATTTCAATGACCTCAAGGGCAAGCGCATGGCCCTTTACAGCGGTTATCACTATGGTTTTGCCGGGTTCAGTTCGGATAAGCAGTTTCTCGCCGATGAATTCGATGCGGTGTTGACCTATTCGCACGACAGCAACCTGGTTATGTTGCTGCGCGACCGGGCGGATGTGGCGGTAGTGACGCGTTCTTATCTCCGTGCCTATCAACAGCGTCACCCGGAGCAGAGCAGTGCCTTGCTGGTGTCCCAGCGGGTTGATCAGGTCTACCAGCACCAGGCGTTATTTCGTCCTGAGTCTGTAATGCAGCCGCAAGCCTTTGCCGAGTTGCTCAAGCAGCTCAATCGTGACAAGCAGCTGGATAAACTATTGGGGCGTTACCACTTGCATGACGCATCCGTGCTGATAAATGACTGAAAAATGCACTGTTCGGTCAGATTTGCCTGATGTAGGCTGCGACTATTCAAAAAACAGGGAAGCTGGCGTCGAATGGGGCTCTTCAGGCATGGGGTAAGCAGGCTTTTTGGCATGAGTCTGGTGTTGCTACTGGCCATGCCGCTTATGGCGGCGCAGGAAGTGCGCGTGGCCGCTGTAGATTTCCCACCCTATGTGTTCAAAGCCGAGAAATCTCATACCACTGGTTTACTTGACGAGTTGGTTGCAGCGCTGAATCAGCTCCAAACGGACTATCGCTTTGTTTTGGTGCCAACCGCGGTTAAGCGACGCTTCCGTGACTTTGAATACCAGCGCATTGATTTGGCTGTCTTCGAAAACCCGGATTGGGGTTGGCGGAATATTCAGCACGTAGCGTTGGACATGCACCTGGAAGATTCGGAAGTTTTTGTTGCTCGCGCTGAGCCTGGGCGTAGTCAGCGCTATTTTGATTCGTTCGAGGGTAAGCGCTTAGCGCTCTACCATGGTTATCACTACGCTTTTGCTAATTTCAACTCCTCCCCGGAATACCTGAGCACGACCTTCAACGCCACCCTGACCCATTCCCATGACAGCAATCTGCTGATGGTGCTGCATCAGCGGGCTGAAATTGCCTTGGTGACGCGCTCCTATATTGGTGTCTTCCTCGAACGCAATCGGCAATACGCTGGGCAACTGCTGATATCCGAACGCGTCGACCAGCGTTATCGCCACCATGTGCTGTTGCGTCCGCAGGCGCCCATCACCCCAGAGCAGTTTACGGTGTTGTATGACGCGCTGCGTGATAGCGGCCAGTTAGAGAGGATTTTCAGTCGCTATCAGGTCGCGGTTATCCCGCGCGTAACGGATAGCTCAGTAGCAGCAGGTGCAACAGATTGACCGCACCGTGCAGGGCAATGGCCAGGCTGATCCGCCCGCTGAAGTGATAAATCAGTCCGTAACCCAGGCCCGCGATGCCGGCAACCACTGCAAACAGTGGACTGAACGGCAGATGCACGGCGGCGAACAGCAGCGCCGTCAGACCAATCCCCATCCAGGCGCCGAGCCAGTTGACCAGACTGTTTTGCAGTAAGCCGCGAAACAGTAACTCTTCGGCCAGTACGGCCACCCCCAGATTGACCGCTAGCCACAGCCATAGCTCGGCTGGCCATTTTGGTTGCCAGCCAACCAGGCCCAGCGCCAATGCCAGTAGTGGCACGCCCAACAGGGTTGCTGCCGCCGTTAGCCAGGTGTTCGCCGACAGCGGTTTGCTTGCTTGTTTTTGCCCCAGCCACCAGGCCAGCAACGTAATGCCGACCAGCAATTTGTCCCAGGACAGACGCAGGGCATAAGGTGGGGCATCGATACTGAGTTGGCGCGGTGGCCATAAGGGGGTGGCGCTAAAGCCTGGAACCAGATGGGCGGCGAAGGCAATACAGGCCAGCAGGCGTAGTAACGTCCATAGCGCATTGGGCACGTGCTTGTCGGCATAAAGTAGCAATGCGCATAGCATGACCCCGGCTGCCAGCCCTGGAAGCTGGATATAACCCAGGGCAAAACCGCCGGCCAAGCACAGGGCGGGCAGCAGCAGGCGTAGATGCAACGGCATGGCACATCCTTGTCGTTCGCGGTTAAGGCTCGCTGGCGTCCTTGGCTTTCTGTTCCAGCTCACGTTGGCGGATATTTGCCAATTGCTCTTCGCTCAGTGGCAGAGGTTTCGCGGTGCGCAGCAGTACCATCAGGCCGCCAATGATGGAGCCCAGCACCAGAAGCATCAGCAGCCAGATATACCAGGTCATGATGGTTCCTCCATGTGGGAAGTGGTCACCATAACCTGTCGGTGGCTGGTCTGTCAGGTCGGCCCAGAGCCTAGCGGCGTACCTGCTTGAGCGTTTCGGCGATCAGGAAGGCCAGCTCTAGCGACTGATCGGCATTCATCCGTGGGTCGCAGTGGGTGTGGTATCGGTCCGACAGGCCATCTTCGGTGATCGGCCGTGAGCCGCCGATGCACTCGGTGACGTTCTGCCCGGTCATCTCGATATGGATACCGCCGGCGTAGCTGCCCTCTGCCTGGTGCACGGCAAAGAACTGTTTCACTTCCGCGAGGATTTGTGCGAAATCCCGGGTCTTGTAACCGCTCGAGGCCTTGATGGTGTTGCCATGCATTGGGTCACTGCTCCACAGCACCTGGCGACCTTCACGCTGCACGGTTTGGATCAGGCGTGGCAGGCCGGCTTCGACCTTGTCCGCGCCCATGCGCACGATCAGGTTGAGGCGGCCGGGGTCGTTATCCGGGTTAAGGATGTCGATCAGACGGATCAGCTCTTCGCTGTCCATGCTCGGGCCGACTTTCACCCCGATCGGGTTACCGACGCCGCGCAGGAACTCGACATGCGCGCCGTCCAACTGGCGGGTGCGGTCGCCGATCCACAGCATATGCGCCGAGCAGGCGTAGTTGCCGCCGGTGAGGCTGTCCTTGCGCACAAAGGCTTGCTCGTAATTCAGCAGCAGTGCCTCATGGGCGGTGAAGAAGCTGGTTTCACGCACTTGCGCCGCGCCGTCCATGCCACAAGCGCGCATAAAGGCCAGGGTTTCGTCGATGCGGTCGGCCAGCGCACTGTACTTCTCGCCGAGATCGGAGTTGGCGATAAAATCGAGGTTCCACTGGTGCACCTGATGCAGGTCGGCAAAACCGCCCTGGGCAAAGGCGCGCAGCAGGTTCAGCGAGGCGGTGGACTGGTGGTAGGCCTGCAGCAGGCGCTCTGGGTCCGGCACGCGGCTGGCAGAGTCGAAGCCGATGCCGTTGACGATATCGCCGCGGTAGGCGGGCAGGGTCACCCCGTCGATGGTTTCATCGTTGGCCGAGCGCGGCTTGGCGAACTGGCCGGCCATGCGCCCGACTTTGACCACCGGGCAACCGGCGGCGAAGGTCATGACAATGGCCATTTGCAGCAGCACCTTGAAGGTGTCGCGGATTTTCGCCGCGCTGAACTCGGCAAAGCTCTCGGCGCAATCGCCACCCTGCAGGAGAAACGCGCGACCCTGGGTGACCTCAGCAAACTGGCGGCGCAGTTCACGGGCTTCACCGGCAAACACCAGCGGCGGATAACCGGCCAGGGTCTGCTCGACCTGGGCCAGTTGCGCGGCGTTCGGGTACTGCGGTTGTTGCTGGATCGGCTTGGCTCTCCAGCTTTCAGGGCTCCAGGGTTGCGACATTGCGGCTCTCGGCTTAAGTCAATTTAGGCGGACGGGCATGGTAACCGATAAGCCACCGCCGGCAAGCCGATAGGCGCGATAGAGCCGCTGCATGGTGACGTGCTACTCAGGCTGTGACAGGTCTGAAGCCACTGGCGGTTACCGTACGTGGCAATACGTCACGCCCCGGCAGAAAGGTGCCGAAGCCTTGCTGCTTGCCCAGCGCCTCAGGGAATTCGCTACCACGGCGGTAGGCGATACGGCCGTTAATCAGCGTCGCATCCACAGCGTCGTCATTGCGTTTGACGACCCGTTCCAGACCGAGCACTTCCATTGGCGCTTCATGGATTTCATCCAGCGTATCGGTCAGCCCGGCTGGGTTGATGATGGCTATGTCAGCACGGTCTCCGACGCGGATATAACCGGCATCCACGCCGATAAAGTCCGCCAGCTCACCGCTAAGGCGATGGATGGCGTGCCCGGTGTCCATAAACGGCGTGCCGGCCAGTTCCGCGTCACGCACGTATTTAAGGAAGCGCAGTGGGAAGTTGTATTGGGCGATGGAGCGCAGGTGTGCGCCGGAGTCGGCAAAGCCCGGCTGGGTCCAGGGGCTGGCCAGCAGTTTGTGCATCACCGGCAGGCGCTGGTTGCCATAGCAGGTGGTCCACTTCAGCGCTTCGCGGTACTGGCAGGCCAGCTCGAAGTAGGCATCCACCGGGTCCAGGCCACGGGCGGCGCCGAGCTGCTTGAAGTTCTTGCCGACCAGGCTGGCGTCCGGGCATTCGGTTACCCAGCAGTCGGAGAAGTCGCGGTGCCATAGGCCCTTGGTTAGCACGGCCTTGACCTGCTTTTTGAACAGCGCACGGAACTCCGGCTCCAGCACCTTGGCGTACAGCTCGTCTGGGTCTTTGATATTGCGCAGAATCTCGCCAGCACCGAACTCTTCGAAGGCGTTTACGTTGAGCCCTTCCAGGCGCAGGGTGAACGGCGCCGGCAGGGTCTGCCAGCGAAAGTGACCGCGCAGCACGCGGTTGGCCAGCCAGCCGGAGAGGCGGGTAAAACGGTGCAGCAGCGGCTGGGATTTCAGATCCAGCGCGGTAAGCATCGAGCACTTCAGCGGTTTTCTAAACCAGCCATGGGCCTGGTAGAGGAAGGCGAACACGTTGACCTTGGTCACCGCATCCGGCGCGCCCTGGAGCACCGCACCACGCCGGCGTAGCACGGCGAACAGGCGGGAGAACTCGGTCCAGCTGGCGAAGGTCGAGGGCAGCGGGCTGGACCAGGCGCGGTCGCCGTCCATCTTGTCGAGCTTGGTGGTCATCACTGATAGGCCGATGCAGCCGGCGTCCAGCGCTTCTTCCAGCAGCTGTTCCATGCGTTGCAGCTCGGCTTCGGTCGGCTTGATCGGGCGGGTGGCCCGTTCCAGGCCGAGCACTGCCACGCGCAGCTCGGAATGGCCAAGGAAGGAGCTGACATTCGGCCCCAGTGGTTGCTGATCATAGAAAGCGCGGTAGCCGGCGGCGTCGCGCCAGGTCTTCTTCTCTTTAAGAATCGGCAGCACGTACTCGCGCGGCACCGCCTCGACGCGGGTAAACAGGTCCGAGCAGTCCTCGGCATCGGCCAGCACCATGCTGATTGAGCAGGAGCCGATGGTTACGCTGGTGACGCCGTGGCGTACCGATTCCTTCAATGCGGGTGCGGCGATGACTTCGGCATCGTAATGCGAGTGGATTTCCAGAAAGCCCGGCGTGACCCACTTGCCTGCGGCATCCAGCACCTCGGGGCAGCCGCTTTCATCCAGTGGGCTGAGGCTCAGCACATCAATGCGTCCGTCCTTGATGCCGATATGCCGCAGCTGCCCTGGCTGGTTACTGCCGTCGAAGTACAGGCCGTTCTTGATAATGATGTCGTGGCTCATAGCAGACTCCAGGGCGCTAGCAGCATGCCGCCGGTGACCAGCAGCAACAGGTAGATGGCAATGCGAAAATGCTGTTCGTTAAAGCGCTGGTGCAGGCGCTCGCCCAGCCACACGCCGATCAGCAACAACGGCGCGTAGCTGGCGACTTGCGGCAGGGCGGGCAGCAGGCGGCCGTCGAGCAGGAAGGCCAGCGTCAGCAAGCTGTTGAGGGTGAACCACACCGTGACCAGAGTGGCGCGCAGGCGCGCCTTGTCCAGCTGGGTGCCGGCCAGGGCGAATACCAGCAGCGGTCCGCCGGAGGCGAACAGGCCGTGACTGATGCCCGCACACAGGCTGAGCAGGCGGCTTAGCCACATGGGCCGCACGGGTTGCACGGCCGCGTGGCGCAAGCGCCACAGCTCGCGGGCGGCAAACCACAGCACTAACGCGCCAAACAGGCGCTTGGCCAGGGCGGCGTCAAGGTACGGCAGCAGGGCGTAGCCGAGCAGGGTGCCGATGACCATGCCAGGCAAAATCATGCCCAGCAGCAGGCGGCGGTCGATCATCTGCTGATGCTTCCAGACCAGGTAGCCAGTCATGCAGATATTCAGCGGCACCAGCACCGGCAGCAGTTGATCAATGGGCAGCAGCAGGGCGCCCAGTGACAGGGCGATCACGATGCTGCCGAAACCGGTGATTGCCTCCAGGGTGTACGCCAGCAGGATAAAGCCCGCCAGGGCCAGCCAGATAACCTCCATCAGTCCATCTCCGCGGCGAAACGTGCGCTCATCTTGCGATAGTAGAGACCGGGGGCGATGCGCCAGAGCAGGCTGGCCAGCCAGCTGCCGCGATCCGGGAAGAGTCGCTGACGACCTCGTTGCTGCGCCTGGATGATTTGCCCGGCCATCCAGTCGGCACCGCGAATATTGCCGATGGTGGAGCGCCCGTGGATGGCGCGCTGGCCATCGGCGCCCAGGGCATTCTGGTCGATCGGGGTGTCGAGAAAGCTTGGGTAGACCAGCAAGGTGCGAATGCCATCGCGGGCCACTTCGGCGCGCAGCACTTCGAAGAACTGGCCCAGCGCGCTCTTTGCCGCACAGTAGCCGGCGCGGCCGAGTACCGGCATCCAGCCGGCCATGGAGCCGATGGCGATGATCTGCCCACGGCTCTGACGCAGCAGCGGTAGGGCGCTGAGGGTCAGCTCGACGGGGGCCTGGTAATCCACCGCCATGACTTTGCGAAACACCGTGTGATCGGTTTGTGTGGTGGGCGAGCGATGGGTGATGCCAGCGTTGTTGATCAGTACGTCGAGGCCGCCGAAGCGCTCAGTGCAAGCCTGCAACAGCTGCTGGTGCAGTTGCGGGTCGGTGATATCGCCGGCAAGTCCGAGTACCCGCTCAGCGCCCAGCTCATTCACCCGTGCGGTCAGGCCGCTGGCGTTGATATCGGTAAGCAGCAGATTGCAGCCTTGGCCGTGATAGGCGCGCGCAAGCTCCCAGCCGAGGCCGCTGGCGGCCCCGGTGATCAATACGATGTGCATTATTTTTCTCCGAGTGTTGCTAGCGCCGGGGTGGGCTGCACATCTTCAGTGGGCGGGCGACGTGACCAGAAGTAAGCCAGGGCCATGCCCGAGACCAGGTGCCAGCAGCCCCAGAAAGCGGCGATCAGCAGCATGCCGGTCACCTGCGGGAAGAAGGTGAAGATGATCACCAGGCCCAGGGCCGAGTTCTGGATGCCTACCTCCAGGGTAATTGCGCGCCGCTCGGCGTCCGGCAGGCCGCTCAACCGCGCGCTGAAGTAACCGATGCTCAGCGCCAGGGCGTTGTGGGCGACCACCAACCAGAAGAACAGATGGAAGTGACTGAGGAACTGGTCGAAGTTCTTGCCAAAGGCGAGCGCAACGAAGCCCAGCATGACCGCCAGGGCAAACACGCGCAGAGGCTTCTCCACTTTGCGTGACAGCCCAGGAAAGCGCCGACCGATAAACATGCCCAGGGCCAGCGGCACGCCTAGCACCAGAATCACCATGAGCAGCAGGCTCAATGGGTCCATGGCGATTTCGGTCAGCAGTGGCCGCGTGTAGGGGTTGAGCCAGGCGTACAGGGCAAAGTTGAGCGGGGTCAGCACGCTGGCCGCGACGCTGGAGACGGCGGTCATGCTCACCGACACGGCCACACTGCCGCGGGCCATCCAGGTCATGATGTTGGAGAAGCTGCCGCCGGGGCAGGCCGCGATCAGGGTCATGCCGAGGGCCAGTTGCGGGTCTACGCGTAAAGCCCAGCAGGCTAGGCAGGTCAACGCTGGCAGTAACAGAAACTGGGCGAGCATGCCGATGACCGGGGCTTTGGGGGCACGGAGGATGCGTTTGAAGTCTTCCCCGCGCAGGTCCAGGGAAACCCCGAACATCATCACCGCGACGATGATATTGATCAGCACCAGGCTGCTGGGGTCGAACTGGATATTCACCGGCTCCATCACAGGCTTCCTTCAACAGTGCGGCTGGCGGTAGCGGGCAGCGCAGCCAGGCCGGCGCGCAGGCTGTTGCTGTGCTGCGCGATGCTCTGACGATAGCTGTCCTTGTGCACGTAGTAGGCCATGCGCTCCAGTTGCAGGTATTGATAGCCGCCATCCAGGCGCATGCTCGCCCGTTCGCGTTTGAGTGCCTGAAAGTCCCTGGCCGCCTGGCTGCCAGCTTGTAGGCCCTTGATATACAGCGCTACCAGCTCAGCCTGCTCGTCGCGGCCCTGCCAGCCGAGACCCGAGGCTTCGACCATACCCAGCATAAACAGATCGTCGTACTCGGGGTGGAACACGTTGAGGTACAGCTGCGGCGCGCCGGCGCTACTCGGCCAGTTGAGGTGCGCGCGGTCGATAAAGGGGTAGTCGAGCTTGTAGCCGGTGCCTTGCAGAATCAGGTCGTACTCGGCCTGTTCGCCATCGCTGAAAGTCACTTGCAGGCCGTCGACCTTGGCGATGTCGCGGCGCGGCTTGATGTCGCCATGGCCGAGATAATGCAGCACCAGGGAGTTCATCACCGGGTGCGACTCATAGAGCTTGTAGTCCGGGTCAGGCAGGCCGTATTGCGATGGCTTGCCGACCAGTGCGCGCACCAGCAGGCCATCGAGCAACTGCTTGAGCGGGCGTGGCAGCTTGATGGCGCCGCCGAGGGTGTCGGTGGGGCGGCCCAGGGTGAATTTGGGCAGGAAGTAATAGCCGCGGCGTACCGACAGATCCACCGAGGCTGCGCGGTGCACGGCGTCCACGGCGATATCGCAGGCGGAGTTGCCGCAGCCGATTACCAGCACGCGCTTGCCGTCGAACACTGCCGCCGAGCGGTAGCCGCTGGAGTGCATCAGTTCGCCCGTAAACGCGCCGGGCAGTGCCGGCTTGTTGGGCGTGTGCAGGGTGCCATTGGCCATCAGCACGCCGTCGACCAGCCATTCACGCTGTACGCCGTCCTGCTCGCTGATCAGCTTCCAGCCTTTGTCCAGGCGCTGGATTGTCACCACACGGGTATTGAACTGGTAATGCGCATACAGGCCGAAGTGCTCGGCGTAGTCGCGAAAATAGCGGCGCATTTCACTGTGATGCGGGTAGGGAGCCACTTCGTCGCGCATCGGGAATTCGCTGAACTGGGTGGTGCCCTTGGACGATATCAGGTGCGCCGAGTCGTACATGGTGCTGTGCGGGTTATCGATGTCCCACAGGCCGCCGACATCCGCGTGCAGGTCGAAACCGACAAAGTCGATGCCGTGCTTGTGCAGTTGACGTGCTGTACACAGCCCCATGGGGCCGGCACCGATAATGGCGTACATGGCAAACCTCGATATTTGTTTTTATTGTTGTAGCCGTATACCGACTAACTCGGCGCTCCCGACTGCGGCAAATTATCGCGTGACCAGGGGAGGGTGCCTCAATGACAATTAGCGCCTTTCCTCTGGCCGAAATGGTCGGGGATGTCACGGTGGAGAGTGGTGGATGCCAGGTTTACCCCCGGTCGGTCAGATGCCGGACCCGCTGTTGATCGCCGAAGTGCACGATGCCTTCGGGGTGATCCAAGTAGTCGAAATGGGTGCTTACCGCTTTCTCGAGTTCGGCGAAGCGATCGAGCAGAGCTGCGTCTATATGCCGGACCCCAGCTGGTTGGAGTACGACTACACCCGCGCCATGCTGCTCGGCGCCCTGTGTCATGAACACCCGGAAAGTGCGCTGTTTCTCGGCCTCGGCGCCGGCAACCTAACCCAGGCCTGCCTGCGCTTTCTGCCGTTGGAAGATGTCGAGGTGATCGAGCTGCGCGCCGATGTGTCGCGCTTGGCCATGGAACATATGGGCCTGGTCGATGACCCCCGCCTGACCATTCGCATCGGCGATGCCCTGGAGCTGCTGGAGAGCGCGGAAAAGACCGACCTGCTGTTTGTCGACCTGTACACCGACCATGGCCCCGCGACCGGGCACCTGGCCTGGCGCTTTCTGGAAAACTGCCAGAAGCAGCTTAATCCGGGCGGTTGGCTGATCATCAACCAATGGGCTGGTAACGACGGCAAACCCCTCGGCGCACCGCTGCTGCGCGGGCTCTACCATCGGCATTACTGGGAGTGCCCGGTGAAGGAGGGCAACGTGGTACTGCTGGTGCCAGCGGATCTGGAGCAGGAAATCGACTTTGCCGAACTGCGCCGCCGTAATGAGCTGCTGGCGCCGCAGTTCGGTTATTCGCTGGAGTCTTTGATCAAGGCGGTACGTCCGGCGACCTGAGAATCTGTTAACGGTCTGCTGCGCGTCGGCCCTGCTGCGTTAAAAGCAGGCTCGGCAAGTCGCTTGCGGCTAACGCGCTTTAGCGCGGCCCGAAGGGTGAGTGAAACGAGTAGTGCTCATTTACACCAGTAAACTCCGCTTCCTCGCCTGTTTTTGCCTTGCATGATCCTAGCTCGCGATACCGTAAATCAGGTTCTGAACAGCTCGCCGGATAATGAACCTCAACGTCCTTTAAAGTCGCCCGGGCGGCGCTCCAGCATGGCTTTGACGCCTTCCTGAGCATCCTCGCTAGCCATCAGCCTTGTCACGGTCGGGTGCAAACTGGCGGCTGCGGCAGCTGGGCCTTCGATAACGGCTTGGCGTGCCGAGGCGAGGGTGGCCTGCACGCCCAGTGGCGCTTGGGCGGCAATGCGTTCGGCGAGCCACAGTGCCTTGGGTAGCAACTCTTCGCTGGCCACTACCTCCTGGATAAAGCCCAAGCGATAGGCTTCGTGAGCATCGAACTCATCGCCGGTGAGCAGCCAGCGCATGGCGTTGCCCCAGCCGGCCGTTTGATGCATGCGCAGGGTGGCGCCGCCGAAGGGGAAGATCCCACGTTGCACTTCCATCTGGGCGAAGCGGGTATTGCTGGCGCACAGGTTGATATCCGAAGCGAGCATCAGCTCGATACCGATGGTGTAGCAGTAGCCTTGTGCGGCGACGATCACCGGTTTGCTCACTCGTGGCCCGCCGAATACGCCCCAGGGGTCGCAGCCGCCTTCAGGAATCTTCCAGCCAGCGGCAAACTGCGCCGCCACATTGGCCAGGTCCAATCCGGCGGTGAAATGCTCGCCATGGGCAAATACCAGCGCCACCCGCGCCTCGCTGTCGCGCTCGAACTCACCGTAGGCCAGGCACATGTCGTCGAGCATGGGCATATCGAAGGCGTTGCGTTTGCTCGCTCGGTCCAGGCCGATCAACATGATCTGGCCGCGTTTTTCACGGCTGACGCGGCCGCTGGTGCTTTGGGTCATGGCGGGGAGTCCTTATACGCAGGTTAGTAAACTGGGGCGTGAAGTCGTTACAGCATGGCAGTTGCAGGCTATCAGAGGATGACCATCCGGCGTGCTATATGCTCGATTTCAGGAAAAACCAGTACATTTGGCCAGGTTTTCCGGTATAGTGCGCGCCGGTCAATTCTTGGCCACGTTCAGGTAGTACAACTCGCCCGAAGGTTTACTTTGGCAGTTAGTCCGTTTTGCGGACTATCCTTGACGATTCATTTATCACACGTTTTCGCAAATCCCCGCCGACATGGCTGCCAGGGTGACTCTCGGGTCTTACACGGCATGCGCAGCTTTGGAACATGGGTCTTTGCGGATGCACTAGAGGCAGACCCATGACCCAGGAAATCGGCGGCTTCGCCGCTCTCGATCTACATCCCAATGTTCTCGCTGCTGTAATTGCCACTGGCTATGAAGAGCCTTCGGCTATCCAGATTCAAGCGATTCCAGTAATCCTCGCCGGCCACGACATGATCGGCCAGGCGCAGACCGGTACCGGTAAAACCGCTGCCTTCGCCCTGCCAATCCTCAGCCGCATCGACCCGGCCAAGCGTCAGCCACAAGCGCTGATCCTGGCGCCGACTCGTGAGCTGGCGCTGCAGGTTGCCACCGCTTTTGAAACCTACGCCAAGCAAATGCCGGGCGTCAGTGTTATCGCAGTTTACGGCGGCGCGCCGATGGGCCCGCAGCTCAAGGCCATCCGCAATGGCGCACAGATTGTTGTGGCCACCCCGGGTCGTCTGGTTGACCACCTGCGTCGCGACGAGAAAGTCCTGTCGACCATTCAGCACCTGGTCCTCGACGAAGCCGACGAAATGCTCAAGCTGGGCTTTATGGATGACCTCGAAGTCATCTTCAAAGCCATGCCGGAAAGCCGTCAGAGCGTGTTGTTCTCTGCCACTCTGCCGCACTCGATTCGCGCAATCGCTGAAAAACACCTGCGTGATCCTAAGCACGTCAAAATCGAAACCAAAACCCAGACCGTAACTGCCATCGAGCAGGTGCATCTGATGGTTCATGCAGACCAGAAGCACGCCGCTGTCTTGCGTCTGCTGGAAGTCGAAGAGTTCGACGCACTGATCGGTTTCGTACGCACCAAACAAGCCACCCTGGACCTGGCCGCTGCGCTGGAAGCCAAGGGCTACAAGGCTGCCGCACTGAACGGCGACATCGCGCAGAATCAGCGTGAACGCGTGATCGACTCGCTGAAAGATGGCCGTCTGGACATCGTCATCGCCACCGACGTTGCCGCTCGCGGCCTCGACGTACCGCGCATCACCCACGTGATGAACGTGGATATGCCGTATGACCCGGAATCCTACGTCCACCGTATCGGCCGTACTGGCCGTGCCGGTCGTACCGGTCGCGCCCTGCTGCTGGTGACTCCACGTGAGCGCCGCATGCTGCAGGTGATTGAGCGTGTAACAGGCCAGAAGGTCGGTGAGGTTAAGTTGCCGGACGCCCAGCAAGTGCTGGACGCCCGCATTAAGAAGCTGACTAACAGCCTCGCACCTTTGGTGGCTGATGCTGAAGCCAGCCACGGTGAGCTCCTGGATCGCCTGACTGCCGACATCGGTTGCAGCCCGCGTGCCCTGGCCGCAGCCCTGCTGCGCAAGGCCACCAACGGCCAGGCGCTGACTCTGGCTGAAGTTCAGCGTGACCAGCCGCTGGTGCCAAATAGCAGTGGCCCACGTGAGCGTAGCGAGCGCAGTGATCGTCCAGAGCGTCCTGATCGCGATGGCAGCCGTGAGCGTCGTGCTCCTGTGCCATTGGCCGAAGGCCGTGCCCGTTGCCGTACCGCTCTGGGTGCTCGCGATGGTATCGCCGCGAAGAACCTGCTCGGCGCCATCCTCAACGAAGGCGGCCTGGTCCGCGAAGCCATCGGCCGCATCCAGGTGCGCGAGAGCTTCAGCCTGGTTGAGCTGCCAGAAGAAGGCCTTGAGCGTCTGCTGACCAAGCTGAAAGACACCCGCGTCGGTGGCAAGCCACTGAAGCTGCGTCGTTATCGCGAAGATTGATTCTTCGCTGAATAAAAAAGCCCCGCCTAGTGCGGGGCTTTTTTATTCCAGTCGTTTGTCGGCTGCATGGTTCAGGTGAAGCTGTAGATATCCATCCCCAGCGCGCCCAGGGTAAAGCCGCTGTGCTCGACCTTGAACTGTCCACCTGCGCCTTCGGCGAAGAACAGCGGCAGTAGGTGCTCGTCGCTGGGGTGGTTGCGTACCGCAAAGGGGGCTTGCCTGCGGTAGTCCAGCAGGGACGCCTGATCCTGCTCAGCCAGTATGTCGACGATCCAGTCGCGAAATGCCTGAGCCCAAGGCTCGATAACCTCAGGGCCGGCATGCCAGTCCAGCTCATCGAGGTTATGGGTGATGCTGCCTGAACCGATCAGCAGCACGCCTTGGGTGCGCAGGCTGGACAGAGCTTGGCCGACCTGGCGTTGTAACGCGGGGCCTTGCTGGCTAGGCAGCGAGACCTGCACCACGGGGATATCGGCCTGCGGATACATCAGTCTCAGGGGCACCCAGGCGCCATGATCCAGTGGACGCTCGGTATCGAGTTGTGCCGGCAGGTTGGCGGCAGCCAGCAGTTGGATTATTTCCGCCGCCAGCGTTGGGTTGCCGGGCGCCGGGTATTGCACTTGATAGAGCTCGGCAGGAAAACCGCCAAAGTCATGCCAGGTTCGCAGTTGCTCCGCGCTGCCGACCCGCAATTCGCGGCTTTCCCAGTGCGCTGAAACCACCACAATCGCCCGTGGCCTGGGTAGTTGGCTGGCCAGGCGGGCGAGGGCAGGGCCGCTGGCACCGGGTTGCAGGGCCAACATGGGTGAGCCGTGGGAGATAAAAAGGCTGGGCAGTGGCATAACTAACTCCTGAGAGCCTGCTTTCGATCTGCTGCGCGTCGGTCCTGCTGCGTTAAAAACAGGCTCGGAATGCTCATGTACAAAAGTACACTCCGCTTCCTCGCCTGTTTTTGCCTTGCATGACTCTAGCTCGCAAGATCGTAAACAGACTCTTAATCGATTTCCTCCATCTTCTATCAGCCAATCTGTGCATAAAAGCGCAAAAGCTAAGGTGTTTTTATCGTTTTAATAGATGAATTGGTGCTGGCGGAATCCCTTGGCCTTATTGGCCGCGTTGCGGCACGATCCTCAGTTGATTATTTGCAGGAGGCGGTATGCACGCAGAATTCTGGCAGGCGCGTTGGGCGCGCAGTGAAATTGGCTTTCATCTGCCTGACGTCAATCCCTATCTGCAGCAGTACTGGCCGGCGCTAGGTTTATCGGAAGGTGCGCGGGTGCTGGTGCCACTGTGTGGCAAGAGCCTGGACCTGGCCTGGTTGGCGGGGCAAGGCTATCAGGTGGTGGGTGTCGAGCTGGCGCAGCGTGCGGTGGAGGACTTCTTCGCCGAGCATAAGCTGCAGCCGGTGGTCAGTGAAGTGGGGGCTTTCAGGCTTTATCGGGCTGGCGCTGTGGAGATCTACTGTGGTGATGTCTTTGCCCTGACGGCGCAGCAGCTTGCCGGCTGCAGCGCACTGTATGACCGCGCCGCGCTTATTGCTTTGCCGCCAGAGATGCGCGTGCGTTATGTGGCGCATCTGACGCAGGTTTTACCCAGCGGCAGCCAGGGGTTACTGGTGAGCCTGGACTATGACCAGGCGCAAATGGATGGCCCACCCTTCGCCGTCGCAGACGAAGAGGTGCAGCAGCTGTTTACGCCTGCTTGGCAGTTAGAGGAACTGGCATGCGGCGATGTCTTGGGCGACAACTGGAAGTTTCTCAAGCGCGGCCTGGAGCGCCTGGATGAGCGGGTGTATCAGCTGCGTAAGGACTGAGTCACAGCCACAAAAAGGGGCGACTCAAGAGTCGCCCTTTTTATTTTTCACTAGTTAGCCGCGCTGACGCAGGGCTTCGATACGCACTTCCAGTGGCGGGTGGGTCATTAGCAGTCCAGCCAGACCGCCCTTCAGGCCGCCGTTGATGCCGAAGGCGGTCAGGCTGTTGGGCATGGTCACTGGCACTTCCTGTTCGGCGCGCAGGCGCTGCAGGGCGGCGATCATCGCGCCAGTGCCGGCCAGGCGTGCGCCGGCTTCGTCGGCCCTGAATTCACGCTTACGCGAGAACCACATAACGATGATGCTGGCCAGTATCCCTAGAACAAGTTCGGCGAAGATGGTTGCGACGAAGTAGCCGATCCCTGGGCCGCCTTCGTTTTTCAGGATGGCCTTGTCAACGAAATTGCCGAAGATGCGTGCGAAGAACATCACGAAGGTATTCACTACGCCCTGGATCAGCGCCAGGGTGACCATATCGCCGTTGGCCACGTGGCCGATTTCGTGGGCCAGCACGGCACGTACTTCATCGGGCGAGAAGCGCTCCAGCAGGCCCTGGCTGACCGCAACCAATGCATCGTTCTTGTTCCAGCCGGTGGCGAAGGCATTGGACTCGTAAGCCGGGAAGATGCCAACTTCCGGCATCTTGATACCGGCTTCGCGGGACAGTTCTTCCACGGTCTGCAGCAGCCACTGTTCGTGGCGAGTGCGTGGCTGGGTGATGATCTCGGTCTTGGTGCTCATCTTCGCCATCCACTTGGACAGGAACAGCGAGATCAGCGAGCCGGCGAAACCGAACACAGCGCAGAAAACTAACAGGCTGCCATAGTTCTGGCCGGTAAAGCGGTCGACCCCGAGCAACTTCAGGGTGATGCTGGCGATGATCAACACCGCAATGTTGGTGGCCAGGAACAGCATAATGCGCATCATGGTGTATTGAGACTCCTCACGGGAAACATCTATCAGGCCGCTGAAAATCCCGTTTTGGCTGCTTCGCCCGGTTTTCAACGGCCACTATTGGTTATGACGGCTATATAAGGGCGCGCCCCTAAGCACTTCAACCTGGCGACTATTTCAAACTATGTCGTTTGCGCTGTTCAGGTTGGATTCGAACAGCAGGCGGGTGAGGCGCGCTACGCGTTCGCCGTGCCGTTGGCCGAGTGCCTCACGCAACTGAAAGGCGAGGGTGGCATGTACGCGGCGCACGCTGGGCGGCAGCGCGTCGCCTTCGCGCAGGGCGTGGGGGACGCCGCGAGTCAGGCGCAGAAAGCCTTTTTCGCTGAGTACAGCTTGATCCAGGGCGTCGTAACCGATGGTCGAGTCGAAGCGGATATAGCCTTCCTCGGCCAACCACAGCAGGGCGCCCAGGCAGCTTTGATGGCGCGGAGTGGGCAGGCCGAACTCGTCCGGTTCTTCGCGGCCGATCAGGTCCTCGACATACAGCGCTGATTTGCTCGGGAACGCCTGGTACAGGGTCAGCATGCCGGCGGCGGCATCCTTGTAGAAGTCGTCAATCTGCAAGTCCATCAGAATTTGCCAATCATTGAAGTTGGAAGATAAGGCAGCACGCGGCCCAGCAGCGCCCAGGGCCAGCCAGGCACATAGGCACTGACGGCGCGTTTGTCGATGTGTTTGGCGATCAGTGCTGCGCCGCGTTCCACGTCAATCAGGAATGGTCGGCTGGCCATGCTGCTGTTCAGGGGTGTATCGATAAAGCCCGGCAGCAGCAAGGTGGTATCGATGTTCTTGCCTAGCAGTTCAGCGCGGGTGGCTTCCATGTAGCTGATCAAGCCAGCCTTGCTTGCCGAGTACGCGGCGGTGTGGGGCAGGCCGCGTTTGCCAGCGACTGAAGCCACTGCGACCAGATGGCCGTGACCTTGCTGGCGAAACAGCGCACAGGCGGCATCCAGGCAGGCAATCGCGCCGATCAGATTGGTTTCCACAGTCAGTCGAGCGCGCTTGAAGTGGCCACCGCCGGCTTTGCCGGTCAAGGCGATACCTGCGTTGGCGATAATCCCGTCCAGCCCGCCCAGAGCATTGGCAGCCAGGCCCACGGCGTCCTGGCACGCGTCGTAGTCGGTCACATCCAGCGGCAGCACCACTACCTTGCGCTGAAAGCGCGCCTGCAGCTCGGCAGCCAGCCGGTGCAGGCTGTCCTCACGGCGCGCGGCCAGCGCCAGGTCATAACCCTTGGCCGCCAACTCGCGAGCCAGGGCGGCACCGATGCCAGAACTGGCACCGGTCAGCAGATAGCGTTTGCCCTGGCTCATGGGTTGCTCCGATTACTGGTGGTAAGTCTTGAGGAAGCTGCCGATGCGGCCGATGGCCATTTCCAGCTCATCCACCCGCGGCAAGGTGACCACGCGGAAGTGATCCGGCCACGGCCAGTTGAAGGCGGTGCCCTGAACGATCAGCAGTTTTTCCGAGAGCAGCAGATCGAGGACGAATTTCTCATCGTTATGGATCGGGCAGACCTTCGGGTCGATCTTCGGGAAGGCATACAGTGCGCCCATTGGTTTGACGCAGCTGACCCCAGGAATGTCGTTGAGCAGCTCCCAGGTACGGTTGCGCTGCTCCAGCAGGCGGCCTTGCGGCAATACCAGGTCATTGATGCTCTGGTAGCCGCCCAGCGCGGTCTGTATCGCATGCTGGCTTGGCACGTTGGCGCACAGGCGCATATTGGCGAGGATGTCGATGCCTTCGATATAGCTCTGCGCACGGTGCTTGGGCCCGGAAATCGCCACCCAGCCGGAGCGGAAACCGGCCACGCGGTAGGACTTCGACAGGCCGTTGAAGGTCAGGCAGAGCACGTCCGGCGCCAGCGAGGCGGTGCAGATATGCACGGCATCGTCGTAGAGGATCTTGTCGTAAATCTCGTCGGAGAACAGCACCAGATTGTGCTGGCGCGCCAGTTCGACGATATCCAGCAGCACTTCTTTGGAATACACCGCGCCGGTGGGGTTGTTCGGGTTGATCAGCACCAGTGCCTTGGTGTTCGGCGTGATCTTGGCCTTCATGTCGGCAATATCGGGGAGCCAGCCGGCCTGCTCATCGCACAGGTAATGCACTGGCTTGCCGCCGGCCAGTGCTACAGAGGCCGTCCACAGCGGGTAATCCGGCGCTGGAATCAGCACTTCATCGCCGTTATTAAGCAGCGCTTGCATGGCCATCACGATCAGCTCGGACACGCCATTGCCGAGGTAGATGTCCTCGATGCCAACGCCTTCCACCTGCTTCTGCTGGTAGTACTGCATCACCGCCTTGCGCGCGCTGAACAGGCCTTTGGAGTCGCTGTAGCCCTGGGCGGTGGGCAAGTTGCGGATCACATCTTGAAGAATCTCTTCAGGTGCTTCGAAACCGAACGGCGCCGGGTTGCCGATATTCAGCTTGAGGATGCGGTGGCCTTCCTCTTCCAGGCGCTTGGCGTGCTTGAGCACCGGCCCGCGGATGTCGTAGCAGACGTTGGCAAGCTTGTTCGATTTGCTGAACTGCATGTAAGTGATCCCAAATGGTGGAGCGCCGCTGAATTACCCTGCAAAAGAGCTGATCTTGCGAGTCTTGGCAGGTTGTAACGCCGGTGACAGACTGGCGTCGAATGATACGTGGCAGCCCGACCTTGGCAAAGGTACTGGTCGGGCTTTTTTATGGTGTGCCATCCATGGCCGCCACCGGTTGGGCCGTCGTTGTGCGACGTCAAAAAATCGCTCCCGGCGATTTTTTCATGCAGAGGAGTATTGCCTGTGGATAAGCTGGAAAAACCCTTGGAAGCCTGGCGCGAAGAGCTTTCTGAGGAACAGTTTCATGTATGTCGTCTAGGCGGTACCGAGCGCGCCTTTACCGGCCAGTATCACGACAGTAAGGTGCCGGGTATTTACCACTGCGCATGCTGCCAGGCCGAGCTGTTCGACTCGGATGCCAAGTACGACTCCGGCAGCGGTTGGCCGAGTTACTTCCAGCCGGTCAGCGGCGAAGCCATCACCAGCCGGGATGACTTCAATCACGGTATGCACCGTATCGAAGTCAAGTGTGCCAAGTGCGATGCTCACCTGGGACATGTGTTCCCTGATGGGCCGGCGCCAACGGGGCTGCGTTATTGCATCAACTCGGCATCGCTCAAGCTGGAGCCGAAGGCTTAATGCCATTGCACAGGCCCGCTATCAGCGGGCCTTATTTTGCTCTAATTAAATTGCATGCAATTTAATTGCTCGCTATCTTGCGCCCATTCCAACTCCTCAGGATGACCAGCATGAGCAGCGCACTCTTCGATATTCCGGTTACCACCATAAAGGGCGAGCAGAAGACCCTGGCCGATTTCGGTGGCAAGGCCGTGCTGGTGGTCAACACCGCCAGCAAATGCGGCTTTACCCCGCAGTACAAGGGCCTGGAGAACGTTTGGCAGCAGTACAAGGACCAGGGTCTGGTGGTGCTGGGCTTCCCCTGCAACCAGTTCGGCAAGCAGGAGCCAGGTGATGAGGGCGCGATCAGCGAGTTCTGCGAGCTGAACTTCGGTGTGAGCTTCCCGCTGTTCAAGAAGGTCGATGTCAATGGCAGCGATGCCCACCCGCTGTTCGTCAACCTGAAGAAGAGCGCGCCGGGCCTGCTCGGTAGCCAGGGTATCAAGTGGAATTTCACCAAGTTTTTGCTGAGTGCCGATGGCGCGGTGATCAAGCGTTTCGCCCCGACCACCAAGCCTGAAGACCTGACTGCCGAGATTGAAGCACTGCTGAAATGACCCAGGCCAGTTTGCGCGCGGATGACGGGCTGCAGCTGGACAACCAGCTGTGTTTCAAACTCTACGCCGCCTCACGGGCGGTGATCCGCGCCTACAAGCCTATGCTCGATCAGCTCGGTCTGACTTACCCGCAGTACCTGGCCATGCTGGTGCTGTGGGAGTGGCAGCAGCAACCGCCGGCGCTGCCGACGGTCAAGGCGCTGGGCGAACGCCTGTTGCTCGACTCCGGAACGCTGACACCGCTGCTCAAACGTTTGGAGCTGCAAGGTTTGCTGCAGCGCAAACGTTCGGCCAGTGATGAGCGTGAGGTGCACCTGGCGTTGACCCCTGTCGGTTGCGTTTTGCGTGAGCAGGTATTGCCGCTGAAAAGCCAACTGCTGTGTGAGCGCGGGATTGATCTCGATCAGGTTGCCGCGTTGCGCAGCCAGGTCGGTGTGCTGCTCGATCAGTTTATGCTGCTTAACCACTGATCGAGCAGGGCCGCTAGCTCATCCTTGCGGAAGGGCTTGGCCAGGTAGTCGTCCATTCCCGCAGCGCGGCAGCGCTCGCGTTCATCGGACAGTGCGTTAGCCGTCAAAGCGATGATCGGTAGCTCGGCGAATTCGCCTTTCTGGCGAATCCGTCGGGTGGTTTCATAGCCATCCATGACCGGCATATTGCAGTCCATCAGGATCAGATCGACTGCCTGGGTTTCCAGCAGGGTCAGGGCTTCGCCGCCGTGGTTGGCCAGCAGCACCTCGCAGCCGAGCTTGCCCAGCATGCCCTTGGCCACCAGCTGGTTGACCGGGTTGTCTTCTACCAGCAGTACGCGCGCCTGGCGGTTGCGTTTCGGCTCGCTGTGTTGCTCGGCGGCATGCGCTTCGTCCTGACCAAGAGTGCGGCGCAAGGCCTGCAGCAGCGCTTGGCGTGACAGCGGTCGGGCCAGTTGTTCGATAGGCGAAAGTTTTTCCACCTGCTCGCTGCTGAGAAAGTTGCCATAGGCGCTGACCAACAGAATCGGCAGGTTGGAGAGCGTGCGCAGCTCATTCAAGCGCTGCGGGCAATCGCTTATCAGCAGGTCGGCATCAAGCGTACCCAGTGCGGCATCAGCGTCCAGATGTTGATACTGCAGGCCCCAGCTCGGCAGCAGGCTTGCCAGCTGTTCACTCAATCCGGAGCTGGCTGGGCTGAGCCCGATAATGCGTCCGTGCAACAAGGGAAGCTGCTTGGCGTTGGTCTGGCCAGGTAGCGGTAGATCGACGCAAAAGGTGCTGCCAAAACCTTCCCGTGTCTCCAGACTCAGTTGGCCGTGCATGACTTCGCAGAGGCGGCGCGTCAGGGCCAGGCCCAGGCCTGTGCCGCCAAATTGCCGAGTGATGCCAACACCGGCCTGGGCAAATGGATGGAAAATCCGCGCCTGGGCATCTTCGGCAATGCCGATACCGGTGTCGCGGACAATAATCCTGACGCCGCTAGCCTGGGCGCTGATGCTGATGTCGACGCGGCCAAAACGGGTAAATTTCAAGGCATTAGACAGCAGGTTGCTGACAATCTGCCTGACCCGCGTCGGGTCACCGAGCAACTGGTTGGGCAGTTGTGGATCGATCAGGCAGGTCAGTTCAACACCGGGAGCGGCATTTTGCGAGAGCAGGTTGGCGGTGTCTTCGACCATGCTGCCGAGGTCGAAGGGAATCTGTTCCAGCTCCAGTTGCCCTGCCTCGAATTTCGACAGATCGAGAATGTCGTTGAGCAGCTCGACCAGCACCTTGCCGGAGTCGTGAGCAATCGACAGCTGTTGGCGCTGCTCGTTATTCAGCGGCCCATCCAGCGACAGCGCAAGCATGCCCAATAGGCCATTGAGTGGGGTACGAATCTCGTGACTCATATTGGCCAGAAAGGCCGAGCGCGCCTGGGCCATGTCCAGGGCCGTGCGTTTAGCCTGTTCCAGCTCGCGGTTGGAGTCGAGCAAACGGCTATTGGCGGCTTCCAGTTGTTCGGTGCGCGCCGAGACCATGTCTTCCAGCTCGGCCAGGTAGCGGGTCAATCGGGCTTCGGCTTGCTGGCGTTGCTCGATCTCGCTGGCGATGCTGCTCAACTGGCGATTGGTCACATCGACTAGCACGCCGATCTCGTCACGCTCATGGTTGGGTGGGTAGGGCAGCTTGGTGTTGTTGGGGCTACTCAGGTTGCGTTCGCTGAGGGCGCGGATAAATCCGGTCAGCGGCTTGGTCAGCATGAAATAGAACATCACCAGCAGAATCAGCGACAGCAGCAGGCTGCGCGCGAAGCCGGTGAGCAGGGTCAGTAGCGAGCGGCGCAGGAAATGGCTACCAAAGGCGTAGGTGTCGACTTCCAGGCTTAGTTTTCCGAGGGCTTCGCTGGGCGAGTGGCTGACGAACAGAGCGGTTTCGAAGTATCGGCGTTGGCCGAATATAAAGTCGCTGAGGACTCGGTAGCGGCTTTCCATGGCAGGGCGGCTGACGCTGGCCAAGGTCAGCTGATTGTTATCGGTGATCTGTGCGCTGATTACCGCTGGTGAGCGCAGCAGTCCCAGTACCAGCTCTTGTGCCAGCTCGGCGTCGATGTTGTAGGCGATGCGTGCAGCTGGGTTGTGGCTGATCTCCATGAGCGCGTTAATCTCGCGGTCGATGGAAGCATCTTCGCTGGCATAATCGATGCCCACTTGCATCAAGCTCAGCGCCGTGCCGAGGATAAAGGCTACCAATACGGTCAGGCCGGCCTGTTTGAATGACAGGCGTTGGGTTAGCGCTATATCCATATGGGCCGGTTGTTCTCATGTTGAGTCGCCTGCCAAGCATAGCCCATCTGTTTTGCCGGACGGCAGTGGCAGAATGGCTCGAAAACCCGGGAGTGTGTCGTGGATTCGCGTTTAAGTGATTTTTTGTTGCGCGCCGAGGTGGTGTTGGCGCGCCTGGAGCCCTTGCTGCCGGCGCAGCGCCCGGTTATCGACTGGCAGCAGAGCCTGGCGGCACGCTGGCAGCGTGATGGTCGCAGCGGTTTTCTGGCGCCGCTGCAGGTCAGGCTGGATGTGAGTCTGCAGGACCTGATCGGCGTGGATCGACAGCGTGCGCAGTTGGCACGTAATACCCAGCAGTTTATTCACGGGCTGCCGGCCAACCATGCCTTGCTCTGGGGCGCACGCGGTACGGGTAAATCATCGCTGGTGCGGGCGTTGCTGGCCGAACATGCGGCGGCGGGGCTGCGTCTTATCGAGATCGAACGTGATCATCTGGCCGACCTGCCGCGCATCGTCGAGCAGTTGAGCGATCTGCCGCAGCGCTTTGTGCTGTTCTGCGATGACCTGTCATTCGAGGCCGGTGAGGGCGATTACCGCATGCTGAAAACCGTGCTTGATGGCTCCTTGGAGCGCGCGCCGGACAATGTGTTGCTGTATGCCACCTCCAACCGCCGCCATCTGCTGCCGGAAAAGCAGAGCGACAATGAAAATTGGCAACGAGTCGATGGTGAGCTGCACCCCAACGAGGCGGTGGAAGACAAGATCGCGCTATCTGACCGTTTCGGCCTGTGGCTGTCGTTCTATCCCTTCACCCAGGAGCATTTTCTCAACGTGGTCCGCCATTGGGTTCATGTACACGCCGCGCAAGCCGGCTTGGCCTGGCAATGGCACGACGAGCTGGAAAAGGCTGCGATACGCTGGGCCTTGGGTCGCGGTAACCGCAACGGACGTTGCGCCTATCAATTTGCCCGCGACTGGGTGGGCCTGCAATTACTGAGTAAAACTGATGATTGATCTACAACAAAGCGGGCAGGGGCTCGATGGCTACCCATTGTTGATCGCGCAGCTGCAGGCTCTGTTGGCTGGTGAGCGAGACTTTATTGCCAATGCGGCGCAGTTTTCGGCATTTTTGTTCCAGGAACTGAGCGACCTGAACTGGGCAGGTTTCTACCTGGCCCGTGGCGAGGAACTGGTACTCGGGCCGTTCCAGGGCAAGGTGGCGTGCGTGCGAATTCCCTTCGGTCGCGGTGTGTGCGGCGCCGCAGCGGCCACTGGACAGACTCAGCGCGTTGCAGATGTACATGAGTTTGCCGGGCATATCGCCTGCGACAGCGCTTCCAATAGCGAGCTGGTGGTGCCGCTGTTCAAGGGCGGCCGCTTACTTGGCGTGCTGGATCTCGACAGTCCGTCGTTGGCACGCTTTAGTGCGGCTGATCAGGCAGGTGTTGAGCGATTGGTCGAGGTGTTTGTCGAGCTCACTGACTGTTGAGGTCGCAGATACGCAAGAGCCCGGGTCAACCGGGCTCTTTGCTTTCTGGTGCTACCAACTCAGACCCTAGCAGTCATCTTGGCGAGCACCTTCAGCTCACCTGGTAACACGCTCTGCACCGAGTCGCGTGCGGTGATTCGCGCATAGTGGGCACAGAGGTTGGGCCAGCGCTGCGCATCCAACTGTTCACCGCCGTGCTGCATATTGATCAGCTGGCAGGCCAGGGCCAGGTCGGCCAGGGTTAGGCTGTGGCCGACCAGGTAGTCGGCTGAGCCGAGGGTCTGTTCCAGGTAGTCGAAGTGCGCAGGCAGTTTTTCGTGCAGAGTTTTCTGCACGGCGGCTTCGTCGCAGGTCTGGCCCATGCTGGGTTTCAGTGTGCGGTTGCGGAACACGCTGAAGGTGCACAGCGGTGCCAGCTCATAGTCGGCATATTTTTCCAGCCAGCGCACCTGGGCTCGTTGTTCGGCGTTTTGTCCGAGCAGGCTGGGGCGCTCTGGATACTTATCATCAAGGTACTGGCAGATCACGCTGGAGTCGGCAAGGGTGAAATCGCCATCTTTGAAGGCCGGAATGCGCCCCAGCGGGTTCAGCTCGCGGTACCAGGCCGGTTGGCCAAACGGTAGGACGATTTCCAGCTGATACTCCAGGCTCTTTTCGGCCAGAAACAGGCGAACTTTACGGACGAAGGGCGACAGCGGGGCGCCGTAAACGGTCAGGCTCATGCGTGGTTCTCATCGGCGGGCTACAGCGCGCAAGTCGCGCGCTGGCAGGGTTAGTCGTAGATGTTCTTCTTCTTCCACTCGTCATCGCCGCCGAGAGACTCCAGGCCGGCATCGAGTTCGCTGGGCTGGTCGCTGACGGGCTTGCTGCTTTCCAAAACCATGGCATTGGCGCGTGCCAGTTGTTCTTCGAATTTCTTCAAGGTGTTCTGATAAGGCGCAGGGTCAGGTTGCTTACGTAGGTATTGCACGCCACGCTCGAAGGCCAGGCGCGCCTGACCTGGCTGCTTTTGCTGCAGCGCATGTTGACCGAGGTTGCCGAAGAATTCGATGTGCACTTGGGTCAGCATATGGCGCACTTCTTTGAGCCAGTGCTTGGCCTCGCTGGTCGGGATAATCCCGTCTTTGGCGCAGCGCGTCAGTTGGCCGTGAAGGTTTTCAAGCTGGAAGCGTACTTCCTTGGCCTTGGCTTCATTGAGTATGGGTTGCGGCGGGTTGTTGACCGCGATCGATTCGCCCTGGGCGATGAGTTTGCGCAGTTCTTCGATGCGCGCCTTGAGGGCATTGTTGCCCTTGTCCAAAGGCAGCATGCGTTCACTGAAGTGCAATTGCAGGCGACTGAGCATCAGCTTCAGTGCCGGGCTCATCAGTTGGCCGGGGAGGGCTTCGGCAAGGTCCGTGCAGCGGCGTAGGCGATCATTGAGGTCGGCCTTGATGCGTGCCTTCTCCAGCTTGTTGTTCTCGACCATATGATTGATATAGGCAATGGCGATCAAGACGACGATGCCAGAAACAATCAATATGGTAATCACGAGTGGGGACATGGGTGGAGCCTCTCGATCACCGGTTTTTCTCCCGAGTGTAGTGCCTTAGCTGAGAGGCTGATAGAGCTGCCTTACATTCGTGGCTGAAGTCTTTGATTTATAAAATTTTTTACGCAGAGGTTGACGGGCCTTGTAAGGCTCCATAGAATGCGCGCCACTTCGTAGCGCAATGCCTCACGGCAAAACGTGTAGAAGCCGGATAGAAGTTGTAGTTTCCGGGCTGCGTCCCCTTCGTCTAGTGGCCTAGGACACCGCCCTTTCACGGCGGTAACAGGGGTTCGAGTCCCCTAGGGGACGCCACTTCTTTTATGAAGTGTGCTGCTAAAACCAAGTTGTATGCGGGAATAGCTCAGTTGGTAGAGCACGACCTTGCCAAGGTCGGGGTCGCGAGTTCGAGTCTCGTTTCCCGCTCCAAATTTAGGTGATCTGCTCAGGCAGGTAACCGACAAGTTCCAAGGTCCCCTTCGTCTAGTGGCCTAGGACACCGCCCTTTCACGGCGGTAACAGGGGTTCGAGTCCCCTAGGGGACGCCATTTTTAGTACCAAGCTGTATTGCGGGAATAGCTCAGTTGGTAGAGCACGACCTTGCCAAGGTCGGGGTCGCGAGTTCGAGTCTCGTTTCCCGCTCCAATAAAAAAACGCCGCTCAATTGAGCGGCGTTTTTGTTTCTGTTGTTATTCATGAATAGAAAAGCCAGGCATTTGCCTGGCTTTTCTATTCTAGCGCGACACTGCGCTAGCGCAGCATCTGCTCAATGATGCGCTGCTCTTCGATCAGCTCGCGTTGCCTGGCGTCGATGCGTGAGGCCAGCTGGAAATTGTTGCTGGCCCGGCGCTTGGCGAAATCAAGCTGCTCCAGGGCTTGGTTATAGTCGCCAACCAGAGCGAAGAATTCGCCACGGGCTTGATGCAAGCCGATGGTGTTGCCGCTCAGGCCGCGGACTTCGGCCACCTGGTACCAGACATCCGGGTCTTTGCTGCGGCTTTTCAGCATGTCATCAAGTGCGCGTTCGGCTTCCTGAATGCGTCCTTGCTTCATCAGCAGGTCGATATGTGCCTGATTGACCGGATAGTTATTCGGATAGAGAGTCAGCAGCCGTGACGTGCGGCTTTGCGCGTCGCCCAGGCGATTGGCGGCCATATCCAGTTCAATCTGGGCCAGGTTATAGGTTGCATCGTTCGGTGAATTCGCCAGCAAAGGTTGCAGGGTTTCGCGCGCTTGTTTGTATTGGCCACTTTTGATCTGAGCAATTGCCAAGCCGTAGCGGGCGGCTTCCATCTGCGGGTTTTCGTCGAGCATATTGCGAAAACGCTTAGCGGCGATCCCTGGGGTTTCTTCATAGGTCAGCTGCACGCGGGCGCGCATCAGTTGGTAGCGCACGCTGTCGGTGATGCCCGTAGCGTTGTATTGCTCCGCGCGGTTGCGGGTGTCGGCGATGCGCGATTCCGATACCGGGTGAGTCAGAAGGAATTCCGGCGGCTTGCGGTCGTAGCGGTACTGGCGCATCAGGCGTTCGAACATGCTGGGCATGGCGCGTGGATCGAAGCCGGCTTTTTCCAGATTGACCAAGCCGATGCGGTCGGCTTCCTGCTCGTTCTGCCGGGAGAAGCGCCGTTGCTCCTGCATCGCGGCAGCCTGTGTCGAAGCGATTGCGGCAATACCAAGGTCGCCAGCACCTGCCGCGGCGGCAATAATGCCGGCCAACATGCCAGCCATCACCGGAATCTGCATGCGCTGCTGAGCTTCCAGGCCGCGAGCAAAATGGCGCTGCGACAAATGCGCCAATTCGTGGGCCATGACCGAGGCGTACTCAGCTTCGGTCTGGGCGTACAAAAACAGGCCGCCGTTGACCCCGACAATCCCGCCAGGGGCGGCGAAGGCGTTGATCTGCGGGCTGTTAAGCAGAACGAATTCCAGGCGGCGATCCTGCAGCTGGCTGGTTTCGCTCAGGCGGTAGACGCTGGTCTCGACGAAGTCCTTGAGCTGCGGGTCGTCGAGTTGACTGACCTGGCCGCGTACCAGGCTCAGCCAAGCGCGGCCCAGTTGATGTTCTTGCTGCGGGGAAACGATGGCTGAACTGGCGTCGCCAAGGGAGGGCAGGTCACTGGCCATGGCGGGGGCTGCCAGCAGGCAAGCCAGCGTCAACAGGGTAGGGCGCAGAAGGCTCATGCACAAAGCTCGTGTCGAACAAAGGCGCTACTGTAGCTGGCTGGCTGCTGTGCTGGCCAGGGTTGTGCGGCCTTGGGTATCCTTGCGGCCTTCTTGGAGTAGCTCAATGACTGATATGCAATGGCGTGCCGAGGATTTCGACGCGCAACTGGACGCCTGCGGGCTCAATTGCCCGCTACCGTTGCTTAAGGCCAAGCTGGAACTCAATCGGCTGGCCAGTGGTGCAGTGCTCAAGGTAGAGGCTACCGATGCTGGCTCGCAGCGGGATTTCCGTGCCTTCGCCAACTTGGCCGGGCATAGTCTGTTGCGTGAAGAGGTCGATAATGGCGTTTACCGTTATTGGTTGCGCAAGGCCTGAGGCCGGCATTGCTACGCGCTGATGGTGAGGCAGCATAAATTCTGTGCTGCCCGAGTTAAGAGGTCACGATGTTCAAGGTTTTTCAGAATTGGCTGCATCGCTATTTTTCCGATGAGCAGGCGGTGGTGCTCGCGGTGTTGTTGGTGCTGGGCTTTGCCGCGATTCTGAACCTGGGCGGCATGCTGGCTCCGGTTTTGACGGGGTTGGTGCTGGCGTTTCTGATGCAGGGGCTGGTAAACGCCTTTGAGCGTTTGCATTTGCCGCAGATGCTGGCGGTGTGGCTGGTGTTCGCTCTGTTTATGAGCATGCTGGGCTTGATTTTGCTGGTGCTGATGCCGCTGCTCTGGCAGCAGCTGAGTACGTTGTTCAATGAATTGCCACGTATGTTGGGGGAATGGCAGTCGCTTTTTCTGCTGTTGCCGCAGCGCTATCCGACCCTGATCACTGATGCTCAGGTGCTGCAGCTGATTGAGGGCGTGCGTGGCGAGGCTGGCAAGTTTGGCCAATGGGCGTTGTCGTTCTCGCTGTCCAGCCTGCCGATGCTGGTCAGCATCATGATCTATCTGGTACTGGTGCCGATTCTGGTGTTCTTCTTCCTCAAGGACCGGGAGTTGATCAGTGCATGGTTTCGTGGCTATCTGCCGCGCGAACGGGCGCTGATCACTCAAGTGGCCGAGGAAATGAATAAGCAGATTGCTAACTACATTCGCGGCAAAGTGATCGAAATCATCATCTGCGGCGTGGTCACCTATATTGCGTTTGCCTACCTGGGGCTCAACTATGCAGCTCTGCTGGCCTTACTGGTGGGCTTGTCGGTGGTGGTGCCCTATATCGGCGCGGTGGTGGTGACAGTTCCCGTAGCGCTGATCGGATTGTTCCAGTGGGGCTTTGGAGATCAGTTCATCTACTTGATGGTGGTCTACGGGATCATTCAGGCATTGGACGGCAACGTGCTGGTGCCGCTGCTGTTCTCCGAGGCAGTCAACCTGCATCCGGTGGCGATTATCTGCGCGGTGCTGCTGTTTGGCGGAATGTGGGGCTTCTGGGGGGTGTTCTTCGCCATCCCGCTGGCCACGCTATTCAAAGCGGTGATCGACGCCTGGCCACGCAGTGAGCAGGTGGCGGCTGATTAATCTGCAAACAATAAAAAGCCGGTCGATTGACCGGCTTTTTATTGCGCGCGGTTCAGGCTTTATTCAGCGCCTGGGCGGCGGCCAATACCGCATCGACATGCCCTGGTACTTTCACGCCGCGCCATTCCTGGCGCAGTACGCCGTTTCTATCGATCAGGAAGGTGCTGCGGTCGACGCCCAGGTATTCCTTGCCGTAAAGCTTCTTCAGTTTGATCACATCGAACAGCTGGCAGACGGCTTCATCCTTGTCTGAGATCAGCTCGAAGGGGAATTCCTGCTTGCACTTGAAGTTCTCGTGGGATTTCAGGCTGTCACGCGATACGCCGAAGATCAGCGTGTTGGCCGCCTGAAACGCCGGGTATTGATCACGAAAACCCTGACCCTCGGTGGTGCAGCCTGGGGTGCTGTCCTTCGGGTAGAAGTAGACCACCAATTGCTGGCCCTTGAGTGCGGACAGCTGGATGGTCTGGCCGCTCGTTGCTTCTGCCTGAAAATCCGCAACCGGGGTGTCGAGTGCTACGGCCATAACGTGCTGCTCCTTATGGGTTCTGTGGACGCCAGGGTTCAATCAGCGCGTCGAGGTTCAACGCATCGGCAAAGTCGAGGAACTGATCGCGCAACCAGCTGATCTGCGTGCCGGCAGGCAGAGTCACGGTCAGCGTGGCGTTGAGCATGGTGCCGCCGGTCTGCGGGGCCTGATAGGTGTCGCAGGTGAGGTTTTCCAGCTCGACGTGATGGTCGATAAAGAACTGGCACAGCTCATTGAGAATGTCCGGGCGGTAGGCCGAACTGACATACGCCACATAAGGCAGCGCCTGCGGGCGGCTTTCAGAGGCGGCGCTGCGGATCACATTGACCGTGAAGCTGTGCTTCTTCGCCAGCGCTGGCAGGCTCGACTCCAGGCGCGCCAGAGCATCCCAGCTGCCGGATATTTGCAAGACCAGTGCGCTGTACTCGCCATGCCGGCTCAGGCGGGTGCTCACTACGGCGCAACGGTTCTCGTGGCTGGTGCGGCAGAGCACGTTGGTCAGCTCCATGGCGTTGGGGCCAAGGGCGCTGATAAGCAGGAATTGTTCGCGAACTAGGGGGGTGGACATGCAGCCTTCCTAAACGATAAGCGGTCGGCCTGCATACACAGCACCGATCAAAGCAGGAAGGGTAGCGAAAAGCACTGCTAAGGGGAATGCCGGCAGGGCTGGGCGGTGAGGAATGTGCCGCGTTTGGCCGAGAAAGATTGTATACGCGTTGCATCACAGCCTCGGTACTTCGCTTGTGCAAGGCAGGTGGCCCCAGTACCATTACGGCTCTCTTTTTCCGGCAGGAGCGGTTGCATGATTGCGGGCAGTATGGTGGCACTGGTTACGCCCATGGATGCACAAGGTGGTCTTGATTGGGACAGCCTGAGCAAACTGGTGGATTTCCACCTGCAGGAGGGCACCAATGCCATCGTCGCAGTCGGCACTACCGGCGAGTCGGCGACCCTTGAGGTGCCTGAGCACATCGAAGTGATCAAGCGCATTGTCGATCAGGTCGCCGGGCGCATTCCGGTCATCGCCGGCACCGGTGGCAACTCCACCCGTGAATCGGTCGAGCTGACCCGCGCCGCCAAAGATGTCGGTGCCGATGCCTGCCTGCTAGTCACCCCGTATTACAACAAGCCGACTCAGGAAGGCCTGTACCTGCACTTCCGCCACATCGCCGAATCGGTCGCCATCCCGCAGATCCTCTACAACGTGCCAGGCCGTACGGTCTGCGACATGCTGCCGGAGACGGTTGAGCGCCTGGCCAAGATCGACAACATCATCGGCATCAAGGAAGCCACCGGCGACCTGCAGCGTGGCCAGGAAGTACTGGATCGCGTAAGCAAGGACTTCCTGGTCTATTCCGGTGATGACGCCACCGCCGTCGAGCTGATGCTGATGGGCGGCAAGGGCAATATCTCGGTAACCGCCAACGTTGCCCCACGCGCCATGAGCGATCTGTGCGCGGCGGCCATGCGTGGTGAAGCAGCGATTGCCCGGGCGATCAATGATCGTTTGATGCCGTTGCACAAGGCGCTGTTTATCGAATCCAACCCGATTCCGGTGAAATGGGCTCTGCATGAAATGGGTTTGATGCCAGACGGTATCCGTCTGCCACTGACCTGGCTCAGCCCACGTTGTCATGAACCGCTGCGTCAGGCCCTGCGCCAGTCCGGCGTATTGGTTTAATTGAGGAATTACTACGCATGAAGCGACTCACCGGACTCTCCGCCCTGGCCCTGATCATCGCTGGTACCAGCGGTTGCGGCTGGATCTATGGCGAAAACGGCTATTTCCGTGACCGTGGCAGCGACTACCTCGAAGCCCGTCAGACGGCCACGATGCAAATCCCGGCAAACGTCGACGCCAAACGTATCGACCCACTGCTGCCCGTGCCTCAGCAGGTCGCCACTACCACCGATACTGGCGAATTTATCGTGCCGCGCCCGCAAGCCCTGGCTGTGGCCGGTGATGCCAGCGAGTTCAGCCTGCAAAAGAGCGGCGAATCGCGTTGGGTCGTGGCGCAGCGCGTACCGGCTGAAGTCTGGCCTGTGGCGCGTCAGTTCTTTGCCGACAACGGTTTTCAGATCGCAGACGAGCGTCCGCAAACGGGCGAATTCAGCACCACCTGGCAGCGTTTTGATGCCCTGTCCGAATCCATGGCGCGTCGTCTGAGCAGCCGTGTATCTGGCGTAAATCCAGATGCCGAAACCCGTGTGCGGGTACGCATCGAGCCAGGCGTGCAGCGCAATACCAGCGAGATCTTCGTGGTCAGCGCCGAGCGTCCAGCCGGCAGTACTGCCGATGTCGCCTTCACCAACCGCAGCAGCAACCCAAGCCTGGATGCTGCGCTGCTCGATGAAATGCTCGTGACCCTGGCGCGCAGCGCCGAGCAGGGCGGTTCCGTCTCCCTGCTGGCCGCTCGTGATTACGACGCACCAAACCGCGTCAGCCTGTCCGAAGACGGTAACGGCAACCCGGTACTGAGCCTGGGTGCTGATTTCGACCGCGCCTGGTCCGGTGTGGGCCGCTCCCTGGAAATGGCTGATGTGCGCATCGACGACATCAACCGCAGCCTCGGCGTGTACTACATCAACCTCGCCGAACGCGCGCAGAAGCCGGACGACAAGCCTGGCTTCTTCGGCAGCGTATTTGGCAGCGCGCCAAGCAAGGAAGAGATCGACGCCCGTGCCGAGCGCTATCAGGTACGCCTGACCGCCGTTGGCGACAGCGTGCAGGTCACCGTGGAAAAAGACCTCAACACCATTGCCCCCGCCGACGTGGCGCGCAAGGTGCTGGACCTGATCCAGGAAAACCTTGGCTGACAGCAGGCCACTGCTGCACCGGCATTACCAATAGGCGAAACCCGGCGGGTTTCGCCTGTTTTGTTTACCAAAGGCGGAAATTCCGACATGAGCACAGCCACCACCCTGAGCCTGAAGAAAATCTATTCGGGCAAAGTCCGTGATCTTTACGAGATCGACGATAAACGCATGCTGATGGTCGCCACCGACCGCCTTTCGGCATTCGACGTGATCCTCAGCGAGCCGATCCCGGAAAAGGGCAAGATTCTCACCGCCATCTCAAATTTCTGGTTCGACAAGCTCAAGGACCTGGTGCCCAACCACTTCACCGGCGACAAGGTTGAAGACATCGTCCCGGCCGCCGAACTGCCGCTGGTGGAAGGCCGTGCAGTGGTTGCCAAGCGCCTTAAGCCGGTCGCTGTAGAAGCCATCGTACGTGGCTATATCGTTGGCTCCGGCTGGAAGGAATACCAGAAGAGCGGCACCGTCTGCGGCATTCAACTGCCAGCGGGGCTTAAGGAAGCGGCCAAACTGCCGCAGCCGATCTTCACCCCCTCGACCAAAGCCGCCGTGGGCGACCACGATGAGAACATCAGTTTCGAGCAGTGCGAAGCGATCATCGGCGCTGAGCTGGCCGCCAAAGTGCGTGACACCTCCATTGCCCTGTACAGCGCAGCGGTCGAGTATGCAGCCACGCGCGGCATCATCATCGCCGACACCAAGTTCGAGTTCGGCCTGGACGAAGACGGCACCCTGACCCTGATGGACGAAGCCCTGACGCCAGACTCCAGCCGCTTCTGGCCGGCGGACAGTTATGCCGAAGGCAAGAACCCGCCAAGCTTCGACAAACAGTTTGTACGTGACTGGCTGGAATCCACCGGCTGGAACAAAGAGCCACCAGCCCCGGCAGTGCCCGCCGACGTCGCGCAGAAAACCGCCGACAAATACCGCGAAGCCCTGACACGCCTGACCGTCTAAAACGCTGCAACACGCGCGTAACCGCGACACAGAGGGGCGCTACGGCGCCCTTTTTTTGTGGCTTTCAACCTGCACCGCGCTTTAGGCATTTATTGACCGACCTGAAACGCAAAAGCCCCTGACTTCGCTAAAAAGTCAGGGGCTTCGGTACTGCTATATGGCGGGAAGATAGGGATTTGAACCCTAGGTGCTATCGCTAACACAACGGATTTCGAATCCGTCCCGTTCGGCCACTCCGGCATCTTCCCGTGGCGGCGCGCATGATAACAGTTGAAGTGCGTTTGGCGAACCCCTGGTTTGAAATTTTTCACATACTTTCAGATGCTTGCGATCAAAGGCGGTGAGCTGGGGTGAAGTCTGGAAGGTGGTGGGCTAAAAAATCAGCTTAGAGGTCCTGCGCTTATCCATCGAGCGGAGGCGCTTTTCGTGGCTCAGATGCGGGCTGTGCGTTAGGTAAGGCGGTTGTGATCCGCCCAGGATTCGACGGTTTCAACGTCCTGTTGCGGGCCTATCAGCTTCGAAGGTTTCAGCTCTTCCAGTTCTATGCTCGTTCCGTCACTATTCGTGTGGATTTACGGGATTCGTTCGTCATGTTTAAACGCTTTTGGCTGTTCGAGGGAAGGCTTATAACCCTTGTAAGGCACATAGGCGCTACAAGGCTCGCTGAAACTACAACGATCAAGGAACGCCAGCGGTGGCAGACCGTGGCAACCAATCGGAAGGTGAAGACTGGTATCGAGGATTTGGAAGCGCTGTTGAGGGCCTTCCTCCAATACGAGCTATGGCTTTGGAAAGGGGATGTAGATCCTGACAAAGGTCAGGTGTCGCCAGGATACGAAGAAGCCAATTTAAACTTACCCAATCAAAGCGCGGGATAACCATTACAATGAAAATAGCTAAAGTTTGGTTATCCGGGATGCTATAGACTTGAGTATAAAACTACATTGTTCGCCAGATGTTGTTGAGTTGGCCGTAAGGAATAGTTTTTACTAGGAAGGGATAAATGAGTCAAGTCAAGGTAACGCCAGCGCCCGTCATATCTGTTCTGAATATGAAAGGCGGTGTAGGGAAGACAACTATAAGTGCCCATCTTTTCAGGCATATGATGAGTATTACGGGTAAGTCAATTCTTCTTATTGATTTTGATCCGCAATTTAACTTAACTCAAACATTAATGACTCAATCCAAATACAAGGCATTCAGGGAGAAGAATAAAACCATTTTTTCGGTTATGGAACCTCCCTCAACACCATCAATGTTCAAAGTTGCGAAAAATTTAGGACCACCTCCTCATGTTGATGATGTAAAAGAGCAGCTGTTTTATTGGACTGCTACGGGTAAAACTGCCCTAGGTTTAATACCAGGGGATTTTCGGATGATAAAATATACCCTGGTCGATGATTCAAAAATGCTGCAGCCTGTGCAAAAGCGCTTCAGTGATTTTATTGAAAGTGCCAGGGAGCAATATGACTTAGTTGTGATTGATTGCAATCCAAGTAGTTCTTTTATGACTATTTGTGCAATTAATGCCTCTACGCATTTGCTTACGCCCGTTAGATCTGATCGTTATTCGGTTTTAGGTCTGGAACTGTTGGATGAGTTTGTTAATGGACTTCCAGTGATTACAAAAAAACCTAAGCAAATGGTCTTGATCAATGGCGGGCCAGGGAAAAACACAGAGAACGAGTTTGAGCGAGCACTACGTGCAAACTCGAAGTTTGGCCCGCTGACCTTACCTACAATTTTGAAGTCCTCTACGTTGCTTGGCGCGAAGGAAGGAAAGGTAGGGTGTGCTACTGATAAAAAAGTGGCGCATGTGAATGCATTGAAAAGAAATATGGCTAGTATTGTTAATGAAATGAAGGGCTCGCTAGGGTGGGTGCCATGAATAATAACCTAAGACGGCTTTATATGCTTCTCGCTGCAGCCGATTTTCACCGAGAAGAGGTAGAGGATCTGCTCTATGACCTCCGAGATATGGGTGTTAAGAAGGTGGTTTCCGATTTCGATAAATTCTCTAGAAGTGGTTTTTCATCCCGTGAGCCACAGTCACTTAGCCGTAGTCATACCCAGCCTAGTGAGTATGGAGTTGATAGAAAAGTTTATGACTTACTGGTGCATGAATGTAATATGTCGGCAGGACAGGCGTTTGTGATGTTTGAAGGGATATTGCAGGAGATTTATCCCGAAAGGAAATTTAGCTCGCCAAATCCTAAAAGTGGCTTTGCTGCCTGGATAAGGTCTCTAGGTAAGAGCTTTACTGATTCCGAACTTCTGCATGTGGCAAGTCGTTTGAGAAATCAAATTGTCCATGGTTTAAACGAAAGTAGTGATTGGGTGCTTAGGGAATGAGTAGTGACGCTGAAAATCAGCTAGGCCTCTTGTTAGAGGCTGTTTACTCGTTTTCAACCTCTCATGGAGCGAAAGTAGTAGCGAGTGTTGATGAGAAATCCTCGCTGTTCCTAGAATGGATCCCTTACCTGAATAGCCAAAAAACAGGTGTGGCGGACGAACTGCTTGACGGTGCTGTTTCGTCTTTAAGGGAGGCTGCAGCCTGCGCAGGGTTGGGATTGGTACGCCCTGCATTGTTAGCACTTAGGACGGAAATTGATTTAGTGTTGGGTTGGATTTACTTCAAGGATCATCGGGTAGAGTGGGAGTATTTAAATGTCAGTGGTGATGGGTTTAAGCTAAAAAAAGAAATATTGGATTATTTATCTAAGCATGTCGCAGGATACGGAGCTAGGAACGGTATTTTGAAAGAAGTAAAGAAAAGATTAGAGGTTGATCCCTATCGTCTGCTTTCCGCACATGTTCATTCGCAAAGCCTATATACTTTGCCACTGGTGGCAGAGTTAAAGGATGTTGTTGGTACAAGCGAAACTTTGGAAGAGCTGCCGATGCTGGCTTTTGAAGTCGATGAGTATGTTAGTGATATTCTATTTTCAATATATGCGCCAAGTTGGACGCAAATTGCGCAGACATTAAGATCTAAACTGGATTTGAGGTTTAAAACGCCTGCGCAGAAAAACACATTTTATAGTTGTTAGTGGAGCGGTTTGAAATAACGGTTATTTTTAGCCAAGGGAGGTTAGACGTATAAATTGGGATGATGTACCTTCCAGAGTAAAAAGGGGAAAGATTTATTTTAGGTCATAGCAGGGAGGTACTATGAAAAGCGATTGGGACGACGCGCCCGACTATATACGCAACAACAAGAAGCCATCCCCATGGCGTACCGTCGTCATCTTGAGCGTTGGTTCGGCGATCACATGGGGACTGATCGCGCTATTTGCCAAGCCAATCGTCATCGACGTTAACCAGCTTAAGCAGGCCATCCGTGTTGGCGGCCAGCCGGTATTCAGCGAACCGCCAGCGCAAACCTACAGCGAGCCTCTGCAACCCATCCAAGAGGCCCCAGCGCCTTTCGAGCCCGCCCCACAGGTTGCCCAGCCACAACTTAGCCAAGCGGATATTGAATGGTCAGAGCAGCAAGCCGCGCTAGCGGTACAGCGAAGCCAGAACTCATTCAACGACAACAACTACACCCCTAAACAGCCGGCCAGCACCTACACACCGCCAACCTACAAGCAGGTTGCGGCCGCCAGCACCAGTACGGAAAGAAAGACAAACACCGTAAGGCGTGAGCGCACCTCACAGTGGATTAAGAGCTGGAATGGCGGCACGAACTACCTAGCCGAGTGGGTGGCCGTCAATAACTACATCGACAGCAGCAGCGTATGCGCCAACCACCGCAAAGGCTCAATCGACTACCGCGAATGCCGCAAAGCTGCCAAACAGCACTACCACGAAGAATGCAAATCATGGCGAGCGCGCTACGACAATGATCGCCAGGATCATAGTGATCGTATGAAACAACGCTATTGCTCAGCATCGAGCAGTTTTAGCCCGATGAGGTAACTAAAAGCCCCATGAAAAAGTAGGGCCGCAATACAGCACTGTGTTGCACGCAAAGACCATAGTAAGAAGATAGCAGCCTAAGGTGCCTACGCATCCAATAGTGAACCCGCCTTCAATGGCCCAGCCCGTGTTGCTCTTGGAATAAATCAAAGCAGCAATTACGCCAGCGCCTGCACCCATTAAACCTAGCGGAAAGTCGACGCCAGGGCCGTGCAGGTTAAGTGATGAAATACGGATTGACCTAATTACAGTCGCAATAGAAGTCGCAACTGCAATACCTGAGAGAAAACCTTTGGTGGGCTGGAAAATATTGCTAAGCAAAATGCAGGTTAATGCAAAAAAATAGGCATATGCGGCAACCCATGAAGGCATGTCCTCACTGCTGTTAAGCAGGAAGGCTATTGTTGTCAGGTGTGTTATGCCAAGTGCGACTGGCATATCGTATTGTTTTAGCAGTTTTCCATTGATCAATTTGGTGGCTCCGTAGCCTTAAAGGATTTACTCTGCCACACAGAATGATGCTGTTTTCCCATTTGAAATTGCCGAGCCAAGCCATACGCCGGGTCCGCAACCATAAAAATTACCGATGTTTACCCAGCCTTCAGTGAGGGTCGTTGGTTCGTTATTTTGGAAGCTTACTTTTTTATAGTTTTTGCAAACGGGTAGTTTTAAAGGGATTGGAACTATTGCCCATACAGTAGCACCGCACCATTTGCGATCTGATTCTAAAGTCACATCACCATTTTCGGGATGATCACTTTTGCTCCAGTGGTGCTTCGTGCCATTTAAATAGTATAAGTCTGGTGCTTTTGAGGTTTTAGATTTCTGAGTGTCTGTGTGTATTCCAACGCATCCGTATAACGTTATTAGCAAGATACATATGGCCGTGGTTTTCATGCAGTACCTGAGGGGCATAAATTAAATAAGCCAATTCCGCAATGTGGCTGTATTATCATGACCTGCTTTTAATAACTCTCTAAGGAATGTGGTTATCAATATGTTGATATGATTGGCAGGTTATGATTAGGTTAATAACAGCTTTTAGAAGCCTGTTAAATAAACCTCGTACGAGTCATGCTCGACAATAGGCGCGTTATTGCAGCACCCGCATACAAGTTCAAAATTTCTGCTTGCACCGGCGGAGATTTCACCTTTTATTAGCTCGTCGCACTGCTTTACGAAATCCCCATTTAAAAATAGGTCTACGTTGACGGTTACATTGTTCGCAGGCTTGTCAGATACGTTGGTAACTTTTCCTAAGATAACAAGGCGATCATTGCGCTCGATCTTGCGATGCTCGATGATTTCTACGGCGCCATCCTCAAATGAATAACGACTCATAGCATCCTCGGTGGTCTTTATAACGACGTAGTAGTATATGCCTCCAGTAATCAAGCCAAAGCCGATACCGTACAGCATTCCATTAAATATCTTGTTAAGTATGGATTTCATTCGGCTTTCTTGCTCTAAAGGCGAGTAATTTTATTTGGCGCAGTTGCATTCGGCAGCAATTACTTGAAGGTCTGCAATGTATTGGTTTGTAGCTTTTTCTACAATCGGCTGATTTAGCTCTTGGAAGTGTTTGGTGAAATTAGTCAGTGCGAGGCGACCAACTTTAATTTCTTTTTGGGCAAGAGGAGAAGAGTAGAAGGAAATCAGTTGATCTAACTCCTCTTCTGTAAAGCCTGGGCCATAAAAATCTGCCCAGACAGTGATCATGTCTTGTGGCGTCCAGGGTGCAATGGTGCTTTCAATGAATTTTTCACTTGCTAGATCAAACCGGCTCTTGAAATCTGCATTGGGTGCAAGGCTTGTCATGATCTGCCCCATTATCTGCTGGCTGATTTTCTTGTTGTATTCCTTGCCGCTTTCGATTTGCTGTGCCCAGGTATCAACAAGGCCCTGTGCTTTCAAAAGTTCTGCGATTTTTTGAGTTTTGCCATCGGCGAAGGTTTGGGATGCGATGAAAAGGGTTAGTGCTGCGATGAGGTAACGCATGCTGCGATCTTCCTTGAGCAGGTAGTTGGTAAATCAGATAGGAGGGGTTGGCCAACACTGACTAGCGAGGAAAGCCAGGGGGCTGAGAATAATACTAGCTCTGAGCAGATACGGCACGGGCAAGAAAGCGACGGTGTCGAAAAAGTGTCGAAAACACTGTGCTGAATTGAGCCGAAATGAGCGGGTAAAGGGAGCGGAAAGCCCGTATCGAGCGGGTTTGGCACGAACTGGAACGCTCACAGACGGGTTCAAATCCCTATCTTCCCGCCATATCGCAGTACGCAAAGCCCCTGAAATTTATAGATTTCAGGGGCTTTTTTTGTGAACGAGATTTTAGGGCCAAAGCAGCGCTGAAAAAATGCTCCATTTTCGTCCGTTTACGCTGTTTCCCGTCATCCGAAGTTCATCGTCTTGTTGTGTGGCGTTCAGTGCGAATGTAAGACGCTCGTTGGCTGCGCTTACTCAATCGCCGCCTGCAGATTGATCCTGGCCTGCTGCTCGTATCGATCCCGGAAGTGGCTTGTGCTGTAGAGGTGGTCGCGTGTGAGGAAATGTTTGAGTACTGCCTTGCGTTTGATGCGATACAGCAGGCCTGGCACCCAACTGTATTCGGCGCGCACCTGGCGGTCGTATTCGTTAAAGCGCGCAGACGCGGCGCCCAGTATGGCCAGGTCGATATCGACGAGTAGTTGCTGATCGGCATCGCTAGGTGTGGCGTTATGGCGGGTCGCCATGATCAGGCCGTGAACTCGAGCCTGAACCTGCGTTGTAGCTCCGCTTGCCGCCAATTCCTGCACGGCCCAGTCGGCGCTGCGCAGTTCATTGTCTGATCCGCGCAGCGCATAGATCGCATCGTGAAACCACAGCGCGATTTCCACTTCGCCAGGTTCGGCCGCAAAAGCGAGCGCCGCGTCGAAATGTTCGAGGCATTCCACGAGATGTTGCTGCGTGTGGTAGTGGCGATGCGGCTCGTTATACGCGGCCAGCAGTTGTTCGAACAAACCGGCTGGGGCGGGTAGGTTCAGGTTGCGCCATGCGCGTTGCCAGGAGGGGGCGAGGTAGTCATGCAGCGGGGTTATGAGTGGCTTCATGATGCGTCCCAAAAAAAAGTGCTTCTGTGCAGCGCATGCCGACCGGTATCAACCCTAGTGCGGTAGAGGCTGGATCTTTTTCACGGCTTCAAGCCAGTCGGGGTTGAGTCGTGGCTGGTCGGTCTCCATGCCCAGTTCCTCCATGCGCTCCTTGTGCTTATTAATTTCCGCCACCACTTCGCTGAGGGAGCTGGTGTTGCCCTCAAGCTGGTGCATTTGGGTCAGGCCGAGGTGATAGAAGCGCAGTAGCTGCATGGCGGCGGGGTCACGGGCGGCGACGCCGGCCTTGACGTGGTGCATCAGATTGGTGATGCGCATCAGGCTGCGTTTCAGGCTCCAACCGTATACGGCTGCAGCCATAAAAGGCTGTGGCCAGAGCAGCACGCGCACCAGGGCTACGGTCAGCACTAAGGCGGCGATAACCCCGCCGAGGTTCCAGCGGAAGTTGTCGCCGCCTGGGGTGCCGAACAGCAGCACGGCGCTGCTCGACAGCAGCATGGCCAGGGCGACGAAAATCGCCGCGATAGTCAGGGTGCTACGGCGGGTTTGCTGGCGGTAGATTTCAGGAGTGCGCTGCTGGATTTCAAACATCGGGGCCACGGTAATTCCCACTTGAGCGGTTGGTAGCGGCGTTGCTTACGGCTTGGATTGGGCAGGCCGGGTTTGCCGAGGTATACGCCAAACGCTGCAAATTATGCGCGATTGCCCGGCAACAGGTATCTTCGCCCATCCGTTGACTGCATCGCTTAAGGATTTACCGGGTTTATGAGTCGTACTGTGTTTCAGGCTGTGATTATCTGTGCGGTAGCGCTGTGTTCGGGCGTCGCGTGGGCCAAGGTCGAGGTGCAGGCCGGGCAGCACAAGAGTCTTGGGCGGATACTCGTTGCCAAGGTCTCCGAGGATATTGCGCCGGGCGATTACGAGGCGCTGCTCAAGGGCATCAAAGCCAACCCCGGCCAGTATGCGAAGAAGTTCGTCATGCTCGACAGCATCGGCGGCAGCTTATCCGAGGCTATTCGTATGGGGCGCTTGCTGCGGGAAACCGGCTTCGATGCCTTGGTGCCGTCCACTGGGGTGTGCCAGGGCAGCTGCGTGTACCTGCTGGCGGCGGGCCACGCGAAGACTGTGCGCGGCTATGTGGGCATTCACCGGCCGTATTATGCGGGCAGTGACTCGGTGCATTCGGCGTCCGCCTATGGGCCGAGCCGGGGTACTCAGGCTGCTTACTTTAAAGAAATGCAGATTCCGCCGGAGTTGCTTGAGGCGATCAACAGCACCGAGCCACGGCGCATGCGTGTGCTGACGCCAGCGGAGCTGGCGCGCTACCGCTTGAAATAAAGCAAGTACGGGCGGTCGCAGACCGACGCTGTTTGTCCTTGGTAACCGCGCCCTCGAACTGGACGAGGCCCTGGGGCCCAGTTGCACTTAGTACGCCGATATCCTGCTGGCCCTGGCGCCTGCTAGTTGGCGAACTGCACGGGGCAGCGCTCCGCGCCTTCCAGTTTGCGAATTTCATCGATCACCTGCGACCGTGCGTGGTGCAGCACCAGATGGCGTTGCTGGCTATGCAGGCGGCGCGCTTCCTGATGCAGCATGGTGATGCCGGCGTAGTCGATAAAGTTGATATGCCGCGCATCGATCATCACCCAAGGCGCGCAACTGCGTTGCAGGCGTTGCTGCAGGTAGTGGCAGGCGCCGAAGAAGATCGAACCTTCGATACACAGCCATTCCTGCTCGCCGTCCTGCCACTGGCGTATGCGCGGCTGCGAAGTGCGCTTGAGGTAGACGATCAGTGAAGCCAGCACGCCGGCATAGATGGCGCTTTGCAGCTCCAGCACCAGGGTTGCCAGCACGGTCAGCAGCATCACCAGAAACTCGCTACGGCTTACGCGCTTCAAGGCCTTGAAGGCGTTAAGGTCGAACAGCCCCCAGCAGATCAGCAGAATGCTTGCTGCCATGGCAGGGATCGGCACATAGGCGAACAGTCGGCTGCCGTATAGGGCAAACAGCGCCACCAGCAAGGCGGCGAACACCCCGGCCATCGGCGAGCATGCACCAGCTTGCTGGTTGAGCGCCGAGCGGGTGAAGGAGCCGGCCGACAGCGAGCCGCTGAACCAGGGCCCAATAATATTCGACAGGCCCTGGGCGCGGACTTCCTGATTGGCATCGAGCAGCTGTTGGGACTTATCCGCCAGGGCGCGGGCAATCGACAGGCTGGTGACCAGGCCGAGCAAACCGCAGGCCACGGCTGCGGGCAGCAGTTGCAGGATGTGTGTAAGGTTGAAATCCAGCAGGGCGAAGGGCGGCAGGCTGCCTGCAAAACGGCTGACCAGCGCGACGTGCTCAAGCTGTTCAGGCCAGGCCACGACCAGCAGGCTGGCGGCAACAATACCAATAAGCAAGGCCGGCGCACGTGGCCACAGACGCCTGCTCAACAGGCTGATGCTTAAGGTGAAAAGTGCTACGGCCAGGGTGCGCCAATCACTCTCGGCCAGGTGCTCGCCCAGGCTGAGCAGGCTCATCAGCGCCGTGGCCTGGCTGGTGACGGTGAGACCGAGCAGGTTGGGCAACTGACCGATGCCGATCACCAGTGCCGCGCCCAGGGTGAAGCCGAGCACCACCGAATGCGAAACGAAATTCACCAGCGCACCGAAGCGCAGCAGGCCGAGCAGCCATTGGCATACGCCAGCCAGCAGGGTCAGCAGCAGAATTAGGGCGATAAAGTTGTCGCTGCCCGGTGTCGCCATCGGGCTGACGCTGCTGAACAGCACAATGGAAATCGCGGCGGTGGGTCCGCAGATCAGAAAACTGGATGAGCCCCACAGGCAGGCAATCAGCACCGGCATGATAGCCGCGTACAGGCCATATTGCGGCGGCAGCCCGGCGATCAGGGCGTAGGCGATGGATTGCGGCAGCGCCAGGATGGCGCCGTTGAGCCCCGCCAGCAGGTCTTTACCGAGGCTGCGTTTGCTGCAATGCGGCAGCCAGCGCAGAAAGGGCAGCAGAGACTGAAGGAGGAACAATGGCATGCGTGGGCTTCTTGTGCGGACGATGGACAAAGCCGCTGCACAGCAGCGGCCCGTCTACTTTAGGGAATCAAGCCGGCCGGTTCAAAGTTTGGCGTTGACTGCTGCCAGGCCATTATCGCCGCTGCGGCTGGTTACACCTTCGAGCCAGCCGGCAACCACCGCCGGATTGGCCTTGAGCCAGGCCTTGATCGCCTCATCGTTGCTGGCCTGCTTGCTCAGCACTTTATCCATGATGGCGTTCTCCATCTCCTGGGTGAATTTCAGGTTGCTCAGTAGTTTGCCGACATTCGGGCACTGCGCGGCGTAGCCTTTGCGAGCCAGGGTGTTGACGCTGCCGCTGGCGCCGAAGTACTTCTCGCCGCCCTTGAGGTAGCGCATGTCGTACTGCACGTTCATCGGGTGCGGCGTCCAGCCGAGGAACACCACAAACTGCTCACGCTTCACCGCGCGGCCAACCTGCACCAACATGGCCTGTTCGCTGGACTCGATCAGGCTCCAGTCCTTGAGGCCGAACTCGTCGGCCGCAATCATCTTCTGGATCGACTCGTTGGCCGGTGCGCCGGAACCAATACCGTAGATCTTGTGCTTGAATTTGTCGGCATGCTGGTCGAGATCGGCAAAGGTTTTCACCCCTGCCTCGTAGGCATAGGTGGGCACGGCCAGGGTGTACTCGGTGCCGCTGAGGTTTTCCACCACCTGGTCGACTTCACCGGTGGTCACGAACTTGTCGTAATTGCTCTGCTGCGCCGGCATCCAGTTGCCGAGAAATACATCCACCTGACCTTTCTGCAGCCCGGCGAAGATGATCGGTACGGCCAGGGTCTGCGGCTGCGCCTTGTAGCCCAGACCATCGAGCAGGAAGCTGGCGATGCCATTGGTCACGGCAATATCACTCCAACCCGGATCGCCGAGTTTCACCGTGGCGCAACTGGCGTCTTCGGCGAGGGTATAGCTACTGGCGGTCAGTAACAGGCCGCCGATAAGTGCTGTGCTGAATTTATGCATGGCATATGTCCTCTTAGTTATTAGTTTCGGATCAACGCGGCAGTGGTGTGCAATCAGGGTTGCGGAAAACGGGCGCGACGTTCGAGGTCGTCGAGATCAATGTGGTTGCGCATGTACTGCTGGCTGGCATCGACCATCGGTTGATGGTCCCAACTTGTCAGGCGGCCGTGGGTCAGGGCGCTGGCAACGAAGCGACGACGGCGCTGGCTGGCCAGAGCGGCCTGATGAATCGCCGGCATGTCCCAGCGCGCCTGTGCTTGGTTGATAAAGTCGGCCAGCAGGCTTTGATGCTCGGCGGACCCTGCGAGGTTTTCGCGTTCCTGCGGGTCGTGGCGCAGGTTGAACAGCAGCAATGGATCCCGTTCGGAGTAGATAAATTTCCACTCGCCCTGGCGGATCATCATCAGCGGGCTGTTACTGCCTTCGGCCATGTATTCACCCAATACCTCATCATGGCCACCGTTACCCTGCAGGTGAGGCAGCAGCGAGCGCCCGTCTAGCGGCAAGTCGGCCTCAAGTGATCCTCCGGCCAATTCCACGAGGGTTGGTAATAAGTCCATGGTGGATACGCTCTGACTGACCCGGTGTGCGGCGAAGTGCTTCGGTGCATGCACCAATAGCGGTACGCGGGCGGCCATTTCAAACCAGTGCATCTTGTACCAGAGGCCGCGCTCACCAAGCATGTCGCCGTGGTCGCCGGAGAACACGATGATGGTGTTGTCGCTCAGGTTGCAGTCCTTGAGGGTTTTCAGCAGCTTGCCGATGTTGCTGTCGATATAGCTGCAGGCGCCGAAGTAGGCGCGCCGCGCATCTTTGATCTTCTGCTCGGGCAGCGGCTTGTCCCACAGGTCGATGACTTTCATCAGGCGCTGCGAGTGTGGGTCCTGTTCGGCCTGCGCGATGGTGTGGCGCGGCAGCGGGATGTCCTCGTCGCGGTATAGGTCCCAGAACTCGGCCGGGATGGTGTAGGGGTCATGCGGGTGGGTCATCGACACGGTGAGGCAGAACGGTTGCTCGCCGTCGCTGCGCACATGGTCATAGAGGTACTGCTGGGCCTTGAACACCACCTCTTCATCGAAATCCAACTGGTTGGTGCGCACGCAGGGTCCTGCCTGCAGCACCGAGGACATGTTGTGGTACCAGCTGGCGCGCACGTCCGGTTCGTCCCAGTTCACCGCCCAGCCGTAGTCGGCGGGGTAGATGTCGCTGGTCAGGCGCTCTTCGTAGCCATGCAGCTGGTCCGGGCCGCAGAAATGCATTTTGCCCGAGAGCGCGGTGCGGTACCCGAGGCTGCGCAGGTAGTGGGCGTAAGTTGGTACATCAGCGGGGAAGTCGGCGGCGTTGTCGTAGGCGCCGATCTTCGAGGGCAGCTGGCCGCTGACCAGGGTAAAGCGCGACGGCGCGCAGAGCGGGCTGTTGCAGTAGGCGGCATCGAACACCACGGCATCTTTAGCCAGGCGCATCAGGTTGGGCATCTGGATCGGTGAGGCGGCATCGTGCAGCGGCAGAATCGGCGCGGCCATCTGATCGGCCATGATAAAGAGGATGTTCGGGCGTTTCATGGTGGCCGGTATTCCATATAAAAGATTTATGCGACAGTGCTGGCTTGATCATCCGGCTAAGCAAAAGCTGGGTAAACCTGCTGTCAGTAGATGCATTGGATAACCTGAGCTTATGTTTGAGCGCATCGATGGAGTGTCACTGGATGTGCTGCGGGTGTTCGAGTCCGCCGCCCGCCAGCTGAGTTTTACTGCCGCTGCCAGTGAACTGGGCACCAGTCAGCCGGCAATCAGCCAGCAGATCAAACGCCTGGAACAGCAATTGGCCACGCGCCTGTTTGATCGGGTTTACCGGGGAATTGCCCTGACCGATGCCGGCGAGCTGCTACTGAGTTATGTACAGGACGGCCTGCAGAGCCTGGATGCCGGGCTGTTGGCGGTCACCGCGCAACAGCAACATGAGGTGTTGCAGGTCGCCACTGATTTTGCCTTTGCCGCTTACTGGTTGATGCCGCGTTTGCAACGCTTCCACCAGCTGCACCCGGAGGTGGATGTCAGCCTGATCACCAGCGAGCGTGATCAGGGCACGTTGCCGGCAGAGATCGATGTGGCGATCAACTTCGGCGATGGGCGCTTCAAGCATGCCGAGGCGCAACTGATGTTTTGCGAAGAAGTGTTCCCGGTGTGTAGTCCGCAACTGCTCAAAGGGCAGACGTTGCCGTTGCCCCCCGCTGCGCTGGCCAGCTTACCGCTGCTGCATCTGCGCCCGGAGAACCGCTCGCGCTGGTTCGATTGGGCGGGGCTGTTTCGCGCCTTTGGCCTGCAGCAGACGCCGAGCCCTGGCAGCCTGCGTTTCGATAACTACACGCTGCTGATTCAGGCGGCGATTGCCGGGCAGGGCGTGGCCATCGGCTGGCGGCACCTGGTCGATGAGCTGCTGACGCAGAACCTGCTGTGCCGTTTAGGCGATGAAGTCGCGCATTCGGATATGGGTTACTACCTGGTACTGCCCGAGCGCAAACGTCGCCAGCGTTTGACTCAGGTATTTGTCGATTGGCTGCAAGCCGAACTGGCCAAGGGGCCAGGCGTTTAACCGCAGAGCCGGTTCAGGTGCTGTTCGGTTTGCTGCAGCAACTGACGCAGGCTAGCCAGCTGCTGCGGGTCGGCATCGCCAAGTAACTGTTCAAGGCCCTGCTGAATAGCCGTCAAGGGCGCAACGCTGCCCGTCAGGTTGAGGTGCTGGCGGAGAATCTCATCACCGCTGCTGACCAGCAGTGCGAAGTGGATGACGTTTTCCAGTTCGCGGGTATTGCCTGGCCAGCTGTGCGCTTCCAGGCGTTGCTGTGCGGCAACGCTGATGACTGGCAGCGGCAGACTCAGGCGCTGGGCGTAGATGCCGAGGAAGTATTCCGCCATGGGTAGGATGTCGCCGGTGCGTTCACGCAGTGGCGGCAGGTCAAGGCGGCCGTCGCTGAGATAACCGTATAGCCGCTCATTGAATTTGCCAGCTGCCACGGCCTGAGCCAGGTCGATGCTGGTTGCAGCCAGCAGCCTGACATCCGCCGGGCTCGGCTGGCTGGCGCCGACTCGCAGCACTTCACCGGTTTCCAGGGCGCTAAGCAGTTCAGCTTGCAGCGGCAGCGGCAGGTCGCCGATTTCGTCCAGATACAGCGTGCCGTTGTTGGCCGAGCCAAACCAGCCGGCCCGGCTGCTGGCGCTGCCTTGATAGGCGCCGGCGGCATAGCCGAACAGTTCTGCCTGGGCATGCTTGCTGCTGAGGCCGCTGCAGCTGAGCGCGACAAACAGCCCCGGCCGTTCGCTGGCGCGGTGGATATGCCGCGCCAACAACTCTTTACCGGTGCCGGTTTCGCCTTCAATCAGCAGCGGTAAAGGTTGTGTGGCAAGCAGCTCGACCTGGTCGCGTAGCTGCCGGGAGCGGGGATCGATAAACACCAGCGCTTTAGCGCGGATGCTTAGCGGGCTTTTTTCCGCATCGGGAAAGGTCAGCAGCGGTTGGCTACCGAAATTGTTCTGGCTCATCAATGAGTCTCCAGCCCGGCTCGGATTGCGAGCAGGCAGGTTGCATGATCTTTACAGGGCCTGCCGCCGTTCAGGCGATTGGCATCTCAGGCGCGGCGGCGGTTGGCTTGTTCGATACGGCTCTGCAGGCGGTAGAGGTAGGCAAAACCTTGCTCCCAACGCTGATGCCCCGATTTCACATTGATATGCCCAGCGCCGCTGAGAATCGCCACATCACTGCCCCAATCACGGGCCATCTCGATAGCCCGTGCGGCACTGGCGGCGGTGTCGTTATCCGAGCCCACCAACTGGCTGGGGAAGGGCAGTGAGTGTTGGGGAATCGGGGCAAAGTTCTGCAGCGCTGGCGGGCAGTTGGACCGTTCCACATCGGCTGGGGCGACCAGGAGCGCGGCCCTTACCCGGCGCAGCGATTCCACGGGGGCCTGAGCTGCCCAATGCGCCACGGTGATGCAGCCCAGGCTATGGGCTATCAGAATGGTCGGGCGCGGATCGCTGGCGATGCTGCGCTGCAGTTCGGCGACCCAGTCTTCACGCTTGGGGTTTAGCCAGTCGGCTTGTTCCACCCGCGCACTGTTCGGCAGGCTGCGCTGCCAGTGGCTCTGCCAATGCTCGTCGGCCGATCCTTGCCAGCCCGGCACTATCAGGTAACGGATAGTTTGGTTGCGCATCGTGCGCCCTCCTGCAGATGTGAATGGCTGCAGTGTAGGGAGGCCTGATGAATATCAAAAAGAATAAGAACTTCTTTGCTTATGCCATAAATCTTATTTCTCTGCGGGAGAAGGTCATGGATTGGTATATGCGAAAAAGGTATATAAATGTTCTTAAATAATATTTTTAAGAATATTGGTGTCTCTCTACTATCCGCTCCACGCCCACTGACTACGGCCAGTTTTCGCCGCTTATAGGGCTATTTCAAGGAGCATTACCATGACCGCAACCCTACGAAATCTTGAAGGTCAGGATGAGGCCAGCATCCTGCGCGAGATCCAGGCTGCGCTAAATGGCCTGAAGTTCGGCTCGGTGGAAATCACCGTGCACAACGGCCAGGTCGTGCAGATCGAGCGCAAGGAAAAGTTTCGCCCGCAGGCCCAGAGCAACAAGAGCAGCTGAAGTCGTTACCCACAAACAGTAAGTCACCCGCAACAGAGCCCGACCGGACCACCGGAGGGCGTGCAATGAAAAGAGTCGAGCCCACGCGCACCACGCCGGATAGCCACGGCAGGTGGCTAGAGCATCGACCCATTGAACGCCAACCCCGTATTTGTCCCAGTAGGAGCTGCACCATGTCCATTCGCCGTTTTGTCCTCGCTGCCCTGGCCAGCGCCATTTTTGCAGGCCCGGTGGCCGCCGCTGAAACCCTGCTCAACGTGTCTTACGACCCGACCCGCGAGCTGTACAGTGAATTCAACGCCGCATTCAACAAGCACTGGCAAACCCAGGGCCATGAAGCTGTGACCATTCAGCAATCCCATGGCGGCTCAGGCAAACAGGCCCGTGCGGTAATCGATGGCCTGCGCGCCGACGTAGTAACCCTGGCCCTGGCCGGCGATGTCGACGAGCTACACAAGCTCGGCAAGCTGATCCCGGAAAACTGGCAGGAGCGTCTGCCGGAATCGAGCACGCCCTACACCTCGACCATCGTGTTCCTGGTGCGCAAGGGCAATCCGCAAGGCATCAAGGACTGGGACGACCTGGTCAAGCCAGGCGTAGAAGTGATCACTCCGAACCCTAAAACCTCTGGCGGTGCGCGCTGGAACTTCCTCGCGGCCTGGGCCTATGCCCAGCAGAAATACGGCAGCGAAGCGAAAGCTCAAGAGTTCGTCGGTCAGCTCTACAAAAACGTACCAGTACTCGACACCGGTGCCCGTGGTTCGACCATCACCTTCGTCAACAACCAGATCGGCGACGTGCTGCTGGCCTGGGAAAACGAAGCCTTCCTGGCGCTGAAGGAAGAGGGTGGCGACAACTTCGAGATCGTTGCACCGTCGCTGTCGATTCTCGCCGAGCCACCGGTGGCTGTAGTCGATGAAAACGTCGACAAGAAAGGCACCCGCAAAGTGGCTGAGGCCTATCTCAACTACCTCTACAGCGATGAAGGCCAACGTTTGGCGGCCAAACACTTTTACCGTCCGCGTAATCAGGCCATTGCTGGTGAGTTTTCCAAACAGTTCCCGGCACTGAAGCTGGTAACTGTCGATAAAGACTTCAACGGTTGGAAAACCGCGCAGCCGAAGTTCTTTAACGATGGTGGGGTGTTCGATCAGATCTATCAGGCGCAGTGACGCTACTGCGCTCGGTCATACTGCGTTGAAAGCCGGCTCGGGACTGCTCATTTACAGCCCGTAAACTCCGCGTCCCTCGCCGGCTTTCGCCTTGTCTGACCTTCGCTCGCAACGCGTCGTTAGATCGTCGCTTAACAAGCACAAGGCCAAATCATGTCTCGCCGTACTTCCCACGTCATACCCGGCTTCGGGCTGACGCTGGGCTACACCCTGGTGTACCTCAGCCTGTTGGTGCTGATTCCTCTGGGTGCCATGTTTGTTCACGCCGCTCAGCTCACTTGGGCTGAATTCTGGGCGATTATTTCCGCACCGCGGGTGCTGGCCGCGCTCAAGTTGAGCTTTGCCACTGCCTTCGCGGCCGCCGTGATAAACGGCATTATCGGCACATTGCTGGCTTGGTCGTTGGTGCGTTACACCTTCCCGGGACGCAAGGTGATAGAGGCGATGATCGACCTGCCTTTTGCCTTGCCCACCGCCGTTGCCGGTATCGCGCTGACGGCGCTCTATGCTCCCAGCGGCTTGATCGGCCAGTTCGCCACCGACCTGGGCTTCAAGATTGCCTACACGCCCATCGGTATCACCCTGGCACTGACCTTTGTCACCCTACCGTTTGTGGTGCGCACCATTCAGCCGGTGTTGGCCGATATTCCCCGTGAAGTGGAAGAAGCCGCTGCCTGCCTCGGCGCCAAGCCGCTGCAGGTGTTTCGCCATGTGCTGCTGCCAGCGTTGCTGCCAGCTTGGCTCACAGGCTTCTCTCTGGCCTTTGCCCGTGGCGTTGGTGAGTACGGTTCGGTGATTTTTATCGCCGGCAATATGCCGATGAAAACCGAAATTCTGCCGCTGCTGATCATGGTCAAGCTCGACCAGTACGACTACACCGGTGCCACGGCTATTGGCGTGTTGATGCTGGTGGTCTCCTTCATTCTGCTGCTGCTGATCAACCTGCTGCAGCGCCAGATCGCCAAGTCTTGAGGAGGTCGCCATGTCATCTGTAACCCTAAGCGCGTCAGCCTCGGCCAACGCCGCACGACGCGGCAATGTGCTCGGTCGCCGGCTGCTGATCATCAGCGCCTGGCTGGTGTTTGTGCTGTTCCTCGTGTTGCCGCTGTTTATCGTGCTGAGTGAGGCGTTAAAGCACGGCTTTGGCACCTTCTTTGGCGCGATTTTCGAACCTGATGCGATCAGTGCGCTGAAGCTGACTTTGCTCGCTGTGGGTATTTCGGTGCCGCTCAACCTGGTGTTCGGCGTGGCCGCAGCCTGGTGCGTGAGCAAGTACGAGTTCCGCGGCAAGAGCATTCTGGTCACCCTGATCGACCTGCCTTTCTCGGTGTCGCCGGTGATCGCCGGTCTGATCTACGTGTTGCTGTTCGGGGCCCAGGGCTTCTTCGGCCCGTGGCTGCGCGAGCACGATATCCAGATCATCTTCGCCTTGCCGGGCATCGTCCTGGCCACGGTGTTTGTCACCGTACCCTTTGTTGCCCGCGAGCTGATCCCGCTGATGCAGGAGCAGGGCACCCAGGAAGAGGAGGCCGCCCGCCTGCTTGGCGCCAATGGCTGGCAGATGTTCTGGCACGTGACCCTGCCGAATATCAAATGGGGCCTGATCTACGGCGTGGTGCTGTGCACCGCGCGGGCCATGGGCGAGTTTGGCGCGGTGTCGGTGGTCTCCGGGCATATCCGGGGTTACACCAATACGCTGCCGCTGCATGTCGAGATTCTTTACAACGAATACAACCACGTCGCCGCCTTCAGCGTCGCCAGCCTGCTGCTGTTGCTGGCGGTGATTATCCTGCTGCTCAAGCAGTGGAGCGAGTCGCGTATCAACCGCCTGAAAGCCAGTGCTGGCGAGGAATAAGTCATGTCGATTGCAATCTCTAACGTCAGCAAGAATTTCAATGCGTTCAAAGCGCTGAACGACATCAATCTGAATATCCAGAGTGGTGAACTGGTCGCTTTGCTCGGCCCGTCTGGCTGCGGCAAGACCACCTTGCTGCGCATCATCGCCGGTCTGGAAACCCCAGACAGCGGCAGCATCGAGTTCCACGGCGAAGATGTCTCCAACCACGATGTGCGCGACCGTAACGTCGGCTTTGTGTTTCAGCACTACGCGCTGTTTCGTCATATGACCGTGTTCGATAACGTTGCCTTCGGCCTGCGCATGAAGCCTAAGGGCGAGCGGCCGAACGAAAACGTGATCAAGAAGAAGGTTCACGATCTGCTCGATCTGGTGCAGCTCGACTGGCTGGCGGATCGCTACCCCGAGCAGCTTTCCGGTGGTCAGCGTCAGCGCATCGCCTTGGCCCGTGCCCTGGCGGTGGAGCCGAAAGTGCTGTTGCTCGACGAGCCCTTCGGCGCGCTGGATGCCAAGGTGCGTAAAGAGCTGCGCCGCTGGTTGGCGCGTCTGCACGAAGAAGTGCACCTGACTTCGGTATTCGTCACCCATGATCAGGAAGAAGCCATGGAAGTGGCTGATCGCATCGTGGTGATGAACAAGGGCGTGATCGAGCAGATCGGCTCGCCGGGTGAGGTGTACGAGCAGCCGGCCAGTGATTTCGTCTATCACTTCTTGGGCGATGCCAACCGCCTGTATGTCGGCAACGACACCCACGTGCTGTTCCGCCCGCACGAGATTCATCTCTCGCGCCAGGCCGAAGAAGGTCACCAGGCCGGTGAAGTGCGTGACATCCGCCCGCTTGGCGCGATCACCCGCGTGACCCTCAAGGTCGCAGGTCAAGCTGAGCCGATTGAAGCTGAAGTGGCCAAGGATCACCTCAGCCTGGCCAACCTCACTCGCGGTGAAACGCTGTACTTCAAACCGAAAGCGGGGCAGCCGGTGATTCAGCAGCGCTGAGTTCAGGCTGTAAAATAAAAAAAGGAGCGCAATGCGCTCCTTTTTGTTTTTAACACCGAGGCTGCGACGCGCAGCAGATCGTGTTATTTGCGCTGCCATTTACCTTCAAGCTGGATGTATTGTCCCGCCGGAGTCTTGTCGATGGCCTTCTGCCCGGCAATGGCTTCCACATCGCTGAGCTGGATGCCGTTCTGGGCCGCCAGCTTCTGGTATTCGGCGCGGCGTGCTTGGTTGATCAACTGGGCGATTTCGGCGGCTTGGCCGCTGTTACTCACCACGCCCAGATAGCCGTTGGGCATTTCGCCCAGTTGGCCGCTGGCTTTGGCGTTGCCCAGGGCGGACATGGCTTCGTTGAGATTCAGGGCTACGGCCGGCAGGCTCAGGCTGAGCAGCAGTAACAGGCTGGCAAGGCGTTTATAGAGGTTCATGCTCGGGCTCCTTAGAACAATCCGCTGGATTCACTGAACATGCTGTCCAGGGCTTTATCCACCTTGATATAGATTTCGTGCTCGATCTTCACATTGAGGTTGATGTTGATCGGCTCATTGGGCATCGCCAGCTGTACGGTCGGGGTGCAGGCCGTACTGAGCAGCCCTAGTAGCAGGACGGCGAAACAACTACGCAAGCGCATGGCGCTTCTCCTTGGTCATGGCTCTGTCGGGGCCGTTTTGGCATTGCGTTCCAGCATACGCTGTTGCACACGCTGCTTGATGATATCGCTGACTTTGTCGGTCAGTTGCAGGCTGGCCAGCAGGGTCGGGATGTCTTCTTCCAGGTTGATATTGAAGTGGATAGGCCGACCCTGTTCGATGGCTGGGTTTTGACCCTCCAGGCGCATGGCCAGCGCCAACTTGCCTTGCTGATCGTAGTTGACCTGGCTGCTCAGGGTAGTAAAGCGAAAATCCTCCAGCGATTGGGTCACCAGCTGCATCGCCGGGTTGCTGCGGCCCAGGGCGCGGATGCGTTCTGAGTGAAACTGCAGGCGCCCACCGGGTTCGCGTGCTGCCAGCTGGCCTTGTTCGATAGTTATGCCCTGGCTGCTGACCTGCAGCGGCAAGCGACCATCGAGGGTACCGGTGCCTGCCAGGCCCTCTGTGGGATAGAGGATAAACAGCTGCTCAAGTTCCAGGCCCTGCACCTGTATGGGAAACAGCAGCGGCTCGGCGGCCAGGTTCCATTGCCCGGGTGCCAGTTGCAGCGTGCCGCCCATCAGTGCCGCTTCGACCTGGCGCAGCTCTAGCTGACCTTGGGTCGGGGTTTGCAGCGCGGCGCTGTAGCTGCCGCTGGACTGCACCGGACCCAGCGGTATGCCGGGGTTGGCCTGAGCCAGGCGCAGCTCGCTCAACTCAAGCTGCAGCTGTTTGGGGTCGACTCGTACAGTGATGTGGCTGTCCAGGCCCTCCAGCGCGGTGCGGTCATAAATCCCGCCCAGGCCCTTGCCGGTAAGTTCGAGTTTGACCGTGGGCAGCTGTTGATCGCTGGCGAGGGTCAGGCTGGCGTTGGCATTCAGGCGACCGTTGTTCAAGTCCAGCAGGGCTGGCCATGCCGTGAAGCTGCCTTTTATGGGGTTGCCGCTGCGCAGAAACAGTTCCGCCAGTTGTGCTTGCAGGCTCAGGCCCTTGGCGCTGCTGTGTTGCGCCTGCAGCTTGAGTTGCAGCCCTGCATCGTTGCGCAGTGTGCCGTCCAGCTCCGCTTGCACTTGGCTGACATTCACGGGGCCTTGCCAGTACCAGCGCTGGGGCTGCAATTGCCCATGTTGCAGCTGTGCACTGAGGTCGAGGGGGCCTTCTAATTGCCAGTCTTGCAGTGCTCCCGCCACCAGCTGTGCCTGCAGCTTTAGCCCATTGCTGCTGGCCTTAACTTGCTGCGCCTGCACATCCGCACTACGCAGGTGCTGCAAGCTGAGCTGTGAGCCTTTGCCGAGGGCCAGATCCAGCTGTTGTGCATCCAGATAAGCGTCGAGTTGCAACTGCGTCTGCAGCGCGCCGATTCTCCAGTCGTTTGCCTGAAATGCAGGAGCGGATGCGCTAAGGCTGCTGTCCAGCAGTTGCAAGCCCCAGGGCAGTCCATTGGCCAGGGCCAACGTGCCCTGCAGTTTGAATTGGCTGCGCCCTTGGCCGCTCAGCAGCAGTTGCAGGGGCAGGGCGCGCTCAACCAGTTGTGGAGCAAGGTTGTCGGGCGTTTCGGTGGCCTGGATAGTCAGCTGCAGTGTTGCGGGATACAGCTCTACCGGTACGCCACTGATAAGGTCATTGGCAATCTGCTTGAGGCTGAGGTCGGCGCTCAGGCTATTGGCTAGCCACTGCCCATCCAGCGCCTGGGCGGACAAATCGAAGCTGCCCTGCAATTGACCGATAGCGGGAATTGGCCAGGGCTCTGGCAGGTTGGCGCTCGCTTGCACCTGGCCGGTGGCCTGCTGCAGTTGCGCCACGTTAAGTGGTCCAGGGGCAAGCTGCAGTTGCCAGCTTGCCTTCAGCTGCGCTGCCATCGGAGCCTCAGGCAATGTGCCTGTGGCGTTGGGCAGCCATTGGCTTAGCCAGCTTTGCAGCACCGCGCTTTGCTGCAGATCGCCATTGAAATCACCTTGCCAGAGTTGCCCGGCGGTGCTCTGTTGCAGGCTGCTGCTGAGTTGCAGTTGTGGTTGTTGATTGATCGCCAGGCTTAGCTGCAGCGCTGCACGTGTGGAATCGCCCTGCAACTGCGCGTGCCAACTCAGTTGATCCTGCTGGTGCTGCAGATTGAGCTGCACATCAAGCTGCTCGGCTTGTTTAAGTAGCAGCAGATCGCCCAGCAGCTGGCAGCGCGTATCGGCGCAGGGCAGCTCGATCTGCAGCGCATCGATCTGTAAGCGTTGCGGCAATAGGCTGATACCGGCGGCGAGCTGCTCAAGCGGCACCTCAAAATCTGTGCTGTCACCGGCTGCTGGTTCTGATTGAGCGGGCAGACTCAGTTGCAGGCCGGTGATCTGTACCTGCTGCCAGAAGGGCAGCGCCAAGCTGAATCCACTCCAGCGCAATTGCAGCTGTTGCAACTGAACTGCGCCGCTTGGGTGCTGCAGGCTGAGTTGGTCAAGCTGGATACCGTGGCTGGATAGGCTCAGGCCGCGCCACTCGAAGTTTTCGATCTGCTCGCGTTCGAGCAGGCGGCTCAGGCTCAGGTAGCCGTAAGCGCCAAGCAGTATGAGCAGTAAAACCAGGCAACTGATAAGTCGCAGCCAGGTGCGCCGGCTGGGCATAAGCACTGATCCGTAGTGGGGGAGTGGCGTGGCAGGACGTTAACCCATGTCTGGCAGGCTGCCAATCACAGGTTATTCTCTTCTGTGTAATTACAGCATTTAGTGATAGTTTTGTTGAAAACAGGCAGTGTGAAAGGAGGGGCCGTGATGGGCGCATTGATTCGACCGGTTGCCGACGCCGACGCGGTGCTGGCCAAGGCGCTGCTCAATACCCGTGAACAGCTGGGTCTGACCCAGCAGGAACTGGCGGACATTATTGGCGTACACCGTACGGCCATCTCGCGCTGGGCTGAGGGTGGCCTGCGCGTGCACAGCAAGACCGGTGAGCTGGCCTTGCTGCTGGTGCGTGTATACCGCTCACTGTTCGCCCTGTTCGGCGGCAACCTGGCGGATATGCAGCATTTTCTGCGCACCGACAACCGCCATCTCGATGCACCGCCCTTATCCCTGATGATGCAGGTGCAGGGGTTGGTGCGGGTGGTCGAATACCTTGATGCGATTCGTGGCAAAGGCTAGAAGCTGTTTATGACCTGCTGCGCGTCGGTCCTGCGGCGTTAAAAACAGGCTCGGATGCGAGTCCAGTTCGCTTCCTCGCCGCTTTGAACAGCCGGAGACTGTTACTGACGTAGCGCCTTGCATGACTCTAGCTCGCGAGGTCCTAAACAGCTTCTAAACATCAAGCTACAAGCGCAGTACCCAACAATAATAAAAGTTAAGGACAACGCCACCATGGATATCTGGCAACACTGCCAAGGCCCGGCCCAGATCAAACCGCTGCGTGGACGCCTAGTGCGTCTGGTCGAGAGCCAGGCCCAGGTCGCCACTCTGCAACTGGTCGATACCCTTGCCGAACAGGCGCTGCTCGAGGAGTTGCTGGAAACCAGCAAGCCGCCGCTGCCTCAGAGTGCCGAGCCGCTGCATTACCTGTTGAAAACCCCTTTTCGTTATCCGCCGCTGCGCTGGGGCTCGCGCTTTGGCTCGGTGCATGAGCCGAGCCTGTTCTACGGCGCGCTGCGTATAGACACCGCGATGGCCGAGGCGGCGTATTACCGCTTTCTGCTCTGGGATGGTATGAGCATCGCACCGCCGAGTGGGCGCATTCTTTCCGAGCATTGCACCTTCGAGGCGCGCTATCAGGTAGAGCGTGGCATTCAGTTGCAGCATCCGCCGTTTGCGGATTTCCAGGCCGAGCTCTGTCACGCCAGCGCTTATCAACCTTGTCAGGCGGTGGGTGCAGCCATGCGCGGGGCAGGGGTTGAGGCGTTCGAATACCGTTCGGCGCGCTGCCCGTTGAAGGGCAACAATGTTGCGCTATTCGTCCCTGGCGCGTTAGCAGAAAAGCGCCCGCGCAACCTACTGAGCTGGCTGTGCGAAACCACTGACGACTATGTCGCCTTCAAAAATGCCCAGGTTCCGGATACCCCCAGAGTCTTTCGCCTGGATGCCTATCAGGTGGATGGCCGCCTGCCGCGCCCGGCCTAGACAGGGCGGCTTTTTCAGGGCGTTTTGCCCTGAAAAAGGGCAGTGCGACGGCGTGACGCAGCAACTTGTGCACAATTGCGATGCGCCTTGTCAAGCAAGATGCAGTGCTTGACGTAAACCCTTGATTCTTTTTATTGATTTTATAAGTCAATGAAATATATGGATTTTTTACGCTGGTGAAAAAATCACCAGTTTGACCTTGGGCCCCACGCCATAGGCGCTGAGAGCGCTTGCTCCCATGTTATCCACGAAGTTATCCACAGCTTCTGTGGATTAACCCGAGCGCTTGCTCTAGACCGCTGGTTGGCACTTTTTTGCAAGGCTTTACCTTGGCGAAAAAAGGAGTAGAGTTGCGCGCCTTCCCGGCTACCACTGCTTTTTATGCCTCGCGCAATCACTCGACTACCTATCGCTTCAACCTCGGTTCCTCGCCTACCCACCCGTGTGGCGCTCTGGCTACTGGACAGTCCTCGCCTCGGTCATGCCCCTAGCGTCAAACGCTTTGCTGGTCATCTACTTAAGCAGCCTGCTTTGCAGGGTGTAGTGCAGGCGCAGAGTCGACTGGGGCAGATGCTTTGTCGTGATTGCGGCAACCCGCGTGATCGGCGCATGGGTTTTGAGCTGCTGCGTCAGGCTGCCCGCGCCGGCGATATGGGCGCCCAGCTGGAACTCGGCCAGCTGTATAGCCAGCCGCGCAACAATGAACCGCAACAGGCCCGCCATTGGCTGGAGCTGGCAGCGGGACAGGGTTCGCCAGAGGCGCAGCAACTGCTTAAACAGCTCTGACGCAGCCTGGAGTACTGGTTATACTGCCAGTACTTTTCTGCGGAGCTGCTTATGCCCATCGATCTGTCCACCGCGTTGGCACCTGCGTTGCTCGGCTTTGCCGCCGCAGCACTCTCTCTTCTTTATATGGCCTGGTCGCTGCAGCGTCGTCTGGCTAGTCAGAAGCTGGAATTCAGCCTGCTACAAGAGCGTCTGAATAATGCGCAGCTGGCCCAGACCGGTCTGACGGCGCAGCTGGATGATTGCCGCGAGGAAGTCGCCGAGATCAGCGAGATCAAGGCCGATCAGCAAGCCGAACTGGCGGCGCTGCGCCGTGAGGCCGATTTGCTGCAACAGGAACGGCAGATCGCCCGAGAAGCCGCCCAGGCCTGGGCCAGTCAGCGTGAACAGCAGGAAGCTGAAATCCGCCGCCTGGATGCCCAGCGCGCGGCTCTCAGCGCCGAACTTAAAGAGCAACAAGACAGCCATCAGCAGCGCCTTAGCGACCTGCAAGGCTCGCGCGATGAGTTGCGCGCGCAATTTGCCGAGCTGGCCGGGAAGATCTTCGATGAGCGCGAGCAGCGCTTTGCTGAAACTAGCCAGCAGCAGCTTGGCCAGTTGCTCGATCCGCTCAAGGAACGCATCCAGTCCTTCGAAAAACGTGTGGAAGAAAGCTACCAGCAGGAAGCCCGCGAGCGCTTTTCCCTAGGCAAGGAACTGGAGCGTTTGCAGCAGCTTAACCAACGTCTCGGTGATGAAGCGACCAACCTGACCCGCGCGCTCAAGGGCCAGAAAACCCAGGGCAACTGGGGTGAGCTGGTGCTGGAACGGGTGCTGGAACATGCCGGCCTGGAGAAGGGCCGCGAATACCAGACCCAGGTCAGCCTGAAGAGCGCCGATGGCGAACGCTTCCAGCCGGATGTGCTGATTCAGCTGCCCGGCGACAAGCAGGTGGTGGTGGACGCCAAGGTCAGCCTCACCGCTTACCAGCAATATATTGCCGCTGAAGACGACGCCAGTCGGCAGCTGTCGCTCAAGCAGCATGTGCTGTCGCTGCGCAGCCATTTGAAGGGCTTGTCGCTCAAGGACTACCAGCGCCTGGAAGGCCTGCACAGCCTGGATTTCGTCCTGCTGTTCGTACCGATCGAAGCAGCCTTCGCCGCAGCATTGCAGGCCGATCCAGGCCTGTTTCAGGAGGCCTTCGATCAACATATCGTCATCGTTAGCCCCACCACTTTGCTGGCCACCCTGCGGGTGATCGACAGCCTGTGGCGGCAGGAGCGGCAGAGCCAGAACGCCCGCGAGATTGCCGAGCGCGCCGGCGCGCTGTACGACAAGTTCGTCGCCTTTATTCAGGATCTGGATGAAATGGGCGCGCGCCTGCAGCAACTGGACAAGGCCTACGCCGGCGCGCGCAACAAGCTCTGTGACGGGCGCGGCAATATCATCAGCCGGGTGGAAAACCTCAAGCTACTCGGCGCCCGCACCAGCAAGAGCCTGCCTGCCGAGTTGCTCGAACAGGCGGCCGGGGTGATGGTGCTGGATGATGAGGCGGCCGAGTAGGGCGCGCTACTGGTGGTTGACGAGCTATCAGGCCGTGACCTGGGTTTTTTCTGCTGCCGCGCGTTGCGCCGCCGGTGAGTTGGCCAGGTAGTCCAGCGCCACGCGGATATCGCCTTCGGTGCGTGGGTGATAGCTGGGGTTGAAATAGCGCAATACTGAGCTGCCGATACTGCCCATGCGCGGCAGCAAGCCACGCTTGCCCAGGTGGTACCACAGGCGCAGAAAGCCTGGGCGGTAACGGGTGACCGGGTCCTGGCGCATCATGGTTTTCATCCCGGTGCTGAACAGAAAGATCAGCGCTGGCGTGGCAATCAGCATATACACCCAGCGCATCAGCAGGCTGCCGCCGATATGCACGTGCAGGTCGTGGGCCACGCTGCGGTGCTCGACTTCCTCGGCGCCATGCCAGCGCAGCAGATCGAGCATTACCGGGTCGGCATGGTCGAGGCTGCGGGTGGTGATGATCCAGTCGCCCAGTACGCAGGTAAAGTGCTCCACCGCGGCGATCAGCCCGACTCGCTGACGCAGCCACCAGGGCTGCAGAAAGCGGCTGATGGCGTTATTGCCCAGGGGGAAATCGCACAGCACACGCTCGAATAGCCAGTGGATCGGTCCGGTGAACGGCGTCGGGTCGATGCCATGGCGCAGCAGGTAGGGTGTTAGCGCGCTGTCGTGGGCGCGGGCGTGTTGCGCCTCCTGTTTGACGAAACCTTGTACGTCCTCGCGCAACTGCGGATCGGTGACCAGCGGCAGGGCCTTGTTGTAGACCCGGCAGAACCAGAACTCCCCGGCCGGCAGGATCAGATGCAGGCTGTTCATGATATGCGAGGCTTCCGGCTCGTTCGGCACCCAGTGCAGCGGCGTATTGGCAAAGTCGAAACGTACTTTGCGTTGTTCCAGGCGGTACTGTTCGCTCATCTCGACTCTCCTTATCAACTCGCCAGATTCACGCTGGCGGGCGTATTGCTGCCTGCGCTGCTTTGTACCTGAGCGGTGAACTCACGTAGCCAGGCTGCTAGTTGCTGCGGCTCGGTCAGTAGTTGCCAATGCCCGGCATTTGCCTCGCGCCGCTGCAGCGTGGGTGCCCAGTGCTGCAGCTGGTCGAACAGTTGCGGGCGCACAAAACGATCGCGGGTCGGAACGATTAGGTGCACCGGCACCTGGGTGTGGCGCAGGCGCGGCGTGAACAGGCTGCGGATAAAGTTGGCGCGGTACAGCTTGACCCCGTGCACACCGTCGGAGCGTTGGCTGCTGCTGATTGGCACATTGCGCAGCCCTTCGACCTTGTGCAGCAGCTGGGGCCAGGCGCGGTCCAGGCCCAGGCGCCAGGTCAGCTCGGGCAGCAGCGGAGTGTGAAACAGGGCGATATACCAGGAACTGAGCAATTGCCCGAGCACCTGCAGCAGCGCGCGCGGAGTCTTCTGCTTGAGCGTGTCGCGCATCCAATGGCCGACATGGTCCAGGCAAGGCCCGGAGATGCTGGTGTAGGAGGCTAGCAATGGCTGAATACGCGGCTCGGTGACTGCTTCCCAGGCCTGAATCGAGCCCCAGTCATGGGCCACCAGATGCACCGGCTGGTCGGGGCTGAGGGCCTTGATTACTGCTTCCAGATCATTGGCCAGCTTTGCCAGCTGATAGTCCAGGCGCTTGCGTGGAATATCCGATGCGCCAAAGCCGCGCACATCATAGGCAATGATCTGGTAGTCGGCGGCCAGCTCGCGCACCAGTGGTAGCCAAACCTCGTGGTTGTCCGGGTAGCCGTGCACCAGCAGCAGAGTCGGGCCGTTCGGATTACCCCAGCGATAGGCCGCCAGCTGCACTTCATCGCCCTGAACCCACAGCTGTTCGGCCTGCAGCTCTTTATATGTCAGCACTGCTGGCGCGTTCATACGATTGCCCGATGCAGAGCGAGAGTTAGTGAGTAGCGCTGGGTGATAAAGGCGAGGTCGATGGGCATGCGGCGTCTCCGGATTGTCATGGCTGACCGTTACATCATTTGATGTCTCGGCCAGTGTTGGACGCTCGGGAGGTATCTGCCTAGCCAACTTTTGGGCTAACAGCAGGGCCTGTTACGGTGTTACTGAGGAGGCTCGAACCCCTCTGCAATAGGACTATGCGCGGGTATGCGTGGGCAGATGAGCCGCTTGGCAAAGCAAGTCCAGCCCTTGGTTGGGGGCGTTTTCAGGGGCGGCTATGCAAGCAGCAGTAATGCCGCTGCGCCGGCCAGCAGACCGCCGGCCATCACCGGCAGGGTCATCAGCGCCAGCTTGCGGCCACCGATCAGGGCGACCAGAAAGCCTTTGACCAGGCTGTTGCTTAGCGCGGCGAGAAAGATCCCCTGCACCGCTACCTGAGCATGCAATTCGCCCTTGGCGCTGCGGGCTAGCGACAGGGTGATGGCATCCACATCGGCCAGCCCCGAGAGCAGCGCCACCAGATAAACGCCGACATCGCCGAGCCAGTGCTGCGCGCCTTCGACCATCAACAGAATCAACGCCAGCAACGCGGCAAAACGCAGCGCTGGGCCCAGCTCGAAGGGGTTTTTCAGCGGCGGTTCAGCCTGTTCTTCGCTCTCCGTTCCGGCGCGGCGGTAGTACAGCAGCGCGCCGCCGGCATACACCAGAGTGGCAATACCTAAAGGCCAGATGAGCTGTGGCAGCAAGCTGGCGTTGACCAGGCCGACTTCCAGCAGCACGCGTGGAAACATCAGCGCCGAGGTGGCGAGCAGGCCGCAGGCGAGGATTGCTTGCAGATTGCGCCCCTGAGCCAGGCGCGCCAGGGTCACGGTCATCGCAGTGGACGAGACCACGCCGCCGAGCAGCGCGGTGATCAGCAGGCCATGGCGCGTGCCCACTAGACGAATCGCCACATAGGCGGCAAAGCCGATGCTGGCGATCAGCACCACCATCCACCAGATGGCGTAGGGGTTGAAGGCTTGCCACGGGCCGTAACCCTGATTGGGCAGCGCTGGTAGCAACACCAGGGAAATAAACAGCAGCTTCAGTGCGCCGGACACTTCCGCCTCGCTGAGCCGCTGCAGGGCGCCGTGCAAGGATTGTTTGAGGCTTAGCAGCAGTGCCACCGCCACTGCGCCGGCCGCCGCCAGCCCGGCATAACCGGCCATGGCCAGGCTGCCGAGCAGAAAGGTGATCAACAGCGCCACTTCGCTGGTCAGGCCCAAGTCGCCCAGGCGTTGCAGTTCGCCGAAGTAGGAGGCGACCACCAGCAAGGCAAAGCCGCTGAAGATCACCGCCCAGGCGACTACGCCGAAGTGCTCGCCGAGCAGCATGGCAAAGGCGCCGAGCAGGCTGCTCAGGGCAAAGGTGCGAATCCCCGCGACCAGCTGCGTGTCCTCGGTATTGCGTCCCTGCCAGCCGCGTTCGGCGCCAATCAACAGGCCGGCGGCCAGGGCGCTGGCGAAATTCAGCAGGGTGTCGAGGGCTTCCGGCATGGGCGCGTCCTGAGCGGGCAATGCTGGCAGTCTAGCCAGTGAGCCCCGCGCTGTATTGCGGCAGGTCAGTCTGCTGTGTCGTCGCTGCGCAAGATTGTTCAAGACGGCGCGGCCGCGATGGGCCAGGCTATGCAGCAAAGGAGGGCGCATGAGCCGTTTGCAGCAGTTTCTCTATGGGGTGCGCGACAGTATTCCGATGATTGTCGGCATCCTGCCGTTTGGTCTGATCTATGGCGCGCTGGCTAGCCTGGCTGGGCTGAGCCTGGGACAGGCGGTAGGCATGTCGTTACTGGTATATGCAGGCTCGGCGCAGTTTATTGCCATCAGCCTGCTGACCTTGGGCAGCGGCGCGGTGGTGATTCTGCTTACCACGCTGGTGGTCAATCTGCGCCATGTGCTCTATAGCGCTGCGCTGCAGCCTTATGTCGGCAGGCTGTCGCAGCGTTGGCGGGTGCCGTTGGCGTTTGGCTTGACCGATGAAACCTTTGCCGTGGTGCAGCGGCGTTATCTGGCGCGCGGTATGACCGAGCATGGCCAGTGGTATCACGCCGGTGTGGCGTTGGCGCTGTACCTGTCCTGGGTGTCCAGCTCGCTGGTAGGCGCTTTGTTTGGCCAGAGCGTGCCAAACCTCGCAGGCTGGGGCCTGGACTTTGCCATGCTGGCGACCTTTATCGGCATCGTGGTGCCGGCGCTGCGCAGCCAACCGCAGATCGCTGCTGCCCTTGTAGCCGGTGCGGTGGCGTTGCTGTGCCACGCCTGGCCTTACAAGCTGGGGCTGATGGCGGCTGCCCTCAGCGGTATCTCGATTGGCGTATGGTTTGAGCGCGGTAAAGCGCCGGTCACTGCCGGGGAGGGCGCCTAATGGATATCTGGCTACTGATTTTCGGCATGGCGCTGATCACCTTTGCGATTCGCTACAGTCTGTTCGCCTTTCCCGATCTGCGTTTCCCGCCGCTGGTGCGTCAGGGCCTGCATTACGTGCCGACCGCCGTGCTGAGCGCCATTGTGCTGCCGGGCATGCTGATTCCCGATGGTCAGCAGTGGGCGTTCAGTCTGGACAATGCCTACCTGTTGGCCGGGCTGGCGACTATTGCCATCGCTGCGCTGACTCGGCATCTGCTCGCTACCATCGGCGGCGGTCTGCTGGTGTTCTTTATAGTGCGTTGGTTGTTGGGTCAGTTGCCCCTGTAAGCAGGGTTATTTGCCCCCTGCATTTGTAGAAAATGCAGCAAAAGGTATGTTTCGCTGTGGCTTTGTGAGGTGTTCTTGCAGTCAAATGCCTGACAACCCGCTTGGCCACTGCAGACAGGTACACGGACGATGACCGAACAATCACAATTCGCATTGCTGGGTAAAAAGCGCTTTTTGCCGTTTTTCATCACCCAGCTGTTGGGTGCTTTCAACGACAACATCTTCAAGCAATCACTGATTCTCGCCATTCTGTTCAAGATCAGCTCCGGGGCCGACAAGGCCTTGCTGATCAACCTCTGCGCACTGCTGTTTATCCTGCCGTTCTTCCTGTTCTCGGCCCTCGGCGGCCAGTTCGGGGAGAAGTTCGCCAAGGACTCGCTGATCCGCAAGATCAAGCTCGCCGAGATTGTGATCATGCTGCTCGGCGCCGTCGGTGTGCTGCTCGGCAACCTGCCAATAATGCTCGCGGTGCTGTTTGCCATGGGCACCCAGTCGGCGCTATTTGGTCCGGTGAAATATTCGATCTTGCCGCAGCACCTCGAAGAACAAGAGCTGGTGGGTGGCAACGCGCTGGTGGAAATGGGCACTTTCCTGGCCATTCTCGCTGGGACCATTGGTGCGGGCATCATTATGGCCAGCAGCGGCTACGCGCATATCGTCGCGGCCTGTGTGGTGCTGGTGGCGGTCCTCGGTTATCTGGCCAGTCGCGGTATTCCTGCAGCATCAGCGGCGATGCCGCAGCTCAAGCTGGATTGGAACATCCTGCGTCAGTCCTGGCTGATCATGAAGCTTGGCCTGGGCCAGCGTCCGGCGGTGTCGCGCTCGCTGGTGGGCAACTCCTGGTTCTGGTTTCTCGGCGCGGTGTACCTGACGCAAATACCGGCCTACGCCAAAGAGTGGTTATACGGCGATGAAAGCGTGGTCACGCTGATCCTCACCGTGTTCTCGGTGGGCATCGCACTGGGCTCGATGCTCTGTGAACGCATGAGCGGGCACAAGGTGGAGATCGGCCTGGTGCCATTCGGCTCGATCGGCCTGACCCTGTTCGGCATTCTGCTCTGGTGGTTCTCCGGCGGCTTCCCCGAAGCTGCGGACGCACACACCTGGCTGGAAGTACTGAGCTACGGGCAGGCCTGGTGGATTCTTGGTTCGATCCTTGGCATTGGCCTGTTCGGTGGCTTCTATATCGTGCCGTTGTATGCGCTGATCCAGTCGCGCACCGCAGAGCATGAGCGGGCGCGGGTGATCGCGGCCAACAACATCCTCAATGCGTTGTTTATGGTGATCTCGGCGGTTGTCTCGATCTTGTTTCTCAGCGTTGCTGAGCTGTCGATTCCGCAGCTGTTCCTGACCATTTCGCTGATGAACATCGCGGTTAACAGCTACATCTTCAAGATCGTCCCCGAATTCAGCATGCGCTTTATGATCTGGCTGCTCAGCCACTCGATGTACAGGGTGGAGCACAAGGGGCTGGATGTGATTCCCGATGAGGGCGCTGCAGTGCTGGTGTGTAACCACGTGTCGTTTGTCGATGCGCTGCTGATCGGTGGTGCGGTGCGCCGGCCGGTGCGTTTTGTCATGTACTACAAGATCTACAACCTGCCGGTGCTCAACTTTATTTTCCGCACCGCCGGCACTGTGCCGATTGCCGGGCGCAGCGAAGACCTGCTGATTTACGACGCCGCGTTCAAGAAAATCGCCGAATACCTGCGCAATGGTGAAGTGGTGTGCATCTTCCCTGAGGGCAAGTTGACCACCGATGGCGAGCTGAATGAGTTCAAGAATGGCATTGAGCGTATTGTCGAGGCTAACCCGGTGCCGGTGATTCCCATGGCGCTGCAGGGCTTGTGGGGCAGCTTTTTCAGCCGTGATCCGCACAAGGGCTTGTTCAAGCGGCTGTGGTCGCGCATCACCCTGGTGGCCGGTACGCGGGTTGCGCCGGAGCTGGTCAAGCGCGAGTTGCTGCAGGCTCAGGTGGCTGAGTTGCGAGGTGAGCGGCGTTAAACCACAGAGATGAAAAAGCCCGCCAATTGGCGGGCTTTTTTGTTTGGCCTAAGCGGCTTAGTGACTGAGTTTTAGCCCGATCAGGCCGCAGACGATCAGCGCCACGCTGGCTATACGCAGCAGCGTCACGGCCTCGCCAAACAGCATGATGCCGGCAATCACCGTACCCACCGCGCCAACACCGGTCCAGATTGCATAGGCGGTGCCCAGGGGTAATTCCTTCATGGCCAGGCCTAGCAATGCCAGGCTGACGATGATCGCCGCAACAGTCAGTAAAGTGGGAATAGGGCGGGTAAAGCCGTCGGTGTATTTCAGGCCAACAGCCCAGCCTACTTCGAACAGGCCGGCCAGCAGCAGAATGAACCAGGACATACAAACCTCCAAAACAGATAGAGGGGCCGTCCCGTGGTGATCACTCGCAGAGTGGTGAGGTCGTCCTCAAGCTGTGCAATATTTTGCACATTGGCAGGGGTAGGGCAAGCCGCAGAGGACCAGTGGTCTTTATCTCTGCGGCCGTGCAGTGGCTTATCAGGCTGTTGAAAAACTACCTGCGTTGCCATTGCGGCGTTAAAAACAGGCTCAAAATGCTCATTTACAGCTCGTAAACTCCGCTTTTTCGCCTGTTTTTGCCTTGCACTGGCGGCCTCGCCAACGGTTCTCAACGGCCTGTTAGATCCCCTGCGGAATCTCTTCGCCGCCCAGGGCTTCGAACAGCGCCGGGAGGAAGTCCACCAGGGTCAGCATCATCAGGGTGAAGCTGGCATCCTGCTGACCGAGGTCATCGTCGCCGCCGTCCTGCTCTGCCTGATCCTGCAGCAGGTCTTCGAAGCGCAGGCGCTTGACCACCAGCTTGTCGTCGAGCATGAAGGACAGCTTGTCCTGCCAGGCCAGGGACAGTTGAGTGACCTGCTTGCCCGAGTTCATGTGCAGCTGGATTTCGTCGCTGGTCAGGTCCTGGCGTTTGCAGCGCACCACGCCGCCATCTTCATGGGTGTCGCGCAGTTCGCATTCGTCCAGAACATGGAAATCTGGCGCGGCTTGCTGCACCTTGACCCAGTCGGTGAGGGTGGCGCTTGGCGCGATCTTCACGGTCAATGGGCGTACCGGCAGCGAGCCGATGGCTTCGCGCAGGGTCGACAGCAGGTCTTCGGCGCGCTTGGCGCTGGCCGAGTCGACGAGAATCAGGCCCTGTTTCGGCGCGATGGCGGCGAAGGTGGCGGATTTGCGGATAAAGGCGCGTGGTAGGAAGGTCTGCACGATGTCGTCCTTGAGCTGATCGCGCTCCTTCTTGTAGACCTTGCGCATCTGCTCGGCTTCGATCTCGTCGACTTTGTCCTTCAGCGCATCGCGCACCACGCTGCCCGGCAGGATGCGTTCCTCCTTGCGTGCAGCGATCAGCAGGAAATCACCGCTGACGTGTACCAGCGGTGCATCGCCGCCTTTGCCGAAGGGCGCGATAAAACCGTAGGTGCTGAGTTCCTGGCTGGCGCACGAGCGGGCCGGTTTGGCTGAGAGGGCCGTTTCGAGTGCCTCGGCATCAAACGGGATGTCCTGGGTGAGGCGATAAACCAGCAGGTTACGGAACCACATAAGAGGGTGTATCTCCATTAACGGACCCGCCGGCAGCGGCAGGTATCACAAGTCGTCAGTACCCTATGTGGGTGCTGTTTCAGGTTGGCCGAAGCGGTATGACCCGTTGAGCAACCTGTGCGTTGCATTCGGGGCGCATTATTCCCCCGAGCGGTGCCCGAGGCCAAGTCTGCGCTAAGCCTTTGCTGCATCAATAAAAAATTTTCAAAACAGTGCTTGCCAAGGTGAAGATCGCTCTCTAGAATGCGCCCCACTTCGAGAGTGAAGGGTGATTAGCTCAGCTGGGAGAGCATCTGCCTTACAAGCAGAGGGTCGGCGGTTCGATCCCGTCATCACCCACCAACTCGCTTTTTGAAGTTACGCGCAGCGGTAGTTCAGTCGGTTAGAATACCGGCCTGTCACGCCGGGGGTCGCGGGTTCGAGTCCCGTCCGCTGCGCCATTTTTATACTCGCTTCATCCCCTCTGTGACATATCGCAACACCTGGCAAAATCCTTTCTGAATAATCAGCTAAACATCTGAACTTATACGCATTTTCTGTCTCCTAACACGGTAGCCAGTGATCGCGACAGCCTGCTAAGCTCGCGCTTTCATACCTTTAGCCCTAGGGCGCACCGGACAAGGAACAAGCATGAAACAGCATCGTTTAGCAGCGGCGGTCGCCCTGGTAGGTTTGGTTCTCGCAGGTTGCGATTCGCAAACCAACAAAGTCACTCTGGAAACCCCAGCACAGAAAGCGTCCTACGGCATTGGCCTGAACATGGGCAAAAGCCTGGCTCAGGAAGGCATGGATGACTTGGATTCCAACGCCGTTGCCCAAGGCATCGAAGACGCCATTGGCAAGAAAGAGCAGCGCCTTAAAGATGACGAGCTAATCGAAGCCTTCGCTTTCCTGCAGAAGCGTGCCGAAGAGCGCATGGTTGCGCTGAACGAAGAGTCGTCCAAGGCTGGCAAAAAATTCCTCGAAGACAACGCCAAGCGTGATGGCGTAGTGACCACTGAATCTGGCCTGCAGTACGAAGTCGTGAAAAAGTCTGACGGCGCCCAGCCGAAAGCCACCGACGTGGTGACTGTTCATTACGAAGGCAAGCTGACCGATGGCAGCGTGTTCGACAGCTCGGTTGAGCGTGGCAGCCCGATTGATCTGCCAGTTAACGGCGTGATCCCTGGTTGGGTTGAAGGCCTGCAACTGATGCACGTTGGTGAGAAGTACAAACTCTATATCCCAAGTGAGCTGGCGTACGGCGAGCAGAGCCCGACTCCGGCGATTCCAGCTAACTCGGTGCTGGTGTTTGATCTGGAGCTGATTGCGATCAAAGACGCAGCCACTCAAGAGTAACTTCTAGCGTTTCCCGCAGCGCCCCGTCTCGACGGGGCGTTGTCGTTTCTGCGGGTCACAATCTGCACTTTTCTCTTGACTGGAGGGTCTTAAACGGTATGTGTAGGGTGTGGGGTGTTACGGTTATGCACATTTCCCAGATTGGCCGTGACGGGTTAGGGTATCTCTCTTGCAGAAACTCTTTGCCATTTTTAACTTATTGATTTATATGGTTTTTTGCTGTGTGGGCAAAAAATGTCCGATCTGTGGCGAGGCCGCATGGGCTGGGCGTTTGCCAGGGTTATCGAGAAACTGTTCACAAGGTTATCCACAGCTTTAGTGGATAACCATAGCCAGCCCAGCGGGTGCGCGGGGTTGCCGGGAGAAAGCGATGAAAGCACCGAAAAATTTTGCACGTTACCAGTTTTTGGCCAAGCGTTTCCTCAAGGCCGGACGGTTACCAGCGTTGCTTTTATCTGTCGCTCGAAAGCGTGAAAAACTTGGCAATGGCTTTGCCGAGTTGGCCGGTCAACTAAAGCTGTTACAGGCCCTTTGCCTGGCCTGGTGGCGCGGTGAGTATCGGACCATCGATTCCCGAGCGTTACTGGCCGTGGTAGCGGCGTTGCTGTACTTCGTTACACCGCTGGACGCGATACCGGACTGGTTGTTTGGTCTTGGCCTGGTTGATGATTTGGCTGTGCTGGCCTGGGTGTTACGTACTTGGCAGGAAGAGCTGGCGGCGTTTAAGCAGTGGCGCGCGTCTCAGCCTCCAGAAATGTTGCAGGTCGTTGAGCGGTTGCCAGAGTTGGATGAGTCGCTAGCGCCGCTGCAGGGGCGCGTAGAGTAGCGGGGGTGACGACTCAGGTATCGCTGAGCATTTGCTCGATCAGACCCTCGTCGCGCAATTGCTGCAGTGTCTTGTCCAATAGCTCAGTGCTCACTGGCAATTGCGGGCTGTAAGTGCAATGCATGTCGTAACGTTCGATCACCCAGGGATTTATCTGCAGCGGTGCATCCGCACGTTTGGCCAGCTGGAAGTTCAGTGGCCTGCGCATGTCGATGATCGCGTCCAGGCGTTGTTTGCGCAGCAGGTTAAGCCCGGCGCTGTGGTCGCGCAGGTCCTGGCGGATGATCTGCCTATTGGCGAATGCCGCCATTATCTCGCTGCTATAGACATATCCCAGTTGAGTGCCGAGGGTCTTGCCGCGAAGCTCATGCAAGCTGTTGATTGGCGCATGTTGACGGTGCAGTAACAGCACATCTTCTTCACTGTAGAGGGGAGCGGACCAGTGATAGCGCTCGGGCTTATCAATCCATTGCGGGTTGCTGTTGCAGATCACATGAATGCGCCCGCGCTGCATATATTCGTCGATGCGCTTATTCGGGGTTTCGACAAATACTGCTTTGAAGCCGAGCTGCTGGCTGGCTAATTGGCCCAGTTTGTAAATGACGCCACCGCGCAACTGCTGCTCGTGCACATCGACATAGGGCATGCCGTCAGCCTTGGCGAAGCCCCAGCGCAACTCGTCAGCGCAGGCCCAGCCACTGCATCCAATCAACAGCATGGTTATCAGTCTGCGCAAAGTCTGCCCTCAACTGCTGCTGAAATCATGGGGGCAGTATAGATCACGCTCTTTCTCGTGCCGGGCTGTTAAGATAACCGCCTGTTCTGGAGTTGCTGAGAGTGATGGAAATGCTCTGCATGGAGATTTACAGATGAATGTGCAAGTGATCGAGCGCGATGGCCAGCCGGAATATGCGGTGTTGCCCTGGGCGCAATATCAGGCCTTGCTACAGGCCGCCGGAGGCACACCTGAGGTTGCTGCCGTGGCGGTTGCTGCCAGCAAGCCGGCGCTGAGCCAGCTGACGGCCGTACGTGAAGCCAAAGGCATGAGTGCCGAGCTACTGGCGCGCAATGTTGGCATAAGCCCCCATTACCTGAGCATGATCGAGAGCGGCGAACGCCAGCCGGACGCGGCCATCCAGCGTGCATTGGCCTGGCATCTGGGCGTTGGTGGGTGGGAGGTGCAGCCTTGAGCGTAAGCATCAGTCGACAGCATTGGCAGGCGTTGCTCGATGAGCTTGAGGACGCCCAGCGTAAGCGTCATTTGTTGACCTACCGCGCCTTAATCGAGCGTCTGGCCTTGCCCAGCCCTGCCATGCAGACCCTGGCAGCCGCGCTGGAACACCTGGCCGCCCTGGATGCGCGTGCCGAGCGCCCGTTGCGGAGCGCATTGGTAATCAGTCAGGGCGCCAGCCGCTTGCCGCGTACCGGCTTTTTTGAATGCGTTAGTCGGCTGGGGCGTTTTAATGGCGCTTCTGATGGTATCGCTGCTGCGTCCTGGCATGCCGCCGAAGTGGCTCGCGTATTCGAGTTCAGCTATTCGGAAGAGGCCTGATGTTCAGCGCACTGCGTGCGCGTATCGGCTACTTGCTGGCGCGCCGTCTGTTCCACTGGGATTGGCTGGTCAAGCAGCCGCGAGCCTGGCGTTGGCTGGAAGGGCAATTTGCGCGCATGGCCAACTTGGGTGATATCCCGGCGCAAAGCTTCTACGGGCATATTTTGCTGTTTCGCGGCCAGGGATTGGGAGCACGTAATGAAGGGCGACGCTTGCTTGGTTTAGCGGCCAAGGGCGGCGATGCCAAGGCGGCCTATCAGCTTGGCGTTCTGAGTTTATCCGGTGATACCCAGCACGCGGCGGATGCGCCGAAGGCCATTGAGTGGTGGACGCTGGCCGCGCAGGCCGGACATCCGGCTGCTGCCTATCGCCTGGCTGAGTTATACCGCAGCGGCGCTGCGGATGTTGCCGCTGATACAGCGCTAGCTGAGCATTTTGCTGCGCTGTCCAACCGCCTCAGCGGCCTCTGATTTAACAATCTGGCGTCCGCTGTCAGGCCGCTGTATCTGCCTGAGTGTCGATGATATGCAGGCTGTAACCCGGCACCGCCTTGGCGTGACGCTTGGCCTCTGAGGCCATCGCCGCCAGCTGGCCGGCATCCAGCTGCGCACATTGCTCGGGGTGTACATGTACCACTCCTAGAGACAAGGACAGCAGCGCATATTCCTGGCGTTTGCCGTTGCGGTCATGGGCGACAAAGCAGCCCGCATGCAGGTCTTCTTCACGGTAGAAGCGTCGGCACTGGCTCTGGAAATCCTCCAGCAAGCGATTGAGCCGCGCGCGCCAGTCCTGTGAGCCGAGCACCAGCAGAAAGTCATCGCCACCAATATGGCCAACAAAGTCCCGCGTCGGGTCGACCCGCTCATTCAGGCACTGCGCCAGACTGAGCAGCACTTCATCGCCCTTGGCATAGCCGTAGATGTCGTTGAACGGCTTGAAGTTGTCGATATCCACATAACACACCACGGCTTCGCGGGCTTGCTGCAGCAAGCGAGTCAGGCACTGCTGGATTGGCACATTGCCCGGCAGCAGGGTCAGCGGGTTGGCGTAGCGGGCCTGCTGGATTTTCAGTTCGGTAATCAGTTTGAGTACGTCGATTACCCGACCAAGCCCGACGTAGCAGCCGTCCTCCATGATGATGAAATCTTCTTCGATGCGCTGGCGGGCGCGGCTGGTGAGCAGGCGGCTGACCTGCTGCAGTGACTGGCTGCATTCCACCGCCAGGTAGTCATCGCTCATCAGGCGGCTGATCGGCTTGCGGGCGAACAACTCGTTGGCGAAAGGCTTGAGCAAGGCTTCGGCCAACGAGTGACGGTGCACGATGCCTACGGGTTGCTGCACCTGGTTGAGCACCGCTAGCGAATTCAGATTGGCCTGGGCGCGAAACATTTCCAGCACTTCGCAGATTGGGATGCTCAGGGCTACGGCTTGTTGTGTGTTGAGTAGGCCGCGCAGGTCGCTGGCCTCCTCGCTAAGGGGGCTGCTGCTTGCGGTGCTGGGCAATAAGTTGACGGCGTCCCGCGGCGGTTGCTCCTGCGGGCGGCAGAGCAGATAGCCCTGAATCAGATCGACGCCCATCTCGGCGAGCACGGCGAGTTCCTCGGGCAGCTCGATGCCTTCGGCGATCACCTGGGCGCGGGAGGCTTTGGCCATTTTCAGAATTGATTCAACGAACTCGCGTTTGACCGCGTCCTGATGAATGCCGTCGATAAAATGGCGGTCAATCTTTACGTAGTCAGGGCGCAGTTCTGACCACAAACGCAGGCTCGAATAGCCGGCGCCGAGATCATCCAGAGCGATGGAAAAGCCCATGGCGCGGTAGTGATGCAGGGCGGTGTCGAGCAAGGCGAAATCATCGGTGGGCGACTGCTCCGTCAGTTCGATCACCACCTGACTCGGCGGAATACCCAGCGTTTGCAGCAGTTGTAAGGTGCGCCCGGGCTGGTGTTTGGGTTCCATTAGCGAATCGGGCGAGACGTTGAGGAACAGCTTGCCTTCAAGCTTGAGCTGGCTGAAGCGTTGGCAGGCATTCTTGCGGCAGAGCAGCTCCAGCTCGCTGAGGCGGCCTGCGCTGCGCGCCACGGCAAACAGATTGATCGGCGAGTGCAGGGCGCTGTTGGACGGGCCACGGCTGAGGGCTTCATAACCAAGTATGCGCCGCTCGGAGAGCGAGAAGATCGGTTGAAACAGGCTGTGCAGGTCGCCATTGGCGAGGATGGAGTCCAACGCGCTGAACTGCTCGGTGACGATCATGGCGGCTCTCTGTGCATAAAAAAAACGGGGACTGGTATTGCTACCAGTCCCCATATTTCACGACAGTTTGATGACTCTTTGATGACGCTCGCGGTTTACTTTTTGGCCAGGTGCGTGTTCAAACCCAGGTAGTCGAGCAGGATGCGACCGCTTTCGGTGAGGTAGGCGTCGTCTTCCGGTTTGGTTTTCTTGTCTTCCAACAGCAGTGCGTCTTCGTCTTCTTCCTTGAGCTTGCTCAGCAGGGTTTCGCCTTTGGCTTTGCGGCGGCTGTTCTCTATGGTCAATTGTTGACCTTCGATATCTGTCTGCTGGGCGCGGCGTTTGGCTTCATTGAGACTGACGGTGTCTTCTGCCATCAGCTTCTGCGCCAGTAGCAGACGCTCACGGGCGAAGGTGAAGTCCGGATTCTGCGCGGTACGGTTTTCATAGCGGCTTTGCAGCTCGGCCAGGAACGGTTTGATCGGGTCCAGTTCTGGTTTGATCGCCGGCTTGATGCTATCCCACGGCAGGGCCTCGGGCAGGGCACTTTCGCCGATTTCCTTGGTGTCCATGATGTCTGGATACTGGATGTCGGGGATCACGCCCTGATGTTGAGTGCTCTGCCCGGAAACGCGGTAGAACTTGGCAAGGGTCAGCTTCAGTTCGCCGTGGTTAAGTGGCTGGATGGTCTGCACTGTGCCTTTGCCGAACGTCTGGCCGCCGAGAATCAAGGCACGGTGGTAGTCTTGCATGGCACCGGCGAAAATCTCCGACGCCGAAGCCGACAGGCGATTGACCAGCACGGCGAGCGGGCCTTTGTAGTAGACACCGGTATTGTCGTCGGCCAGTACATCAACGCGACCATCGCTGTTGCGCACCAGTACGGTGGGGCCTTGGTCGATAAACAGGCCGGTCAGCTCGGTGGCCTCTTGCAGCGAGCCGCCGCCGTTGTTGCGCAGGTCAATCATCACACCGTCGACTTTTTCCTGCTCCAGCTCGGTGAGCAGGCGTTTGACGTCACGAGTGGTACTTTTGTAGTTCGGGTCGCCGGCACGGAAAGCTTTGAAATCCAGGTAGAAGGCCGGGATCTCGATCACCCCAAGTTTGTAGTCACGGTTCTCGTGCTTGAGGTTGAGGATGGTCTTCTTCGCTGCTTGCTCTTCCAGCTTTACCGCTTCACGGGTGATGGCAACCACTTTGCTGGTCAAATCGTTTGGCGCATTGCTGGCTGGAATTACTTCCAGGCGCACTTGCGAGCCTTTCGGGCCACGAATCAGCTTAACCACTTCATCCAGGCGCCAGCCGATCACATCGACCATTTCCTTGCTGCCCTGTGCCACGCCGATAATCTTGTCGGCGGGGGATATCTGCTTGCTCTTTTCCGCTGGGCCGGCCGGTACCAGGCGCACGACCTTGACGTGTTCATTGTCGCTTTGCAGCACGGCACCAATACCTTCGAGCGACAGGCTCATATTGATATCGAAGTTTTCCGCATTGTCCGGCGACAGGTAGGTGGTGTGCGGGTCATAGGACATGGCAAAGGCGTTGATATAGGCCTGGAAAACGTCTTCACCGCGGGTTTGCTTGAGCCGTGCGAGCTGGTTGTTGTAGCGCTTGGTCAGTAGCTCTTGAATCGCCTTGGGCTCTTTGCCAGCGATTTTCAGGCGCAGCACCTCATCTTTAACACGCTTGCGCCAAAGGTCGTCGAGCTCGGCGATATCCTTGACCCATGGGGCGTTTTCACGGTCGATCAGCAGGCTTTCATCGCTGTCGAGATCAATCTTGTCGACACCCTTTTCAAGCATGTTAAGGGTGAACTGCAGGCGGCTCTGCAAACGCTCCAGATGGCGTTTGTAGATGGCAAAGCCAGGTTGCAGATCGCCGTTTTTCAGCAGGTCGTCAAAGCGCGTGCGCCATTGATCGAACTCGGCGATATCGGAGGCAATAAAGTAGCTGCGCGAGGGATCGAGCATCTTCAGGTAGCCCTGATAGATTTTCTCCGAGCGCTCGTCGTTCAGTGGTGGCTTGTTGTAGTGGTGGCGCTTCAACAATTCCACGACGTTGAGGCTGGCGATGACCTGCTCGCGGTCAGGCTGCAGGTATTCCCAGGAGTCGTCACTGGTGGTTTTCGCCGCGAGCGGCAGGGCGCTCAGGGCAAACGAAAAGGCGAGGGTGACGCTGAGTAGGGTTCGCTTCATGCTAATTCGACGTGTGGGCAGTTGATAACGCATATTAGGCCGTCTTTAAGGGCGCCAGGTTCCATCGGCGCAATGCAAAAGCCCGGTGGTCAGCGCCGGGCTCGGTTCAAATGCACTATGGAGGCAGCGTGAAGGCATTGCAAGGCGTTGAAGGCCGTGTGGAATGGGCAGAATACCCAGCGCCGGTCTGTGATGTAGGGGAAATTCGCATCCGTGTAGCGGCCGCCGGTTTGAATCGGGCCGATTTGTTACAACGCGCCGGTCTTTATCCACCACCGCCTGGCGCCAGTGAGGTACTTGGGTTGGAATGTGCCGGCATCATCAGTGAAGTGGGTGCCGGTTGCGACTGGAAAGTCGGCGACCGGGTTTGCGCACTATTGACCGGTGGCGGCATGGCTGAGGAGGTGGTGGTCGATGCGCGGCACGCCTTGCCGGTGCCCGAGGGCATGACGCTGGCCGAAGCGGCAGCATTGCCCGAGGTGTACGCTACGGCCTGGCTCAATCTGTTCCAGCTGGCTGCGTTGAAGCCTGGGCAGAAGGTGCTGCTGCATGCTGGCGCCAGTGGCGTTGGTTCGGCGGCCATTCAATTGTGCAAGGCCTTTGGCAGCCCGTGCTGGGTCAGTGTCGGCTCCGCTGAGCGTTTGACCTACTGTGAGAGTCTGGGGGCTCAGGGCGGCGTATTGCGCAGTGAGGAACACTTGCAGGCGCTGCGTGATTTCGCCCCGTTCGATGTGATTCTCGACCCGGTGGGCGGCAGCTACGCCGCGCTTAATCTGGTCCTTCTGGCTCTGGATGGTCGCTGGGTAAACATCGGTTTGCTCGGCGGGCGTAAGGCCGAACTCGATCTGGCGCTGTTATTGAGTAAGCGCATTGCGTTGATCGGTTCGACCCTGCGCAATCGCGATGAGCAGTTAAAGGCCGATTTGTTACGCGATCTGCAGCAGTTTGTCTGGCCGCTTTTCACCGAGGGGCGGCTCAAGTCGCAACTTCATCAGGCTTATGAGCTCAAAGATGCTGAGGCCGCCTTTACTGCATTGGCGGGTAATCAGGTCAACGGCAAATTGGTGCTAGTAATAGACCCGACACTAGTTTGAAGTCGGTAGTCGATTGGCTTAATCAATCGGAATCATGGCGGCAATCAATAAGCTTTTTTTGTCTAAGGCGCTAATATGCGCCCTGTAAATTTCTCACCCTCAATAAGGAACCAGAGATGAATCTCATCAACACCCAAGTTCAACCGTTCAAGGCTAACGCTTTCCACAACGGCAAGTTCATCGAAGTGACCGAGCAATCCCTGAAAGGCCAATGGTCGGTGCTGATCTTTATGCCGGCTGCCTTCACCTTCAACTGCCCGACTGAAATCGAGGACGCGGCCAACAACTACGCTGCGTTCCGTGATGCTGGCACCGAAGTTTACATCGTCACTACCGACACCCATTTCTCCCACAAAGTCTGGCACGAAACTTCGCCAGCAGTTGGCAAGGCTGAGTTCCCGCTGGTTGGTGATCCGACCCACGCACTGACCCGCGCTTTTGGCGTGCACATCGAAGAAGAAGGTCTGGCCCTGCGTGGCACCTTCCTGATCAACCCGGAAGGCGTGATCAAGACCGTTGAGATTCACTCCAACGAAATCGCTCGTGACGTATCGGAAACCCTGCGCAAGCTGAAAGCTGCTCAGTACACCGCTGCTCACCCAGGCGAAGTGTGCCCAGCCAAGTGGAAAGAAGGCGAGAAGACTCTGGCTCCTTCGCTGGACCTGGTTGGCAAGATCTAAATCTGCCAACACTCTCCCAGAGCTAACCCTCGGGGAGGGCAGTACTTAGCGCTGTCAGGGTCGCAACCCGACCCTCGTGGTGCCCGATGCCCGGGCGCGATCCGCCCGGGCATTTTATTGCCTGCCATTCCGTGGCGGCACCCTGTAGGCCGTCGCTACGCGACGTTAAAAATTGTTCCTGACAATTTTTTATTGCCCAGAATTTTTGTCATTGAGGACTATTCGTCATGTTGGACGCTAACCTGCAAACCCAGTTGAAGGCCTATCTGGAAAAGGTCACCCTGCCGTTCGAGATCGTCGCGTCCCTCGATGACAGCGCGAAATCCCAGGAGCTGCTCGAACTTCTCCAAGCCATCGTTGGCCTGACCGACAAGATCACCCTGAAGACCGATGGCCGCGACGCCCGTCGTCCGTCGTTCTCGCTGAACCGTCCAGGCGCAAACATTGGCCTGACCTTCGCCGGCATTCCCATGGGCCACGAGTTCACCTCGCTGGTACTGGCACTGCTGCAGGTGGGCGGCCATCCGTCCAAGCTGGATGCCGAGACCATCGAGCAGATCAAGAGCATTGAAGGCTCGTTCGAGTTCGAGACCTACTACTCGTTGTCCTGTCAGAACTGCCCGGACGTGGTTCAGGCGCTGAACCTGATGGCGGTGCTCAACCCGAATATCCGTAACGTGTCCATCGACGGCGCGTTGTTCCAGGAAGAGGTAGAGCGTCGCCAGATCATGGCCGTGCCGAGCATCTACCTGAACGGCGAAGTGTTTGCTTCCGGCCGTATGGAGGTGAAGGAAATCCTCGCCAAGATCGACACCGGCTCCGCCAACCGCGATGCCGAGAAGATGAGCGCCAAGGAATCCTTCGACGTGCTGGTGATCGGTGGTGGCCCAGCCGGTGCCGCAGCGGCCATATACGCCGCTCGCAAGGGGATTCGCACGGCGATTGCCGCCGAGCGTTTCGGCGGCCAAGTGCTGGACACTATGGCTATCGAAAACTTTATCTCGGTGAAGGAAACCGAAGGGCCGAAACTGGTCCGCGCCCTAGAAGAGCACGTGCGTGAATACGAAGTCGACATCATGAACCTACAGCGCGCTAGTGCTTTGGTTCCAGCTAGCAGCGAAGGCGGCTTGCATGAGGTGAAGTTCGACAATGGTGCGAGCCTCAAGGCCAAGACTGTGATTCTGTCGACCGGCGCGCGCTGGCGCGAGATGGGTGTGCCCGGCGAGCAGGAATACAAGGCCAAGGGCGTGTGCTTCTGCCCGCATTGCGACGGCCCACTGTTCAAGGGCAAGCGCGTGGCGGTGATCGGCGGTGGTAACTCCGGCGTCGAGGCGGCTATTGACCTTGCCGGCATTGTTGCTCACGTGACGCTGCTGGAATTCGCCGACACCCTGCGTGCCGATGCCGTGTTGCAGAAGAAGCTCTACAGCCTGGCGAACGTCACTGTGATCAAGAGCGCGCAGACCACCGAAGTCAAAGGCGATGGTCAGAAGGTCAATGCGCTGGTTTACAAGGACCGCACCACCGAAGAGCTGCACAGCGTCGAGCTGGAAGGCATCTTCGTGCAGATCGGTCTGCTGCCTAACACCGACTGGCTGAAGGGCAGCGTAGAGCTGTCGCGTTTCGGTGAAATCATCGTCGACGCCAAGGGCGCTACCAATATCCCGGGTGTGTTTGCTGCCGGTGACGTCACCACCGTGCCGTACAAGCAGATCGTGATAGCCATGGGCGATGGTGCCAAGGCCTCGCTAAGCGCCTTCGATCATCTGATCCGTAGCTAACAAGCTAGAGGCACTAAATCGCACAAGAGCGGGCAACCTTTACGGGTTGTCCGCTTTTTTGTGCTCTGCCATCAGGCGGTTAGCGGTCCTTTTCCGGTGTTTATACGTCTCAGGCGTTCACAGCATAGCCGTCGAGAGTTTTTATTATAGTCGACATATAAAATTTATATTATGTGTGTAATATTAGTTGGCGCACTATACCTCCAGACAGCCTCACCACCCCCGCACACCCAGGAGACGCACCATGAGCACGCATAACGAGAAAGGCACTGCATTGATCACCGGCGCTTCGTCAGGTATTGGCGCCACCTACGCCGAGCGCCTGGCGCAGCGCGGATACAATCTTCTGTTGGTTGCCCGCGATCTGCCGCGCCTGCAGGCCCTGTCTGCGCGCTTGACCGAGCAGTACGGGGTAAAGGTCGAAGCGCTGAAGGCCGACCTGACTGACAAGGCTGATCTGCACGCTGTTACTCAGCGCCTGCGCACTGACAAGGCGATCAGCACGCTGGTCAATAACGCCGGTATGGCCATGAATGGTCAGTTGGCCGAGGCCGATCTCGACACCGTTGATCGGATGATTCTGCTCAACGTGGTTTCGCTGACTCACCTGTCCACCGCAGCCGCTGCCAACTTCACCGCCGCTGGGCGTGGGGCAATCATCAATATCGCCTCGGTGGTGGCCCTGGCTCCGGAAATGTTCAATGCCGTGTACAGCGCCACCAAGGCCTATGTACTGAGCCTGACCCAGACCCTCAACGGTGAAGTGAAGGCGCAGGGCCTGCAGGTGCAGGCCGTATTGCCTGGTATTACCCGCACCGAGATCTGGGAGCGCAGCGGCATGGATGATTCGGCACTGCCGGCGAGCATGATCATGGAGGTCGGTGAGATGGTTGATGCGGCGCTGGCCGGTTTCGATCAGGGCGAGCTGATCACCATTCCATCGCTGCCTGATGCGGCTGACTGGCAGGCCTTTACCGATGCTCGCGGCAAGCTGGCCCCGAACCTGTCGCACAGCAGCGCGGCTGCTCGTTACAAGTAAAGCGCTGGCCGTAACAAGAAAAGCCCTGGCTGGAGACAATCAGGGCTTTCTTGTGTGGCACTGATTTTCTGCAATCAGGCGCTTTGCGCTGCGTCGCCGGTGTTCTGTTCGATCAGCAGGCGGCGGGTGGTTTTCAGCAAGCGGTCAGACAGTTCCGGGTCGCTGACGCTGCGTGACAGCAGCAGGGCGCCGACCATGGCGCTAAGAATCAGCACGCTTTGCTCATCGGCATGCTCAACGCCAAGGCCGGCTTCGATGGTTTGCAGGCGGTCGCGGATCAGCTCGTCGGTCACCGGGCTGGGTGCGCCGCGCTGGCCCAGCTCGGCGGACATGGTCGGCAAGGGGCAGCCCTCACCGGGATCGGCGCGGTGGGCGGACGACAGGTAGCCGCTGATCAGGCGGGTCAGCGGTTTATCGCTGTTGGCCATCTCAGTGGTAGCGGCCGTCAGCTTGTCAGCGCTGTGGCGCAGGGCGGTTTCCACCAGCTCATCTTTCGATTTGAAGTGGGCGTAGAAACCGCCATGGGTTAAGCCCAGGGTTTTCATCAGCGGCTGCAGGCCGGTGGCACCGACGCCGTCGCGGCGAAACAGGCGCGCGGCCTCTTCGATAATGCGCTGATGGGTCTGGGCTTTGTGGTCTTCGGAATATCGCATGGAGTACCTGGCCGCTGGTTTCAGATGTTGCCTGCCATCTTACTCGCTTCGCCCCGGTGTTTCAGTGCCGGGTGTAGGCGCTGTTCCAGGCATGCTGAGAATCAGGCAGGTGGTTGAGCCGACGGCGTACAGGCGGTCGTCGACATCGTAAATGCGCCCTTCGGCCAGCGCGGTGGTGCGGCCGATATGCACGATGCGGCCTTCGGCGCGGATCGGCCCGACCTTGGTGCTGAGGGCGCGGATGTAGCTGATGCGCAGGTCAGTGGTGGTGTAACCCTGGCCGCGCTGCAATTGAGTGTGGATGGCGCAGCCCATGCAGGAGTCGAGTAGGGTGGCCGCATAACCGCCGTGCACGCTGCCCAACGGGTTGTAGTGGCGCGCATCGGGTGTGCCCTGGAAGACGAAGCGCCCGGATGACCATTCCAGCGGGACAAAATCCAGCAGGTGACCGATGGGCGGCGAGGGCAGTTCACCGCGGCCGATACCGTCAAAGAACTCCTGCGGCAACAGTTCGCTGACCTGCGCCAGGCTCATGCTGCCGGGTGCACCAAGGCTGGCGCGCATGGCCTGTTCGGCGGCGAGCCATTCGGCCAGTTTTTCTTCGCGTGATGGGATGCTCATGGATCAGGCCTCGTCGGCTGGTAGCTTTAAAATTACAAGCGTAATTTAATTATTTATATTATGGTTGAAATATTAGTGTTCGGCGAGCCACGCCAGCCCATGATCACAGGACCCAACGCCCATGCATCCCTATCCCTTGCCGTCGCGCAGCCTGCTGCTGATTCTGGTGGCCCTGACCGCCCTTGGAGAGATTTCCACCCAGCTGATCATCCCCAGCCTGGGCGTTATCGAGCTGATCATGAGTGCCCGCCCCGGCAGCAGCCTGCTGGCCTTATCGGCCTTCGTCGCCGCCTTTGGTCTGGGCCAGTTGCTGCTCGGTCCGCTGTCGGATCGCATCGGCCGGCGTCCGGTGCTGATCGCCGGGTTGCTGGTCTATCTGCTCGCCACTTTGTGGATGCTGCTGGCCAGCAGCATGGGCGAGTTTATTGCCGCCCGCGTGCTGCAGGGGCTTGGGGCCTGTGCGGCATTGGTTCTGGCTCGGGCCATCGTCCGCGATGTGTGGCAGGCGCAGGCTGGACCGGCATTGGCGCTGACGGTGATTGGCATGCTCTGCGCCATCGTCCTGTCGCCGATGCTGGGCGGCGTGTTGGTGCTGTATGGCGGTTGGCGCGCGCCGATTGCCTTGGCACTGGTGATCGGGGTTGCCATCGTTGCCGCAGTGTTGGGCCTGTATCGCGAAAGTAATCGGCAGCTCGACCCGCAGGCCGGGCAGCTGAGCCGCTTGGCCGGCAACTATGCCGATCTACTGCGCGCCGCCTCGTTCCGCGCGCTGGCCTTGACGCTGGCCTGCACCTATGGCGCGATGTTTGCGGTAGTTGCCGGCTCTTCAGCTGTGTATATCGGCCTGCTGGGGCTGAGTCCGGCGCAATACGGCATTACCTTCGCGGCGATTGTTTCGGCGCTGATCGCCGGTGCGCTGTTTACCCAGCGGCGCATTTTGCAGCTGGGCCCCGAGAAGATAGTCGGCATAGGCGCGGCGCTGGTGGTAAGCGGCGCCCTGGCCACCTTGGCGATTTATCTGCTGTTTGGTTTGTCGTTGCTCGGCCTGTCGTTACCCCAGGTGTTGGTCACCCTGGGCGGCGGCATGTTGCTGCCGGCATCGGTGGCTGGCGCGGTGATTCCCAATGCCCACCGCGCGGGCCTGGCGGCTGGCTTTATGGGCTTTGCGCAAATGGCCGGCGCCACCTGCAGCGGCCTCTTGCTTAGCCTGCTGGCGGATGGCTCGGCGTGGCCTATGGTGTTGCTGAACAGTTTATTTGCCGTCGCGGCGTTCTGCGCCTTCCACCTGCTGCGCCCACGGCCGGCAGCGAACGCGGCCCTGGTTCGCTAAACCTCTGCAGCCTAGGAGTAACTCAATGAGCAACTATGACGTGCTGATCATCGGCGGCGGCCCCGGCGGCTACAACGCTGCTATCCGTGCTGGCCAACTGGGCCTGAAAGTTGCCTGCATCGAGGGACGCGAGACCCTCGGCGGCACCTGCCTGAATGTCGGCTGCATGCCGTCGAAGGCCTTGCTGCATGCCTCGGAGTTGTACGAAGCGGCGACCAGCGGCGAGCTCAACAACCTCGGTATCGAGGTCACGCCGACGCTCAATCTGGCGCAGATGATGAAGCAGAAGGATGAGAGCGTAACGGCCCTGACCAAAGGCATCGAGTTTCTGTTTCGCAAGAACAAAGTCGAGTGGATCAAGGGCTGGGGCCGTTTGAATGGACCGGGCAAGGTCACGGTGACCCTGGCTGATGGCAGCGTACGCGAGCTGCAGGCCAAGGACATCGTGATCGCCACCGGCTCGGAACCGACGCCACTGCCTGGAGTGACGATTGATAATAAGCGCATCCTCGACTCAACCGGTGCGCTGTCTCTGCCCACGGTGCCCAAGCATCTGGTGGTGATCGGGGGCGGGGTGATCGGCCTGGAGCTGGGGTCGGTATGGCGGCGTTTGGGCAGCGAAGTGACGGTGGTGGAATACCTCGATCGCATCTGCCCGGGCCTGGATGATGAAACCGCGAAAACCCTGCAACGTACTCTGAGCAAGCAGGGTATGCGTTTCAAACTGGCCACCAAGGTCAGCGCGGCGAAGGCCACGACCAAAGGCGTAACACTTGATCTACAGCCAGCGGCTGGCGGCGAAGTCGAGCAACTACGGGCTGACTATGTGCTGGTCGCCATCGGTCGCCGCCCCTATACCGCCGGCCTGGGCCTGGAAACCGTCGGCCTGGTCACCGACAAGCGCGGCATGCTGGAAAACCAGCAGCACCGCAGCAGTGTGCCGGGCATCTGGATTATCGGCGACGTGACCTCCGGGCCGATGCTCGCGCACAAGGCCGAAGATGAGGCCATCGCCTGTATCGAACGCATCGCCGGGCATGCTGCCGAGGTCAATTACGAGACGATTCCCGGGGTGATCTACACCAAGCCGGAAGTCGCTACAGTGGGCAAGACCGAGGAGCAGTTGAAGGCTGAAGGGCGCGGCTACAAGGTCGGCAAGTTTCCCTTTACCGCCAACAGCCGGGCGAAGATCAATCACGAGGCCGAAGGCTTCGTCAAAGTGCTGGCCGATGAGCGCACCGACCAGATTCTCGGCGTGCATATCATCGGCCCCAGCGCTGGTGAGCTGATCGGCGAATACTGCGTGGCGCTGGAGTTCAGCGCCTCGGCCGAAGACATCGCACTGATCTGCCATCCGCACCCGACGCGTTCCGAGGCGTTGCGCCAGGCGGCGATGAATGTACATGGCTGGGCGATGCAGGCCTAAGCGCCGAAACGCTGGAGTTGCATTTCTTGTAGCCGGCTTAGGGTGCGGCGAAAGGAGAAGCTCAGGTAGCCCTCGGTATAGAGTTCGGCCAGCGGCATCTGGGCTTCGAGGTACAGCGGCACCTTGCGGTCGTAGCACTCATCCACCAGGGCAATAAAGCGTCGCACGCTGTCATCCTTGACCGATAGAGCGGGCAACTGGCGGTCGCCGGCCTGCACCCGCTCGACGCCATCTTCAGTACCGCGAGCGATCTTCGCCGCCCGTTGCGGGCTGGTCAGGTTCGGTACTTCGCTAAGCAGAATGGCCTGGAAACGATCGCACAGGGCGATAAAGTCCGGCGTGGCCAAGGGCTGTTCGCACAGATCGGCAAAGCGGCACCAGAGCACGCCGTCGCAGTGGCGCAGGGTCTGTACGCTGCGGTTGCCGAGTGTGAGCGCTTGATCGCTGCTGGGCTTGCCTGCGGCCAACTGACTGAAGGTCCGGCTGAGCACGTTGGGCAGTCCAGGCGTGGCTACCCAGTAACGGGTATGCGCTGTGCCTGGGTGCAGGCGATGGTCTTCCTCGCCATTGATGCTTACCACCTGCATATGCCGTTGCAGGGCGGCCACTGCTGGCAGAAAACGCTCGCGGTTAAAGCCTTCGGCATACAGCAGTTCGGGCGGTTGGTTGGAGGTGGCCACCAGCACGACACCCTGTTCGAACATCACCTGGAACAGCCGGCCGAGAATGATCGCATCGCCGATATCGCTGACAAACAGCTCGTCGAAGCACAGCACGCGTACCTCAAGGCTCAGCTCCACTGCCAGCGCCTGTAGCGGGTCCGGCGTGCCGGTGAGCTGAAACAGGCGCATATGCACCCAGCGCATAAAGTGGTGAAAGTGCTGACGCCGCGCCGGGACTTTCAGGCCTTTGTAAAAGCTGTCCATCAGCCAGGTCTTGCCACGGCCAACCGGCCCCCACAGATACACCCCGTTGACCGAGTGCGTTGTTTCGCCCTGATGCAAGGCCTGATGACAGTCGTGCAACGCCTGGGCGGCCTGCCACTGCGCCGGGTCGGATTTAAAGCCGTCGCGATCGATGGCCTGCTGGTAGGCGCTGAGCGGGGAGCTGCAGTTCATCAGCGCGCCTCGATCCGCTTGTGCATACAGACCGCACTGGCGGGGCAGAGGCTTGAGAACTCGGCGGTCTGGCGGATCGCTTCGGGCACGTCGGCTCGCTCCACGCTGCTGTAACCACGGCGGCCGAAGAAGGCTTCGGCTGTGTTGGTCAGCAGGTACAGCTCGCGTACGCCGAGTTGCTGCGCATAGGCCTCAATCTCGGCGACCAGCGCGCCGCCATAACCCTTGCCGCGCGTCGTTGGGCTGACCACCAGTGAACGCAGCAGCGCCACGTCGCCATAAGGCTGCAAGCCGATCAGCGCCTCAGGCGCGTGCGCCGGCCCTGCAGCGATAAAGTGCACAAAGTGCTCGGCTGCAAGGTCGGCTGTTGGCAGCCCGGCCGCGGCCAGTAACGCTTTGGCAGCCGCAGCCGGCGGGTGACGGTAAAAGTTCATGGGCGTCCATCTGGGCGAGATAATCGGATCAGTGTCGCGCTCGCACTTTAACCGAGCGCTTAGCAAAAGACCCACCGGTGTGGGTCTTTTGCATTCAGCTAAGTGCCAATCAGCGCCAGCTCAGGATCGGCCAGCCGGCCTGCTGCGCGTGCGCAAGCAGAGTGGGGTCGGGGTTGACCACATAGGGCTTGTCGACCGCCTGCAGTAGTGGCAGGTCGTTGCGCGAGTCGGAGTAGAAGTAGGCGCCGTCGAGGGTTTCGCCTTGCTCTTGCAGCCAATCGTGCAGGCGGCTGACTTTGCCTTCGCGGTACGTCAGTACCCCTCGGGTGCGGCCGCTGTAGTGGCCGTGTTGCTCTTCCAAGTCGATGGCCAGCACTTCGCCGACCTTGAGGCGTTCGGCGATGGCGCTGACCAGAAAATGCGCCGAGGCGGAGATCACTAGAATGCGGTCACCGGCTGCACGGTGGTTAGCCAGGCAGCGGGTAGCGTCGCTGTAGAAAATCGGTTCGATCACGTCTTCAACAAAGGGCTCGACGACATGGGCGACTTCCTCAGCGGTACGCCCGACCAATGGCGACAAGGTGAAGGTCATATAGTCCTCCATGGCCAGGCTGCCGGCGGCGTATTGGCGCATCAGCTCCTGCTCATGGGCGATAAAACTGTCGCCGTCGGCCCAGCCTAGCTTGACCATTTCCTGGGTCCACAGGCTGGCGCAGTCGCCGCCGATCAGGGTTTCGTCCAGGTCGAAAATTGCCAGGGCCATCAGGCCACCTCACAGATTGCGTTGTCTTCAATGTTCAGGTTGATGCGCTGCCCGCTGGCGTGCAGGTCGGCTGGGGAGCGGTTGAGCACGTCCACCAGCAGTTCGACGCCACGCGCTTCGACGCGGTAACGGATCACGTTGCCGAGCAGGCGATGGCTGCGGACCTGTCCTTCGATGCTGCCTTGATCGCCAATCTGAATGGCTTCCGGGCGGATCGCCACGCGGCTGTTGATCGGGCGCAGCAGCAGGCGGCTGGCGGCATCGGCATCGAGCAGGTTGTAGTTGCCGATAAATCCGGCGGCAAAGGCGTCGGCCGGGGCGGTGTAGAGGGTTTCGGCGTCGCCGCTCTGGACGATCTTGCCGGCATTCATCAGGAAGATCCGATCGCTCATGACCAGCGCTTCTTCCTGATCATGGGTGACAAAGATGGTGGTCAGGCCCAGCTCCTGCTGGATGCTGCGGATCTGTTCGCGCAGGTGCTTGCGAATACGCGCATCCAGCGCCGACAAGGGCTCATCCAGTAGCAATAAACGCGGGCGGGTGACAAGCGAGCGGGCCAGGGCCACACGCTGGCACTGGCCGCCGGACAGTTGCTGCGGGTAGCGGTTGGCGAAGTCATTCAGCTCGACCAGTTCCAACACTTCCTTAACCCGCTGCTCGGCTTCGCTGCCTTTTACTTTCTGCATACGCAGGCCGAAGGCGACGTTCTGCTGCACGGTCATATTGGGGAACAGCGCGTAACTCTGGAACACCATGCCGATGCCGCGTTTCTGCGGAGCAACGGGTACCAGATCCTCGCCATCGAGCAGAATATTGCCGCCATTGACCCCAGTCAGGCCGGCGACGCAGCGTAGCAGGGTGGATTTACCGCAGCCAGAAGGGCCGAGCAGGGTAATGAATTCGCCCTTGGCGATTTCGCAGTTGATGTCGGTAAAAATCGAGGTGCTGCCGTAGCTTTTATGCAGGCCTTGAATACTCAGATAACTCATGACTTGTCCTTATTCAGGCGGTTGGCCGCCCAGGTCATCAGCAGCACGAACATGAAGTAGGAAATCACCAGGGCGCTGGTGAAGTGGCCGCTGTCGTTGCGCATGTTGTAGAGGTACACCTGCAGGGTTTCGTAGCGGCTGCCGACCAGCAGGTTGGCGAAGACGAACTCACCGAACAGGAAGCTGAAGGAGAGAAACACCGAGACCATCAGGCCTTTACGCAGGTTGGGCAGCACCACCATAAAGGCTGCGCGTGAGGTGCTTGCGCCGAGCAGGTGGGCGGCGTCCATCAGGTCGCGAAGGTTGATCGCTTGCAGGTTGTTGCTGATCGCTCGGTACATAAAGGGCAGGGCGATGGTGAAGTAGCAGCCAATCAGAATCCACGGCGTGCCGAGGATCGGCAGTGGGCCGCCAGCGAACAGCTGCATCAGCCCGACCGAGGAGACCACCGGCGGGATGGCGAACGGCAGCAGGATCAGTACGTTCATCACTGCGTCGAGCTTGGGGAAGTGATAACTGACCACAAACAGCAGCGGCAGAATCAACACCAGTGACAACGCGAGAGCAGCAAAGCACACCAGCAAGGAGCGACCGAACGCGGAGAGAAAGCGCACATCGCTCCACAGCGCCAGGTACCACTTGAAGGTCAACCCGCTGGGCAAAACGCTGGCCGACCAGCTGGTAGAGAACGAGTAGAGCAGGGTGCCAAGCAGTGGCAGCAACAGAATCAGCAGCAGGCTGTAGACCACCAGCTGGTGGAACAGCGGCGAGCGTTTTTCAGCGTGGGACATGGTAGCTCCGGCGCAGCAGCCATTGGTGAACGATGGTGATCAGGGTCATCAGGCCCACCAGAATCATTGCCAGGGCACTGGCCATATTCGGGTCGAGGAAGATATCGCCGGAAACCATGGCGGCAATCCGAATCGGCAGGATGTTGAAGTTGCCGGTGGTCAGCGCATACACCGTGGCGTAGGCCCCCAGGGCGTTGGCCAGCAGAATTACGAAGGTGCCGAGCAGTGCAGGAGTCAGCACTGGCAGGCCGATATGCCGCCAGAACTGCCACTTGCTGGCGCCCAGCAGCTCTGCGGATTCGCGCCAGTCTTCCCGCAGGGCGTCGAAGGCCGGGTAGAGCAGCAGCACACCGAGGGGAATCTGGAAGTAGGTGTAGAGCACGATCAGGCCGGTTTTCGAGTAGAGGTTGAAATCCTCGATGATCCCCGCCTGCTTGAGCAGGATGGTCAGTGCGCCGTTGAACCCCAGCAGGATGATAAAGGCGAAGGCCAGCGGCACCCCGGAGAAGTTGCTGGTCATGTTGGAAAACGCCATGACGAAGTCGCGTAGGCGGCTGTCTACCTGACGCAGCGAGTAGCTGCCGAGAATGGCAATGCTGATGCCGATCAGGCTGGACCAGAACGCCACTTCCAGGCTGTGACGCATGGCCTGACGGTAGAACGGCGAGGCGAAGGCCTGCTGGAAGTTGCCCAGACCCCAACCCTCTGCGGTGTGCAGGCTGTTGCTGGCGACCCAGAGCAGTGGGGCGATCTGAAAGGCGATAAAGAACAGGGCAAAGGGCAGCAGGCAGAGCAGCGCCAACCCTTTGCCGCGCAGGGCAGACATCATGCGAGGAGCTCCCGGCAGACAGGTTTGTCGTGGGCCACGCCGAGCAGCTCGCAGACCGTACCGCACAACTCCAGCTGTTTCGGCTGGGCGTTGGGGTTGAGGCTGAAGGCGCTGCCGAGTACCAGCAGCGGCACTTCGCGTTCTTCCGGCAGTAGGCCGTTGTGGCTGCGGTCGTTGTTCATGCCGTGGTCGGCGGTCACTAGGATCTGGTAGCCGGCATCGAGCCAGGGCTGGATATATTCGGCCAGCAGCACATCGGCCATGCGCGCGCTGTTGCGGTACTGCGCGCTGTCGAGGCCGTGCTTGTGGCCGGCGTCGTCGATATTCATCGGGTGCACCAACAGCAGGTTGGGCGCATGGTGCAGGCGCAGGCTTTCTGCGTCGGCGAACAGGTGCGAGTCCGGGTAGTGATCTGCGTAGTAAAAGTGGCCGTATTGAATCGGCAGTGCCGCATCGTTGGTATGACGATCACGGGCTGCCTGAAAAGGGGAACGGTTATACAGCTCGCTGACCCAGTGATAGGCCGCCGCTGCGGTAATCAGGCCAGCATCGCGGGCGTAGTGGAACATGCTGCGCTGGGTCGACAGGCGCGATACATCGTTATTGACGATGCCGCTGTCGATGGGCGCAACACCAGTCAGAATCGCTTCATACAGCGGGCGTGACAGCGCTGGGAGTTCACAATCGAGCTTGTACAGCGCGGCTCGCCCAGCCTGGCAGTAAGCCTGCAGATGCCCCAGCGCATGCTGAGCCACCTGATAGCTCAAGCCATCCAGAACCACGAGGATGACGTTGTGCGACATGATTGAAAGCCTTAGCAACCGAATCGGCCCCGGAGTGTATCCGGGGCCAGATTGCGTTAGTTCATATTGATGATGACGTGTTCCTGCCACAGACGCGGCAGCGCTTTGGAGGTGGCTTCCCAGGCGGTAGCATCCTTGATTGGCTGCACCTTGGCGTACTGTTCCTGCGGTAGCAGCTTGGATTGCACGTCGGCTGGCAGGGTCAGGTGCTCGGCGCGGATCGGCCGAGCGTTACCCTTGGCCAGGTTGATCTGGCCGGCGTCGCTGAGGATGTACTCACGCGCCAGTTTGGCCGCGTTGGGGTTTTTCGCCCATTTGTTGATGATGGTGCTGTAGCCGGAGATCACCGAGCCATCGGACGGGATCAGCACTTCGAAGCGGCTTGGGTCGATCTGGTCGCGGTAGCTCAGACCGTTGAAGTCCCACACCACGCCGACTTCCACTTCGCCTTTTTCCAGGGTCTGGATGGTCGGGTTGGCCAGCGACAGACGACCTTGTTTGGCCAGCTCGCCGTAGAAATCCAGCGCCGGTTGCACGTTGCTTTCATTACCACCCATGGCGATGGCGGCAGCCAGTACGCCGTTTACGGCTTGTGCAGCGGTGCTGACATCGCCAGCAGAGACTTTGTAGGTGCCAGTTTTCAGGTCAGCCCAGGAACGCGGGATGTCCTTGACCAGTTGCTTGTTGACGATAAAGGCGATGGAGCCGGTGTAGGCCAGCATCCAATGACCGTCGGTGTCCTTGGCCCAAGTTGGAATCTGCTCCCAGGTGCTCGGCTTGTAGGCTTGGGTAACACCCTGCTGCACGGCAATGGGGCCGAAGGCCGCACCGACGTCGCCGATATCCGCGGTGGCGTTTTCCTTCTCGGCGGCGAACTTGGCAATTTCCTGGGCCGAGCTCATGTCGGTGTCCATATGCTTCAAGCCGTACTTTTTCTCCAGATCAACCCAGGTGTCCTTCCAGTTGGCCCAGCTGTCCGGCATGCCCACGCTGTTCACCGCGCCTTCAGCGCGCGCGGCCTTTTCCAGTGCTTGCAAATCCGTTTCAGCAGCCATGGCCGAGGTGGCCAGGGCGATGGCTGAGCCCATCAGTGAAGCCAGCAGCAGTTGTTTCATTGGAAACTCCTTTGCGATTTGAAGTGCGTGCAGTGAAAAGTACTGGTCTAGATCAGCAAGACCCAGGCCAATTTAGGCTTGTTAAATGACAGTTTTATGTATGTTGGTCATTTACCGGCTTGAGCCGGGTTGCACAAACTGGCGCACCACTAGCGTAGACCATGAACAAATACGCTCACGTATGGCCTGCAGACCAAGTTTTATCGGCTTTTGACGCAGCTGTAAGAAAGTTGTCATGGCGTGGTCATCAAGACTGCTTAAACTTGAAACCTAGTTTTCACCGCAGCACTCACAGGTTGATGCCCCGAAATGGGGCTGGACTAGTCCAATTTTGGAGGTCTTGATGCGCGACGAAGCGCCGCGGGCAGTCACAGCTATATGCCGGGCATTGGAAGAGCAGATCGAACACGGCCTGTTGCCGTCGGGAAGTCAGCTGCCGGCCGAGCGCAAGCTCAGCGAGGTATTCGATACCACGCGCATCACCCTGCGCGAAGCGCTGGGCCAGCTTGAGGCCCAGGGGCTGATCTACCGCGAGGAGCGGCGCGGCTGGTTTGTTTCGCCGCCACGAGTGGCCTACAACCCGCTGGTACGCAGCCACTTTCATGCGATGGTCGGCGAGCAGGGCAGAGTGCCTGCCACCGAAGTGCTGAGCGCCAAGCTGATCCCCGCCAGCGCCGAGATCTGCCAGCTACTGGCCTTGCCGGCTCTGTCCAGCGTCTATCAGATCCGCCGCGCACGGCGCATCGACGGGCGTCTGGTGCTGTATGTCGAGCACTACCTCAATCCGAATTACTTCGCCGGTATTCTGGATTTCGACCTGACCCGCTCGCTGACCGAGCTGTATGCCAGCGAATACGGCATTCATTACGGCCGGGTGCGTTTCGATATGGTGCCCACGGCGTTGCACAGCGAAGCCGCGTCGGCGTTGAAAGTGGCGGTGGGCAGCCCGGCGCTGCGTATCGTGCGGATCAACCGCGACCAGCATGGCCGGTTGATTGATTGCGATCTGGAGTTCTGGCGCCACGACGCTCTGCATGTAAGCGTCGAGGTGCCGGAGTGATAGCTATTTAAGCGACAACCTGGCTTTTCTGCGCCGATGAGAACACCAGCGTTTCGCCATCCAGCGGCACGCGCAGGCGCTCGCTGATCCCCCGGCGAGTGGCTTCTTGCAGTAAACCTGCGCGGGTCACCGGGCAATGATCGAGGGCTTCCAGGTGGTTGGCGACAATGATGCCGCTGCTGAGTTGCAGCGCGGCGAGAATCTCGGCCTGACCCATAATGATGTCGCCACCTAGGTCGAAGCGCGCACCGCCTGCAGGAAGCACGCTGACAGCGGGTGCCAGTTGCGTCAGGCATTGGCGGACGTCAGCGGTGAGCAGGGTATCGCCGGCGAGATAGAGGCTCGGTTCCTGCGGGATCCGGATGAAGTAGCCGTAGCCGTGGGCCATCAGGCTGCCGATAAACCCCTCGCCATGCAGGCAGGGAATTGCCTGGATAGCGCCGTTGAAGAATGCACCGCCACTCTGGCTGGGCAGCTCCTGCACATTGAGGCGGCGCTTGCGCAGGTATTCCGCGTCCTCCGTCATGCACAGCACCGGAATATTGCGCTCGCGCAGCCAGCGGATGGCGGTTCGGTCGAGGTGGTCGAAATGGCCCTTCTGGCAATGGGTGATCAGGCAGTGGGTCACGCGTTGCAGGTGTTCGTTGGCATTGTCTGGCAGCTCGACCAGCGGGTTACGTCGCCGCCGGGCGAGGTACTTGAGCGCGGGCAACTGGCCCTGGGCGGCCAGCATGGGGTCGACCAGCAGACGGACTTCGCCGAATTCGATGATCAGAGTGGCATTGCGCAGTTGAGTGATTTTCATGGCGACCTCCGGGGTTGGTGGGCCATTGTAAAAATCCGTCTGCGGGATAAAGATGGCAGGAATTGCCATAAATCGGACATTTCATGCCTGTGCAGAAAATCGGCCTGCTGCTGTACCCCGGTTGCATGCCGGCGGGGCTGTTTGCCTTCGCCGACCTGCTGACCGCGGCCAATCGGCGCGCGGGCGAGCCGCGTTATCAGCTGTGCTGGGTGGGCCTGGACAGTGAAGCGGTTGATTGTGCCCAGGGCATGCGCTTGCAGCCGCAGAGCAGCCTGGCCCAGGCCGGCTGCAGCGCTGTGCTGATTCCTGGGCTCTGGGCGGATTCTGAGGCGATGATCACCCAGGCGCTGGACGCCAACCGTGCCTTGATCCGGGCGCTAAGCCAGCTGCCGCGTACAACGCAGTTGTGGAGCTACTGCACCGGCGTCTGCGTACTGGCGCAGAGCGGGCGTTTGCACGGTGAGCGTGCGACGGCCACCTGGTGGTTGGCGTCCAGCCTGCAGGCGCGTTTCCCCCAGGTTGAGTGGCAGTTCGAGCAGACCCAGGTGAGCAATCGCCTGACTGCTACGGCGTCCGGCGTTAGCGGTTACCTGGCGATTGCCCGAACGCTGCTTGAAGAGCAACTGGGTGAGGTGGTCTATCGCGAGATCGCCACGCTGATGGTGTTACCGCGTCCAGATCCGGCGACGCCGGTGTTTCGTTCCGTTGGCTTGATGCAGCAGACCGAGCCACTGTTGCGCCGCCTGCATCTGTTGGTAGAGCAACTGCCGGCGCAGCAGCTGAGTGTGCAGCGGCTCGCTGATGAGCTGGCCGTTTCCGCGCGGACTCTGGCGCGTCAGGTAAAGGCGCTGACGGGCCTGGCGGTGGCCGATCAGGTGCGCCTGATCAAACTCAACCAGGCCGGCGAGCGGTTGATTCTCACGGCCGATTCGATCAGCCGAATCAGTGATTCCTTGGGGTACGGCGATGAGTCGAGTTTTCGCCGCACCTTCAAGCATGTCACCGGCCTGACCCCGGCGGCTTATCGGCAGCAGTACAAGCGCTAGCTGTCGCGCACCGGGGTAAGGATCACGGCAGCTCGGCGCTGGCGTAAAAGGCCGTCAGTACTTTCACCAGATGGGCCAGGTCATGGCTGCCGGCCAGTTCGCGGATCGAGTGCATGGCGAAGGTTGGTAGGCCGATGTCCACAGTACGCACGCCCAATTGGCTGGCGGTGATCGGGCCGATGGTTGAACCGCAACCCATGTCGCTGCGGGTGACGAAGCTCTGCACCGGCACTTCATTTTCCAAACATAGGTGACGGAAGAATCCGGCAGTTTCGCTGTTGGTGGCGTAACGCTGGTTGCTGTTGATCTTGATCACCGGGCCGGCGTTGAGCTTGGGGCCATGGTTCTGATCATGCTTGTCGGCGTAGTTGGGGTGCACGCCGTGGGCGTTGTCGGCCGAGACCAGCAGCGAGCGCTGGATGGTGCGCACGAAGGCATCGCCGTCCGGCAGTACGCGGCGCAATACCTGCTCCAGCATCGGGCCGTCGGCGCCGCAGGCCGAACAGGAGCCGACTTCCTCGTGGTCGGTACAGACCAGCACGCAGCTTTCTTCATCCGGTGCGGCAAGCAGCGCTTGCAGGCCGGCGTAGCAGGACAGCAGGTTGTCTAACCGTGCTCCGGCGATAAAGTCGCCATTCAGGCCAATCACTGCAGCGCTCTGGGTGTCGTAGAAGCTCAGCTCGTAGTCGAGCACCGCATCGGCGCTGAAGTCGTGTTCGCGGGCCAGTTGATCGGTGATCAGGGCGCGGAAATCTGCCGGCTCATCGCCGGATATCTGCGCGAGGATCGGCGGCAGCTCGATCTGCTGGTTGATCGCCCAGCCCTGGTTGGCTTCACGGTTGAGGTGAATGGCCAGGTTGGGAATGATTGCAATCGGGCTTTGAAAATCGATCAGCTGGCTTTCCACCTTGCCATCGCGGCGGTAGGTGACCCGGCCGGCCAGCGACAGGTCGCGGTCGAACCAGGGGGCGAGCAATGCGCCGCCATACACTTCAACGCCGAGCTGGAAAAAGCCCTGTTGCTGCAGCTCAGGTTGCGGTTTGACCCGCAGGCACGGGCTGTCGGTGTGCGCGCCAACCAGGCGGATACCGCCTTCCAGCGGCGCGCGCTTGCCCAGTTTGAAGGCGATGATCGAGGAGTCGTTGCGCGTCACGTAATAGCGGCCGCCGGCCTCGGTGTGCCAGCTGGCGCGCTCGTCCATGTGCTGAAAGCCGGCCGCTTCAAGGCGCAGAGCCAGGCTGGCGGTGGCGTGGAAAGGGGTTGGCGAGGCCTTGAGAAACTCGATCAGGCCTTGATTCAAATCTTCGCGCATAGGGCACTCCAGACGGCAATCGGCCGAGTTTAGCGGATTTGCCTAGCGCTTTGGGCTGCCGCGCTCGACAGATCAGCGCGGGATGCTGACCAGACTGAGCAGATAACCGTCGAACTCGGCGAACTGGCCTTCCAGCTCGCTGCCGGCGGGCCAGTCGGTATGCAGGTCAATCAACAGGCGCATACGCACTTTATTGTCAGCCTCGACGCTCAGCAGCTCAGCATCCTGAAAGTAGAAGTGCTGCAATACCTGAGGGTAGAGCGCCTTGAACAGGCTTTCCTTGAGCGAGAAGGTCAGGCTGATGCGTTGTGCGCGCTGTTCGCTCGGCAGGGCTTCCAGGCGGAACAATTCGGCTGGGGTGAGGATTTCCCCAGCCAGGCGTTCGGCGCGGCTGGCCGGCATGATCTGCTCGACATCCAGACCGAGGCCGCGCCAATCTGCGTTGTTGCCCACCACCGCACCGGCCCATCCGCTGCCGTGGGTGATTGAGCCGATCGTCCCTACCGGCCACAGCGGCGCACGATCCTCACCACAGGCTGGAACCGCCGCGGTCCCAGTCAAACGCAGCAAGGCCTCACGTGCACACAGGCGGCCGGCCAGGTACTCGGCCTGGCGCTTGGCCACGCCGCGTACGGGCTCGACTGCGCAGCGGCTGAAGTCCGCAGCATCCAGCAGGTCGGGGCCAAAGCGGGTGCTGATCAACTGCACTGACGGCAGTTGGTGCGGCAATGGCCAGTGGTCATTCAGCGGGCTGCAGCAAGATGGCAAGTAGGCTGTATTCATCGGCCTATTCTGCCGCGCGGCGCTTTGTACGACCAGCCGCTGCGCGTGTTTACAATTCTTTGCAAAGCGGCAACAAAGCTAAACGGAGTTGCCCAGGCTTTTTTGCCACACTGCGGCATGCGTTTCTTCGGGGACGCAGGTGAGGTTGTAGCTGGTACGGGCGTGAGGCTTGTGCCGGCATTTCTCTGAGAATGAGTACGGGAGCCCGATTAGGCTCCCGTTTTTTTGCGTGCCATTTATGGCAACCACTCGCTGGGTGCGGCGCGACTCTTCGCGTACGCCTGTATGAGTGAGGCGCAGCTCCGGCATGTGCAGTACGCAATCTGCAGTAAGAGTTGAGCGCAGCGATACCCAGGCTGCCGAAGTCAGGATGATTACCGTTGCGCGATTCGCCGCGTCCTTAGTGCTCAACTCATCAGCACCAGATAAACCACCGCCATCAATGCGATCAGGCCCAGCCAGATCAGAGCGTTGGTCCTACTTAGTCCGATGATGCCGGCCCCACGCAGGCGAATTGGCGGGTTTTGGTCGAGGTAGGTATTTATCTGCTCTTGGGCTGCTTCCGGGCTGACGCCCTGGTTCAGGCTAAGCATGCGAATGGCCTGGTCGTGATCGCCGCGTTGTATGGCCTGCAGAACGGGCTCGGGTAGTTGGCTCATTAGTCATTCCTCCAGTCGCGATAGTCGTTAGAGGTCGCCTATCGGTCAGGGTTCGGTACTTTTCTTTATCAGCATTAAAGCGCTATCGGGGCACCCATTCGTGGTGCTTCCCTTCAGGTATCAAAGGTCTACACTGCGAGCAATAAGAAAAAATAAAGTGCCATCCACTGGCCGCTGATGGAGACATCATTCCGTGCATCTGAACCGGGCATTAAGCCTTCTGGTTGCCGTCATAGTTGCCTGTTTGAGTCTTGAGGTTTTGGCGCAACCAGAGCCGATTGAGATCACTCCAGCGGCCAATTTCCAGGCTCATTTCCAGTACTGGGAGGACACCGCAGGCGATACCCCGATTGAGCAGGTGGTCAGCCTGCCGGATGATCGCTGGTCCCTGGCCGCGAGTGGCAGTGCCGCCTTCGGCATTACGCAGTCGGCTTACTGGTTGCGCTTTTCCGTACGTAATCAAACCCCATTGAACCTGAACTTGATTGCCGAGCTGGGCTACTCCCAGTTGGACGACGTAGTGTTCTACGTCTATGCCGATGGCGCCCCCGTCAAAGAATTGAAAACCGGGGATAGCCGGCCTTTTTATCCACGTGACGTGGACCACCCGAGCGTATTGCTACGCCTATCCCTGGCTTCCGAAGAGACGCAAACCGTCTTTGTTCGGGTCGCGACGGCCGGGTCTATGATCGTGCCGCTGCGTATCGCGCGCGAGCAGAGCTTTTTTGAAACCGCCGCCTATGAGTTGAAGCTGCATTTTTTCTACTACGGCTGCATTTTCGTCATCATTTTGATCAACCTTGCGGTGTACCTGAGCCTGCGGGAAAAGCTGTATCTCTATTACGCCCTCGCGCTCCTTGGTTATTTGCTGTTTTTTGCCTCCATCAAAGGCTTCAGCTTTCAGCACCTCTATCCCCACTCGCCGGTACTGCACGCTAAGGTGCTGCTGGTGTCGATACCCGCCCTGGCGCTGTTTTCCCTGCTGTTCTGCCGGGAGTTCCTGAATACCCGGATTAACAGCCCGCGGCTGGATAAAGTGCTGATCGGCATGATGGTCTTCGAGCTGCTGTTCCTCTTCTGCGCGCCGTTACTCGACTATCAGCGGGGTATCCAGCTGGCGTCGTTTTCTGCGCTGTTCTTTTTCTCGCTGCTACTGGTCGCTGGCCCGGTGGTCTGGGTGGCAGGCGTAAGGGCCGGGGCATTTTTTACCCTGGCCTGGACGCCCTTGACCATCGGGGTGCTTGCCACCGCGGGTAGGGCGCTCGGGGGCTTTCCTGAGAATTTCTTTACCGAAAACGGCATGCAGATAGGCTCTGCGCTCGAAGCTTTTATCCTGACCCTGGCGCTGGCGGACCGGCTTTATCGTGAACGGGAAGACAAGATCGCCGCCCAGGCCGCCAGCCTGCAGGAGGCGCAGTCGCGCAGTATCGCGCAGAACCTGCTTACCGAGGCCCTGACCCACGACCCGGTGAGCGGGTTGCCCAACCGCAACCGTTTTGAATGGATGGTTGATCAGCAACTGCAGCAGGCCCCCGAGCGCCGATATATGGTGGGGCTTGCGCGGATCACACGGTTGGATGAAATCAATCGCACTCTTGGCTTGGCCAGGAGTGAATGGATAATGAAGTGCGTGGCGCAACAGATGGTCGAGCTGGCTGCTGGTCTGCCATTTATTCAAGCTGTTCGCGATGATCAAGGCCGCGAAGAGCGGGTTTATCACCTATCGGGCGACTGTTTCTGCCTGCTGGTAGACATAGACAAGGCCGGAAACGATTTCTCAGCCCTTAACACCGCATTGAGGCGTTTGGCCGAGCCGATATGGTTGGATCACCTGGCCATTGAACTGCAGCCTAGTTTCGGCGCAGCCAGTTATCCCGAGCACGGCCAATCTGCCGCCGAGCTTATCCGCAACGCCCATGTCGGCATGGAAATCGCGCCCCGGGACGGTAACGAGACCGGTATCTATTCGCCCAAATACGATATTTATAACGAGAGCCGCCTGACCCTGATGGCGGACCTGCGCAATGCCCTGCAGCAGAACCAGATCATGCTCTATTACCAGCCCAAACAAGATCTCAAAACCGGGCAGATTGTCGGTGTGGAGGCCTTGATTCGTTGGCACCACGCCGAGCGCGGCTGGGTAAATCCGGCAGATTTCATACCTCTGGCCGAAGACACTGGCATGATCACCCAGCTCACCCGATGGGTCATCGGTCAGGCCACGAGAGATTTGGCGGAACTGCACAAAGACAACCCCCGATTAAGCGTCGCCATTAATATTTCCGCTCGCGACCTGGAGTCTAGCGAGCTTAAGGATGTGCTAGATCTGGCTCTGCAACAAAGTGGCCTGCAGGCACGCGCGCTAACCCTGGAAATTACCGAAACTGCCGCCATGCTCGATCCTCTACGCAGCCTGCAGGCGCTGAATGGTCTGGCTGAACTGGGCTATCAGATATCCATCGATGATTTTGGCAGCGGCTATTCTTCCCTGTCCTACCTCAAGCAACTGCCGGCCTCGGAGCTGAAGCTGGATCGCTCGCTGATTGAGGATATCTGCATCAGTGAAAGTGCCGATGTGATTGTCGCCACCGCCATCCAGATGGCGCGCAGCTTAGGCTACCGGGTCGTGGGTGAGGGAATTGAAAACGCCGAAACGGCCCAGCGCCTAAAGGCCCAGGGCTGCGACCTTCTTCAGGGGTTCTGGCTGTGCAGGCCCAAGCCGATCAGCGAGCTTAACCAGTGGTTGCAAGCCTTCGAGGCGGACGAGCGCGCGGTTCGCTCATCGGGTCCATAGGCCGGCGCGTTTCTGCCCACAGGTTTTGTTAGTTCCAAACCCCAGTTTTATGCGCGGGCCTAGGGTGAAAGCGCTACAACAATTTGATGGGTATCGCGTTGCTCAAGCCATCTACTCATTTATCGGTCTTAACCCTCCTGGGCCCGATAAGCGCCTGGCGTTAACCCTGTCCATTTCTTAAACGCCCGATGAAACGCTGACGGCTCGGAAAACCCCAGTTGCTCGGCAATATCCTGAATCGCCAGCTCATCGCGCCCCAGGTGGTAAATCGCCAGATCGCGGCGCAGGTGATCCTTTAATTCCTGGAAACTCGAGCCTTCCTCGCGCAAATGGCGGCGCAGGGTTTGTGGGCTCATATGCAGTTGCTGGGCAACGGCATCCAGGTCCGGCCAGTTGCTGCAGTCGCGGCCGAGCAGGCGGCGGATTTGGCTGATCAGGCTGTCGCCGCCATCCGGGCGGGCCAGCAGGTCGGCGGGGGAGTGCTGGAGAAATTGCTTGAGGGTGCGCTCATCCTGCAGCAGCGGCATGGCCAGGTAGCGCGCGTGGAACAGCAGGCTGGTACGCCCGGCCGTGAAGCGCCGAGTGCAGGGAAATAGCAGCTCGTATTCGCCGGCGTGGGCGGGTTGGCTGTAGGTGAAGGTGGCTTCTTCCAGGCGGATGCGCTGGCCGATCAGCCAGCTGCCGAGGCGATGCCAGATCACCAGCAGGCTTTCCACCAGAAAATGGTCGGGATCCCACAGGGTCGAGTCGTCCACGCTTAGCCGTGCCCAGTCGCCTTCGCGCTGGATGCTGATGGCCGGGGCTTCGGGGAACAGGCTGTAGAACAGCGCGCCGCGGCCCAGGGCTTTTTCCAGTGAATGGCAGTGGATGATCGCGTAACACATCATGGCGAAGGTGCCGCGTTTGCTGCGCAGGCGGCCAAAGCCCAAGTATTCGTCGTCGAGGCTTTCCCACAGCAGTTGCATAAGGCGGGCGAATTGCTCGGGGGCGATGCGTGCACGGGGTTCGTCGAGTAGCGCCGGTTGGATGCCCAGTTGGCGCAGCAGCGGCGTGCAGTCGTGGCCCTGGCGTTCGGCACCGCGCAGGGCGGCGCGGACAAAGTGGCTGGCGATGGTGCGTTCGCGCATGACGGTTCCTAGTGGGTTAGCAGGCCGTTGAAAAATGTTGGCGAGGCAGGCAAGACGAGGCAAAAACGGCCGAAAAAGCGGAGTTTACGTGCTGTAAATGAGCATTTGATTCGCTTCGCTCCCACCTATGGGGCCGCGCTGAAGCGCGTTCAGCCTTACGGCTGTGAGGCCGTTTTTAACGCAGTATTGCCAACGCAGGTAGTTTTTCAACGGCCTGTTCGCCGATGGTAGGCAGCTGACTGCGCCGCCGACAAGCCGGTCGAGCGATTGGGTCAATCCAGGCTGAGCGCATGGGTCATTGAGGCGGCGGGGGCGTGGGGCCTAACCTGCTGCACGACTTCAGCTCTGGGAGCACAGCCGCATGCAGCGCCTTATTTTCGACACCGAACACAATATGTTCCGCGACGCGTTTGCCGCCTTTCTGAAAAAGGAAGTGGTGCCGCATCAGGATGAATGGGAAGCAGCCGGCGTGGTCAGTCGCGAGGTGTGGAAGAAGGCCGGTGACATGGGCTTTCTGCTGCCCTGGGCGGATGAGGAGTACGGCGGTGCTGGGCTAAAGGACTTCCGCTACGAGCAGATCATGTGCGAGGAGCTGGCCAAAATTAACGAGCCGGGCTTTATGTTGCCGCTGCACTCGGCGCTGTGCGGCCCCTATATCGCCGAGTACGGCAACGCGGAGCAGAAGGCGCGCTTTATGCCGGGCATTATCAGCGGTGAGCTGATTCTGGCGGTGGCGATGACCGAGCCGAGCGCCGGTTCCGACCTGGCGGGCATGCGCACCAACGCGGTGGATCAGGGCGACCATTACCTGCTCAACGGCTCCAAGGTGTTTATCTCCAACGGCTTGTTGGCCGATGTGGTGATCGTCGCGGCCAAGACCGATCCGGCCAACAAGCACGCCATGGGCCTGTTTCTGGTCGAGCGCGGAATGGAAGGTTTCGAGCGCGGCAAGAACCTGGAAAAACTCGGCATGAAGAGCCAGGACACCGCCGAGCTGTTCTTCAATAACGTCAAGGTGCCCAAAGCCAACCTGCTGGGCGATGCCAAGGGCGGCTTCTTCTACCTGATGAACATGCTCGCCCAGGAACGCCTGACCAACGCCTGCGGCGCGGTGGCAGCGGCCGAGGCGGCGTTGCAGGTTACCATCGATTACGTGCGCGAGCGCAAGGCCTTCGATCGGCCGATCTCGCACTTCCAGAACACCCGTTTCAAGCTGGCCGAGATGCGCACGCAGATCGACGTGGCGCAGGTGTTTGTCGACCGCTGCGTAACCGATCACAACGAGAAGAAACTGACCCCGGAAGTGGCCGCCGAGGCCAAGCTGTTCACCACCGAGCTGCTGTGCAAGGTGGTCGATGAGGGCGTTCAGCTGCACGGCGGCTGGGGTTATATGTGGGAATACCCGATCTGCAAGATGTACGCGAACGCGCGCATTCAACGCATCTTCGCCGGCACTTCGGAGATCATGAAAGAGATCATCAGCCGCGGCATGAAGCTCTGAGCAACAGCGCTTTTAATCGGATCTAGCCATTAAGCGGCTTTTGTAGCGTGGGTTAGCCGTATGCCAGCATTGCCAAGGACTACGCCACTCTGGCTGCGGCGTAACCCACCATCGACGCAACGCGTTCTATCGTCTGGTGGGTTACGCGCCGCGCCACTATCGCAGTTGGCTTGTCGAGCAGTATTCGGTGTCGCTAACCCACCCTACAGCGCAATATTTAGTTTCCCAGGAGTTAATCCGAGCGAGTACCGGATTGTTGTTCAAGGGCTAACGTTCATCTCGGCAAAACAATAAGAACGAGGGATTGCGATGACTGATCAACTGCCTCTGGAGCGCCTGGCGCTCTGGGTTGAGAAACGCCCGGATGCGGTCTGGCTTAGCCAACCGGTAAACGGCCAGTGGCATGACTTCACCTGGGCCCAGGTGGATGATCAGGCACGGCGCATGGCTACGGCCTTGCAGGCGCTGGGCTGCGCGCCGGGGGATCGGGTGGCGCTGCTGGCTAAGAACTGCGCCGAATGGATCATCGCCGACCTGGCGATCATGCTCGCCGGGCTGGTCAGCGTGCCGTTGTATCCGCTGCAATCGGCGGAAAGCATCGACTACGTGCTGCGCCACTCGCAGTGCAAGGCGATCTTCCTCGGCAAGCTGGATGAACCGGCCAAGCTGGCCCCGGGCATTCCGGCCGAGGTCATGCGTATCGCCATGCCGTATCCGACCATTGAGGCAAACCACGGCTGGCATGCCTTGCTGACAGCGCATCAGCCGTTACGCGATGGCCACACGCAGGCGCCGGATGAGTTGCTGAGCATCCTCTATACCTCCGGCACCACCGGCCAGCCCAAGGGCGTGATGCTCTCGGCCAAGGCCTTTGCGATTGCCGGCGGGCGGGCGGTTAAAGAGCTGCAGATTACCGAGCAGGATCAGTACTTCTCCTACCTGCCGCTGTCGCATGCCGCTGAACGTTTTCTGGTGGAGATGAATGCCCTGTACAGCGGTGGGCGGGTGGCTTTTGTCGAGTCGCTGGAAACCTTTGCCAGTGATTTGCGCCATGTACGGCCGACCGTGTTCTTCTCCGTGCCGCGCTTGTGGACGCGCTTCCAGCAGGGCGTGCTGGAGAAACTGCCGCAGCCCAAGCTGGCGCGGTTGCTGGGCATTCCGTTGATCGGCGGCCTGGTCTCACGCAAGATTCGCAAAGGTTTGGGGCTGGACCGCGCGCGCATTTTGGTCAGCGGCGCGGCGGCAATTCCGCGTGCATTGCTCGATTGGTATCAGAGCATCGGCATCACCATCTGCGAGGGCTACGGCATGACCGAGCACCTGGCCTATGGTTGCTTCAACCGGCCGGGGCAGGTGCGTTTCGGCACCGTGGGCCGGCCGATGCCAGGTAATGAATTGCGCATCGCCGAGAATGGCGAAATTCTTCTGCGTTGCCCGAGCCTGATGCTGGGCTACTACCAGGACCCGGAGAAAACTGCGGAAACCATTACCGATGGTTGGCTGCACACCGGCGACAAGGGCGAGGTCGACGCGGCCGGTTACCTGAAAATCACCGGGCGGGTGAAGGACATCTTCAAGACCAGCAAGGGCAAGTACATCGCCCCTGCACCGATTGAAGGCGAGATCGCCAAGAACCTCTGGGTCGAGCAGGTGTGCCTGATGGGCAGCAATATGGATCAGCCATTGGCGCTGATCGAACTGTCGCCAGCGGCTCGTGAGCACGCCCGTGAACAGGTGGCGGCCGACCTTGCGCATACCCTGCAGCAGCTTAATGCTCAGCTTGAGGCCCATGAGCGGCTTAGCCATTTTGTGCTGGTGAGCGAGGCCTGGACCGTGGATAACGGCTGCATGACCCCGACCATGAAAATCCGCCGTAATGTACTGGAAGCACGCTTTGCCGATCAGCTAGGCGAGCTGGATGCCAAGCAGCCGCTGCATTGGCAATAGCTGCACTGCGCAGGATCGGGCGGACCGCGCAGGTTGAGCGCAGCGATACCCATCGGCGTTAACGATTACCCCAAGGAGCTGTTATGTCAGGCCCGCTGTCGTCACTAAAAGTGCTGGATTTCTCCACCCTGTTGCCGGGGCCGTTTGCCTCGCTGTTACTGGCCGATATGGGCGCGGAGGTGCTGCGGGTCGAGTCGCCTTCACGCATGGATCTGGTGCGCGTACTGCCGCCGCACGATGGCGGCGTATCGGCCAGCCATGCCTATCTCAATCGCAACAAGCGCTGCATCGCCCTGGACCTGAAACAGGCCGAGGCGGTGGCGATGGTCAAGCAGCTGGTGGCCGAGTACGACATCGTGCTGGAGCAGTTTCGCCCTGGGGTGATGGACAAGCTCGGCGTGGGCTACGAGGCGCTAAAGGCGATCAACCCGAAGCTGATCTATGTGTCGATTACCGGCTACGGCCAGAGCGGCCCGTACAAAGACCGCGCCGGCCACGACATCAACTACCTGGCCTTGGCCGGTATCGCCAGCTACACCGGCCGGCGTGAAACCGGGCCGTTGCCGCTGGGCATTCAGGCGGCGGATATTGCCGGCGGCTCGCTGCATGGGGTAATTGGCCTGCTCGCGGCAGTGATCCAGCGCCAGGCCACGGGGCTGGGCCAGCAGGTAGACATCAGCATGACCGACTGCGCCTTCAGCCTGCACGGCATGGCCGGCGCGGGCTATCTGGCGGCCGCTGTGGAGCCAGCGATGGAAAATCAGGCGCTGAATGGCGGCAGCTTCTACGACTACTACCGCACCCGCGACGGGCGCTGGTTCTCGGTCGGCAGCCTGGAGCCGCAGTTTATGCAGCAGTTCTGCGCCGCCATCGGCCGCCCGGAACTGGCCGCGCGCGGCTTGTCGCAGAAGCCGGAGGATCAGCAAGCGCTTAAACGCGAAATCGAAATCGAGTTCGAGAAGCGCGATTTTGCCGAATGGGGCCAGGTGTTCGCCGGGCTGGATGCCTGTGTGGAACCGATGCTCAACCTAAGCGAGGCGGTCGAGCACCCGCAGATCAAGGCGCGCGGCCTGGTTACCGAAGTACCGCGCGCAGGCAACGCGCCACAGGCGCAGATCGCCTGCCCGATCAAGTTCTCCAGTGGCTTGCCCGCCCCCCGACATATCGGCGCAACCCTGGGCGCGCATACCAGCGAAGTGCTGACGGAGCTGGGCTACAGCACTGAGCAGATCGCCCAGCTCAAGGCGGCCAAGGTGGTCGCTTGAGCCATCGGGCAGGCCATCAGTTGCAAAGGTCACTCGTCAAACGCTGATTTTTCCGGCATAAGCCTGGGGCATTCGAGCCAGCTGACTGTTCGGGAACGAAAAATATGTATCACGGGGAACGCTTCAACGCCTGGACGCATCTGGTCGGGGCGATTCTGGCCTGCGCGGGGGCGGTATGGCTATTGGTGTTAGCGAGCCTGGATGGCGAGCTTCGCAAGATCATCAGCGTGGCGATCTATGGCCTAACGCTGGTGCTGCTCTACAGCATCTCGACGCTGTATCACAGCGTGCAGGGCCGGGCGAAGGTGGTGATGCGCAAGCTCGATCACCTTTCGATTTACCTGCTGATTGCCGGCAGCTATACGCCGTTCTGCCTGGTGACCCTCGAGGGCACGTGGGGCTGGACGTTGTTTGGCATTGTCTGGACGCTGGCCGTGATCGGCATGTTGCAGGAGATCAAGCCGCGTTCCGAGGCGCGCGTGCTGTCGATTGTGATCTACGCGGTGATGGGCTGGATTGTGCTGGTTGCGGTCAAACCGCTGATCGCTGCGCTGGGCATGGCGGGTTTTATCTGGCTGGCCGGCGGCGGAGTGCTGTACACGGTGGGCATCATCTTCTTCGCCTATGACAGCCGCTTCCGGCACTGGCACGGCATCTGGCACCTGTTCGTCATGGGCGGCAGCCTGATGCATTTTGTCGCGGTATTGCGTTACGTCCTGTAATTCCAACGGGGGTTATTCGACCCGCTGTTCGCCGGTAAAGCTCAAGGTCACCTTGCAACGTCGGCAGTAGTAGCGCCGGCCTTTGCTGACCAGCGAGTGGCGTTGGGCAGAGAAGGGGAACTCGCCCTGCGGGCAGCTGCAACGGTAGATATAGCGGTTGACCGTGCGCCGCTGCACGGCATAGCTGTGGCAGCGACTGGGTGGCAGCTCATACACGCCGCGCATAATCAGCTGCCATTCCTCACCATGGGGCTGGATTTTCAGGCCAAACAGTTGATGCGCGATCAGGTGCGCCACTTCGTGGGGCACGGTCTGCTTGAGGAAGTCTTCGCGATTTTCCCGGTACAGCTGCGGATTGAAGCGCAGCTTGTTTTCCGTCAGGTGTGCCACGCCGGCTTTTTGCCCACGCAGCTTGAAGCTCACCTCGGCACGGGCAAAGGGGCGCTTAAAGAAAGCTTCGGCTTGTTGATAACAAGCCTCGACACGGGCGTGGAGTTGTTCGGGCATGGCTAAAGGTGCTGAAAATCGCGGGGTGGCGATTATGCCGCAAGCGTGGTTTCCGTGCAGGCATCACTCGCGGCTAGGCTCCAGCGCACGTTCCTCTCGAGGGCTGTAGCCTTGATCCTGTAGCACATTGCGCTCGTAGGTGGGCTCGAGCGTGTAGGTCCAGAACAGGATCATGCTGACCATGATGGTGACCACTACGAGCAACGCAATGCCCCAGGTCGATGCTGCGTAAAGAAAGCCTTGGTAGTGGCTGATGCGCATAAAACGCGGCAGACCGATGTAAAGCAGGTAACTGGCAACTGCCCCTGCTATCAGCAGAACCGTGATGGCCACCCAGCGGCTTGGATAGAGCGCCCCGAGTCCGGCAAGAAAGAAGGGAGTGCAGGTATAGGCCATGAAACCGATGCACTGGTTGAGCGTTGGCCTGGCGTCGAAGGTGCGCGACATCCACCGCAGGAAAAATCCCATGATGGCGGTGCCGATGATAATCGACAGATAAAGCAGCACGCTTAGCTGCAGGGCGCTGGGCAGGTCCAAGCGCACTCGTTCCCGGTCCACCAGGCTCCATCCGACCCAATAAGTGCCGATAAACATGCATACCGCGGGCAGTAGGCTGAACAGCAACAGATAGGGGAGGTAACTTTTACTGTTGTGTTCTTCATCTTGGCGAATGGCCGCCCAGGCTTGGTCGGGGCGTGTGATCAAGGCGTAGAAATTCGCAAACATGGGGACCACCATCTGTCACCGGCGCGGCCTTTCCGCTGCCTCACAGAGTTTTGGAACCAGCATCTCCCCTTGGGGTTCAACCAAAATGCCAGCGCAGCCTAGCCAACATTGAAAAGGCCGCCCTTAGGCGGCCTGATGATCACTGCCACGCTTTTAGCTGGTGTAGACCGGTCCAACTCCAAAGCCCCAAAGAATTACCGAACTGGCAATCATCGCAACCAGTACCACCAGCCCCACTGCCAGTACCGAGCTGGAGAACATAAAGCCTTCATCCTCGGGTATCCCCATAAAGGTCGGTATCCCGACATAGAGCAGGTATACCGTGTAACAAATGGCCGCCGTGCCCACCACCATGGCCAGCCACAGATGTGGATAGAGCGCTGCCAGCCCGCCGATAAACAGCGGTGTTGCGGTATACGCGGCAAATACCACGCACTGGGTCAGATTCGGACTGGCGTCGTAGGTGCGCGCCATCCAGTGGATAAAGGCTCCCATCACTGCTACGCCGACTAGCATTGCCAGGTAGGTCATGACGGTCATTTGCAGCGCACTGGCTTCGGTTAGCATCACCGGCGCTCGACTACCAATGGCCCAGCCAACCTGGGTGGTGCCAATGTAGGCCGAGACAGCGGGGATGGCCGCAAGAATCAGAATATGAGTGAGGTACATGTGGCTGATGCTTTCTTCTTCGCCACGGATTTCCTGCCATTCCTGGTCGGGATGGGTAAACAGCCCCAAAACATGATGGATCATGTTAGATCTCCTGTTGTTATAGCGGCCGTCCCCCAGTACAGCGCCTGAACCGCATGCACAGCGTTATCAGGTGCGTTACCAAACCTATGCGACCGTATGTCGCAGTATAGGCAGCCATTAATGAGGGAAAAGGCAGGGCGTTAGAGCAAATTGGACTCTCAAACGCGGCCGTAATAGCGTTCGAGGATTTCCATGGCCTTGTTGATTGACTGCAGGCGCGCCGTGTTGCCGCCGCGATCGGGGTGATGGAGGCTCACCAGTTGTCGGTAGCGGTGCTTGATAGTGGCGAGATTGAGCGTCTGCTCGCAGCCTTCAAGTTCGAACAGTTCCAGCGCTGCCTGTTTGTCTTCGCTGCCATGCATGCGCGTCCAGAAGCTAAGCAGCAGTTTGGCCACATCCTGTTCGTCGGTGTCGTTGAGCTGGCTGAGATCGAGGTAATAGTCGCGTAGCGGGTCGTGCTCGCTCAGCTCGGCGCTGCCGGGCTGGTAGGGCAGTAACTGGATATTCAGTGCGCTGATCTGCAGATAACCGCTCTGCGCCGCCCACAGCCGTTCACGCAGGCGATAAAGGGCATTGAATAGCAGGAAATGGGTGCGAAACAGCGCCAGCTTGTCGGTCAGCGGCAGATTGGGGATATGCACGCACTGGCGGGCTTTGAGTAGCTGGATCAATTGATACTCGCCCAAACCCTCAGGGGCAGCGCGCAGCAGCTGATGCAGTTGTTCGGGCAGGTCGAGGCCCGGATCGAAGTCGTCGTTCATCGGCGCAGCCTAGCATTTCACTTTGATTGGGGTAGGGCGCGTCGCGCTTTCTGGGTAAAATGCCGCACTTTTCGTAGCCTCCGGATTCCAGCGCACCATGGGCACCCTCTCGGTCAATCAGAACAAACTGCAAAAACGCTTGCGTCGTCAGGCTGGCGAAGCCGTTGCCGACTTCAACATGATCGAGGATGGCGACAAGGTCATGGTCTGCCTGTCGGGCGGGAAAGACAGTTACACCATGCTGGATGTGCTGCTGCACCTGCAGAAGGTTGCGCCGATCAAGTTCGAGATTGTTGCGGTGAATATGGACCAGAAGCAGCCAGGCTTCCCCGAACACGTGCTGCCAGCCTATCTGGAGTCGATTGGTGTGCCGTACCACATCGTCGAGAAGGACACCTACTCGGTGGTCAAGGAGAAGATCCCGGAAGGTAAGACCACCTGCTCGCTGTGCTCACGCCTGCGCCGCGGCACGCTGTATACCTTTGCCGATGAGATCGGCGCGACCAAGATGGCCCTGGGGCATCACCGCGACGACATTCTGGAAACCTTCTTCCTTAATATGTTCTACGGCGGCACGCTGAAGGCCATGCCACCCAAGCTGCGCGCCGACGATGGCCGTAACGTGGTGATTCGCCCGCTGGCTTACTGCAACGAGGCGGATATCGAAGCCTACAGCCAGCTCAAGGAGTTCCCGATCATCCCGTGCAACCTCTGTGGTTCCCAGGAAAACCTGCAGCGCCAGGTGGTCAAGGAAATGCTGCAGGACTGGGAGCGCAAGTCGCCGGGGCGCACCGAGATCATGTTTCGCGCCCTGCAAAACGTGGTGCCCTCGCAGCTGGCTGACCGCAACCTGTTCGACTTCAAGAGCCTGAAGATCGATGACAGCGCCACGCCGCGCTTTCTCGATGTGATGAACCTCTGATCCTGCGGTTTCCCGGCTTAAGGACTGCCTGATGCGCGATTACAAATGGCTTAACGAGTATTGCCTGAACCGCTTTGGTTCGGCCGCTGCGCTGGAGTCGATCCTGCCGCAGCCGCGCAGTGCCGACGAGCTGCGCGCAATCAGCGATGATCGCTACCTGTCGACGCTCAGTCTGAGGATTTTCCGCGCGGGCCTCAAGCACAGTCTGGTGGACGCCAAATGGCCGGCGTTCGAGCAAGTGTTCTTTGGTTTTGATCCAGAGAAAGTCGTGCTGATGGGCGCCGAGCGTCTGGAAAATCTGATGCAGGATGCGCGCATCATTCGCCACCTGGGCAAGCTCAAGAGCGTGCCGCGCAATGCCCAGTTTATTCTTGACGTGCGCCAGGAGAAGGACAGTTTCGGCGCGCTGATCGCCGACTGGCCGGTAACCGACATCGTCGGCCTGTGGAAATTCCTGGCCAAGCAGGGCAGTCAGCTCGGAGGCTTGTCTGCGCCACGCTTCCTGCGCATGGTCGGCAAGGACACCTTTATTCCCAGCGATGACATGGTCGCTGCGCTCAAGGCGCAGAAGATCATCGACAAGCCGCCGACCAGCCAGAAAGACCGAGCAGCGGTGCAGGCGGCGTTCAATCAGTGGCATGCCGAAAGCGGCCGGCCGTTGTGTCAGTTATCGGTAATGCTCGCGCATACCGTCAACCACTGAGCAAGTGGGGTAGGGTGGATGATGATTTTCCATCCACCATGGCGATGTTGCGGTGGACGAAAAGAGCGTCGTCCATCCTACGCATGAGGGTTCGAGATGGACGAGGTCATTACCCGCGTTGCCCAAGCAATCAAACAGGCTGAGCGCATTCTGCTGATTACCGGTGCTGGGCTTTCCGCCGACTCCGGCTTGCCCACCTATCGTGGTCTCGGTGGCCTGTATAACGGCCACACCGCCGAAGGCTTGCCGATTGAGCAGGCGTTGTCCGGTCCCATGCTGCAACGCGATCCGGCGCTGTGTTGGAAATACCTGGCGGAGCTCGGCAAGGCTTGCCTGGGCGCCCAGGCCAATGCCGGGCATTTAGCTATCGCCGAGTTACAGCGCAAGAAGTCGCAGTGTTGGCTGCTGACCCAAAATATCGATGGCTACCACCGCGCAGCGGGCAGCCCGATGGAGCGGCTCATTGAAATTCACGGCGAGATGGCCCCGTTGTATTGCCAGTCCTGCGGTGCAATCGATGGCGAGCTGGCGCAGCATCTTGAGCGGCCGCTGCCGCCCCGATGCGCCCAATGCGCTGGGGTGCTGCGCCCGCCGGTGGTGCTGTTTGAGGAAATGCTCCCCGAGCAGGCGATCGACACGCTCTACACCGAGGTGCGCAAAGGCTTTGAGGTGGTGATCAGTATCGGTACCAGCGCGAGCTTTCCCTATATCGTCGAGCCGCTGCTGCGTACCCGTCAGGCGGGTGGCTTTACCGTGGAGGTCAACCCGCAGCGCACCGAATTGAGCGGCCGGGTGGATGTTCATCTGCAAGGGCGGGCGTTAGATGTTTTACTGGAACTACTGAGTCACATTTAGAGCCATAGAATTTGCAAATGCATGTCATAGAGGGCATAGTCGCGCTCTTATGAAATTCATCGACACGGTCGTGCCCATGCTAAAACGCCTCGCACCCCTCGTGCCTATCGCACTCTCCCTGGTTATGGCCGCCTGCGCCAACCATGCTCCACAGCCGGAGCTGGCAATCCAGCCCGCAGTGTTCTCCTCGACAGATCTTGCCGAGTTTGACGAACAAGCCAAAGAAGCGGCTCTGGGCGACTTCTCTGAAGACAAATCCTACAAACTGCCGCAACTGGCTGACAGCATCCTGACCCATGGTCTGTCGCTGGTGGGTACCCGTTATCGCTATGGCGGCAGTTCGGTGAAGTCGGGCTTCGATTGCAGCGGCTTTATCGGTTATCTATTCAAGGAAGAGCTGGGCATGAAACTGCCGCGCTCGTCCCGCGACATGATCAATATTGACGCACCGCTGGTATCGCGTGACGAACTGGAACCGGGCGATCTGCTGTTCTTCAGTACCAATGGCCGAAATCGTGTCAGCCATGCCGGCATCTATATGGGCGATAACCAGTTTATTCACTCGAGCAGCAGCCGTAGCGGCGGCGTGCGGGTTGATAGCCTGGATGATCGCTACTGGTCGCGCACCTTTATCGAAGCCAAACGCGCCCTGGCGCTGGCTCCGAGCGAGTCGGTCGTGCGTCACCCATGAGCCTTATCAGTGGCGACTGAACCTGTTCGGTCGCTGCGATTAACGGATACTTCAGGCGCATCTCGATAGTTTTCAATAGCCTGCCAACCAAAGCTAAAGCTTGCACTACGATGTGCAAGCCGGCAGAGTAGAGCGCATCCCGGCTCAGGATCGCTCGTCCATGACCGCTATCGCCCGTCTCAGCCTGCTGGTGCTTGTCGCGCTGCTTAGCGCGTGCTCCAGTCGCGCCCCCGCTCCAACTCCACAGCCAGTGGTGCATGCACCTATCGGCAGCTTTAACGGCAATGCTGAGGATGTGCTGTTTCGCGCCCTCGGCCTGGTCGGCACACCCTATCGCTATGGCGGCAATACCCCGGATGGCGGCTTTGATTGCAGTGGCCTGATTGGCTACGTCTACCGTGATGCGGCGGGCATCGCCCTGCCGCGCTCGACCCGCGAGCTGATCAGCATGCGTGCCCCGACTGTCGGCCGCGACCGTCTGCAAAGTGGTGATCTGCTGTTCTTTGCCACCAATGGCGGCAGCCAGGTCAGCCACGCCGGCATCTATGTCGGCGATGGTCGTTTTGTGCATGCACCGTCCAGCGGTGGCACCGTGCGCCTGGACAGCCTGAGCAATACGTATTGGCAGCGCACCTACCTGAACGCCAAGCGCGTATTCACCCCGGAGTTGGCGCGTAACCCCTGAGAACCTGTCTACGATCTGCTGCGCGTCGGCCATCCGGCGTTAAAAATAGCCTCGGAATGCTCATTTACAGCTCGTAAACTCGTGTGCGAGCCCAGTCCGCTTCCTCGGCGCTTTGATCAGCCAGAGGCTGTTACTACGTAGCGCCTTGTCTGGCTCTAGCTCGCGTGATCGTAAACAGGTTCTGACAGCTTTGGTTTGCAGAGGGAGTTGGCATGACCAACCGAACACTCAATCTTGATTCAGCCCTGTACCAATATCTGCTGGATGTTTCCCTGCGTGAAACACCGCTGCTCAAAGGTCTGCGCGAGGAAACTGCGCAACTGAGCACCGCACGTTGGCAGATTGCCCCTGAGCAGGGGCAGTTTATGGCCTTGCTGGTACAGCTGACGGGGGCGCGGCGGATTGTTGAGGTCGGCACCTTTACCGGCTACAGCGCCATCTGCATGGCCCAGGCCATGCCCGAGGATGGTCGGCTGATCTGCTGTGATATTCCAGGCGAATACAACGCCACCGCCGAGCGTTACTGGCGTGAAGCAGGGCTCAGTGCGCGTATCGAACAGCGTCTGGCTCCTGCGTTGCAGACCTTGGCCGCGCTGGAGGCTGAAGGTTTGGCTGGCACTATCGATCTGCTGTTTATCGACGCTGACAAGGCCAACTATCCGGCCTATCTGGAACATGCCCTGCGTCTGGTGCGCCAAGGGGGGCTGATCCTGTTCGATAACACCCTGTGGAGCGGGCGTGTGCTTGAGGAGAACCCTGAGAGCGTCGACACCCGAGCGATTCAGGCGCTCAATCTGGCGCTGCGCGATGATCCGCGTATCGATCTGTCCTTGCTGCCATTGGGCGACGGTCTGAGCCTGTGCCGTAAACGCTGAGCCCGTATGCCTGAGCCGATTCGCCTACCCGAGCAGCCCGATGTCTGCGAGCTCTGCGCCCGCGCGGCCGCTCTGACGCGCCATCACCTGATCCCCAAGGCGCTGCACAACAAGGTTTATGTGCAGAAACGCTTTGGCAAAAGCGAACGCATCAGCGCCACGCTCTGGGTCTGCCGCGCGTGCCACAACCAGATTCACCGGCTGTTCAGCGAGAAGGAGCTGGCGCTGACCTATAATAATCGCGACAGCCTGCTCAGCGACGAACGCCTACGTACCTTTGTCGAGTGGCTGGCGAGCAAGCCTGCGGGTTTCAACCCGCGGCATTGAGCTTCTGCGCGCAGTCATCGCTGCCGTCGCACGCGTTCAGTCGTCCAAGTGGATGATTCCGGCCCGTACGGCATAGATAACCAAGCTGGGGAGGTCATTGATCTGCAGGCGCTTCATGATTTGCGCGCGGTGCGCCTCGACGGTTTTCACGCTCAGTTCCAGCCCTTCAGCGATTGCCCGGGTGGAGACGCCGCGACTGATTAGCCGCAATATCTCGATCTGCCGTTGAGTCAGCGCGTGTTCATGCGCCGCCTGTGTGCGCGACAGGGCCTGCGCGATCACCGGTTGGGCGATAGCGGAACTTAGATAGCGTTCGCCACGGTCGATCGCGTTAAGCGCCATATGCAGTTCGGACATGGCGGCATCCTTGAGCAGATAACCGTGGGCGCCTGCTCCAAGTGCGGCGAGCACGACCTGGGCTTGCGAGTGCATTGAAAGCATCAATACCCGCGAATCTGGCGCGACGCTCTGCAGATCCTGTAACGCGTCGATTCCGCTGGTGCCATCCAACGAGACGTCCAGCAGGATGATATTGGGCTGCAGCTCCTCGGCTAAGGTAATCGCGTGTTGGGCATTCTGCGCTTCACCGACTATTTCGTAATCGGGCAGGTCGTGGATCATCGCCCTGACGCCCGCACGAATCAGCGCATGGTCGTCGACCAACAGTAGCCGACAGCTCATCCGTCGCCTCCTGTCGCGGTCCGTTGTTCTTCGGTAGCGGTAACTTTATTGATGGCGGTGTGCGTGGCTGCTCGATAGGCTTGGCAACCTTGCCACGCGGCGACCATCGGTAGCGGTCGAGTCATGGTTCGCCTATTTGCTGCGATGGATCTATTGAAAGTGAGTGGCTTGGGCCATAAAGGTTCGACTGGATTTTCTGTGGCGGGATGCGCTGAGAGGCATCGACTGCTGACACAGCACTACGTGGCTTGAGTGCCACCCGGCTGCTTGTGAAAAAGCGTTTTGCGGTGTTTTTGCTTGTTACCCTGGCATATAGCACGAGTAGCACCTGCCTCCCTGCGGCTTAACAACGCGCGTACTGCACGATCAACTTAGGCAGATTATTCAGGGATTCGCAAGTTTGCGCCGCATTCATGCGTAGCGCCTCTTTGGGCATGCCGAACACCACGCAGCTGGCTTCGTCCTGGGCGACGGTCCTGGAACCAGCCTCGCGCATAGCCAGCAAGCCGCGGGCGCCGTCGTCTCCCATGCCGGTCATGATCACCCCAAGCGCATTTTGGCCGGCGTGCTTGGCCACGGAGCGAAACAGCACGTCCACCGATGGCTTGTGCCGGTTTACCGGAGGACCGTCGAGTACCTCGACGAAATACTGCGCGCCACTGCGCTTGAGCTGCATATGCCGACCGCCGGGGGCAACCAGCGCCAGGCCGGACCGGACCCGGTCCATGTGCCGCGCCTCGCGCACTTCGATGGCACAGACCTGGTTCAGCCGCTGGGCGAAGGCCGCGGTAAATTTCTCCGGCATGTGCTGGACGATGACGATACCGGGGCAATCCACCGGCAACTGGCGCAGCACCACTTCCAAGGCCTGGGTTCCGCCGGTGGACGTGCCTAGGGCCACCACCCGGTCGGTGGTAGAGATCAAAATCGGTGCTGACGACGTTTCCGTCGTACGGGGCGTTTCGCGCGCTGGTGGTGCCGCGCCGCTTCGCGCCGGCATCGCGTGGGGATGGCTGCGTGCGGCGATTTCGATCTGCTTGATCAGCTCGCCGGAGAGCTGTTGCAGGCTCTCCTTGAGGCCGACCTTGGCTTTGGTGAAGACGCCAACAGCGCCCGCCGCCAGCGCGTCGAGGGTGATGGCTGCGCCCGCTTCGGTCAGTGTGGAGCAGATGATTGCGGGGGTCGGGTGCTCGGCCATGATCTTGCGCAGGAAGGTGATGCCGTCCATGCGCGGCATTTCCACGTCGAGCACCAGCACGTCGGGCCAGCGCTTGTGCATTTTCTCCAGGGCAAAGATGGGATCGGCCGCCTGGCCGATCACCTCGATGCTGGGGTGATTGGCCAGGCAGGCTGTCAGCACCTGGCGCACCAGTGCCGAGTCATCGACGATAAAAACCTTGATCATGCCGAATCCTTCATAGGCGTTCGAATACGGATGGGCGTACGTTACGCAGCGGCAGGTTCAGGCCATGCAGACTTTCCGCATGGCCGATGAATAACAGGCCGCCTGGACGCAAGCGTTCAACCAGACGGGTGACAATTGCCCGCTTTTCGTCGGCGGCGAAGTAGATCAGCACATTGCGCAGGAAGATCACATCGAACGGGCCGAGCTCCTGGGGCAGCGGCCGGGTCAGGTTGACCTCGGCGAAGCTCACCCGCTGGCGCAACGGCTGTCCGACGCGAAACAGCCCATCGCTGTCGCCGATGCCGCGCAGACAGTGGCGCTCTAGCCAGCCGGGGGGGAATTTCTGCGCCTGTTCGAGTTTGTAGGTGCCCTGACGCGCCTGGTCCAGCACGCGGCGGCTCAGGTCGCTGGCAAAGATCGACCAGTCGCCCTTGGCCCGCTCGCAGGCGGTCATGGCCATGCTGTAGGCCTCTTCCCCCGATGAGCTGGCCGCGCTCCAGAGTTTTAGCGGGCCGCGCTGCTGCGCCAGCCAGTCGCCGAGCACCTGGAAATGCTGCGGCTCGCGAAAAAAATAGGTTTCGTTGGTGGTCAGCAGGTCAATGACCTTGCGTCGCTCTTCCTGTTGCTGTGGGTCTTCCAGCAGGCGCAGGTAGTCGGCATAGCTGGTCAGCTCCAGGCTGCGCAGGCGACACATCAGGCGGCCGGCCATCAGCGTGCGCTTCTGCTCGGCCATGACGATTCCGGACGCCTCCTGCATCATCTGCTGGAGGCGGCGGAAATCGTGGTCGCTGAGCCTGGGCAGGTTGCTAGCCGGCATCAGCCAGCCTGCTGGGCCAGGCTCAACTGGCGAATATCATCCAATGAAAGCACCCGGCGCACGTCGAGAATGATGGTAAAGCCGCGGTCGTCGCGGGCCATGCCGGAGATGAAATCGGTGCGCAAGCCGGCGCCGAACGGCGGAGCTGGTTCGACCTCGTCCGCGTCGATATCCAGCACCGCGTCCACCGCATCGACCACCAGGCCGATGCGTTGTACCTGATCATCCAGCGGCAGCTCGATGATCACGATGCAGGTGCGCTTGCCCGGCTCGGTCAGCTCCAGGCCGAAGCGTGCCGCCAGGTCGAGTACCGGCACCACGTTGCCGCGCAGGTTGATGACCCCGTGGATAAAGCTCGGCATCATCGGCACCGTGGTGATCTGCCCGTATTCGATGATCTCGCGGATCAGTTCGATGGGCAGGGCGAAGCGCTCCTTGCGCACCCGAAACGACAGGTGCTGGATGCTGCCGGGGGCGATTTCCGCCAACAGCGCGTGTTGTGAGTTCATGGCGGTCGGCCTCAATTGAAACTGACGAATTGGCCTTCATCTGCAAGCGCCGGAGTCGCCTTGCGGGCAACTTCGCGGTGCAACGGACGGACGTTGTTCGGCCGCGGTTCGACGCGCTGGGTTTTGCCGGCCGGTGCGTTGTCCAGGCGGAAGTAGCTGATCAGTTCCTGCAACTGGCTGGCCTGGGCGTTCATCTCTTCGGAGGTGGCTGCCAGTTCCTCGGAGGCCGAGGCGTTTTGCTGGGTGATCTGGTTCATCTGACCCATGGCGATGTTGATCTGGCTGGCGCCCGTGCTCTGCTCCTGGGAAGCCGCAGTGATCTCCTGGACCAGGTCCGAGGTCTTCTGGATGTTCGGCACGATTTCATCGAGCAGGCGTCCGGCCTGTTCGGCCAGTTGCACGCTGTTGCTCGCCACGCCGCCGATTTCCTGGGCGGCTACCTGGCTGCGTTCGGCCAGCTTGCGCACTTCGGCAGCCACCACGGCGAAGCCTTTGCCATGGTCGCCGGCACGGGCGGCTTCGATGGCGGCGTTCAGGGCCAGCAGGTTGGTCTGGTAGGCGATGTCATCGATGATGCCGATCTTGTCAGCGATCTGCTTCATCGCCACGACCATTTCACGTACGGCGCGGCCGCCTTCGACTGCGTCGTTGGCCGCTTTGCCGGCAATGCCGTCGGTGATCTGTGCGCTTTCGGTGTTCTGCGAGATAGAGGCGGACATCTGCTCCACCGATGCGGTGGTTTCTTCGACGCTAGCGGCTTGTTCGGTCGAGGCCTGGCTCAGCGATTGCGAGGTGGCGCTGACTTCTTCGGAGGCCGACGATAAGGAATCGGCAGCGCTGCGCACATCACCCATGACGCTGCGCAGGCGCTCGGTCATGTTCTGCATCGAGGCAAGCAGCTTGCCGGTTTCATCACGGCTGTCGACCTCGACCTGCACACTGAGGTCGCCAGCAGCCAGGCTGTCGGCGACGCTGACGGCGCGGTTGAGCGGACGGACGATGCTACGGGTGACAAAGATGCCGATGGCAAAACCAAGCAACGCTGCGATCACCACCAGGCCGATCATCTGGGTACGGGAGCTGAGGTAGATGCTGGTGATTTCATCACTGGCTGTGCTGGCGCTTTTGCGGCGGTATTCCACCACGTCGCTGAGCAGGTCATCGACCACCTTGCCGCGTTGCATGAGTGCTGGCATCAGGTCGCTGACCGCGGTGCGTTCGACGAGCTGACCGCTGCCGAGGTGCATGCTGAGTACCTGCTCAAGCACCTGGTTGTACTGCTGCATGGGTTCGGCGAGCTTGCCGATCACGGCGCGACCTTCGTCGGTGGTGAAGCTCGCCGTTGCCTGCTCGACCAGGGCTGTAGTGTCCGCCATCGCTTTGCGACTGGCCTGCGCGGCCGCATCGCGTTCTTCAACGGTGCTGGCGAGCAGCGAGCTGCGCAGCGCCCGGCCGGCGATGATCAGGGTGTAATTGGCATTCTGGATGGTATTCAGGCCAACTAGGTCGCGTTCATACATGTCGTTGGACAGGTCGTTGACGTGGGACAGGTTGCGGATGCCGATCAGTCCTACCGCGATGGTCAGGATAACCACCAGGGTAAAGCCGGCAATCAGCCGTACGCCGATCTTCATGTTTCGAATGAATTGCATGGTGGTTCTCCTAGATGCCCTTGAGCTCTTGACGCAGGTGTGGGGTACGGGTCTCGGCCGACTGGCCGTCGATGTTCTGTTGCAGGTGGCGGAACAGGCTGGCGATATCGAGGATCAGGGCCACTTGCCCGGAGCCCAGGATGGTCGAGCCGCTGATGCCCTGCAGGTGCTGAAACAGCAGGCCGAGCGGTTTGATAACGGTTTGCAGCTCGCCGTGCAGGCTGTCGACGATCAGCCCGGCCTGGTGCCGGCCGTAGTTGACTACGACGATGTTGCGGCGCTTGCTGCGGCTGGTCGGTAGGCCGAAGTGCGCGGTCAGGTCGACGCAGGGCAGCGGCTTGCCCCGCAGGCTCAGGTGGCCGTATTTGCAGTCTTCGAGCTGGTGGTGATCGAGCTCAAGGCATTCGGTTACCAGGTCCAGCGGAATCACGAAATATTCCTCGCCAAGGTTGACCAGGAAGCCGTCGATGATCGCCAGGGTCAGTGGCAGGCGGATGCGGAAGGTGCAGCCGATGCCCGGCCGCGAATCGATCTCGATGGTGCCGCGCAGGGCGTCGATGGCGCTGCGCACCACGTCCAGGCCGACGCCGCGGCCGGACAGGTCGGAGACGGCTTCGGCCGTGGAAAAGCCGGCGGCGAAGATCAGCATGTGGATGTCATGTTCGGCCAGGTTGGCCTGCGTATCGATCAGCCCGCGGGAAACGGCCTTTTCGCGGATGCGCTCGGTATTCAGGCCGTGGCCGTCGTCGGCAACTTCGATGACGATCATCCCCGACTCGTGAAAGGCGTTCAGGCGCAGATGGCCTTCGGCAGGTTTGCCGGCGGCCAGGCGCTGTTCGGCAGACTCGATACCGTGGTCGATGGCGTTACGCACCAGGTGCGTCAGCGGGTCGGCTAGCTTGTCGATCACTGACTTGTCTAGCTCGGTGTCGGCGCCGCGGATTTCCAGGCGGATGTCCTTGTTCAACTGCTGGCTGACATCGCGAACGACGCGGTGGAAGCGGTTGAAGGTGTCGCCGATTTCGATCATGCGCAGCTTCAGTGCCGCTTCGCGAATCTGCTCGACGTGCTGGTTAACTGTCTGCGCACTTTCGATGCACTGGCTGTTGCCCTGGGTCTGCGCATGCAGCTGGGCGCCGGCGGCGCTAATCACCAACTCGCCGACCAGGTTGATCAACTCGTCGAGCTTGTGCGCGGCGACGCGGATCTGGGTGTTTTCCTGGGCCTTGCGCTCGCGTGAGGATTGTTGCTTGGCCAGTGCCGCATTAACCACCTGCGGCGCCACCAGGCCTTCCTCGACCAGAACGGCGCCGAGGGCCGGCTTCAGCTCATTGGCTTCGGCCTGTACCGCCAGCCCTTGTTGCAGCTCGTGTTCGGTCAGCAGGCCGCTGGCAACCAGGATGCTGCCGATTCGTGCGTCGGTCTCTGGCAGCTCGTGGATCAGTTGCAGGTAATCGTCGAGTGCGCTGTTGGGCGGCAGGATACGCAGGGTGCAGAAATCGCGAATAAAGGCGAATACGTCTTCGATTTCCGCCTTGCTTGCCTCGCTGCACAGGTCGATTTCGAAGCCCAAATAGCACTGCTCTGGATCGAGCTCGTCGAGCGTTGGCAAGGTGTCGTCGATCACCTGCAGATTGAGGATCTCTCCCAGCTGTTGCAGGTAGCGGATAAAGCCCGCAGGGTCGAAGCCGTTGCGCAATAGCTGGTTGTCGAAGCGCAACGAAATATGCCAGACGCCTGGGGCGTTACAGTCAGCGCAGCGCGCGAGACGGCCGCGATTGCTGCAATCTTCTTCGATAATATCGATCAGCGCCGGTGCGATGGTTCCGCCGCCATGCTCGTTGAGCGCTTCGAGCAGCTCGCTCTGGTGGCTGGTGTCGACCGGCAGCTCACCGCTGGCCGCATCAATCAGCTCGACCATCGAGGCGATTTCGTCCAGGCAGCGCAGCATTACCGAGATCAGCTCTGGGGTCAGGCTGCGCTGGCCGTCGCGCACCGCCATCAACAGGTTTTCCAGGTGGTGGGTGAAACTCACCAGTGGCGTCAGAGAAAACAGCCCCGCCGAGCCTTTGAGCGTGTGCATAGCGCGAAACAAACCGTTGATCGCTTCCTGATCCTCGGGTTGCTGATCCAGTTGTAACAGGTACTCCTCGGCCTGTTTGGTCAGGTCGCGGGCTTCCTCGATGAAGCCCAGCAGCAGCTGGCTCCATTGTTCTCCATTGAGCATCGCGTGGTCCTGTCAGACTGAGGGGGAGGAGCGGTACAGGACCTGCAGACGCAACAGGTCGAGCAGGTCACGCAACTCGGGACCGGGCTGTAGCAGCTGCAGCTCGGCGCTGTATTGGCGCAGGTGTTTGTCCAGGGCCAGCAGCAATTGCACGCCAGCGCTGTCGAGCTCTTCCAGCGCCTGAATATCGAGCGTCCAGACACCGGGTGCAGGTTCGGCGGCAGCCGCCAGCAACGCCTGGTGAGCGTCGCGGGCTTCGTAGATGGTCAGGCTGCCGCTGAGGCTGTAGGCGGCCGTATCGTGAGTGGTCAGCTGGTACATATCAGCTGGCCAGCTTGTCGACGGCCGCGAGCAGCTGCTGCGGCTGGAAGGGTTTGACGATCCAGGCTTTGGCGCCGGCCGCTTGCCCCTCGGCCTTCTTGCCCTGTTCGCTCTCAGTGGTGAGCATCACGATTGGTGTGAAGCGGTACTCGTTACGGGTTTTGACCTCCTTGACCAGACCGATGCCGTCCAGGTTGGGCATGTTCACGTCGCTGATGATCAGATTGATCTTTTGCCCGTTGAGCTTGGTCAGGGCGTCGCGCCCGTCGACCGCCTCGATAACCTGGTGGCCTGCGCCGGTCAGGGTCATCTTGACCAGCTGGCGCATGGAGAGGGAGTCATCGACGATCAGAATGGTTTTTGCCATGGCACAGGCTCCGGCTTACGAAGAGAAAAAGCGTCAGAAAAAGGTGACTTCGGTTTGGCTGGCACGGCCAGCCTTCTTGACGCCGCGCTCTTCGTCGGTGGTGAATTGGCGGCGTAATTCGTCGAGCCATTGCTGCGGCTTGGCGATGATCGGGTCCTGCTGTTCGATGGCGCGTTGCAGGCGTTCGAGATTGAGCTGAAGATGGTCGAGCATCTGATCGGAGCGGTCCTGGAACTGCAGGCTGACGATGATTTCCTGCAAGGTGCTCTGGGTGGAGCGGGCGTCCTGTTGCAGTTCGCGGGAGGTGTCGGCGAGTGCTTCGAGGCTGTGGCTGAGACCCTTGATGATGTCGCCCGAGACTTGGTCGAGGTAGCGCAGGTTGCTTTCCTCGCTGCTGGAAAGCTCCTCAGCCGCGCTCACCGTGGAGCGGATCGCCTTGTTGATCTCGCCGACCTTTTCCACCATGCGCTGACCGGTTTCCGCGGACAGGCTGGAAAGCTTGCGTACCTCGTCGGCGACCACCGAGAAACCGCGGCCATATTCGCCCGCACGGGCTGCCTCGATGGCGGCATTGAGCGCCAGCAGGTTGGTCTGGCTGGCGATGTCCTGAACGTGTTTGGACATCGCCTGCAACTCGCTGGCGTAGCTGTTGAGGTGGCTGATGGTGGCGAGCAGTTCGTTCTTGTGCACGCTGGCGGCGTGGAAGGCGGTGGTGACTTCGTCGAGACGCCGCTGCGCCTGCCGCAGGCTGTCGGTCATGCCGGCGTTGCCGGTTGCGCTGTCAGAGCGGCTCAGGGTCTGCTCCAGGTGCTGGCCAAGGCTGGCGAAGCGCTCGAACAACTGGCCGACATTGAGGGTCAGCAATTGCCTGATCTGTCCCAGGTTCTGGTTCCAGGCCGGCAGAACGGCGCGCAGCAGAGGTTCGCAGTCTGGTGAAGACGGCGCCTCGACAACCTCGATTTGCGGCGCGACGGCGACGGTTTGCGGCCGCAGGAACAGCGCGGCGATTGCCGTGAGCAGGGCGCCCACGCCACTCACCCACGGCAGGCCGAAGCCAAGCCCGGCCAGACAGATGACGATTCCCAACCAGAGAGTGCAATAGGTCAACACGGCGAGTTTTCCCACGAGTTCGAATGCTGGGAAAGATAGGAGTTCGCCGTGGCAACGGAATATAGGGGAAACCCCTACACCGCCTAGGGGTTTCCATCTGAAGGCCCGAACAATCGACGTTTGACGCCCAAACCCGAACTCTCTACCCTTCGCGCCTTGTAACAGGTGCCCCCCAACGCTGTGCGTGTGCGGGGTGAAACTGGGAAGTCGGTGCGTTGTGCGTTTACGCCAGTCATTCCGACGCTGCCCCCGCAACGGTAAGTGAGTCAATCGCCGCAAGTGCCACTGTGCTGTATGCATGGGAAGGCGCGGCCGAGAGCCTTGACGGTTCGCTCACAAGCCCGGAGACCGGCCTGTTGCAGTCCACGGCATCGCGGAGGGCGATGGCTGGCGCGTGCTTGGCGCTTTGCGTGGGCGCGCGCTTTCTCTATCTCCGCATGCTTTTTCCAGCCAGATCGCCCTGTGGCGGTGGAGCAGTGCGTTGACTGAATCGATTGAGCGTGACGCCCGGCATAAGGCGCGAATGGCCCGCAAGAAAGCCCTTATTGACGAGAAAATCGCCCAGGCCCGGGACGAATACGGCCTGCTGCTGGTGCACAGCGGTAATGGCAAGGGCAAGAGCAGCAGCGCCTTTGGCATGGTCGCCCGCGCGCTGGGGCACGGCCTCAAGGTTGGCGTAGTGCAATTTATCAAGGGCGCGGCCAGCACCGGCGAAGAAGCCTTCTTTCGCCGCTTTCCCGATGAAGTCAGTTATCACGTAATGGGCGAGGGCTTTACCTGGGAGACCCAGGATCGCCAACGCGATATCGACAAGGCCCGCGAAGCCTGGGCGGTAGCGGCGCAACTGCTTAACGATCCGGCCATCGGCCTGGTGGTGCTCGACGAGCTGAATATCGCCCTGAAATACGGTTATCTGGAGCTCGACGCGGTGCTCGCCGATATTGAAGGGCGGCCGCTGCTGCAGCATGTGGTGGTAACCGGTCGCGGCGCGCTGCCAGGGATGATCGAGGCGGCGGATACCGTCACCGAGATGAGCCTGGTCAAGCACGCGTTCAAGGCCGGGGTAAAGGCGCAGAAGGGAGTCGAATTTTGATCAGCGCCCGCTCTTGCCCCGCACTATTGATCGCCGCGCCGGCCTCTGGCCAAGGCAAGACCACAGTGACCGCTGCCCTGGCGCGTTTACATACACGCCAGGGCAAGCGCGTGCGGGTATTCAAATGCGGCCCGGATTTTCTCGACCCGATGATTCTCGCCCGCGCCAGCGGCGCGCCGGTGTACCAGCTCGACCTGTGGATGGTCGGCGAAGTAGAAAGCCGTCGCTTGCTCTGGGAGGCCGCCGGTGAGGCCGATCTGATTCTGATTGAAGGGGTGATGGGCCTGTTCGATGGCACGCCATCGGCCGCCGATCTGGCCCGGCATTTTGGCGTGCCGGTGCTAGCGGTCATCGACGGCTCTGCCATGGCGCAGACCTTCGGCGCGATGGCCCATGGCCTGGCGACCTTTCAGCCGGATCTGCCGTTCTCTGGGGTGCTTGGTAACCGGGTTGGCAGTACGCGGCATGGCGAGATATTGCGCGATGCGCTGCCGGCCTCGATCCGCTGGTACGGCGCGCTGCCGCGTAGCGCCGAAGTCGGCTTGCCGAGTCGCCATCTGGGTCTGGTGCAGGCGGGCGAGTTGGCTGATCTGGATACGCGCCTGGACGCCGCCGCTGATGCCTTGGCCGCCAGCGCCGATACCAGTCTGCCGCCGCCGGTCAGTTTCGCCGCGCCTGAGCAGGCAAGGCCCGCACCGCTGCTCGAGGGCGTGCGGATCGGCGTGGCGCGCGACAGCGCCTTTGCCTTTCTCTACCAGGCAAATCTTGATCTGCTGCGCGAACTGGGCGCCGAATTGCAGTTCTTTTCGCCGCTCAGCGATCAGCAATTACCGGATATCGACAGCCTGTATCTGCCTGGCGGCTACCCGGAGCTGCACCTGGCCACGCTTGAGGCCAACCAGGCGATGGCCGAGTCGATTCGCGCGCACCATGCTGCCGGCAAACCAATCCATGCTGAGTGCGGCGGCATGCTTTATCTGCTCGACAAACTGACCGACAAACAGGGCGCGAGCGGGCAGATGCTCGGGCTGTTAAACGGCGAGGCGACCCTGCAACCGCGCATGACCGCCATGGCCTTGCAGCAGGCTGCACTGCCGGAAGGGCTGCTGCGCGGCCACAGCTTCCACTACTCGGCGTTAAGCAGTGAACTGCAACCGCTGACCCGTGGTGAGTGCCCGAACTACAAGCGCACCAGTGAAGCGGTCTATCGCCAGAGGCGGATGACGGCCTCCTATATCCACTTCTATCTGCCGTCCGATCCGGCTGCGGCCGCTGCGCTGTTTCTCCCTGGAGCGCCGGCATGAGTGAACAGGCCTTCAGCCCTGATGAGCGCGCGGCGGTTTACCGCGCTATCGCCGAACGCCGCGATATGCGCCATTTCAGCGGCGGCGAGGTGGCTCCCGAGCTGCTTGCGCGCTTGCTGGAGGCCGCCCATCAGGCCCCCAGCGTCGGCCTGATGCAGCCATGGCGGTTTGTTCGGATTACTCGCCCAGCTTTGCGTGAGGCGATTCACGGTCTGGTGGATGAGGAGCGTGTGCGCACCGCCGAAGCGTTGGGTGAGCGCAGTCATGAGTTTATGCAGCTCAAGGTCGAGGGCATCCGCGACTGCGCCGAGCTGCTGGTGGTCGCCCTGATGGGCGGCCGCGAGGCCCATGTATTTGGCCGCCGCACCTTGCCGGAAATGGACCTGGCGTCCTTGGCCTGCGCGATTCAGAACCTCTGGCTGGCGGCGCGCGCCGAGGGCTTGGGCATGGGCTGGGTGTCGCTGTTCGAGCCCCAGGCCCTGGCGGATCTGCTCGGTATGCCGGCCGGCAGCAAACCGCTGGCGGTGCTGTGTCTAGGGCCTGTGACGGAATTCTATGAGGCGCCGATGCTGGTGCAGCAAGGCTGGGCCGAGCCACGCCCGCTTAGCGAATTGCTGTTCGAGAACCAGTGGGGCACGCCATGAGCCTGGTTCTTAGCACCTGCGCCGGGGTCGCTCTGGATGCCGTGTTTGGCGAGTCTAAGGGTTGGCACCCGCTCGTAGCCTTTGGCCGTATGGCCGAGCGCATCGAGCAGCGTTTCAATCCGGCCGGGCGCGGTTGGCGCAGTCACGGCGTCAGTGCCTGGTGCCTGGCGGTGTTGCCGCTGACTCTGCTGACCTGGCTGTTAAGCCAGATCGGTGGGCTGGGTTGGGCGGTGGAGATTCTTGCGCTATACGCCGCCTTGGGTTTGAAAAGCCTGGGCGAGCATGCCATGCCGGTGGCCCAGGCCTTGCGTCTGGGTGACTTGCGCCTGGCGCGCGAGCGGGTTGGTTATATGGTCAGCCGCAACACCGCGCAGTTGGACGCCACGGGCGTGGCCCGCGCCGGCAGCGAGTCGGTACTGGAAAACGGCAGTGATGCGGTTTTCGCCGCGCTGTTCTGGTTTGTCGTTGCCGGTGCGCCAGGCGTGGTGCTCTACCGCCTGAGCAATACCCTGGATGCCATGTGGGGTTATCGCAACGAGCGTTTCGAGCGCTTCGGCTGGGCCGCAGCGAAGATCGATGATGGACTCAATTACATCCCGGCGCGGTTAGTGGCGCTGACCTATGCCTTGCTTGGCCAAACCATGCTGGCTTTGCGCTGTTGGCGTACCCAGGCGCCGCTATGGGACAGCCCTAATGCCGGCCCGGTGATGGCGGCCGGAGCTGGGGCATTGGGCGTCAGCCTTGGCGGCGCGGCGGAATATCACGGCGAGCTGCACGTACGGCCGGAACTGGGGGCGGGGCCGCCACCCAGGGCGCGCGATATCGAGCGGGCACTCAATCTGGTCAATGGCGGCGTACTGCTGTGGTTGGTGCTACTGCTGTTGTGGAGTGCTTTTTATGCTTGAGCATGGTGGGCGTCTACGTGCTGCTGCGCTGCGTTATGGCATCGCCCTAGCGGACTGGCTGGACCTGTCCACCGGCATCGCGCCTTACGGTTGGCCGCTGCCGACGATTCCCGCCAGCGCCTGGGCGCGCTTGCCCGAACAGCAGGATGGCCTGGAAATCGCCGCGCGTGATTACTACGGGGTGAGCAATCTGCTGCCGGTTGCGGGCTCCCAGGCGGCGATTCAGGCGTTGCCGCGTTTGGTGCGGGATGCGCGGGTCGGCATCGTCTCGCCTGCCTATGCCGAACACGCGGCTGCCTGGCAACGCGAGGGCCATCGCCTGCTGGAACTTAGCGAAGGCGGTATCGAACGGGCGCTGGAGCGCCTGGATGTGCTGCTGCTGATTAACCCGAATAACCCGACTGGCCGGCGTATCGAGCCCCAGCGCCTGCTGGAGTGGCATGCACGCCTGGCCGAGCGCGGCGGTTGGCTGGTGGTGGATGAAGCCTTTATCGATTGCACGCCTGAGTTCAGCCTGGCGGCCTTTAGCGAACGGCCGGGGCTGATCGTCCTGCGCTCGTTCGGCAAGTTTTTCGGTTTGGCCGGGATCCGTTTGGGCTTTGTACTGGCCCAGCCAACCGTGCTGGAACAGCTGGCCGAATTGCTCGGGCCCTGGACTGTCAGCGGCCCGAGTCGGGTGGTGGCCATCGCGCTGCTGCAGGATCACGCCGGTCAGCATTTGCAGCGTGAACGTCTGTTGGCCGATGGCGAACGCCTGGCCGCGCTGCTTAGCGCACAAGGTTTTGCGCCGACGGGTGGTTGCGCGTTGTTTCAGTTTTGCTGCACAACCGTTGCTGCCGAACTGCATGAGTTTCTTGCGAGCCAGGGCGTTCTTACCCGGCTTTTCAGCAGCCCCAGCAGTCTGCGTTTTGGTCTGCCGGCCGATGAGTTTGGCTGGCAACGCCTGCAGCAGGCGTTAGCGCTATTTGCCAAGGAATCAGCATGACCACCTTGATGGTGCAAGGCACCACGTCGGATGCCGGCAAAAGCACCCTAGTGACCGCGCTATGCCGCTGGCTTAAGCGCCAGGGCGTTAGCGTGGTGCCGTTTAAACCGCAGAATATGGCGCTTAACTCGGCCGTCACCGCCGACGGTGGCGAAATCGGCCGCGCCCAGGCGGTGCAGGCCCAGGCAGCCGGTCTGCTGCCGCACACCGATATGAACCCGGTGCTGCTCAAGCCCAATAGCGACACAGGTGCCCAGGTGATCATCCACGGCCGCGCGCTAAGCAGCATGGATGCAGTCGCCTATCACGATTACAAAAAGGTGGCGATGCAGGCGGTGCTGCAATCGCACCAGCGCCTGAGTGACGCCTATCCGGTGGTGATGGTGGAGGGCGCCGGTTCGCCGGCGGAGATCAATCTGCGCGCCGGCGATATCGCCAATATGGGCTTTGCCGAGGCGGTGGATTGCCCGGTGATTCTGATTGCCGATATCGACAAGGGCGGGGTGTTCGCTCACCTGGTCGGCACCCTGGCGTTGCTTTCCGCGAGCGAGCAGGCGCGGGTGCAGGGCTTTGTGATCAACCGTTTTCGCGGCGATATCGCCCTGTTGCAGCCGGGGCTGGACTGGCTGGAGCAGCGCACCGGCAAGCCGGTGCTCGGGGTATTGCCCTATCTGATGGATTTTCATCTGGAGGCCGAGGACGCCATCGATATTCGCCAGAGCGCCAAGGCGGCCGAGCGGATCAAGGTCGTGGTGCCGGTATTGCCACGCATCAGCAACCATACCGATTTCGACCCGCTGCGCCTGCACCCGCAGGTCGAGCTGACCTTTGTCGGCCCCGGTCAGGCGATTCCTGCGGCCGACCTGATAATCCTGCCGGGCTCGAAAAGCGTACGCAGCGATTTGGCTTTTCTGCGCGAGCAGGGCTGGCCGGCGGCTATCGACAAGCACCTGCGTTATGGCGGCAAGCTGCTGGGCATCTGCGGCGGTTTGCAGATGCTCGGCACGCAGATCGACGATCCCCATGGCCTGGAAGGTGCGGCGGGGTCGAGCCCGGGGCTGGGGCTGCTGGATTTCAGTACCGTGCTTGCACCGGAGAAACAGCTGCGCAATGTGCGTGGCCGGCTGTACCTGGAAAATGCGCCGATCAGCGGTTACGAGATTCATGCTGGCGTCAGCAGTGGCGCGGCCCTGGAAATGGCAGCTGTGCAACTGGACGATGGCCGCTGCGACGGTTCACTAAGCGCCGATGGTCAGGTGCTCGGTACTTACCTGCATGGCCTGTTTGAAAGCAGCGAAGCCTGTAGCGCACTGCTGCGTTGGGCGGGCCTACGCGAGGTGCAGCAGGTGGATTACCACGCCCTGCGTGAGCGTGATATCGAGCGCCTGGCCGATCTGGTCGAGGCGCATCTGGATACGGCAAAACTGCGAACGTTATGTGGCCTGTAGGGTGGATCACGCTTTATCGATCCACCATTTGCGGCGTGATGGTGGATGTAAAAAGCGATATCCACCCTACAGCAAGACAAGGTGAGCTATGCATGAACTGATTCTCGGCGGTGCCCGTTCCGGCAAGAGTCGCCTGGCGGAGCGGCTGGCGGCCGAGTCCGGCCTGGCGGTGACTTATATCGCCACCAGCCAGCCGCTGGATGGCGAAATGAGTGTGCGGGTACAGCAGCACCGTGCGCGCCGTCCGGCGCATTGGGGGTTGGTGGAAGAACCGCTGGCCCTGGCCCGTGTACTGCGCGAACAGGCGGCTGCGGACAAGTGCCTGCTGGTCGATTGCCTGACGCTGTGGCTGACCAATCTGTTAATGCTGGATAACCCGGCGCGCCTAAGCGCTGAGCGTGATGCGTTGCTGGATTGCCTGAGCGGTTTGCCGGGGCGGATTGTGTTGGTCAGCAATGAAACCGGCCTGGGTGTGGTGCCGCTGGGTGAACTGACCCGGCGTTATGTGGATGAGGCCGGCTGGTTGCATCAGGCCCTGGCCGAGCGCTGTGAGCGTGTGGTGTTTACCGTGGCGGGGTTGCCGATGGTTCTCAAGGGGAAAGCGCTATGAGTGAGCAATGGTGGCAACAGGGCTGTCAGGCGCTGGATATGCCGGCGCGCAGTAAGGCTCAGGCGCGTCAGCTTGAACTGACCAAGCCGGCGGGCTCCCTCGGCCAGCTGGAGCAGCTAGCGATTGATCTGGCGGCCATGCAGGGCAACCCAAGACCGTGCATTGAGCAGCTGTGGATCAGCATTTTTTCCGGCGACCATGGCGTGGTCGCCGAGGGTGTATCGGCGTTCCCCCAGGCCGTCACCGGACAGATGCTGCGCAACTTCGTCAGCGGCGGCGCTGCGATCAGCGTATTGGCCAAACAGCTGGGCGCAACGCTTGAGGTGATCGACCTGGGTACCGCGCTGCCGTTGGAACCGCTACGCGGCGTGCGTCATCTGCATATCGGCGCGGGCACGGCGAACTTCGCCCAAGGCCCCGCGATGACTGCTGCGCAGTTACTCATGACCCTTGATGCAGGCCGGGCCAGCGTGCAGCGCGCCCGTGAAGCCGGTAGCCAGCTGTTTATCGGTGGTGAGATGGGCATCGGCAATACCACCGCGGCCACGGCCATGGCCTGCCTGCTGCTGGAGTGCCCGGCCCAGGAGTTGGTCGGCCCAGGCACCGGCCTGGATAGCGCGGGTGTAGCGCACAAAGCCGAGGTGATCGAGAGTGCGCTTGCGTTGCATCGCCCGGCGATCAGTGAACCCATCGACATACTGCAACGCCTCGGCGGCTTCGAGATTGCTGCGCTGAGCGGCGCCTATTTGACCTGCGCGCAGCAGGGCATCACCGCCCTGGTGGATGGTTATATCTGCAGCGTTGCCGCCTTGCTGGCGGTACAGCTGAATCCGGCTTGCCGTGAATGGCTGCTGTTTGCCCACACTGGCGCCGAGCCCGGCCATCAGCGGGTGCTCAAGGCGCTGCAAGCCGAGCCTTTGCTCGATCTGGGCCTGCGCCTGGGCGAGGGCAGTGGGGCGGCCCTGGCCGTGCCGCTGCTGCGACTGGCTTGCAGCCTGCACAACGATATGGCCACCTTTGCCGAGGCGGCGGTGGCCGAGCGCCCTGCATGACGGTCTATCTGGAACTGCTGCGCCACGGTGAAACCGAGCTGGGCGGTGGCCTGCGTGGCAGCCTCGATGATGCCCTGACCGAAACCGGCTGGGCGCAGCTGCGCGCGGCGGTGGCCGACGGCAGCCGCTGGGATCGGCTGATCAGCTCGCCGTTGCAGCGCTGCGCGCGCTTTGCCGAAGAACTGGCCGCACAGCACGGCGTGCCGCTGAGTCTGGAGGCCGATCTGCAGGAGCTGCATTTCGGCGCCTGGGAAGGGCGCAGTACGGCCGAATTGATGCAGACCAGCGCAGAAGATTTAGGCCGTTTCTGGAGGGACCCCTACGGCTTTACCCCTCCTGAAGGCGAGCCGTTGTTGGCTTTCGAGGCGCGGATATTGAGCGCATTGCAGCGTCTGCAGGCGCGCCATACCGGCGAGCGACTGCTGCTGGTGACCCATGGCGGGGTGATCCGCCTGTTGCTGGCGCGCGCCCGTGGCTTGCCGCGCAATGATTTGCTGCAGGTGGCGGTGGGGCATGCCGAGCGCTATCAACTGTGGCTGGACGAGCAGGGCGAGCTGCGGGAGCGCGCATGACATCCTGGTGGATTGCGTTGCAGTTTCTTACCCGCCTGCCGGTGACCCTGGCTGGCATGCCGACGCCTGAGCAGATCGGCCGTTCGTTGCTGTTCTATCCACTGGTGGGGCTGCTGATCGGCCTGTTGCTGCTCGCCGCGCAACAACTGCTGGGCGATAGCGCTGTGCTGTTGCAGGCGGCGTTATTGCTGACCTTATGGGTGGGCATCAGCGGTGGACTGCACCTGGATGGCCTGGCCGACAGCGCCGATGCCTGGGCGGGTGGCTTTGGCGATAAAGAGCGCACCCTGGCCATTATGAAAGACCCTCGCAGCGGGCCGATTGCGGTGGTGGCGCTGGTGCTGGTGCTGTTGCTCAAGTTTGTTGCCTTGGCGACGCTGCTTGAAGCAGGGTCTGCGTCTAGCGCCTTGCTGCTGGTCCCGCTGCTTGGGCGTAGCGCAATGCTGGCGCTTTTTCTGACCACCCCCAACGTGCGTCCCGGCGGCTTGGGCCAGGCCATGACCGAGCATCTGCCACGCACGCTCGGCTGGCGTGTGCTGATCGCCAGCGCGCTGCTTTGCGTGTTTTGCGGCGGGCTCTTGGGATTACTGGCGGTGGTGATTGCCTGTGCGCTGTTCTGCTTCGTGCGGCGGCTGATGTGTCAGCGCATCGGCGGTACCACTGGCGATACCGCCGGTGCTCTGCTGGAAACGCTCGAGTGCGTTGTACTGCTGGGTTTGGCTATCAGCGCTTAGCCTATGGGTGCAAGCCGAGCGCGTTAAGAGAGCGCCAGCGCGTTGCATTCATCAGCGCAGCGCTGGCAGGCCTGAGCGCACTGCTGGCAGTGCTCGTGTTGGTGTTTCATACATTCTTCGGCGCAGGCCTGACACGCGACCGCACAAAGCCGGCAGAACTCATCGACCAGGGCGCTCTTGCGGGCCATCAGCACTTGCGCCAAGTGGCACATATCCGCGCAATCGCGGTCGAGTCGAATACACGTGGCCATCATGCTCACGTCGTTTTCCTCAAGGCAGGCCGATGCGCAGGTCTCACAGGCAATTGCGCAAGCGCTGCAGGCTTGCATGCAGGATGCGTATTGGGACGAACTCATGGTCATGTTCTCCAATAGTGGGTGAGTTCTGTTTGACCGGCGTGACGTTAGGCGTGTTCAGGTTTTTTCGGTGATGGGGGCTCGCTTTACGGGTTGTTTATTGGTCGATGGTCGACTTGTTTTAACGCTCGCCTGGCGTCACTCTCGGCGATCTGATTGAACGATCAACTAATTCAACGACTATTTGAGCTGTCAGGGAGGCAGGGAGCATGAGGACAATTGGGCGCGGCAGTATGTGGATACTGCTCGGTGCATCGCTGATCCTGGCGCTGTCGTTGGGCATTCGCCATGGTTTTGGCCTGTTTCTGCCGCCGATGAGCGCCGAATTCGGCTGGGGGCGTGAAGTGTTCGCCTTCGCCATCGCCCTGCAGAATCTGATCTGGGGCCTGACCCAGCCGTTTACTGGTGCGCTGGCGGACCGCTTCGGCGCCAAACGCACGGTGATAGTCGGCGGCGTGCTGTATGCCATTGGCCTGGGTTGCATGGGCCTGGCCGACTCGCCGCTGAGCCTGTCGCTAAGCGCCGGATTATTGATCGGCATCGGCCTGTCCGGTACCTCGTTCTCGGTGATTCTTGGTGCGGTGGGCCGCGCCGTGCCGATTGAAAAACGCAGCATGGCCATGGGTATCGCCGCCGCGGCGGGCTCCTTCGGTCAGTTCGCCATGCTGCCCGGCACTTTGGGGCTGCTCAGCTGGCTAGGCTGGTCGGTGGCGCTGATGGCCTTGGGGCTGCTGGTAGTCTTGATCGTGCCGCTGGCGGCGATGCTCAAGGACACACCGCTACCCCTTACCGGCCAGGAGCAGACACTGGGTGAGGCCTTGCGCGAGGCTTGCGGTCATTCAGGGTTCTGGCTGTTGGCGATGGGCTTTTTTGTCTGCGGTTTTCAGGTGGTGTTTATCGGCGTGCATTTGCCGGCCTATCTGGTCGATCAGCATCTGCCGGCGCTGGTCGGCACCACGGTGTTGGCACTGGTGGGGCTGTTCAATATCTTCGGCACCTATATCGCTGGCTGGCTGGGCGGGCGGATGTCCAAGCCGCGCCTGCTCAGCGCTTTGTACCTGGCGCGAGCAGTGGTGATTACGGCGTTTATCCTGACGCCGCTGACGGTCTGGAGCGCCTATGCCTTTGGCGTGGCCATGGGCCTGTTGTGGCTGTCGACGGTGCCGCTGACCAATGGCACGGTGGCGACCCTCTTCGGCGTGCGCAACCTGTCGATGCTTGGCGGTATCGTGTTTCTGTTCCATCAGCTGGGCGCGTTTCTCGGCGGCTGGATGGGTGGTTATCTGTATGACCACACTGGCAGTTATGATCTGGTCTGGCAGATTGCTGTACTGCTCAGCCTGCTTGCCGCCGCGCTGAACTGGCCAGTACGCGAGTTGCCCGTGGCACGCTTGCAACAACAGGAGGCGAATGCATGAATACCGACTATGGCTGGAACACCGCGCTGGTGATGGCCGGCATGTTGGCCCTGGGCCTGGCCTGGTGGGGCTGGCTGCAAAGTGGTCTCGCATTCTTACAGCTGGGGCTGGGTGTTTGCTGAGTTCATCATGGTGATTCGTATGTGGCGTTTATCCCTGTTGGTTGTCGTTCTATTTAGCGCCTGGGTTGGTTCGGCGCACGCGGCTGAATGCCCGGCATTGTTGCAGGGCGAGGTGCAGAAGCTGCGCAGCGAGGAACGTATCGACCTTTGCGCGCAGTTCGCCGGCAAGCCGCTGGTGGTGGTCAATACCGCCAGTTTCTGCGGCTTCACCCCTCAGTTCAAAGGCCTTGAAGCACTCTATCAGCGCTACAAGGAGCAGGGCCTGCAGATCCTCGGCGTGCCGTCTGATGACTTCCGCCAGGAGGCTGACAGCAGCGAAGAAACCGCCAAGGTCTGTTATGTCAATTACGGTGTGACCTTCCCCATGAGTGACACCCAACGCGTGACCGGTAGTGGTGCGTTGCCGCTGTTCAAGGAACTGGCCGCGCAGAGTCAGGCGCCACGCTGGAATTTCTCCAAGTATGTGATCGATGCCCAGGGCAGGGTGATCGCCAGCTTCCCCAGCACCACCACCCCGGATGATTCGGCATTCTTGGCCGCCGTTGAGCAGGCGATTGCTTCGCAGCACTGAAACCAGGGTGGGGTAAAGACTCACCCATCTGGGCGATAGCTCACTTCCCAGCACCTCCTTAAAGTTGTGAGTACGCCGGACGCAGTTTCCCGGCGTGCCAACAAGAAAAATAAGGAGGCACCCATGCGTCGCGTTATTACTACTGCTCTAGCTGCCTGCGCCCTGGTCGGCGCGGTTGAGGCCCAGGCCAACTACACCAAGACCAAATACCCGATCGTACTGGTACACGGGGTGACCGGCTTCGATACCATCGGCGGTCTGATCAACTACTTCCACACCATCCCCTGGAACCTCGAGCGCGATGGCGCCAAGGTCTATGTGGCCAGCGTTTCGGCGCTAAATGACAGCGAGCAGCGCGGCGCCGCGTTGGCTAAGCAGATCGTGCCATGGGCCGGCGCCAATGGCGGCAAGGTCAACCTGATCGGCCACAGTCAGGGCTCGCCAACCTCGCGCGTCGCCGCCTCGCTGCGTCCAGATCTGGTGGCCTCGGTGACGTCGGTCAACGGCGTCAATAAAGGCTCGAAAGTCGCCGACGTGCTGCGCGGGGTGATTCCACCCAATAGCGGCATCGAGGGTGGCGCCAATGCCCTGGCCAATGCCCTGGGCGCGGTCATCAACCTGCTGTCCGGCAGCAGCAATCCACAGAGCGGTATCGATGCGCTGAAAACCCTGACCACCGCCGGTACCACTGCGCTGAATGGTCGCCATCCGTGGGGCGTGAATAGCAGCAGCTACTGCGCCAAATCCACTGAAGTGCACAATGTGCGCGGGCACAACATCCGTTACTTCTCCTGGACCGGTAATACCTCCTACACCAACGTCTTCGATGCGGTCGATCCGTTCCTGGCGATCACCGGGCTGGCCTTTGGCAGCGAGAAGAACGACGGCCTGGTCGGCGTCTGCTCCACTTACCTGGGGCAGGTGATCGGTGATGGCTACAACATGAACCACGTGGATGCGATCAACCATCTGTTCGGCATTCGTGGCTGGACCGAGCCGGTTTCGCTGTATCGCCAGCATGCCAACCGCCTGAAAAACAAAGGCGTCTGACCGTCGCACCAGCGGGCTGCGCCATGCAGCCCGCAATCTGGAGGTCATATGGCCCTGTCGCTGCGTTCAACTGTTCCTCCCCTGATACTGGCCGGCAGCGTTGTCGGCCTTACGCTTTATTGGCAATGGCCAGCCATTGTTGCGCCCCTCTCGCCTGCCATTCCTGCTGTTGTCAGTGCGCCTTTGTCTGCTGCTCCCAGCCCTTTGCTGCAAAGCGCCAAAACCGACGTATCAGCTGCTAGAGCGCCGGCAAACCTGCCGGGTTTGCAGGGCACCGAGGTGGATGGCGAATTGAAAGCGGACAGCGCCGGTAATCTGCAGCTGAACCTAGCACTGCGCGATTATCTGGATTACTTCCTCAGCGCCGCCGATCAAGCTGGCCTGGAAACCGTGGTCGAGGTGATGCTGGTCGACGCCCGTGGGCGTTTGCCGGAGCCAGCCCTGGGTCAGTTTATCGGCCTGCTGGGCGATTATATGGATTACAAGCGCGCCAGCCTGGCGCTGTTGCAGCAACCCTTGAGCAGTGCCCAGCAAAGTACCCCGGATGGCCAGTTGGTTGCCTTGCAGCGGGCCTTCGAGCAATTGGCGCAGCTACGTCGGGCACACTTCTCCAGTGCGGCGACCGAAGCCCTGTTCGGTGCCGAAGAAGCCTACGGCCGTTACACCCTGGACAACCTGGCGCTGATGGCCCGTGATGATCTCAGTGAGCACGGCAAGGCCCTGGCGCAGGAGCGTTTGCGCGCCCAGCTACCCGAGGCCATGCGGGCCAGTGAAGAGCGTCAGGCCCAGGCTCAGGCGTTGCAAATCGAAACAGACAAACTTTGGCAGGAGGGTGCCAGCGAAGAGCAGGTGCGTCAGCTGCTTGCCTTAACCTATGATCCACCCACGGTCGAACGCCTGCTCAGCGAGCAGCGTAACGAGCGCGCTTGGCAACAACGTTATGCCACCTACCAGCAGGAACTTGCCGCTTTGCAGGGCAATGGCCTCAGCGCTGCGGATCAGCAGCAGGAGCAGCAGCGTTTGCGCCAGCGTCTATTCAGCGCCGAAGATCAGCACCGGGTGGAAACCTATGACGCCATTGCCGCCAAGCAACAGGACAATCAACCGCCCGAGCTGTAAGCCATGAGCCTGGAGCGTCAGGAAGCGCTGCTACTGACCCAGCAGCGCCGCGGTTACCGCCGGCTGCGTTTTACCAACGTGCTGGAAGATGGTTTTGTTGAGCACCGGGTTCAGCGTATTCGGCGCCGACTGTTGCTGATCAGCAGCACTGCGGTGATCTTTCAACTGGTCTACACCGTCCTCGATCTATTGCTGCTGCCCCTTAACGCCAGCCTTGCCACCCTGCCAGTGCGACTGCTGGGCATATTCGCCGCGCTGCTGTCCTTCTTCTACTGTCGCCGTCCGCAGAGCCCGCCGAGACGCGCCCTGTTGGTCTATGTGGCCGCTTACGCCTTCAACGGTGTTTGCGTCGCGGTGATCATTCATCTGTGCTGGAGTCTGGGCGTCGCCATGCCTTATGACGGGCTGTTTCTGGTGCTGCTGTTTGGCTACGTGCTGCTCGGCGTGTCGTTCCGCGCGGTCAGCCTGGCGTCCTGGGGTGTGTGCGGGCTGTTCCTCTGGATGGGGCTGATCGCCACGGGTGGCAGTGTGGCACTGGGTTATCAGGGCCTGTTTCTGTTTTGCGCCAACCTGATTGGCAGTGTCGGTGCTTATCTGCAGGAGCACGGTCAGCGTGGCGCCTGGCTTAATCTGCGCTTGCTTGATTTGGCGCGGCAACGTGCCGAAGCCGATGACGCGCGCAAACTGCGTCTGTTGGCCGCCGCCAGCCATGATCTGCGCCAACCATTGAACGCCATGGGCCTGTACGCCCAACACCTGCTGGAGCAGAACCAGGACCCCGGCGTGCACCGCATCAGCAGCCGTCTGGCGATTGCCGTGGAGCAGCTCAGCCGGCTGTTGCAATCGCTGTTCGATTACACCCGTCTGACCCTGCCCGGTGGTGTGCAGGCCAAGCCGGAAGTGTTTGCCTTGCGCCCCTTGCTGGCACGCCTGAGCGATGAAAGCCGCGCCGAGGCCGACGCCCAGGGTGTCGAGCTGCAGCTGCAATGCGCGGACCTCTGGGTGCGCAGTGATCCGCTGCTACTGGAGCGCATGCTGCGCAACCTGCTGAGCAATGCTTTGCGCCATGCTCAGGCGCGGTATATCTGGCTGCATGTTCATGCCGAACAGGGCGTGGTGCGGCTGGAGGTGGGTGATGACGGTCAGGGTTTGAGCGAGGAAGAACAGGGCCAGGTGTTTGAAGAGTTCCGCCAATTGGACAATCCCGGCCGCAATGCCGAGCGCGGGCTGGGCTTGGGCTTGGCTATCGTCCAGCAATTGGCGCAGTTGCTGGGGCATCCGCTGCAGCTGGAATCGGGCCCAGGCGAGGGCGCGCGCTTTATTCTGCAGCTGCCGCAGGCTGCAGCCGGTGAGTGGCAAGCACCCGTGGCGGTTGCTGCGGCATTGAGCGGACGGGTGTTATTGCTGGAAGACGATGCAGCGGGCCGCGAGGCGTTGTCCGGTTTATTGCAACGCTGGGGTTGCGAAGTCTGGGCCTGCGCCGATCCAGCCGAGGCCTTGCAGTGTTTACCCGAGGCGCAGCCGCAGGTGCTGATCAGCGACTACCGACTGGCCGCCACCGAGGACGGTTTGCGCGTTATCGAGCGCTTGCGCGAAGAGGCCGGGCGCATGCTGCCGGCCTTGCTGATTACCGCTGACGTCAGCGCCGACCTGCAGGAGCGCTGCACCCGAGCTCATGTCATTTTGCTTGGCAAACCGCTGCTGCCGGCCCGATTGCGTCAGGCTTTGGCGGTGCTGTTACCGGCAGAGCTTAGAGCCAGCCCCGTTGCCGCGCCGCACTGACGCAGGCAGTCCGGGTATGTACGGAAAACTCCTGAAACAGTGATTTCAGATGGGTTTTCACCGTGTCTTCGGAGACGCCCAGCTGACGGCTGATGGATTTGTTCGGCAAGCCTTCGGCGAGTAGCTGGAGGATTTCCATCTGCCGGGGGGTGAGCTGCGGTTTGTCGCCAGTCTGCGGTGCGGGCAGGGTTTCTCCCAGCAGTACGCGGGTCACCGCCTGGCGCAGTTCATCGCTATTGGCACTTTTCGGGATAAAGCCCAGCGCGCCGGCGGCCAGTGCGGCCTGGGCGTCCAGATTGGAGTCGCTGGCGCTAAGGATCGCTACTGGGGTCATGCGGCCTTGTTGTTGCCAGCGTTGCAGCAGCTCCAGGCCCGGCATATCGGGCAGGCGCAGATCGAGCAGAATCAGGTCGAAGGTGGCGTGTTGCAGGCAGGCTTCGGCGGCGGCAGCGGATTCGGCGGTGCGAATCTGCAGATCGTCGCAGAGCGGGGCGAGGGCCAAGCTAAGGCCATCGAGAAAGATCCGGTGGTCATCTACCAGTAACAGGCTGAGCTGTTCGGGCAGGGCAGTGCAGAGTGCAGTCATAGGGCTGTCTCAGGCGGCGTTATTATTTTTGTGGACGCCGCGCGAGTTTAACCTAAACCGCTGGTTGATTTAGAAGCGGTACGTCACTTGTGCGCCCAGGCCGTGGGCCGTGTTTTTGTAGGTTGCGCGGTAATCGTCCCTTTCGATATGGGCGTCGTCTTCCATCAGGTAGGAGTAGGCCAGGTCGATGGTCACATCATCATTCGGGCTCCAGGCTGTGCCCAGGCTGAGGATGGTGCGGTCGCCGGTGGGGATGCGTGGCGAACGGTCGGCGTTATTGGTCGGCGACTGGTCTATGGCCAGGCCGGCGCGCAGGGTCCACTGCGGATTCAGCTTGTAGGCGGCGCCCACGGCGTGCGCCCAGGTGTCGTGCCAGTTCTGTGGTTCACTGATGCTGCTGAGGTTTCCTGCTAGCAAGCCACCTACGCGTTTGTTATCAGCGCGAATCTCTTGCAGACGGCTCCAGCGCGTCCAGGTGCTGCCGGCGTACAGAGTCCAGTCGGCATCCAATTCGTGAGTTACCGAGAAATCTACCGATTCCGGGGTGGTCAGCTCCAGTGACGCGTCGTAGGTCCCAGCCGATGAACCAATGACAAAGCCTGGACCTGAAACCGTGGTATCGCCTTTCAGGCGGTAATCAACCTTGGAGTGGTAGGTCAGGCCGAAACGCGTTTGTGGGCTGATTTCAAACAGCACGCCGACGTTGTAACCCAGCGCGGTGTCATCACCCTTGATTTCGACCTTGCCATCACCTGCGCCGGGAATCGGGTTGTTGATGGCCGAGGTCAGCTCGCCGTCGATACGGTTGATGGTTGGGCCGAAGCCGATCGACAGGTGCTCATTGAAGCGATAGCTCAGGGTCGGCTGCAGGGTAATCACCCGAACTTCGCTACGGTCGCCGTGGTAGCGGCCCTGGAAGTCGCGCTCGTAATCGGTCACCAGGCCAAACGGCACGTACAAGCCCAGGCCGAAGCTCCAGTTGTCATCCAGTGGTTTGACGTAATAGCCCATAGGCGCGCCGATAAACGGCACCATGTCGCCGTCATTGCTGCCGCTGGCAGAGCCGCTGGCGTTGTCGATATCGGTTTTTGCGTGGATCAGGGCAACGCCGCCGCTGACTTGTTCACGCTTGATACGTGCCATACCGGCTGGGTTGCCGAATACGGTGCTGGCGTCATCGGCAGAGGAGGAGCGGCCAGCGAAGGCGGTACCCATGCTGCTGACGCTTTGTTCGTTGATGGCAAAGCCGCTGGCAAAACCATGGCTGGCGGCAGAGGCAAGGGCAAGGGACAGGCAGGTCTTGACGACTCTTCTAGTCACGGTGGACTCCTAGATTTTAGCGGGGGCGGAAACTAACAACTTTTCCTGACCCTTGCCAAGCCTTCGAAGTTCCCGAGATAGAGCGTTGTATGCCTTTAATTTGAGGCTATTTTCTGCTAACTGCGCTGAAAGTTGTCGGACAATATTGGCTCTCTGCCGTGGCCTCAGGCCACCTGGCTAAGGCTGCCGATGCAGCGTTGCCAGGCGGCGATAAAGTCCTTGGTGCGGCCGTGGGGCCTGAAAACCCGACGCCAGACTTGTGCCATGCCGAGCAGATCATCGGCGGCCGGTAGTTCGCGGTGTTCGGCTTCGATCAGCATCCAGGCAATCGCCGTTGCGTAACGCAGGTTGACGGTCAACTCCAAGTGCGGTGCTGCGAGGAAGGCATGCTGGCTGGCAAGGCCGCGTACCTGGCTGGCGAGATCCGGGTCCAGTGCCAGGTGTTGATCCCAGAGCTGTTGGTGGCGCTGTGCGGCGATGCGGTAAAGGCCATGACCATGTTTGTCATCGAGGGCCGAACCGAGCCCGGATTGGCTGGCGGCGGCACCGAGCAACAAAGCTTCGGCAGCGTTGGAATGGCGGCCCAGGTAGAGCAGGGTAGGGCGGATGACGTACTGACTTAACTCGCAGGCGGCAATTCCCATAAAGCCCTCGGCGGTAAATGACCGATGGGGCCGGGGCGCTGGCAGCTTCGACTTATTCTGAGAAAGGCCCCACCGGGAGCGGGGTTAGCCGCTCATGTTGAAGTGTAGTGCGACCTTTCAACTGTAAAGGGCTGTTTTTAAATTGTTTTCGGCTTTCGGTTATTGCCTATATTCCAGTTGGTGCTTAGCCACGGCTGGCTGGCGTCACACTCGCGGCCAGCCAGATTTCGCTGAAATTAGTCGCCAGTGGCCATTGGCCGGGTGGGGTCGGTGATCCATTCGCTCCATGAGCCTGCATACAGCGGGGACAGGGGGTAGCCCGCCAGACACAGGGCGAACAAGTTGTGGCAGGCGGTTACGCCTGAACCGCAGTAGGCGACCAGCTCACAGGCCGGGCGCTCGCCGAGATATACGGCAAAGCGCTGGCGCAGCTGCTGCGGGCTGAGAAAGTGGCCGTCGCTGTCGAGGTTGTCGGTGAACGCCGCGCACTGCGCGCCGGGAATATGCCCGGCGACTGGGTCGATCGGTTCTACCTCGCCTCTGAACCGCGGCAGGCCTCGCGCGTCCAGCAGCGTTAGATTGCTAGCCCCGAGGCGCTGTTGAAGCTGCGTAGCGCTAACCAGCAGGCTGGCATCGGCGTTGCCATTAAAGGTGCCGGAAGTCTGTGTGGGCAGGTCCTGAGTCAATGCGCCGCCGGCCTCGCGCCAAGCCTTGAGGCCGCCATCGAGCAGGTACACACCGTCACGCTTGCCCAGCCACGCCAGCAGCCACCAGGCGCGGGCTGCAAAGGCGCCGGGGCCGTCGTCGTACAGCACCACTTCGCTGTGATTGTTCAGACCCCATTCGCGCAGACGCTGCAGCAATTGCGCTGGTTCTGGCAGGGGATGACGGCCGGTGATGCCTTTGTGGATCGGCCCGGACAGGTCGCGCTCCAGATCGGCAAACTGCGCGCCGGGGATATGCCCTTCGGCGTAGCTACGCTGGCCGTAGGCCAAATCTTCCAGGGCAAAGCGGCAATCGAGAATCAGCAGATCGGGTTCATCTAGGCGGCGCTGTAGCTGGGCGGCGCTGATCAGTTGGGCGAGGGGCATGATGTGCGTCCTTGGCGGTCGGTAAAAGGAAGAAGGCCAGGCTGGCATCTGAAGAGCGTTCTAAGTGGGCGATGCCCGGCCTGATCCGTCTAAGATTGCAGGGGGCAGAGCATAATCGGCATTGGCTCGAAGTTGCCACGGCTTGGTAGCCGATGTCGTTACCGATCTGCGTCGATGGATGCCAGCGCTTGAGTTAGCGGCGTAATTGGGGATATTGATAGCCTCTGACCGGCAGGCGAGATGGCCATGGATTTTCTTTTTATGGTGGTGGCTTATACCTTGTTGGCCGGTATGGCCATGCCACTCGGCGCGGGTTTTGCCAGTGTCGAACGTATCCGTCCGCGCTGGTTGGAAAGTGAGCTACGCCACGGGGTGGTTGCTTTCGGTGGCGGTGCGCTGTTGGCTGCGGTCGCGCTGGTACTGGTGCCGCAAGCGATTGTGTGCTTTGAGCCGGCTGCGGCCGCTCTGTGGTTCTGCGTCGGCGGCGCTGCCTTTATGGGGCTGGATATTCTGCTTGATCGGATGAACACTCCCGCCAGCCAGTTAGCTGCGATGTTGACCGACTTCATTCCTGAATCCCTGGCTCTGGGTGCCGCGTTTGCCCATGGCGGCAAGGGTGCGATGTTGTTGGCCATCCTGATGGCGATGCAGAACCTGCCGGAGGGTTTCAATGCTTATCGCGAGATGAGCCAATCGAGCGGCTACAGTCGTAAACGCCTGCTTTCGCTGTTTGCCGCAGCCGCATTGCTTGGGCCAGCTGCTGGCGTATCCGGTTATTTATGGTTGGATGATTCGCCGCAAGTGGTTGCGGCGGTGATGTTGTTCGCTGCTGGCGGTATTCTCTATTCGGTGTTTCAGGATATCGCCCCTCAGGCCAAGCTGAACAAACATTGGGCGCCGTCGCTCGGCGCGCTGCTGGGTTTCATGCTCGGTATCGTCGGGCATATGCTGACTGGGGGTTGAGCTGCGCCTGCTGTATTGTTCGCCTCTCCTTATGCACTCCCTCCCCACGAGACCATCATGAAGCGTTTTGTATTGCTCGATACCGCCCCGATTCCCGATGGCTCCGGTGCATTGTGCCTGTTCGAGTACGGTGAGGATTTTGTGATCAAAATTGCCGGCGGCGATGGCGGTCAGCTAATGAATACGCGCATGCATGGCTCGGAAGACGCCCTGGCGGCGATTCCCTGCAAGAAAGTCGCCGGTCGGCCGGATTCACGGGTTTTGATCGGCGGCCTGGGCATGGGTTTCACCCTGGCCGCGGCGCTGCAGAACCTGGGCAAGACCGCCGAAGTGGAAGTGGCCGAGCTGGTGCCTGGCGTGGTGGAGTGGAACCGCGGCCCGTTGGGCGCCAAGGCCGGTTACCCGATTCTCGATCCGCGTACCCGGGTAATTCAGGACGATGTCGCCAATTGCCTGAAGAGCGCCGATCAGCGTTATGACGCGATCATGCTGGATGTCGACAACGGCCCCGAAGGTCTGACTCAGAAGCGCAATAGCTGGCTGTATTCCGCCCAGGGCCTGCAGCGCTGCTATCAGGCGCTGCGCAACAAGGGCGTGCTGGCAGTGTGGTCGGCCAGCGCCGACCGGGTATTCAGCGACAAAGTGCGCAAGGCCGGCTTCAAGGTCGAAGAAGTGCAGGTCTACGCCCATGGCAACAAGGGCACCCGGCACACCATCTGGATCGCCGAAAAGATCAAATAGGTAAATCCCGAACATTAAAAAAGCCCGCGCAGCTAAGCAGTTGCGCGGGCTTTTTTGTGTGGGTTGCTTAGCGAATCTTTAGTTTGCCGATGCGGTCGTTGTCCAGGCTGCCAAAGTACAGGTAGTCGCCCAGCGGCTTGACCGAGGTGATCATGCGCAGGTGGGTGCCGCTGGTGTCGTGCAGGCTCTGGGTGATTTCGCCCTGCTCATTAATCGCGATGGCAAAGCCGTAAGGCACGGCCTTGGGCCAGAAGGCGCGTGGCAGTTTGGCCAGCTGCGATTTCGCCCAGGGCGAGCGGTGCAGCATGTCGGCGTCGGCTTTGCGCGGGGTCGGCAGGGCCACCCAGAAGGTGCCGTTGCGGTCGCCCTGCAGGTTGTCTGGCAGGCCCGGCAGGTTGTCGATAAAGATGTCGTGGGTGCCGGCCTTCTCGCCGCTCAGCCAGTAACGGGTGATGCGGTAGCGGTAGGTTTCGTTGACCAGCACGAAGTCTTCATTGGCCGACAGCGCCACGCCGTTGGCGAAGTACAGGTCCTTGAGCAGTACCTTGGTTTCGCCAGTAGCCGGGTTGTAGCTGAGCAGGCGGCCGTGTGGGCGGGCTTCGAGCAGGTCGAGCAGATAGTCCGGTTGTTCGAAGCGCTGGCTGGCATCGCTGAAGTAGATGGTGCCGTCACGGGCGATATCCAGATCGTCGGTGAACTTGAAGGCGACGCCTTCGGCTTCGGTGGTCAGGACCTTGATTTGCCCCTGGGCGTTGATGCTCAGCAAGCCCTTGTAGGCGTCGGCGACGATCAGGTTGCCGGCGGCGTCAAAGTCCATGCCCAGTGGGCGGCCTTTGGTGTCGACAAAAGTTTCCACGCTGCCGTCGGCTTTGATCCGCACGATCTTGCCGTTATGCAGGCCGGCGTACACCAGGCCCTGGGCGTCTACGGCGGTGTCTTCCGGGCCATGCACCTGGCCGCGGCCGAGCAGTTCGGCCTTCATCAGCGTGTCGTTGGGTTCCAGTACGCCGGTCATCGGCGGGATGGCCGGGGCTTCCCAGGCCAGTGGATCAATCGGGCTGGGTGTGACGGCGAGGTAGATCGCCGCCGCCGCAATCAAGGCCACAAGCAGGCCGAGCAGTTTCTTCATTGTTGTTATTCCCTGTGATGAAGGTGAGCAGATGCAAGCGCCGGCCAGATTACAGGGTTCGTTTGCATCTGTGATGCCCTGGGGGTAAATGGCCGGCAAATGCCCGGCACTGTGCCTGGGCATATATACTGCGCGGCATTCTTGATGGGAGAGCCGCGTGGCGATTGATATTCAGTGGATTGGTGATGACGCCAGCCTGGCGCAGCATTGTGCAACCTGGCGCACGCTGGCGTTTGTGGCGGTTGATACCGAATTTATGCGGGTCGACACCTTTTACCCGATTGCCGGCCTACTGCAGGTCAGCGAGGGCGAGCGGGCGTATCTGATCGATCCGCTGCTGATCAGCGACTGGGCGCCTTTTTCCGAGCTGCTGCAGGACCCGGCTGTGGTCAAGGTGCTGCACGCCTGCAGCGAAGATCTGGAAGTCTTTCTGCGCCTGACTGGCAGCCTGCCCACGCCGCTGTTCGACACCCAACTGGCCGCCGGTTACCTCAATCTCGGCTTCTCCATGGGTTATTCGCGCTTGGTGCAGGCGGTGCTGAATATCGAACTGCCCAAGGGCGAGACCCGCTCCGACTGGCTGCAGCGGCCATTGTCGGTCACCCAGGTCAGTTATGCGGCCGAAGATGTGCTGCACCTGGCCGAGGTGTATGCGCAGCTCAAGGCGCAGCTGTCAGACGAGAAATACGCCTGGGTGCTGGAGGATGGCGCCGAGCTGGTCAGCAATCTCAAGCGTGAAGTCGATCCGGAACTGGCCTACCGCGAAGCCAAGCTGGCGTGGAAACTCTCACGCCAGCAGTTGGCCGTGCTGAAAGCACTGTGCACCTGGCGTGAAGGTCAGGCGCGTAAGCGTAACCAGCCGCGTAACCGGATTATTCGTGAGCATTCGTTGTGGCCATTGGCGCGCACCCAGCCGGACAACCTGGTGGCACTGGCGCGAATTGAGGACATGCACCCGAAAACCGTGCGCCAGGACGGCGAATTTATTCTGCAACTGATCAAGCAAGCAGCCGCCACTCCGGCTGAGAATTGGCCCGAAGCCCTGCCAGAACCCTTGCCGCTGGAGGCTGCAGCACTGCTGAAAAAACTGCGCGCCATCGGCCAGCGCGAAGGTGAGCGCCTGAACATTGCCCCGGAGCTAATGCTGCGCAAGAAAACCCTCGAAGCCCTGCTGAAAACCGGCTACCCCAACGGGCCGTACCAGCTGCCGGAGTCGCTGCGCGGCTGGCGGCGCGAATTGATGGGCCAGGCGCTGCTCAATTGCCTGGCTGCAACCGGAGAGTCCGCGTGAAACGTATCTGTTCGATTTACAAAAGCCCGCGCAAGAACGAGATGTACCTCTACGTGCTGCGCAGCGATGGTCTCAAGCGCGTGCCGGAAAACCTGCTGCTGGCCTTTGGGCCGCCGGCCCTGGCCTTTGAGATGGTGTTGACGCCCGAGCGCGTGCTGGCCCGCGAAGACATCCACAAGGTGCTGGCCAACCTCGACGAGCAGGGCTACCACCTGCAGATGCCGCCGCCGGAAGATGAATATATCGAGCATCTGCCGGATGAATTGCTGCGCCGTAACGACCCGATGTAAGCGCCATGCCCGCCACTGCGAATGCCCCTGTGCGTGTGTTGATTGCCGAAGCCGAACACGCGCTGTATGCCGAATTACTGCGCCAGCAGGCCCCTGAGCTCGAGCTGTGCGGCAGCGAGCGGCCGGCCGAGTTAGCCCAATACGCGGCGAGCTGCCCGTTATGGTTGGGCCAGCCGGATCTGCTCGCGCCTTTGCTGCGCCAAGGCGCTAAACCCCAGTGGCTGCAATCGACCTGGGCGGGCATTACGCCGCTGCTCGCCAAGGACTTACCAACGGATTACGCGCTAACCCGCGCCGTGGGCATTTTCGGTCAGGTGATGGCCGAGTATGTGCTGTGCCACCTGCTGGCCCACGAGCGTCAGTTGCTGGCGCGTCTGGTGGCGCAGGTCGAGCAGCGCTGGGACAATCGCCTGCCGCGCAGCCTGGCTGGGCGCAAAGTGCTGATCGTCGGCACCGGTGATATCGGTCTGAGTGTGGCGCAGTTTCTGGCGCCGTTCGGCATCGAGCTACTGGGCATCGCCAGCAGTCCGCGCAATCTGCCGCCGTTCCGTCAGGTGGTCGGGCTCGACGAGCTGCCAAGCCTGGTGGGCGAGGCTGATTACCTGATCAACCTGCTGCCGGATACCCCGGCCACCCGCGATATCTATGACGCGGCACTGTTCGCCGCCTGCAAGCCCAGCGCACTGTTTATCAATGCCGGGCGCGGCGTGGCGGTGGTCGACCAGGCGCTGGTCAGTGCGCTGCAACAAGGGCAACTGGCTGGCGCGGTGATTGATGTCTGCCGTGAAGAGCCTTTGCCCGCCTGCCACCCATTCTGGGATGCACCGCGTCTGCTGCTGACTGGACATAGCTCGGCGCCGACGGACCCGCACCTACTGGTGCAGCTGTTTGTCGAGAACCTGGCGCGCTGGCAGGCCGGTCATGCACTGCGCGGGCAGGTGGACTTTGTCCGTGGTTATTAATTAACCATTCGGCTTGCCGCCCTTGGCCGTTGTTGCCCCAGCCGCTAGACTGCCGGCCTTTTCGCCCCTCACTGTACCCTCGCCATGGCCGCCAAAGTCGAACCCTTCTGGAAACGCAAAACCCTCGAACAGCTGGATCAGGACGAGTGGGAATCGCTGTGCGATGGCTGCGGCCTGTGCTGCCTGCAGAAGCTCGAGGATGAGGACGATGGCAGCGTCTATTACACGCGCATCGCCTGCAAACTGCTGGACCTGCAGACCTGCCGCTGCACCGACTACAGCAACCGGCGCAAATTCGTCGCCGATTGCATCCAGCTCACCCCGGCCCAGGCCGACCAGTTCCAGTGGCTGCCGCCGACCTGTGCTTACCGTCTGGTCAGCGAGGGCAAGGATCTGCTGCTCTGGCACCACCTGGTTTGTGGCGATCCGGAGCAGGTGCACAAACAGCGGATTTCCCAGGCTGGGCGCATGCTCAGCGAAAACAGCGTGGCTGAAGATGAGTGGGAAGACCACATGATTTTCCGCGCTGGCTGAACCTCGTCGACAAATCCCAGCCTAAACTCGCCTGAATCAATGATTTGCACTGTGGAGCTTTGCCATGTTGATGCGCCGTTTGCTGCTGTCCGTTGTTCTGATGAGCCTGAGCACGCCGCTGTGGGCAAAGAAGGTCGATCTGGATTACCGCGTGCGCTTTCTGCCTGATGCTGAGCAGGCTGAAGTCAGCCTGACCCTGGAAGACGGCGCGCAGGTGATCAGCCTGGCGTTCAACCTGGGTGAGCAGGGCGCCTACAGCGACTTCAAGGCCGACGGCGAGTGGACACAGAACAGCCCTGAGCAGGGCACCTGGAAGCCTGGCAAAGGCAAGTCAACCCTGACTTACCGCGTGCGTATCAATCATGAGCGCAGCGCGGGACGCTTTGATGCGTTGATCACCAAGGATTGGGCCCTGCTGCGCGGCGATGATCTGGTGCCGGCGGTCAAGCTGCGTCAAGAAGATAAAACCGAGCTGGTTTCGCGGCTGCAATTCGATCTGCCCAAGGGCTGGAAGAGCGTCGAAACCGGCTGGCCGCGTATCGGCAAAAACAAGTTCCGTATCGACAACCCGCAGCGCAAATTCGACCGCCCGACCGGCTGGATGCTCGCAGGCAAGATCGGCACCCGCCGCGCCAAGCTCGGTGAAACTGATGTGACCATCACCGCCCCGGTGGGTGAAGGCATGCGCCGTATGGACGTGATGACCCTGCTGACCTTTATCTGGCCGCATGCCCAGGAAGTGTTTCCGCGCGACCCGGCCAAGCTGCTGATCGTTGGCGCCGGTAACCCGATGTGGCGCGGCGGCCTGTCGGCGGCCAACTCCTACTACATGCATACGGATCGCCCATTGGTCAGCGAAAACGGCACCAGCTCCCTGGTGCACGAGCTGGTGCATGTGTTCAGCCGGATCAAGGCGCGTGATCGCAGCGACTGGATCACCGAAGGCCTGGCCGAGTACTACGCCATCGAGCTGATGCGCCGCGCCGGTGGCCTCAGCGAGGAGCGTTACCAGAAGATTCGCGAACAGCTGGTTCGCTGGAGCAAACCGGTGGATAGCCTGCGCACCAACAACTCCAGCGGCCCAGTCACCGCCCGTGCGGTGTTGCTGCTGCAGGAACTGGATCGGGAAATCCGCCAGGCCACCAAAGGCACCACTCAGCCACGCTCGCTAGATGACGTGACCCGCGGCCTGATGCGCCTGGACAAGGCCAGCACCAAGGACTTTATCGAGATCAGCGAGAACGTTATGGGCGGCGCATCGAAGACGCTGGACAACAAGCTGTTGCGCTAGCCCACGCCCTGAGTAAGCATGCGCCGTCTACCGTCCCTCACCGCCTTGCGCACCTTCGAATGCGCCGCCCGGCACGCCCACTTTGGCCGGGCGGCGGCTGAGCTGTGCGTTACCGACAGCGCAGTTAGCCACCAGATCCGCCAGCTTGAAGAGCAGCTCGGCACGCCGCTGTTTGCCCGCGAAGGGCGTCAGGTTGTACCAACGCCTGCTGCGCGGCGTTTGCTGCAGCGCTTGCAGCAGGCGTTCGAATTGATCGGTGAGGCTTGTGACGAGCTGCGTGATCCCGGATCGCTGGCGGTGCTGCGTATCGCGGTAACGCCGGAGCTGGCGCAGAAGTGGCTGGTCAGTCGTCTGGCCGACTTCAGCGATCGCTATCCGCAGATCACCCTGCATCTGCACGAACAGCCGCTGGAAGCCAGTTTGCCGAGCCCGGATATCGATCTGGCGATCACTTATGGCACCGGGCCTGAGGATGCCAGTGCCTACTTCGTGCGACCGCTGCCGACTCTGCAGTTCTTTCCGGTGTGCAGCCCCAGCCTGTTCAACCAGGGTGGACTCAAGCACCCGCGTGACCTGGCCCGCCACGGCCTGCTGCACGATGATCAGGACGGCAAAACCTGGACCGCTTGGCTGACCACCCATGCCGGCGATATCCAACCGGCGCGTCATCTTTACCTGGGGCATGCCGGCCTGGCGCTGGAAGCAGCGGCGCAAGGGCAGGGCGTGGCCATGGGCGACAACCTCACCGCCGCCGAAGACCTGGCCAGCGGCCGTCTGGTACGGCCGTTCAACGCCAGTGTGGCGGCGCTAGGACAATATGCGCTGGTCTGCGAACGCATTCGTCTGGAGAAACCGGCGGTGGCGCACTTTTTAGATTGGCTGGGCGATCACCTGGCTGACTGATGAGTTGAATTCAGCTATTCCGCAATAATCGTCGTTGGAATCCCGGCCAAAGCGCCGCGTACTGTGTGGCCATCTTCCCCACAGGCATAAGGTGCATCCGATGGCGCGTTCCCTGACTTCTCTCCCCAAAGCCGATGGCTTCCGTCTGCCCGGCGAATTCGAACCCAAGGCCGGCTGCTGGCTCGGCTGGCCGGAGCGCACCGACGTGTGGCGCAACGGTGCCAAGCCGGCGCAGAAGGTCTGGGTGGATATCGTCACGGCGATTGCCAGTAGCGAACCGGTCACCGTGTGCGCCTCGGCCAGCCAGTACGCCAATGCTCGTCGTCAGCTACCGGCCCATGTGCGGGTGGTGGAGATGACTTGCAACGACACCTGGTTCCGCGACAGCGGCCCGGCCTTTCTGGTCAATGACGACAGCTTTGAGGTGCGCGGCGTGGATTTCGAGTTCAACGCCTACGGCGGTCTCGATGGCGGCTTGTACTACCCATGGGATAAGGATGATCAGATCGCGCAGAAGATCCTCGAAATCGAAGGCTATGACCGCTACCGCGCGCCCTTTATCGCCGAGATGGGCGGCATCCAGACTGATGGCCAGCGTACCCTGCTAACCACTGAGCAGTGTCTGCTTAACCGCAACCGCAACGCCCATCTGGGTAAGGATGAGATGACTCGCCGGCTTAGCGATTACCTCGGCGCCGAACAGGTGATCTGGCTGCCACGCGGCTGCAAGTTCGATGAAACCGATGGCCATATCGACGACCTGGCCTGCTTCGTCCGCCCAGGCGTGGTGGTACAGCAGTGGACCGACGACCGTAGCGATCCGCAGTGGGAAATCTACCAGGAGGCCTACGACATCCTGCGCAGCACGCGAGACGCCCGTGGCCGCGCGCTGGAGGTACACAAGCTGCCGCAGCCGCGCGTACTGGAGTGGACGGCCGAAGAAGCTGAAGGCCTGGATCAGGATGACGCCACCCATACGCGCCAGGCCGGCACGCAGATCTGCGCCTCCTATATCAACTACTACGCCGGCAACTCGGCCATCGTCGTGCCGCTGTTCAATGACCCCTGCGACCGCGTGGCTCAGGCGACCCTGGCCGAGCTGTTTCCCAAACACCGGATTATCGGCATCGAGAACTCCCGGGAAATCCTCCTCGGAGGAGGCAACGTCGCCTGCATCACCATGCCGCAATACGCCGCGCCCAAGCGCGCCTAGGAGGCTCTGATGAAACTGCATATCAGTCTGTTGGCCTTGAGTCTGGCCGTGAGCGCGCAAGTGCTGGCGGCCGAAACGCCGAAGCAGGTCAATCTGTTTATCTGGGGCGAGTACCTGGCGCCGGATACCCTCAGCAGCTTCGAGCAGAAGACGGGGATCAAGGTGGTGGTCGACCACTTCGATTCGCTGGAAACCGTGGAGACCAAACTGCTTACCGGGCGCAGCGGCTATGACCTGGTGCTGACGGCTGGTCAGCATCTGCAGCGAGCGATTCAGAGCGGCGCGCTACAGCCGCTCAACAAGGCCGCGCTACCGCACTTCGACGGGCTGGATAGCGAGTTCACCGGGCATATGGCCGCGTTTGATCCGGGCAACCGTTACGCCGGCCTGTATGTCTGGGGCACCACGGGTTTTGGCTATCAAGAGCAGGCCATCGCCAAGCGTATGACCAATGCGCCGACTGATAGCTGGGCAATGTTGCTCGATCCGCAGGTAGTGGCCAAGTTCGCCGACTGCGGAGTGAGCTTTCTCAACGATCCCAATGAGGTGTTCGCTGCCGCGTTCCGTTACCTGGGGCTGGATATCAACAAGCAGAGCCTGGATGACCTGAAACTGGCCGAAGCCCATCTGGCCAAGGTGCGGCCGTCGATTCGCTATTTCGACAACGACCGCAATATCACCGACCTGGCCAATGGCGATACCTGCCTGGCGATGTCGTGGAACGGCAACGTCTCGATCGCCGCCGGCCAGGCGCAGCAGGCAGGCAAGCCCTATAGCCTGCACTACAGCATCCCGCGTGAAGGCACGCTGATCTGGTTCGATGCGATGGTGATTCCCAAGGATGCGCCGCACCCTGAGGCCGGGCTGGCATTGATGGACCACCTGATGACGCCAGAGGTGATTGGCGCCATCACCAATACCATCTACTACGCCAACGCAGTGCCGGCGGCCAATGCCACGGTCGATCCAGCCATCCTCGCTGACCCCGGCACTTATCCACCGGCCGCTGTGCGTGCGCAGCTATACACCAAAAACGACAACGCCAAGGCGTTCAACCGCGCATTGACCCGCGCCTTTAGTCGGCTCAAGTCAGGGTTGTAGCGGCTGGGTTACGGCTTACTTGAGACCAAGGCCGGATTTGGTGTTCAAGCCCTTGGCCATACGGTCGTAGAGCACCACATTGACGGTGGCAGCGAGGTTCATGCAGCCCTGGGTGGGGATGTAGATCACGTCCTCGCACCAGTCGAGGACTTCCTTGCTCAGCGAGCCGTCTTCGGGGCCGAAGATATAGATGGCGCGGTCGGGGTGGGTGTATTGCGGCAGTGGCCGTGCACCTTCGACCAGCTCCACGGCCACCGGCGTGCAGCCTATGGGGATGATCTGCTGCAGGTCTTCCACGCCGATCAGCGGAATATCCATATAGATGCGCTGGGTGTCGGTGATGAAGTCGCGGGCACGGGCATAGCGTTTGCCGCTGTAGAACACCGAGGCGGCGCTATAGCAGCCGGCTGCGCGCATCACTGAGCCGACGTTTTCCGGGGATTTGGGGTTGAACAGGCCGATGCAGGCGTATCTCTTGTTGGCCACGGTGGCACTCGCACAGAATTTTCGAAGGGATGATTGAAGCTGCGCCAAGGGTGCGGGCGACAAAAAAGACGCGAGTATACCTGTATGGCAGCGAGCCGATTTTTTGGAGGAGCCCGCTTGCTGGCGATGCGACTAACCCGTAGATCGTCAGCAAGCGGGGTTTCTAGAGGCTTGCGCTACTGCTTTTTCAGCCTTGCAGCCAGGTCGGCGAAGGGATTGTGGGTCGCCTGAGCGGTCTTCGGTGTACTCAGCGAGCCTTCGCTGAAGTACTGCTGGTCGGTGTAGCGCGAGTGTTCGTTGTCATGGCAGTACAGGCACAGCAGCTCCCAGTTGGAGCCGTCTTGCGGGTTGTTGTCGTGGTTGTGGTCGCGGTGGTGCACGGTCAGCTCGCTCAGGCGCTTGCCGGAGAACTCGCGGGCGCAGCGGCCGCAGACGTGCGGGTACATCTTCAGTGCCTTGTCGCGGTAGCCTTCTTCACGCGAGCGCTGGGCCTCGGCGAGGATGCGGTCAAGCTTGCCGGTGGCGGAGGGGGATTTGTCGCTGCTCATCTGGAGTCTCGTACGCTGGGGCTGTGCGATCAGTCTAGCCTTGCCAGTGGTCAGTGAGAACCGCCCGTGAGGCACTTCGCTGCTGGGCTGCTGCCCAAGAGGATAACTGCCTTGGAGATACCACCATGCGCCTGAACCATTTGTTGCTCGTTCTAACCACGCTGGCCAGCACCGCGCTGCTTGCCCAGCAACCGCCGAAAATGCCGAGCACAGCCCCAGCGCCAGGCGCCCCCGGTACGGCCACGCCGCAACCCTATCCGTCGGCTGCGCCGCAGCATATACCCGCGCCGACCCGCAATAATCCACCGCTGCTCAAGCAGCCATCGCCGCCGCAGTCCAATCAGCCACGCAGTGATCAGGACCTGCCGCTGCTGCGAGAGCAGCGCGAGCGTAATGCGCAGCCGTTACCAAAAGCTGACGAGTGAGCGGCGAGTCGCTAGAGCTGCTGCTCGACCAACTGCCCATCGGCCATACGCAAGCGTCGCGACATGGCGATGGCAATGGCGCGGATGACCTTGGCGGCGGTCTTGGGGGCTTCGCCGAGCATCTTGTCCAGTGAGTCCCTGGCCAGCATCAGCAGGCTGCAATCACTTACGGCAATACAGCTGGCCGAGCGGCGTTCACCGTCGAGTACCGCCATCTCGCCAAACGCGCGGCCCTTGCGCAGCTTGGCCAGTTCGATGGTTTCACCGCTGGAATTGATCTTGCGCACCGATACCGCACCCGAGTGGATGATGCACATAAAGGTGCCAGGCTCACCTTCGCGGCAGATGCTTGCCTCTGGGGCGCATTTACTGATGTTGAAGTAACCGGCGGCGCTGAGCAGCTCGTTGGGGGTGAGGCTGTCGAACAGGCCGCAATCGAGCAGCATGTCGCGTATTTCATCAATCAATTGGGAGTGGGCGGGCATGGACGGCAGCCTGGATAGACGTGGCGCGAGGTCAGTCGCATAGCTTGACCTTAGCCGCCTGCCACTAGGCTCGCCAGCGCCACTCGCGACCTGCTGCTGAGTGGCCTGAACGGCTATCTACGATTTAGAAACTGAAGCGCCGCATCACCCCCTGCAAGCGCCCGGACATGGCTTGCAGGGACTGGATGGCCTGAACGATGCCGCCTTGTGCGGCGGAGTTTTCTTCGACGATCTGCGCCACCCGCTCCACGCTCATGGCCACCTGTTCGCTGGCGGCGCGTTGCTCCTGCAGCGACAGCGAGATCACGCTGACAGCTTGCAGCGATTCATTCAGCGCCTGGCGAATACCGCCCATTGAGCTGCCTGCCTGATCCACCAGCTGGGTGCCAATGCTGACCCGTTCGCAGCCGGCAGCCATACTGTTTTTCGCCTTGTGCATGCCGCTGTGAATGGCATCGACCAAGGCAATGATTTCGGTAGTGGACTGCGCGGTGCGTCCGGCCAGGCTGCGGACTTCATCGGCGACCACGGCAAAGCCGCGGCCTTGCTCGCCGGCACGCGCGGCCTCAATGGCGGCGTTAAGGGCGAGCAGGTTGGTTTGTTCGGCAATGCCGCGAATCACGTCGACGATGGCGCTGATATTGCGTGATTGCGCGGCCAGGGTTTCCACATCCTGCGAACTCTCGGCCACCAGCTCGGCGATCTTGTGCATTTCTGCGGTGGCGCGGGCCATCACCTGAATGCCTGCATCGGTCATATCGCCGGCTTTCTTCGCCATGTCGTAGGTTTGCTGGGCGTTCTCGGCGATGTGGTTGATGCTCACCGCCAGTTGCTCGACGGTGGCGGCCATGGCCGAAGCGGTGTCGCTTTGCACATTGGCGCTGGTCAGCACCTGCTCGGAGGAAGCGGCCAGTTGCAGGGTGGCGCATTCGATCTGCTCGGAGGCTTCGCCAATATTGCCGATCATGTCCTGCAGGCCGCGGCGCATGCTCTGCACAGATTTCATTACGCCGGTCATCACCTGGTTGCCCAGGGTTTTGCCGCCCAGGCGGCCTTCGGCGATGTGCGCACTGATTTCTTCCAGCTCACCGGGCTCGGCACCCAGCTGCCGGCTCATCAGGCGGATGAAATACAACACCTGCGCCAGGCCAACCAGCAGGGCAATCAACAGCACGCCGATGCTCAGGTTGAGGTTGCTGGCATAGGCGGCTTCGCCCAGCTGGTATTGGCGCTTGGCTTCAAGCAGTTGCACGTCGATCAGTTCGGCAAATTTCTCTGACAGCGGGTCGATCAGCGGATAAAGGCGCTGGCTGGCAAAGGCTTCAACGCCGGCTTTATCGCCACGGTTGAGCAGGCTTTGCAGTTCATCCAGCGGTTGCTGGGCTTGTTGCATCAGCGGATTGATTTGCTCGATCAGTTGGTTTTCTTCGCGGATCAGTTCGGTGGCCAGATAGGCCTGCCAGGTTTCTTCGATACGCACCTGGGCTTGTTCGATCAGCTGCTGCGCGGTGTTCTCATCCAGCTCGCCGCTGCGCGCCTTGTGGGTCGCGTCGACGATATTGACGGCGTAGAGGTCGGCAATCAGCTTGAGGTCGCGTAGCGGCACCACACGGTCGAGGTAAACCGTTTGCAGCCCTTTGACGGTGGCTTGTAAGCCATACAGGCCAAGGCCGCCGACGCAGAGCAGGCCGAGCAGCAGGCAACCGGAAAGCAGGAATAGGTGGGTTCTGATCTTCCAGTTTTTCATCACAGACCGTCCATGGTGAGCAGGCAGTTGAATGGGTGAGATGGCAGTACGCCAGCGTGTCATTCAGCCTAGCCGAACTTGCAAGTCAGACAGGTTAAATCTGCATGAACGGTCAAGTAATTTTTCGCCCTAAACGTCCGCTGTTTAGCGCGAATTACTCTGAGCTTACGCCGCTCCTTTGGTCCGCATAAGAGCGGGCGGCAGAGCGGCGGGTCGGACTCAAACCAGGCCCAGTACCTTGAGGATAAAGGCGTACTCCAGAGCGGCGTCCTTGAGGGCTTGGTAGCGGCCGCTCATGCCGCCGTGGCCGGCGTCCAGTTCGGTTTTCAGCAGCAACAGGTTGTTGTCGGTTTTCTGCGCACGCAGCTTGGCCACCCATTTGGCGGCTTCCCAGTACTGCACCCGGCTGTCGTTATAGCCGGCCACCGCAAGAATCGCCGGGTAGGCCTGGGCCTGCACGTTCTCATACGGCGCGTAGCCTTTGATTCGCTCGAATACCGCGGGTTGGTTAGGGTCGCCCCATTCGTCGTATTCGGTGACCGTCAGCGGCAGGTTGGGGTTCTGCATGGTGTTGAGCACATCGACAAACGGTACTTCGGCGATGGCGGCGGCAAATAGCTCGGGACGTTGATTAAGCACCGCACCCATCAGCAAACCGCCCGCGCTGCCGCCGCTGATCACCAGCTGCTGCGCGCTGGTGTAGCCAGTAGTGATCAGGTGTTCGGCGCAGGCAATAAAGTCGCTAAATGAGTTCTGCTTATGCTCCAACTTGCCGGCGCGGTACCAGGCTTCGCCGAGTTCACCGCCGCCACGGACATGGGCGATGGCGAAGATAAAACCACGCTCTAGCAGGCTCAGGCGCCCATGGGAGAACCAGGGATCGAGGCTTTCGCCGTAAGCGCCGTAGCCGTACAGGTAGAGCGGGGCAGAGGTGCCGAGCACTTCGCGCTTGGCCACCAGGCTGATCGGTACCTGGCTGCCATCGGCGGCCGTGGCCCATAGGCGTTGGCTGACATAGTCGTCGGCATCGAACGGCCCAAGCACCAGGGTTTGTTTGAGCACCAACTGGGCGCCAGTGGCCAGCTCCAGCTGACGCACCTGCGCGGGGCGATTGAGCGCTTCATAGCGCAGGCGAACCGCCGGGCTGTCGAATTCCAGGCTGTCTTGCACATACAGGCTGTAGGCGGCGTCCGGTAGCTGTACGCGGTAGGCTGCTTGTCCCTGTGGCTGCACTTCGATAATCGGCAAGCCGCCTTCACGCAGGCTCAGCACCAACGCTTGCTGATTAAGGCTAAAGCCTTCGAGCATTACTTCAGGGTCATGGGCGCGTAGCAATTGCCAGTGGCTGCGGCTCGGGGCTGCTTCGCTGGCACTGAACAGGGCGAAGTTGATGCCGTGCTGGTTGCTGCGGATAAACCAGCTCCACTGGCCATTCAACGTGCCGTGGTCGACGTCATATTCGTGGCCTTCTTCGCGCGGGGCCACGCAGCTGAAAGCGACGTGTGGGGTGGCAGCGTCCAGTACCCAGGCTTCGCTGGTGGTCTTGCTACCCAGTTGCAGAATCAGCTGGCGCTCGGAGCTGCTGCGGTAGCAACTGAGAAAGAAGCGCCCGTCTTGCTCGTGGAATACCAGTTCGGCAGCCTGCGTGCCGAGGCGATGGCGATACAGCTTGTGCGGGCGGTGGGTGTCGTCCAGTTCGCCGAAGAACAGCGTCTGGCTGTCATTGGCCCAGGTCATGCTGCCGTCGCATTCCTCGAACGGCAGTTCGATCAGGCTGTCGTCGGCCAGCTCCTTGACGAACAGCTGGTAGGTTTCCTCGCCGCTGGTGTCCAGGCTATAGGCCAGGCGTTGATGGTCGGGGCTGATGCTGAAGGCGCCGAGCGAGATAAACCCGCCCTCGGCCAGGGCATTGGGGTCGAGCAGCAGCTGCTCGCTGGCCTCATCGACAGTCAGCGAGCCATCGGCGGGTTTGCGGCAGCGGTAATGCCGCGGGTATTCATCGCCAGCGGTGGTGCGCTGGTAATACAGATAAGGGCCCCAGGGCGACGGCAGGCTGAGGTCGGTTTCGCGGATGCGCCCCTTGATCTCCTGAAACAGTGTTTCGCGCAGTTGCATTTGCTCGCTGAGTTGCTGTTCCAGGTAGGCATTTTCCGCCTTGAGGTAATCAAGCACCTCAGCGCTGTCGCGGTTTTCCAGCCAGCGATACGGGTCCGCAGCTTTGTCTGCGCGGGCGATGGGTGCGTGTTGCATGGGGTAACTCCGTTAGATGACGGCCAACAGCGGGGACGCCGAAGAACCTGTGCAAAACCTGCTGCGCGTCGGCCCTGCTGCGTTAAAAACAGGCTCGGACTGCTCATTTACAACTTGTAAACTCCGCGTCCTCGCCTGTTTTTGCCTTGCATGTCTCTAGCTCGCGAGCTTTTGAACAGGTTCAAAGCAGGCAAAAGCCGTTATCATAAGCGCCACTTCGCCCGTCGGCTGCTGAAATCTGCGCGCTTATGCGCGTGCGCTGCGCGGTTATCAATGCCAGAGAATTTGCGTTTTATGACTGAAAACGACTACCTGCTTGCCTGGGGCGCCTATCTGCTGGCGGCTCTTGGTTGCCTGTTGGTGTGGTTTCGCCTGACCAGCTGGATGTGGCGCTACCTGCGCGAGCCGCTGCGCGTGCTGGTGCTGGTGCTGCTGTTCAGTCCGACCATCGTCGACCCTGGCAAAGAGCAGTTTGCCCCCGCAGTGGCGATCACCGCCATGGACCTGCTGCTGGGCGTGGGTAACAACGTCTGGCGCGCGGTGGCGGACCTAAGCATGTACGCGTTGATCGTGTTTGCCCTGTACCTGCTGTTCGTTGCCGTACGCTGGCCCGTAGAGCGCTGGTGGCAGGCGCGCAAAGGGCCAGCCCCGATTGCTGCTGACGAGCCGACCTTGCGCGAGATGATGGCGCGCGATGAACAGAGTTTCGGCGACACCCGTTACGATGCCCGTGGCGACCGTCGCCTGCGCGTAGAGCCACGTTTGTAAGTCGTCTGAGCGGCGTCGCCCGACGCCGCTGCCCTTGCGCCAAAGCACACAGCCGTTCAGCATGGCCGCTCATTGACTAGGGAGGGGTTTATGGAGTGTGTGTTCTGTGCAATCGCCGCTGAGCGATTGCCTGCTGAGCGTATATATGAGGACGAGCACTTTATCGTCCTGCTGGATATCTTTCCCCTGCGTCCGGCCCATGTGTTGATTGTCAGCCGCGAACACGCACCATTCCTCAGAGATCTCTCCGCGGCTGCTTGTGCGCAGCTGGTGCCGCTGGCGCAACGCATGGCTGCCGGTCTGCGTGCGGCCGGTTATGGCGAGCAGGGCATCAATTTTTTGATCAATGACGGACCGACCTCCAATCAGCATGTGCCGCACCTGCATCTGCATCTGATTCCACGGCGCAGCGGCGATGTCACGCAATTACTTTGGCGCGCCCTGACGCGTTTTCTGCCGTTGGCGCGCAAACGTATCGAGGCGCGTCTGGCTACTGAGGCACAGCAGCTGCGCGAGGCGTTACGCGATGTGTGAATTGCTGGGCATGAGCGCCAATGTGCCGACCGATATCGTCTTCAGTTTTACCGGTCTGATGCAGCGCGGCGGGCGTACCGGCCCGCACCGTGATGGCTGGGGCATCGGTTTTTATGAAGGGCGCGGCCTGCGCCTGTTTCAGGACCCGCGCGCCAGCAGCGAATCAGAGGTGGCGCAGCTGGTGCAGCGCTATCCGATCAAGAGCGAAGTGGTGATCGGGCATATCCGTCAGGCCAATGTCGGCCGCGTCTGCCTGGCCAATACCCATCCGTTTGTGCGTGAGATGTGGGGGCGTAACTGGTGCTTTGCGCACAATGGCCAACTGGCCGAGTTCTCACCGCAGTTGGATAACTACCGGCCGATTGGCGATACCGACAGCGAAGCGGCGTTCTGTGATCTGCTTAATCGCCTGCGCCAGGCTTTTCCCGAGCCGGTGGCGGTGGAACAGTTGCTACCCACCTTGGTCAGTGCTTGCGCCGGCTATCGCCAGCACGGTGTATTCAACTGCTTGCTTAGCGATGGCGATTGGCTGTTCAGCTTCTGCAGCAGCAAGCTGGCGCATATAACCCGACGTGCGCCGTTTGGTCCGGCGCATTTGAAAGATGCCGATATGCAGGTGGATTTTCAGGCGGAAACCACGCCCAATGACGTGGTCAGCGTATTGGCGACCGAGCCGTTGACCAATAATGAGAGCTGGACGCTGTACCAGCCGGGCGAGTGGCGTTTATGGCGCGGTGGTGAATGTGTGGCGCAAGGCCTAACTGACTGAATGGGGGGAGGGGACATGTTTAGAAGTTATCTGCGGTTGGCCTTGTTTGCTCTGGGGTTGCTGATTGGGGTGCAGGTACCGGGGTTTATCGACGACTACAGTAAGCGCGTCGAAGCCCATCGCATCGAATCTGAGTTGGGCCTCAAGGGCTTTCGCGAAACGGCTCGGCGCTTTTTCAAAGGCGATCTGGTCGCGTTGGTTGGCCATTACCAGGCCAGCGCCGACCCGGTAATGCGCAGCGACGCGCAGAGCCTGGGCACCCTGGTCGAGCGCTCGGCCTTCCTTGAGCGCGAATCCAAGGCCATGCAAGGGCCTTGGTATGGCCAGGTCTGGCATCTGGCTACCGCTGCCGACCATGAGTTAATGGAAGAAACCTTCGCCGCCTACCGCTACCAAGTGTTGTTGGCACCTGAAGCCATCGCCTGGGGCATTGCCTGCGCCATGCTGCTGGCCTGGCTGCTCGAAAGCCTGGCGCTATTGGTCGGCATGCTGTTCGGTGCGGGCCGCAATCAGAAAGTGCAGCAGCGGCACTGGCGCTAAGTTGAATGACACAAGGGCTCGTAAGAGCCCTTGGCGTTTGCTGATTCGCGCCTTAAGCCGGCTTGCTGTCGTGAGCGCAGGCGGCCTCGCTAACAGTCGGCAGAATCGGCAATCTTTTACGTCGCGACACCAACAACACCCCCGCCAGCACCAGTCCAGCCCCCGCCAGTTGGGCAAACGACACCGGCTCCGACAATAGCATCCAGGCGAAGACAATCGTCAGGATCGGTCCCAGTGTGCCAATCAGCACGGTGCGCGCCGAGCCAATCAGGCGCAACGCGGCGGATTGCCAGAAGATCGGCAGCACCGTGGAGAAAATCGCCATCGCCGCGCTGTACGCATACACCTCGACTGGTTGTTGCAGTGCGGAAAATGGTTGAGTGGCGAGGAAGTGAATCTGCGTGGCAAACGTGGAGACGATAATCGCTAGAGCAGCAAAGCGAATGGTGCCCAACCGGTGAATCGCCACCTCGGCGCCGGAGCTATACAGGGCGTAGCACAGCGCAGAGCCGAAGACGAAGGCAGCGCCGATCAGCACCGTATGCAGATCCTCCGCCACCTGTAGATCGTGGGCGAACGCCAGGCCGATACCGGCGTAGGTCAGCAGCAGCGCCGCAACCTGGCGCTTCTCTAGACGCTTGCCCATAAACAGCACGCCGATCAGCACGGTCATGGTCGGATAGATAAACAGAATCAAGCGTTCCAGCGCCGCCGAGATGTACTGCAGGCCAACAAAATCGAGGATGCTGGCCCCGTAGTAACCCAGCAGGCCCAGGGCGATCAGCATGCCCCAGTCTCTGCGAGTCAGCGGCGGCGCAGCGCGGCATAACCACAGCGTGACCCAAAGTGCGATAGGCAGGGCAAAGCTCATGCGCAGTGCCAACAATGTGATCGCGTCCACTGGCGCGGCGGCGTAGGTCAGCTTGACGAAAATTGCCTTGAACGAGAAACCGAAGGCGGCGAGTACCGCCAGTGCGATGCCCAATCGTTCGGCTGACCAGGTTTTCCATGGCATGTTGAGTGAATCCCTAAAGAGTTGTGCTGAGCCGAATGATGCTGGGTATAGAATCCCTATGGAATTGGCTATTTCATAAGTGATCGTTCGGATCTGACTAACGCTATGCACTATGACCTGATTGATCTGCGCCTGTTTGTCGCGATTGCCGAAGCGAAGAATTTAACCCGCGGTGCCGAGCGCGTGCATCTGGCGGCGTCTTCGGCCAGTCATCGTATGCGGTTGCTGGAGGAGTCGATCGGCACGCCGCTATTGCTCCGCGAGCCACGCGGCGTCAGCCTGACCCGCGCCGGCGAGGCGTTGCTGCGTCATGCGCGCCAGGTGTTTGCCCAGCTTGAGCAGATGCATGCCGACCTTACGCCCTACGCCAAAGGAGTGCGCGGCCATGTCAGCCTGTGGGCCAACACCCACGCCACCCATACCTTTCTGCCCGACAGCCTTTCGACCTTTTTGCAGCGTCACCCGCAAGTCAGTATTTCCCTGGAGGAGCACACCAGCCCGCACGTGCTGATGGCCGTGGCACGCGGCGAGGTGGAAGTCGGTGTGGTGGCGGGGACGATTGCGGACGCGGAGGTTGAGCTGATCCCATACCGGGCGGATCGGTTGGTGTTGATTGCACCAACTGATCATCCACTGGCAGCGCAGACCAGCAGCCTGTTTGCCCAGGTTTTGGATTACCCCTTTGTCATGCTGCATTCAGGCTCGGCGATTCACACCTTTACTATGAATGCGGCCGCCGCACTGGGGCGACACCTTGAGGTGCGGATTCAGGTACGCAGCTTCGAGGCAGTGTGCCGCATGGTCAGTGCCGGCGTTGGCATCGGCATGGTACCGCGCAGTGCCGTCACCGCTGGCGCGCAGCTGGCGGTGATCGAGCTGGAAGAGTCGTGGGCGCAGCGGGACTTGAAGGTCTGCGTGCGTAAGCGCGAGCTGTTGTCGGGGTTTGCCGCAGAGCTGGTCGACTGCCTGACTGGCAGCGATACCAATCCCAGTTAAAGCGCCCCTGCTCGTTCTTCAGCAAAGTGCCTGCCAGCGGTGGGATGCCCTTGGTCTGATCGCGCTCGCGCAGTACTGCTTCGTCATGGTGATCGGCGCCCGGTACGAGGGCTAGTCGCTGTCGTTGGATCTATTGGCGTATTCGGCGCTTCTGCCGGCAGGGTTTGCGATCACAAAGCTGCCAATCGAGAAGCGATCAGCAAGTTTGTAAAAATGTTTCAAAAAGCGTCAAGAAACAGCCGGCAGCTCTATCTCCGCGTGATAGCGTTGTGCCTTCAATTATTTCGTTGTAATGGAGTGTTTATGTCGATCAAGGATCTGATCCTTGCAGCCTTTTTGGCTGTTTCCCTGCCGTTTGCCCACGCCGAATCAACCGAGCCGCAAGCTGAATCTGCGGTTCCGGCCGAGTCCATGGCAGAGCAACAACAAGAAGAGCACGTACAAGAAGAGCTGATAGAGGAGGCGGATGAGCAGGGTATGAGCGAAGAAGAGTTTCTCGCCAGCCTGAACTTTCAAACCGGCAAGGTGGTACTGGGCGACAACCTGGCGAGCCTGAATCTGCCGGAAAACCTGGTGTTCCTCGATAGCGAGGATGCCAACCGGGTATTGGTCGACGCCTGGGGTAACCCACCGACTGATGAGCTGCCACTGGGGATGATTCTGCCGGCCGGCATTTCGCCACTGGCTGATGAGTCCTGGGCGGTGACCGTCGAATTCGAAGAAAGCGGTTTCGTCTCCGACGAAGACGCAGCCGATATCGATTACGCCGAGATGCTCGAGCAGCTGCAGCAAGAGACGGTCGAGAGCAACGTTTGGCGCGCCGAGAATGGCTACGAGTCGATTGAATTGTTGGGCTGGGCCGCACAGCCGCACTACGATGCCCAAGGCAAGAAACTGCATTGGGCCAAGGAGCTGCGTTTCGGTGACAGCGACATCAATACCCTGAACTACAACATCCGCGTATTGGGCCGCAAAGGTGTGCTGGTATTGAACTTCATCGCCAATATGGACCAACTGCCAGAGATCCAAGAGAGCGTGCCGGCGGTGTTGGCGATGACCGAATTCAACGACGGCAGCCGCTACGCCGACTTCGATCCGGATATCGACCAAGTGGCTGCCTACGGCATCGGTGCGTTGATCGCCGGCAAACTGGCGGCTAAAGCCGGCTTGTTCGCCACCATCCTGCTGTTGCTGAAAAAGTTCTGGCTGGTACCGGTGCTGCTGTTCGGCTGGTTGGCCAAGCGCCTGACCGGCAAGAAGTAAAGTTGTTGCATAAGCCCGCCCCGGTCTGGGGCGGGTTCACTATTTGGAGAGAAACTTCATCCCGTCTTCCAGACCCTGCAAGGTCAGTGGGTACATCTGGTCTTCCAACAGCTCGCGCATGATGTTGGTCGAGGCGGTGTAGTTCCAGGTGTCCTTGGGGTAGGGGTTGATCCAGATAAGCTTTTTGTACTTCTCCATAAAGCGCTTGATCCAGACGTAACCCGGCTCCTCGTTCCAGTGCTCGACACTGCCGCCAGCCTGGGTGATCTCGTAGGGCGCCATGGCCGCGTCGCCGACGAACACCACTTTGTAGTCCGCGCCGTACTTGTGCAGCAGATCCTGGGTGGAGAAGCGCTCGGAGGTGCGGCGCAGGTTGTTCTTCCACACCGACTCGTACACGCAGTTATGGAAGTAGAAGTACTCCATATGCTTGAACTCGGTCTTGCAGGCGCTGAACAGCTCTTCGCAGACCTTGACGTGGGCGTCCATCGAGCCGCCGATGTCGAAGAGGATCAGCAGTTTCACCGCATTGCGCCGCTCTGGACGCATCTGGATATTCAGCAGGCCGCCGTCTTTGGCGGTGTGGTCGATGGTGCCGCCGAGATCAAGCTCGTCCTCGGCACCTTGGCGGGCGAACTTGCGCAGACGGCGCAAGGCCACCTTGATATTGCGCGTGCCCAGTTCGACCTGATCGTCGAGGTTTTTGTACTCGCGCTGATCCCAGACCTTAACCGCCTTGCCCTGGCGCTTTCCAGCGTCACCCACGCGGATGCCTTCCGGGTTGAAGCCGCCGGAGCCAAATGGGCTGGTACCGCCGGTGCCGATCCACTTGTTGCCGCCTTCGTGGCGCTCTTTCTGTTCTTCCAGGCGTTTCTTGAACTCTTCAATCAGCTTGTCCAGGCCGCCGAGGGATTCGATCTTGGCGCGCTCTTCGTCGGTCAGTGAACGCTCGAACTCCTTGCGCAGCCACTCATCGGGGATCAAGGCCTCGATGTGCTGGTTGAGGTTTTCCAGGCCCTTGAAGTAGGCACCGAACGCGCGGTCGAACTTGTCGAAATGCCGCTCGTCCTTGACCAAGATGGTGCGCGAGAGGAAATAGAACTCGTCCATATCGGCGAACACCACGTTGTGTTTCAACGCGTTGATCAGGTCGAGCAGCTCACGCACCGACACCGGCACCTTGGCGGCGCGCATTTCGTTAAACAGGTTGAGCAGCATGGCTGCGCCCTCGTGAATTCATCTGACTATGGCGCTATGAGCGCCGCTCCAATGGCAGGCCATCATTGATGGCGTACCAGTCGGCCTTCGATTCCGGAAAAATATGCTTCTGCGCAATCTCACCCACTGGCGTATCCAACGTGCCCAGGGCGACCGAAAGCCAGTTTGGGTGGGGCTGTTCGCTGTACCACTGCAGGGTCGAGCCGCAATGCTTGCAAAAGGTTCGCGTCACGCCCGGCGAGGACTGGTAGATGCCCAGTGATTCCTCGCCTTGGATGAAGTGGAAATCTTTACGCCGCACATTGCCGTAAGTGGCGAATGCCGCGCCGTGGGCTTTGCGGCACATCGAACAATGGCAGTGGGTTGCCGATTCGATAGGTGCATCGATGCGGTATTTCACTGCAGCGCAAAGGCAACTGCCGCTGTGCATCACAACTCCTCCCGGTCGGCTGCTGATCAACGTGAGGCGCGGCGGCTCATAAAGGCCAGACGTTCCAGCAGCTGCACATCCTGCTCGTTCTTCACCAGGGCGCCAGCCAGCGGCGGGATGGCCTTGGTTGGGTCGCGTTCGCGCAGCACCGCTTCGCCAATATTGTCGGCCATCAGTAGCTTGAGCCAGTCGACCAGTTCGCTGGTGGACGGCTTCTTCTTCAGGCCCGGCACTTTGCGCACGTCGAAGAATACGTCCAGCGCTTCGGCGACCAGATCTTTCTTGATGTTGGGGTAGTGCACATCAACGATCTTCTGCAGGGTCGCGCGATCCGGGAAGGCGATGTAGTGGAAGAAGCAGCGGCGCAGAAAGGCGTCCGGCAACTCTTTTTCGTTGTTCGAGGTGATGATGATGATCGGGCGTTTTTTCGCCTTGATCGTCTCGTCAGTCTCGTAAACGTAGAACTCCATCTTGTCGAGTTCTTGCAGCAGGTCGTTAGGGAACTCGATGTCGGCCTTGTCGATCTCGTCGATCAGCAGAATCACGCGTTCTTCGGCCTCGAAGGCCTCCCACAGCTTGCCTTTCTTGATGTAGTTGCGCACATCGTGGACTTTGTCCGAATCCAGCTGCGAATCGCGAAGGCGGCTGACCGCGTCGTACTCGTACAGGCCCTGGTGGGCCTTGGTGGTGGATTTGATGTGCCAGGTGATCAGGCGCGCGCCAAAGGATTCGGCCAGTTGTTCGGCCAGCATGGTTTTACCGGTGCCCGGCTCACCCTTGACCAGCAACGGGCGCTCCAGGGTGATGGCGGCATTGACCGCGAGCTTGAGGTCGTCGGTGGCGACGTAGGACTGGGTGCCTTCGAACTTCATCGGTAAATCCTCGAACGGTAACGCCCGGTAGCCCAGGCCATGCACTTAGTGAAAGGGGGTAACTATAACGTGCGCGGCATCGGCCTGTGAACGCAGTCGGGCTATTCAGTCACTGAATGAGCTGTCGCTGGTCAGTCGTTTTCCGTTGCGTTGCGCTCAAAGCGCGTATTGAACGCCTGGACGAAAGCGTTGCGCAGGATCGCCAGAAACGCCTGGAAGGCGCTGATGTCCTGCTGGCGCACGCTGCCGCTCAGCTCAACCTGAGTAGCAAACTGGTCTTCACGCTGGTTTCTCAGCACACTTTCGCCGCCGCCAACCAGGGCTTCCCAGATCGATCGGAAGAAACCCTTGTCCTCGACTTCGACGTCTTGCTGCCAGTTGAATACATCGACATCGCGCAACAGGGGTTTCACGTAGCCGCTCAGTTGGCCGTCATCAGCGGTGGCCTCGATCACCACATTGCCGGTGCCGGCATTGAAGTCGAACTTGCCATAGGCGCTAGAGAAGTCGTTGAGGCGCTTGAGTTCGATATCAGTGGTGCGCAGACGAAACTCGAAGTCTTCGAAATTTTTGAAGGGGTCGAACACCGCCGTGGTTTCCAGCGGCGCATGGCCGAGCAACAGGGCCTTGCCCTCGAAGCGGGCGACGCGCTCGCCTTGTTCGTCGGCGACATTGGTCAGGTTGTAGAGGCTGGCATTGATCTGGTTGGCTTCGAGGTCCACTGGCGGCGAGGAATTGAAGTTATGAAAGCTCAGGGTGCCGTCGCTCACGCGTACTTCGTTAAGGGTGATCGGCAGCAACTTATTCAGCTGTTCGCGCCAGTCCACGCCTTGACCGGTTTGCGAAGATTCGGGGTCGGCGCCGCCGTCGACGAAATTGAGCTCAGGGCGCTCGAATACCACGCGGGCGACGACCGCCCGTTCGTACCACAGCGAATGCCAGCTCACCGCAAGGTCGATGCTGGGTACATCAACGAAAGGCACCGGCACCTGGCCGTCGACTTTGACAATTTGTAAGTCATTGATGCGATAGGCACCACGCCACCATGCCAGGTCCACGTCGTTGATCTGGCCGCGGTAATCGCCCATGTCGGCCAGTCTGTCATTCAGGTAGTCACGCACCAGAATAGGCAAGGCGAAATGCAGAATCAGCAAGGCGCCGATCAGACCGATGAATACCCAAAGAGGAGTGCTATAGCGTCTTTTCATAAATAGACTGACTCGTGAGCTGCGGCGGGGTTCCAGCTAATGCATCGCCGTACTGGACTGCCACGTTCTGGGAGCTTAGGCTCGATAGCCCATTCGGCAACGTACGCATAAGGACCTCGCCATGAGCCGCATCTACGCAGATAACGCGCAATCCATCGGCAATACGCCGTTGGTGATGATCAACCGCCTGGGCCCGAAAGGCGTCACCATTCTGGCCAAAATCGAAGGGCGTAACCCAGCCTACTCGGTGAAGTGCCGTATTGGTGTCAGCATGGTCCGGGATGCTGAACAGCGAGGTGTGCTCAAGCCGGGTATGACGATAGTCGAGCCGACCTCGGGCAATACTGGCATTGGCCTGGCCTTCGTTGCGGCCGCGCGTGGTTACAAGCTGCTGCTCACCATGCCGGCCTCCATGAGCCTGGAACGGCGCAAGGTGCTCAAGGCCCTGGGCGCTGAGCTGGTGCTGACCGAGCCTGCCAAGGGCATGAAGGGGGCCATTGAAAAGGCTGCAGAAATTGCCGCCTCCGATAGCGCCGCCTACTTTATGCCGCAGCAATTCAGCAACCCGGCCAACCCGGCGATCCACGAACAGACTACTGGCCCGGAAATTTGGCAGGATACCGAGGGTTCTATCGACGTGTTGGTCGCAGGCGTCGGTACTGGCGGCACTATCACTGGTATCTCGCGCTATATCAAAAAGACCCAGGGCAAGCCGATTCTCTCGGTAGCGGTCGAGCCGATCAGTTCGCCAGTGATTACCCAGACCATCGCCGGTGATGAGGTCAAGCCCAGCCCGCACAAGATTCAGGGTATCGGTGCTGGCTTTGTCCCAAGCAATCTGGACCTGGCTATGGTTGACCGAGTTGAACTGGTGACCGACGACGATGCCAAGGCTGTCGCCCTGCGCTTGATGCGCGAGGAGGGCATCCTTTGCGGCATTTCCTGTGGCGCGGCCATGGCTGCCGCTCTGCGCATCGCTGCCGAACCTGGCATGCAGGGCAAAACCATCGTTGTAATTCTGCCGGACTCCGGTGAGCGCTATCTGTCGAGCATGCTGTTTAGCGATATGTTTACCGAGCAGGAACTGCAGCAATAAGTACCGCTCCGATCTGTTGCGCGTCGGCGATCCAGCGTTGAAGATGGCTTCGGAAGGCCGCTGGCGCTAACGCGCTTCAGCGCGGCCCGAAGGGCGAGCGAAGCGAGTACTGCTCATTTACAACACGTAGCGCCCTCAGCCATCTTCGCATTATCTCGCTCTAGCTCACGAGATCGGGCCTGGAGACTTGATGAAAAAAGCCGCCTTAGGGCGGCTTTTTTATAAGCGTGCTTCTTGTGACGGTTCAGGCGGGGACTTTGGCGCGGCTACTTGGTCGTACCACCAGCCAGAGTGCGATGGCGATCAGCACACCGCCGTACAAGTAAGCCCAGGAAAGTGGTTCATCCAGCAGCAGTGCACCCCACAGCACACCGAACGGCGGGATGAGGAAGGTGGTGGTGCTGGCCTTGATTGGGCCGATATCGCTGAGCAGGCGAAAATACAGCACGTAGGCGAACGCGGTGCAGATAAAGCCCAGCCCTGCCAGTGACAGCCACACGTCGAGCCCGCCCCAGCTAGCGGGCGGCTGGATCAGCAAGGATCCGCCGAAGAATGGCAACAGGAACAGGCTGGCGCCGCACAGGCTGGCGAAGGCGGTTAGGCGGTTATCCAGGCCGCCGTGTTGGCCGATCCAATGCCGTGTGAGGAAGCCGGCAAAACCGTAGCAGGTGGTTGCTACCAGGCAGGCGGCCGCGCCCCAGAGCAGCGGTAGATCAAACTCCATCGGGCCGGTGCGGGTCAGCACGGCCACGCCAAACAGGCCAATGGCCACACCCGCGGCCTTGCTTAAGGTCATGGCTTCGGCAAAGAAAAGCATGCCGATCAGCACGCCCATCATCGGCGTGGTGGCATTCAGAATCGCTGAGTAGCCCGCTGGCAGTACCAGTGCTGCCAGGCAATACATAGCCGAGGGCAGGCCGGCGTTGATCACCCCGAGCATCAGGCAGTGTTTGAGCTTGCCGTTGAAGTCCCAGCGCATGCGCATCAGCAGCAGAATCGCCAGCAGGCCGAGCATGCCCAGGCTGGCGCGGAAAAACGCCGTCGGCATGCTGCCCAGTACCGGCGCGACAATACGCATAAACAGAAAACTTGCGCCCCAGATGGCAGCAAGCAACAGCAGACGGATCAGGTCGGCAAGACGCACAACGGACTCCACAGCGGTGATAGAGGCCAAGCAGTGTTGCCGGGCGCGTACGCCAAGGCAATTCGAAATGCGCTTTCAAAGCGTTTGATTGGCAATATTTCGTGGTAGATAAGCGCGTATCTAGGTGCGGGCGCCTTTAACTTGGCCCGGTCACTGGATAAGCTCGGTGGATTGTCCGCATTTCATCTGCAGGGGTTCGTATATGCCACAGCAATGGCCGGCCAGCGCGATTGCCGCGCTGATTCTTGAAGGTTTCGACGATTACCGTGAGCAGTTCCGGCAGATTACCAATGGCGCGCGGGTACGTTTCGAGCAGGCGCAGTGGCAGGAAATCCAACAAGCTTCGGCGGCTCGTATTGCCCTGTATGAAGAGTGTGTTACGGCAGTCAGCGAGCGCCTGCGCAAAGCCTACGAGGCCGAGGTGCTGCTAGATGTGACGCAGTGGCCGCTGGTCAAGTCGGCTTATATCGCCCTGATCGACCTGCGTTACGACGATGAGCTGGCGGAAACCTGGTTTAACTCGATCTTCTGCGGCTTGTTCAGCCATGACCAGATCAACGATGGCTGCATGTTTATCCACACCACGCGTCCGGCCCTGCGAGTCAATGCACGGACACCGCAAACCCGCCTCTACGAGCCCAAGGGTAATGTTGAGCAGGCGTTGCGGCAGATTTTCGAGGATTTCAGCTTTGAAGTCGGCTATGAAAACCTCGAGCGCGATCTGGCGCGCCTGCTCAAGCAGCTGTACGCCAACTTGCCGGATTGGGTGTGCAAGGACCCTGACCTGCGCATCGAGCTGTTCGCCTCGCGCCTATACCGCAACAAGGGTGCGTATTTGGTCGGGCGCATATACACCCGCGACGAGCAATGGCCGCTGGTGATCCCGCTGCTGCACCGCGAAGGTCAGGGCATCCAGATTGATGCCCTGATCACCGACGAGGCCGAGGTATCAATCATCTTCTCTTTCACGCGCTCCTATTTCATGGTGCGCGTTGGCTATCCGGCAGAGTTCGTCGGCTTCCTTAAACGCATCCTGCCGGGCAAGCATGTAGCCGAGCTATACACCTCGATCGGCTTCTACAAACACGGCAAGTCGGAGTTCTACCGCTCGCTGATCAACCACCTGGCCACCACCGATGACAAATTCGTCATGGCCCCCGGTGTGCGCGGCATGGTCATGAGTGTGTTTACCCTGCCGGGCTTCAATACCGTATTCAAAATCATCAAGGACCGCTTCTCGCCGTCTAAGAACGTCGACCGCAACACGGTGATTGAGAAGTACCGCCTGGTGAAAACTGTCGACCGGGTAGGGCGCATGGCCGATACCCAGGAGTTCGCCGATTTCCGCTTCCCACTGAGCAAGTTTGATCCAGAGTGCCTGGCCGAGCTGCTGGAGGTTGCGCCGTCCACAGTCGAGGTCAATGGTGACACGGTGCTGGTGCGCCACTGCTGGACCGAGCGGCGCATGACCCCGCTCAACCTGTATGTGGAAAGCGCCAGCGCAGCCCAGGTGCGTGAAGCACTCGATGATTACGGCCTAGCCATCAAGCAACTGGCGGCGGCGAATATATTCCCTGGCGACATGCTGCTGAAGAACTTTGGCGTCACCCGTCACGGCCGTGTGGTGTTCTACGACTACGACGAGATCTGCTTTCTGACCGAAGCGAATTTCCGCCGTATCCCTCAGGCGCGCTATCCGGAAGATGAAATGTCTTCCGAACCCTGGTACTCGGTGGCGCCGCTGGATGTATTCCCCGAGGAATTTCCGCCGTTTTTGTTTGCCGATATACAACAGCGCAAGCTGTTCAACGAGCTGCATGGCGAGCTATATGACGCTGATTACTGGAAAAGCCTGCAGGAGGCGATTCGTGCCGGCAAAGTTATTGATGTGTTCCCCTATCGGCGCAAGGATCAGGCCGACAAGGAATATTAAGAGCGTGCGTTTGGCCTTTGGGGCGATTGCCGCAGGTCTTTGGCTGTTGGCGGATAGCCGCGCATTACTGGCGGCCGAGGCTGAAAATACCGCTGTCGAGCTGGCCCCGTTGCTGATCACCTCGCCCCGCAGCACCACGCGCTGGTTAAGTACTGCGGCCGCCGTGACGGTGGTTGAGTCCGGCACTGCGCCCGGTGAGCAAAACCTCGCGCTGGACACGCTGCTGGCCCGCGTACCGGGTGTGTTTAGCCTCAACCGTTACAACCTGGCTCAGGGGCTGCGCCCGTCTATTCGTGGCTTTGGCGCGCGCGGTAATTTTGGTGTGCGCGGTATTCGCGTACTGGTCGATGGTGTGCCGTTAACCATGCCAGATGGTCAGACCGAACTCGACGGCCTCGACCTGGGCCTGGTCGAACGTATGGAAGTATTGCGCGGCCCGGCCTCGGTGCTTTACGGCAACGCGGCTGGCGGCGTGCTGACCATCGAAACCCGCGAGCCGCCGGCCATACCCTCGATGCAACTGGACCTGAGTGCGGCCGGCCTGGGTTATCAACGTATGCGGGGCGAAATCGGCGGCAGCGATGGCAACCTGGGTGGCTTGCTGGCATTTAACAGCACCGTGCTAGAGGGCTACCGCGAACACAGTCAGGCGCACACCAACAGTCTCACTGGAAAGCTGCGGTGGTATGCCCCCACTGGGCGTTTGCGCCTGAACTTCAATGCCATCGACAACCGCGCCGAAGACCCAGGCGGCCTGACGGCTGCGCAAGTGAAGGCGGATCGCCGCCAGGCGGCGCCAAACAACCTGCTTTTTGACGCCGACGAATATATCCGTCAGCAGCGCCTGGGCCTGGTCTGGGATGGTTACGCGACGGGCGCTGACGAGTATCAGCTGCGCAGTTATCTGGGGCATCGCGAGTTCGGCAATCGACTGGGTTTTACCACAAGTGGGCAGACGACCTTCGAGCGTTATTTCGGCGGCATTGGCGGGCAGTACAGCCATCATCGCGAGCTAATCGGCCTGGCGCACAAGATCACCGCAGGCTTTGACCTTGAGGCGCAACGTGATGATCGTCGGCGCTATGACAACCTGCTGGGCGAGCGTGGGCAGTTACGTCAGCAGCAGGATGAATCGGCGCTGAGTCAGGGACTGTTTATCGAGGACCAGATCGATCTGAGCGAGCAATGGCAAGCCACACTCGGGCTGCGTTATGACCAGGTACGGCTGGCGGTGGATGACTATTATCTGGCCGATAACCGCGACGATTCAGGCTCGCGCAGCCTGGAGGACTGGAACTACAGCGCTGGCCTGAGTTATCGCTTTACCCCGCAGCAGTCCGTCTATGCGCGGCTGGCCAGCTCCTTTGAATCTCCGACTATTAGCGAACTGGGCGACCCGCAAGGCGGCGGCTTCAACAGCACGTTGCAGCCTGCCCAGGCGCTCAGCCGCGAACTGGGCATTAAAGGCGAATGGCCCTCGCTGCGTTACAGCCTGTCGCTTTACCGGATTGAGCTGGAAGATGAGTTGGTGGGCTTCAGCTTGCCAGCACAGCCCGGACGTAACTTTTATCGCAATGCCGGTGAGTCGCGCCGCGATGGTCTGGAGTTGAGCCTGGATTGGCAGCTTGCCGATGCCTGGCGCTGGTCGGTGGCCTATGCCTACAACCGCTACCGTTTCGAGGATTATCAAACGGCAGCGGGCGACTTTTCCGGCGAACGCATCCCCGGTATTCCCCGGCAGACTCTATTCAGCGAACTGGCCTATGAGCATCAACACGGCTATGTGCGCCTCGGTGTGATGGCTCAGGCGCGGGTATATGCCAACGATGCCAATACGCAGTCTGCACCCGGTTATGCCTTGTTTAATCTGCGCATCGGCAAGCGTTTTCAGGTTGGTGAGCAGAGCTTGGAGCCTTACCTCGGCATCGATAACCTGCTGGGCCGTGAGTATTTCGATAACCTGCGGATCAACGATGGCAACGCTCGTTATTTTGAGCCGGGGCCAGGACGTACTCTTTACGCTGGGTTACGTGTGCTGTTTTAGTCTGTAGCGACGAAGTGGCCGGCAGTTTTGAGCAGGCTGAACTAGGCTGTTTAAAGGTGTCCAAGCACCTATTCGATGTTCTTGGTTGGAGGCTATTTTATGAGCGCCAAGTTGCAAAATGCTTTGCTTGATCTGCTGGTTGCCCTTGGCTTATGTGAGCGGCCAAAACTGCAGCCCATTCCCGTGCGCAGTAATGCCTCTGGTGCCAAAGCGCTTCCCCCTCGACGTTAGGCCTCCCCACTTGTGCGTGCGCTCGGTTAGAGCCAGACAGCGTTTGGCTTTGGCTTTGGCCGCTGGCGCTTGCATGCTGGATCGCTAATCACGTTTAAAACAAGCATTTGCTAGCGTGTTGGTACTGCTGTGCTAGACCTATACCTGCGGTTATGTATATAGCTCAGACAGGGATAGCTCCAATGCGCCAGAACCTCCCAGTAACTCAGCGGGAAAGAACGTTCCCCGAGCACGAAAGACTGATCTCCACCACCGACCTGAATAGCAATATCACTTATTGCAACGACGCCTTTGTCGAAATCAGCGGTTTCACCCGTGAAGAATTGATCGGTCAACCCCACAACTTAGTGCGCCATCCCGATATGCCCCCAGGCGTATTTGGCCATATGTGGGAGACCATCAAGCAGGGCAAACCGTGGATGGGAATCGTCAAGAATCGCTCGAAGAACGGTGATTATTACTGGGTTAGCGCCTATGTCACACCGATCTATGAAGGTGGCAGGGTGGCTGGCTATGAGTCAGTGCGCTCCCTGCCCAGCGAGGCGCAGAAGCGTCGTGCCGAAAAGCTCTACGCACGTTTGCGTGAGGGTAAACCGGCGGTGCCTAAGCTGGAACTGTGGACGCTGGACATCATCCAGTCGTGGCCGCTTATCCTCGCCGCTCTGCTGATTCTCGGGGCGCACTTTGTATTGAGCGGCCCTTGGTTATGGGGCTTTATTTTCGTGACCATGTTTGGCCTGGGCTCCTACCAGTTGCATGCCAAGAGAGGTCTGATTCGACGCACGCTTGCCGAGCATCCCAAGGCGTTTACTAGCGCCTTGGTCGCCTTGACCTACACCGATAGCCGTGGCGCACAGGCCCTGCTGGATATGGCAATGATCAGCGAGGACGCGCGCCTGCAGACGGCGTTGACGCGCATCGAGGACGCTGGCGTGAACGTCAAGAAACACGCCAGCCGCTCTGCTGACCTGTCGCGCTCCGGGGCGCAAATGCTTGATCAACAGCGCAGTGAAACTGATCAGTCCGCCACGGCGATCAACCAGATGGCAGCCACCATTCAAGAGGTGACGCACAACGTGCAGAGCACCTCGCACGCCGCCGAGGAGGCGGATCGTCTAGCCAAGCAAGGATTGCAGCTAGCCGGCGGTAGCCTCGAGTCCATGCACCATATGGCCAAGGCCGTGGTGGACATTGGTCAGGCGGTCAATGACCTGGCCAACTCCACTCAGTCCATCGGCAGTGTGGCGGATGTGATCACCTCGATTGCCGAACAGACCAACCTGTTGGCGCTTAACGCTGCCATCGAAGCGGCGCGTGCCGGCGAGCAGGGGCGCGGTTTTGCGGTAGTGGCAGATGAGGTGCGTTCGCTGGCTTCACGCACGCGCGAGTCGACCGAACAGATCCACCAGATCATTTCATCACTGCGTGCTGGCGCCGAACGGGCAGTGGTAACGGCAGGCAAGGGCGAAGCGATTTCCAAGCAGAGTGTTGAGAGTGTTGAGTCTGTACGCAGCGCGCTGGATGGCATCAGTGCGGCCGTCAGCCGTATCACTGGCATGAGCCAGCAGATGGCCTCGGCTTCCGAAGAGCAAAGCCATGTGGCGGAAGATATCAGTCGGCAGATTACCCAGATCGCCCAGCTCTCTGATCGCAGCGCCGAGCAGGCGCATCAGGGAGCGGCTATTGGTCAGGAGCTGGAAGATATGGCGGACTACCTGCACAGCCTGGCGGAGCGCTTCAATCGCTAAGTAACGGTTCGTTTATATGCGTATCGGCCCACCTCTGAGGTGGGCCGTTTTCTATCGGCTATGGCAAACTGCGCGGCTGAGGAGAAACCGATGCCACGTGCGCAGTGCCCCCGCTGTACCCGCCCAGCCGAGCGCTGTTTATGTGCGCTTATTCCCTGTCTGGCTAGCCGTACTCGGGTGCTGATTTTGCAGCATCCGAGCGAGGTCAAACATGCGCTAAATACCGCACGCTTGGCGGCTCTTGGCTTGAACAATGCTGAATTGCTGGTGGGCGAAGTCTTCGAGTCTCTCCCTGCGTTATTGCAGCAGCCTGGCTGTCGCGCGTGTTTGCTATTTCCTGGCGAGCAGGCGCAAGTGCTGAAGTCGTTTGCCGAGCAACACAGTGAATTACCGCTGTTATTGGTGGTGCCTGACGGCACCTGGCGCAAGGCGCGCAAGCTGTTGCACCTCAACCCGTTGTTGGCGGCTTTGCCCAGGGTGGTCCTGCCAGAAGGCTTGCAATCGCGTTATCGGCTGCGCAAAGCCCCTATGCCCGGTGCGTTATCAACCGTCGAAGCGATTGTGACTGCGCTGAATACAGTCGAGGCGCCAGCCTGTTTCGACGCTTTGCTCAAACCCTTTGAGGTGCTGATTGAGGGGCAGATCGAGGCGATGGGGGAGCAGATTTTTCAGCGCAATCACGGCACGCCAGATGGATGCTCGTGACCGCGTCAGGTGGCTGGACAGAGCATTTCAGCGCTCGCGCATAGCTTCCGAGCGGGCCTTCAGCACTGGTTTGAGCAGGTAGTCGAGCACGCTTTTCTCACCGGTGATGATATCTACGGTGGCGACCATACCGGGGATGATCAGCAGCGGATGTTCTACGCTGCCCAAATGACTTTTATCGGTACGCACCTGAATCAGGTAGAAGCTGTTGCCTTCTTCATCGGTGATGGTATCGGCGCTGATCAGCTCAAGATTGGCCCTGAGCCCGCCGTAGATGGTGTAGTCGTAGGCGGTGAATTTGACCATGGCTTTCTGCCCTGGGTGCAGAAAGGCTACATCCTGCGGTCGTACCTTGGCCTCAATCAGCAGGCTGTCGTCCAGCGGCACGATCTCCAGCATGTCATTGCCGGGCTGCACCACGCCGCCAATGGTATTGACCTTGAGCTGCTTGATTACCCCGCGCACGGGCGAGACCACGGTGGTGCGGCTGACGCGGTCGTCGATAGCGACGCTGCTGGCCGTTATTTTTTTTAGTTCGGTGCGAATTTCATTGAGTTCCTTGAAGGCTTCAGAGCGAAAGCTCAGTTCTGACTCTTCCACCTTGCTTTTGATTTCATCCATGGCCGACTCGGCTCTTGGGATTGCCAGGTTAGTGGCGTCCAGCGAGCCACGCACTTCCACCAAGCTGCGCCGCAGCCGCAGGATTTCCACCTGGGAAATCGCACCGGTAGCTACCAGTGGTTGCGACATATTCAGTTCCTGCTGCAGCAGGCCCATGCTTGACCGGTATTGCTGAGCCTTGGCGCGGAACTCGGCCAGTTCCTGGGTTTTTTGCCGCAGCTGTTCGCCAAGGGTGCGTTGTTCACTTTGCAGACGGTTCTGCCGGGACTGGTAAAGCGCCAGCTCGTCTTCGGCCAGTTGCGGTGCCAGGCGCAAGATATCTTCCGGCATGCTTATGGGGCGACCTTCTGCCTCTGCGGTTAAACGCTCGACCCGGGCTACCAGGGCCAGGCGGTCGGCTTCAGCTTCGCCGCGATTGGAGAGAAAACGCGTGTCATCCAGGCGCAGTAGCACGGCGCCTTTCTCGACGATTTGCCCTTCGCGCACAAATATCTCGCTGACGATGCCGCCTTCCAGGTTCTGGATGACCTGGATCTTACTTGAGGGGATGGCTTTGCCTTCGCCGGTAGTGACCTCCTCAAGCACGGCAAAATTGGCCCAGATCAACGCTGTGAGCAGGCACGCGCTGACGACCCAGACGGTGATACGGGTGAACCAAGGCGAGTCTTCGAGAATGGCGCCGTCGACTTCCGGCATAAACTCGGTGTCCTGCTTGCGCTGGCGCATGCTGGCGAAGTAGTCGCGAATCGAGGTGCTTATCTGCATGACCGTTCCTATACCGCTGCGGGGCCAACTCGACCTTTGCGTAGCGCTTCAATAACTGCTTCTTTAGGGCCGTCAGCAACAATATGGCCGTTATCCAGCACCACCAGGCGATCCACCAGGCTGAGCATGGATGCGCGGTGGGTGATCAGTAGCATGGTTTTACCTTGTGCCCAGGTTTGCAGGCGGTTACGCAGGATTTCCTCGCTGGTGTTGTCCATCGCGCTAGTGGGCTCATCCAACAACAGAATGGGCGGGTCGAGTAATAGCGCGCGGGCCAGCAACACAGCCTGGCGTTGTCCGCCAGAAAGCAGCTGACCACGCTCGCCCACGGGGCGGTCAAAACCTTGTGGATGTTGCCTTGCCAGGTCGACCACGCCAGTCAGCTCGGCCACTTCAAGCATGCGTGCATCGCTGACATAGCGTGCGCCCAAGGTCAGGTTGTCGCGCAGACTGCCGGCCAGCAGGGGCAGGTCATGGGCCACGTAACCAATCTGATGGCGTAAGTCGGCTACATCGAGCTGACGTAGGTCGAGGTTGTCCAGCAGGATTTGCCCTTTGTGCGGGCTGTAGAAGGCCATTACCAAGCGCGCCAGGGTGCTTTTACCGGAGCCGCTGCGGCCGATGATGCCGATGCGTTCACCCGCACTCAAACGCAGACTGACCCCGGCAAGGGCTGGGGTACTTTGTCCGGGGTAGTTGAACGTGACATCGCGTACATCCAGCGCGCCATGCAACTGAGTACGGTCCAGTGGGCGCTGTTTGGCTTGGCGCTCCTGCGGCAAGGCCATTAGCGCATCGGTACTGGTCATGGTCAGACGCGCTTGCTGGTAGCGGGTGATCAGACCGGCAATCTGCCCAAGTGGCGCGAGGATACGGCTGCCCAGCATGTAGCAGGCAACCAATGCGCCGACACTGAGCTGGCCGGCGATGATGATATAAACCCCCGCCACGATGGTGGCCATGCCGGCGAATTGCTGCAGAAACAATGTGCCGTTAGTGGCGATTGCGGCCAGTGAGCGCGCGTGGATATCCAGGCGAGTGAGGGCGCCATGGGTCTTTTCCCATTGATGCTGACGTTCGCTTTCCGCGCTGCAGGCTTTTAGGGTTTCCAGGCCTCCGAGGGTTTCGATCAGGAGCGCCTGGCGTTGCGAGGCCAATTGCAGGCTTTTCTCCACCGTGTCGCGCAAGCGCGCTTGAATGATAAAAGCAAAGAGAGCAGTGATCGGGAACGCCAGCAGTGGAATAACGACGAGCCAGCCGCCAATCAGCCATATCACCGTGATCATCAGAAATGAGAAGGGCAGGTCGATCAGGCTGGTGAGGGTGACGGCCGTGAGAAATTCACGCAGGCCCTGGAAATCATGAATGCTCTGGGCAAATCCGCCGATGGTGGCCGGGCGAGCGTTCATCGACATGCCAGTGATGCGCTCGAATAATGTGGCCGACAGCACCACATCGGTTTTCTTGCCGGCGGTATCGAGTAGATGCGAGCGTAGGATTTTCAGCAGTAACTCGAAGCCCATGCCGACGAACAAACCGATGGCCAGTACCCAGAGTGTCGAGGTTGCTTGGTTGGGCACGACGCGGTCATATGTCTGCATAACAAACAGCGGCACCATTAGCCCGAGTAGGTTGATCAGCAGGCTGGCGAGAATTGCATCGGTGTACAACCAGCGCGACAGCTTCAGGGTGTCGCGAAACCAGGCTTCAATGCGTGGAATGAGGGGGGAGCGTGCTTCTTCCAACTCATGCCGTGGGCGAGCGAAGAAGGCTTGGCCGCTATATTCGGCGGCCAATTGTTCACGGCCTACCCACTGTTCACCGCCGTCGGCTTCGCAGGGCAGGATCTGCGCTTGATTCTTCGGCCCCCATTGGCGCAGCACAGCGCTACGGCCGTCTTTCAACAGCAGCAACACGGGTAGGTTGAGGGTTGAGATACTCGCCAGATCGCGGTGCAGTAAACGCCCTTGCAAACCCGCTCGCGCCGCAGCGCGAGGTAACAGCTCGGCACTAAGGCGTTGCTCGGGCAATGGCAGGCCTGCACTCAAGCTGCCACGACTGGCTGAGCAGCCGTGGAGTTTGCAAAGAATCAACAAGCCATCAAGCAGCGGATCGTCGTGATTAAGACGCGGATCGCTGGGTGACCCCGGCCGTTCCATGGTGGTCAAGGTGTACTACTCCTTAGCCGGTTCTACTTCATTGCCGGCAGACGTGCCTCGCTCTTCACTTCGGTGAGGGCTACAGCCTCTGCCGGTACTACCACTTGCTGTTGACGCAACAAGTCGCCCATCGCTGCACTTACCCGGTACATCGAGAACTCTTCGCTGAAGCGCACTTCGCTGTAGCGGCGGTTAGCGGTAAAGAGCTCGTTCTCACTGTCCAGCAAATCGAGCAAGGTGCGTTGGCCCAGGCCGAATTGCTGTTGATAGGCTTCGCGAACCCGCGAGGTGTAGTCGGCGTAATCTCGTGCTTTTGGGGTTTGCAGTCGGGCATTTTCCATGGCGTTCCAGGCCAGGGAGAGGTTCTCGTTGAGTACGCGCAGGGCGTTGTTGCGAATATCCATCGACTCATTGATCTGGTGAGCAGTCGATTGCAGGCGCGCCTTGTCACGCATGCCGTTGAACAGGTTGTAGTTCATCACTACGGCGGCACGCCAACCGTTGTTGTGGCCTTCGTCGCCCTGGGTGTTGTTGTCGGCGTTGGTGGCCAGTTCAAGGTCAACACGCGGATAGAAGGTGGACTTGGCAACTTCATATTGTTTTTCTGCCGCATGCACATCGGACTGTGCAGACTTCAGGAAGGGGTTGTTGTCGATTACCGCCTGCCGAGCCTCGGCGAGGCTTTCTGGCAATGAACCTTTCAGTGATGCCGGAGAGGCCAGCTGATCGGGCATGCGGCCAACGGCACTGAAGAAATTGGCTTCGGCGTCAGCCAGGTTTACCTGCTCGGTATAAAGGTTGTTCTCAGCGAGTGCCAAACGCGCTTCGGATTGGTCAAGGTCCGCCGTGCTGCCAACGCCTTGCTCGCTGCGCAGACCGATTTGATCACCGATACGTTGGTGAGCCTGCAGGTTGTTACGTGCAAGCTCGACCATTTCACGGCGCATCAGCAGGTCCAGATAGACCTCGACGGTGCGTAGGGCCAGGCTTTCCGAGGTGCCAAGCAGACGATAGGCCCGTGAGTTCACCACGGCTTTAGTGCGTTCCACTTCGTTCGGCGTATTAAAGCCATCAAAGATCATCTGCCGCAGGCGCAGCTCAGAGGTGCCGTAGTTCAGGGTTTCTGTGTTGTGGTTGCCCAGTGCCCGGGTGGTTGGGCTATCGGTATTTTCTCGGCCGTAGCCCATCAATAGGTCAACGGTGGGTAGATAGCCACCTTTCGCAATCTTTACGTCTTCGTCCGATGAAAGGCGGCTATTGGCTCCCGCGTGAACTTCGGGGTGGTTATCCAGAGTGCTCTGAATCGCCTCGGATAGGGTTATGCCGTATGCCTGTGTACAGACCATTGCCAGCACAATACTGCTCCATAAAGGGTTAAGTGCGCGCATCTGGTAACTCTCCTTATAAGTTTTCAAAATCCAGTCGCCAAAAAAATGGCTTATTTGCCTTGCTGATTACTTTCAGCCTGTAACATCACAGCTAAGAACAGTTTTAAGCGTAGCTAAGAAAAAATTGTTACAAGGCCTATAAGAAAAAAATCTTATGCAGTCTGGGAAAAGCAGCACATTGTTTTAATTCATAAGCCGCGCGTTTTGTGCTTTTAGATAGCGTGCGCGGCTAAAACAGATGGTCAGATACAATTAAGGGCGGGATCTTGCTGGTGTAGTGAGCGACGTGAGTCAGGGTGACAGTTTTTTGTCGTTTTTGTTTTTGAGCGTGACGTCGTAGTAATCAGCCAGTGGTTTTGTTCTCTCCTGAAGGGTGTTTAGACCTTTTTTGACATACGTGTCGGCGGTGGTCGGCAGCTGTAGTGAGGATGGAATCATGGCTACTTTGATTGGTGTCGTCAGCCAAGTTATCGGCGAAGTCTATGCAGTAGCTGGCGACGGAACGCGTCGGCCACTTAGTGAAGGTGATCGAGTTTTTGCGGGGGAGCAAATTGTTACCGGAGCCGCTGGAGCTATTGCGGTTGCTCTGAGCAATGGACAGCAATTGACCCTGGGTCGCGACAGCAGCCTAAACCTCACAGAGCAAATGCTCGCAGGCAATTCCGATCAGCAAGTAGCTACCGCAGAATCGCCTCCGGCAGCGCCGAGTGATGGCGACCTGACCGATGTTGAGCAATTGCAGGCTGCCATTGAAGCCGGCGTCGACCCGACGCTTGAAGGTGAAGCAACCGCTGCGGGCCCAGGTGCGGGTGGCGCAGGCGGAGCTGGTGGTGCGGGCGGCGGCCATTCCTTCGTATTGCTGGGTGAAACCGGCGGCGCACTCGATCCGATCATTGGCTTCCCAACCGAAGGGCTGAACACCGGGCCGGAGTTTCCCAATCCAGAACCTGTGGTGAGTGATGAGGCGCCAGACTCGTCACCCACGATTGAAATTATCTACTTCGATCAGGAAGGCTCTGTCGTTACGGGCCCAGGCGTGGTTGAAGAGGCTGCGCTCAATCCTGACGCGGTAACCAACCTTGACGGCCAGGCCGGTTCGAACCCTGGCAGCAATGCGGAAAATGTTTCCGGCTCATTGATCATCAATTCACCCGACGGTGTCTCGGCCATCCAGGTGCTGGATAAGGATGGGGTGTGGGTCAATGTGCAAGGCGGCGGTGTGGTTCAGGGCGTTTATGGGCAGTTGGTGTTTGATGCCGCCGGCAACTGGACGTACACCCTGGCTGACAACACGCTCAATCATTCCAATCCCAATGCTGTTGGGGCTGATGACCAGCTGCTCGACCCGTTCTTTGTTCGTGTGTTTGATGACGATGGCGACGTATCGCCGACAGTGCCGCTCACTATCGCTGTATATGACGATGGCCCCAGCATCCTGCGTTTTGACATATCTGAGCAGGGTGGTCTGCTGGTCGTCGATGAGTCCGTTGGTACTGGTGGCTCGACTAAAGATGAGTCTGGCTATGCGTCGAATAACGATGAAACCAGTTATTTAGGCAGCGAAACCGGTGTAATTGGCTACGCCAGTTTTAACTTGGAAAGTATCTTTTCACTGGCTGTCGACCCAGGTGCCGATGGCGAAGATCTTGAGGCCAGGACATTCTCACTGACCTTGGCAGAAGATGGCGCTGACTCGGGCCTTACCGCCACGGCTGGTGGCCCGATCTTGCTGTCGTTTGTCGGCGGTGCTGGTGCAGACGCAGGCGACATTCTTGGAATCGCCGACGGCGGCCTGGTGGTGTTCCGTATCAGCATCAACTCAAGTACGGGTGCGGTCTCTGTCACTCAATATGCTGCTGTTGACCATGGTGATGACGGTAATAACCACGACACCATGGCCGCAATTGGCGAGGGTCTGATCGGCGTGACCGTGAAGATCTTCGACAACGATGGCGATTCGGCAACCTCTCCCACAGTCGAGCTGGGATCGCGTATTGGCTTTGAAGATGACGGCCCACAAGCCTGCATATTCCTCAAAGGTCCATGGGCACAAGTAACTCATGATGAAAGCGCAGGGCTGCAGAATTTCCTGACCTCCTGGTGGAAGCCTGGTGACTGGGACAACGATGTTAGCTTTGTATCAGCATTCAATGGTGTGGCTGACAAGGGGGGTGATATCGACCCTACAGGCTTTGCCCGAAGCCTGACGCCTATCGTGAGCACATTTGGTAGCAGCTATGGTTCAGATTTTTCCGGTGCTACCACAGTCCTCAGCCTTGAACTGACAGGAGCGCCGGGCAGTGATTCTGGCCTGAAAACCACCGACGGCACCCCCATCAATCTTTACCTCGAAGGCGGCTTGGTTGTGGGCCGTGTTGCCAGTGGTGATTTTGCTGGGCAGGCAGCCTTTGCTGTTGCCATTGGTGCCGATGGCTCGATCAGCATTGCCCAGTACATGTCGCTGGAACACCCGGTTGGTGGCAGCAGCTATGACGAAGCGGTAACTCTGGTTGGCAAGATCAATGCCGTGGTCACCGTGACAGATGGCGATGGTGATGTGGCGGTGGATAAAGTCAGCGTTGGCCATGTGATTGGCTTTGAGGACGACGGCCCGGTTGCCAACATAAACGCCGTGCAGGGCGTACGCGTTGTACACGACGAATCGCATGGTTTGCAGAATGCCACGGCGACCCCAGCACCTGCTGGAGACGCCAACGACAACGACATCAATGGCATCTCCAGTCTGTTTAACAGTGTTGTGAACAGAGGCGGTGATCTTTCTCCAAAAGGCTATGCGCAAAGCAATGATCCGCTGGTTACGACTGCTGGTAGCAGCTACGGGCAGGATCAAGAAGGCGCGACTTCACAGCTTAGCCTCGCAGTTGTCGGCGGCAATGGTGCTGACTCAGGCCTGGCCACTACTGCTGGTTTTGCCATCAAACTCTATGTTGAAAACAGCCTGGTGGTTGGGCGCATTGTCGGTGGACCGGATGCCGGTAAGGCAGCATTTGCCATCACCATAGGCGCTGACGGCACGGTCAGCGTGGCGCAATACGTGTCGCTGGAGCATCCAGTTGGCGGTAGTAGCTATGACGAAGCGGTAAGCCTGGCTGGCAAGGTGCAGGCAGTGCTGACAGTGACCGATGGTGACGGCGACGTGGCTGTCGATAAGGTCAATATTGGCAGCTCAATCCGCTTCGAGGATGACGGCCCCACTGCGCACATTAATCTCAAAGGCCCATGGGCTGATGTCACCCACGATGAAACGGCTGGTTTGCAGAATTTCTGGCATACCTGGACCCTGGGCGATATCACTGACAATGATGTGGCTTACCTGTCGGTATTTGATGGCGTTGCCAACAAAGGTACAGACATCAGCCCGACTGGCTTTGCCAAGAGTGCAACTCCCGTAGTGACTACCCTGGGTAGCAGTTACGGTGAGGACGAAGAGGGCGCGACTGTCCAGCTCAGCTTGGTGGTGAAAAACGGCAACGGCGATGACTCCGGGTTACGTACCACCGATGGTCACAGCATCACTCTGCACCTTGAAGGTGCACTGATCGTTGGTCGTATCGTGGGTGGGGCGGATGCCGGCAAGGCCGCATTTGCTATTGCCATCGGCGCCGACGGCTCGCTGAGCCTGGCCCAATACGTGTCGCTTGAGCATCCGATTGGTGGCAGTAGCTTCGATGAAGCCGTTAGCCTGGCGGGCAAGATTCAGGCGGTTGTGACTGTCACCGATGGCGACGGCGATGTAGCGGTCGATAAGGTCGATATTGGTAGCGTGATCCGCTTCGAGGATGACGGCCCCACCGCGAACATCAGCCTGGTGAGAAATGCCGGGGTTACCCACGATGAGTCTGCAGGGCTGCAAAATGCAGTCGCCACTCCACTGATTCCGGGGGATGCCAACGACAATGACGTGGCTGATCTGTCAGCACTCTTCGCTGCGGTCGGTACACCGGGTACTGATCTGGATCCAATCGGCTACGCGCAAAGCAGTGGTGCGGTCGTCAGTGTTGCGGGTAGCAGTGTTGGCCAAGATGAAGAGGGCGCAACAACTGTTCTGAGCCTGGCTCTGCAGGGCAGCAATGGCATGGACTCAGGGCTGAAAACCACCGATGGTTTCACTATCCGTCTGCATGTCGAGGGCGATCTGGTCGTCGGCCGTGTTGATGGCGGTGCCGATAGTGGCAAGGCAGCATTTGCTGTAGCGATCGGCAGTGACGGTACGCTGAGCATTGCGCAGTACATTTCCCTTAAACATCCTGATGGCAGCAACGCAGACGAGTCGCTGAGTCTCAGTGGCAAAATCAAAGCAGTGCTGACCGTTACTGATGGCGACGGCGATGTGGCAGTCGACAACGTCGATATCGGTCATGTGATTCGTTTCGAAGACGATGCTCCAACTGCCGGCCAGGTAACCGCAGCAGTTGTTCTTGACGACGAAGGTCTCCCTGGCGGTATCAATGGCGGCCCAGGCGACATTGCGGGCGCAGCTACCAGCACCAGTGGGAACTTGGCATTCAATGCCGGTGCTGATGGCCTCAAATCCATCGCGCTTAGCGGCCCGCTGAACTTGGGCTCGGAGGCTGTGACATCCAACTGGGATGCCCCAACTAATACCCTGACCATCAGCTCTGTCCGCGGCGCATTGCTGACAGTGGTGCTCACTGACCCAGCCACTGGCGCCTACACCATCAACTTGTTGCAACCGCTCATGCACCCAGTCAGCGGCACCGAAGACGACATCACTTTGAACATTGGTTACACGGTAACTGACGGTGATAACGACTCGGCCATGGGCTCGTTGGTCGTAACGATTGATGACGATACGCCGACCATTCAGGCCGGGAGTATTGGCGTTAGCTCCTTCGTCACCTTCCAGGGGACCGATGCCGGCTTTAGTAATTCCTATGGCTATTACAACAAGGCTCCCGATGGTTCACCGCTAGACGGCAAAGTGATCTGGGCCAATGTGCATGCTCAGTCCGTTGGCGATGTGGCCGACCTCAGTGGCCTGGACCCAGCCAACACGGGCTTCTTTATCATCCCTAACGGCGGAGCCAATGCCGATCTGGCTAATGGCTCGGTTGTGACCTTCGAGTTTGTCGCCGGCCAGTGGCAGGCGCAGCTAGGTGGTGTGCCACTAGTAGGTGCTGACGGCGCCAATGTGCTGTTCAGCGATGCCAGCCTGAATCCTGGCGGCTCGCATTTGCAGGACACCGGCAACGTAGGCAATCAGAACTGGGAAGACAAAACACTTACCTCGGACTACGACTACAACGATGTCAGCACCAATCTCACCTGGGGTTCCGCACTGCAGGTCGATGAATCGGCCTTCCATATTGATGCAACCGCTAACTTCAGTGGTGTGTTCAACGTGCAGCCTGGCGCTGATGGCCTGCAAAGCCTGACCTACAACCTGAGCGTGCAGGATGCCAACTCAGGTTTGGTCGATACCGAAACCAATCAGGACGTAATCCTTAGCCTGAATGCGGGGGTCATTGAGGGCCGCACCTCGGTCAGCAACCAACTGGTATTTACCCTGAGTGTTGATGCGACAGGCACTGTCACCCTGGATCAGATTCGCGCCATTGTTCACCCAACGGGTGACCCAGACGAAGCCAAGTTCCTTGGCGCAGGGCACGTCAGTCTGACCGCCACAGTGGTGGATGGTGATGGCGACCAAGCCAACGCAAGTATTGATATCGGTACAGCCATCAGCTTCAAAGATGACGGCCCAAGTGTGATGCCTAACGCTCTGGTACAACTGGACGATGATGCTCTGGCCAATGGTATTCCGGGCGGGATAGGTGACGACGACAATGCCGTGGAAATCAGCGGCACATTGGGACTTAACTTCGGGGCAGACGGTGCGGGTAATGTGCAGTGGCTTACCAGTGGTGCGCCGGTAGACTTCACCTATTCGGCAGGTCCTGATGGCTCATTATTGGTCAGTCAGGGCGCAACCCTAGTGCTGACTGTGACGCTGAACAGTGCGACCGGTGCCTACTCCGTTACGCAGAACGCACCAATCCTGCATGCCGATGCTGATCAGGAGAATAATCAGGCCTTCATCCTTAATTATCGGGTTACCGATAAAGATGGTGATACAGCCGATGGAACCTTGGCTATTAACGTTGATGACGATACCCCGGTGGCCCAGGCCGATGTGGCCTATGTCAGCACCGGACAGACCCAGAATATCAACATGGTGTTCGTGCTCGACTTTAGCGGCAGTATCGACAATGGCGAACTGAATCAGATGCTGGATGCCGTGCGTACGGCCGGCCAGGAACTGTTCAACAACGCCGCCGGTGCGGTGCAGATTCAGATTGTGGCTTTTTCGAACGACTCGATCGGCTACCCGGTAACCAGCGACATCACTGCGTTCACTAATTTGGTGAACTCCCTCAACCCGTTGGAGCCAGGTGGGGTTCGGCCTCTAGACAGTACTACTGACTTCACCGATGCGATCCAGCAGACCATGGTTTCCTATGTGCCACAGCCTGGCTGGAACAATCAGGTCGTGTTTATCAGTGATGGCAATCCCAACGAGCAGACAGGTACAGGAGGCCATTCACTGACTGACGCAACTGCGACGGCCTGGAATACCTTTGTCGACACTAATGGGATCACTGTCACCACAGTCGGTGTAGGCAACGGCATCATTGACCAGCGCCTAGAAGACGTTGATATGGACGCTGGGCCGAACAACGACCCGCTGCGAGCTGATGATTTTGATGACCTAGTCGATACGCTGCTGGATAACGTAGTCGGCGGTCTGGTCAATGGCAACGTGCTGCACGGTAGTGACGGTGTCGATAACGGTGGCACTGGTGACGACGATGGCTATGGCGCCGATGGTCCTGGCCGGATTATGTCTATCGAGATCAATGGCTCCACCTATACCTGGGATGGTGTACTCGATGGTGGCCAGTTGCTGAGCGACATCCCCACCACTCATGGCGGTGAGTTGGACTTCAACTTCGCTACGGGTGCCTGGACCTATCGGGCTCCCACTAGTGGCGGCGGCGACAAGGTCGAGACCTTCAACTACGTCCTTGTCGACAAGGACGGCGATCCGTCCGGAGCGACTCTGACGGTGTATGTGGAGGACATAAGCCCGGTCATTGCCAAAGTTGATGAGGACGAATTGCCTGGCGGTATTACCGATAGCGATGGGGAAACCACTATCGCCACCGGCAGTGTTAGTAACTTGGTGGTCGGGCCATCTGCCGCCGTGCTGTTCAGTCTGTCTGGTAATACCAGCGGTTTGGATGGTGCCTCATCCGGTGGGACTCCTCTGGTATACAGTGTGGTTGGCGATACATTGAGCGCCAAGGCGGGTACGGATACCGTCTTCACCCTACAGGTGGAAAGCGACGGCGATTACACCTTCACGTTGCTTAAACCACTCGACCATCCACTGGGCAACGGTGATGACGACGAACTGCTGGTGATGAATTTCGCTAGTATCTTGCAGGCCAGCAACGGGGTTGACCCTGTGCCACTGGCGGGCAGCTTCCTGGTACAGATTGAAGACGATGTGCCAACCGTCAGTGCCAATGCCCCCGTGCAATTGGATGATGATGCGCTGGCAAATGGCATAGCGGGTGGCCCCGGCGGTACCGACGATGCCGACTCGGTGAATGCCGGTGGGACTTTGCAGCACAACTTCGGTGCTGACGGTGCCGGTACGGTGAAATGGCTGGAATCGGGAGCGCCTGGTGGATTTACCTATCAGGCAAGCCCGGACGGTTCGCAACTGCTGGTTAAGCAGGGCGGCACTACAGTGCTGACGTTAACGCTGAACACCGCTACTGGTGTTTATAGCGTCACCCAGAACGCACCGATTCAACATGCCAATGCCGATTTGGAGAACAATCAGGCCTTTACCCTGAGCTATCAGGTAACCGACAAGGATGGCGACAAGGCAACTGGCACACTGTCAGTCAATGTCGATGACGACACGCCGCAGGCCAAAAATGACACTGCTCATGTTGCCGAAGCCAGTGGTTCGGACTTCAACGTGGCCTTTGTTCTCGACTCCAGCGGCAGTATCAGTGACAGCGAATTCAGCACCATGATGAACGCTGTAAAAGCGGCAGGGCAGGCACTTTATTCCGGTACGGAAGGGGATGTGAAAGTCACTGTTGTGGCGTTTTCGTCGACCTCTCTGTCTTATCCATCGGTTACTACCCTGGAGTCTTTCAATGCCCTGATGGATAACATCATTGCCAATCGGCCGTTCAGTGGGCAGACCGACTTTACTGACGCCATCGAGGAGACCATGGCGGTCTACAGCCCAATTTCAGGCTGGAGCAATCAGGTGTTCTTTATCAGCGACGGTAATCCAAACCAGCAAACTGGCCCAGGAAATACCTCACTGACCACAACGGCAGCGACTGCATGGAATAATTTTGTCGATAACAACGGCATCAATGTAACCACCATCGGCGTCGGTGACGGTATCAATGCGGCCCGCCTGCAGGATGTGGATGTCGACGGCAGTGGTTCGCCGATTCTGGTCGCTAACTTCGACGGTTTGATTGATACCCTGCTTGACCAGATCAATGGTGGAGTGGTGAGTGGCAATGTGCTGCTGGGTAGCGACAACGCTGTAGGCGGTGGTGACGATGATGCATTCGGTGCTGATGGTCCTGGGTATGTTCAGTCGATCGTCATCAATGGCGTGACATATACCTGGAATGGCACTGGCACGATAAATGTCAGCAGTGGCGGCAGCATTGCCGGTAATCAGCTGACAGATATTTCTACAGGCCTGACAGGCAAACTCAGCTTTAACTTTGCCTCAGGCGCTTGGAGCTATACGGCTCCGCAGAATGTGCTCGCCGATACCAGCGAAAGTTTCGGCTACACCATCGTCGACAAGGATGGCGACCCATCTAGTGCGTCTCTAACCGTCAATATTGAAGACGCCTCTCCGGTTGTCGGGCGGGTGGACGAGGACGAGCTACCTGGCGGCATCACCGATGGTGACAGCGTCAATACAGTTGCCACCGGCAGCCTGGTGGATTTGCTGGTGGGTACCAATAGTGGGCAGTTCAGCTTGAACACGTCGCCAGCGATTATGCCGACGATAACCTCAGGCGGTGTAGCGGTTACTTACAGCTTCTCCGGTGACACGTTGACCGCTAAAGCTGGCAGTAGCGATGTATTTACGCTCAAGGTGCTGACCGATGGCACTTATACGTTCACGCTGCTGGGCCCGCTGGACCATCCTAGTGCAGGCATTAACGACAATGAGTTCCTTACGCTGAACCTGACCAACGCCATCAAGGCTAGCAATGGTGTTAATCCCTTGCCGATCGCTGGCGATCTGTTAATCCAGGTTGAAGATGATGTGCCGATTGCCTTCACCCCGGTTACGGCGCTGCTAGTTGATCAGGTCAGTGAAACCCGCTCCATCATCGCCGATCTGCGTTTCGAGGCTTCGGCGGGTGCTGATGGCCCTGATGAGGTGAACTTCTCTATCGTTCAGGGTGCTGCTGCTCGGGATGCCAGCGGTAATCTGCTGAGCCTCAACGGTCAACAGTTGTACCTGTTCTATGGCAGTGACCAGTCCATTATCGAGGCTAAGACCAGCGCCAGTGGAACTCTCGGTTATCGCATTGATATGGATGCCTCGACCGATAGCTACACGCTGACCACCTATGGACCGATTGCCAACGGTTCAGAGGTGTCCGCCACGAATCTGACCGGTGTTGGTGGTGGTAACTCCGCCTTCAAAGGACTGATCGACATGGGAGGGACAACGTTTGATGCGTTGTTGTCGAGCACCTCGGGGCAGAGCATCAATTCCAACAGCACCGAAATTGGCATTAGCGATGGCAACAGCATCAAGAATGGCGAGCAGCTGCGTATCGATCTGGTTAACGGCCTGGCAACAGGAGGTGCCAATAGCACCGGCTTCACCTACACCAGCCACAACACCACCAATCGCTTCGCCCAGAAAGTTGCCTGGGTTAGCCCTAGCGGTGCAGGGACCGCAACCTTCGTGATCGCGGTGCTGTTGGCCGACAATGACTACAACTTTATCGGCGACGCTTCAGGTGAAACCACTCGGAACCTAAGTACCAGCAATATCCGCGTTTACGCCATTGAGGGCGGTGTAGAGGTGGACAAAACCAGCGAGGTTGGCCTCACTGATTTGGGTAATTCGATTCGTGTAACGGGCATGGAGGAAGGGTGGTGGTACGAAGTCAGCTCCGCCAATAACTTCAGCGCCGTGCAGATCAGTGGTGGTAGCGGTCAAACCTTCAAATTAGGTTTCTTCGAATATGAGCAGGCAAGCATCGGACAGCCCATTAATCTTTCTCACGACATCGTAGGTACTGATAGTGATGGGGACAGTGTAAGTAGTGTGCTCAGCGCTATGTTGGTTCCTGATTCGCTGTCGGTGGATGGTACTGCCGGCGTGGATAATCTGGCTGGTACCGCTGGAGTTGATTACCTCTTTGGCCTGGGTGGCAATGACACGCTCAGTGGTTTGGCTGGCAACGATGTGCTGTCTGGTGGTGATGGTAATGACATTCTCATCGGTGGATTGGGCAACGATATCCTCTCTGGTGGCGCGGGTGCGGACACCTTCCGCTGGCTATCGGCTGATACCACGGGGACCGACAAGGTGCTCGATTTCAAACCTGATGAGGGAGACAAATTGGATCTCACCCAGTTGTTGATTGGTGAGTCCTACAATGCCGGATCGCTGGATGATTTCCTTAGCTTCTCGGTAGTCGATAACAGCACCATTATTGCGGTTAGCCCTACGTCAGGCGGTGCTGCAACTACAACCATTGAGTTGACTGGCTTTAATGTGGCTGTTGAATACGGAGTGACTCCTGGAGGTGGTGGCATTATTTCAGGAGGTGCTGATACAGCTAGTGTCATTAATGGGCTGCTGGGGGATAACGCCTTGCAGGTAGTATGAACGTAGGTTGGTAGCCAGACTAAAGCCCGCAATCCTAATCAGACTGCGGGCTTTTTCTTACTTTGTTTATTAAAAGCTCACTTGGATGGCGGCTATGTTGCGATTACAGCTTTTGCAGATATGCCACCACATCCGGCGCACCCGCTAAGCGAAGACCTTCACCCAAGGCTGTAGCTTCGGTTGAATGCTTGGGCAGCAGGAGAAATTCCGGTGAGCTTGGGCCGCCCAGCAAGGATAAGCGCGCATAGGGCAGGCCGTTATCCAGCAGTAGTGCCATAAACGCAGGATCGCTCCAGGCCGCATTGGGCATGCCCAGTACGTGGTAATGCTGCTGCAGGTTGCTGAGGCCTTGCTCGCTCAGGCGGTAATGGCTGAGTTCCGCCGGTAGGTTGACCTCCAGCCCGCGCCGGCGGGCGTAGGCAATGGCGCATGCAAAAGCTTCGCTGTGATGCTCGCCAGCCCAGAACACGCGGTCGCCGCGCCAGCTGGCTTGGCGCAGGCTGATGCGCTCACCTGCGAGAAAACGCGGTAGTGGCTGGCTGATGGCTTTGACGAAATCCTTGTAGCTTATGATGCGTACCTGGCGACAGGGCTCGCTGGCGGCGAAAGCCTCGAAGCTGACGTGGTTTGCCTGCTGAGGGTTGCAGGTCGATAGGCCGTCGATCATGCGCAGGTCGAATGAAGTTAACTGCTGTTCTTGCGCTTCAATCACCCGCACCAGCATGGCGTGGGCTTGCGCCTTGTCTTCCTGAACCGGGCCGGAGAGTGCGCTGCGCGGTAGGTCTATAAGGCGGTGTAGCTGCGGGCCGTCTTGCCAGCAAATGCTGTCTCGCAATTGCGGCAGGGGGTTGAAGGGCAGGCGAAGCTGGCTGGCACGCTCAAGTATCTGGCGTTGTCCACGACCAATAAGGCCTAGCCGTTGCGCTAAGGCACCGAGGCGTGAGCTGAGGGTGGAAGGCTGCTCAGACAGACTCATGGCCAGGTACGAACTCCAAGATCACCATTGCCAGTTTGGCAGAGCCCAAGCGGGCCTGCACAGGCTTTATCGGCCGTAGCGACAGGTTTTTTAAGGCCTGCCATCCCGGTCGGCCACCTTTGGGGTCGTTGTTGCGTGGAGTTCAAAAATTCTGCCGGTGCTTTTTTATGACATTCAGTCCATGGCCGGCCACCTTGCGAGGCGTTGTAGGCGAGGTAAGAAATGGCTTCCGGCCGTTTTTTACCTAGCAGGCGCGCGGCGTATGGCAAGATTGGTGCAGTCAGTTGCAAAGGTGCCTCCATGCCCAGTTTGGTGTTTGATATTGCGTTACCGGCAGAGCGCTTGCGTGTGGTCTATCAAGGGCGTGCCAACCGGATATTAGTGCAAAGTCGCGACGGACGGAGTGTCAGTGTGCCGGCCCACCATTTTCGGCCATTTCTGACCCATGACGGTGTCTATGGTTCCTTCGAGCTTGAGTTCAGCGCTGCCGGTGAGTTAATCCGCCTGCGCCGCTTGGGCTGATAGCGCTGCGCGCCTCGCCTATCAGGTGCGCAGGCGGCTATAATCGCGGCCTTTGTAACTTTATCGAGCTAAGCCTGCCCATGTATACCCTGGCCCGCGAGCTGCTGTTCAAACTTTCCCCCGAAGCCTCCCATGAACTGTCCATCGATTTGATCGGTGCCGGCGGTCGGCTGGGGCTTAACGGCTTACTGACCAAAAGCCCGGCCGCGCTGCCGGTCAAGGTGATGGGGCTTGAGTTCCCCAACCCGGTCGGGTTGGCTGCCGGCCTGGACAAGAACGGCGACGCCATCGATGGTTTTGCTCAGCTGGGCTTCGGCTTTGTTGAAATCGGTACCGTAACGCCGCGGCCGCAGCCGGGGAATCCGAAACCACGCCTGTTCCGTTTGCCTGAAGCGGAGGCGATCATCAATCGCATGGGCTTCAACAATCACGGCGTTGATCACCTGCTTACTCGCGTGCAGGCAGCCAAATACCGAGGCGTGCTGGGCATCAATATTGGCAAGAACTTCGATACGCCGGTCGAGAACGCAGTGGATGACTACCTGCTGTGCCTGGATAAGGTCTATCAACATGCTAGCTATGTGACGGTCAACGTCAGTTCGCCCAACACTCCAGGGCTGCGCAGCCTGCAGTTTGGCGATTCGCTCAAGCAGTTGCTCGAAGCGCTGCGCAAGCGTCAGGAAGACCTGGCCGTACAGCATGGCAAGCGTGTGCCGCTGGCGATCAAGATTGCGCCGGACATGAGCGATGAAGAAACCATTGAAGTGGCTAATGCGTTGGTTGAGGCCGGCATGGATGCGGTGATCGCCACCAACACCACGCTGGGTCGCGAAGGTGTGCATGGCTTGGAGTGTGCCGATGAGGCGGGCGGGCTATCCGGTGCGCCGGTGCGTGAGAAAAGCACGCACATTGTTCAGGTACTGGCCGGTGAGTTGAAAGGCCGTTTGCCGATCATCGCAGTGGGTGGCATTACTGAGGGCAAACATGCGGCTGAGAAGATCGCCGCCGGTGCCAGCCTGGTGCAGATTTATTCCGGGTTTATCTACAAAGGCCCTGTATTGATTCGCGAAGCGGTCGATGCAATCGCGGCGCTGCCGCATAAGGCCTGAAATAAAAAGGGCTCCTTAAAGGAGCCCCTGGGCTTGCGCCCGCCGCTCGGATGGAGCGCGCATGGTGAGTCGGTAGGTTCCTGAATCAGCCGACAGCGTGAAGTTCGTTAAGTCGATGGATGCCGGCGGTGCCGGTCATGCCGTCCCAATTGTCACCGCGGCCTTCGCGCCAGCCGTTTAACCAGGCTTGGCGGACAGAGGGGAGGGTGAATGGACAGAGTTCGCGGGATTTACCATTGATGCCGTATTGATAGCCGCGCAAAAAAGCTCTTTCTAACGGATCACGCTTAAGTCTTCTCATAGGGTGAAGCCCTCAATGTTGACTGTTATGTCCCTTAGACCTTCTAGCAAGGTCAGGCAGAAAAGTTCTGCCTACGGAGTCCGCTGCCGGCGTCGCGAGCCTCCTTGCCAACACCGTTGCAGTGCTGGCCTAGGTAGATTTCTAACGAATGCGCGGGTGCCTGTGAATGACTGTTTCGTCATAAGGCCGTAACCTTTTTGAGGGTCAGGCCATAAGGGGTTTGACCAGCGCTCGGTATTTGTTCTGTAACGCCTATGCTGTGGGCTTATGTGCTGGGTGTGCTGGTGTTGTGCTATCGCGAATGAATTGCGATTGAGACTGTTGTTTATTCCGACGAAGGGTCGCACCGCGACGCTTTGTCACTTATTTTGGCCGTGCTGATTTGTCTGCGCGCCGTTGATTGCCTTAGGCACTGGAAACTCCCATGTCGGATCGTTACGAACTCTTCCTCACTTGCCCCAAGGGTCTCGAAGGCCTGCTGCTCGAAGAAGCCAGCAGCCTCGGCCTTGAAGATGCGCGTGAGCACACTTCGGCCATTCGTGGCATGGCTGACATGGAAACTGCCTATCGCCTTTGCCTGTGGTCGCGCCTGGCCAATCGCGTGCTACTGGTGCTCAAGCGCTACAGCGTGCAGGACGCCCAGAGCCTCTATGAAGGTGTGCTGGAAGTTGATTGGTTCGAGCACCTGGAGTCCACCGGCAGCCTGGCTGTGGAGTTCAGCGGCAACGGCTCGGGCATCGACAACACCCATTTCGGCGCCTTGAAGGTCAAGGATGCCATCGTCGACAAGCTGCGCTTGAAGGACGGTACGCGGCCCTCGGTCGACAAGCTCAACCCGGACCTGCGCGTGCATCTGCGTCTGGATCGCGGCGAGGCGATTCTGTCCCTCGACCTATCCGGCCATAGCCTGCATCAACGCGGTTATCGTCTGCAGCAGGGCGCGGCACCGCTGAAGGAAAACCTCGCCGCCGCGGTATTGATTCGCGCCGGCTGGCCGCGTATTGCAGCCGAAGGTGGCGCACTGGCTGACCCGATGTGCGGTGTCGGTACATTCCTGGTTGAGGCTGCAATGATCGCCGCCGACATCGCGCCGAATATGACCCGTGAGCAATGGGGCTTCAGCAAATGGCTGGGCCACGTGCCGGCTTTGTGGAAGAAAGTGCATGCCGAGGCCGAGCAGCGCGCAGCAGCCGGCATGGCCAAGCCACCGCTGTGGATACGCGGCTATGAAGCCGATCCACGGCTGATTCAGCCGGCGCGCAATAACATCGAACGCGCTGGCATGAGCGATTGGATCAAGGTCTATCAGGGCGAAGTGGCGACCTTCGAGCCGCGTCCAGATCAGAACCAAAAAGGTCTGGTCATCTGCAACCCTCCGTACGGCGAGCGTCTGGGTGATGAAGCCAGCTTGCTCTACCTCTACCAGAACCTCGGCGAGCGTCTGCGTCAGGCCTGTATGGGCTGGGAAGCGGCGGTATTCACCGGCGCGCCGGACCTGGGCAAGCGCATGGGTATCCGCAGCCACAAGCAGTACGCCTTCTGGAACGGCGCACTGCCGTGCAAGCTACTGCTGATCAAGGTACAACCCGAGCAGTTCGTGACCGGCGAGCGCCGTACTCCAGAGCAGCGTGAACGCGAGCGTGAACAGGCTGAAGCCGACAAGGCACCGCTTGAGCCGCTGGAGCGTCAGTACAACAAGAACGGTAATCCGATTAAGCCCGCTCCGGCACCTGCTCCGGTGGTTGAACCGGCGCGCCTGAGCGAAGGCGGGCAGATGTTTGCCAACCGCCTACAGAAGAACCTCAAACAGCTGGGCAAATGGGCGCGTAAGGAAGGCGTTGAGTGCTACCGCCTGTACGACGCCGACATGCCGGAATACTCCATGGCGGTGGATTTGTATGGTGACTGGGTGCATGTGCAGGAATATGCCGCGCCCAAGTCCATTGATCCGGAGAAGGCCAAGGCCCGTATGTTTGACGCCATCGCCGCGATTCCGCAGGCGCTGGGCGTCGACAAGAGCAAGGTGGTGATCAAGCGCCGCGAACGCCAGAGCGGCACCAAGCAGTACCAGCGCCAGGCCACGCAGGGCCAGTTTCTGGAAGTCAGCGAGGGCGACGTGAAGCTGCTGGTCAATCTGACCGATTACCTGGATACCGGGCTGTTCCTCGATCACCGCCCGCTGCGCCTGCGCATCCAGAAAGAAGCCGCCGGCAAGCGTTTCCTCAACCTGTTCTGCTACACCGCCACGGCCACCGTGCACGCGGCCAAGGGCGGCGCGCGCACCACCACCAGCGTCGACCTGTCGAAGACTTATCTGGACTGGGCGCGGCGCAACCTGTCGCTCAATGGCTATTCGGACAAGAACCGTCTGGAACAGGGCGACGTGATGACCTGGCTGGCCGATGATCGCGGCGAGTACGAGCTGATCTTTATCGACCCGCCGACCTTCTCCAATTCCAAACGCATGGAAGGCATCTTCGACGTGCAGCGCGATCATGTGCAGTTGCTCGACTTGGCCATGGCCCGACTGACCAAGGACGGCGTGTTGTATTTCTCCAACAACTTCCGCAAGTTTGAGCTAGATGAGAGCTTGGCCGCGCGTTATCAGGTCGAGGAAATCAGCGTTTCGACGCTTGATCCGGACTTTGCCCGCAACCCGAAGATCCATCGCGCCTGGCGTTTTAGCCTGCGCGGCTGATCCTTGCGTGCGCCTTTAACAGGCGCGCAACGCTAATTCTTGTTGCGAATGAGCGCGCGCAACGCGAAGCGGTTTGGATGACAGGCCTGTGCTACATCGGCGGGCACTGGCAGCGGCTCGTTATTCAGCCAGGCGGCGATCAACTCACCAGATAGCGGTGCGGTGATCAACCCACGCGAGCCATGCCCGCTGTTGATATACAGACCGTCCAGCCAAGGGCAGAGAGTTTGCGGTACTTGGCGAGCGTCCTTGCTCAGTACCGAATAGGCTTCGGCAAAGGCGGCGGAGTCGGCTAGCGGCCCCACTATCGGTAGATAGTCCGGACTGGTGCAGCGAAAGGCGGCGCGGCCTTGCAGTTGCTCGGGGTCGAGTGCTGCGGCGTTTAGTGCGCCGGAAAGTTCAGGCGAAATCTCTTCCAGTAGCTGCAGATTGCTAGCGTGATCGGCGCTGTTCAGCGTCAAATCGTCACTGTTGAAATCGAAACTCGCACCCAGGGTATGCTCGTCTTGGCGCGCCGGGGCGACATAACCCTCAGCGCACACCACGGTGCTCAATGTGCGGCTGGCTGCTGTGGCTGGCAGGCGGCTGATCTGCCCGCGGATACGTTTCAGCGGTAAGCCTGCGCTTTGGCTGAAACCCTTGATCTCGGCGGCACTGGCCAGTACCACCACGTTGGCGCTGGCCAGCAGTTGCCCGCCATTCCAGGCCTGCCAGCTATCTCCTTCACGGCGCAGCTCCAAGGCTTCCTGATGCAGTTGCAGCTGGATATTCGCCTGCTGGCTAAGCAGTGCACAGAGGGCCGGCGGATGCACCCAGCCCGCGTCGGGATAGAACAGGCCGCCGGTTGGCAGGGTTATTCCCGCTTTTTCCTCGGCGGCGTTTTTATCCAGAGTGGTTAATAAATCGGTAGTGAATGCCGCTGCCAGCTGCGCTTGGCGTTGCGCCTCTTTGGCGTCGAAGGCCAGTTGCAGCACGCCGCAGTTATCCCAGTCCGTGCCTTTATGCAGCCGTTCCAGCAGCCGGCGGCTATGGCCGTAGCCGCTGACGATCAGGCGTGACAGCGTGGTGTGGTGGGCCGATAGCTTGAGGTAGAGCACGCCCTGCGGATTGCCTGAGGCTTCCTGGGCGATGGCGCCGTGCCGCTCCAGTAGAGTGACCTGCCAGCCACGCTGGGCCAGACTGGCGGCTGTAGCGCAACCGGCCAACCCTGCGCCAATCACCAGTGCGGTGCGGGCGCCAGCAGGTTGAGGTGGGCGAGCAAACCAGGGCTTTTCGGTGGTTTCAGCTGTACCGATAAAGCCGCCTTTAAGCACTTCCCATTTCTTGCCCAGGCCCGGTACACGCTTCATCTTGAAGCCGGCATCGTTCAGGCGACGGCGCACATAACCGGTGCTGGTAAAGGTGCCCAGGGTTGTGCTGGCATGGGACAGTCTGGCCAATTCGTCAAACAGTTCTGGCGTCCACATATCCGGGTTTTTCGCTGGGGCAAAGCCGTCGAGAAACCAGGCGTCGACTTGGCCATCCAACTGTCCGAGCAGCTCCAGAGCATCGCCGATCAGCAGGGTCAGGACGATACGCCCGCCTGCAAAAATCAGGCGCTGAAAGCCTGGGTGCAACGCCACATATTGCGCCAGCAACTGCTCGGCGTAGGGCGCAAGTTCTGGCCACAGCGCCAGTGCACGTTGCAGGTCGGCCTTATTCAGCGGGTATTTTTCCACGCTGACAAAGTGCAGGCGTGCGCCCGCCACGGCGTGCTGTTCAAACAGCTGCCAGGCGCAGAGAAAATTCAGCCCGGTGCCGAAGCCGGTTTCGCCGATTACCAAGTGCTGATCGGTCATCAGCGCGGCGAAACGTTCCGGCAGCTGGTTGTTGGCGAGAAACACATAGCGGGTTTCGGCCAGAGCGTTCTCGTTGGAGAAATACACATCAGCAAATTGGCTGGACAGGGGTTGGCCCTGCTCATCCCACTTAATGTGGGCTTGCTGGTGTGGTGCGTCAGGGGCGGGGGGCATGTTCGGTTCGGTCACGGATAGTCGATCGCGACGATGTACCAGGTCTTCTCGCCGGTTGGGGTTTGCACCCGCACTTCGGCGTCCAGACTTTTGCCGATCAGGGCACGGGCCAGGGGGGAGTCGATACTGATCAGGTTGTTTTTCAGGTCCAGCTCGTCCGGGCCGATGATGCGGTAGCGCGATTCAGCCCCGTCCTCATCTTCCAGGGTGACCCAGGCGCCGAAGTAGACCTTATCCGGATCGCTGGGCCGGGCGCTGACCACCTTGAGGTTTTCCAGACGTTTGGTCAGAAAGCGTACGCGGCTGTCGATCTCGCGCAGCATTTTCTTGCCGTATGTGTATTCAGCGTTCTCCGAGCGATCACCCTGGGCGGCGGCTTCACTGACCGACTGGGTCACCTGGGGGCGGCGCACATGCCACAGCTCATGCAGCTCGGCGCGCATACGGGCCTCGCCCTCGGGGGTGATCAGGGCTGTGCCGGCGGAGCGGGGTGGGCGGTAGCGGCTCATAGTTCAGCTTGTTGGAAGTGGTGCGCGAGTCTATCAGCCCTCGCGCAGCACCGTCAGCGGGCTGATATTCAAGGCGCGGCGAGTACCGAGAACGCCAGCCGTACCTACCAGCAGCGCACCGATCAAAGGCAGCAAGAGCAGCCAGGGATGCGGCTGCCAGGTGAGGTCGAAGGCAAAGCGGTAGAGCAGGAAGCTGATCAGCTCACAGCCAAAGGCCGCGAGCAGTCCGCTTGATGCGCCAAGCAGGCCGAACTCGGCACGGCGCGCCTTGATCAGCAGTTTGCGTTCGGCACCCAGGGCCCGCAGCAGCGCGCCCTGGCGGATGCGCTCATCCAGCGTGGACTGCAGTCCCGCGAACAGCACGGCAAGCCCCGCCGCCAAGACGAACAGCAGGACGAACTCGATGGCCAAGGTGACCTGGGCAAGGATGCTGCGCAGTTGCGCCAACAGCGCTTCGACCTGTAGCAACGTCACGGCCGGGAAGGCGCGCGACAGTTCAACCAGTTGCTTTTCGTGCTGCGGCGGCAGGTAGAAGCTGGTCAGGTAGGTGACCGGTAGGTCCTGCAGGGTGCCAGGTTGGAAGATCATGTAGAAGTTGGGCTGGAAGTTGTTCCAGTCGACTTCGCGCAGGCTGCTGACCACTGCGTCGCGGTTAAGCCCGCCGACACTGAAGCTCAGGCGATCGCCCAGCTTCAATTGCAGGCTTTCGGCCAGCTCAGACTCCACCGATACGCCTGGCAACTCTCTGGTATTGGCATCCGTCCACCAGCTCCCAGCGATGAGTTTATTGTCTGCCGGCAAATCGGCAGCCCAGGTCAGACTTAGGTCGCGGCGAATCGCGCGCTCGCCCTGGGATTCCTTGCTGACGATCTGCCGTACCGGCTCGCCATTGATCATCACCAGTCGACCGGGCACCACGGGGAACAATGGTGCGGGGTGCGGTGATAGTTCATTAAGGCGAGCGGCGAAGGCGTCCTTGTCTGCCGGCAGGATATTCAGGGCGAAGTGGTTTGGCGCATTTTCGGGCAACTGATCCTGCCAGGTGTCGAGCAGTTCGCCACGCAGCAAGGCGATTAGCGCCATGGCCAGAATGATCAGGCCAAACGCCAGCGACTGTCCGGCTGCCGCCAGTGGGTGACGCAGCAATTGGCCCAGGCCCAGCCGCCAGGGCAATGAAGCGCCGGCCAGCATGCGGCGCAGACTCTGCAGGCCGAGTAGCAGCAGGCCGCCCAGCAGCAATGCGGTTACCAGGCCGCCGCCGAGTAGGGCGAAGGTCAGCTGCAGGTCGAGGCTCAAGCGCCACATGATCAGGCCGAGTGCCAGCAAGGCTGCGCCATACACCAGCCAGGAACTGGCCGGCACCGGCAACAGGTCGCGACGCAGAACTCGCAACGGCGGCACACGGCCCAGCGCGGCCAGCGGCGGCAGGGCGAAACCGGCCAGCGCCACAAGGCCGGTGGCCATACCTGCCAGCGCGGGCCACAGGCCGCCAGGGGGAATCTGCGCTGGGAGTAGGTCCTGCAGCATATTGAACAGTGCCAGCTGAGCCAGCCAGCCTAGCAATGCGCCGATCAGGCTGGCGGTAATGCCTAGCAGCGCCAGCTGCAGGCTAAACAGGCCGAGTGCTTGGTTGCGGGACAGCCCCAGGCAGCGCAGCAGTGCGCTGGCATCGAAACGCCTGGCGGCAAAGCGTGCCGCCGACAAGGCCACCGCAACCCCGGCCAGCAGCACGGCGGCCAGGCTGGCGAGGTTCAGATAGCGTTCGGCGCGGCCCAGGGCGCTGCCGACCTGACGATTGCCATCTTTGGCGTCTTCCAGGCGCTGGTTGGGGGCGAGGGTAATTCCCTGACGATACTGCGCCAAGGCATCAGCCTCACCGCGCCACAGCTCCTGATAACGCACGCGGCTGCCCGGCTGCACAACGCCGGTGGCGGCGAGGTCATCCAGGTGCATCAACAGGTGTGGAGTCAGGCTATAGAAGTCGCCGGCTTCGTCCGGGAGAAAGGTCAATACGCGGGTCAGACGTAGGGTTTTTGCGCCGACTTCCACGCTATCGCCTGGCTTGAGGTTAAGCGCGACAAATAAGCGTGCCTCGGCCCAGGCTTCGCCGGGCTGCGGACCGGGACCAGTGTGTTCGGTGTCGTACAGCGCAGCGGCACTCTTCAGTTCACCGCGCAGTGGATAAGCGTTGTCCGCTGCTTTGACGCTGGCCAGCTGGATGCCGGCATCGCTGGCCACCACGCTGGAGAATTCGACCAGCTGCGCGTGTTCCAGCCCTAGTTGTTTGCCACTGCTGATCTGCTCGGGTGTGCTGGGCGAGCTGCCGGTCAGGCGCAGGTCGGCGGCGAGAAATTCGGTGGCGCGCAGCAGCATGCCGTCATTCAGGCGTGCGCTGAAATAACCGATGGCCGTGCTGGCGGCGACCGCGATCAGCAAGGCGAAAAACAGCACACGCAGCTCGCCAGCGCGGGCATCACGCAGCAATTGGCGGCTGGCGAGGGAGAGCAGGCGGGTAAACGGCAGATGATTCATCAGGGTTCCACGTGGTCGACCAGGTGGCCGCCCTCCAGACGGATCAGGCGTTGGCAGCGGTGCGCCAGGCGCTCGTCATGGGTGACCAGCACCAGGGTCGCGCCGCGCTCCTTGTTCAGCTCGAACAACAGATCACTGATGCGCTCACCGGTATGGCTGTCGAGGTTGCCGGTGGGCTCGTCGGCAAACAGCACCGCTGGCTCGGCGGCAAAGGCACGGGCGATGGCCACGCGTTGCTGTTCACCGCCTGACAGCTGGCGTGGGTAATGGGTCAGGCGTTGGCCCAGGCCGACGCGCTCAAGCAGGGCTCGGGCACGCTGGCGGGCATCGGCATGGCCCTCAAGCTCCAGTGGCAGCATGACGTTTTCCAGGGCATTCAAACTGTCGAGCAACTGGAAGGACTGAAAGACAAAGCCAACGTGCTCGGCACGAACACGCGCGCGCTGATCTTCATCCAGGCTGGCCAGGTCGTTGCCAGCCAGCACCACGCTGCCACTGCTGGGCAGATCGAGCCCGGCGAGCAGGCCGAGTAGGGTGGATTTGCCCGAGCCGGAGCTGCCGACAATCGCCAGGCTGTCACCGGATACAAGCTCCAGCGACAGATCATGGAGTATGGTTAGCTCGCCTTCCGTGCTGGGGACCACTTTGCTAAGGTTTCGCGCGGTGAGAATACTTGAGCTCATGGAGAATCCAATGCGTAAGTGGTTGATCGGTACTGCCCTGAGCCTGCTGCTGTGGGGGCCGGCGGCGTTTGCGGGTACCGTACTGGTCGTCGGCGATAGTATCAGCGCGGCTTTTGGCCTGGATACCCGCCAGGGTTGGGTCGCTTTGCTGGAAAAGCGCCTGGTCGAGGAGGGTTTTAATCATCAGGTGGTCAATGCTTCGATCAGTGGCGATACCAGTGCAGGCGGTGCCGCACGGCTGCCTGCGCTGCTTGCAGAGCATCAGCCGGAGCTGGTGATTATCGAGTTGGGAGGCAACGATGGCCTGCGTGGTCAGCCACCTGCGCAATTGCAACAAAACCTTGCGGCCATGGTGCAGGCATCGCAGGAAAAAGGCGCCAAGGTGCTGATCCTGGGCATGCGGCTACCGCCTAACTACGGCGTGCGCTACACCACGGCATTCGCTGAGGTGTATCCCAAGGTGGCGCAGGCGCATGACGCCGCTCTGGTGCCGTTCGTGCTGGAAGGCGTAGGTGGCGTGCCTGCAATGATGCAGAACGATGGCCTTCACCCTGCTGCCGTGGCGCAACCCAAGCTGCTGGATAACGTCTGGCCGACCCTAAAACCTTTGCTCTGATGCTGTCCTAATGAAGGTCAGGAGGTGGCATCTTAGCGGGTGCCTCCCTGAGTGCGTCAACAGGTTTTTCTAACAAACGTTGAACATCTTTCTAACACTCAAGGGCTCTGGGGCGGGTGTTCCTGGCATGCCGTTGAGGGTGGGCCTGGGGGGTAATCTGGCTGGGTTTCCTATTGGTAAGGGTGCTCAGATTTTTGGCCCAAATTCTAAAAGACATCCGTGAGCCGGCCTCTTGAAATCGCCGCCTGCTGACAGACCTCCTTCTTCCGTCCCCCCAAACAATTTCTGGCCTTACCTCATCTCTCAGGGACGGTTTTTGGTGATGGCAAAAGAGTATTGCTACGCTGAGCGTTGGAACGGATTCGAGGGAGCCGTGCCAGTAGGTTTGGAAGCCCTAATCACATCAAGGACATCGAGATGAAGCTGCGGCGCTTAAAGATTCATAACTTCCGATCAGTAATAGACGCCGATATTGAAACGCAAGACTACACAATGATCGTGGGTGCCAATAACGCGGGGAAAAGCAACATCCTCGCGGCTTTGCGCGTTTTCTATGAGGATATTAAGTTTTCCTCCGAAGACGTCCCTAAGGTAGGAGCGGCTGATGGCGAGTCTTGGGTTGAACTCACTTTCCTGCTTGATGAGGTCGAATGGGAGGGGCTCGCTGATAAGTACAAGGTTGATGGTGGGGAGCGGTTACTGGCTGTAAGACGGTATTTTGCTTCGGCAGTGATTGAAGTGAAGGCCAACCAGAGCAACATTCACGCGATCATTGGGGATAATCCTGAAAAAGAAATGTTCTACGGTGCGAAGAACATAAGTACGGCCAAGGTCGGCCAACTGATCTACATCCCTGCGCTGACTACGGCTACAGAGCAGATGAAGACCTCTGGGCCTTCCCCCCTGCGGGATATGCTCAATTTTATGTTTAAGCAACTCGTATCAGGCAGTGCAGCCTACAAGGGTTTAGAGACCGCCTTCGGGCAGCTAAATGAAGAAGCACGAGGTGATCAGGGATTTCTGTCGAAAATATCTAAGCCCATCAATCAGGCCATAGAGCATTGGGGCATTAAGTTTGATATGGGCGTAAATCCCATTTCCCCTGAGGAAATCACTAAGAGCCTCGTGAGGCATGGATTTGTAGATGCAATGCTTGGCGACACCGTATTCGCGCTTGAGCGTTATGGGCATGGCTTTCAGCGCTCGTTTCTTTATGAGCTGATCAAGCTTGCACCTTCTTTCGTGGATGCCAAAAAGGGGGATAAAAAAGAGTTTGATCCGGATTTCACGCTGATTTTGTTCGAGGAACCAGAAGCATTCTTGCATCCCAGCCAGCAGGAAAATATGGCCTACCACCTACGTCGACTCGGTTCCGGGGTGGCCTCACAAGTCATAATTACTACTCATTCGCCGGTTTTTGTTGGAAAAGCCGCTGATGACTTATGTCAGATAGTTCGATCTCACCGGGCTAAAGGAATTTCCACTGCATCTCAAATTCAACGGTGTGACCTTAGTCAGGTGTTAGGGGCCGGCGGAGGCTTAGTGTTGGCGCTGGAAGCGTTTGTAAATGAGATCGCAGTGGGAGAAGAGAAGAAAAAAGATGCTCGGACGCTCATTAAGAGCGCCCCTACTGATCAAGAGGTTGCATCGCAAGAAGAACGTTTCCGTTATCAGTTATGGCTTGACTCCGATCGTTCCTCAATGTTTTTCGCCGATAGAGTTTTGCTTGTAGAAGGCGCTACAGAAAAAGCTCTTTTCACATACCTTCTTGCCCGAGATTGGCATGATCTAACGCCCCATCGGATAAGCGTTATAGATGTTTTCGGGAAGTACAATTTTCATCGATTTATCGCTTTGCTCGAAGGCTTCTCGATCCCTTATGGCCTAATCCTCGATGACGACAACGACAAGAATCATCACAAGGCGATCAACGAGATGCTTAAAAATCTGGCGGGTTCCAATAGGTTGGCAGAGCCGGAGCTGTTGCCAGGGTGCATGGAGTCGTTTCTCGGATTGCAGTTGCCAGAGCGTGATGACAAAAAACCTGTTGAGATACTGAAGCCCCTTGAAACTCAACAAATTCCTGTAGAGAAGTTAGTAACCTTGCGAAAGGTTTTTTCGGATGCACTTAACCTTGGACTCAAATAGCTTGTCTTAAGGTTTTTGCTAACACTTTGCCTGTCCTCTTTCCATCGATTAGGGGCAGCACAATTTTGCTACAGGTTGGGATCAGTTCGATGATCGTTGTGTCCCCCGTGCGTATATCCGCCTTAGCCTTAATGGCTGCAGATATGGATTCCCCTTATGACTTTGGGTTGATCGCAGCCTTTGCTCATTGCCTTGCGCCTGAGGAAGCCGCTGAGTTGTTACGGGTTGAGGCAGGTAGGTCTTCAAAGCTCCGAAATGCGGCCTTAAAGAAAGTAGTTCAGGACGTGGAGAAAGAGATTCTTCCCGTTCACCGTGAGTTAATCGGGCACCTCATTACGGCACTCGCCGTCTCAAATGGGCGCACCAGACAAGGGATAGGTTTTTCATTGTCTTCTCTACTGCCCGCGCTCCCCATGGACCTAAAGCATGACGTCTACTTGACGTTCCTTCACTCTCGTTACGTAGGGCTCCGGAGAAGGGCTTATAAGGCCATGGCGCATGAAGCGGAGCCAATGCTGGATCGTCTGATTACCGCTTGGAGGGAGTTTCGTGATCGGGAGTGCTCTTGGCTTTTGGTGAAGCTTCTGCCGGTTGAAATGCTCTTCTCGTTGAAAGATGAGCTGCTACCTCAATTGTCCGAAGGCTGGATGGTTTCACGTTTGTTTTTGCGAATAGCCGAAGCCGAACCAGCAGTTCTGAAAGAGCTGGCCGCGATAGACGGGGTCTCGTACTGCTACGTCCTCGCTAAGCTCGGGCGCTCAATTCCAGTGCCGGAAGCTAAGAAACTGATCAGGAAATATGAGGGCGATGAGCGCTTTGGTCTGCTTGTTTGGAGCTTTGGCCAAATGGGGATGTGGGATGTTCTAATTTGGCTGAAGGGGCATCTCCCGAATGTAGAGCAAAGTCAGCGTGCCGCCATTCACGCCAGTTTTTCCCCAGCGTTATCGTGAGTGGAGTCCGTCAGACAGGCTAACGTTCCTCCCAGGTGCGGTTGGCCGAGGAGCAATCGGAAGGCTGTGTTAATGGAGTGCCCAGCGACGGGTGAGGGTAGTGGTCAATGAAGATGATCAGCCCATGGAGAAACTGACCATCTCACGTGGCAACCAAGAGAAGGCAGGAAGAGGAACTTTAAGAAGTAACCTAAGGGGCCCCCCTATTAGTGAGGACTTTTGCAGGGTCTCAGTCGTTTCGGGCGAACTCCCCGTGAAGCTCGGCGCGCCGCTGCTTGGCGTACTGCGTGGCCGCTTTGAGGTTTAAAAGCTCGACCTCTTCACGTACCCCGTTCGCCATGATCCGGACAATGTAACGGCTGCCCTGTTTTGTGATGCACTTTGGCAAGCCGTTGCTGGACCTTCTCCCAGGTGATCGCTTGTTCTGCAAGTTCTCCGCATCTGTGCATGCGCGTAGGTTGCCCGTGCAGTTGTTCAGTGGGTCCCCATCTCGGTGGTCTACCAGTAGCTCTCCAGGGTCCCGTCCATTTCCGAGCGCCCAGATGATGCGATGGACTCGGTAGCTGGAACCTCGGTGGTTCACCCGCCAGTACCCGTCTGAGCCGATTCCGCCAGTGGCCCCGAGCTTTCCGGGCTTGCGTCCAGGGGAGCCTATTCGTGCAAGCCCGCTGGGGGCCGTAGAGTCGATGCGGAAGCAGTTCATAAGCTCTGCCATCGGTGGGAGTGGTTTGATCGTTTTCAATGTGGCTCCTTCATTTATGCATGGTGTGGTTTCCTTAAAGTGAGGGGCTATATGTTGTGGTCTAATAGTTGGCGTGGCACAGCATGTTGTGTGCTGGGTTCCCGCCAATACCGTGGGTTACCCAGATAGATTACCCACGGCATTCATCAGGAAGCTGTCACCGAACCCGGTCTACGCCCTGGTCCTCAGCAAGGCGCTGCATCAGACTTTGGCTTAGCGGGTCATTAGGTACGAATTGGCGAAGGGCATTCCAGAGCCCCGTCATGTGGCCCTGCTTGTCGGCTCGGGGTTGATCTCCCATCAGGTTGATCGCTGAGTAGCCAGCTTGGACCCCATGTGCTGCGACGTTAGCCGCTGGGATTTGCTCTGCTACGCCCCCGACGAAACCGCTAACGAGGTCGGACTGAAGCGGGTTGTACTTGATCGCTCGGCCGGCCTGCTGCTCTCGCTTTTCTCGCGGGAGAATAGAGGTCCGCAACATGGCCGCCTGATCGAACCCCAGAGGTGCGCTGATGAAGTTCGCCACGCCCAGCGGAGCACCCACATGGGAACTCCTTGAGATCGCCGCATAGGCCATCATGCTTGGGCTCAGGGCCTTCTCCAGATACTTCTCACGGGCTCGCTCAGGCAGTCCCAAGGCTTTCGTGTGGGCACTTGCGGCATAGAACGCAGTGGCCAAACCCACCGAGACAAGCACTTGCATGGTCTGATCGAGGACTTGCCCATTGCGGGTTGCCTCCATCCAGCCACGGGCCATGCGGCCATTGAGACTCCTCAGGACAAACATCTTGAACTGAAGGGCCATCGCCCAGCCCGCCCCGTACTGCTTGGAGGGCGCAAAGGACATCTTGTGGGGACGCAGCATGGATTCATCAGCCACACGATCCCCAAGCCGGTAGAGGTCCATAGAACGGACATCCGAGGCCAGCCCTTCGGAGTTCTGAATGCGCCACTTGCCTGACTTGCGGTCCTGCTTGAAGTGGGCCTTGATCAGGTCCTGAATCCCCTTAAATTGCTCAGGGGACACCGAGGCAGAGCGCAGACGCTCAGGGCTGAACAAGTCAGTTACCTTGCCATTCAGCGTGTGGTCGATAAGGTCCACGAGGGCACCCTGGCGGCCAGCATCCATGAGGTAGTTGCCGGATTCCCTGAGCAACCAAGTGAACGGTGAGCGAGCCGAGAGTTCCTGAGTGGCGTACTTAACGCCACCTGCGACCTGAGCGCCTATCTCGCTGCTGTTCTGGCGAAGGTTGTCCACGATGTCCTGGCGCTCTGGCCGAATGAGATCGTCCAGTTCCCGTCCGAATAGCAAGCCGTGCATCTGCTTGATGTCCTCTGGTGCCAGCTCGGCCTTAGCCGTGGTCCACTGCTTGAGCAAAGGGACGCCCTTTAGGAGCATCCGCTGGTGGCCCTTAACGATCAACGAAGCGGCCTCAGTGATGTTCTGAGCGCCCATGTAGGCGTTCTTCGTCATAAAGCCAACATCGTTCAGGGACCGAGCGAAGGTCGCCCAGACACCATCAGGGTCTCTCCGAGCACGCCCGGTGAACATCTTGATCGCATCGAGTAGAGCGTCAGTCTCCAGTGTGTCCTTACCTGGGCCTGCCTTTTGGCGCATCCCGTTGACGAGGTTCTTCAGCTCCTGCGTGGACTTCCCGGTGCCGCCCATAATGGCGATGTCACCGTTCACCCTGCGGTCGTACTGCGGGACCACCCGTAGGAGGTTGAAGTCCCTTAGGTCGTTCACAGAGAACATCCCACCGTCAGGTGCTTGGACCTGCATATCGGAGTCGAATAGGTTCCGCGCTTCGAGGTAGTCGTTGTTCTCCAGACCAGCGCCATCCTTCAGGTGCTCCTCTACAAGCGAGTTAGCCGTGAAGCGGTCGGAGTTGCTGATGCCGTAAGCCTTGTCGTTGGCGTACTTCTCAACGGCCTCCCGAAGTTGCTCCGGGGTCATTGGCTTGGCGTCCAGCTTGCCCTTGTTGGCCTTCTCGAAACCTTCCTGAATCATCTTGTCCACCCGCTGACGAACATGAGGTCGGGACATATAAGAAGCCATCCACGAGTGAGCGATGGCCTGCTGCAAGCCTTCCTCACCACCGAACCGCTGGACTGCCTGGGACTTCGCCGCAGAGCTGTAGCGCTGAGGGAAGTACGTGGAAAAGTGCCGAGTGTCCTCCAGTAGGGCCTTCGCCCGGAGGTCTCCGAACTGCGCTGGGTTGCTGATGTAGTCCCACTTTTGGTTCATGTGGGTGCGCAGCTCTTCCAGTAGCTTCATCTCCGGTGGGGACAACTTGGCCGGCTGCTGGGACTCCAGGGCCTCCACTACGCGCCGACTGATCAGCTCGTGCTTAGCACCCTTGGACATCCGCTGGCCACGCCAGAAGGGGTCCTTCAGGGCCTCATCGAAACCTTCGGCCAGCTTGTTGTGAACCACGTTGTCCTGGCTGCGCAGTCGCTCAGAGATGTCCGAGGCAGTCGCTCCGAACTTCCCACTGGAGCCATCCTGATAGCCAGTGGATGACCTGAAGAGGTCAGCCGCCAGTGCGCGTCTTTCAGGGTTCTCCGATGAGCCGAGGCGTAGGCCGATCTCTGTGATGTCTCCGAGGTGAACGCCCCATGCTGCTCGGTCATCCCCCTTATGCAGCTCAGTGAACTCCTCGATGGTCTTCGGGTTGATCGGACTCCCACCGCTGTGGATTGAACCGTCCAGGGTGCGAGTTGCGTCCGGGTCCCAGGGGACATCCAGATAATCCCCGGAGGCGCTTCGCTTGACCTCTTCATCTTCACGGAAGGGCATTGCTGCGGGGTCTTCATCCAGGCCCTTCAGGCGCGCTTGTTCGCGGCTTTGTAGGCGTTGTGTCGTGCCATTTAGAAGGGACTGGAGGTCGTGCGGGGCCATGAAGTCAATCGGAGCAAACTCAGCGGCATCCACGGGAGCCAAGTCGTCATCCGGTAGGTCCCACGATGCTCGGCTATTAGGACGAGCCCCGAGGAGACCATTAAGCGTACCGCCGAAGGCAGCGCCCCCAGCGATAGCCATCCCAAGGTGCTCCTCACGGCCTGACACCTTGGCTGTGTTGTGTTCCGATAGGCCACCGATGGCACCACCAGCAACCGCACCACCCAACAGGCGAGCCCCCAGGTTTCCCGCTGCACCCTTAGCGGGATTCACGAGGGAATAGGGATCACCGAGCATCCCGGCACCACCACCCACGAGAGAGGCCCCAAGGCGATCACCCTGGGTTGTCTCTGCCATCCGCTGGTTCTCCATAGCGAGAGCCAGGTTCTGGTCGAAGTTGCGGCGATAGCCCCGGAGGACCACATCGTAATACTGAGGGTCCAGGCCCGAGGAACGCAGCTTGTCGTAGTCCTCATCCTGCCAGTCACTGAGTCGCCCCAGGTCGAACGGATCGTTGAACAGGTCCTGAACGACCGTGTAGGTCTGTATAAAGTCAGCTTCAGGTGGGGCCTCGTTCACTGCACGAATCATCATGCCGAGCACTGAGGTCTTGAGTTCCACGGAGGCGTTGTTACCGGCCCCCTCGAAGAACCCTTGGTCTTCATCACTGGTTTTCCCGGTGGTTTCGTACAGCTCCTGGGCAAACGGTGTCGCCTTAGGTGCTACGTCCTGACCGGCCAAGTCGAAGGAGGCGAAGGTGTCGGGGACATTCCCTGGGACAGCCTTGGGTGTTGCTTCAATGCCAGCGGGAGCCTCAAACCCGCCGTCTGGCTTTACGAAGGCATCCAGCTCAGCCTTCTTGCCGGTGTTGGTGACATCCATAAGAGCCTGAAGGTAGCCCAGTCCCTCCTGGGAGACCCCAGTGAAGTCCCCACGGTCATACGCTTCGAGTTGCTTGCGGCCCACTCGGCCCCCGCCCTGGTTGTACAGAAGGAGGGCTTTGAGTTCGTCACCACCAGCAATCTTGATGTTGTCGCGCATGTGCCGAGCAGCTGCGTCGATGGACTTCTCTGGGTTGTAGAAGTCCTCATCATGCTCCAGGCCGTAGGCAAGCCCGGTGGCCTTAGTGAATTGCCCGATGCCACGAGGTCCCGTTGGGCTCTTGGCGTTTGGATTGAATGAGGACTCCTTGAAGAGCTGCTTGTGCAGGAGGTCGTAGGAGACCCCGTGGTTTGCTGCTGCGGTCTGAATCAGGGAGTCATAAGGACCTCCCTCGGCTTTGACCTTGGCGTAGTCGTTGAACTGTTTCATGGTTTTCCTCCTGGGAAACATTGAGTTGTCTTCCAGTGAGGGGTTTTGTCGATCAGCTATTGATCGTCAGTACAAGTACATAGTTCGAGACGGCTCTAATCTTTAGGAGGCTTTAGATAAAGCATCTATAGCCCATTGAGGAGAAAGTGCATCGCTTATTTCCTCCTGCCATGTGATCATTCCTCCCACTTCCGGTTTTTTAATAATGAAGTGAGTCTGGCTAATATTCTCTCGTACAGAAAGCCCTAACGAATCTAAGTTAAGGGAAAAGTCAGGTGCGTAGATTTGTTGAATTCGGGGGGTTGTTCTGACTTGCCCAGTAGGGTCGTCAATCATTGTGGCGAGCGCATGAACATTCCTTCTTAGATGGCTGTGAATGTCATTTAATCGCAAAGGAGTTGCGGCCGATGTGATTCCCCCACCTGGGCTCATATATAGCTTTCCGTTGTACTGGCTAAATGTGCTAAGTCCAGCCTCTCTCATCTGGCTAATATCCAAGGTGGACAGCTCCCTCTCACCAGAGATTCCTTTGAGTCTAAATTGCTCAATATAGGCAGGCCAAGATTTTGCCATAGTCTCAAACAGCTCAGTATTAGCAAACCCAGAGCGATCTGGGTGTGGCAGGACGTCTACGACAGCGGCCACATTGCTGCCCACCAGACAGAAGGCGAGGTAGTCGGATGGTTTAGAGAAGAACTGTCCAGGTGGGATAGGTTCATTGCTCAAGTGGAAGTGTAGGAGATTCCAATCGGCATATAACAGGTCGGTTCTGGTATGCCGCTTGGAAGCGCTGATGTCATTCCTAAGAACTAACCCTCTGCCTTGGTATGGATTAACATTCTCCCCGGACTTAAATTTTGCCACCAGCGAAGCCAAGCCCGATGCCGCACATGCAGGAAGATTGACCTTAGGGAATTTACAAGAGTACGCCACGGGTCGAGGTATAGGGTCAACATAGCGACATCTAAAATCGAGCCATCTAAGTAAGGGGGAGCTTAAATGTGCTTCTTCTTGTTTGAATTTCAAGCCAAATGTATTGATCAAAGATAGTGCGATTTCATCGAGGTTTTTTTGGAATATTTCATTTGTGCTTTGCACTTAAACTTCCCTCGTGATAATCGTCTTGGCTTTCATTAATCACTCTTTAGCTTCATGTTTTTCTTTCAAGATCGCAGCACTCAGCCCTTGAATCCTGTGATCTATGCATTCAGCAGCGAACTTTCCTGCGAGCTACAAGGACTCCTTGTCCTGGGCCTCGTTCACGTCAAACTTCCCAGTCTTGCGGATGGACGGAAGCACTACCTCTGTGACCCACTTATGAAAGGGATCGGACTGCGGGGTGTGACCCCGGAGGAGCATCTGTAGGTGGCGGCTTCTGTGAAGAGCCAAGAGGTTTTCTGAAGGCGGAATTTGAGAGGCTTGAGGGATTCCCAAGACCTATTTAACACACCAGCCTGGATTGCGTGGCCATTGGTGGCCTGTTTAGCGAAGGTGCAGGATGCGTAACTGGCGTCCTTGAGACCCGCTGCCCTGCTACCGGCGTAGCGATGAACAGGACGTCGTGCGCTGGGTGGCCGGTCAGGATGTCCAGCTCGATGCCAATAGGGGATACATTGCAAGCTATCCCCTGTGTAACGGCGGTTATGACCCTGTGTAACCATTGCGCTGCGCGTTAGCTACGCAATCGGAACGGTTTGCATAACCCTGGCTCGAAGCGCCGACAATCCGGCCATTCGGTGCTGTGCGCCGCCAGCGGTGCTCGCCACTCGAGTCTGTATAAAATTCCCATTTATCCATGTTCACTACCTCAGGTTTGGATGATAGTGCCAACTTCTTCCGTGTTGGAGAGACATCATGGCCACACGATGAACATTCAACGTGCAAGATGTTTATGGGGGCACGTGATGGCATTTTCAAGGCATATTGCCATCTTTTTTTGTTCAGTCACCTACGCCTCTGCCTGTAGGCCATCAGCGGCCAGTTGATAACGGCGGTGAGCATGGCAACGCCCCCAAGCATTGTCATGGGTGCCCCGATGATCATTAAGAGAATCAGGAAGAGCACCAGCAGAAACGAAACGCCTTTGATCAGGATGTCCGCCAGGGCCAGCAGCCGGTTACCTAAAGTGTCTTGAATCATACGGTAGCCACCTCGAAGGACTCCTTGAGAGCATCTTCGAGTTTCCCAATAGCCAGACGCATATCGCCCCCATAGAGGTCGAAGGTGATCGTCTGGGAGCTGTGCCCAAGGATGTCCTGGGCGATGCTAACTTGGATCCCGTGGTGTTTCATCAAGGAAGCCAGGGAGTGCCGCAGGGAGTGGAACGTCAAGCCTTCACCAGACTCCAGATCAAGGATGTCCCTCAGGGTCTCATTGAGAACCCGAGTGAAGTTGTGGCTTGTACGATCAAACAACTTGTCAGGGCATGACTCAACGTACCCAAGGAAAGCCTTCAGGTCGAACCCGTAGGCCCCATCCACGAGAGGCACAAGGCGCTTCGAGTGCTTGTTCTTCAGGGACTTGTTCCCGGTCTCGTTGAGGTCGATGACAACCGTGTCGCCTACCTTACGGACATCCTCCTTGGTCAACTGGTAGACCTCCCCGATGCGAGCCCCAGTGATGACCCCAATGGACATCGCCCAGCGCTTCCACGAGTCTTCTGGGAGTTGACCCATGGCGGACATCACCTTCTTAGCCTGCTCAGGGGAGAACGCCTTACGGTCGCTCTCAGCGCCTTTGCTGATCTTCAGGCCCTTGTTGTAGGTCTTTTCGAGATACCCACTGTTCACCGCCCAGGTAAAGATCGTGGATATACGGGTGAGCAGCTTGTTCACTGTGAGCGGCTTGCGGCCCTCCATCAGTGTGGCCTTCAGCTTGGTCATATCCTCCCGAGTGTGGGTCCTTAGGTCCAGCTCGTGGCCGTTAGGGTCAGTGAGTGCCGCCGTTAGAGTCTTGCAGCAGCTCTTCATATCCCGCAGTGACGCTGGCTTTAACTGATCAGCCTGCTCTGCAAGGTACAGGGTCGATAAGTGGCTGAAGGTGAGCCCAGCTGTAGGGGCATTCTGATCCTCTACAGGGGCTTCAGCGGGCGTTACTCTTTGCGATGGTGGCAGGTGCTCGCCGCGCGGCCATAGCAGAGTCCTGGGGAAGTCCCGCCAGTCCAGTCCGTCATGTAAATCAAAGTCATCCATCACCCAATAAGACACCCCGCTGCATCGAAAGCACCGAGCTGCGTCCACGAAATCACTGCCACCAATGTATCCGCGCTTACCGCTGGGGAAGTCGAGGTGGGGGGCTTCATATTCAACATCAGCAGCTTGATGACAGTGTGGGCAGATGAATATGCCGATTGGATTGGACATCCCTTCAGCGTCATAGCTGGCCCTTAGTGCCGCAGCTTCAGCGCTTACTGTGACGAAAGAATTCATTGCGCTGCCCCCATGAGAGCCTGCTGAATCGCTTCGTATGCCTTCTGAATCGGAATGCCTGACCCATAGGTGCCATAGGTGATCGTCCCCGAGGAGTGCCCGGTGACCGCCTGTGCGAAAGCTACCGGAACCCCAGCGGCCTGCATGGAGGAGGCGAAGTGGTGTCTCAGTGAATGAAGTGTCTGGTCACCGCCAGCGACAGTCCCAAGGGCCTTCTGGATGCGCAGGTTAAGCACCTTGCTGGCTTTCCAAGGGGCAATGCCATGAGCAGAGGGCAGGGCGTTAGCCTCGACAGCCTGAAGGAATGCTCCAAGGTCGAACCCAAGGGCACCATCTACAAGCGGGACCATGCGGGCGCTGTGTTTGTTCTTGATCGACTTACCGGGATCGTTTTCGTTGATGTCGATACACCAGAGCCCATCGACCTGTTTGATGTCGGCCTTGGTCAGGTAGGCAATCTCTCCGACACGAGCCCCTGTGATGATCGCCAAGGACAGCGCCCAGCGCTCCCAGGAGTCAGCCGGCAGAGTCCCGGTGTGCTCCATCAGGGTAATCGCCTGGGGCCGTGTGAACGCTTCCCGCTTGCTCTCTGCGTCCTTGGTGATCTTCAGCTTCGATGCATAAGCCTTAGCCAGCTTGTCGTTATCGACTGCCCAGGTCAGCACTGTGGTCAGCTTCTGAATCAAGTTGTTTACGGTGGACTCTGCACGACCCTCAAGGAGCTTTGCCCGAAGAGCTGTTAGGTCCTCCCGCGTGTGTTTCCTCAGGTCAGACACGCCGATGGCCATGAAGGCTTCACTGATGACCTTGTAATTGGTCAGCATGGATTTCCGGGTGTTGGGCTTAAGGTTAATGCCACGCTCGGCCATGTAGAGGTCAGACAGCGAGTCCCAACTAAGCGGTTCCTTAGTGGGTCCTACAGATAGGGACGGGGAAGCAAGGACTTGGCTATCACTGGCGCCTCTTTCATTGAGTTGGTCAATGATCTCTACAAGTGCGTCTGGCTGACCATGCAGGCGGGCTTGGGCGGCCCTGAGTATCTGCTGGCCGACACCTAATGCGCGCTGCTGGTCCACATTCAGGGATGCCTTAGCGCTTCCTTGAGCCAGGGCAGACCTAACTTCGTCGTAGATCATGCTGTAGGCAATCAACGACTCATCACCGTGTGCCATCGACAGGCATTCCTCAGCGATCACGATAAGCTGCGCCTTCAGCTCGTCCCAGGTTGCTTGAGGCTGATCGAGGTGAAAGACGGCGAGAGCCCGGAGGATGTCCTTCGAGAGTTCCATTGCAGTGGTCCGGTCAGTAGTGCGAAGAGAGAGGGTGAAGGTGACGAACGGTCGGCCTTTGGGGCGGAAGCGGAGGTAATAGCGTCCGTTGCGTCTGTAGTGCCAAGGCTTCGCCAGTTGGGTGGCCAGTTTGGGCGGGGCGTTTTCTAACAGATTTCTAACGCTTTTGGCATGCTGCTGAGTGGTCATCGTCTGGAACCCTTGAATTTATGGGGTTCCTTTCCTTCAAGAGGGATTGCAACAAAACCTTGCGACCATGGTGCAGGCATCGCAGCAAAAAGGTGCCAAGGTGCTGATCCTGGGTATGCAGCTACCACCGAATTACGGTGTGCGTTACACCACGGCGTTCGCTGAGGTGTTCCCCAAGGTGGCGCAGGAGTACGACACTGCCCTGGTGCCTTTCGTGCTGGAAGGCGTAGGTGGCGTGCCTGCGATGATGCAGAGCGACGGTCTTCACCCTGCTGCCGTAGCGCAACCCAAGCTGCTGGATAACGTCTGGCCGACCCTAAAACCTTTGCTCTGACAGGCTTTTCTGTAACCTGCCTTTCGGCTAATGTGGCGGCCCCGCACTGGAGCCCTCAATGCCGCGCCCTGCCTGGTCCTTGCATGCTTACCAACTGATCGAGCCAGACGAGCAGCTTGACCTGTTCGCCTGCCGAGAAGTGCGCGTGCATCTATTGGTGCGTCAGCTCGAGTTGGGACAGTTTGCCGATCGAACGTTATGCGGGGGGTTATTGCCCGCTCAACCGGTGTGGCGCGATCTGGATAAGACGATGCTGCGTGATAAGCGTTTATGTCCGGCGTGTCGGGCAACCCTTGAGGCGCAGAAGCGCGGTGATCGTCCAGCATTACCGGGGCGTTGAGCTATCCAAGCCGCTGATCAATCGGTGTACAATCGCCGCTTACATTTACCAACCATTTTCGTCAGGAATATCCGGATGTTGTCGCGTGCCCTTGCCGTCACCCGCTGCCTGCCGCTTGCCGCTCTCTTCGCGGTAGCGTCTGCCAATGCGCTTGAATTTCCTTTGCCGCCGCCGGGCGAGGATATCGTTGGCGAAGTGCAGGTGATCCAGGCCAAGTATGAAGATACCTTCGCCGATCTTGGGGTGGTCAATGATCTGGGGTATCTGGAAATGGTCGTGGCCAATCCAGGTGTTGATGCGTGGTTGCCGGGTGAAGGTACCGAGATCATTTTGCCGACTCGCTATATCCTGCCGCCTGGCCCGCGTGAGGGGGTGGTGATCAATCTCGCCGAGTACCGTCTGTACTATTACCCAAAAGGGCGTGATGTGGTTTACACCTATCCGTTGGGTATTGGACGTGAGGGCTGGAGCTCGCCGGTTGCCGATGCGCGCATTACTGCCAAGACACCGAACCCGGGCTGGACGCCGCCGAAATCGATTCTTGCAGAGCATGCGGCTGCAGGTGATCCGTTGCCAGCTTATGTACCGCCAGGCCCGGATAATCCACTGGGGCCCTACAAGCTTGGCCTGTCAGTGCCGGGTTACCTGATTCATGGTTCAAACAAGAAATTCGGTATCGGTATGCGGGTTAGCCATGGCTGCTTCCGTATGCTCAACCACAACGTACTGAAGTTGGCTTCGATGGTTTCTGTGGGCACCTCGGTGCGCATTATCAACGAGCCTTACAAGTTTGGCCGCAGTGGCGGTAAGGTCTATTTGGAGGCACATGCACCGCTGGATGATTCCGGTGATGCTTCGGTCGTCGATAAGCACACCGCAGTGATCAATGCGCTGCTGAAAAATGATCAATTCGCTGATCTGCGTCTGGATTGGGACATGCTGCGTGAAGTGGTAGCTGCTGAAGATGGTTTGCCGGTTGAAATTGTTCAACCTGATCAGGTTATGGTGGCGACTGAGCCTGCTATCTGACTTTCGTTTGTTTCAAAAACCCGTTATGCGTAATCGCTGACGGGTTTTTTATTATCAATTCATTGGCTGGTAATTCTTTTTTTGGCCAATAAAAAAGCCGACCCAGAAACTGGGCCGGCTTTTCATAGCCTTGTGAGCTATTACTTGCGGCTGGCTTTTTCCAGCATACGCAGAGCGCGCTCATTGGCTTCGTCAGCAGTTTGCTGAGCCTTCTGAGCAGCGGCCATAGCGTCATCAGCCTTGCGGTAGGCTTCGTCAGCACGGGCTTGAGCGCGAGCAGCTGCATCTTCAGTTGCAGTCAGGCGAGCTTCAGTTTCTTTGGACATGCTGCTGCAACCGGTAGCCAGAACTGCGGCCAATGCCAGAGCAGAGAATTTCAGAACGTTGTTCATCGTGTTCCCCTTGAGGTGGAGTTTTTCCATAAAAGCAATTTCCTGATAGTAGGAAATTAGCCGGCGTACATACTACCTGTAACTTGTAGTAAGTAAACGGAGGCAAGGCAAGCCGTGCAGTTTTTTTTCTATTTGCTCTACTGTTGCCTGAATGTGGTTCATTTTTTGGTTAAAAAACAGTCAGTTCTGGGGTGGCTGGCAGCTCTTTGCGCAGTGTGTTCTGTCACTTTGATAAGTAGTCGAAATTCTCACGTGTGATTTATTAAAGAACGCTGGATCTATATGCATTGCTCAGACGTGCAAGGCTTGGGTTACGCACGCGTTGAAATGCCTCTGCCTGTGACCTAAGCCATTGATTCGCGTGGCCTCGCAGGTTTTGGCCTGATAAGCTCATGACAATTGGCTACAACTAAGCAGGTACAAGACGCTGTAACCCGTTGCTGAAAGCCAAGGGCGGGTTGCATGAGTTGATAGAGGAGTTGCGATGAGCGAGGCGTTGTCCATTCACCATGACCTGGCAGGCCATCAATTCGAGACCACTGTGGATGGTGATCGGGCGTACCTGGCATATATGGATCTCGGGAAGCAAACCCTGGATATCTATCGCACCTTTGTGCCCAATTCGTTACGTGGGCGTGGGATTGCAGCGGAGTTGACCGAGCATGCCCTGCAGTATGCCGAGCGGCTGGGCTATACGGTGATTCCTTCGTGCTCCTACGTCGAGCGTTATATGGTGCGCCGTCAGCGCCCTGCGGATAAGAGCTGAGTGATGCGCAAAAGAAAAAGGCCAGTCAATGACTGGCCTTTTTTATATCTGTTCTTACATCATCGGTATCAGATTTTGGTGATTAGATTGCCGGCATGCAGGCCGCACTCTTTCTGCGTGGCTTCCTCCCACCACCAGCGGCCTTCGCGCTCGTGCTGATTCGGCAGTACTGGGCGCGTGCAGGGCTCGCAACCGATGCTGATAAAGCCGCGTTCATGCAGGCCGTTGTAGGGCAGTTCCAGCATGCGGATATAGGCCCAGACGTCTTCGCTGCTCATCTGCGCCAGCGGGTTGAACTTGTACAGGGTGTTGTCGGCAGTAGAAAAGGCACCGTCGATTTCTACCACGGCAACCTGGCTGCGTGTGCCCGGGCTCTGGTCACGGCGCTGGCCGGTGGCCCAGGCCTTTACGGTGGCAAGCTTGTGGCGTAGCGGGGCTGTCTTGCGGATGCCGCAGCACTCGCCATGGCCATCCTTGTAGAAGCTGAACAGGCCTTTCTCCTTGACCATCGCTTGCAGTGCTGCGGCGTCGGGGCTGAGTACTTCGATGCTAATGCCGTAATGCTCGCGTACCTGGTCGATAAAGCGGTAGGTCTCGGGATGCAGGCGGCCGGTGTCGAGGCTGAAGACCTTGACGTTTTTGTTGAGCTTCCAGGCCATATCCACCAGTACCACGTCTTCGGCACCGCTGAAGGAAATCCACAAATCGTCGCCAAAATGTTCGAAGGCAAGTTTGAGAATGTCCTGTGGCGATTTGTTGGCGTAAGTTGCCGCCAGCTCGGCTACATCGAAGGGGTGGCTCATCGGGCTGAATTCCTAGTTATGGTGACGTCAGGCGTCTTGTGTGGCGATGGTAGCAAAAGCCGGTTATGCGACTAAATAACCAAGTGCGGCGTTAGACCTGTATTTGGGCATAAGCCCCTGCATTGCAGAGCTGGAGGGGAGTCGCTAGAGTGCCGCCTCTCAAAAAATAAATCCAAGCTAGGAGTGTCCTGTGGAAATCGCGTGTCTCGACCTGGAAGGCGTATTGGTCCCGGAAATCTGGATCGCCTTCGCGGAAAAAACTGGCATCGAATCACTGAAAGCGACCACCCGGGATATTCCGGACTACGACGTGCTGATGAAGCAGCGCCTACGCATTCTGGACGAGCATGGCTTGAAGTTGTCCGATATCCAGGACGTGATCGCCACCCTCAAACCTCTGGAAGGCGCGGTGGAATTTGTCGATTGGCTGCGCGAGCGTTTCCAGGTGGTGATTCTTTCCGACACTTTCTACGAGTTCTCCCAGCCGCTGATGCGACAGCTAGGTTTCCCGACTCTGCTATGCCACAAGCTGATCACCGATGAAACGGATCGGGTGGTGGATTACCAACTGCGCCAGAAGGACCCCAAACGCCAGTCGGTCATTGCGTTCAAAAGCCTTTACTATCGCGTGATTGCGGCGGGTGACTCGTATAACGACACCACCATGCTCAGCGAAGCCCACGCCGGCATCCTGTTCCATGCGCCGGACAACGTGATTCGCGAGTTCCCGCAGTTTCCTGCGGTGCACACTTATGAAGATCTCAAGCGTGAGTTCCTCAAGGCGTCCAACCGCGAGCTGAGCCTGTAATCAGGCCGGTATTGAAAAGCCCGCTCAGTTGAGCGGGCTTTTTTGTGGCCTGCCATCCATGGCGGCCACCCTTCGGGCCGTCGCCCAGGTCAGTCGCAGAACTGCTCCAAGGTATCCAGCAGCACTTTGACCTTGGTAATCGACTCTTGGTATTCAGCCTGGCCGTTGGAGTCTGCAACGATACCTCCGCCCCCCCAGCAGCTTATCTGCCCGTCCTTGGCCAGCAGACTGCGGATGGCGATTGAGCTGTCCATTTCCCCGCGCACATCCAGATATAGCAGCGAGCCGCAATACAGCGCGCGGCGGGTTGGTTCGAGTTCGTCGATGATTTGCATGGCGCGGATTTTCGGCGCGCCGGTAATTGATCCGCCGGGGAAGCTGCCGGCGATCAGGTCCAACGCATCCTTGTCAGCTGCCAGTTCGCCGGTTACGACGCTGACCAGATGGTGCACGTTGGGGTAGCTTTCCAGGGCGAAAAGTTCCGGCACTCGCACCGAGCCGACTTGGCAGCTACGGCCCAGATCATTGCGCAGCAGGTCGACGATCATCAGGTTTTCCGCGCGGTCTTTATGGCTGTCTAGCAGGGCATCGGCTTGCGCTTGGTCTTGCTCAGGGTCGGCGTGTCGTGGGCGAGTGCCTTTGATTGGTCGTGTTTCCACTTGGCCTGCGCTGATACGTAAGAAACGCTCAGGCGACAGGCTGATGATCGCACCGCCTCCTGGCAACGTTTGATAACCCGAAAATGGCGTTGGGCAGGCGGCGCGCAAGGCTTGGTAAGCAGTCCATGGCGAGCCCTGATAGCCCGCGCGAAAGCGCTGAGCAAAATTCACCTGATAACAATCACCGGCCTGGATATATGCCTGAATGCGCGCAAAGCACTGCTGGTACTCGGCTTCGCTAATGTCGGCTTGAAAATGCGTCAGCAGCCTGAAGGGTTGCGGCGCGGGGGCAGCCGGCAAAGTGAACAGGTCAGTCAGACGTTGCCGTTCGGCGGCATCCAGGCTTGGGTGAAATATCAGTTGGCTGCGTTGCTGCTGGTGATCGCTGATCAGCGCCCAGGGGTAAATGCCAAAGCGGGCGTCGGCCAGATCGAGATCGTCGATGGCCTGAGCCGGCAGCTGTTCCAGTCTGCGGCCGAAGTCGTAACTCAGGTAGCCAATCAGCCCGCCGACGAATGGGAGCGGATTATCCGCCGGTGGCTGGCACTCGCCTAGGCTTGCAAGGCTCTGGCGCAGGCGTTGCAGGAAAGCTTTGGCCGTTTCGTCAGGCGTCGGCGCCAACTCTGCCAATGGCCAGGCGCTGATAAGGTCATAGCGTCCACGCTGCGCAGTTGGCCGCCCGGCATCCAGTAGAACGGCGCCGGGTGCATGCATGACGCAGCTGAAGTAACGCGAAGGGTCTGCAAGGTAGGGCAGAGCCTGTACAAGGCAAGTAGGCATATGACACTTTCGAGGGTGCGCGGATGCCGATTGTAGAACGTCGCCAACATTCATCCTAGAGCTTGCGCATGGGTTTACTCGGGATGCTGCCGCTCATTAGTATGGAAAGGTCCCCGGATGTTCGATCTGTCTCATAAAACAATAATTACTATGGGATCAAAGCCATGGATGAAGTAATGGATCCTGCCGCTGGTAGCCTTTTGCGCGCAAAACTGATGCCGCCTCAGGCTTCTACGGAATATCTGGTCAGGCCGCAGCTTGACGCTGCCTTGTGCGCCAACACCCATGCGCGCGTGCTTCTATTGGCTGCCCCGGCTGGCTTTGGCAAAACCAGTGCGTTAGCCGCGTTGGCCCACTCCCGTGAACAGAGTGGCCAAGCGGTGGCCTGGCTATCGCTCGGCCCTGGCGATGACGAGCCTTCGCGTTTTCTGCTGCAACTGACCGAGGCGCTTTCCCGTCAGTTGCCGGGTTTTGGCGCAGAAGCTCTGGCTTATCTGCAGAACACCATGCGTGTGCCGGTTTCTGCAGTCATGGAAAGCCTGTTAGTGGAACTGGCGCAGCTGGAAACCACGCTGCTTCTGGTGCTCGATGACCTGCACTTGATCCAAGACGCCGAGCTGCTTAGCGCGCTCAATCGCCTGATTAGATTTGCCCCCGACGGTTTTACCCTGGCTATCGGCAGTCGCTCACAGCCGGCGCTGAACCTGGCCACCCTGCGCGCCAAAGATCTGCTGGTGGAGATCGGTGAGCAGGAATTGCGCCTGAGCAAGGCGGAAACCCGCGATTACCTGCAACGTTGCGGTCTGCAACTAGACGCCGTGGCATTTTCTGCGTTGTACAGCCAGACCGAAGGCTGGATGGTCGGTGTGCATCTGGCCAGCCTGTGGTTACGCCATCAGCCCCAGGCTGCCGCACAGATTGCCGATATGGGCACCGACCAGGCGGCGGTGGGTGCCTACCTGCTGCGCAGTGTGTTCGAGCAGCTGCCGGCCGATAAGCAGGAGCTATTACTGGCTCTGGGTGTGGCTCAGCAGCTCAGTGGTGACCTGGCCAATGCCCTGACAGGGCGGCATGACGGCCAGCAGCTGCTGGAAGAGCTGGAAGCCATGCAGCTGTTCCTCTTGCCGCTGGACCGTGAACGGCAGTGGTATCGCTTTCACAACCTGTTCGCCGAATTCTTGCGCGGCCGCCTGAAAGAGCGCGACCCCGAGCGTTTCAAACAGCTGCATTTCAATGCCAGCCTGTGGTTCACCAACCACCATATGCAGAACCTGGCCATCGAGCATGCCTGTCTGGCCGAAGACCCGGAAATGCTCGCGGCGTTGGTCGACGGTTGCGGCCTGGAACTGATCAATCGTGGCCAGCTCAACCTGATCTACAAATGGCGTCAGCACGTGCCGGACGAGATTGCCGAGCGCTTTCCGGTGTTGGTGCTCGCCGATGTCTGGACTCGCGCCGCCGAGCTGGGCCTGGTGGAAGCCAACCGCATGCTTGATGAGCTGCTTGAGCGTTGGACTGAAGCGAAGCCCGGTGCGCCGTTGAGCGACAAGCTGCTGGCGACCTTGGCGATCAAATCAGTTATCGCCTTGCAGAAGGATGATTTGCAGACCTGCATTACCCTGGCACGGCGGGTTGAAGTGCAGTTGGGTCAGCACACCGCCTTTCTTGAAGTGGCGATGCTGATTATCGGTGCACTGGCCAATGTGATGATCGGCCAGCCCGATCAGGCCAAACGTCTATTGGCCCTGGCGCAGCAGCGCAATCACTTTCTCGAAGGGCGCTACCTGGATATGCAGCTGGCCAATGTCGAGGTGTTGCTGTGCTTGGAACAAGGGCAGATCCGTCAGGCCGAGCTGCTGTTCGCGCAGCTGCGTGCGCGGGTTATTCCCTGGTTTGCCGATAGATCGCGGGCCCTGGCGCTGCCGACCATCACCGAAGCCCTGATCGCCTATAACCAGGGCCGCCTGGACGGTATCGAGGAACGCCTGCGTTGGGCGCTGGCCACGGTTGACGTGATCAATCCGATCGATCTGTATGCCCAGGGCATGTTGTGCATGGCCCATGTGCAGCGCATGCAGGATAACTCCAAGGATGCTTACGCCAGTCTGGTGCTGATGCAGAACCTCGCTGCACGCAACCAGTCCTGGCGTTTTTACGCCCAGGCGGTGGCCGATGAGGTGGTACAGATTCTCCAGGAGCCAGCGGCGGACCGGCTCAAGCGCGCCGAGCAAAGGCTCAAAACGGTGGATTGGAACAAGCTGGCCGAGCACTACCAGCATATGCGCTTCAACCCGGTGCTATGGGTGCGTGGTCTGACCCGTATTCGCTTGCAGCAGGCACGCGGCCATTACAGCGAAGCGTTGCATGAAATCACCCAATTGCGCGGTATGTTGCTGGATAACTGGCATGGCCTGCAGCGCCTGCGCCTCGACCTGCTGGCCGCGCTGAGTTATCAGCGCCTGGGCTATCAGGAGCGTGCGCAAAGCCTGTTGGTGCAATGTTTGATCGGCGCCGAGCGCGAGGGTGTGCGCAGCCTGTTCGTCGAGGAGGGCGAGGCTATTCGGCTGTTGTTGCAGCAACTGGAAGCCGCCGAACGCCAGCCCGCGCTGCAGGGGTTTATTCGCGGTCTGCTGGCCATCTGGCCGGGCAATAGCGCGCGGCAGTCGCTGGAGGTACTTGAGGAAGGGTTGACCGAGCGTGAGCGCGAGGTGGTCTGCCTGGCGGCTCAGGGCATGTCGAATGATGAGATCGGCCAACAACTGTCACTGGCCCTTGGTACGGTCAAATGGCACCTGCACAACATTTACGAAAAGCTCAAGGTGCGTAACCGCACGCAAGCTATCCGTCGCGCCCGTGAACTGAGTCTTCTAGACCATGAATAGCCAATCGATGCCCCGCAAGGGCAAATTGCCGTTACTGCGCACCAAGCTGTTTCCTGCTGAATCTGCCGGTCGTCCTTTGCTGGCTCGTTCTGCCTTGCTCGACCGCTTATTCAATGCCCGTGAGCAGCGCCTGATTTTGCTCAGCGCGCCGGCCGGTTTTGGCAAGAGCACGGTGCTTAGTCAGTTTCGTCTGCGTTTGCTGGAGACCGGTGCGCGGGTGGCCTGGTTATCCTGCGATGAAGCCGACAGCGAACCGCAACGTCTGCTGCACTACCTGATCGCGGCCATTGAGGCGCAGCTGCCGGGCTTTGGCGCGAGCACCGCACGCCTGTTGCGTGATGACCTGAGCGTGCCAAATGAGCTGCTGCTGGATTCGTTTATTGGCGACCTGAAGAGGGTTCAGGGCGACCTATACCTAATCTTCGATGACTTTCACCGGGTGCGGCATGCGGAGCTGGGGCCGCTGGTCAGTTACTTCGTCAAACAAGTGCCAGCCAATGTGCGGATGATTGGTAGCACCCGCTATAACCCGCGCTTTCTCGATGAACAGCCGGTCGTTACGCCCTGGGCGTTGTGGGTCAAGGCCGATGAGCTGCGCCTCACTCGGAGTGAGACCGAAGCCTATTTCCACGAACTCAAGCAGTTACAGCTGAGCGGTGCCGAGCTGGATTTGCTGCACCGGCGTACCGAGGGTTGGATTACTGCCCTACACCTGGTGGCGCTGGCGTTGGCGCGGCACCCCGAGCGCACCGCCTTTCTCGCTGGGCTGTCCGGGACCGAGCGCAATATTGCCGATTACCTGGCAGAGGACGTGCTGGATCATCTGCCGCAGGATCAGCAGCTGTTTCTTGACCAGACCTCGGTGCTCGATGAGTTCAATGCCGAGTTGTGCAACGCCCTGACCGGTCGCACAGATGGCGAGCAGATGCTCAAGCGTCTGCAGACCGCTCAGCTGTTTATCATCGCGCTGGACGAGCAGGGTGAATGGTTTCGCTATCACCATCTGTTTGCCGAGTTCCTGCAGGGCCGCCTGAGTCGTGCCGGTGACCCGACCCATCTGTTGCACGCTGCTGCTCGTTGGTGCGAAAGCCATGAGCTGACCGATAAATCAGTCAAGTACGCCTTGCGCGCGCGTGACTACGCCTTTGCCGCCGAGCTGCTGGAACGCCAGGGCGCAACGCTGATTGCCGGCAATCAGGTGTACGGCATTCTGGCGATCCTCAAGGATGTGCCGTCAGAGGTGATTCGCGAGCACCCGGTGTTCCAGATTTTCTACGCCTGGCAGCTGGCCTTCGAGCAGAAATACGCCGAGGCCGAGGCGCTGATCGAGGAGGTCAGCACGCGCCTGATGCAGGGGCGTGGCAAGCCGATGCACTTTGGTCTGGCGGTGCTGTTGGCTGTGGCGCAAGTGCTCAAGGCGCTGGTGCTGCTGTATCAGGACAAGCTGGAGGCCGCCTTGAAGGTGGCGCGGCACTGGCTGGCGCTGGTGCCGGATAACCAGCCGATTTTCCGCGCCAGCATGTCCTGTATTCAGGCCGCGGCCTATGCGCTACTGGGCGAGTTCGGCGATGCGGCCAAGTCGATTGCGGTGGCGCGCGACAATCTGGAGCAGGCCGACAGTGAGTACCTGCACGCGGTGGTCAGCCTGATCGAAGCCTTGATCTGCAAGGAGATGGGTCAACCTGAGCGTGGCCGCGCTTTGGCGGAAACTGCGCGGGCTCGGGTCGAGCAGGTGTTCGGCCGCCGTAGCCGGGTCGGCGGTCCGCTGGCCCTGGCCTATGCCGACCTGCTATATGAGCAGGATCGCCATGCGGCGATTCTTGCCGAGTTGCCGCTGGCGACCACCTGGCGCGATGTGGCCACGCCGATTGAGTTGATCAGTCGCGGCAAGCTGGTCATGGCCAAGGCGCGTTTCTTTGCTGGCGAGGGCGAGTCGGCTCTGGCGGAGCTGGATGAATGGCTTGCGGGTTTGCATGGCCCAGGCTATGAGCGGGTCTACGCACTGGGCATGAGCTGTAAGGTGCAATTCCTGCTCTGGCTAAGGAAGCCCAACGAAGCCGAGCGCACCTGTCTACAGTTGCAGCGCCATCTGGCGGTATTGCCGCCGGGCCGCTATGCCGATGCGGAAACCGTGCAGGTCTTGTCTGAAGCACGTCTGGCTTTATCTGAACGCCGTGCTGACAAGGCGCAAGCGGTACTTGAGGCGTGCCTGGCCAAACAGACGGCCGAGCATCAGCGCGATCGGCGCCTGCGTCTTTCCTTGTTACTTTCTGTGGCGTACTGGCGCAAAGGTAACAGCGACAAGGCGTTTGCATTGCTCAAAACTACGCTTGAAGACGCCTGGGCTAGCGGCTATCGGCGCATGTTTCTCGATGACGCACTCTGGCTACTCCCGCTCTGGGACGCCTGGCACAGTGCCGAACCCAAGCGCGCCAGCGCCTGGCATGGGCTGGCCGAGCAACTGCGTGAACAATGCCGTCGGTTATCGATTGATCTAGAAACTTTCGATGAAAATCAAGATGTTAGTCATCGTGAGCGAGAAATTCTGCGCTTTGTTGCGGCCGGTTTGTCGAACCGCGATATCGCCCAGGCGGTGCATTTGTCAGAGGCCACGATCAAATGGCATCTGCACAACCTGTTCGCCAAGCTGGGCGTACGCAGTCGTACCCAAGCGGTTTTGAAGGGCAAGAGTCTGGGTTTGCTGAGCGAGGCCTGAGGTTTTGCTGCCTGATTTGCGCCAGATGGGCGCTCCATCCCTTGGATGGGCTGGCAGCCAGGGCTTGCACCAGTAGTTTTAGCGTCAGGACGAGAAGCATGGTGCTTCACGATTCCAAGCCTGGCGCGAATAGGGAAGCAGTGTCAGACCTGGTGAGCGGCGCACGCCGCTGTAGCTGAGACGGACAGGAGTCCAGAGCAGCCTGCCGGGGACAACCCATAAGTGAACTGTGGAGACAATAACAATGAAAACCCTCAAGCAATTGGCCCTCGCCACCGCTGTTCTGGCTGTTCCTTTCATGGCTCAGGCTGAGCTCAAGGCCATGGATGACACTGCTCTGGCAACCGTAACCGGTCAGGATGGCATCAGCATTTCCGGTAGCTTCAACGGCACCATCGGTAGCCTGGTCTACACCGATGGCGACACTAACGGCGGTTCGCTGCGCATGGAAACCGTCTCCTTCACTGGCTTCAACATTGACGACAACGCTCCGGTCATGGTTGACGTGGTCACCAACGGCAGCGGTACCCAGCAACTGCAAATCAGCCTGCCGACCATCACCGGTCAGCTGAGCGTTGGTGCCATCAAAATCGGTGACAGTAGCGCCGCGAGCATCGGCTCCCTGGCTGTTAACGACATGAACATGGCCGGCACCACGGTAAAAGTCTGGGGCCACTAAGTTCGCTTAGTAGTTCCGTGTGATGAAGAGCCTTACCGGCTTAGGCGGGTAGGGCTCTTCCCTTGCCGGATAGGAGTGCGGTTGGCTGATGATCGAGATTCTGCTGGGCAGCCTGATCGGCGTGTGGGGCTTTACCGAGGCGGTGGATACCAAACCGCCGGCACCGGGCACCGTGCATATCAATCAGCATCTGTTGCCGAATGGGCCCTTGCGCGAGACGGTGACGCTAGAGCCAATGAGCCAGTTGCAGTTTCGCAATGTGATTCGTCAGGCCTATGACTACAGCTGCGGTTCGGCTGCCTTGACCTCTCTGCTGGATTATTTCCTCGGTCGTAACCTGCAGGAGCGCCAGGTGATGGAGGGCCTGTTGCAGTTTGGCGAGGCCGACAAGATCGTTGAGCGACGCGGTTTTTCCCTGCTCGATATGAAGCGGTTTGTTACGGCGCTGGGTTACAAAAGCGGTGGATTTCGCGCGGCCTTTGCTGATCTCGACGCGCTCGAGCACCCGGCCATCGTGCCAATCGAATATGCCGGTTTTAAACACTTTGTGGTGGTGCGCGATGTGCACAACGATCACGTATTTGTGGCGGATCCGGCACTCGGCAATATCAGTTTTACCCGTACGCGTTTCGAGGAAATCTGGGATCAGAACGTGCTGTTCGTGATTTTCCCCAACGGCAATGAGCCGCCGAATGCCCTGGCCTTGAGCGAGCAGGATTTGCGCATCATTGATGACCGAACCATCAGCTTGCTGGCATTTCGCGAGTTTCCACAGATGACCAAATTCACCGAGAACCAAGCCACAGAGCTGGGTTCAGACGGCGATATTCGCTATATCCGACGCAAGTAAAACGCCCGGCATAACAATAAATATTTGGGGGCTGCGCCATGAGAGTTTTGCATTATGTATGGCTGGCCATGCTGGCAGGAGCTGCCAGTTCAGCGGTGTTTGCCGACGATCCGGCTTCGGTCGACCAGGCACGTGAAGCATTGAGCAAGCAGGAAGACGATGCCGATAGCGCCAAGGCGCTGGAGGAAGTGTTTCAGGCTGCGGAAAAAAGCTACACCTTGCTGAAAAAGGGCGAGCGAACCCTGACCTATGGTTTCGATTACTCGCTGCTGCGCGATACGGTGATCGAGACCGTGCGCACCGGCAATAACGTATTCAGTGTGATTGGCCAGAGTGAGGCTCAGCACACCTTTACCAACTCGTTCACCTTCGACTACGGCGTGTGGGACAACCTGACCTTCAGCGTGCGTCTGCCCATGGTCGCCAAGTACGACACCGAACGTGATCTGGATGCCTACAGCCTGGGCGATGTCTCTGCCAGCCTGCGCTGGCAGCCCTGGACCTCGTTGCGTGGCAAGCCGGTGACCACCCTGTATGCGACCCTTGGTTTGCCAACGGGTAACAGCCCCTACGACATCAATAGCGGGAGCGATCTGTCTACGGGCAGTGGCACCTACAGCTTGGGTGTTGGCGCGAATATGTCCTACGTGATTGACCCCGTCGTGTTATTTGGCTCCGTTGGTTACACCTACAACATGCCCATCACCGGCATTGGCCAGGTGCGTGGCGGCCGCTTGCTCGAAGAAGTCGACCCTGGTTCGTCATTCTCCCTGAGCATGGGTTTTGCCTATGCACTGTCCTATGACGTATCGCTGGCGACTTCTTATCAGATGTCGCATTCGTTGAAGCCTACCTTCACCTTTGCCGATGGCGAGGCTGAGGGTCGTGGACAGACCAGTGCGGTGATGAATTTCTCGCTGGGCTTGCGTACATCGCCGGAGCGCATCGTCAACGTCAACGCCGGTTTCGGTATGACCGAAGATTCGCCAGATGTGCTGTTGGGCATCTCCATGCCTTTGGATATCAAAGGCCTGAAGGCCCAATAGACGCGAGCGAACCTTCCTATGAACACGCGAATTTCGCTGCTCACGCAGGCGATTTTTTGGGCAGCCTCGCTCTGCTGCGGGCTCGCCCAGGCCCAGCTGGCGCAAAACCTGACAATTGGCAGCCCCAAGGCCATGGCATTAGGCAACGCGGTAACCGCCGATTTCACCGGTATCGATGCGGTGCATTACAACCCGGCAGCCCTGAGCAAACTCAAGGGCCGGCAAACAACGGTCAAATTCATTACCGGGATGATGGACATTCGTGCTGACTTTGATGCGCCTGATGGTTATGGCGGCAATTTTCTGGGCCTGGATAACGATTCGGTGGCTAATTCGTCCAGTCGAGCAGGTGCGGCGATGATGTATCTGCCGGGTGTTGGGGGCGCAACCGAGTTGCCGATGCTGTTTGCGCCACTGGCCGGGCTGTCCATCACTCCACCGGGTTCAAAACTGACCTTCGCCACCAATATGTACACGCCCCAAGCGCTTGGCTTTGCCCGTGATGATGACGATCCAGGACGCTATCAGGGTAAGGAGTTGGTGATTCAGCGGCTGACTTATTTCTCACCTTCGCTGGCGTATCAAGTCAACGATGAGTTGTCGGTGGGGCTGTCTATCGGTTTTTCGCATCAGGCCATGGCGCTTAATCAGGACTTTCGTGCGCCGGGCATTCTCACCGGTTTTGTCGGGGTGGCGCAGGAGGCGCTATGCATCGTTGACGGCAACCCGTTCGAAGTTTTCCTGAATATCTGTGGCGGGGAACTGGGGCCCTTTACCGACATCGCCAATATCGACATCGATATGCAGCAGACCCTTTCACCCACTTGGAACGTCGGTTTTCTCTGGGAGCCAAACGACTGGTTTGCCCTCGGTGCGGTGTATCAGAGCGAGGCCAAGATGCGTTTGAAAGGGCGCTATGTGGTGGACTATTCGGAGAATTGGCAGGGTTTCTGGCAGGGCCTGGATGGCTCGTTTATCGGTGCGGTGTTCAATACTCTGACTCCCGATGGCTTGTTTGATAAGGAACAGGGCAATGTTTCGTTGAACATGACCTACCCGGCGCACTTTGCCAGCGGTATCAAGTTCAAGCCGCATGAGCGTTGGCAGATCAACCTGGATGTGAAGTGGACCGACTACGCCGCCTGGGACAAATTCGAGCTGGAGTTCGATCGCCAGCTGGACATCTTGACCATCGCTAGCCTGTTCTCCCCGGAGAATGCCACGTCCACCAGCATCATTCTTGACCGCGGCTATGAGTCCGTCTGGAGCTGGGCCATCGGTGTCGAGTATCAAGTCAATGATCGCCTGAGCCTGCGTATGGGTTATGAGCCAAGGCCTTCAGCCATCCCTGGCGACAAGGCGGATGTTCTGGCGCCTTTGGGTGACGCCAAGCTCTATGGCCTAGGCCTGGGTTACCAGTGGGATAAGGACACAGTAATTGACCTGGGCTTCAACTACCTGGTCAGCAAGCAGGACATTCCGGCGCGCTCTAGCTGCAATATCAACTGCTCATCCATCGACAGCATGGTGTACAACCCCTATGCCGATTTGGATGTGAAAACCAGCGTCAAAGCCTATGTGTTGGCGTTGACCTACCGCACTACTTTCTAGGGTTCAGTCATGCGCATTGTGCTGATGCTGATGGGGTTTTTGGCGGCTACGCAGGCCAGTGCCAGCGGCCGCTACCTGACCTGGGTCGATGACCAGGGGCGGGTGCACAACAGCTTTGTCGACAATCGTTATATGGCCCATCAACGCACTGCTGCCGGCAATATACAGCGCAGCGATCAGGCACGGTTGAATGAGGGTGAGGCAGCGGTCTGGCCTGGTAGTAAGAGCAGTGGTGAAAGCAAGCGGCGCTATTTCACCTGGGTGGATGCCAGCGGCAATCTGCAGAACAGCTTCTACGCCGGCCAGCAGGTGCAGGCGGGTGGTAATGAGGTTCTTCTGGGCACTGGCGAGCGCTCCAGTTCCTATATCAGTTCTGACGTACTGGAAGGGCGCGATTTTGCCCGTGATGAGCAAGATGGCCGCTACTTTACCTGGGTGGATGAGCAGGGACGCATGCGTAACTCCAAGGTGCCGCCCAAGGGCGCCAAAGCGCCGACACCCACCTTGCACAATGCGCCGCTGACCCAGGGTAGGGAAGTGAGCTTTGACGCCAAACCACAAGCCTTGCCGGGGCTGGATGGGCAGCCCACTGCCGCTATGCAGGCTTTGCTGGCCGGAACTGAAGAGAAGGTTGAGGGGCGCTATCAGGCGTTAGTCGAGCGTTGCTGCGGGCAATTGAGTGAGGAGGATTTCACTCCCCTCAGTGCCGATGAGCCGCGTTATGAAGAGCTGAACCGTTTTTCCCCCAGCCTGGATTTCCCCATGGGCAAGAGCTATTACGCGGCCCTGAGGTTGCCCCGCTCGCAGTACGACTTCGGTTTGCGTATTCGCAGCTTTGCCAACAAACAGGTGGCTTATCCCTCTTTGTTGTTCCTCGATCAGGCCAAGCAGCCAACTCGCCTGGTCAGTGATGCGGTGTACCAGTTGCACGCGGAAACCTGGTACCGCTATGCCTTTATCGAAGGCACTGTGCCGGTGCGAGCGGCCGCCGGTGAGCACTATGTGCTGCTATTGACCACGGATGAAGATCGCAGCCTGCAAACGCTGGATAATAAACCGTTCAAGCGCCCCTTGCAGGCGTTGGCAGTCGATGAGGCAGGCATGCAGACCCATGCGCACAGCGATGAAGGCGCGTTTGAGCTGGCGATTGTGCGTTAGAAAATCAAACAGCCATAAAAAAGCCCGGACTCGTCCGGGCTTTTTTTTATTTATCGGCTCAATCAGATCTGCGCAATCGAGACGTGACCAAACAGCTCCTGCGAGAAGCGCACACGCTCTTCGGCGGTTTCGACGATGCCTTTTTTCTGCAGTTCGGCGATGCGGGCTTCGACGGCGTGGGCGCGGTGGGTGAGGCCACAGTCGTTGGCGATCTGGATGTTCAGGCCGGGACGGGCGTTGAGCTCGAGAATCAGCGGGCCTTTATCCTGGTCCAGCACCATGTCCACACCGATGTAGCCAAGGCCGCACAGCTCATAGCAACCCGCAGCGAGCTTCATAAAGCCGTCCCAGTTCGGCAGTTGCACGCCGTCCACCGCGTTAGTGGTGTCAGGGTGCTTGCTGATCTTGTTGTTCAGCCAGGTGCCGCGCAGGGTCACACCAGTGGCCAGGTCCACACCGACACCGATGGCGCCCTGGTGCAGGTTAGCCTTGCCGCCGGATTGGCGGGTTGGCAGGCGCAGCATGGCCATCACCGGGTAGCCCATCAGCACGATGATGCGGATATCCGGGACGCCTTCGTAGCTGATGCTTTTGAAGATCTGATCCGGGGTTACGCGGTATTCGATCAGCGCGCGATCGCGGTGCCCGCCCAGGGAGTAAAGGCCGGTGAGGATGCTGGAGATTTGATGCTCGATCTCCTCATGGCTGATGATCTTGCCCGAGACAGTTTTGTACTTTTCCTCGAAGCGATCGGCGATCACCAGGATGCCATCGCCGCCGGCGCCCTGGGCCGGCTTGACCACAAAGTCCGGGCGATCACCGATGATCTCGCGCAGCTTGTCGATGCCTTTTTCAGTCTCGATCACCCCGTACATCTCGGGTACATCGATACCGGCTTCGATAGCCCGCTCTTTGGTGATGATCTTGTCATCAACGATCGGATACAGGTGCCGTTTGTTGTACTTCAGCACATAGTCCGCGTTACGCCGATTGATGCCCATGATGCCTTTGGCTTCAAGGGCTTTCCACGTCTTGATCAGACCGAACATGGCATTAGTCCTTGAGGAAGGCTTTGAAGCGGAACAGTTCGGTCAGGCGGTAGCCGCGGTAGCGACCCATCGCCAACATGAAACCTACCAGAATCATCAATACGGCCGGGAAGGTGAAGATGAAATAGCTCAGCTCCGGCACGCTCATCAGCAGGTGCGCCAGGGTGGCTGCGAACAGAGTACCGATAGCCACTTTAAAGGCATGGCCACCTCCGCGCTCTTCCCAGGTGATCGAAAGACGCTCGATGGTCATGGTCAGAATCACCATGGGGAACAGTGCCACCGACAGGCCGCGCTCAAGGCCCAGCTTGTGGCTGAACAAGCTGATGGCAGCGATCAAGACCACGACGAAGGTCAGTACCACGGACAGGCGCGGCAGCATCTGCAGTTTCAGGTGTTCCAGGTAGGAGCGCAGCGACAGACCCAGTGCGGTGATGATAGTGAAGAACATGATGCCGTAGCCCAGTTGCATCTCGCGGAAGGCCAGGGCGATCAGCACTGGGGTGAAGGTACCGAGTGTCTGCAGGCCGCCAAGGTTGCGCAGGACGAGGATCACCAGCACGCCAATCGGGATCATCACCATGATCATAAAGGTCTGCTGAGTCTGCAGCGGCAGGCCATACAGGCTGTATTCGAGGAAATCAGCGTCGGTGTTTTCGTCGGTTAGCTTGGCCAGGCGGATGGCGTTCATCTCGCTATTGTCCAGGCTGAAGCTGACTTGCGCCTGTTTGCCGCCTTCCAGCGTTACCAGGCTGCCATCGCCGACCCACCAGACCAGGCGATCAACTGGCATACCTTGCTCGCCGCTTTCCGGATTGAAATACAGCCACTTTTCACCATTGAAGCTGCGCAGCCACAGTTCAGGGCTCTGCTGAATATCGGCAGCCAGGCGAATGGTATGTACGCGCTCCATTGGCACATGGGCGATCGACAAAAGTAGCTCGATGACTTTGGCTTTATTCGAGGTGGAAGCATCACCGCCAAGCAGCAGTTTGACGTTGTCATCGCCTGCGTTGTTGACGCGTTTGATGGTCTCGCTGATAAAGGTTTCGACGTCTGCCGAGTGCTGACGAATCGGCGCGAGCAGTGCTTCGGCGGCAATTTTCTCTGCGCCTTCTACTGGGATGCTGTCGCGGAAGATAGGTCCTTTAGCCTTGGCCTGTTCACCGCTGTAGCGCTTAGTCAGCACCAGTCGGTAATAGAGGGTCTGCTTGCCACTGGCGCGGCGTGCGGACCAGGTGACTTTGCGGTTGCCATCGGCGCGATTGATGCTCACGCCGTAGTTATTCGAGATAAAGCTCTCATTCAGGCTGACGTAATCCTGGGCCAGGGGCGGCACGAACATCTGCAGTTTTACCGGTTCGCGTGGGCTGGCCTGAAATTCGACTTTGGCGTCGATGTTCCACAAATCATCAGTCTCGTCTTCGGTCATCGGAATACCGAGAATGAAAATCTGATAAGCCGTGATCAGAACGCCCAGGCTCACTAGGACTATGACCAGGACTTTCAGATGGAGGGTAAGAGAGCGCATGGAAGTTACTCGCCAAGGTTTGCGTCAGGGGCGCAGGCAGGTCTGCCTGCTGCGTATGTAAGACTCGGATCGACTAGGGCTGAAAAACGTTTAAGCGCTTCGGAGCCTATCAACAGCGGGTATTGGAATGCACTGCGGTCGGTCAAGTTCACTTCGATAGTGCGTAAAGCATTGCCCATGCATACATCCATATCGATTACGGGGCGTGCGGTATAGGTTTTTTCTTCTTCTGGATCATAGTCGCCCGCCCGCCGTTTGATTTTGCTGATGCGTGCCAAGGGGCGCTCGATTGGGTTGCTGTGTGCTTCGTCAATTGCCAGGTAGAAGCGCACCCAGGTATCACCATCGCGTTTGAAACGCTTGATGTCGCGAGCGCTGAGTGAAGCGGTTTTGGCGCCAGTGTCGAGCTTGGCGGCCAGCTTCAGATCAAGGTCGAACAATCTGACGTATTCATTTAGCCCATAGACTGTCTTTTCCGCAGCCAGGCTCAGGCCGGGAGCAAGTAGCAGGCATAGCAGTAGGATGGAGGGCTTTAGTGTCATAAGTCCTGAAGGCGTGGCGTTGACGATGGGGCGAGCAAATAATGTCGGTCGCGCGTGGTGCTATTGGCGGGCCTGGGGTTGGAGTCTAGCAGGCAGGCGGAAATTCCTCTGCAAGCGTTAAACGGGGCGCATTCTATCATGGGCTTTTTCAGTCAGGACAGGCGCTTATAAGCGTTTATGCAAGTAACGTCGCGGCTGTAGAGGGCTAAAGTCGTAATGGATACTGTCAACAATGTTGTTGAGTTGTTTGACACTTTAACCTTCTAGGAGTAATTTTTAGGCACTTAATTCGCGCAGTGTTGACAATATGCTTGATGTCATTGAGCCGCTAGAGTCCAGTCAAGACGATTCTGAAACCCTTTCCGAGCAGGTTTTTCGGCGTATTCAGGCGGCTATCGTCAAGGGCGAAATTGCTCCCGGCAGCAAGATTTCTGAGCCTGAGCTGGCGCGCACCTACGGCATCAGCCGTGGCCCGCTGCGTGAGGCGATTCACCGTCTGGAAGGCCAGCGATTGCTGGTACGTGTGCCGCATATCGGCGCGCGGGTGGTGTCGCTCAGTCACGCCGAACTGATCGAACTCTATGAAATTCGTGAATCGCTGGAAGGTATGGCTTGTCGCCTAGCTGCCGAGCGCATGACCCAGGCGGAAATCGATGAGCTGCGCACTGTGCTCGACTTGCATGAGCAGGACGCTGCCTTTAAAGCCGGGGTCGGCTACTACCAGCAGGAAGGCGATTTCGACTTTCACTACCGGATTATCCAAGGTAGCGGTAACAAGACCCTGACCCAGATGCTCTGCGGCGAGCTGTATCAGCTGGTGCGCATGTACCGCCTGCAGTTTTCCGCCACGCCGAATCGACCGCACCAGGCCTTCGCCGAGCACCACCGTATTCTCGATGCCATTGCCGACCGTGATGGTGAGCTGGCCGAGTTGTTGATGCGCCGGCATATCGGTGCCTCCAAACGCAATATCGAGCGCCACTATTCCATGAGCGCCGCTAGCGCCATGAGCATGGGGCAGGGCGCGCATCCCAAGACAGCCAAAACCCGAGGTGAATCATGAGCTTGAAGAGACCAGGCCAGCGTTTCCGTGATGCCGTTGCCGAAGAGCATCCGCTGCAAGTTATTGGCGCGATCAACGCCAACCATGCGCTGCTCGCCAAGCGCGCTGGTTTCAAAGCGATCTATCTGTCCGGTGGCGGTGTCGCGGCAGGTTCGCTCGGATTGCCTGATCTGGGCATCACCGGCCTGGATGACGTACTCACCGACGTACGCCGTATCACCGACGTGTGCGACCTGCCGCTGCTGGTGGATGTCGACACTGGCTTCGGCGCTTCGGCGTTCAACGTCGCGCGCACGGTCAAATCGATGATCAAGTTCGGCGCTGCGGCGATTCATATCGAAGATCAGGTCGGTGCCAAGCGCTGCGGTCATCGCCCTAATAAGGAGATTGTCACCCAGCAGGAGATGGTCGACCGCATCAAGGCAGCGGTCGATGCGCGTACCGATGACAGCTTTGTGATCATGGCACGTACCGATGCCTTGGCCGTGGAAGGCCTTAACTCCGCGCTGGACCGCGCCGCGGCCTGTGTCGAGGCCGGTGCCGACATGATCTTCCCAGAAGCCATCACCGAACTGGCGATGTACAAGACCTTCGCCGACCGGGTAAAAGCACCGATTTTGGCCAATATCACCGAGTTCGGCGCCACGCCGCTGTACACCACCGAAGAGCTTGCCTCGGTGGATGTCGGCCTGGTGCTGTACCCGCTGTCGGCCTTCCGCGCCATGAACAAGGCGGCCGAGAACGTCTATATGGCCGTGCGCCGCGACGGCACGCAGAAGAATGTGGTCGACACCATGCAAACCCGCATGGAGCTGTACGAACGCATCAATTATCACGCCTTCGAGCAGAGCCTCGACGTGCTGTTTGCCGCCAAAAAATAACCGGAACGCAGGTCTTAGCCGCCTGCTTAAAAGAACGACCGACCGGATCGGATGAGGAGAGATTAGCGATGAGTGCGACCCCGGAAACCACCCCAGGCTTCAAACCGAAAAAATCCGTGGCCCTGAGCGGCACCACAGCCGGTAATACCGCGCTGTGCACCGTCGGCCGCACGGGCAATGACCTGCATTATCGCGGCTATGACGTGCTGGATTTTGCCAACCGTTGCGAGTTTGAAGAAATCGCCCACCTGCTGGTCCACGGCAAGCTGCCGAATGTGGCCGAGCTGGCTGGTTACAAGGCCAAGCTCAAGGCCCTGCGTGGGTTGCCTGCGGCGCTGAAAGTCTCGCTCGAGCAACTGCCGCCGTCCGCCCATCCGATGGATGTGATGCGCACCGCCGTGTCCGTGCTGGGTTGCGTGTCGCCGGAAAAAGACGATCACAACCATCCAGGCGCCCGCGATATCGCCGACAAGCTGATGGCCTCGCTGGGCTCCGCGCTGCTGTACTGGTATCACTTCAGCCACAACGGTAAGCGCATCGAGGTGGAAACCGACGATGACTCCATCGGTGGCCACTTCCTGCATCTGCTGCATGGTGAGAAGCCGCGAGATTCCTGGGTACGTGCCATGCACACCTCGCTCAACCTGTATGCCGAGCATGAATTCAATGCCTCGACCTTTACCTCGCGGGTGATCGCCGGCACCGGTTCCGATATGTACAGCTGCATCGCTGGCGGCATCGGCGCACTGCGCGGCCCCAAACACGGCGGTGCCAACGAAGTGGCCTTCGAGATCCAGAAGCGCTACGACAGCGCCGATGAGGCTGAAACCGATATCCGTGCCCGCGTGGAAAAGAAGGAAGTGGTGATTGGTTTCGGTCACCCGGTTTACACCGTTAGCGACCCCCGTAACAAGGTGATCAAGGAAGTCGCCCGCGAGCTGTCGGTGGAGCAGGGCAATATGAAGATGTACGACATCGCCGAGCGTCTAGAAAGCACCATGTGGGAAATCAAGAAGATGTTCCCCAACCTGGATTGGTTCAGCGCCGTCAGCTATCACATGATGGGCGTGCCGACTGCCATGTTCACTCCGCTGTTCGTGATTGCGCGCACCTCAGGCTGGTCCAGCCATGTGATCGAGCAACGTATCGACGGCAAAATCATCCGTCCGAGCGCCAACTACAACGGTCCCGAAGACCTCAAGTTCGTGCCGCTCAAGGACCGCAAGTAATGAACAACATGAACAGCCAATACCGCAAGCCGCTGCCCGGCACCGCGCTGGACTATTTCGATACCCGCGAGGCGGTGGATGCCATTGCCCCCGGTGCCTATGCCAAGCTGCCCTACGTATCCCGCGTGCTGGCCGAGCAGCTGGTACGCCGCTGCGAGCCGGATGCACTGACCGATTCGCTCAAGCAGCTGATCGAGCGCAAGCAGGACCTGGATTTTCCCTGGTACCCGGCGCGGGTGGTCTGTCACGACATCCTCGGTCAGACCGCTCTGGTCGACCTGGCTGGCCTGCGTGATGCCATCGCCGAGAAGGGCGGTGACCCGTCCAAAGTCAATCCGGTGGTGCCGACCCAGCTGATCGTTGACCACTCCCTGGCCGTGGAAGCCCCAGGCTTCGACCCGGATGCGTTCGCCAAGAACCGCGCCATCGAAGACCGTCGTAACGAGGACCGTTTCCACTTTATCGAGTGGACCAAGACCGCGTTCAAGAACGTCGACGTGATCCCGGCCGGTAACGGCATCATGCACCAGATCAACCTGGAGAAAATGAGCCCGGTGATCCAGGCGCGGGGCGGCGTGGCCTTCCCCGATACCTGCGTGGGCACCGACTCGCACACCCCGCACGTCGATGCCCTGGGTGTGATCGCCATCGGCGTCGGCGGTCTGGAAGCGGAAACCGTGATGCTCGGCCTGCCGTCGATGATGCGCCTGCCCGACATCGTCGGCGTGCAGCTCACTGGCAAGCGCCAGCCTGGCATTACCGCCACCGACATCGTCCTGGCCATCACCGAGTTCTTGCGCAAGGAGCGCGTGGTCGGTGCCTGGGTCGAGTTCTTCGGCCCGGGTGCGGATAGCCTGTCAATCGGCGATCGCGCGACCATCTCCAACATGTGCCCGGAATACGGCGCCACCGCTTCGATGTTCTATATCGACCAGCAGACTATCGACTACCTCAAGCTCACTGGTCGCGAGCCGGAGCAAATTGAGCTGGTAGAGAATTACGCCAAGACCACCGGTCTGTGGGCCGATGCGCTGGTTACTGCTGAGTACGAGCGGGTACTGAGCTTCGATCTGTCCACCGTGGTGCGCAACATGGCTGGCCCGTCCAACCCGCACAAGCGCCTGCCGACTTCGGCACTGCAAGAGCGCGGCATTGCTGGCGACGCCATGCTGGCTGCGTCCAGGGTCGCGGAAGCCGAAGGTCTGCTGCCAGATGGCGCGGTGATCATCGCCGCCATCACCAGCTGCACCAACACGTCCAACCCCCGCAACGTGGTTGCCGCCGGTTTGCTGGCGAAGAAGGCCAACGAGCTGGGTCTACTGCGCAAGCCGTGGGTCAAGACTTCCTTCGCCCCGGGCTCCAAGGTCGCCAAGCTGTACCTGGAAGATGCCGGTCTGCTGTCGGAGCTGGAAAAGCTCGGCTTCGGCATTGTCGGCTATGCCTGTACCACCTGTAACGGCATGTCCGGTGCTCTGGACCCGGTAATCCAGCAGGAAATCATCGACCGCGATCTGTACGCCACTGCGGTACTGTCCGGTAACCGCAACTTCGACGGGCGCATTCACCCGTACGCCAAGCAGGCCTTCCTCGCTTCGCCGCCGCTGGTCGTGGCCTACGCCATCGCCGGTACCGTGCGTTTCGACATCGAGCAGGATGTGTTGGGTATCGACAAGGCCGGCAACCCCGTCACCCTGAAGGACCTGTGGCCAAGCGACGAGGAGATCGACGCTATCGTTGCTGCCTCGGTGAAGCCGGAGCAGTTCAAGCAGATCTACATCCCGATGTTCGATCTGGGCACTATCGAGGAAGCGGAAAGCCCGCTGTACGACTGGCGCCCGATGTCCACCTATATCCGCCGTCCGCCGTACTGGGAAGGCGCGCTGGCCGGTGAGCGCACGCTCAAGGGCATGCTGCCGCTGGCAATCTTGCCGGACAACATCACCACCGACCACCTGTCACCGTCCAACGCGATCCAGATGAACTCGGCCGCCGGTGAATACCTGCACAAGATGGGCCTGCCGGAGGAGGACTTCAACTCCTACGCCACCCACCGCGGCGACCACCTGACGGCGCAGCGCGCTACTTTCGCCAACAAAGAACTGGTCAATGAAATGGCCATTGTTGACGGCGTAGTGAAGAAGGGTTCGCTGGCGCGCGTCGAGCCGGAAGGCAAGGTTATGCGCATGTGGGAAGCGATCGAAACCTACATGAACCGCAAGCAGAACCTGATCATCGTTGCCGGTGCTGACTACGGTCAGGGCTCGTCGCGTGACTGGGCTGCCAAGGGCGTACGTCTGGCGGGCGTGGAAGTGATCGTCGCCGAAGGCTTCGAGCGCATTCACCGTACCAATCTGGTTGGCATGGGCGTGTTGCCGGTGGAGTTCAAGCCGGGTATCACCCGCCTGACCCTCGGCCTCGACGGCACTGAAACCTATGACATCCAAGGCGTTGTATCGCCACGCTGTGATCTGACCCTGGTGGTCAATCGCCGCAACGGTGAGGTGGTCAAGGTGCCGGTGATCTGCCGTCTGGATACCGCGGCCGAAGTCAACGTGTACAACGCTGGCGGCGTGCTGCAGCGTTTCGCTCAGGACTTCTTGGAAGGCAGTGTGGCTTGAACTGTAGGGTGGATCACGCCTCACCGATCCACCGTTGCGCTCTGTACGGTGGATGGAGAAGCGCCATCCACCGTACGCCAGGCGCATAGCCCGGATGCACTCTGGGCTACCTTCATCTCTCAGCCAGGACGAAATCATGCCTCATCCATCCCAGATCAGAATCCCCGCCACCTATATGCGTGGCGGCACTAGCAAGGGCGTGTTTTTCCGTTTGCAGGACCTGCCGCCAAGCTGCCAGGTGCCGGGCGCGGCGCGCGACAAGCTGTTTATGCGCGTGATCGGTAGCCCCGATCCTTATGCCGCGCAGATCGATGGCATGGGCGGCGCGACTTCCAGCACCAGCAAATGCGTAATCCTGTCGAAAAGCAGCCAGCCAGATCACGATGTCGACTACCTGTATGGTCAGGTCTCCATCGATAAGGCTTTCGTCGACTGGAGCGGCAACTGCGGCAACCTGTCCACCGGAGCAGGGGCCTTTGCCATTCACGCAGGTTTGCTCGATCCCGCGCGTATCCAGGAAAACGGCGTGTGTGTGGTGCGTATCTGGCAGGCCAATATCCAGAAAACCATCATCGCCCATGTGCCGGTCAGCAATGGCCAGGTGCAGGAAACCGGCGACTTCGAGCTGGATGGAGTGACCTTTCCGGCTGCCGAGATCGTGTTGGAATTCCTCGATCCGTCCGATGATGGCGAGGAGGGTGGTTCGATGTTTCCCACCGGTAATCTGATTGATGACTTGGAGGTACCTGGCGTCGGCACCTTCAAGGCAACCATGATCACTGCCGGTATTCCGACCGTATTTGTTAATGCCGAAGACATTGGCTACAGCGGCACCGAGCTGCGCGAGCAGATCAATGGCGATCCTGAACAGTTGGCGCGTTTCGAGAAAATCCGCGTGGCCGGCGCCTTGCGCATGGGGTTGATCAAGACGGCAGAAGAAGCAGCGACCCGGCAGCACACGCCGAAAATCGCATTTGTCGCCAAGCCCAAGGACTACCTGTCATCCAGCGGCAAGACGGTACAGGCCGGTGACGTCGATCTGCTGGTGCGCGCGCTGTCCATGGGTAAGTTGCATCACGCGATGATGGGTACCTGTGCAGTGGCCATCGGTACGGCAGCGGCGATTCCCGGTACTTTGGTCAATCTGGCGGCGGGTGGCAGTGCGCGCGAAGCGGTGCGTTTTGGTCATCCATCCGGCACCTTGCGCGTTGGCGCTCAGGCGGCGCTGGTTGACGGCCAGTGGACGGTAACCAAGGCCATTATGTCGCGCAGCGCGCGCATCCTGATGGAGGGTTGGGTGCGCGTGCCGGGCGATCCTGCGTAGGTTTATAAATGAGAAAAGGCTCGAAGTGTTCGAGCCTTTTGTTTTTGCTTCAACGGCTTGTGCGGGTTACTTGAGGCGGCGCTCAACACCTTTTTCCACCAGGATTTTCGCGGATATTTCTTCCACGGAGAAATAGGTGGAGTTGATAAAGTTGATGTTCTCGCGGCGGAACAGATTTTCCACCTCGCGCACTTCAAACTCGCACTGGGCAAAGCTGGCGTAGCGGCTGTTGGGCTTGCGCTCGTGGCGGATGGCGGTGAGGCGATCCGGGTCGATGGTCAGGCCGAACAGCTTGTCCTTATGCTTTTTCAGCACGGCCGGCAACTGCAAGCGCTCCATGTCATCTTCGGTCAGGGGGTAATTAGCGGCACGAATACCGTACTGCATGGCCATATACAGGCAGGTCGGGGTTTTGCCGCAGCGCGAGACGCCAACCAGAATAAGATCAGCCTTGTCGTAATAGTGAGTGCGGGCGCCGTCGTCATTGTCTAGGGCGAAGTTCACTGCCTCGATACGCTCCATGTAGTTGGAGTTGTGTCCGATGGAGTGCGATTTACCGACCGAATAGGACGAATGCGATGTCAGTTCCTGCTCCAGTGGAGCGAGAAAGCTGGAGAAGATATCGATCATAAAACCATCGGACTCGCCCAGGATGTCGCGAATATCCTGATTGACGATGGTGTCGAAGATGATTGGCCTGGCGCCGTCTTTCTCGGCCGCGTTGTTGATTTGTTGTACCATTGCGCGCGCTTTTTCCACGCTGTCGATGTAGGGGCGCGTGAGTTTGGTAAAGTTGATGGTTTCAAACTGAGCCAGCAGGCTTTGGCCCAGGGTTTCGGCGGTGATGCCGGTGCCATCAGAGATGAAAAAAGCGGTTCGTTTCATTTGCGCCATGGGCCTTAAGCTGAGGACGAATCTTGGCTATCATAGGCCCGCCGTTGCAGGGCCGATCTGGTCGGCATTGTTACTTATTTTCCAGGGCCAGGCCACAATCGTGCGGGCATGTAAGCCGCCGAACTTTCCCTGCCTTAAGATGGTCTGTTCAAGCTGTAAGCAATCTTGGACAGGTTCTGAGCTTTTCCAACAATTTAGTGGAGAGATCACCTTGGTAGAGTACGTAGTTTCCCTCGATAAGCTCGGCAATCATGATGTTGAGCACGTAGGGGGCAAGAACGCCTCCCTGGGCGAGATGATCAGCAATCTTGCTGGTGCCGGAGTTTCGGTGCCCGGTGGTTTCGCCACCACAGCCCAGGCCTACCGAGATTTTCTCGAGCTGAGCGGCCTGAATGCGCAGATTCATGAGGCTTTGGATGCCTTGGATGTTGACGACGTCAATGCCCTAGCCAAAACCGGTGCGCAGATCCGTCAGTGGGTGATGGACGCCTCCTTCCCCGAAGAGCTGAACAGCCAGATCCGCACCGCCTTCGCTGAAATGGCTGACGGCAACGAGAATATGGCCGTTGCCGTGCGCTCGTCGGCCACAGCCGAAGATCTGCCGGATGCTTCCTTTGCCGGCCAGCAGGAAACCTTCCTGAATATTCGCGGCGTGGATAACGTAATCCGCGCAGCCAAAGAAGTATTCGCCTCGCTGTTCAACGACCGCGCCATCGCCTACCGCGTGCATCAAGGCTTCGACCACAAACTGGTCGCCTTGTCCGCCGGCGTGCAGCGCATGGTGCGTTCGGAAACTGGCACGGCCGGCGTGATGTTCACCCTGGATACCGAGTCGGGCTTCCGCGACGTGGTGTTTATCACCGGCGCCTACGGCCTCGGTGAAACTGTGGTGCAGGGTGCGGTCAACCCGGACGAGTTTTACGTGCACAAGCAGACCCTGGAAGCAGGGCGCCCAGCGATTCTGCGCCGTAACCTGGGCAGCAAAGCGATCAAGATGATCTATGGCGACGAAGCCAAGGCCGGTAAATCGGTCAAGGTCGTCGATGTGGATCGCGCCGAGCGCGCACGCTTCTGCCTGAGTGATGCTGAGGTCAGCGAGCTGGCCAAACAGGCGATGATCATCGAGAAGCACTACGGCCGCCCGATGGACATCGAGTGGGCTAAAGACGGTGATGACGGCAAGCTGTATATCGTTCAAGCACGCCCTGAAACGGTGAAAAGTCGCACTAACGTCAATGTGATGGAGCGCTACCTGCTAAAGGAAACCGGCACCGTGCTGGTGGAAGGTCGCGCTATCGGTCAGAAGATCGGTGCGGGCCGCGTGCGGGTTATCCATGACGTGTCCGAGATGGACAAAGTGCAGCCCGGCGATGTGCTGGTTTCCGACATGACCGACCCGGATTGGGAGCCGGTGATGAAGCGCGCCAGCGCCATCGTCACCAACCGCGGCGGGCGTACCTGTCACGCCGCGATCATCGCTCGTGAGCTGGGCATTCCTGCGGTCGTCGGCTGTGGTAACGCCACCCAGGTGCTGAAAGACGGCATGGGTGTGACAGTTTCCTGCGCCGAGGGCGACACCGGTTTTATCTTCGAAGGCGAGCTGGGCTTCGACATTCGCAAGAATTCGGTCGATGCCATGCCGGATCTGCCGTTCAAGATCATGATGAACGTCGGTAACCCTGACCGCGCCTTCGATTTCGCTCAGCTGCCCAACGAAGGTGTTGGCCTGGCGCGTCTGGAGTTCATCATCAACCGCATGATCGGCGTGCACCCGAAAGCGCTGCTGAATTTCGCCGGCCTGCCGCCGGAGATCAAGGATAGCGTTGAAAAGCGTATCGCCGGTTACGACGATCCGGTCAATTTCTACGTCGAGAAGCTGGTCGAGGGCATCAGCACCCTGGCTGCGGCGTTCTGGCCGAAGAAGGTTATCGTGCGCCTGTCGGACTTCAAGTCCAATGAATACGCCAACCTGATCGGCGGCAAGCTTTACGAGCCGGAAGAAGAGAACCCGATGCTGGGCTTCCGTGGTGCTTCGCGTTACATCAGTGAATCCTTCCGCGATTGCTTCGAACTCGAATGCCGCGCGCTGAAGAAAGTGCGTAACGAGATGGGCCTGACTAACGTTGAAATCATGGTGCCGTTTGTGCGCACTCTGGGCGAAGCCAGTCAGGTGGTCGACCTGTTGGCCGCCAACGGTCTGGCGCGTGGTCAGGATGGCCTGAAGGTCATCATGATGTGCGAACTGCCGTCCAATGCGATTCTGGCCGAAGAGTTTCTTGAGTTTTTCGACGGATTCTCCATCGGCTCCAACGACCTGACCCAGCTGACCCTGGGCCTGGATCGCGACTCCGGCATCGTCGCACACCTGTTTGATGAGCGTAATCCGGCGGTGAAGAAGCTGCTGAGCAACGCCATTCAGGCCTGTAATAAGGCCGGCAAGTACATTGGTATTTGCGGTCAGGGTCCTTCGGATCACCCGGATCTAGCGCGCTGGCTGATGGAGCAGGGCATCGAAAGCGTGTCGCTGAACCCAGATTCGGTGCTTGATACCTGGTTCTTCTTGGCCGAAGGTCAAGCTCCAGCCTGATAGCGCTTGTAAAACGTCGATACAAGGGCGGGTTGATCCTGCCCTTTTTTGTGCCAGCACATACCAGTGCTATATCCCCTCCGGGCCGTCGCTTGCGACGTGAAAGAATTGCTCCCGGCAATTTGTTGTACCAGAGCGAAGATCGATGCAAAGCAGCAGTGAGCTTTTCCCCGTCGCCTTGATCAGCGCGGAGTTGCGTGGCGATTTAAGCGAGGATGTCTATCGCCTCAAGCCGGGCAATAGCCCGGACAGCAGTGTCGAGCTGGCCCTGACGCGCCTCGGCCGTGCCGGGCATGAGCAGGATCGTGGCGTGCCGGTGATTTTGCTTCCTGGCAGCTTTTCCAATCGACGCTTCTGGTATTCGCCCAAGTGCATTGGCCTGGGGCCCTACCTGGCGCGCGCCGGTTTTGATGTGTGGATCGCCGAGATGCGCGGCCATGGCTTGTCGCCGCGTAATCGCGACTATTCGCGCAACACAGTCAGTGACTACGTGCGTTACGACTTGCCGGCCATTGCTGACTTTATCTATGAGCAAAACCCGCAAAAAGCCCACTGGCTGGGGCATTCGCTTGGCGGGATTACGCTCGCCGGAGCGCTTGGTGGGCATTACCTGAGTGAAAGCAAAGTCGCCTCCGGCGTACTGTTTGGCAGTCAGGTCAGCCGGGTGTATTGGCCGCTGAAATTGCCACCGCTGGAGTGGGGCAGTCGCTTACTGCTTAAACGTTTCTCGGTGATCTCCGGCCCGCGGCTCAAGCGTGGTCCTGAGGATGAGCCGATTGGCCTGGCGATAGAAAGCCTACGCTGGCACGGGCTATTCGGCCGTTTTGGTGATAATGAGCGCGATTGGTGGGCTGGCCTGGCCGAGGTACGTGTACCAGTCATGGCGGTGGCCGCACTGGGCGATCAACAGGACCCGGCCTGGGCGTGCGAGAAGTTGCTCAAGCAATTTGGCTCGCCCTTGAGCGAGTTTCTGTGTTTGGGTAAGAAGCATGGCTTTAGCGGTGATTTCGGCCATGTAGAAATGCTCGTCAGCAAAGAAGCGCAACGCGAGGTCTGGCCGCTGGTTGAGCAGTGGTTGCTTAACAGTCCGCAGGTTGCTGCCGAGGTTGAAAGTAGCGAGCTAGAGCGCAACAAAGCCGTTTTGTCAGATTAAGTTTTGCGACTAGTATCTGGCCTGCACTGGTCTATACGTCCATCTCTCTTTCAAGGAGTTTTGCCATGCACTACATCACCCCTGACCTATGTGACGCCTACCCGGAGCTGATCCAAGTGGTTGAGCCGATGTTCAGCAACTTTGGCGGCCGCGACTCCTTTGGCGGCGAAATCGTCACCGTCAAGTGCTTCGAGGACAACTCGTTGGTCAAGGAGCAGGTCGACCAGCCGGGCAAAGGCAAGGTATTGGTAGTCGACGGCGGTGCCTCCATGCGCCGCGCGCTGCTGGGCGATATGCTTGCCGAGAAAGCTGCGAAGAATGGCTGGGAAGGCATTGTGGTGTACGGCTGTGTGCGCGATGTCGACGTACTGGCGCAAACCGACTTGGGCATCCAGGCCCTGGCTAGCCACCCGATGAAAACAGACAAGCGCGGTATCGGCGATCTCAATGTTGCGGTGACCTTCGGCGGCGTGACCTTTCGCCCAGGCGAGTTTATCTATGCCGACAACAATGGCGTGATCATCTCGCCGTCTGCCCTGCAGATGCCGGAGTAGGGCGCTTGCAGGAAACGGTCATGCACGAAGGTGACGACGCGCAATGGGGGCTGGTCCACGCTTTTGTCCTTAACGGTCAGGGCGGCGCCCGCAGTATTGCTCGGCAGGAGCTGCACGGGTTGGTGCTGGACGAGCAGGAAAGCCTCTGGCTGCACTGGGATCGCAGTCACCCGCAGACGCAAACCTGGTTGCGCGCAGACAGCGGCCTGAGCGCTTTTGCTTGCGATCTGCTGCTAGAAGAGAACACCCGTCCGCGTCTGCTGGCTCTGCCTGAACGGCAATTGCTGTTGTTTCTGCGCGGTTTGAACCTCAACCCTGGAGCCGAGCCCGAGGACATGGTCTCGGTGCGCATCTTTGCCGATAGCCAGCGGGCGATCTCCCTGCGCTTACGGCCGTTGCGCGCGACTGAGGACTTGATCGAGGATCTGCTGGCGGGGCGGGGGCCGAAAACCTCGGCTGAGCTGATTCTGCGTCTGGCACATTACCTGACCGACAAGGTCGAGCGGCTGGTCGGCGAGTTGTCCGAGCAGGTTGATGATCAGGAAGAGCGCGCCGATGCGCTGGAGAGTCAGCCGCCTGATCATTCTGTACTGCTGCAAATCCGCCGCCGAGCTGCCAGTCTGCGGCGTTTTCTGTCGCCACAGCGCGATATCTACGGACAGCTTACGGCCAGCGCACAAGCCTGGCTGGTGGGTGCTGACAGCAGCTACTGGAACGAGCTGAATAACCGCCTGACGCGCTACCTCGAAGAGTTGGAGTTGAGCCGTGAGCGGGTCAACTTGCTGCTGGAGGCTGAAAATCGGCGCATGGATGAGCGGATGAACCACACCATGTACCGCTTCGGCATCATCACCGGAATATTCCTGCCGATGAGTTTTCTCACCGGCTTGCTCGGCATCAATGTCGGCGGTATTCCAGGCTCTGAAAGCCCTTATGGGTTTCTTCTGGCGTGCTCGCTAATGGCACTGGTAGCGCTGGTGCAATGGCTGCTGTTTCGTCGCTTGCGCTGGATCTGATGTGACTTGCCCCGTATTCACCTCGTCTAGCCGTCACATCCTGTGAGGTGCGCCATGCACGATCCCTTTGAAGAATCACTGCGCGATTTGCTCAAGTCGCCCGCCTCGAGTCACGACGATGACGCCTGCCTGCATCGCGTGCTGAAAACCGCCAATCGCCAGGTCGGCGCCGGTGATCTATTTGCCCTAATGGGGCATTGGGCCGGCGCGCTGATGATTGCGCTGAATAATGGTTCGGCGCATGTGGCGCCGGTCTCGCGTCGTAAAACCAACGATTCAACTGTTAATAAGGCTGACTGAGCATGGAATTTACTCAAGTTCTGGTTGACGCGATGGCCAGCGTTTGGACCCCGATTGCCGCCTTTATCCCGCGCTTGTTTGGCGCCATGGTGGTGGTCCTGCTGGGTTTTGTGGTGGCTAAGTTCCTCGACACGCTGCTGTCCAAGCTGCTTGGCAAGATCGGCCTGGATCGTCTGATGGCTGGTACGGGGCTGACCAAACTGTTGAGCCGTGCCGGTATCCAGGTACCGGTATCGACCTTGATCGGCAAGATCGTTTACTGGTTCGTGTTGTTGATCTTCTTGGTTACGGCCGCTGAGTCGTTGGGGCTGGAACGGGTTTCCGCAACGCTGGATGTGCTGGCCCTGTACCTGCCAAAAGTGTTCGGCGCAGCACTGGTATTGCTCGCTGGCGTGTTGCTGGCGCAGCTGGTCAGCGGCCTGGTGCGTGGCGCGGCGGAAGGTGTCGGGCTGGATTACGCCAACGGCCTGGGGCGTGTTGCACAGGGGCTGGTGATTATCATCAGTATCTCGGTGGCGATCGGTCAGCTTGAAGTGAAGACTGACCTGCTCAATAACGTGATCGCCATTGTGCTGATCTCGGTGGGGCTGGCTGTCGCCCTCGCGCTGGGCCTGGGCAGCCGGGATATTGCCAGCCAGATTCTGGCCGGCATTTATGTGCGCGAGTTGTACGAAGTCGGGCAACAAGTGCAGGTAGGTGCGGTCGAAGGGCAGATCGAGGAAATCGGTACGGTCAAAACCACACTGCTGACAGAGGCCGGCGAGCTCGTTTCAGTGGCTAACCGTACTTTGCTCGAGCAGCAGGTAAGCAGCCGCTAAGGCCAATCCCTGTTATTGTATGCGGCCAATCCGCAGCCTGATTTGCAGGCTGCGCTGGCTTATGTCCTGACTGTCGGCCCGACTCGTTTTGAATAAAGCCCACTCTGCGTCTCTGCGTTACGATCCCCGCGAACTCTCGGACGAAGAGTTGGTGGCGCGTTCCCATGACGAGTTATTTCACATCACCCGCGCCTATGAAGAGCTGATGCGCCGTTACCAGCGCACTTTATTCAATGTGTGCGCGCGCTATTTAGGTAATGACCGTGATGCGGACGATGTCTGTCAAGAGGTCATGCTTAAGGTCTTATATGGCCTAAAGAACTTTGAAGGTAAATCTAAGTTTAAAACCTGGCTGTATAGCATTACCTATAACGAATGTATTACCCAATATCGCAAAGAGCGGCGTAAACGTCGTCTTATTGATGCCTTAAGTTTGGATCCGCTCGAAGAGGCATCCGAGGAAAAAACACCAAAGCCTGAAGATAAAGCTGGCCTTGACCGTTGGTTGGTGCATGTAAATCCTATAGACCGGGAAATACTGGTGCTACGTTTTGTCGCAGAGCTGGAGTTTCAAGAGATTGCCGACATTATGCACATGGGCCTGAGCGCCACGAAAATGCGCTATAAACGCGCACTTGATCGTTTGCGCGATAAATTTGCGGATAGCACTGAAACTTATCTTGAGTAAAGCCATCATAGCTAACGGTTAATTCTGTTAGAATTGCCGGCTGAGTTGTCTTGTGTTTGTCAGACAACTTACTGACCACCAAGATAGGGAACATTAGTAATGAAACTGAAAAACACTTTAGGCGTTGTCATTGGCTCGTTGCTGGCCACATCCTCCCTCAGCGTTCTGGCTCAGGGTCAAGGCGCTGTCGAAGTGGAGGGTTTTGCCAAGAAAGAAATGTTCGACAGCGCCCGTGACTTCAAGAACAACGGTAACCTGTTCGGCGGTAGCATCGGCTACTACCTGACTGACGATGTTGAACTGCGCCTTGCTTACGACGAAGTGCACAACGCTCGTGGCGAAGATGGCCGCAACATCAAGGGCTCCAACACCGCTCTGGATGCTCTGTACCACTTCAACAACGCTGGCGACGCACTGCGTCCTTACGTTTCTGCCGGTTTCTCGGATCAGAGCATCGGTCAATCCGGCCGCGGTGGTCGTAACGGTTCTACCTTCGCCAACATTGGCGGCGGTGCCAAGTACTACTTCACCGACAACTTCTATGCCCGTGCAGGCGTTGAAGCTCAGTACAACATCGACCAGGGCGACACCGAGTGGGCTCCAAGCGTCGGCATCGGTATGAACTTCGGTGGCGGTAGCAAGCCTGCTCCGGCTCCGGTTGCTGCAGTTGAACCGACTCCAGAGCCAGTAGCTGTTGAAGAGCCGATGGAACTGGTTCGCGTTGAGCTGGACGTTAAGTTCGACTTCGACAAAGCCAGCGTTAAAGAAGAAAGCTACGGCGATATCAAGAACCTGGCTGACTTCATGAAGCAGTACCCACAAACCACCACCGTGGTTGAAGGTCATACTGACGCCGTCGGCAGCGATGCCTACAACCAGAATCTGTCTGAGCGTCGTGCAAGCGCTGTTCGTGACGTGCTGGTCAACCAGTACGGCGTAGACGCTGCTCGCGTTAACGCTGCTGGCTACGGTGAGTCCCGCCCGGTTGCTGATAACGCTACCGACGCTGGCCGCGCTGTTAACCGCCGCGTAGAAGCTGAAGTAGAAGCCCAGATCAAGCAGTAATCGATCTGGCTGTATAGAAAACCCGGCTTCGGCCGGGTTTTTCTTTTATTGGCCTGCCATCCCTGGCAGCCTGCGGGCCGTCGCTGCGCGACGTTAAAGTGCTTTCCGATTCTCTTTTGTCTGCAAAAAAGCCCCGCTATAAAAAAGCCCGCTTGTGGCGGGCAAGGGGAACTTCGCGGAGCGCGAAGCGGTTAGGCACTGATAGCAGCGAGCTGCATGTTGGGTTGAGCGGCGACCTCGCCAATTACCAGAATGGCCGGACTTTTCAATTGGAAGTCGTCGGCGGCTTGTTGCATGGCTGCGAGGCTGCTGCGGCACTCACGCTGTTGTGGCAGCGAGGCGTTCTCGATCATGGCCACCGGCATGTCGGCGCGCATGCCACCTGCCAGCAGGCTTTCGCGGATTTCCGGCAGCTTTGCCACGCCCATATACACCACCAATGTGGTGCCGCTTTTAGCCAGGGCTGACCAGTTCAGGCTGCTATCGTCCTGGGTGTGCGCGGTAACCAGAGTTACTCCGCGCGCTACGCCACGCAGAGTCAGGGGGATGCCGCAATTGGTGGCGCCCGCGAGCCCTGCGGTGATGCCGTTGACCATTTCCACTTCGATACCGTGCTCGTTCAGCCAGTCGGCTTCTTCGCTGCCACGGCCGAAGATGCATGGATCGCCGCCTTTCAGACGCACCACGCATTTGCCCTGGCGCGCACAGCGCAGCATCAGACGGTGAATAAACGCCTGCGGGGTGGAGCGACAACCGCCGCGCTTGCCTACCGGCATGATCCGCGCCTTGGGGCAGTGTTCCAGTACGGCGGGGTTGACCAGGTCATCGATCATTACGATCTCGGCCTGGTTCAGAGCTTTGACCGCCTTGAGGGTCAGCAGCTCCGGGTCACCGGGGCCTGCGCCAACCAGCCAGACTTTTGCGCTCATATTGATCTCCTCAGCTCTTGTGCATCACCAGCATTGGCTTGATTTGGCTACGCAGCAGCCGTGTTGCAACAATCATTTAGATGGCCAGTAATCTGCTGAATAAACTCACGTAAAACAAAAAAGGCGTCCCGCTAGTCACCTAGCGAGGACGCCTTTGTCCAAGTCCCGTTCTATCGGGAAGTGCTGCCTTCTTCGTTGAGGCCGCGCTTTATTAAATTGTGCAATTATCAATGCAGAGCCTGTGCCAACTTGTGTGATGTCTATTTTCAAGGCTTATCAGCAAGTTACAGCTATTTCGCAAAGTTTTTACGCACTTTTTAAAGGCGGCCTGCGCAGTATTGGTGCGCAGGCGGCGGATTTAACGCAGTAGCCCGATCAGCAGTGCCAGGTTTAGCAGCAGGGAAAACAACGCCACGCCGCGCCAGACCAATAGCGGTTCACGTTCCAGCAGTGGCCGTGGCCGGCTGCTAAGAGATTTACGTTCCGCCTGCTCCAGGTTGAGCAGCCATTCTTCGGCGGTTTCATAGCGTTGCTTTGGCTCGGCACTAAGGACTCGGTTGAGGCTGTCGTCGACCCAACTGGGTAAATCCGGACGATAGCGGCTGGCTGGCGTCGGCTGGCCGAAGCGTGGATGCTGAAAGGCTTCAATTTCGCCATAGGGGTAATGCCCCGTGAGCAGGAAATACAGGGTAACGCCGGCGCTGTAGAGATCCTGCTGCGGGCTGGGTGCTATGCCGGTAAAGGCTTCCGGCGCGATATAACTCGGGGTGCCGGGCAATTCGCAAGCTTCGTCACGGGTTAGACCGGGGCAATAGGCCAGGCCGAAATCCAGCACGCGCAGTTCGCCGTCATCGCCCCATAGCAGATTTTCTGGCTTGATATCACGGTGCAGGATATTGCGCCGATGCAGCATGCCCAGGGCCTTGATCAGCCGTGGGGCGATGTCCAGCCATTCCGGCAGGCCCAGCGGGCCGCTCAGGCGCAGGTGTTCGGCCAGGGTTTGCCCTGTGTACTCACGCTGCACGTAATACAGATGCTGCCGCTGTGGCAGCGGATGCACTTCGGCGAAGAAGCGCCCGGCCACGCGGCGCAGAAACCATTCTTCGAGCAACAGCGCAGGCCCGGCATGCGGCTCATCGCTGCGGCCCGGCGGCAGAGTTTTCAGCAGCCAGCGCCGCGCCTGAGCATCACGTACCCGATACACCAGTGATTGGCGCGATTCGGCCAGCAGCCGCTCGACCTGCCAGCCTTCGAAGTGCTGCCCTTCACGCAGTTTGGGCGGCAGTGGCCAGTGCTGCAGTTGCGCCAGGGTGTCGGCCAGATCGCTTTGCGGCAATGCCTCCACGCGCAGCAGCAGAGCGCTGGCGTTGTCCTGGCTACCGGCCAGGTGCGCGGCATTGACCAGCGCACTGCTGGCGGCAGGCAGGTCCTGTTCATCATGGAGGATGCGCTGAATGCCTGCGTCACCCAAGGTGGCCCAGATACCGTCGCTGACCAGTAAGAAACATTCGCCTTCTCGCAATTCGCCATCGAGGTAATCCATCACCAGGTGCTGATCCAGGCCCATGGCGCGTTTGAGTACATGTTGCATACCCGGCTGCTCCCACACATGGTCTTCGCTGAGGCGCTCGAGTATGCCGTCCAGCCAGCGATAGGCCCTGCAGTCACCGACATGCGCGAGGGTAAAACGCCGGCCGCGCAGGATCAGTGCGCTCAGTGTGGTGAGCAGCGGCTGGCCGCCGCCATTGGCTTGCAGCCAACGGTTGTGCGCGACCAATACGCGGTCCAGCGATTGAGTAACTGCCCAGGTTTCTGGCGTGGAGTAGTAATCTAGGGCCAAGACCTGCAGGGTGGCGCGCGCTGCCAGGCCGCCGTCGGCGCACTGGCTGACGCCATCGGCTAGGGCGAACATATAGCCTTTGCTGGCGGCCAGTGCGGGCGCCGGGGTGACCACACGAATGGCGTCCTGATTCTCGCTACGCGGGCCGGTGGCGCTGGCTTCGCCGAAGGTCAGTTGCAAGGCCATGCAGAGGTTCCTGGATAGATGGGGACGAAGCGCTGAGGCAAAGGCGAGGCTGGTGAGGCAGCTAAGGAGAGCCGCTGCCGACTTCTCCCGCCTTTCCTGACCAGTGCAATAAGCGCTGCCAGTCAGCCCCGCCTTTGCCTCAGCGCTCCAATGGTTTGGTGTAGGGTGGCTCGCGCATTACCGAGCCACCGTTGTTTTGCGGTGGATGATTAAAGCGTCATCCACCCTACATTCGGCAGTTACACGCGGGCTGCGGTGACAGCAGCACTGCCCCAGGTGGTGCGCCAGCGCAGTTTGACCCCATAGAGGCCAAACCAGGCCAGTACACCGAGGCTGGCGAACAGCCAAAGGCCGAGCTGGTAATCACCGGTCTGCTGCTTGATGGTGCCCAGGCCTGCAGCGAGGAGGAAACCGCCGATGCCGCCGGCCATACCGATCAGCCCGGTCATTACGCCGATTTCCTTGCGAAAGCGCTGCGGCACCAGCTGGAACACTGCGCCGTTACCTGCGCCCAGGCCGAGCATGGCGGTGACGAACAGGGTCAGGGCGGCGGTCGAACTTTCTAGGTTGAAACCGACCGCGGCAATGCTTAAGGACGCCAGGGTGTACATCATCAGTAACGAGCGAATGCCGCCGATACGGTCGGCCAGTGCGCCGCCGAGTGGGCGCATCAGGCTGCCTGCGCAGACGCAGGCGGCGGTGTAGTAGCCGGCAGTCACCGGACTCAGGCCGTACTGATCATTAAAATAGCCAGGCAGGGCGCTGGCCAGCCCGATAAAGCCGCCGAAGGTCACGCTGTAGAAAAACATAAACCACCAGCTGTCACGGTCACCCAGGGCTTTCAGATAATCAGCCAGGGCTTTGGGCTTAGGCCGTTCCGGAGCGTTCTTGGCGAGCAGGGTGAAGATCAGCAGGGTCGCCAGCAGTGGGATCAGCGCCCAGCCGAAAACGTTCTGCCAGCCGAACAGGGCCGCCAGCCCCGGGGCGAACAGCGCGGCCAGCACGGTGCCGGAGTTGCCCGCACCGGCAATGCCCATCGCCTTGCCCTGATGCTGTGGCGGATACCACTGCGAGGCCAGCGGCAGGGCGACGGCAAACGCGGCACCGGCAAAACCGAGGAACAGGCCGAGCAGTAATGCATGCTCATACGTGCTGATGCCAATCTGCCAGGCGCAGAACAGCGCCACGATGACGATCACCTGGCCAACCAGGCCGGCGGTTTTTGGCGAAAGACGGTCGGCTAGGAAGCCCATCAGCAAGCGCAGTATGGCGCCAGCGAGAATCGGTGTGGCGACCATCAGGCCGCGCTGTTGAGCGGTCAGGTCGAGATCGGTGGCGATCTGCACAGCCAGCGGGCCGAGCACGTACCAGACCATAAAGCTCAGGTCGAAATACAGAAACGCGGCGAACAAGGTTGGGGTGTGGCCGGATTTCCAGAAACTTGTATTCATCGAAAACCTCATTCAGCAAAAAAGGGTCCCGGTGGGGTGCGGTACGCCATGGTCGTGGACACGGCGGCCGCAACCCATCGGGGAGGTGGTGTACTTGTGGTACGCCACCCTGAGGCCGAAGCCACAGCTGGGTTGAGAGAGTTACTAACGCGAGCCCTGGATCGCAGGGCAGGTGCCAGCCCCAAACGCTGGGGCGTAAAACGCAAAACGCCGCATAAGCCGAACGCCGTGGGGCGTGGTCTATGCGACGTCTTTGTCGTTTGTTGAGCAGCCGCCATTGGCTACCTGTAACAGGGCTATAGCAAGAGCTGCGCCAACCGGGAAATCCATGGATTCACGGGGCTTTCAGCTGTTGGATAGCTGCGGCTGTGCTGCAAAAGGAGGCGTTGGCGGACGGCTTGCTCTTGAATGGGGCGCAAAATCTGTTCCCGGTTTTGGCAAACCAGGTTCTCTAAGGCAGGCCTCGATTGGCCTTGGTGCGAGTGCGTCAGCCGATATGCGTTAGCGCACTGCTGCGTGGCTCACCGGGTGTGGTGTCGGCGGCTGCATGCGCAGCTTGGGTCGGTAACGGAATGGTGAGGAGGGCCAGAGCGAGTAGGTTGCTCAATAGCCCGGCGTGGCGGACATGGCTGCGCGTGGTCGGCATAGCAATTCCCCTGCTTTTGTTGTTATGCCTAAGGCGTAGCAGAGGATGTGCCAGCTGTCACGGCGATAGCTGGATAATTGAACAATTAGCGTTTGATCTGACCGTTTGTCGCGAACAGCCGTGATCTGGCGGGCAATCGCGCGCTTTATGCCAGTAACCCAGATTACTTGCCCAGCCAGTTGACCTTGCTGAATTTGCCGCTGAAGGTCGCCGGCATCTGCACCACCTTGCCCAGCTTGTAGTTGAAGAACACAAAGCCGGATTTGGCCATGGCCACCAGCGCGCCGTCGGCTGGGCGGGTGATGCGGAAGGTGATGTCGCCGCCGTAGGTATTGAAGTCCATCACTCCGACCTCGAACAGCAACTGATCGCGGGCGTGGGCCTCGGCGCGGTAGGTGGTGGCTAGATCCGTGACAATGATGCCGGTGCCGTCTTCCTGAGTCTCTTCGATACCGAACTCAAACAGAAAGCGCGCTCGCGCTTCGGAAATCATCGAGATCATCGAATCGTTGCCCAGGTGGTTGGCGGCGTTTATATCGGTTACGCGTACGGTCAAGTGGGTGCTGTAGCAGAACTGGTCTTCAGGAAACTCAAGGGTCAGGCGGGCCATGGGTAAGATCGCTTTCGAGAAAGGCGGTCAGTTTACCCACTCGCACTAGGCGCCATCCATGGCCGTATACACTCGCGCTAATTATTGCGTAATAACGAGTTGGGTCATTGAGGAGGTAGCTAGCGGTGTAGGCTGTTAAGCCAGTAGAAGGTCACCCGGGCACCTTCAGTGCTCGGGCCGTAATTGTCCTGAACGTAGGCACCCGCTTTGAAATAGAGCAGTTGCGTGTTCCAGTACCCGCTCAGTTGTCGATAGAGAGAACCGTTGTCACCATGACTGCTGCTGACTTTGACGCCGAGCTTGCCGCTTGGGGTGATGCGCAGCTCATAGCTGAAGCGCTGGTTCAGCTGAATGTTCTCCGCCAGCAGGATGTTTTGCACTGTCCTGTCGCCCGGGCGTTTGCGCAGCAGCAGTTCAAGGCGACCTACCCCCTGTAGATAGTGGTATTGCAGCTTCAATAGGGGGTCGTTGTCACTGCCGGGTTGGTCCTTGCTGTGTACCTGCGCGATCACGATTTTATTCTTGCTAGGTAGCTGATTGATTGTCAGCACTGCGCTCAGGTAGCTGTCGGCGCTGGCGTGGTACCAGTTGCTCAGGCTGCCATCCGCCTGGGTTTCGCGCAGTTCGCTGCGTGGGTAGCGGGCGTCGGCGGTGCGGGAGCCATTGACTGGCACCCAGATCGTCACGCTGTCGTCTGCGTTACGGTGGAAGTACTGGCTGCTGTAGCCGTTGTTTAATCGGGCGGTGCTGATGGTGGCAGGGGCTGGGTCAGTGGGGATCGAGAGGTTCCAAGTGGTCAGGTCAAGCACAGGTCATCCTTATAAGCGGGGTTTTCGGGCTCCTGTTCGGCGGACATTGGTGGGCGAAGTTCATTCAAGCTGACCAGCGGGGCGATGTCCTGTCAGCAGCCCAGTAGCCAGGTGTGCACTTGGTTACTGGACCGCTGAATGTACTCAAGCGGCGGGGCGGATTTGCTTTTGGTAGAGAAACTCCAGCACAGCCGCGCGGTACTCGTGATAGCGCGCGTCATGGGCCATGGCGATACGCTCGCGCGGGCGCTCCAGCTTCACCTCAAGAATTTCGCCAACACTGGCGGCCGGGCCGTTGCTCATCATCACGATGCGGTCCGAGAGCAGTACAGCTTCGTCGACATCGTGGGTGATCATGATCACCGTGTTGCCTAGGTCGGCGTGGATTTCCATCAAGGAATCCTGCAAGTGTGCGCGAGTCAGGGCATCCAGGGCGCCGAAGGGCTCATCCATTAGCAGTACCTTGGGTTGCATGGCCAGGGCGCGTGCGATGCCGATACGCTGCTTCATGCCGCCGGATATCTCGCTGGGGCGTTTGTCGCGGGCATGGGTCATGTGCACCAGAGACAGGTTGTGCTCGATCCAGTCGCGCATTTCGCTGCGGCTTTTCTCGCCCTTGAACACCTGACGTACCGCCAGCTCGATGTTCTCGTAGCAGGACAGCCAGGGCAGCAGGCTGTGGTTCTGGAACACCACGGCGCGTTCCGGGCCGGGCGAGTTGACCTCGCGGCCATCGAGGATAACCCCACCACTAGTGGCTTGATAAAGCCCGGCGACGATGTTCAGGACGGTGGATTTACCGCAGCCGGAGTGGCCGATCAAGGAGACGAATTCACCCTTGTCGATCTTCAGGTTGACGTTTTGCAGCGCGCAATACAGGCCCTTGTCGGTGGGGAAATCAATGCCGACGCCGGACAGTTCGAGGTGTGGACGGTTCATGTAAGGCTCCTCAGTTCTTCGGTGCGCTTAGCGCAGGTCGGCGTTTTTGTCCCAGCTGACGCGGCGTTGCAGCGCGAGCATGAGGCGGTCGAGGGCGAAACCGATCAGGCCGATGACAATCACCGCCACCATGATCCGTCCCAGGGAATTGGAGCTGCCGTTCTGGAACTCGTCCCAGATGAATTTGCCCAAGCCCGGGTTCTGCGCGAGCATTTCCGCGGCAATCAGCACCATCCAGCCGGTGGCCAGCGACAGGCGCAAGCCGGTGAAGATCATCGGAATGGCCGCCGGCAGCACGATGCGGCGCACGTGGCTGAGCGGCGACAGGCTGAGCACGCGGCTGACGTTTTGCAGGTCCTTGTCCAGGTTGGCGACACCGACCGTGGTGTTGATCACGGTCGGCCACAGGCAGCACAGCGCTACGGTGACCGCTGAGGTGACGAAGGACTTGGCGAACAGCGGGTCACTGCTGGTGTACACGGCGCTAACCACCATGGTCACCAGGGGCAACCAGGCCAGCGGTGATACCGGTTTGAAAATCTGGATCAGCGGGTTGATGGCGATATAGATGGGTTTGCTCAAGCCGCAGACAATCCCCAGTGGGATGGCAATGAGCGAAGCAATTAGAAAACCGGTCATCACCGTGTACAGGCTGGTGAGGATCTGTTTGAAGAAGGTTGGTTTGCCGGTGTATGGGCGAATGCTGACCTTGGCGGTTGGGTCTTTGGCCAGCTTTTCGGCATTGCGCACTTCCTGGCGCTCGAAGAACGCATCAGCCTTTTTCTGTTCGCGCAGGTGCTCATTGACCAGCGCACCAAACTGGCTGGCCACTTGGGTCGGAGCCGGGAATTTGCCGAGACTGGTATCGATGCTGCCTGCCACCAGTTGCCAGAACAACAAGAAGGCCAGGGCGCCGATGGTTGGCATCAACAAATTCGGTAGCCAGCGCTTGAATGCGGCTGCGCGGGCTGTTTTCAGGGTGTCTTGAATGGGTTGGGCGACGGCTGGATTACTCATCGTCATATCCTCTGGTAACGATGGGGGCGGCAGGTGCGGCCCCCGGGCGACGAATGGGTTAGAGCGTTGAGTCGGCTTTCAGGCCAATTTTGAATTGCTCGATGTAGGCGTTGGGTTTGCGCCCGTCATAGCTCAGGCCATCGATAAATTCATTGGTTGGCGCACGGAAGCCTTCTTCGTTGGCCGGCGGAAAGTCTTCGGCCTTGGCCTTGCCTTCAGCAATCAGCTCATCCGCAGCGCTGCGGTACACCGCCGGCAGATACACCTGCTTGGCAATGTCGAAGTACCAGCTGTCCGGTTTGGCATCGCCCACTTGGCCCCAGCGGCGCATTTGCGTCAGGTACCAGATGGCATCGGAGTAGTAGGGGTAGGTGGCGTTGTAGCGGAAGAACACGTTGAAGTCCGGTACGTCACGCTTGTCGCCTTTTTCGTACTCGAAGGTGCCGGTCATGGAGTTGGCGATCACCTTGGCATCGGCGCCGACGTATTCAGGGCGTGAGAGGATTTCCACGGCTTCGGCGCGGTTGGCGTTGTTGTTTTCATCCAGCCACATACCGGCGCGGATCAACGCCTTGACCAGACGTTTGTGGGTTTCCGGGTTGGCGTCGGACCATTCCTTGGAGACCCCAAGGACTTTCTCCGGGTTGTTCTTCCAGATTTCGTAGTCGGTGATTACCGGCACGCCAATGCCTTTGAATACAGCGGCCTGGTTCCACGGCTCGCCGACGCTGTAGCCGCTGATAGTTCCGGCCTCCAAGGTGGCCGGCATTTGCGGCGGAGGGGTGACTGAGAGCAGGGCGTCGGCGTTCAGGGTGCCGGTGATGTCGCCCTTGGCGGGGGCGTAATAGCCCGGATTGATACCACCGGCAGCCAGCCAGTAGCGCAACTCATAGTTGTGCGTGGACACCGGGAACACCATGCCCAGGTTGAACGGCTTGCCCTTGGCTTTGTATTGCTCGATCACGGGCTTGAGTGCATCGGCCTTGATTGGGTGCACCGGTTTGCCGTTTTCCATCGGCACATGCTTTTTCATTTCCTCCCACACGGCATTGGACATGGTGATGCCATTGCCGTTGAGGTCCATGGAAAATGCCGTGACCACATCGGCCTTGGTGCCAAAGCCGATGGTGGCGCCCAGGGGCTGACCCGCGAGCATATGCGCGCCGTCGAGTTCGCCGGTGATCACCCGGTCCAGCAATACCTTCCAGTTGGCTTGCGCCTCCAGAGTCACGTAGAGCCCCTCATCCTCGAAAAAGCCTTTTTCGTAAGCGATGGCCAGGGGAGCCATGTCGGTGAGCTTGATAAAGCCAAGTTTGAGTTCGTCTTTTTCCAGCTCGGCAGCCAGGCTGATTTGCAAGCTAAGTGGGTTGAGTAACAAAGCGGCAGCGCAGCCGAATCCAGTCAGGGTCTTTTTCAGTAGCGAACGGCGAGCGTTGAAGTTACGCATGGTGAATCCTCAGGTCTCAGAAACGAAAAAAGACGTCAACGGTCAACACCGCCCAGTGAGAGCAGGTTGCCTTTGACGTCTTTGTCTATTCGTCCCGATCACCGCCGTTGGCGATCCGAAGACGGGTGTAAGGTCTTGGGAGGATCATTGCAAGGGGCTTGCCAGGTTTACACGTGCTGTTGCCCAAGAGGCCGCAACGCCCCTTGTCCGTTTCTCAAATAGGCCGATAAATCTCTTTAACTACATAGTGTTAAGGCTGTTATCTCACCGTGATTTTAGTAGTTGGACCACTAAGCAAGCAGGCGGGCGATGCCGACCTGAGTGGTCGCCAGGCACTGTTCTGAGTCATAGCTGTACGGCGGTTCACAGATTTGAGCGCTTTTAGTTCGCCAGCGATCTTGGCGGCACTGAGCGCCGCATCCTCACGAAAAATCGTACTCAGTAATTCTCACTGCGCAGCAGGCCGGCGCTGCGCCTCTTCTGTGAACTCCTTGAGCCAGCGCAACACTTCCACTGCCTCCCAGCGCGAGGGGTCGAACATGGCGTAGGCCAGACCTTGATAGCCGACCACATCTAACTGCCGGTGATAACCGGCGCGCTGCAGCAGGGCTTCGATCTCGGCAAAGCAGGTGTTGAAGTGCACCCGAGAAAACGGTGTCTTGCCCTCAGTGACGATGCCTTCAAGCTGCAATTCATCGACGGTGGCCCGGACTTTCTCCAGGGGCATGCGGTTTACGCTGTGTTTCAGCTGCAGTACGTCGAGCATCTGGGTACTCCTGTTAACGCCTTGTATGGACCCGATATGGCGGGCGGCATGGTTGGCTGGATGGCATGACCAAGGGTAATCGAAAAATACTGTACAAATAAACAGTATTCGATAATAGTAAGCCCAAGGCCCTAACCGGCACCTACTCGATCACTCGCGCCATCTGCCCGCAAAGCCAATGGCCACAGGCACTGCAGAGGAGTCACGAACAATGCAACAGATGCTGATGACAATTGTGCTACTGGGCCTTCTGGCCGGTTGCGCGCAACCGCAGCTTGATCAACCTCGGGCAAATGGCACCTACCTGGTGATCGAGAATGGTCAGGCCTGGGCCGTACTGGTAGCCGACGGCAAGCGCGTAGAGGAGCAGGGCACGGTGGTGGATGTGATCAGACTGCCCAGCGAGAACTCTGCCGTGGCAGCCAGTTATGTGATCGAAACGGCTAATTGCGGCCGCGTGCAGTGGCTGAGCGAACGCTCTGATGCGGCCGATGGTATGACCAACCTGATGTCGCTGCACAGCAACAATCAACTGGGGCAGAGCGGCTGCGTCATTACCAGCGGTCTGAGCAAGGTTTGGACGGTGCTGGATTACTCCGGCTGAAACAAACAGAGGGCACCCTAAGGTGCCCTCTGTTTGTTTACTCGTCGGCCTTGGCCATCTTGCCGGGTAACAGGCCATCGGCGCGGAACATCGTTTTGATCCCGCGAATCGCCTGGCGGGTGCGGTCCTGGTTTTCGATCAGGGCAAAGCGCACATGGTCATCGCCATAATCGCCAAAGCCAATGCCCGGCGAGACGCAGACCTTGGCCTCTAGCAGCAGCTTCTTGGCGAACTCCAGCGAACCGAGCGCGGCGTACTGCTCAGGAATCTTCGCCCAGACGTACATCGAGGCTTTCGGGTTTTCGACCATCCAGCCCAGTTCATGCAGGCCTTTGACCAGCAGGTTGCGGCGCTGGCGGTATTGCTCGGCGATATCGCGCACGCATTGCTGATCACCCTCCAATGCGGCAATCGCGGCCACCTGCAGCGGGGTGAAGGTGCCGTAGTCGTGGTAGCTCTTGATCCGCGCCAGTGCGCTGACCAGCTCCTTGTTGCCGACCATAAAACCGATGCGCCAGCCGGCCATGTTGTAGCTTTTGGACAGGGTGAAGAACTCCACAGCAATGTCCTTGGCACCCGGCACCTGCATGATCGACGGGGCTTTCCAGCCGTCGTAGACGATGTCGGCGTAGGCCAGGTCGTGGATCACCAGCACGTCGTACTGCTTGGCCAGCGCCACTACGCGCTCGAAGAAGTCCAGCTCCACACACTGCGCGGTGGGGTTTGAGGGGAAGCCGAGGATCATCATCTTCGGCTTGGGGATCGATTCGCGAATCGCCCGCTCCAACTCGGCGAAGAAATCCACACCGGGAATCAGCGGCACCGAACGCACTTGGGCGCCGGCGATTACCGCGCCGTAAATATGAATCGGGTAGCTGGGGTTGGGCACCAGTACGGTGTCGCCATGATCCAGGGTGGCCAGCATCAGGTGCGCCAGGCCTTCCTTGGAGCCGATGGTGACGATGGCTTCGCTTTCCGGGTCTATCTCGACTTCGTAGCGGTCCTTGTACCAGCGCGAGATGGCGCGACGTAGGCGCGGAATACCGCGTGAGGTGGAGTAGCCGTGGGTGTCTTCGCGCTGGGCGACCTGCACCAGCTTTTCGACGATATGCGGCGGCGTGGGGCCATCCGGGTTGCCCATGCTGAAGTCGATGATGTCTTCGCCACGGCGACGCGCGGCCATCTTCAGTTCGGCGGTGATGTTGAAAACGTAGGGGGGGAGTCGATCGATGCGCGCAAAGCGGCGCGAAGCTTGGTCAGCCATGCTTTCCTCGGATACGTAAGCGCCCGGAACCGTCCGAGCGACGTTGGCCAGTGCGCTGGCCAGGCGGCGAAGATAAGCGCTGCCTGGGGGCTTTGTCGAGCCCCCAGGCAGCGCTGATGTTCACGCCGGAATCTGTCGTTTCAGGCGTAGCAGCAAATCGGCCAGCAGTTCGATATCGGCATCGGTGGTGCGCCACGACGAGACGCTCAGGCGAAAGGCCGGGCGGCCCTGCCAAATCGTCGGGCCGAACCAGACCTCGCCGCTGGCCTGCGCTGCTTCGCGGATGGCCACGGTCTGTGCGTCGCTGTCGCCGCGTACCAGCACTTGGTTGAGTACCACGCGATTGAGCAGTGGGTAACCGCCATCGCGCAGGCGTTCGGCCAACTGGCCGGCTTGGCGAATATGCCGGCCGATCAGGTCGCGCAGGCCGTCGCGGCCAAGGCTGGCGAGGGCCGCCCAGATTGCGACGCCACGGGCGCGGCGGGAAAACTCCAGGGTCAGGTTTTTCTGCGCATCCTTGCTCGCGCTGGCATAGGCGGCATCGCTGTTCATCGCCGTGGCCAGGGTCTCGGCATCGCGGCAGATGGCCATGGCGCCGTCGTAGGGTGTGTTCAGCCATTTGTGGCCGTCGCAGGTCCAGCTGTCGGCCAACTCCACACCAGTGGCCAGATGCGCGGAAGAGGAGGCGCGGGCCCACAGGCCGAAGGCGCCGTCCACATGCACCCAGGCGCCGGCGGCTTTGGCTTTGGGAATCAGCTCGGCGAAGGGGTCGAACTCGCCGGTGTTCACCTCTCCGGCCTGCAGGCAGAGGATGCTCAGGTCATCCAGGGCCGGCAGCTGCGCCGGGTCGATGCGGCCCTCGGCATCGGTGGGGGCGACGATCAGCCGGTTCATCCCGAAACCGAGTATGCGCAGGGCCTTCTTCACCGTGATGTGGCAGGTGGCGGAGACCACCACGCGTACTTCCGGCGCGCCGATCAGGCCATCACCATCAAAGTCCCAGCCCTTGCGCGCCAGTAGCGCGCGGCGGGCGGCCGACAGGCTGGCCAGGGTGCAGGCGGTGGCGCTGGTGCCGAAGCCGACGGCGCTGCTGCGCGGTAAATCGAGAGCTTCCAGCACCCAGCGTCCGGCGGTGCGCTCCAGCACATCGGCGACCGGCGAGTTGTCGAATGACGAGGCGCACTGGTCCCAGGCCAGCACCATGCGTTCTGCTGCAGCGGCGGCGGGCAGCGTGGCGCCGATCACGAAGCCGAAGTAACGCGGACCATTGGACGCTACTGTCGCCGGGGAGCCGATTTCATCCAGACGCCGCAGCACTTCATAGGCCGCCAGACCATGCGCCGGCAAGGGCTCGTTGAATGCCTCCAATCGGGCGATGGCCTCGTCACTGGGGAATACCGGCCGTGTGGCGATGCTGTCGAAATAATTCAGTGCGCGACGATCGGCTTCGGCCAGAAGCCCACGCTCTTCGGTGGCTGTACTCATGCTGTGCTCCTCTTGCTGGGGGGCGGGGAGGTTCAGTCTAGTCAGCTCAGCGCCGGCGCAGCAGATACACCCGCCCCCGCAGATGGCCATACAGCGCGCTGGAGAAGTGGGATCGAAGAGGAACAGTAGGCCGCTAAGCAGTACAGCTACGCATTGAGTTGCCCAGCTAGCGGCCCAGGTGGAAGGGTTCAGTCATCAAGGTGAGACGAGTATGGAAAACTTTTTGGAATAGGTGCTGCCGTTGGCGTCCGTAACGCGTGCCATGAAGTCGTGCGGCGTCGTCGACGCGGCGCTGGCGTCGGCAACGCCGCTGATGTGACCGTCACGATCGAGCACCAGCCCCTTGGGAGGGAAGCCGCTGACCAACGACCAGCTTGCTCCGCCTACGCCACCTTTGTACTCCAAGGTTACGTCATAGGGGCTGCCGACTTTCGCCGGCGCCAGTGCGGCATTGCCGGTGATTAGTAAACTGTCGCGCGGATGGCTGGTCGCGAGCCGATAGAATTTGACCCTGGCGCCTTCGCTGGCACTGTCGCCGTGCATATGCAGGTAGGCGCCAGCCTTGAAGTAGAGACGCTCGGTATCCCAGTCGTGGGGAATATCCAGGTGCGCGGGTTGACCGTTGTTGACCGAGGCCCAGACGGTACCATGGTCGCCGTCGTGAGTGACTTTGATCTGGTAGTAAAAGCGCTCGTTCAAGTCGATGCCGCTGGCCAGTACAGCCTTGTAATAGGGCGGGCCGAGCGCTGGATAGTATTGAAACTTACCTATGATCTCGCCGGTGCCCGTTAGCTGGTTGTACTGGTAGTAGACCATCACCAGTGGCGCCGCGCGGTGACCATGGATCTGACCGATGATCGCCTTGCCGTCGCTGGGCACTTGCAGCACGCGAACCTGGGCATCCAGGATCGAGGTTGAAAAAATATCCCAGTTGACGCCGCCGTTGCCCGACAGAAGCATTTCCCGCAGCTCGGAACGTGGGCTGGAGGAACCGCCGACGGTTGCGCCATTGAGCGGTGTCCAGAACGTCATGGCGCCATCGGGCGAGGTATAGAACCAGGGGGACTGGTATCCGCTACTGCCGCTAAGCAGGTGTGGCTGCAGAGTCAGCGCGTCGCTGTCAGTGCCACCGTTGACATCAGCAGGAACGGTCAGCGACCAGTTTTCCAAGGTGAAATTCCCACCTGGCGCCACGGCGGAATACAGATCCGCCTGGGCGGAGGAGCACAGCAGGCCAAGCACGCTTAGGCTGGCCAGCCAGGTGCCGGCTCCAGCCAAAGGGCGGGGCGATGGGGATGCACAGAACATTCGGTAGTTTCCTTTCTGATAGTAAGAGGACACCAGACACGACCGTGCCCCTAAACATGACCTGCCCAGACGGTTCACGTTCATTGCTTTTTGTCATGAATGCGCGGCACGGCATGAAGTTGTGCAGATAGAAAGCAGAAAGCCCGCCGAGTGGCGGGCTTCCGGGTAATGCCAACAGCTATTCGCCGAGCATGTCATGCATGGCGATGATCTGTTCGGCGACCTGCACCAATTTCTGCTGGCGGCTCATGGCCTGGCGGCGCATCAAGGTGTAGGCCTCTTCCTCGTTGCAGCTCTTCATCTTCATCAACAAGCCCTTGGCCAGTTCAATTCTTTTGCGCTCGGCTAGCTGGGCATCGCGGGCTTGTAGTTGGGCGCGTAACGCCTGGTCGCTCTCGAAACGCGCCATGGCCACATCGAGGATCGGTTGTAGACGCTGGGCGTGGATGCCTTCGACGATATAGGCGCTGACGCCGCTCTGGATCGCCTGGCGCATTACGCCGGGGTCGTGTTCGTCGGTAAACATGACAATCGGCCGCGGCTGATCGCGGCTGACCAGCACCACCTGTTCCATCACGTCGCGACTGGGCGATTCGGTGTCGATCAGAATCACATCAGGACGCACAGCCTCGACCCTTTCCGGCAGGTCGATGGTCAAGCCGGACTCGTCGATGACCTCGAAGCCGGCCTCGGTCAGCGCCGTTTTCAGGCGGCCGACCTTCTTGGCAGTGTCGTTGATTAGCAGGATGCGCAGCATGTTAACGGCTCTCCTGTTGGGCACTGAGTGGGGCATCGGTCAGGGCATGCAGGGCAAAGCTGCGTGCGTAGCCGGCCGGGTCGCTGCCGTCCCAGACCTGGCCATCAAGCAACTGGCTGCTGCGCATTGCGTTTGGCACGGCGATGCCGAGCGCTTCGGCAGCCTGACGGTAGAGGTCAAGTTGCTGCACCCGGCGGGCGACGGCCAGGTAGTCCGGGTCGTCGCGCAGCAGACCCCAGCGGCGAAACTGGGTCATAAACCACATACCGTCTGACAGGTACGGCTGGTTGACCGCGCCGCCTGCGTGAAAGCGCAGCGGATGAGCGTCCTGCCAGGCATGGCCTAGGCCGTCCTGGTACTGGCCTAGAAAACGCGGCTGGATCGCTGACAGCGGCGCGTCGACGTACTCACTGCCGCTTAGCAATTGTGCGGTGCTGCGTTGATTTTCCTCGCTCTCATCGATAAACCGGCTGGCCTCCAGCACCGCCATGATCAGGGCACGGGCACTGTTGGGGTGTTGTTCGGCAAATTCGCGAGTGCAACCCAGGACTTTCTCTGGGTGATCAGGCCAGATCGCCTGGCTGGTGGTCAGGGTGCAGCCCATCTGCTCATCCACCGCCTGGGCGCTCCAGGGTTCGCCGACGCAGAAGCCGTCGATACGCCGAGCCTTGAGGTGGGCGAGCATCTGCGGCGGCGGTACAACGACGCTGTCGACATCAGTCAGCGGGTGAATGCCCTGGCTGGCCAGCCAGTAATTCAGCCACATGGCGTGGGTGCCGGTGGGGAACGTCTGGGCGAATGTCAGTTTTGCGCCAGACTGGTGCGCGCGTTGCGCCAATGCGCTGCCAGTGCTCACGCCGGCGGCTTGCAAGGCGGGCGACAGGTTGATGCTCTGACCGTTCTGGTTCAGGCCCATCAGCACCGCCATATCGGTGGCTGGCGCACCGCCCAGGCCCAGCTGTACCCCATAAATCAGCCCGTAGAGGCTATGGGCTGCATCCAACTCGCCGCTCAGCAGCTTGTCGCGCAAGGTAGCCCAGGAGGCCTGGCGCTGCAGGTTGAGGGTCAGCCCGTGCTTCTCGGCGAAGCCTTGAGTGGCGGCCACGATGACCGATGCAGCGTCTGTGAGGGCCATAAAGCCGATATTCAATGCCGGTTTCTCTGGTGTATCGCTGCGGCCGATGTCGTGCTCAGTCATGGTGCGTTTCCTGTGCCCACACAAAAAGGTGCCGTACCAAACGCCGACTTTCATCTGCGATTAGAACGACACCATTGTCTATTCAAGCCGATTCCGCCGTTGGAAAGGCTTCATGCCTTAATTCATAGCAAGGCGTATGCCAGTGCACGGGCTGGACTACAGACAGAACAAACCCCGCCGTAGCGGGGTTTGGTTTGGATCTGGCAGGGCTGGCTTAGCGTTCCAGCATCTGCTTGACCGAGCTTTGCGGGATCTGCTGTTTACGGCCTTCGCTGTCGGTGAATTCGATCATGCCAGTGCCTTTATCCAGCTTCGGCTTCCCATCGCTGGTCAGTAACTGCCCGTCGGTAGTGCTGATGATGTACTCGCTGCTGCAGCCGACCAGGCTGAGCAAGCACAGTGCGACGATAATGCCGTGCTTCATGGACTTCTCCTGATGGTGACGCGGTGCATAAATGCACCTCCCAAGCGCAGAAGGTAGCCGTTTGGCTTGGCCCTGTGCAATTGGCACGCAAAGAAAAAGCCCCGCACTAGGCGGGGCTTCTCTTGTTACATGCAGCGTGACGCGTTGTTTCGTTAGGCTTGAACGACCGGGATCTGGGCGTTCGCAGCAGCTTCACGGAACTCGGCGATCTGGTCGAAACTCAGGTAGCGGTATACGTCCGCTGCCATGGTGTCGATTTGCTTCGCGTAGACCATGTATTCCTCAACAGTCGGCAGCTTACCGGTGATGGCTGCTACAGCCGCCAACTCGGCCGAGGCCAGGTAGACGTTGGCACCGTCGCCCAGACGGTTGGGGAAGTTACGAGTGGACGTCGAAACCACGGTGGAGTTCGCCTCAACGCGTGCCTGGTTACCCATGCACAGCGAGCAGCCCGGCATTTCCATGCGCGCGCCGGCTTTACCGTAGATGCCGTAGTAGCCTTCCTCGGTCAGCTGATGCTGGTCCATCTTGGTCGGCGGCGACAGCCACAGACGAGTCGGCAGGGTGCCTTCGACTTTTTCCAGCAACTTACCGGCAGCGCGGAAGTGACCGATGTTGGTCATACACGAACCGATAAACACTTCGTCGATCTTCTCGCCCTGAACGGAGGACAGCAGACGCGCGTCGTCCGGGTCGTTCGGTGCGCAGAGAACCGGCTCGTTGATGTCGGCCAGGTCGATCTCGATGATTTCGGCGTACTCGGCGTCCTTGTCGGCTTCCATCAGCTTCGGATCGGCCAACCAGGCTTCCATCGCTTGGGCGCGACGTTCCATGGTGCGGGCATCGCCGTAGCCTTCGCTGATCATCCAGCGCAGCAGGGTGATGTTGGATTGCAGGTACTCGGCGATAGCCTTTTCCGGCAGCTTGATGGTGCAACCTGCAGCGGAACGCTCGGCGGAGGCGTCGGACAGCTCGAAAGCCTGTTCAACGGTCAGCTCGTCCAGGCCTTCGATCTCGAGGATGCGGCCGGAGAAGATGTTCTTCTTGCCTTTCTTCTCGACGGTCAGCAGACCTTTCTGGATGGCCACGTAAGGGATGGCATGGACCAGGTCACGCAGGGTGATGCCCGGTTGCAGTTTGCCCTTGAAGCGCACCAGTACCGACTCCGGCATGTCCAGCGGCATTACGCCAGTGGCAGCGGCGAAGGCAACCAGGCCCGAACCGGCCGGGAAGGAGATGCCGATTGGGAAGCGGGTGTGCGAGTCACCACCGGTGCCGACGGTATCCGGCAGCAGCATGCGGTTCAGCCAGCTGTGGATGATGCCGTCGCCAGGACGCAGGGACACGCCGCCACGGGTGCGGATGAAATCCGGCAGGGTGTGGTGGGTAGTGACGTCGATTGGCTTCGGATAGGCCGCGGTGTGGCAGAACGACTGCATTACCAGGTCAGCGGAGAAGCCCAGGCAAGCCAGGTCTTTCAGCTCGTCGCGGGTCATCGGGCCAGTGGTGTCCTGGGAGCCGACGGTGGTCATCTTCGGTTCGCAGTAGGTGCCAGGACGCACGCCTTTGCCTTCTGGCAGGCCGCACGCCTTGCCGACCATCTTCTGCGCCAGGGTGAAACCCTTGGTGCTAGCAGCTGGAGGCTCAGGCAGCTTGAACAGGTCGGTTGGACCCAGGCCCAGTTCGGCGCGCGCTTTCTCGGTCAGACCGCGACCGATGATCAGCGGGATACGGCCGCCAGCGCGGACTTCGTCGAGCAGTACTGGGGTCTTCATTTCGAAGGTGGTCAGTACTTCGTCGGTGCCGTGTTTGCAGACTTTGCCAGCATGCGGGTACAGGTCGATCACATCGCCCATGTGCATGTTGGAAACGTCGAATTCGATTGGCAGAGCGCCGGCATCTTCCATGGTGTTGTAGAAGATCGGGGCAATCTTGCTGCCGAAGCAGAAACCACCAGCGCGCTTGTTTGGCACGTTAGGGATATCGTCACCGAAGAACCACAGCACCGAGTTGGTGGCGGATTTGCGCGAGGAACCGGTACCGACTACGTCACCGACGTAGGCAATCGGGAAACCTTCGCCGCGCATGGCTTCGATCTGCTTCATCGGGCCAGTAACGCCTTGCTCGTCCGGTACGATGCCGTCACGGGCCATTTTCAGCATGGCCAGGGCGTGCAGCGGGATATCTGGACGCGACCAGGCGTCTGGAGCTGGGGATAGATCGTCGGTGTTGGTTTCGCCGGTGACCTTGAATACGCGCAGGCTGATCTTGTCGGCCAGGGTCGGGCGGTTCTTGAACCACTCGCCGTCAGCCCAGGATTGCAGCACGGCCTTGGCGTGAACGTTGCCGTTCTTGGCCTTTTCCGCGACGTCGTGGAAGGCGTCGAACATCAGCAGGGTGTGCTTCAGTTGCTCGGCAGTCACGGCAGCCAGTTCGCTGTCGTCGAGCAGTTCAACCAGGGTGGCAATGTTGTAGCCGCCCTGCATGGTGCCGAGCAGCTCAACGGCGTGCTTCTTGTCGATCAGCGGGGAAGTGGCTTCGCCTTTGGCAAGGGCAGAGAGGAAACCGGCCTTGACGTAGGCGGCTTCGTCGACGCCTGGCGGCACGCGATTGGTGATCAGGTCGAGAAGAAAGGCTTCTTCGCCAGCGGGCGGGGTTTTCAGCAGCTCGATCAGGCCTGCGGTTTGTTCGGCGTTCAGCGGCTGGGGCACGATACCCTGAGCGGCACGCTCTGCTACATGTTTGCGATAGGCTTCAAGCACAGTTATTACCCTCATCAGTGGTCCCAAAGAGTTGTCCGGGACGCGATCCAGAAAACAACAAACCAGGCGCTTCTTGGCTTTATGGGCCGTTCAGCCGAGGTTGTGCTGCTTTCTTGCAGAAGCTGTTTTCAAAGTTTTACGCCGGCAGGACGGGTTTGATGAGGGCTGGTGCCGACACTTGAAGGGTGGCTCAAGGGTCGGCACCAACATCGAACCTGCAGGATTGACTGTGCTCGTGACGCTTTGAAAACAGCTTCCAACGGACGTTGCTGCCTCTAAAAGGCCGGCCGATTCTACTGGAAAGCTTTGACAAAGTTAAGCCAAAGGCCCCGTTTATATAGGGGTGATCTGCCTTAGACAAAGGGCTAAGATGCCAGCCTGTCCGCCAGTACCCATGCCTTTCGTTATGTCCAACCAACGTATCAAAACCCCTTGTGTCGGCCTGTGCTCCACTGTGTACGGCGATTTGGTGTGCCGTGGCTGCAAGCGCTTCCACCATGAGGTGATCAACTGGAACGGCTATAACGACGAAGAAAAGCGCGCCGTGTGGCTTCGCCTGGAGGTGCTGTTGGTGCAGGTCATGGCGGCTAAAGTGGAGGTTTTCGATGCGGATCGCCTACGGATGCAGCTGGAGCAACGCAAGATTCGCTTTGTGCCGCAGCAGTCGCCGTATTGCTGGGCCTACCAGCTGATCGCCCGTGGCGCGCGGGTAATCAGTCAGTTGGAGGCTTATGGCATGGTGCTGCTGCCGGAGTTTCGCTATTGGAGCCTGCCGGAATTGCGTGACGCGATTGATCGCGAGTTCTTTCTGTTGTCCGAAGCGCACTATGAGCGCTATATCGCGCCGCGATTTCTGCTTGAAGGGCTTGAGATAAGAGTCTGACCTTATCTTTAGAATTCAAAAGCCGCCTGTTTAGGCGGCTTTTTTGTTTATTGCGCGACAGCTGAGTTAGCGCTGGGCGACCAGTTCTTCCAAGTGGGCGATGATGTCGTCCGGTTTGAGTACCAGGATGTCGCTTTCCAACGAATCGAGAATCACCTCTGCGGTATTGCCGATCAGCGCGCCGGAAATCCCGGTGCGCGCCACGGTGCCGATCACCGTCACGCCAGCGTTGAGGCGATGCGCTGCCTGTGGGATCAGTACATCGGCCGGACCTTCGGCGATATGCAGACGCTCATCGCTGATCTCGTACTCGGCCTGGAACGCCCTGCATTGCTCACGGTAGCGCGCCTCGATGGTTTCCTTGAGCTGGAAGGTCGGGTCGGCAGCGGAAAGCATGGGCGCCGGGTGAGCGCTAATCACATGCAGTTCGGCCTTGGCCAGGGCGGCAATATCAAAGCCATGGCTGACGATGCTGGTATGCAGCGTGCGGTGCTCGCTGTCGGCATTGCCGACGTCGACCGCCGCCAGAATGGCAGTGCCGGCCCAGGATTTTTCGGTTTTCACCATCAGCACCGGCGCCGGACAGTAGCGCAGCAGCTTCCAGTCATCGGGGGTGAGCAGGGCTTTTTTCAGCGGGTTATCGGGGAAGTGCTGCTTGATCACCAGGCCGCAGCCCTCGGCTTGCTGCACGTTGATGATGGTCTGGTGAAAGTTTTCATCCCAGGCCTGTTGGCTGGTGGTGCTGAACCCTTCGCTGTTAAGCAAGCCGGTAAGGTCGCGCAGGTAGCCGCTGTGATCACTTTTCTTGTCGCACACCAGCAAGTGCAGGTGCGATTGAGTGACGCCGGCAATCAGCTTGGCGCGTTTCAGGGCCAAGTCTTCCGTGTGATTGGGCTCCATCACCACCAGAATGCTGCGAATAGCTTGCATGATCATCTCCATGTGCAGTCAGTTGTACTGTTTATCACTATAGATCGCCACCACTGGCTTGCTGCTTGATCGGCGTCAATCGAGTGGCTGTTCGCGCGCTCATTCGTATAATGGCGACCTTCAAGCCGCACCATCCAAGCCCGCCCATTTTTGTGAATTTATGTATCTGTTAGCCGAAATCGATAATTTGCTGCGTTGCGCCACTCATCAGCCCTGGCGTGGCCAGATGTCGAGTGTGCGCCGATGAACCTGCCGGAGATTCACGAGTTTCTCGGCTGCCGCACGCCGGATGGCTGGATAACTGCCGCCCTGGCTGATCAGCAGACCCTGTTGATCGACCACAAGAACTGCGAATTCAAGGCCGCCAGCACTGCGCTGAGCCTAATGGCCAAGTACAGCACCTACGTCGACCTACTCAACGCCATGTCGCGCTTAGCCCGTGAGGAGCTGGTACACCACGAGCAGGTGCTGCGCATCATGAAACGCCGCAAGATCGGCCTGCGCCCGGTGTCGGCGGCGCGCTACGCCTCAGGCCTGCGCAAGGTGGTGCGCACTCACGAGCCACACAAGCTGGTGGATACCCTGGTGGTCGGCGCATTTATCGAGGCGCGCAGCTGCGAGCGTTTCGAGGCTTTGGTGCCGCATCTGGATGAAGAACTGGGCAAGTTCTACTTCGGCTTGCTGAAAAGCGAAGCAAGGCATTTCCAGAATTACCTGAAGCTGGCCTATCAGTACGGCGATGCGCGTGATGTAGACCAGGCCATCGAACGGGTGAGGATGGCGGAGCGCGAACTGATCGAGTCGCCGGACACGGAGTTCCGTTTTCACAGTGGTGTGCCGCCGCTCTAAAGCAAAAAGCGCCCAGTCGGGCGCTTTTTGCAGGGCAAGTGCGGTGCTTACTGCTGGACTTTCAGATCCAGCGACAGGTCGCGGGCGGCCTTGGTGGCCAGGACACCCATCAGCTGACTGATTTCATCCTGACGGCTGCTGGCGCCATCGCTGCCGCCACCCATCATCACGCTCGGCACCGGTGCCTGGGCGGCGGCTTCGGCCCAGACCTTGTTGATCGCGATCAGTGCGTCGAGCTTGGGTTGCAGGGCACCGTCCGCCTTGATCACCGCTTCGCGGGCGTAGGCTTCGGCGTCAGCGGTGATCTTCGTCGCATCGGCGGTGATCGCCGCCTTGTCGCGTAGCAGCTCGGCGGTCTGCTTCTCGATCTCGGCACGGCCTTTTTCGCGCTCGGCGTTGATCCGTGCCAGTTGTTTCTCGGTTTCCGCTTGGGTGGTGCGTTCGATCTGATCACGCAGGGTTTCCTGGCGGCGCGCTTCCACCTCCTTTTCACCGCGGGCGGTCACCAGCAGCTTTTCTTCCTCTTCCTTCAAGCGGTTCTGCCGCGCAACCGCCAGCTCAGCCAAGGCTTGCTGCACTTTGACCATGCGCTGTTTGTATTGCGGATTGGGATCGACGTTAGTGATGCGCGCCTCGACCACCTCAACGCCATATTTGCGGAACTGCTGTTGCTTGCGTACCGGAATGCCTTTGTTGTCCATGACCTTCTCGGTGATGAACTGGCTAACGTTGTTGTCGCCAAACGCGCCTTGTTCGGTGCCGGCTTGCAGGATGGCGGTCTGGCTTGGCCGATGGCCGCGTGGGCCGCGAACTTCCTTGCGTTTGATCAGATAGAGGCCGTCATTGAGCTGGTTTTCGAACTCGGCGGCGAACTCGCTGCGCGCGCCGGCGTAGAAGTCGTCGGCGCTCATCAGTGATGCGGTGGCTTGCAAGGTTTCCTTGATGGCCGGCACCAGCGCGGTTTTGATGAAGTTCTCCGGGTTGCGGTACTCCTGGGCGATCTTCAGAAACTGTTCGCCCGCCGGCAGACGAAAGCGTGCGGATGACTCGACCTTGGCGTCGACGTTGCCGAGAAACACGATGGGGAAGGCTTCGATGGTCGCGCCGAGAGAATCATTGTCGCTGCTGTCATCGATGGCCAGGGCTTCGGTAAGTACCGATTGCACACTCAGGGCCTTCTTCCAGGCAGTGGCGCGGCCGAACCATTTGGTCGCGTAGCCAACGTCGTCGACCACCTTCTCTTCGCCGAAGATGGTCCGCACATGGGTGGCGAAACCGGCTTCGTTATAGAAGAACACACTGTTGAAGATGACAAAGCTGAGCGCAATAACTGCAACCGGCGCGATGGCGTATTTAAAAAGATGTTCCTTGCTGAGCAGCATGATCGGTCCCTGATGGCATTTTGAGGGCGCTGATCCTGATGACCGGCACAAAATCCGTCAAGGGGGTGCAGGGCGGCACTTTGTGCGCGCCATCAAAGTTTCACTCGGGTTGCAGGTCGAAGGCGCTTTGCTGAAAGCCTTGGCGGTCGACCTGCAGTGCCCAGCCCTGTTTATCCCAGTCGCCAAGCACAATGCGCTGCGCCGCCTGGCCGTTAACTTGCAGTTGATGAGTGGCGGGGCGATGGGTGTGGCCGTGAATCAGCGTGCGTACGCCGTGCTCGGCCATGATGCGCGGCACTTCATCCGGGGTGACGTCGACAATCTCGCTGGCTTTCATCCGCGTTTGCGTGCGGCTTTCATTGCGCAGCTTGCGCGCCAGTTTTTGCCGGGTGCTGAGCGGCAGGTTGCGCAGGATAAATAGCGAAATCGGGTTGCGTAGCCAGCGACGCAGCTTCATATAGCCGATGTCCTGGGTGCACAGGCTGTCGCCGTGCATCAGCAGTACGCGCTCGCCATTCAGTTCGATCACGCAGGGATCGGGCAGCAAGGTGCAGCCGGCTTCACGGCAGAACGCCTTGCCGAGTAGAAAGTCGCGATTGCCATGCATCAGGTAGATGCGTGTGCCGCGCTCACTGAGTTGGCGCAGGGCCTGGGCAATCGAACGTTGAAAGGGGCTAATAGCGTCGTCGCCGATCCACACTTCGAAGAAGTCTCCCAGGATATACAGCGCCTGGGCCTGAACCGCGCGGGTTTCGAGAAAATGCAGAAACGCCCGACTGATGTCCGGGCGCTCCTGTTCAAGATGCAGATCGGAGATCAGTAGGATCACTCAACGATCTCGGCACGCTCGATGATCACGTCATCAACCGGTACATCCTGGTGGCCGGATTTGCTGGTGGTTGCAACGGCCTTGATGGCGTTGACCACGTCCATGCCTTCAACTACTTCACCGAACACTGCATAGCCCCAGCCTTGTACGGTCGGCGCGCTGTGGTTGAGGAAGCTGTTGTCGCCCACGTTGATAAAGAACTGCGCGGAGGCCGAATGCGGCTCCATGGTACGGGCCATGGCGACGGTGCCGATTTTGTTGGCGACGCCGTTGTTTGCTTCGTTCTTGATCGGTGCGCGGGTGTTTTTCTGCTTCATACCCGGCTCGAAACCGCCGCCCTGGATCATGAAGTTGCTGATCACGCGGTGGAACACCGTGTTGTCGTAATGACCTTCTTGGACGTACTGCTTGAAGTTGGCCACGGTTTCCGGGGCTTTGTCTTCGAACAGGTTGAGGGTGATAACGCCGTGGTTGGTGTGCAGCTTGATCATGTAGGTAATCGCTCTGTCGATAAATCCGTGAGCCGCTGAATTTCCAGCAAAGGGCATTGCAGCGGTTCTTGGGCCTGTCAGGGGGTTGACAGCTTCGGCTATGATAAGCGCTTTGTATAAGCCGGCCTACCCTGAGAGCCTGTCCACAACCTGCTGCGCATTGGCTAAACGGCGTTGAAAACCACCTCGGAATGCTCATTTACAGTCGTAAACTCCGCTTCCTCGGCTATTTTCGCCACCGTCTGGCTCTAGCTCGCAAGCTTGTGAACAGGCTCTGAATCGTGCCCCGCACTCGTCAAAGGACCCCATGAGCAAGCCAGAAACTGTCGCCGCCGCTAACTTTCTTCGTCCCATCGTCCAGGCCGATCTGGATGCCGGCAAGCACGCGAAAATCATCACCCGTTTTCCGCCGGAGCCCAATGGCTACCTGCATATTGGCCACGCCAAGTCGATCTGCCTGAACTTCGGCCTGGCCAAGGAGTTTGGTGGCGAGTGCAACCTGCGCTTTGACGACACCAACCCGGCCAAGGAAGACCAGGAATACATCGACGCGATCAAGAGCGACGTGCAGTGGCTGGGCTTTCAGTGGGCTGGCGAGGAGCGTTATGCCTCCAATTATTTCGACCAGCTGCATGCCTGGGCCATTGAGCTGATCAAGGCCGGCAAGGCCTTTGTCTGCGACCTGAACGCCGAAGAAATGCGCGCCTACCGCGGCAACCTGACCGAGCCGGGCAAGAACAGCCCGTTCCGTGAGCGCAGCGTTGAGGAAAACCTTGATCTGTTCTCCCGTATGAAAGCAGGCGAGTTCGCCGATGGTGCCCGCTCGCTGCGCGCGAAGATCGACATGGCCTCGCCGAACATCAACTTGCGCGACCCGATTCTCTATCGTATTCGTCATGCCCATCATCACCAAACTGGTGATAAGTGGTGCATCTACCCGAGCTATGACTTTACCCATGGGCAGTCGGATGCCATCGAAGGCGTGACGCATTCAATCTGCACCTTGGAGTTTGAAGATCATCGTCCGCTGTACGAGTGGTTCTTGGCGCAACTGCCAGTCCCGGCGCAGCCACGTCAGTATGAATTCGCCCGCCTTAATCTGAACTACACCATCACCAGCAAGCGCAAGCTCAAGCAGCTGGTTGATGAAAAGCACGTCAATGGTTGGGACGACCCGCGCATGTCGACCCTCTCGGGCTTCCGTCGCCGTGGCTACACCCCTGCATCGATCCGTACCTTCTGCGACATGATTGGCGTCAATCGCGCAGGCGGTGTAGTGGATGTTGGCATGCTCGAATTCGCCATTCGTGATGATCTCGACGCCAACGCGGCTCGTGCCATGTGCGTACTCAAACCGCTGAAAGTAGTGATCACCAACTACCCAGAAGGTCAGGTCGAGAACTTGGAACTGGCGCGCCATCCGAAACAGGAGATGGGCGTACGCGTGCTGCCGTTTAGCCGTGAGATTTATATTGACGCCAGCGACTTCGAAGAAGTCCCGCCGGCCGGCTTCAAGCGTTTGACCCCTGGTGGCGAAGCGCGTCTGCGTGGTAGCTACGTGATCCGCGCCGACGAAGCGATCAAGGATGCCGAAGGCAATATCGTCGAACTGCGCTGCAGCTACGACGAAAACACCCTGGGCAAGAACCCCGAAGGCCGCAAGGTCAAGGGCGTGATTCACTGGGTGCCGGCTGCCGAAAGCGTCGAATGTGAAGTGCGCCTGTACGACCGCCTGTTCCGCTCCGCCAACCCGGAGAAGGACGAAGAGGGCGGCAGCTTCCTCGACAATATCAACCCGGATTCGTTGGTAGTGCTCAAAGGTTGTCGCGCCGAGCCATCGCTGGCCGAAGCCGCACCGGAAGAACGCTTCCAGTTCGAGCGCGAAGGCTACTTCTGCGCCGATATGAAGGACAGCAAGCCGGGTGCGCCAGTGTTTAACCGTACCGTGACGTTGCGTGACTCCTGGGCCTAAGAGTCTGTCTCGGATCTGCTGTGCGTCGGCAATACTGCGTTAAAAATGGCCTCGGAATGCTCATTTACAGCTGTAAACTCCGCTTCCTCGGCCATTTTTGCCTTGTATCGCTCTAGCTCGCGAGATCCGAAACAGGCTCTACTGCCCAGTCGCTCTGATTAGAACCGGGCCGGTACGCCGGCCCGTGGTTTTCCAAGGAATGCCGATGCTCTCGATCTACAACACGCTGACCAAAAGCAAAGAAGTCTTCAAGCCGCTGGACGGTAACAAGGTGCGCATGTACGTGTGCGGCATGACCGTATACGACTACTGCCATATCGGCCACGGCCGCAGTATGGTGGCCTTTGACCTAGTGACCCGCTGGTTGCGCTTCAGCGGTTATGACCTGACCTACGTGCGCAACATCACCGACATCGAAGACAAGATCATCAATCGCGCCCGGGAGAACGGCGAGCCGTTCGACGTGCTGACCGAACGCATGATCGCTGCGATGCACGAGGACGAGGCGCGTCTCAATATTCTCAAGCCTGATATGGAGCCGCGTGCCACGGATCATATTCCGGGCATGCTGAGCATGATCCAGACCTTGATCGACAAGGGTTACGCCTACGCTCCGGGCAATGGTGATGTGTACTACCGCGTCGCCAAGTTCATGGGTTATGGCAAGCTATCGCGCAAGAAGATCGAAGACCTGCGCATCGGTGCGCGCATTGAAGTCGACGAAGCCAAGCAAGATCCCCTCGACTTCGTTCTGTGGAAAGGCGTGAAACCGGGCGAACCGAGCTGGGAATCGCCCTGGGGCGCTGGCCGTCCGGGCTGGCATATTGAATGCTCGGTAATGTCCACCTGCTGCCTGGGCGAGACCTTCGACATTCACGGCGGCGGCAGCGACCTGGAATTCCCGCACCACGAAAACGAGATCGCCCAGAGCGAGGCGGCCACCGGCAAGCCTTACGCCAACGCCTGGATGCATTGCGGGATGATCCGCATCAACGGCGAGAAGATGTCCAAGTCATTGAACAACTTCTTCACCATTCGCGATGTGCTGGAGAAGTATCACCCGGAGGTGGTGCGCTACCTGCTGGTGTCCAGCCACTACCGCAGCCCGATCAACTACTCCGAAGAAAGCCTCAAGGATGCCAAGAGCGCTTTGGAGCGCTTCTACAACGCGCTTAAAGGTCTGCCGGAAGCTTCGCCGGCTGGCGGTGAAGCCTATGTTGAACGCTTTAGCACAGCCATGAACGACGACTTCGGTACGCCGGAAGCCTGCGCCGTATTGTTCGAGCTGGCGCGCGAGACCAACCGCATGCGGGAAACCGATGTGCAGGCAGCCGCTGGTTTGGCGGCGCGATTGAAGGAGCTGGCAGGGGTGCTCGGTGTATTACAGCTTGAGCCTGAGGCGTTTCTGCAGGCCGGTGCTGCCGGCAAGGTTGATGCTGCCGAAGTTGATGCGTTGATTGCTGCGCGCCTGCAAGCCCGCGCCGAGAAGAACTGGGCTGAATCCGATCGTATTCGCGACCAGATTACGGCCATGGGGGTGGTGCTCGAAGACGGCAAAGGCGCAACAACTTGGCGTTTGGCTGACTAGTTTTGCTGTTGGATTGAGAAGGCCGCTTTTGAGCGGCCTTTTTTATTGCGTGTTGCTTGTCAGTTCCAAATCCAATTCCACAACCCCGGCAGGCGGGCGTATTGCTGTGGGTCGCCGAGGGCGCGTCTTAAGGCCGCGCGTTGCAGGGCATCGCGCTGGCCATAGAACGGCAGCTTGTCGGTGGCCAGGCCAACGTCTTCGGCCACATCTATCAGAATTTGCAGGTATTCCTGCATATGCCGCGCGGTGTAGGGGTTCAGGTCGTGGAAGGTCACCACCACTGGAATAACCCCGTCTATCGCAGGCAAGGCACCGACGCTGATCTGCTGCGCCGCGCGGGCGAGCTGGTCTCGCAGATTACTGCGCCGGCGCAGGCTGCCATTGATGCCCCAGGTTTTGCCATCGTGGGCGCTCAAATCGGTCAGCAGCAAGCGCAGGCCATGTGCCTGGTAGGCGGCGAAGGTGCGTTCGTCGTAGTTCCAGAAGGGTGGCCGCACCAGGCGCGGTACTGCGCCGCTGATGGCGGTGAGGTCGGCTACGCCATCTTTCAGCGACTGATCTAGAGCAGCCGGGCTGAGAAAGCGGTGGTTGGCATGGCCTGGGGTGGCGGTGTGAAAACCCAGCAGATGGCCCTCACGTTGCTGTCGCTGCAGCAGCGCCTGGCCTTGAACGCTGCCGCCGGCTGCTGCGGCGCGAGTCTGTACAAAGAACAGCGCCTTGATCCCCGGCTGAATTGGGTTGTCTGCCAGGGTGTCGAGGATCTGCTCGGTTGGATTGTCGCGGGTGCTGGCGCTGGGGCCGTCATCAAAACTCAGGAGAAAGCGTATCGGCTCAATTTCTGGGTTGGGTTGCGGTGGTGCAACGCTGCTGCACGCGCTCAATAGAATGCTGATCAGTACGGCGGCGCTCCATAGGAGCAGCGACGGAACTGGCAAAAAAGCGTTTGTTGGAATTGCCGGGTAACGCATTAGGCTTTGGCTCGCGAACGGACAGGGGGAGCGGGATTGAGCAACGCGATAGTGGCGGGCGCGGAGTCTATGCGGCTATGGCCGCCGGGAATATCTGTGTTTGGCTGTTGTCTATTCGACCCTGTTTGAGCCCTATAGGTTCATGGCCGGCGCAGATCATGGGTTTATCGCGCTGACCGGTCCCTGCCATCTGCAGTCAGGGTTGGGAGGAGGATTTAGCGTTCCATCAGCCCCGTTTCCCGTAGCCGTTTGTACAACGTGTTGCGGCTAACCCCGAGGCTGCGCGCCAGGTGCGAGACATTGCCGCCGCAGGCTTGGTACTGACTGGCTAGATCATCCGCGCTGGTGCTGGCCAACGGTTGCGGAGATGGCTGGATGGTGGGTGTTTGCGCGACTGGTGGTTGCAAATCGGCAAAGAAATCATCCGGCAGGTGTTCGGCGCGGATCTGCTGGTCTTCGGCCATGGCCAGAGCGATCTGCAGGACGCTACTCAACTGGCGCAGGTTGCCGGGCCAGGGGTGACGCTCGAACAGGTTCAGCACGTCTTGGCTTAACCCCGCCCATTGCTGTGGCTCGCGGTGGTAATCCCAGATGCGCTGAATCATGGCCGCCTTGTCGGTGCGTTCACGTAGCGGCGGCAGTTCCAGGTTGAGGCCGCTGATGCGGTAGTAGAGATCCTGGCGAAACAGCCCGCTCTCTACATCCTGGCGCAACGGGCGGTTGGTGGCGGAAATCAGGCGGATATCCACAGGGTACAGCTCACTGCTGCCCAGCGGCTGTACGCAGCGCTCCTGCAATACCCGCAGCAGGCGGGCCTGTACACGCAGCGGCATATCGCCGACTTCGTCGAGAAACAGCGTACCTTTGTCGGCTTTGCGGATCAGGCCAACGCTGCCTTTCTGATTGGCCCCGGTAAACGCACCTTTTTCATAGCCGAACAGCTCAGACTCCACCAACTCGGCGGGAATGGCCGCGCAGTTGACTGCAATAAAGGCTTGGCTGGCCCGCGAGCTGGCGTGATGCAGGGCTTTGACGAAGACTTCCTTGCCCACCCCCGTTTCACCATGCACCAGAATCGGAATGTTCTTTTCCAGTAGCCGCTCGGCCTGACGCACGGCTTTGTCGACGCGTGGGTCGCCGAGGTTGAGCGAGGCCAGGGTGAACGAATTGCGATTGGCGCTGGCCGGCGGCTGCTGGGCTTGGCGAAAGTCACGGGCCTGGATCGGCGAGGGTTGTTGCGGACGTTTGATCTGCGCGTGAAAGCGAAAGCGCCCGCTGGCGCGCAGGTTGAACGGCTGCGCCTCGGGCTGATTGAGCAGTTGCTGCAACGGCACGTCGAACAGGCTTTCGATATTCACCTGGGCCAGGCCCACGCCCAACAGGCTATCGGCGCGGCGATTGGCGGAAACCACTTGGCCTTGCTCGTCGAAGATCAACAACCCGGCCCAGGGGCTGCTGAGGTTATCCAGGCTGGTGTTAAAGCTCAGCTGAAAATACCGCTGCTGGAACAGGTTAAGGATCAGTCGGTTTTCCACCGATTGGCTCATCATCTTGACCATGCCGAGGGTGTGTGAGGGCGGCAGGTAGCTGTCGCTCGACACATCCAGCACCGCAATCATCTGCCGTTGCTCATCAAAAATCGGCGAGGCCGAGCCAGTCATAAAGCGATTGGCTTTGAGAAAGTGTTCATCGTGCTGGATGTGTACCGCTTGGCCGCAACTCAGGGCCGTGCCGATGGCATTGGTACCGGTGTAGCGCTCCAGCCAGGTGGCCCCAGCGACAAAGCCGGCCGCGCGGCTGGGTTCGATAAAGCGTTGGTCGCCCCAGGACTGCAGCACCTGGCCCTGGTGGTCGGCCAGCATGATCAGGCAATTGGAGTTAGCCAGGATGGTGCCGTAGTAGGGCAGCACCTCCTTGTGGGTGGTGTGCACCAGGGCGTGCTGGCTTTCCAGCAGGGCGCTGATTTGGCCGCGCTCGGGCTGGCTGAAAATCGGTGTGCTCTGGTGGGTCAGGCCGTAGTCACGGCAGCGTGTCCAGGAGTCCTGGATGATTGTCTCGTGGGGCAGGGCGGTGACAGCGTCAGCCATGACAGGTATCTCGCGCGGGTTCTTGTTGTTATGGGCCACGGCCTGCGCCGGGCCTATGCAGTGTCGCCGAAGGCTGTTCAATGTCAACGTTGCTACTGTTCAGTTGTTCACTGTGCACTGTTCAAAAGTGTTCACTGAAGTCTCCGTAGATTACTTGCGTGTGGCTGAAGTTATTTTAAATCAATGGCTTAAAGTTAATTAAAGGGATTGGCACGGAACTCGCCTTGTAGCTGGGCAGATAACAAGAAATAAGGACGGCTCATGTCACTTACCCTGGAGCATGTCACGCGTATCGTCGATAACCAGCTGCATATCGATGATGCCTGTCTGAGCTTCGAACCCGGTTCTTTCAATGTGTTGCTGGGGCGCACGCTGTCTGGCAAGACCAGCCTGATGCGGCTGATGGCCGGCTTGGACAAGCCCACAAGCGGACGCATTCTGATGAATGGCGCCGATATGACTCAGGTGCCGGTGCGCCAGCGCAACGTGTCGATGGTTTATCAGCAGTTCATCAATTACCCCACCCTGACGGTGTTTGAGAACATCGCCTCGCCGCTGCGCCAGGCTGGCGTGAGCAAGGCCGAGATTCTGGAAAAGGTCCACGCCACCGCGAAAATGCTGCGCATCGATGGTTTGCTCAAGCGCTACCCACTGGAACTGTCCGGCGGTCAGCAGCAGCGCACGGCGATGGCCCGGGCACTGGTCAAGGATGCCTCGCTGATTCTCTTCGACGAGCCGCTGGTCAACCTCGACTACAAGCTGCGCGAAGAGCTGCGTCAGGAAATGCGTGAGTTGTTTCAGGCCCGCCACACCATCGCCATCTATGCCACCACCGAGCCCAATGAGGCACTGGCCCTAGGCGGCACCACCACCATCCTGCATGAGGGGCGGGTGGTGCAGAGCGGCAAGACTGCTGAGGTTTATCACCGTCCGCAACAGGTGCTGGCGGCGGAGCTGTTTTCCGAGCCGGCGATCAACCTGATGCCGGGGCGCGTCAGCGGCACTGAAGTGAGCTTTGCCGATACTGTGCATTTCCCGCTCAACCCGGACCTGCAAGGCATCGCCGAAGGCGAATACCGTTTCGGCGTACGCCCCAGCCATATCGGCCTGGTGCCCTCCAACGATGACGATCTGGAGCTGGCGGTGACGGTTGAGCTGGCCGAGATCAGCGGTTCAGAAACTTTTCTGCACGTGCGTAACGAGCAGTTCGTGCTGGTGCTGCATCTGCCTGGGGTGCATGAGTACGACGTGGATACGCCGATCCTTATCTACATCCCCACCCACAAGCTGTTTGTCTTCTCCGCTAACGGGCAGTTGATTCAGGCGCCCAGCCGCCGTCTGGGGAGGGTTGCCTGATGGCCGAGATTCGCCTGCATAACCTTGCTCATAGTTACAGCCGCAGCCCGAGCGGACCGGCCGATTATGCGATTCGCGAGATGGACCATGTGTGGGAGCAGGGCGGTGCCTATGCACTGCTCGGACCTTCTGGGTGTGGCAAATCGACCCTGCTGAATATCATCTCCGGCCTGCTCAGCCCCTCCCATGGTGAAGTGCAGTTTGATGGCAAGGTGGTCAACGCGCTGCCGCCAGAGCTGCGCAATATCGCCCAGGTTTTCCAGTTTCCGGTGGTCTACGACACCATGACGGTATTCGATAACCTGGCCTTCCCCCTGCGTAACCAGGGCATGAGTGAGGCAAAGGTCCTGGCCAAGGTCAACGAAATTGCCGAGGTGCTGGAGCTGCATCCGTTGCTACACAAACGCGCACGTAATCTGACTGCCGATGAGAAGCAGAAGGTTTCCATGGGCCGCGGCCTGGTGCGCGATGACGTCTCGGCGATTTTGTTCGACGAGCCGCTGACGGTGATCGACCCGCACCTGAAATGGAAACTGCGGCGCAAGCTCAAGCAGATTCACGAGCAGTTCAATATCACCATGGTTTACGTCACCCACGACCAGCTCGAAGCCTCGACCTTCGCCGACAAGATCGCGGTCATGTACGGCGGGCAGATCGTCCAGTTCGGCACGCCGCGTGAGCTGTTCGAACGGCCTAGCCATACCTTCGTCGGCTATTTCATTGGCAGCCCTGGGATGAACTTGATCGATGTAGTGCCTGATATAGGCGGTGTGCGCTTCAACAACACCCTGTTGCCGTTACCGGCCGCGCTCAATCAACGGCTTGCCGAGCTACCTGGGGCCAAGCTGAAGATTGGTATCCGTCCGGAGTTCGTGCATGTCTGGGATGGTCCCAACGAGGACGCGATGTGTGGCGAGGTGGTGCATGTTGAAGACCTTGGCACCTACAAGATTCTTACCCTCAAACTCGATGGGCAGTCGCTCAAGGTGCGCCTGCAGGAAGATCAGCCCGTGCCGCAACAGCAGGTGTACCTGAGCTTTCCGGCGCAGTGGCTGATGCTCTACGCCGATGACTTCCTGGTTGAGGCGCAAGCGCTGGAGGTGCAGTCATGAAGGTGCAGAACAACAAGGCCTGGTGGCTGGTGCTGCCGGTATTTCTGCTGGTGGCGTTCAGCGCCATCGTGCCGATGATGACGGTGGTCAACTATTCGGTGCAGGACATCTTCGACCACTCTACGCGCTATTTCGTCGGTGTTGATTGGTACAAGCAGGTGCTGCAGGACACCCGTCTGCATGACTCGCTATTGCGCCAGTTCATCTTCTCCGCCTGCGTGCTGCTGATCGAAATCCCCTTAGGCATTGCCATCGCTCTGTGCATGCCGACGAAAGGGCGCATGGCCTCGCTGGTACTGATCGTACTGGCGATTCCGCTGCTGATTCCGTGGAACGTGGTCGGCACCATCTGGCAGATATTCGGCCGCGCTGATATTGGCTTGCTGGGTTGGAGCCTGAACAGCCTGGGCATCAGTTACAACTATGCTTCCAATACCAGCGACGCCTGGGTCACGGTGCTGATCATGGACGTCTGGCACTGGACCTCACTGGTGGCGCTGCTCTGCTATTCGGGCCTGCGCGCCATTCCCGATGTGTATTACCAGGCGGCGCGCATCGATCGCGCATCTGACTGGGCGGTGTTCCGCCATATCCAGCTGCCCAAACTCAAGAGCGTGCTGCTGATCGCGGTGATGCTGCGCTTTATGGACAGTTTCATGATCTACACCGAGCCCTTCGTGCTCACTGGCGGCGGGCCGGGCAACGCCACCACCTTCCTCAGCCAGACCCTGACGCAGATGGCTATCGGCCAGTTCGACCTGGGCCCGGCGGCGGCGTTTTCGCTGGTGTACTTCCTGATCATCCTGTTGGTGTCTTGGCTGTTCTATACCGCCATGACCCACAACGATAAGACCCGCTGAGGCCGACCATGAACCTACGTAAACAAGTGGGGCTGGGGCTCTACATCCTGTTTCTGCTGGTGCCGATCTACTGGCTGCTGAACATGTCGTTCAAGAGCAATACCGAGATTCTTGGCGGCCTGACGCTGTGGCCACATGGCTTCACTCTGGACAACTACAAGGTGATCTTCACCGACCCGAGCTGGTACGAGGGTTATCTCAACTCGCTGTACTACGTGTGCCTGAATACGCTGATTTCACTGACGGTGGCGCTGCCGGCGGCCTATGCGTTTTCACGCTACCGCTTTCTCGGTGACAAGCACCTGTTCTTCTGGCTGCTGACCAACCGTATGGCGCCACCGGCGGTGTTTCTGCTGCCGTTTTTCCAGCTGTATTCGTCGATCGGCCTGTTCGATACGCATATCGCCGTGGCGCTGGCGCATTGCCTGTTCAACGTGCCGCTGGCGGTATGGATTCTCGAAGGCTTTATGTCCGGGGTGCCGAAGGAAATCGACGAAACCGCCTATATCGATGGCTATAGCTTCCCGAAGTTCTTCGTGAAGATCTTTATCCCGCTGATTGGCTCGGGCATCGGCGTTACCGCGTTCTTCTGCTTCATGTTCTCTTGGGTTGAGCTGCTGCTGGCGCGCACCCTGACCTCGGTGGATGCCAAGCCAATTGCCGCAGTGATGACGCGCACCGTGTCTGCGTCGGGGATCGATTGGGGAGTGCTGGCCGCGGCCGGGGTGTTGACCATTCTGCCGGGCATGCTGGTGATCTGGTTTGTCCGCAACCATGTGGCCAAGGGCTTTGCCCTGGGCCGGGTGTAAGGAGGAAACGATGGATTGGATGGCCTGGACTTTGCCCACTGCGCTGTTTTTCGGCGGCATCGCCACGATTCTCGTGGGCATGACAGTGTGGGAACTGCGTTCGCCCTGCGTCGAGCGCAAAGGCTTATTGCCGATTAGCACTACCCGTGGTGATCGGTTGTTTATCGGTCTGCTTGGAAGTGCCTACCTGCACCTGTTGGTGGTGGGCGTGACCGATTGGAGTGTCTGGATAGCCTCGGTGCTGTCCCTGTTCTGGTTGTTTGCAGTGATGCGTTGGGGCTAAACCGGGCAGCCCTGGACGCGCCAGTTGCTTGGGCGCGGCCATGACCCGCTTACCTCATTCCAAACCCTGAGATGGAGGTCTCTATGTTCGACAATAACAACAAAACTCGACATAGCATGGCGCTGGCTGCCTTGCTGACGTTGTCCGGCTTGAGCGGCGCAGCCTGGGCTGATGCCTACGAAGAAGCGGCAAAGAAGTGGATCGGCGAGGAGTTCAGTCCCTCGACCCTGACGCCTGAGCAGCAACTCGAAGAGTTGAAGTGGTTTATCAAAGCTGCCGAGCCGTTTCGCGGCATGAGCATCAGCGTGGCCTCGGAAACCATCGCGACCCACGAATATGAATCCAAGGTGCTGGCCAAGGCCTTCAGCGAAATTACCGGGATCCAGCTCAAGCACGACCTGATGCAGGAAGGCGATGTCGTCGAGAAGCTGCAAACCCAGATGCAGTCGGACAAGAACATCTACGACGGCTATATCAACGATTCTGACCTGATCGGCACGCACTTCCGTTACGGTAAGGCGGTGGCTATCAGCGACATGATGGAAGGCGAAGGTAAGGCGGTGACATCGCCGACTCTGGATCTCGAAGACTTTATTGGCCTGTCGTTTACTACGGGGCCTGATGGCAAGCTTTACCAGCTACCAGACCAACAGTTCGCCAACCTTTATTGGTTCCGCGCCGACTGGTTCGAGCGTCCAGAGCTGAAGGCCAAGTTCAAGGAAATCTACGGTTATGAGCTGGGTGTGCCGGTCAATTGGTCAGCCTATGAAGATATCGCCGAGTTTTTCTCCGAGAAGGTCAAGGAAATCGATGGTCAGCGCATCTATGGCCACATGGACTACGGCAAGAAGGATCCATCCCTCGGTTGGCGCTTTACCGATGCATGGTTCTCCATGGCCGGCGGCGGCGACAAAGGCCTGCCCAATGGCTTGCCGGTAGACGAGTGGGGCATTCGCGTAGAAGGTTGCCGGCCAGTCGGTTCCAGTGTCGCCCGTGGCGGCGATACCAATGGCCCGGCGGCGGTGTATGCCACCACCAAATATGTCGACTGGATGCGCAAATACGCGCCGCCAGAAGCCCAGGGCATGACGTTCTCCGAATCCGGCCCGGTGCCAGCGCAGGGCAGTATTGCTCAGCAAATTTTCTGGTACACCGCCTTTACCGCCGATATGACCAAACCAGGCCTGCCGGTGGTTAATGAAGACGGCACACCGAAGTGGCGCATGGCGCCTTCACCTAAAGGTCCGTACTGGGAAGAGGGCATGAAGCTGGGTTATCAGGACACTGGTTCCTGGACCTTCCTCAAGTCCACTCCAGAGAAACAGCGTCTGGCCGCCTGGCTGTATGCGCAGTTCGTCACGTCGAAAACGGTATCGCTGAAGAAGACCCTGGTCGGCCTGACGCCGATTCGTGAGTCGGATATCAACTCGCAAGCCATGACCGACGTTGCACCGAAACTGGGCGGCTTGGTGGAGTTCTATCGCAGCCCTGCGCGAGTGCAGTGGACCCCAACCGGCACCAACGTGCCTGACTATCCACGCTTGGCTCAGCTGTGGTGGCAGTTTATTGCCGAAGCAGCCAGTGGCGACAAATCGCCACAAGAGGCGCTGGATGGCCTAGCGGCGGCGCAGGACACCATGATGGGTCGTCTGGAACGTTCGGGCGTACTTGGCGAGTGTGGACCTAAGCTAAACGAGCCAAAAGATCCGCAATACTGGCTGGATCAGCCAGGCGCACCGAAGCCCAAGCTGGCCAACGAGAAACCTCAGGGTGAAACCATCAGCTACAGCGAGCTGCTGAAATCCTGGGAGCAAGCCCGCGACTGACGCAGCGGGTTTAACTAGGCATAAAAAAACGGCACCTAAGGTGCCGTTTTCTATTTCTAGCCACGTTGCACTTAGTCGTGCAAATGCTCGGCGGCATGCAGCGTGTTTTCCAGCAGGCCAGCACGGGTCATCGGGCCAACGCCGCCCGGCACTGGGGTAATCCAGCCCGCGCGGGGCAGGGCGGTTTCGTACACCACATCGCCAATCAGTTTGCCGTCGGTCTGGCGGTTGATGCCAACGTCGATGACGATTGCACCAGGCTTGATCCACTCGCCATGCACCAGGCCAGGCTTGCCGGCCGCAACTACGACGATATCGGCCTGGCCGACATGCATTGGCAGGTCTTTGGTGAAACGGTGGGTCACGGTGACGGTGCAACCGGCCAGCAGAAGCTCCATGGCCATCGGCCGGCCGACGATATTCGACGCTCCAACCACAACTGCATGCAAACCGTACAAATCGACGCCAGTGCTTTGCAGCAGGGTCATGATGCCTTTCGGGGTACAGGGGCGCAGCAATGGCATGCGCTGGGCCAGGCGCCCGATATTGTAAGGATGGAAGCCATCAACGTCTTTATCCGGGCGAATGCGCTCCAGCAATAAAGAAGCATCGAGATGTTCTGGCAGTGGCAGTTGCACCAGGATGCCGTCGATGCTCGGCTCGTCGTTCAAGCGGTCGATCAATGCCATTAGCTCTTCTTGGCCGGTGGTGGCTGGCAGGTCATAGGCCTGCGAGACGAAGCCGACTTCTTCGCAGTCCTTACGCTTGTGCGAAACGTAGACCTGGGACGCAGGGTCGCTACCGACGAGAATCACCGCCAGCCCGGGTGCGCGCAGGCCTTGCTGACGTCGTTCGGCGACACGTTGGGCGATCTGCTGGCGCAGGCTGGCGGCAATTGCTTTGCCATCGATCAGTTGTGCGGTCATTGCGCTTGGTTAACCATAAAGAAAGGGTGGAAAAAGGACGCGCATTCTCGCATGACCGTGCTGTGGGGCAAAGGCGCACGCCGCGGTTTTCGCGTAACTCCTTTAAATGGCTGAATTTTTTTAACTTTTCCTGTTGACGACATGAAACTGCGTCTATAACATTCGCCCCGCTTGTCGAGCACAGCCAGTCGCTGGGTAAGACGGCAAAGGTCGAAGCTGCAAAGTTTTTTCCGAAGCCGAAAGCTTTAAGTCTGCATCTGCAGATGGATAGGCGCCCGTAGCTCAGCTGGATAGAGCATCCGCCTTCTAAGCGGATGGTCGCAGGTTCGAGTCCTGCCGGGCGTGCCATTTGGCGGTCTTGGCTCAAGCAATGCAATATGGTGGGCGTAGCTCAGTTGGTAGAGCGCAGGATTGTGACTCCTGTTGTCGTGGGTTCGATCCCCATCGTCCACCCCATATTCCAAGGCGCCAGGTTAATTCCTGGCGTTTTTGTATAAAGCTTTACCACGCGGACGTGGTGGAATTGGTAGACACACTGGATTTAGGTTCCAGCGCCGCAAGGCGTGAGAGTTCGAGTCTCTCCGTCCGCACCATCTTTTAACTCCCTCCCGTTTGCCGCCTGCATCTAGGGTGACTTCTGCAAATCGACCCTCTAGAATGCATGCCCTTGATTAGGGGCCGGCAAGCGGCCGGCTTATGTCTGTGCAACGAGGATTATCCATGCAAGTTTCTGTTGAAAGTACCTCTGCTCTCGAGCGCCGTATGACCGTTGGCGTCTCTGTTGAGCGCATCGAGACTGAGGTCAACAAGCGTCTGCAGCAGACTGCCCGTCGTGCCAAGGTCCCTGGTTTCCGTCCTGGCAAAGTGCCAATGAGCGTGATCCGCCAGCGTTATGAAGATGCTGCGCGTCAGGAAGCGCTGGGTGATCTGATCCAATCCACTTTCTACGAAGCCGTTGTTGAGCAGAAGCTCAATCCAGCTGGCGCTCCGGCCGTTGAGCCGAAGTCGTTCGAGAAAGGCAAGGATCTGGAATACGTTGCGACCTTCGAAGTATTCCCTGAATTCACCGTTGGCGGCTTCGAGTCCATCGCCATCGAGCGCCTGCAGGCTGACGTGGCTGACGCTGACGTCGACAACATGCTGGAAATCCTGCGCAAGCAGAACACCCGCTTCGAAGCTGCCGAGCGCGCTGCTGAGAATGGCGATCAACTGAACATCGATTTTGTTGGCAAGATCGACGGCGAAGCCTTCGCGGGCGGTTCGGCTAAGGGCACTCAGCTGGTTCTCGGCTCTGGCCGCATGATCCCTGGCTTTGAAGATGCACTGGTAGGCGCCAAGGCTGGCGAAGAGCGCGTCATCAACCCGACTTTCCCGGCTGATTACCAGAATCTGGATTTGGCGGGCAAAACCGCCGAGTTCACCGTCACCGTCAATAGCATCGCGGCACCTCAGCTTCCAGAGCTGAATGATGACTTCTTCGCCCTGTTCGGCGTGAAAGAAGGTGGCCTGGAAGGCTTCCGCGCTGAAGTGCGTAAGAACATGGAGCGCGAACTGCGCCAGGCCATCAAATCCAAGGTTAAAAACCAGGTGATGGACGGCCTGCTGGCTGCCAATCCGATCGAAGTGCCTAAGGCGCTGATCACTAATGAAGTAAATCGTTTGCGCGTGCAGGCGGTTCAGCAGTTCGGTGGCAACCTCAAGCCTGAGCAGCTGCCAGCTGAGTTGTTCGAAGAGCAAGCCAAGCGCCGTGTAGTGCTGGGTCTGGTTGTGGCTGAAGTGGTCAAGCAGTGTGAGCTGAAGCCGGATGATGCGCGCGTTCGCGAAATGATCCAGGAAATGGCGTCTGCTTACCAAGAGCCTGAGCAGGTTGTTGCCTGGTACTACAAAAACGACCAGCAAATGAACGAAGTGCGTTCGGTTGTACTGGAAGAGCAAGTTGTAGATACTGTTTTGCAGAAGGCCAACGTGACCGATAAAGCGGTCTCGTACGAAGAAGCTGTCAAGCCGGTAGAAGCACCACAAGCCGCCTGATTTCTTTACCTCGTTCGAACACGCCATAAGCCAGCCTCCGTGCTGGCTTATGCGTATTTGTGACATGACTATTTAGGGAGCGAGTGCACGCATGTCCCGCAATCCTTTTATGCAGCAAATGCCTGATATCCAAGCCGCTGGCGGTTTGGTTCCTATGGTTGTTGAGCAGTCGGCTCGCGGTGAGCGCGCCTATGACATCTATTCGCGCCTGCTCAAAGAGCGAGTGATCTTCCTGGTAGGTCCTGTAGAGGACTACATGGCCAACCTGATCTGTGCGCAACTGTTGTTCCTTGAAGCGGAAAACCCGGACAAGGACATCCATCTTTACATCAACTCGCCCGGCGGTTCGGTGACTGCGGGTATGTCGATCTACGACACCATGCAGTTCATTAAGCCTAACGTTTCGACCACCTGTATTGGTCAGGCATGCAGCATGGGCGCATTCCTGCTGACCGCTGGTGCTGAGGGCAAGCGTTACTGCCTGCCGAACTCGCGTGTGATGATTCACCAGCCACTGGGTGGCTTCCAGGGGCAGGCGTCGGACATCGAAATCCACGCCAAGGAAATCCTCTTTATCCGCGAGCGTCTCAACACGCTGATGGCCAAACACAGCGGGCACACCCTAGAAGAAATCGAGCGCGATACCAATCGTGATAACTTCATGAGCGCCGAAGCCGCCCGTGAGTACGGATTGATTGACGCAGTGATTGAAAAGCGCCCCGCGTAACATAAGCAGCTCAAAATAGGGCGGGGCGGCCTTTCCGGCCTCCGGCGGGCTTGAAAAAGCCCGCATAAGCCTTCATCTTGTGTTGCAAGCCTATCGGATTTGGATCGAACGAATGACTGACACCCGCAACGGCGAGGACAACGGCAAGTTGCTTTATTGCTCCTTCTGCGGCAAAAGCCAGCATGAAGTGCGCAAATTAATTGCCGGCCCCTCGGTCTTCATCTGCGACGAGTGCGTAGACCTGTGTAACGACATCATCCGTGAGGAGGTGCAAGAAGCCCAGGCCGAGAGCAGTGCGCATAAATTGCCTGCCCCTAAGGAAATCAGCGGCATCCTTGACCAGTACGTGATTGGTCAGGAGCGCGCGAAGAAAATTTTGGCTGTAGCGGTCTATAACCACTACAAGCGTCTCAACCAGCGCGATAAGAAAGATGACATTGAGCTAGGTAAGAGCAACATCCTGCTCATCGGTCCGACTGGTTCGGGTAAAACCCTGTTGGCTGAAACGCTGGCGCGTTTGCTCAACGTACCCTTTACGATTGCTGACGCCACCACGCTGACCGAGGCCGGTTATGTGGGGGAGGACGTCGAGAACATCATTCAAAAGCTGTTGCAGAAGTGCGACTACGATGTAGAAAAAGCCCAAATGGGCATTGTCTACATCGATGAAATTGACAAGATCTCGCGCAAGTCGGACAACCCATCGATTACCCGTGATGTATCGGGAGAGGGCGTGCAGCAGGCGCTGCTCAAGCTGATTGAGGGGACTGTGGCATCTGTTCCTCCGCAAGGTGGCCGTAAGCATCCGCAGCAGGAATTTCTGCAGGTTGATACGCGCAATATCCTGTTTATTTGTGGTGGTGCTTTTTCAGGCTTGGAAAAGGTCATTCAGGGCCGTTCGACCAAGGGCGGAATCGGTTTCAGTGCTGAGGTTCGCAGCAAGGAAGAGGGCAAGAAAGTTGGCGAATCACTGCGTGCGGTTGAGCCCGATGATCTGGTTAAGTTTGGCCTGATTCCAGAGTTCGTCGGTCGTCTGCCGGTTATCGCTACCTTGGATGAGCTCGATGAAGCCGCCCTGGTGCAAATTCTGACCGAGCCGAAGAACGCCTTGACCAAGCAATATGGCAAGCTGTTCGAGATGGAAGGGGTTGAGCTGGAATTCCGTCCGGATGCGCTGAAGTCGGTTGCCCACAAGGCGCTTGAGCGTAAAACCGGTGCTCGCGGCTTGCGTTCGATTCTCGAAGGTGTCCTTCTCGACACCATGTACGAGATTCCGTCGCAGTCCGACGTTAGCAAGGTGGTTATCGATGAAAGCGTTATTGATGGCTCCTCCAAGCCGTTACTCATTTATGAGAATAACGAGCTGCCAGCTAAGGCTGCGCCTGACGCGTAGCCGTTTTGTAATATGTTGAAAGCAAGGGGCCTGCGGGCCCCTTTGCTTTTGCTGCGCCAGCGCTTGTTTTTTGTTGGGGCTGCCCCCATCTTAAGGCCAAGGGTCATCCCATCTGTTTACGGCCGTATGGCCGCCGTAGAGCCGAAATCATGAAGACAACCATCGAATTGCCTCTCCTGCCGTTACGCGATGTTGTGGTCTATCCGCACATGGTCATTCCGTTATTCGTCGGGCGTGAAAAATCCATCGAAGCCCTTGAGGCTGCGATGCTGGGTGAAAAGCAGATTCTGCTGCTCGCGCAGAGAAATCCTGCCGACGATGATCCAGATGAGGCGGGCCTCTACCGTGTTGGCACCGTCGCCACGGTATTGCAGTTGCTGAAACTGCCGGATGGCACCGTGAAGGTCTTGGTTGAAGGCGAGCAGCGCGGCGAGATTGAGCGCTTTATCGAGGCCGACGGCCATTGCCGGGCTGAAGTGCAGCTAATTGACGAGGTTGATGCTGCCGAGCGTGAGTCTGAGGTTTTTACTCGCAGCCTGCTCAGCCAGTTTGAACAGTACGTTCAGCTCGGCAAGAAGGTGCCTGCGGAGGTGCTGGCATCGCTCAACGGCATTGATGAGCCGGGACGGTTAGTCGACACCATGGCTGCACATATGGTGCTGAAAATTGAGCAGAAGCAGGAAATTCTGGAAATTACCGATCTGGCTACGCGGGTTGAGCATGTTCTGGCGTTGCTTGATGCGGAAATCGACCTGCTGCAGGTTGAGAAGCGCATCCGTGGTCGGGTCAAGAAACAAATGGAGCGTAGTCAGCGTGAGTACTACCTGAATGAGCAGATGAAGGCCATTCAGAAGGAGCTTGGCGACAGCGAAGAAGGTCATAATGAACTCGACGAGCTGAAAAAGCGTGTCGAGAGTGCCGGTCTGACTACCGAGGCGCACACCAAGGCCAATACCGAGCTGAACAAGCTCAAGCAGATGTCGCCAATGTCTGCTGAGGCGACGGTGGTGCGCTCCTACATCGAGTGGTTGGTCAATGTGCCGTGGAAGGCGCAGAGCAAGGTGCGCCTGGATCTGGCGCGCGCTGAAAGCATACTGGATGCCGATCACTACGGCCTGGAGGAGGTCAAGGAACGAATACTTGAGTACCTCGCCGTGCAGAAGCGGGTAAAGAAGCTCAAAGGACCGGTGCTCTGTTTGGTTGGCCCGCCTGGGGTGGGGAAAACCTCGCTGGCTGAGTCGATTGCCAGCGCGACCAATCGCAAGTTTGTTCGCATGGCGCTCGGTGGGGTGCGTGACGAGGCTGAAATTCGTGGCCATCGCCGTACTTATATCGGCTCGATGCCGGGTCGCCTGATTCAGAAGATGACCAAGGTTGGCGTGCGCAATCCGCTGTTCTTGCTCGATGAAATCGACAAGATGGGCCAGGACATGCGCGGTGATCCGGCGTCGGCGCTGCTTGAGGTGCTAGACCCAGAGCAGAATCACAATTTCAATGATCACTATCTGGAGGTCGACTACGACCTGTCCGATGTGATGTTTCTCTGCACGGCTAACTCGATGAATATTCCGGGGCCGTTGCTAGATCGTATGGAAGTGATTCGTCTGCCGGGCTACACCGAAGCCGAAAAAATCAATATCGCGATCAAATACCTAGCACCTAAGCAGGTGCAGGCCAACGGCATGAAGAAGGTTGAGCTGGTGTTTGAAGATGCTGCGATTCGCGACATCATCCGCTACTACACGCGCGAGGCCGGCGTGCGCGGTCTGGAACGGCAAATTGCCAAGGTGTGCCGCAAGGTTGTCAAGGAGCACTCCACTGAGAAGCGCTTCCAGGTCACTGTGACAGCGGACTCGCTCGAGCATTTTCTCGGCGTACGCAAGCACCGCTACGGATTGGCCGAACAGCAAGATCAAATCGGCCAGGTTACTGGTCTTGCCTGGACCCAGGTTGGCGGTGAGCTACTGACTATCGAAGCGGTTGTGGTGCCCGGGAAAGGCCAGCTAATCAAAACTGGCTCGCTCGGTGATGTGATGCTGGAATCGATCACTGCCGCGCAGACGGTTGTGCGCAGTCGGGCCAAGAGCCTGGGCGTCCCTGTGGACTTCTATGAGAAGCAGGATATTCACATCCATGTGCCGGAGGGGGCGACGCCCAAAGACGGCCCCAGCGCAGGCGTTGGTATGTGCACGGCGCTGGTTTCAGCCCTGACCCAAATACCCGTTCGTGCGGATGTGGCAATGACCGGTGAGATCACCCTGCGTGGTCAGGTATTAGCCATTGGTGGTTTAAAAGAAAAACTGCTTGCGGCTCACCGCGGTGGAATCAAAACCGTGATCATTCCAGAAGAGAATGTGCGCGATTTGAAGGAGATTCCGGAGAATATTAAGCAAGACCTGCAGATTAAACCGGTTAAATGGATTGACGAGGTCCTGCAAATTGCGCTGCAATACGCCCCGGAGCCCTTGCCTGATGCGGCTCCCATGGTTGCAAAGGATGAAAAACGCGAGACTGATTCCAAGGAGCGAATTAGCACGCATTAGCCAGAGGGGTTTCTTGACACATTTTTAGAGCCCTTGTTATAAAGCGGCTCTTATCGTGTCAGCAGGCTCTCCAGCACCAGCTTCGCTTACATTTAAAAGCAAGAAATAAACTCAACAGAAATTAAGGGGACTTAAGAGTGAACAAGTCGGAACTGATCGATGCCATCGCTGCATCTGCTGATATCCCAAAAGCTGTTGCCGGCCGTGCGCTGGACGCAGTAATTGAATCCGTAACTGGCGCTCTGAAGGCTGGTGACTCCGTAGTACTGGTTGGCTTTGGCACTTTCGCTGTTAAAGAGCGTGCTGCTCGCACTGGCCGTAACCCACAAACTGGTAACCCAATCAGCATCGCTGCTGCCAAGATTCCAGGCTTCAAAGCCGGTAAAGCTCTGAAAGACGCTGTCAACTAAGCCTCTTTCGGTTTTGCCCAGCAGATCAGTTATTGGCTGATCTGATGCGGGGCGGGATGCTCAGCCAATCACATTGTGTTGAGCAAGACGAATCAGCTGCTTGAGTTCGATCCGCTTCGCCAGTTACGAGAAGGCGCATCCACTGATGCGCCTTTCTTCTATCCGGATTTTACCCACACTGCGCGACTGCTTTATTTGTACAGTCGTTCTGGGGGACGCATGCTGCAAAACATCAGGGACAATTCACAGGGTTGGATTGCCAAAACCATCATCGGCATCATAGTCGCGCTGCTCGCGCTGACGGGTGTGGATGCCATTTTTACCAGCACCAGCAACAGCCAGAATGCCGCTGAGGTAAATGGCGAGAAGATCACTTCCGCCGAGCTCAATCAGGCTGTCGAGATGCAGCGTCGTCAGCTGCTGCAACAGCTGGGACGCGACTTCGATGCTTCCCTGCTGGATGAGAAGTTGCTGCGTGAAGCCGCCCTGAATGGCCTGGTTGAGCGCACCCTGCTACTCGATAGCGCCAAAGACGCCAAGTTCGCCTTTTCGCAACAGGCGCTGGATCAACTGATCCTGAAAACGCCTGAATTTCTTGTCGATGGCCAGTTCAATGCTGAGCGCTTCGATCAGGTTATCCGTCAGATGGGCTACAGCCGCTTGCAGTTCCGCCGGATGCTTGAGGAGGAAATGCTCATTGGTCAGCTGCGTGCCGGGCTGGCCAATAGCGGTTTTGTAACTGACGCTCAGGTGCAAGCCTTTGCGGCCCTGGAGAAGCAGACCCGCGACTTCGCGACCTTGACCCTCAAGGTTGATCTAGATGCAGTCACGCTCAGTGATGACGACATCAAGGCCTATTATGAGGCTCAAGCCAGCGAGTTCATGAGCCCTGAACAGGTAGTGCTGGAGTATGTCGAGTTGAAGAAGGATGCCTTCTTCGATCAGGTTGAAGTCACTGATGAAGCACTGCAAAGCGCTTATCAGAGTGAGATCGCCAATCTCGCCGAACAGCGCCGTGCCGCGCATATTCTGGTTGAAGTGAGCGATGAGCTGAATGACGAGCAAGCCCAGGCTAAATTGGTCGCGGTGCAAAAGCGCCTGGAGCAGGGTGAAGACTTCGCCGCGCTGGCAAAAGAAGTCTCCGATGATTCGGGCTCGGCAGGTGAGGGTGGTGATCTGGGCTTTGCCGGCCCTGGCGTGTATGACCCAGCTTTCGAAGAAGCGCTGTATGCGCTGGACGAAAATGCAGTGTCGGCTCCCGTACGCAGCGAGTTCGGCTGGCACCTGATCAAACTTCTGGACGTACAGGCACCGGAGGTGCCTAGCTTCGCCAGCCTGGAAGAGAAACTGCAGCGCGACCTCAAGGCGCGCCAGGTTGAGCAGCGCTTTGTCGAAGTCTCCAAAGACCTCGAAGATGCTGCGTTTGAAGCGTCTGATCTGGCCCAGCCAGCTCAGGAACTGGGTCTGCAGGTCAAGACCACTGAAGCCTTTGGGCGTCAGGGTGGCACTGAAGGACTGACGGCTAATCGTCAGGTGATTCAAGCGGCATTCAGTGATGAAGTACTCGAAGACGGCAGCAACAGCAGTGTTATTGAGCTTGATCCGAACACGGTGGTGGTGGTGCGCGTTAAAGAGCACAACAAGCCTGAACAACTGCCGCTTGAACAAGTCGCCGATAGCATTCGTGCTCAGCTGACCAAGGTTCGCGCAAGCGAAGCTGTCAAAGCCAAGGGTGAAGAGCAACTGGCTGCTTTACGTGACGGCCAGACGCCTGTTACGCAAGCCGATGCTAAGCAGGGATGGGCGGTTGTTGAAGCTGCAACGCGCAGTCAGGAAGGCGTCGAGCCGGCAGTACTGCAAGCGCTATTCCGCATGCCCAAGCCTGAGACGGCCGACAAGCCGACCTTCGCCGGGATCAGCCTGAACAACGGTGATTACGTGGTTATCCGCCTCAATGGCGTGAGCCAGCCGGAGCAAGCGCTGTCGGAAGAGGACAAGGCCATGTACAGCCGCTTCCTCGCCTCGCGCGTCGGTCAGCAGGACTTCGCCGCGTTCCGCAAGCAGCTAGAAGAGACAGCGGATATCGAGCGTTTCTGACCGATGTCACGGCATAAAGAATGGCAGGACGCCATTTGTAACGTCGCGCAGCGACGGCCCGTAGGGTAATTGCCATGGATGGCAACGGAAAAAGGCCGCTTAATTAGCGGCCTTTTTTATGTCTGTGCCCCGTCCGCATCGTATTTACACCTCCGGCTTTGAAATTACGAAGATCCAGATGGGCAAAGTGTGAAGTGAACTTTGAGGATGGCTCCTGGGCCTTTAAATCCGCTGCCGTTGTTCAGAGAAGGCATCGACCTCCGTCTAGAAGTGCTATGGCACTTAAGGGCGAACATTCTGCACCAGGGACGCCCTCGCATGTATCGAGAAAGCAGGCCCGCCGATGCTGCGTGTCAGGCGCTTTGACGTTCATCGGCCTATCTGCAAGGTATAAAGCTATTTTCAAGCCTAGGCATGCCGGGTGAACTGTTGCTGATGCGACAGCTTTTTTCACCAGTCCGACAGCCTGACCTGTGCCAGTGCCGCTACCGCATCAATTTCGTTAGGCTTGCAACTATTCGCGCCTGCTCCGCCATAAGCGGTTCCAAGTGCTTTAGTGGCCTCGCTTAACCGGCTAGGTGACGTTTCCCCCGATCCCCCCCGGGAAACCCCTCGGAACTTTCGTTTTTTCAACTTCCAATTTTCTGCCTGTGGTATTCCCTTCTATGACTCGTTTGAAAGGCTTGGATCTCCTGGCCCTCGGTTTTATGACGTTTGCGCTGTTTCTGGGCGCCGGTAACATCATCTTTCCGCCCAGCGCCGGCATGGCAGCGGGTGAGAACATCGGCCTGGCGGCATTGGGTTTTCTGCTCACGGGCGTCGGTTTGCCGCTGCTAACCATCGTTGCCCTTGCGCGCGTCGGTGGTGGCATGGCGCTGCTCACTGCGCCACTGGGTAAGCGCGCCGGTGTGCTGTTTGCTGTAGCGGTTTATCTGGCTATCGGCCCGTTATTTGCCACGCCGCGAACGGCGGTGGTGTCGTTCGAAATGGGCGTAGCACCATTCAGCGGTAATAGCAGTACGGCGTTGTTGCTCTATACCCTGGCCTACTTTGCCGCAGTGATGTTCCTGTCCCTCAATCCAGGGCAACTGGTTGACCGCATCGGCAAGTACATCACCCCAGTGCTGTTGGCGGCGCTTTTGGTCTTGGGCGGCGCGGCGCTGCTGGTCCCGGCAGGGGAGATCGGCCAGGTATCGGCGGATTACCAGAGCACGCCCTTTGTGCAGGGTTTCCTGCAGGGTTACCTGACCATGGATACCCTCGGAGCCCTGGTATTCGGCATTGTGATCGCCACCGCAATTCGTGACCATGGTGTGAACGACGGCAAGCTGATTACCCGTTACTCGGTGATTGCCGGCCTGATCGCCGCGGTAGGCCTGTCGTTGGTTTATCTGGCATTGTTCTACCTCGGTGCGACCAGCCAGGGGATTGCCGGTGAAGCGCAGAATGGTGTGCAAGTTCTTACTGCCTATGTGCAACACACCTTCGGCACTGCTGGCAGCCTGCTGCTGGCCGTGGTTATTACTCTGGCCTGCCTGACCACTGCTGTGGGCTTGTTGACTGCTTGCGGTGAGTTCTTCAGCGGCCTGTTGCCGGTTTCCTACCGCGCGGTCGTGATCACCTTCGGTGTGTTCAGCCTGCTGGTGGCGAACCAAGGCTTGACTCAGTTGATCAGCTTCTCGATCCCTGTGCTGGTCGGTTTGTATCCGCTGGCCATCGTGCTGGTAGCGCTGAGCCTGCTGGATAACCTGTGGTGTTCGCCAGCGCGGGTATTCCGTCCTGTGATGGCCGTAACCTTGGTGTTTGGCCTGGTTGATGGGGTTGCTGCAGCGGGTGGCAAGGCGCTGATTCCAAGCTTCTTCAGCCAATTACCATTGGCAGACCAGAGCCTCGGCTGGCTGTTGCCAGTGCTGCTGACTCTAGTCTTGGCTGTTGTGGTCGATCGCGCGTTGGGTGCCGCGAAAACCGCCGCAGCCTAAGCCCTGCTGATTAGCCTCTGCTGTTTTCCCCGGGCCGCTCACTGAGCGGCCTTTTTATTGGCCAGTTGAAAGCTAGGCCTGTCTATAATCGGCGCAGGTTAACAAGGAGTTTGCATGTCAATCAGTGACCACTACCTGCCGCACCTGCTTGCGGCTCTCTGGTTTGTCGTCTGCTGGGCCGGTTATACCCGCTATGCCCAGGCCAAGGGCCGCACCACGCCTTGCCTGGCCAGCGTGCTGCACCTGTATCGTGAAGACTGGATGCGCCGCATGCTGTTGCGCGACAACCGCATTGCCGATGCCAACGTGATCGGCAACCTGGAGCGCAACGCCTCGTTCTTTGCTTCCAGCACGCTGATCATCCTCGCTGGTATTCTCACCGTGCTCGGCGCCTCTGATCGGGCGGTTTCGCTGCTGGCCGATCTGCCTTTTGTGCAGGCTGCCAGTCGCGAGCTGTCCGAGGTCAAATTGTTGTGTCTGGGGGTGGTGTTCGTATACGCCTTCTTTACTTTCAGCTGGTGCATGCGTCAGTACAATTTCGCGGCTGTGCTGGTCGGGTCTGCGCCGATGGTGGGCGAACGGCATGTGACCGAGCAGGAGCGCAAAGCCTTTGCCGAGCGTACTGCGAGGGTGATCTCGATGGCCGCCAACCAGTTCAACCAGGGGTTGCGCGCCTATTACTTCGGCATGGCGACCCTGTCCTGGTTTATCAATCCATGGTTTTTCATGCTGGTCAGTGCGGGTGTGGTATTGGTGTTGTACCGCCGCGAGTTTCATTCCGATGTACTGGAAGTGATGGTTTATACCCAAACCCCGGCGTTCGACTCGCCCAAGGAGAAAAGCGAATGAGCATTCCATTTTGGTGCATCTTTATCAGTGCATTACTGATTTTTATCGCCAAAGCCCCAGTGGCCAAAGCCATGGCGAAGGAGGGTGACGGTCACTACGACAACCACCATCCGCGCGCCCAGCAAGCACGCCTGACAGGCTTTGGCGCGCGTGCCCTGGCGGCGCACCTGAACAGTTTTGAAGCGTTTCCGCTGTTTGCCGTCGGTGTGCTGATGGCCCATGTGACCGGTACTCACGGCGTTCTGGTGGATGTATTAGCCGTGACCTTCGTGGTGGCGCGGGTGCTCTATCTGTTTTTCTACTGGGCTGACCTGCATTGGCAGCGCAGTGTGGTCTGGGTGGTTGGATTGGTGTGCAGCCTGTTGTTGATGCTCACCCCGGCGCTCTGACGGTGCGATAAACAAACAGGCCCGCACTAAGCGGGCCTGTTTGTTTCAGCTGGAAGGCTTATTGGCCGTCAACAGTATCTTTGACTTCATCGCCAGCATCGCTAATGGCATCGGCTGCATCATTGGCAGCGTCTTCGATTTTCTCGCCGGTGGTCGGCTCGGTGCCCATTACTTCATCGGCTTTCTGCTCGATGGCTTCGCCGGTTTCTTCAACGGCATCTCCCATGGACTCGATGGCTTCAGCAGCGGATTCCTTAGCTGACTCTGCTTTGTCTTCTGGGGTTTTCTCGCACGCTGCAAGACCGAGCATGGCGGCGAGAAGCAGGGCGTAGGTAAATGGTTTTTGCACGGTTACGTCTCCATGTGTGATGCGGATGATGGCATGTAGCCTCATCCGTGCTACTTGGAGCGATCAAGCGAAACGAAGTTCCTGGCTGCAGAAAAACAAAGCCCACGGATAGGCCGCGGGCTAGGCGAATCAGTAGCGGTTACTGATTGGTTTGATTAGCCGGCGCAGGCGGCGGGGTGACTGGGGCCGTTGGCGGCGTATCATCCGGCTCGTAGGCTTCATCGGTCTCCTCGCGGTTTTCTTCAGCGCGTTCCCGAGCGGCTTCAGCCTCAAGTTCGGCTGCTTCATTTCTGTGCTCTGCCGCATCGTTCATCGATTCCTGTGCTTCCGATTGCGCCTCGCGGGCGTCCTCGCGAGCATCTTCGGAAGGCTTGTCGCACGCGGCAAGACCCAATGTCGCGGCTAGCATGAAGGCATAAGCAACTGTTTTCTGCATGGTGTTCTCCTTGGAAAAAATGCCGTTACATTTTTTCGAGAGAACCAAGCCCCAATAAGTTCAGTTCATGTGATCGGCGCCCCTGTGTCGTTCATGGGTGCTCGGGGTTATCATGCGCGGTTTTATTAGGTATCCCGAGGCTTCATGATGAGCACCAACCCTGTTCTAGAGCGCGCCCAACGCTTCCTCTCGGTATTGCGCCATTGCCAGGTGCTGGGCTTGCAGGTGCATGAAGCAAACGCCGAGGGCCTGACCTTGCGTTTGCCTTACAGCCCACAGATCGTTGGCAATCCGGAAACCGGAGTGATCCACGGCGGCGCCATCACTACATTGATGGATACCACCTGCGGCATTTCCACCGTGTGCGTGTTGCCGGAATTCGAGATCTGCCCGACCCTCGATCTGCGCATCGATTACATGCGTCCGGCCGAGCCGAACAAGGATGTATTTGGCTTTGCCGAGTGCTATCGGGTCACCGAGAACATCATCTTCACGCGCGGCTACGCCTATCAGGACGACCCCGACGAACCGATTGCCCATGTGGTCGGCGCGTTTATGCGCATGGGTAAACATGTGCAAAGCGCCAAGCCAATCACCGCAAACGCTCAGGGAGGTGGCCAATGAGTACGCTGAATCTCAACCAACTGGTGCGCGAAGCCCATGAGCAAAAGAATTACGATCCGCTGATCAGCCTGATTCCCTACGCCAAATTGCTCGGCATTGAGTGTTTGCGCCTCGGCGATGACATGGTGTTTCGGCTGCCAGCCAACCAAGACAATATCGGCAACCCGACCTTGCCGGCTTTGCACGGTGGAGTGATTGCCGGCTTTATGGAGCATTCGGCGATGCTGCACCTGCTGATGTTCATGGGTATTCCACATTTGCCGAAAATCATCGACTTCTCGATAGATTACCTTCGCGCTGGCCATTATCGTGACACCTTCGTGCAATGCCAGGTTTGGCGGCAGGGTCGTAGGGTCGCAAACGTAGCCATCACTGCCTGGCAAACTAACCAGACCGAGCCGATTGCCACCGCACGGGCGCACTTTAAGGTCGATGAGCCTTGAGGCAAGCCGGGCTGGCGAATAACCACTCGTTTAACCATCGCTAAGGAATATTGAATGGATGCGCTGCTGATTCTGGGTGGCTTGCTGCTGATACTCGCCAGTCTGGTCTGGCTGGTGATGCGAGCCTTCGCTACCAGCCTGCTGTGGGGCTGGGCCAGTTTCTTGCCGCCATTCACCTTGCTGTATGTGTTGCGCCATTGGCGTTCGGCGCGGCCGGCCATAGCGCTGGCTGGCTTGGGGGTTATTCCACTGGTGGTTGGTCTGACGTTGCTGGCCAGCCATGACGCCCAGCGTCTGGAAGCCATCCTCAGTTTCAAGTGGCTTAAACCAGAGGTGCCAGTGCCCGCCGAGTTGGCCATCAATTTGCGCGGTCAATTGAATGGCCGGCCATTTGCACCGCAACAGGCGGAGCTGCTCAATGGCGTGCTGAGCTTGCGCGAAGGTCAGGATTTCTTCGCCCAGAGCGAGCTGGTGATACGTTTGCCGTCAGTCGAAAAGGGGCCGGTGCGGGTTGATGTGCTGCCTGCTGACAAAGGCATACTGCCGGAGGTTGAAATCAGCTGGTTATTACCTGAGCAGGAATTACCCGAGGCCCGCCGCTTGAGTCGTGGCTATACCCTGCATCTGGACTTGCAGCCGGTTGGGCAGAACAAACTGGCCGGTGATTTCCACTTGGTGCTGCCGCCACAGTTCAAGACCACCTTGAGCGGCGAGCTTGAGCTGTTCAGCAATGGCCTGCGCTATCAGGGCGATAAAGTGGATCGTCAGTTCGACTCGGTCGATACCATCACTCATGTGATTCAGGACTATCTAGAGCGCCGTTTTGCCAGTCGCGATGTGGAACTGCAACCCATAGGCAGCCTGAACTTTCCCTTGCAGAGCCTCGATCTGAACGTCCAGGCGCGGATCAACGGTGAGCTGCAGCAGTTGCCAATCCTTCTGCAGAAACAGGATAAACGTGGCTGGCAGGTCGCGGCCGATAGCTTTCCGCCTTTGCCTAGCACGCTTGCTCCGCCCGTTACCGACGATAAGCCTGCGGCTGTAGCAGCGGTTGTTCCAGAGCGAGTTAGCCGGCCCCTGGATCGCCGCGTGCGTTTCAGTCTCGATGGCCTGCTGCGCAACCCCAGCCGCTATCAGAACCTCAGCATGCGCGCCGCCACCGAACGTGGAAATAGTGCCGAGGGCCGTTTCCACGGTATCGATCAGGATGGCCGGATCATTTTGCGTCAGCGTATGAGCGGACAGGGCGAAGTCAGTTACAGCCTGCTGCCGGAAGAGATTACTCGCATCGAGTTGCTTGAGCCCTGAGAACCTATTTACGATCTGCTGCGCGTCGGCTTTGCTGCGTTAAAAACAGCCTGGAGCGCCAGCCCGGTCGGAAGCCACTTGTGGCTGACGCGCTCCAGTGCGACCCGAAGGGCGAGTGGAGCGAGTAATGCTCATGTACAAAAGTACACTCGTGTGCGAGCCCAGTCCGCTTGATTCGCTGCGCTCACCCTGTGGGCCAGCCTACGGCTGTTACTGCGCTACGCTACGTTTCTTGCCGCTTTGACCAGCCGGAGGCTGTTACTAACGTAGCGCCTTGCAGGTTTCTAGCTCGCAAGATCCTAAACAGGTTCTGCAGCCAAACACTTGAAATCCCACAACATGCCCCCACCTGTATGACATCCGCCGCACTGCGGCTTCGTCAACAACGTGGAGTAAGAGAGCATGAGTGTGGAAACTCAAAAAGAAACCCTGGGCTTCCAGACCGAGGTGAAGCAGCTGCTTCATCTGATGATCCATTCGCTGTATTCGAACAAGGAAATCTTCCTTCGCGAACTGATTTCCAACGCATCGGATGCCACCGACAAACTGCGTTTCGAGGCACTGGCCAAGCCTGAGCTGCTCGAGGGCGGCGCTGAGCTGAAAATCCGCGTCAGCTTCGACAAGGACGCCAAGACCGTCACCCTCGAAGACAACGGCATCGGCATGAGCCGTGAAGACGCCATCACCCACCTGGGCACCATTGCCAAGTCTGGCACCGCTGATTTTATGCAGCACCTGACGGGCGACCAGAAGAAGGACTCACACCTGATCGGCCAGTTCGGCGTGGGTTTCTACTCGGCCTTTATTGTCGCCGACAAGGTTGACGTGTTCAGCCGCCGCGCCGGTAGCTCGGCTAGTGAAGGCGTGCATTGGTCGAGCAAGGGCGAGGGCGAGTTCGAAGTTGCCACGGTTGAAAAAGCCGAGCGCGGCACCCGTATTGTCCTGCACTTGAAAGCGGCCGAAGACGAGTTCGCCGATGGTTGGCGTCTGCGCAATATCATCAAGAAGTACTCCGACCATATCGCTCTGCCGATTGAACTGCCTAAGGAGCAAACCGCTGCCGAAGGGGAGGCGGCGCCTGCCGAGGTTGAATGGGAAACCGTCAACCGTGCCAGTGCCCTGTGGACCCGTCCGCGTACCGAGATCAAGGACGAGGAATACCAGGAGTTCTACAAACACATCGGCCACGATTTTGAGAACCCGCTGAGCTGGAGCCACAACAAGGTTGAAGGCAAGCTGGAATACACCTCGCTGCTGTATACACCAGCGCGTGCCCCCTTTGATCTATACCAGCGTGAAGCGCCACGTGGCCTGAAACTCTACGTGCAGCGTGTCTTCGTCATGGATCAGGCCGAGTCTTTCCTGCCGCTGTACCTGCGCTTTATTAAGGGCGTGGTCGACTCCAATGACCTGTCGCTGAACGTCTCCCGCGAAATCCTGCAGAAAGACCCAATCATCGACTCGATGAAGTCGGCGCTGACCAAGCGTGTATTGGACATGTTGGAAAAATTGGCGAAAAACCAGCCAGAAGAATACAAAAGCTTCTGGAAGAACTTCGGTCAGGTGCTTAAAGAAGGCCCGGCAGAAGACTTCGCCAACAAGGAGAAGATCGCCGGCTTGCTGCGTTTTGCCTCCACCCGCACCGAAGAGGGTGAGCAGAGCGTCGGCATGGGCGAATACATCGCCCGCATGCAGGAAGGTCAGGACAAGGTCTATTACCTCACCGGCGAATCCTACGCCCAGGTGAAGAACAGCCCGCACCTGGAAGTGTTCCGCAAGAAAGGCATTGAAGTGCTGCTGCTCACCGACCGTATTGATGAGTGGCTGATGAGCTACCTCACCGAGTTCGACGGTAAGCACTTTGTCGACGTGGCCCGTGGCGACCTGGACTTGGGCAAGCTTGACTCGGAAGAAGACAAGAAGGCGCAGGAAGAAATCGCCAAGACCAAAGAAGGTTTGGTTGAGCGGCTGAAAACCGCGCTGGGTGAGCAGGTTGCCGAGGTTCGTGTCTCGCACCGTCTGACTGATTCGCCGGCGATTCTGGCCATTGGCGAACAGGATCTTGGCCTGCAGATGCGCCAGATTCTCGAAGCCAGCGGGCAGAAGGTGCCGGAGTCCAAGCCAATCTTCGAATTCAACCCAGGCCACCCGCTGATCGAAAAGCTCGATGGCGAGGCTGACGAAGCGCGTTTTGCTGATCTCAGCCACATCCTCTTCGATCAGGCCGCACTGGCTGCAGGGGATAACCTGAAAGATCCAGCCGCTTACGTGCAGCGTCTGAACAAGCTGCTGGTCGAGCTGTCTGCCTGACACGTGCCGTAAACAATTAAGCCCGCGCAAGCGGGCTTTTTTCTTGGCGCAACGCGCACAGGCGCTACTGTTGATGACTACTCATTCAAGAGGGATTTGGGGCGATGAAAAAATCACTTTTACCCTTGGCGCTGGCCGGTTTGGTTGGTGCTGCCGAAGCAGCCGTGGTGGTAAAGCCGGTGCAGTATGAAATTGACGGCGAAGCGTTCGAAGGCTTGGTGGTCTATGACGATGCGGTCACTACGCCGCGTCCGGGCCTGCTGATGGTGCCTAATTGGATGGGCGTTAATGAAAACGCGGCAACCAAGGCTGCGCTGCTAGCTGCTGATAAATACGTCATATTCGTTGCCGACCTATACGGCAAAGCTATTCGCCCGACTAATGCCGATGAAGCTAAGGTAGCGGCCACGACTGTGCGCAGCGATAGACCGTTGATGCGCAAGCGGGCGCAGGAGGCTGTTGAGGTGCTCAAAGCGCAGGCCGGGCAGGTGCCATTGGATACCGCGCGGCTAGGCGCTATCGGTTTCTGCTTTGGTGGTGGGGCTGTACTGGAACTGGCCCGTTCGGGTGCCGATCTGAAAGGATTTGTGTCATTCCATGGCAACCTCGATACGCCTAATCCGCGTGATGCACAAAACATCAAGGCGCCGGTGCTTGTGCTGCATGGCGCGGATGATCCAGCGGTGCCGCAGGAGCAGGTCGATGGTTTTGTCGCGGAAATGAAGGCGGCGAAAGCCGATTGGCAACTGGTCAGCTATGGCGGTGCCGTGCATTCCTTCACCAACCCGGAGGCCAATGTGCCGGGGCGCAATGAGTACCACCCACTAGTGGCAGCTCGCGCGTTCAAGGCCATGGATAATCTGTTCGATGAAACCTTTGCCAAATAAACCGTGAACGGGAAGGCCAGGCGGCCTTCCCGCATCCGGATTTACATGCCTGGCAGTACGGCTATATCAATGATATTGCCCGGCAGGTCGGCAACATCGCCTAGCGTCATTGGCTTACCGCTGGCCAGGTCCACGGTATGCAGCGTGGTGCCGGTCAGCAAGTAGGCGGTATTGCCGCCTTTGCCGTCGCTGGCGATGTCCATCGCGGCGTTTTTCAGACCATCGGCGACCATGCCAACCACTTGCTGGATGCCATCGTTTGGCGGGTTTTGCAGCATCAGGCTGCTGCTGGCCAGATCGACGTTGTACAGCGATGTCGCCTGGGTGCCGGCATAGGAGTTGGTGTAGGCCCCAGCCACCACTTGTGCACTTTTGCCTGCATAGGCGCCGTCAGCGGCGTAGGCCACTGAACCATCGACCGTTACTTCACCGGTTTCGACATTGACGCGGAAGTTGGTGCCGTCGGCGGCCAGCATGCGCATTTTGTCAGCCACCGGGTTGAAGTCGATGACCGCCTGACCGCTGCCCGGCAGCTGCTTGTTCAGGCTGGCGACCTTGCTGGCTGCGCCAGTGCTCAGGTCCAGGGTGTAGAGCTGATTGTCACCGCCCAGCGCATAGAGCATACCGTTGGCCGGGCGTACATCGATGCCACGCAGTGGGCTTGGGCTGCTGGCAGACATGGTCGCGGTGATTTTCTGGCTGGCGCTGTCGATCTTGAACAGCTGACCGTCGGCGCCCAGGGCCAGAAGCGTTGCGGCGCTGGCAGTGCCGGCGGCGAGGCTGAGGGTGGCAGTGGTAACGGCAGCGGTCAGCAGGGTATTGAGGCTGTTCATATGCGTTCTCTCATCTGTGGTTATCCAGCATCGATGCAAAGCCGGCTAAGGCCCGCCTTGCAGGTGCCTCGATGAAACACCTGATAGCTATACCCACGAGAGAACGTTTGGATGTCGTCGCCTGAAAATAAAATCAGTTTTTTTAAAAATGGCCTCAGTTGACTGAAGCCATAACCGCGCGGCCGATATACAGCACCTTGCCGGTTGGCCGGTCCTTCGGCGAGCCGCCGGCCGGTTCCAGGGTCAGTTCGAACAGCTGGCCGGGTTGTACAGCGCCAATCTGTTCGGCAGACAGTTGCAGCGGTTTACCCGGTTCGACCAGGCCCAGGGAGCGCGGGCCGATGGCTGGGTCGATAAGGGTCCAGAACTGCACGGAACGGTCGGCCGGGATCTGATCTGCCAGCAGCGGTTGCAAACGTAAGCCGCCAGTGCCGTCGACATGCACCACCCAACCTGGTTTAGCCGCCTCACCTGGCGCTTGCAGCACCACGGTGTAGCTGTTGGCGGCAGTATCAGTGCGCCATAGATCAGGCAGCACGGCGATGATCAGGGCAAAGGCCAGGGCGGCGCTGGTGAGACGCCAGGTGGTCAGGCTCTGCCACCAGGCCAGCCAGCTGTTGACGTGGCTGACGGCTGGCGTCAAACCGAGGCTGTCCTGCAGGCGTTGCCATAATTGCGCTGAGGGTGTCTGTGGCGGCAATTGGTCGCTTAACTCAAGAAAGTGCTGCTGCCATTGCAGGGCCATTTGCGCGGCTTCGCTGTCGTGTTCAATCAGCTCGCGCACCTCAGCGGCTTCGGCCTCATCGAGCAGGCCAAGGACGTATTCGCCGATCAATGCGCGGCGTTCGGCAGGTTGCTGCGTAATCATGCTTGCAAACACTCCTGCAGCGCGCGCAAACCGGCGCGGATACGGCCTTTGATGGTGCCCAGTGGGGTGGTCAGGCGGTTGGCGATTTGTTCATGGGTCAGGCCGCGATAGAAGGCCAGCAGGATCGGGTGACGGCGATTGCGTTCGATGCCCTGCAGGCAGCGGCGCAGTTGCTGATGTTCGCCTTGTTGTTCCAGCAGTTCGGCGGCCTGCGGGCTGTCGTCGGCGGCACGTTCGATAAAGTCGTCATCCAGTTCCACCGTGCGACCCCGGCTGCGTAGCTGGTTCAGCGCGCGGTAGCGCAGGATGCTGTAGATCCAAGCGCGACCGCTGCCAAGTGCCCGCTGAAAGCGCTGGGCGTTGCGCCAGATCTGCACAAAGGCATCGTGCACACAGTCTTCAGCTTGATCACGACGGCCGAGCAAGGTGATTGCCAACCCGAGCATCTGCGCGGCCTCCTGTTGGTAGAGCGCCTGGAATGCGCGTTCGTCCTGCTGAGCACAGGCTTCCAGATGGCTTTCGTAATCAAACAGCGGCTGCGCCATGCACCGGGTTCCTGAGTGTGTGAGCGTGCCAAGGGTTATACCCGAGTGCGACCTGTTTGGATGTCGCGCGAGTGCAACAAATTTTCTCGGTCAGCGTGGCAGTTCGATTCGTGCGGTTTCGCCCGGCACTGTTGGCCAGTCCTGTGCGGTCCAGCGCTGGCGGGCCTGATCGATCAGGGCCTGGTCGCTGGCGACGAAATTCCAGTTGATCCGCCGTGGGCCAATCGGCGCGCCGCCGATCAACACCAAGTGGCTCTCGCGGCAGGCGCTGAGGGTGTAAGTCTCGCCTTCGGGCAGCACCAGTAGGCCGCGTAAAGGCAGTTGTTGGTCATCCAATGTCGCCTCGCCGTCAATCAGGTACAGCGCACGTTCGGCATGTTCGGCGGGAATTTGCAGCGCTGCACCAGCAGCCAGTTTGATCTCGGCATACACCGTTGGGGACAGCACCGGTACGGGTGATTGCAGACAGAAGCCACTGCCGGCAATCAGGCAGATGTCTACGCCCATACTGGTACTGCGCGGCAGGCTGCTCGCGGGATGATGGCTGTAACTGGGTTCGCCTTGCTCATCCTCTGCGGGCATGGCCAACCACACCTGCAGGCCATGCATGTGCGAGCCGCTTTCCCACAGAGACTGCGGTGTGCGCTCGACATGCGCTACAGCATGGCCTGCGGTCATCCAGCTGACTTCGCCGGGGCTGACCAGTTGATTCGAGCCGAGGCTGTCCTTGTGCTGCAATTGCCCCTCGAACAGGTAGGTGAGGGTGGACAGGCCGATATGCGGGTGCTGGTTGATATTCATGCCGCTGCCGGCCGGGTAGGTGTTTTCCAGAATATGGTCGAAGAACACGAACGGTCCGACGCTGCGGCATTTGGCCGAGGGTAGGGGGCGCAGTATAGGTTGTCCGCCGAGGTTTTCCGGGCGCGGTTGGATCAGCAGAAAGTCGCTCATTACGCACCCTCGCTTAACTGAGTGCTGACCTGAATCTCGCTGCTGGCCATCAGCTTGTGGATCGGGCATTTATCGGCGACGCGAAGCAGTTGCTGGCGTTGCGCGTCATCCAACTCGCCGTGCAGGGTCAGTTCGACATCCAGGCGGTAGGTGCCTTGGCGCTCTTGGCTGTCATCGCGGTTGAGCTTTACGTCGAGGCCTTCCAGCGGCAAACCGCGTTGCTTGGCATATAGCGCCAGGGTAAGCGCCTTGCACGCGCCCAGCGCGGCATCGAACAGGTCATGGGGTTCAGGGGCTGAACCCTCGCCGCCCAGCTCCACCGAAACATCGCTGTGCAGGGTGTGCGGACCGATGCTGATGCGCTGTAGCAGGCCTTTCTCGTTGCTGATGCTGATCATTTGAGCTCCTTGGGCTGAAACCATAATGTCTGGCGGGAAAATGGCGTTGCAGGGGGTAAGTCGGGGTTATGCAATTCGATGATGCGCCGCTTATGCAGATTGGCCTGGCGCAGGGTGTCGCCGTGGTACTGCTCGAACAGGCGCTGAAAACTGCCATCGGCAATCATCGCTTCCAGGCCGCGCTCGATGTCGGCGGCCAGATCCGTGCGGTTGCGTGAGGTGAAAAAATAGAACGCTGTCGGGTAGTGCAGCAGCAGATGGTTGTCGATGCTCAGTGCCAGCCCAATTTCTGCAGCGCGCGCCTGCTCCTGCCAGGCCACCACCGCTTCGCGGGGAAACAGATCAAAGCGCCCGGCGGCGAGCATCTGAAACAAACCGAGATAATGCTGGCTGGTGACCACATCCAGGCCATTGGCACGCAGGATCGCTGTGTCCGGCCAGTCGTGGCGTTGGCCGAAGCTGAAACGCTTGAGCTCATCAAGGGTGCGCACAGTGGCCAGTTGCTCGGCTTCTGCGCTGCGCTGCATCAGCACACGCCAGCCGATCAGGCCGCGGTAGATCGGGATACGGATTGGCAGCAGGCGCTCTTCACGCTCGCGGGTGGTCATGGTCCACGCTACCTGCACGCTTTTACTGTCGTGCTCGATGGCCAGCAACGCGCGGCTTTGCGCCATGGGCACAGGTGTGGGTTGCAGCTGGTAGCGTCCAGGAGTGCGTTCCAGCGCCGCCGTCAGCAGCGCCAGGGCATAGGCTTCGGGGTCAATGCCGTCCGAGTGCAGTGGGTAGTTCAACTGTTCTGCCGCATAGGCTGTTGGCAGATTGAAGAGGGCGAGAATCAGCAGTGCCTGCAGGTAGTTTGGCCAGGTACGTTGCCGCTGTGTCGAAGCTGAAGCCATTGCTGCAATCCCGGTTTCTGAACTAGAACTCAGTGTAGTGAGTCAATTGTGCTCACGTCTTCAAGGAGGGTTGAGGTTTGAGGCGACTTGCATTGAGTCTTGCTGTTCTTGCCACTGTTTTCAGCCCGTTGGCGCTGGCCCGTGATTACCGCTTTAGCGATGCTCATCTGCACTATGTCGATTTCTTTCAGGAAAGCGCGGGCATGACCGAGCTGTTCGAGCAGATGGCCGCAGGTAATATCGAACATGTGATGCTCTCGGGTATTCCAGTGGCGAAAAAGTGGCATGAGGACGAACCCAAACGCCCACGTTACTACGCTGGCGATGATGCCAATGCCTATTGGTACAGCGCCACCGATGTGCTGGTGGCACATGCCTATAAGCAAGTGCCCGCCGAACAGCGCAAGCGCCTGCATCCGTTTCTCTCCGGGTTCAACCCGAATGACAAAAATGCCGATGCGCATATTCGCCGGATGCTCGAACTCGACCCTGGTTTGTGGCAAGGCATCGGCGAGATTTTTACCCGGCATGACGACCTCACCGCGCTGATCCATGGTGATGCGCCGCGGGCCAACAATGAGGCCCTGGCACGAGTCTTTCACCTGGCCGCCGAATACGACCTGCCGGTGATGTTGCACTCCAATATCACCTCAAAGCGCGAGCGCAATCCGCTCTACCTGCAGGAAATCGAGGACCCACTGCGCAACCATCCGCATGTGCGGTTTATCTGGGCGCATGCCGGTACCAGCATGGAAATTCATCGGCATCAGAAGAAACTGGATTTCCTTCTGCCTACGCTGGAACGGATGCTCAAGCAGTACCCAAATCTGTATATCGATCTGTCCTGGACTATGCTGCAGCCGTACCTGCTTGATGCCAACGGCAAGCCTGATGCAGCTTGGGTGAAATTGGTTAGCAGCTATCCGGCGCGCTTTATGCTCGGCTCCGATGTGGTCGGTCGCTTCACTAGCCTGTCGGACTATATGAGCGGTTTTAAGCCGTTTCTTGACGCCTTGCCTGAGGAGGTTGCGCATCAGGTGGCACGCGATAACTTCCTCGCGGTGCTGCCGCGCCGAGTTCGGGCCGAATTGACGGAGTAGGGCTGTCATTGCTCTGTCACACGGGTGTCATAGGCTCGCGCCATCTAAAAAAAGGAGCGCGACATGCAATACACCCGTTTTAGTGCCTTGGCCGCACTTGTGTTGACCAGCAGCCTGGTACAGGCCGAAGTCCGGGTAGAAGGCCCGGTCGAGTACGGCGTTTTCGTCAGTGATTATCAGGACTTCCAGGAAGGCGAGCGGGTCTTGACCCGTAACAATCAGCAAATTGAGCAGGGCGAGGTGATTCCCGCCAAGCTCGGCACCAAATTCGGCCTGCGCTACAGCTTGGCCGGCAAGATGGCTGATGATTCGCCACTGACATTGCTGTATCTCACTCCTGGAGTAATCACCCCGCAAGGCACGCGTCACGATAAATTCGTGGTGATGCAAAAACTGGTCGCTGGTGCACCGCAGGATGTCATGGCGTTCGAGTTCACCGAAGCGCATGAAGTGGTGACGGGTGAGTGGCGCTTTTTGGTATTTCAGGACGATCGCAAGTTGCTGGAGCAGCGCTTTATCGTGCGCTGACTTATTCGCAATGGTCCAAACAAACCCGAGCTCTGGGTCGAGCATGTATCAAAAACGTAAAGGACGACCATCATGACCCTCTGAGATCGCAATATTGCGCCCAGAGCATCGCTCGGCTTTTAAATTAGAACCGCTTAGCGCAATAAAAAGGCCACCCCTCGGGGTGGCCTTTTTATGTGGCAAACAAACGGCTGGACTTATTTGCCAGCCCAGCGCTTGAGTACCAGAGTGGCGTTGGTGCCGCCGAAGCCAAAGCTGTTGCTCATCACCGTGTCGAGCTTGGCGTTTTCGACGGTGCTGCGCTGGATCGGCAGGTCGGCGATTTCCGGGTCGACCTCGTCGATGTTGACCGAGCCGGCGATGAAATTGCCTTCCATCATCAGCATGCAGTAGATCGCTTCCTGCACGCCGGCGGCGCCCAGGGAGTGACCGGACAGGCTCTTGGTCGAACTGATGGCTGGCGCCTTGGCACCGAACACTTCGCGCACTGCGCGGCTTTCCGCGACGTCGCCGACCGGGGTCGAGGTGCCGTGGGTGTTCAGGTAGTCGATTGGCGTATCGACGGTAGCCAGGGCCTGCTGCATGCAGCGTACAGCGCCTTCACCGCTTGGCGCGACCATGTCGTAGCCATCGGAGGTGGCGCCATAGCCGACGACTTCTGCATAGATCTTGGCACCACGCTTGAGGGCGTGCTCCAGCTCTTCGACCACCACCATGCCGCCGCCGCCAGCGATAACGAAACCGTCCCGCTTGGCGTCGTAGGCACGGGAGGCCTTTTCCGGGGTTTCGTTGTACTGGGTGGAGAGGGCGCCCATGGCGTCGAACAGGAAGCTCTGGCTCCAATGTTCTTCTTCGCCGCCGCCGGCAAACACCACGTCCTGCTTGCCCAGCTGGATCTGCTCCATGGCATTGCCGATGCAATGGGCGCTGGTGGCGCAGGCCGAAGAGATCGAGTAGTTCACGCCCTTGATCTTGAACGGCGTAGCCAGGCAGGCGGAAACGGTGCTGCCCATGGTGCGCGGCACGCGGTATGGACCAACGCGCTTGACGCCTTTCTCGCGCAGGATGTCCATAGCCTCCATCTGATTGAAGGTCGACGCGCCGCCGGAGCCTGCAATCAAACCCACGCGTGGGTTGGAGATTTCTTCCGCGCTGAGGCCCGAATCTTTGATCGCCTGCTCCATGGACAGGTAGGCAAATGCCGCAGCATCACCCATAAAGCGATAGACCTTGCGGTCGATCAGCTCTTCCAGGTTGAGGTCAACCGAGCCGGATACCTGACTGCGCAGGCCCATTTCGGCATAGGCAGGGTTGAAACGGATGCCTGACTTGCCAGCACGCAGGCTGGCAGAGACGGTGGCTTTGTCATTGCCTAGGCAGGAAACGATGCCCAGGCCGGTAATCACGACGCGACGCATGCAGAGAGTCCTTTAGAAATTGTCGGTAGAGGTGAACAGGCCAACCCGCAGGCCTTCGGCGCTGTAGATTTCGCGGCCATCAACGCTGACGGTGCCATCGGCAATAGCCAGGACCAGGGAGCGGGCGATGGTGCGTTTGATATGGATGTTGTAGGTGACTTTCTTGGCGGTCGGCAGCACTTGGCCGAAGAACTTCACTTCACCCGAACCGAGGGCGCGGCCGCGGCCTGGGTTGCCCTGCCAGCCGAGATGAAAACCCACCAGCTGCCACATGGCATCAAGGCCCAGGCAGCCTGGCATTACCGGGTCGCCTTCGAAATGGCAGGCGAAGAACCACAGGTCAGGGGTGATATCGAGCTCGGCGACTATTTCGCCCTTGCCGTACTTGCCGCCGGTGTCGCTGATATGGGTGATGCGATCAATCATCAGCATGTTCGGCGCGGGCAGTTGCGCATTACCTGGGCCGAATAGTTCGCCGCGACCGCAAGCGAGCAGTTCTTCCCGGGTGAAGGCGTTTTGTTTGGTCATGCGAGCTCCTCAATATGTCCCATGCGCCAAGGCTGGGCGAATCGTCCTGGCTGGCGGCGCAGCCTCTGCGCCTGCCAACAGCCTAGTCATAGACTGTTGCGTTGTGGTGAAAGTCACAGCCTTGTGAGTACAGTTGTACTCCGCTCTTATTGACCTGTCATAGGTCTATGGCCTCTAGCCTGCAGCAGTTGGACCTTCTTGACTACCCGTCGAAGGTCGAGGGGGCAGCCAGCGCTGCAGGATTCGCTGCAAATCTGCCCGTTTAAAGGGTTTTGCCAGGTAGTCATCCATCCCCGATTGCAGGCAAGCCTCGCGGTCGCCCTGCAGGGCGTTGGCGGTCAGGGCAATGATCGGCAATTCGGCGCAGCCGGGCAGGCGACGGATCTGCCGCGTGGCCTCGTAGCCATCCATGATCGGCAAGCGGCAATCCATCAGAATCGCGGCATAGCACTGCTGGCTGACCTTATGTACGGCCTGAGCGCCATCCCCGACCAGGCTGACTTGATAGCCCAGGCTGCGCAGCATGGCTTCGATCACCGTTTGGTTGACCGGGTTGTCTTCGACTAACAGCACCGGCTGGCCGTTACCCTGGTCAGCTGGCAGCGGCGTGTCGCTAACAGCGGGGAGGGCTTGCTGGGAAAACGGCAGTGGCACTTCCAGGGTAAATACCGAGCCTTGGCCCTCCTGGCTGACCGCGCGCAGGGTGCCGCCCATCCGTTCGGCGAGGGTGCGGGCAATCGGCAAACCCAGCCCGGTACCGCCGTAACGTCTTGAAATAGAAGTGTCGGCTTGCTGGAAGGCATCGAACATATGTTCCAGCCGTTCAGGGGAGATACCGATGCCGCTGTCGTGGACCGCGCAACTGAACCACAGCACCTGATTGTCCAGCGCTTGCCAGGTGCTGTGCACGCGGATGCTGCCGGTTTCGGTGAATTTCAGGGCGTTGCCGATCAGGTTGACCAAAATCTGCCGAATTCGCGTCGGGTCGCCCTGTACCTGCAGCTGTTCCAGCCCGCTCTGTGTCTCCAACAGCAATTGCAGGCCGCGCTGCTGGGCGCTGTGCTGGAACACTTGAATCGAACTTTGCAGCAGATCTAGCAGGCTGAAAGGGATGCGCTCCAGTTCCAGCGCGCCGCGTTCGATGCGCGAGAAGTCGAGAATATCGTTGATGACTTTCAGCAGGTGCTCGGTGGATTCGGTGGCCAGCGCCGCATACTCCGCTTGCTCCTGGGTCATCTCGGTGGTTTCCAGCAGCTGCAACATACCCAGCACGCCATTCATCGGCGTACGCAGCTCATGGCTCATCATGGCCAGGAAGTCGGACTTGGCGCGATTGGCCAGCTCCGACTGCTCGCGCGCTTGAATCAGCAGGGTCATGGCCCGCTGTTGCTCTTCACTGGCGCTGGCCAGGCCGTGAGCGAGGTTGTTGATATGCCGCGCCAGGGCCTGCAATTCGCCGTCACCGACTTCAGGCAGGGTGGTCTGGTAATTGCCAGCCTGGATCGCGCTAACCGCTTCGCCCATGGCGCTAAGCGGTTGCGACAGATGACGTGCCAGGCGGCGGGCGAGAATAAAGGTCAGGACCAGGGCAAACAGCGCGAGCAGGGTGGCTTTGAAGAGGATTTCCTGCTGACGAGTGTTAAAGGCATCGTTGGACATGCCCACAACGACATAACCCAGGTAGTCATCGTTGAGCATCTGCTGAGTAGGTTTGTTCAGGGCTGCGCGTTGCAGATGGATCGGCGCCTGGAACACCTCGACCTGACTGCTGGCGTGGCCGTTGCCGGGCGTCTGTTCGACGTAGACGAGAATCTTACCGGTGTGGTCGCGCACTTCCAGAAAGCGCACATGTGGGGTCTTCAGGGTGGCTTGTAGCAAGGCGTCGAGCACGTCGAGGTTGCCGGAAATCACGCCGTAGGTGCTGGCCGGCGCCAACTGGCTGGCGATCAGCTGACCGTAGTGATTGAGTTCCTGACGCAGGTCCTGCAGGCGGGCAAAGGTGAAAAAGCCAGTGAGCAGCAGGGTCAGCAGCAGTGCGGGGCCGACACTGATCAGTTGCGTACGGGTATGGATATCCCAGCCACGGCGTCGGATCATCGGGCCACTCGGCTGCAGCGCAGACCTTGCGAGCGCTGGAGAGCTGGCCGATTTTTCACGACGTCAGGGTGAAGCCGGGCTTGGGTGCTAGAAATCACGCCACAACCTTGTTTGCGTTTGAAAGGCTGCATGTTAACTGAGCTGCCTTGCTTTGCCAGTGCCAGGCAACCTGCTAAAAGCTGGCTGCATGCTGGTGTCGCCGTATAATGCGAGCGATTCGCCACTTTCAATGATTCACCACGGATACGTTATGACTGATCAGCACCCCATCGCAGTGCTTGGCGGCGGTAGCTTCGGCACTGCGATTGCTAATTTGCTGGCCGAGAATGGCCAGCACGTCTTGCACTGGATGCGCGACCCACAACAGGCCCAGGCGATTCGGCTGACCCGTGAAAATCCGCGTTACCTCAAAGGCATCAAGATTCACCCAGGCGTTGACCCGGTAACCGATTTGGCCGCGACCCTGAACGCTTGCCAGCTAGTCTTTGTTGCCTTGCCTTCGAGTGCACTGCGCCAGGCGCTGCAGCCGGTGGCTGAGTTGCTTAGCGGCAAATTGCTGGTGAGCACCACCAAGGGCATTGAGGCGCAGAGTTTTCTGCTGATGAGCCAGATTCTCGAAGACATCGCCCCGCAGGCGCGCATTGGCGTGCTCTCTGGACCGAATTTGGCGCGTGAAGTGGCCGAGCATGCGCTGACCGCTTCGGTTGTCGCCAGTGAGGATGAGGAACTTTGCCAGCAAGTGCAGGCCGCTCTACATGGTCGCACCTTCCGTGTGTACGCCAGTGGCGACCGCTTTGGCGTTGAGTTGGGTGGCGCACTGAAGAACGTCTACGCGATCATTGCCGGTATGGCCGCGGCCATGGGCATGGGCGAGAACACCAAAAGCATGCTGATTACCCGCGCGCTGGCGGAAATGACCCGTTTTGCGGTCAAGCTGGGCGCCAACCCCATGACCTTCCTAGGTCTGGCCGGAGTCGGCGATCTGATCGTCACCTGTTCCTCGGCGAAAAGCCGCAACTACCAGGTCGGCTTTGCCCTCGGCGAAGGCCTGAGCCTAGAGGACGCTGTAGCGCGTCTGGGCGAAGTAGCGGAAGGGGTGAACACCATCAAGGTGCTGAAGTCCAAGGCCGAGGAATTAGAGGTGTACATGCCGCTGGTGGCGGGCCTGCACGCGATCGTGTTTGAGGGCCGTACCTTGGATCAGGTGATTGGCGCCTTAATGAATGCAGAGCCGAAGACCGACGTCGACTTTATTCCCACCACCGGTTTCTGAGTTTTATCTTTCTAGATCCTGCAAGGAGATGAGCATGAGTGATGACAATCAGCAACTGCAGCGCGAGTCGATTCTGCTGCGCATCCTCTGGATGGTGATCTTCACCATCGTCTGGCAATTGGCGGAAATCCTCCTGGGTGCAGTGGTGTTGCTGCAGCTGGGTTATCGCCTGTTTTACGGTGCGCCGAATGCCGGCCTGCTGAGCTTTGGTGACAGCCTGAGCCAGTACCTGGCGCAGATCGGCCGCTTTGGCACCTTTAATAGCGATGAGAAACCTTGGCCGTTTGCCGATTGGCCAACCCCGCAAGCGCCACAAGGTGAAACGCCGCACAGCATTCCGCCGGCGGCCCACCCGGTGCGTGACGAAGAGCCCAAGCTTTGAGTCGTCGATTTATTGGGGGAGGCCTGTGAAGCTGTGGCTCCTGCGCCACGGTGAAGCCGAACCGACTGCCCGCACTGATGCCGGACGCAACCTGACTGTCTATGGTCGGCAGCAGGTGCGTGAGGCGGCTGCGCAGTTGCTGGAGCGGCCGTTGCAGGCCGTACTGGTCAGCCCCTATGTGCGGGCTCAGCAGACGGCAGATCTAGCCTGCGAAGTCTTGGCCTTTAGCGGTATCCGGCAGACCGTGCCCTGGCTGACGCCGGAGAGTGATCTGCGCCAGGCGCTGCGGGAACTGGATGGCTATGCGTTCGACGAGCTATTGCTGGTCACCCATCAGCCGCTGGTTGGCGCTTTGGCGGGCTTGCTGATTCACGGCCATCGCCAGCAACCGCTGCCGATGAACACCGCCAGTCTGGCGTTGTTGGAAGGTGATGAGCTGGCCGCTGGGTTGATGGAATTGTCTGTTCATAAGCATCCACGCCGTTCCTGACGCCTCACTACACACCGAAACATTTCTCCTCTTGCGGGCCGCCTTTGTGCGTGGAATAGTCAAACCAAGCAATTGCTTGGTTGGCTCCACAAAAACAACAAAGGAGGAAGCCCTGTGGCTGATGCATTCCGTTTGCCGCTTGAGGTGTTTTATGAGCGCGAGGCTCGGCACCCGAATAAACGCTACATGGTGCAACCGCTGCCGGGCGGTCAGCTGCAGGAACTGAGTTGGGCTGACGTCGGCGAGCAAGCCCGGCGTGCCGCCAACTGGCTGCGTAGCCGCGAACTGCCGCAGGGCAGCCGCATTGCGATCATTTCCAAGAACTGCGCGCACTGGATCGTCACCGATCTGGCGATCTGGATGGCTGGGCATGTCTCGGTACCGCTTTATCCCAACCTCACCGCTGAGTCTGTTGGCCAGGTCCTGCATCACTCCGAGGCCGCGCTAGTGTTTGTCGGCAAGCTGGATGATTGGCCGGCCATGGCCCCCGGTGTACCCCAGAATGTGCCGACCATCGGCCTGCCGCTGCGCCCGCAGGGCGAGTTCAGCTTTACCTGGGATGACCTGCAGGCCTGCGCGCCGATTCAGGACAACCCCAAGGCGGCGGCCGATCAGCTCGCCACCATCATCTACACCTCCGGCACCACCGGCACGCCGAAAGGCGTGATGCATCACTTCAGCAACTTCGGCTTTGCCGCCAGCCACGCCACCGAGCTGTTCGGCGTCGGCGAAAATGACCGGGTGTTGTCCTATCTGCCGCTGTGCCACGTGGCCGAGCGCATGTTTGTTGAGCTGGCATCGATCTATGCCGGGCAGACGATTTTCTTTGCCGAAAGCCTGGATACCTTCCTTGATGACCTCAAGCGTGCGCGGCCAACGGTGATGTTTGGCGTGCCGCGTATCTGGACCAAATTCCAGATGGGCGTCTACAGCAAGATGCCGGCCGAGAAACTGGATTTCCTGCTCAAGCTGCCGATCATCGGTCGCATCGTCGGCAAAAAAGTGCTGGTCGGCCTGGGCCTGGATGCCGTGCGTTATGCGCTGTCTGGTGCGGCGCCGGTGCCTGAAGCATTGCTCAACTGGTACAAGCGCCTGGGCCTGGATGTGCTTGAGGTCTATGGCATGACCGAGAACTGTGGTTACTCGCATGTGTGCCGGCCAGGAAAGTTCAAACAGGGCTGGATCGGGCAGAACAGCCCCGGTGTGGAAGTGCGCATCGCCGAGGATGGCGAAGTGCAGGTACGCAGCGGCGCTACCATGCAGGGCTACTACAAAGACCCGGAAAAGACTGCAGAAACCATCACCCCCGATGGTTTCCTGCGCACCGGTGATAAGGGTGAACAGGATGCAGAGGGCAACCTGCGCTTGACCGGGCGTATCAAGGAAATCTTCAAAACCAGCAAAGGCAAATACGTCGCCCCCGCGCCGATTGAAAACCGCCTGGGCGAGCACTCGCGCATCGAGCAGGTATGTGTGGTTGGCGATGGCATGGCCCAGCCCATGGCACTCTGTGTGCTGTCCGATGTCGGGCGCAGCGAAGCCATCAACGGCGCACGTGGTGAGCTGGAAAGCAGCCTGAAAAAACTGCTGGAAGAGGTCAATCAGAGTCTCGACAAGCATGAGCGCTTGCAACGGCTGGTATTGGTCAAAGAGGTGTGGGCGGTGGATAACGGCTTCCTCACGCCTACGCTGAAGATCAAGCGCGCGGTGGTTGAAGGCACCTACGGCGAACGCTTCGACGAGTGGACCACTCGCAGTGAAACCGTGCTCTGGCACGAGTGATCAGGCGCCTGGCCGGCATGCCTGTATGCCGGCCACGCTCTGGCTGAATCGACCTTAAAGGACTGACTATGGCCCTCTGGCAGCAAACCCCGAATCTCGAACAGCTCAACGCGATTCTGAAAAACACCATCGGCGAGCAGCTGGATATCCGCTTCGAATCGTTCGATAACGAGTCGATTACCGCCAGCATGGTGGTCGATGCGCGTACTCATCAGCCCTACGGCCTGTTGCATGGCGGTGCGTCGGTGGTGCTGGCGGAAACCCTCGGCTCCACCGCCAGCCATCTGTGCATCGACAGCAGCAAGTTCTACTGCGTCGGCCTGGAAGTGAACGCCAACCATCTGCGCGGCTTGCGCAGCGGCCGGGTCACAGCGGTCGCGCGCGCCGTGCACCTAGGGCGTACCACCCACGTCTGGGATATCCGCCTGAGCGGCGAGGATGGCAAGGCCAGCTGTATTTCCCGGCTGACCATGGCCATTGTGCCGTTGGGTGAGAACGGCCCGGCGCAACGCTGATTGCCTATCCGCCAGCAAACGTTGGCGGGCCTCCCATGCATTTTGGCCATGGTGCCGTCATTCACTGGCCGTTTTGTCATTGCCGCATCGATAGGGCTGCCGGACAATCTCCGTAACTTCCCTGATAAGCCCGCCGCCATGACCCAGTCTGTGTTCTTCGCCCATGCCAACGGCTTTCCCTCGGCTACTTACGGCAAGCTGTTTGCCGCGCTGGCACCTGACTACTCGGTGCAGCATCTGGAGCAGCATGGCCATGACCCGCGTTTTCCGGTCGACGACAACTGGGGCAACCTGGTCGATGAGCTGATCCACCACCTTGAAGCCAACCAGCAGCCGGTATGGGGTGTCGGTCATTCGTTGGGGGGCGTGCTGCATTACCACGCCGCCTTGCTGCGCCCCGAGCTGTACCTAGGGGTGGTGATGCTCGATTCGCCAGTGCTGACCCTGGCGGACAAAATCGTGATTCGCGCTGCTAAACGCTTCGGGTTTATCGACCGCATCACCCCGGCCGGGCGCACCCTGGGCCGGCGTGAGGAGTTTGTCGATTTGGCCGAGGCGCGCGGTTACTTCGCCGGTAAGGGCCTTTTTCGCCGCTTCGATCCCGAGTGCCTGGACGCCTATGTGCAACACGGCCTGCAAGCGGCGGGTAACAACCTGCGCCTGCGTTTTGACCCGGCCACGGAAATCAGCATCTACCGCAGCGTGCCGCACACCAGCCCGGGCCGGCCGCAACAATTGAAGGTGCCGCTGGCCATGGTTCGCGGCCGCCATAGCCGGGTGGTTATGCCGCACCACGCCCATCTGGTGCGGCGCGTGCCGAAAGGCGAATACCTGACCCTGCCCGGCGGCCATATGTTTCCCCTAGAACGCCCGCAGGACACCGCAGAACTACTGAAAAAGCTGTTCCAGCGCTGGGCCGGTCAACCTGCAAGCGAGCAAAGTGCATGAGCCTGAATTTCGAAGAAGTGCGTCTGCGTCTGCCGCATATCGAGCTGGCCGCTCACCTGTATGGCCCCGAAGACGGCGTGCCGGTGATCGCCCTGCATGGCTGGCTGGACAATGCCGCAAGCTTTGCCCGCCTCGCACCGCTGTTGCCGGAGCTGCGTATCGTCGCCCTGGACTTTGCCGGCCACGGCCATTCCGATCACCGCCCGCCAGGCGGCAGTTACGCCATCTGGGACTATGCCCACGATGTGCTGCAGGTTGCCGAGCAGTTCGGCTGGCAGCGTTTTTCCCTGCTTGGGCATTCCATGGGCGCGATTGTCTCCGTGCTGTTGGCGGCGGCGATGCCTGAGCGTATCGAGCGTCTGGCGCTGATCGACGGGTTGATTCCCTATACCGGTGAGCCGGACACCGCGCCACAGAAACTCGGCGAGGCGCTCAAGGCGCAGCTGGCCCTGGCCGGCAAGAGCAAGCCGGTATATGCGGAGTTTGCCCGCGCCGTGGAAGCACGGATGCGCGGCGTCGGTGCGGTCAGTCGTGAAGCTGCAGAATTGCTCGCGCAACGAGGCCTGATGCCGGTGCCCGGTGGCTACACCTGGCGCACCGACAGCCGCTTAACGCTGCCGTCGCCACTGCGCCTGACCCACGCCCATGCGCTGGCGTTTGTGCGCAACCTGCAATGCCCGGCCAAACTGGTGATGGCGCAGCAGGGCATGTTGCTCGCGCAGCCGAGCATTACTCAGCTGGTCGAGGGCCTGGCCATCGAGGTGGCGCAGCTGCCTGGCGGCCATCATCTGCATTTGGATGACGATGTGGGCGCGGGCTTGGTAGCAGACTGTTTCAAAGCTTTCCTGGGCGCGCCTTGACTTGCTAAAGGCAACTGGGGAAAGGTGTCGGCGATACCCACGGAGATTCGCATGATCGACCTGTATACCGCCGCCACCCCCAACGGCCATAAAGCGTCCATCGCACTGGAAGAGTTACAGCTGCCATACAACGTGCAGGCTTTGAGTTTCGATAAGCAGGAGCAGAAGGCTGCGGCCTTTCTCAAGATCAACCCCAATGGCCGCATTCCGGCGATTGTCGACCGCGAAAATGATGATTTCGCGGTGTTCGAGTCTGGCGCCATTCTACTCTACCTCGCCGAGAAAACCGGCCGGCTGCTGCCCTGCGACGCCAAGGGCCGCTCGCGGGTGATCCAGTGGCTGATGTTCCAGATGGGCGGGGTCGGGCCGATGCAGGGCCAGGCCAATGTGTTCTTTCGATACTTTCCGGAAAAACTACAGGGCCCGATCGATCGTTATCAGCACGAAACTCGCCGCCTTTATGAGGTACTCGACGCACGCCTGAGCGAGTCGCAGTACCTGGCCGATGATTACAGCATCGCCGATATCGCCACCTATCCCTGGGTGCGCATCCACGACTGGGCCGGCGTCTCCGTCGACGGCTTGGAGCATCTGCAGCGCTGGATGGCTGAGCTGGCTGCGCGCCCTGCAGTGCAACGCGGTTTGCTGGTGCCGCAGCGCGAAGCCGATGGCGAAAAAATCGTCAAAGCTGCCCAGTCGATGCTGATCAAATGAGCCGCCTTAATCGTTATTGCCTCGGTCTGAGTCTGCTGCTGAGCAGCGTCGTTGTCTGGGCAGATGTGGCCGATAGCCAGGATCTGGACGTGCTGCCACGTTTTGCTGGGAGCAAGATAGTCAGCTTCAAGGATATTGCCGAGCTAGAGCGCGTTTACCCGCAAGGGGCAATACGGCGCATCAGCGGTACCCTGCGCTACGAGCGCGAAGTGGCCACCCAAGGCCAGTTAACCGCCGTGACTTATGAGCTGCCGCGCACCCACACGGCCAATGAGGTGTTCGCCAAAGCCCGCGGCGATCTGCAAGCCCAGGACGCCGAGTTGCTTTACTGGTGCGTGGGCCGTGAGTGCGGTTCGAGCAGCCTGTGGGCCAATGCAGTATTTGATAACGCCACCCTAACGGGCTCAGATGATCAGCAGACTTATGCGCTGCTGCGTCTGGCTGAACCGCGTCAGGACAGCCTGCTGGCGCTATACAGCATCACCCGTGGCAACAAACGTGCTTACTTACATGCCGAGTTGCTCACGGCCAATGCGCCGTTTGGTGAAGTGTTGCCGACCCCAGCTACTCTGCAGCGGCAGCTGAAAAACACCGGTGAGCTGCGCCTGGCCAAGCAGGTTGAACCCAGCGCCGCCTGGGTTGAGCTGCTGGCGAGCAGCCTCAAACTCGACAGCACCTTGCGTGTCATCATCAGCGGCGCACAAGCCGAAGGTTGGCGCGATGCCCTGGTTGAGCAGCGCATACGCGCCAGCCGTCTGGAGCTGGGTGAGGCTGGTGTGAGCGGCGTACAACTCAACGTGCTGCGTTAATACGCCACTGTCGGTACTCTTGTCGTTATTAATTGATCCGGCTCTGCCCCTTACGGCAGAGCCTTTTTCGTTGTGCAGGGAGCTGCTTGAATGGCCAATAACGATCGTTTGCTGGTGCAGATACTACTGCTGCTCCTGTTGGGTGCCAGCCTATGGGTGTTGGCACCGTTCTGGTCGGCGCTGTTCTGGGCTGCGGTGTTGTCGTTTGCCAGCTGGCCGGTGATGCGCGTGTTGACGCGCCTGCTAGGTGGCCGCCAGGCCCTGGCCGCAGGTCTGCTGACCCTGACCTGGACCGTGGTAGTAGCCGTGCCGTTGGTGATGCTGGGCTTTAACCTGGCGGATCACATCAAGGATGGCACAGCCTTGCTCAAGGATTTTCAGGTTGATGGCTTGCCGCCGGCGCCCACCTGGCTGGCCGGCGTGCCGCTGGTTGGTGAGCGTTTGGTGGGCTTCTGGATGACCATCGACCAGCAGGGTGCGGCGTTCTTCGCCACGGTACGGCCTTATCTGGGGCAGGTCGGCAACTGGCTGCTGGCGCGCAGTGCGCAGATCGGTGGTGGCATGCTGGAACTGGCCCTGAGCCTGATTCTGGTGTTCTTTTTCTACCGTGACGGGCCGCGTCTGGCGGCGTTTGCCGAAAGCCTGTTGCAACGTTTGATCGGTGATCGCGCCGAGCATTATCTGGAGCTGGTGGCAGGTACCGTGCAGCGGGTGGTCAACGGGGTGATCGGTACTGCGGCAGCGCAGGCGATCCTGGCCTGGATCGGTTTTACCATCGCTGGCATACCGGGGGCGCTGGTGCTGGGGATTCTGACCTTCGGCTTCAGTCTGATCATGGTTCCGCCGTTGATCTGGGGCCCGGCCGTGGCCTGGCTGTTCTGGCAGGGTGAAGTCGGTATGGGCATATTCCTGTTGGTCTGGGGCTTTTTGGTGATCAGCGGCGTCGACAACATCCTCAAGCCCTACCTGATCAGCCGTGGTGGCAACCTGCCATTGATTGTGGTGCTGCTCGGGGTTTTCGGCGGCATCCTGGCGTTTGGCTTTATGGGGCTGTTCCTCGGCCCAACCCTGTTGGCCGTGGCGTACAGCCTGCTCAGTGACTGGGTTGGCAGCCCGGTTGTAAACACCGCAGCGAGCAGCGCTGAGCCGGCGGACACGCCGCTCAGTTGAGGTCGCAGCGCCACCACGCTGGTGTTCGAGCGGGTTGGCATTCTCGGTAAATTTCCCAGGCGACGTCTTGGTCGCCTGTGGTCGCAGTGGTAGCCTTGCTGCGCTTCGCGGCGCCTATCGGCTGCCGCAGCCAGGCGTTGGTCGCAAGCCCAACGCCGCGCCTTAGGCCGCAAGCACGCCCAGCAGTGGCAGGCGGCAGCAGGGAAGACCCCACACACGTAGCGGACACGCAGGATTAACCATGAAGAAAATTGCAGGCAGCGCCCTTGGGGTAGTTGTCGTTCTCGGCGCATTGAGCACCGCAGGCGCCTGGTATACCGGTCAGCAGCTTCCAGCGGTGCTGGAAACCTCGATTCAGCAAGCCAACCAGGATATGGGCAAAACCCTGCCGGCACTGGGCCTCAGCGCCACCATCGAGCTGGTTTCCCTGGAGCGTCAGCTGTTCAGCAGCAACGCGCGCTACCGCATTCAGTTTGCCGGCAGCCTGGATGGCGAATCGCCGAGCAACTTCGAGTGGTTCGTCACCGATCGCATCGAACATGGGCCATTCCCGCTTTCGCGATTGAAAACCCTCAAGCTGCTGCCCGTTATGGCCACCAGCAACTATGCGCTGGAACGCAGCCCGGAGCTGGAGAAGTGGTTCGCCGGCAGCCAGGGCGGTGCGCCGCTGCAGGGTCAGGTCAGCCTCGGTTATGACCGTTCGCTGAGCGGTAACCTGCGTGTGCAACCGTTGCAGATGACGCTGGATGATCAGACCCAGATCGATTTCAGCGGCCTGGAGATTGACTTCGACAGCAGCGCGAATGTCGAGAAGATCAGCGCCAGCGGCGTGATGGACAGCTTCAAGGTCACCTCAACCCTGTCTACCGATGAAAGCATGCGCCTTGAGTTCAAGGGCATGGACCTCACCAGCAACACCCGCAAGGGCATCAGCGATTTCTACCTGGGGCAGAACGAGGTGCGTCTGCAGCAGATCGAGCTGCAGATTGGCGAGAGCGCGCCAATCCTGTTCAAGGATATCGTCCAGCGCGATGAAACCAGCGAAGCCAACCAGCAGCTGTCGGCGCGTTACAGCTATGACGTCGGCATGATCAGCTACCAGGGTAATGACATCGGTTCCTCGCAGATGCTCTGGACCGTGAAGAACCTCGACGCGGTGGCTCTGCAGTCGATGATCGAGCTGTACGGCACGCTGCTGCAGAGCGGTAAGGTCGACAGTGAAAGCGGTATGCCGGAACTGACCGACGAGCAGACTGCGCTGTTCAAGAAATATCTGGAAAAGCTGCTGGCTGGCAAACCGGGTATGGCCCTGGAAAAACTCGCGTTCAAGACCGCCAACGGCGAGAGCAGCTTCAGCCTGGCGCTGGATTTGGACAAACCGGTGTCTTTCGATCTGCCAGCGCCAGAACTGACCAAACAACTGATCGCCCAGTTGGATGCCAAATTGCTGGTATCCAAAGCCATGATCGGTGATGTGGTCGGCGTTCAGGCCACGATTGCCGGTGAAATCGACAAGGAAGTGATTGCCCAGCAGGCGACTATGTTGAGTGAAATGGCCAGCGGTATGGCGCTGGCCAGCGAACTGGCCGTGCTGCAGGGCGAGGACATCAGCTCCAGCCTGCACTATGCCAACGATCAGGTGACCTTCAACGGCAAGCAGATGACCGTAGACCAGTTCGTGGCGCTGGCCATGAGCAGTGGCGGCGGTCTGGCTGGCATGGGCCATGAAGCCCCGGCCGATGAAGCGCTGTACGAAAGCGAGGGTCAAAGTACCGTGCAGTAACGTCTTTGGCGTAAACGGCGCAGCCAATGCGGCCAGATGACCTATAGGGCATCTGGCCGTTTTTGTTGGTGCCTAACGATCACCGCGCTCGTACTTATCCAGCGTATCGCTGGCGATCTGCCGACCGAGCATGATCAGTTCCGGCGCCTTGTAGAACTCGAAGAAACGGCACACCCGCTTGGGCACGTTGATCAGGATGTCCGGCGGGTAGCCGGCGATCTTGTACTGCGCCAGAGACGTTTGCATCACCTCGAAGCTCTGGTTGATCAGCTCCAGCAGCGAGGCGGGACCGCTGAGGTCGGCGACTCGCGAGCCGCTGGCGGATTTCGGTGCGGCGGCTTTATCCAGGCTGCCCCGGGCGTTCTGTTGCCAGGGGTTGATGGCTTCAGGTTGCAGTGGGCTGCTGTGATCTTCCAATAGAAGTAGCTCGTCGTCTTCGCCGGGTTTACGTTTGAACGAGGGTAGGCGTGAGCCGAGTGAAGTCATCAGAAGATCGAAACGTCCCTTGAGCGCCGGTGCGCGCTCGATGATAGGCAGTTCGTAGTGCTGCTGATGGGCCGAGTTTAGGTTGACCGCGACAATCAGATCGCAGTGCGCAGACACCACCGGAACGATGGGCAATGGGTTGAGCAAACCGCCATCGACCAGCATGCGCTTGCCTTGCACCACCGGGGTAAACAAGCTGGGAATTGCCGCTGAGGCGCGCATGGCCTGGTGCAGGCAGCCTTCCTGGAACCAGATTTCCTGCTGGTTGGTCAGGTCGGTGGCTACTGCGGTGAAGGGGATCGGCAGCTCTTCGATATTGATCTCGCCAACGATTTCGCGAATTTTGCCGAAGACCTTTTCCCCACGAATCGCCCCCAGGCGAAAGCTCACATCGAGCAGGCGCAGTACGTCCAGATAGTCTAGGCTCTGGGTCCATTCGCGGTACTCGTTGAGCTTGCCAGCGGCGTAAATCCCGCCGACCACCGCGCCCATGGAGCAGCCGGCAATGCAGGCGATTTCATAACCACGGGCTTCCAATTCCTCGATCACACCGATGTGCGCATAACCACGCGCACCACCGGAGCCCAATACCAGCGCAATGCGCTTACTCATTCTGAGCTTCCTCGTCACTATCAATGCAGCGAACATACGCGCCGTGCTGCGTGCCGCCAAGGCGCGACTTGTCAGTAATCCTGCGCAGTCGAGCATATGCGCAGTGGCTTGCTAGAGCGGTTACAGCGGTGCCGGCACTTTTCTCTGTTCTACGCGTCATACTGGCAGCATCGAAGCATCGTGAATATTGACGGCGATGCGTTGTGATGCCGAGTCATTTGTCTGTTTATTTGCAGGAGTTACCTGATGAAACTGTGGATCGTGTTGCCCATGTTGCTGTTGGTGCTGAGCGGTTGTGCGGGAAAAACCACCTATCGCAACAGTTGTGCCAATCAGCTGGATGCTGCCTGGCGTGAGCTGGACCTGGCGAAGGCCGAGGGCTTTGCTGGCACGGTGAGTTATTCCAAGGCGGTGTCGCTGATGACGGCGGCGAAAACCCAGCAGCAGTTCGAGGCTTACAAGGGCTGCACGGCAAAATCCGAGCGCGCGCGTTTCTATATCCGTGAGTCGCGAGCAGGCCGCTGATGCAACTGGATTTCAACGCACTCGAACCGCTCGAACGCTACCGTTGGCTGGCATCGACCATTACCCCTCGACCGATTGCCTGGGTTTCCAGCTTGTCGGCCGAGGGGGTCAGCAATCTGGCGCCTTTCAGCTTCTTCCAGGTGATCAGCGATGACCCGCCGACCCTGATGGTCAACGTCAACCACCGCGCTGATGGTGGCCTCAAGGACACCCTGCTGAATGTACAGGGCAGTGGCGAACTGGTGATTCAGTTGGTTTCCTTCGCCCAAGCCGAGGCGATGAATGCCAGCGCGGCAGTCCTGCCTTACGGCATCAGCGAGTTCGAACAGTGCGGTATCGCCAGCCTGCCTTCGCAGCGGGTAGCGCCGCCACGGGTCGCTGGAGCTGCGGTGGCTTTTGAGTGCAGGCTGGCGCAGATCCAGGCTTACCCCGCAGAAAAACCCAACTGCCATCTAATCTTCGCCGAGGTGCTGTTGGCGCATATCGACGATGCGGTGCTCAATGAGCAGGGCCGTATCGATGCGCACAAGCTCGATCTGGTCGGGCGTCTGGGCGGCATGGCCTATAGCCGTACCCGCGATACCTTTGAGATGCGCCGCCCTGGCTGATGCGCGTGGCTGCCTGCGGCCACGCCTAGCCGCACGAATCGGTGCAAAAGCGACCTCCGTTTAGCTATTAGCACCATGCACCAGCCTGCTGGCTTGTCGCCAGCATGGCTGTGCTCCTATGTTGCCAATCTTGAATGCAGACAGCGCAGGGCTGTCTTGTGGCCATTCGGTAGGAGGCGCTATGTGGACTGTGGTGCAGCGGCGGGTGGCCAGTTTGAGCACAGCGAGCAAACTGGCTTTGGGCTTTGGCATTGTTCTGGCGCTTACGGCGCTGGTGGCGGCCACTGGGTTCCTTGCGCTGCGCGATGTGAGTGCACGCTCGACCCTGCTGGAGCGCATGAGCGCGATCAATAGCCAGGTCATGCAGATCCGCCGCAGCGAGCAGGATTTCGTCCTCAGCGGCGACAAGCAGCACGCGACTCGGCTGCATGAGCGGGCGCAGCAGATTCTCGACGCCAGTGCTGCATTGCAGGCGCTGTTGCCGGACGCGGAGCGGGCCGGGCTGGATCAGGTGGCCGAGGCCATGATGGCCTATCGCGCTGCCTTTGATCGCTATGTCGAGCAAAGCGACAATATGCACCTGTCGCTGGAGGCCGCTACCTGGCTGGTAGTCAGCGCATCGAACAGCCTCGACTTGCTCAAGGACGGTCTGGCTGAAGACGGCGTTGATCTGCTCAAGAGCAGCCAGGGTCAGCAGGGCGGTGAGTCCGTGCTGCAGGCTGGGCAAATCAGTCAGGTGCATCAGTTACTGCTACGTGCGCTGGATCAGGCCCGCGTGCTGCTAGAGCAGAGTCGCAGCAGTGGCGAAGCGACTTCAACCCGTATTCAGGAAGCCGTCGACGCCCAGGCGTTAGCCGGTGAGCTGCGCGATGCCATGCAGGACCCCGGCTATGCGGCGGTGCTGGCTGAGGTGATCGGCAACGTCAACTCCTTCAATGACCGGCTTAACGAGTACACCGGATTGTTGCAGCAGCAAAAGCGCGAATACCAGAGCTTGGTGCAACAGGCCGAACGCATCCTCAGCCTGGTCGATCAAGCTTACGGACGCCAGAAAGCCAGCCTGTATGGGCAGCTGCAGGCCAGCACCGGGCTGATTGTGCTAGCCACGGTGTTGGCGTTGCTGATCGGTCTGCTGGCGACGCTGACTATTACGCTGTTGATCGTTCGGCCGTTGAAGCAGGTTATCGAACAGGCGCGGCGCATTGCCGATGGTGATCTCAGCGCACACATTGAGGTGCAGCGTGACGACGAAATCGGTCAGCTGCAAACGGCCATGCAGGTTATGTCCAGCAACTTGCGTGAGATGGTCGGGCGCCTGCAGAGCGGGGTGCTGCAGATTTCCGCGTCCGCACAGTCGCTGTCAGCCAGTACCGAGCAAACGCGTCTAGGGGTGAATGGGCAGAAGGTGGAAACCGACCAGGTCGCCACCGCGATGAGCGAAATGACTGCCACCGTGCACGAGGTGGCGCGCAATGCCGAGGCGGCAGCGTCTTCCACCGAGCAGGCCGATCGCCGGGTCAGCAGCGGCGTGGCCGTGGTGCAGCAGACCATTGGCCGGATCAACCAGTTGGCCAGTGCTATGCAAACCACTACCCAGAGCATTGAGCGGCTCAGCCAGGATACCCAGCGCATCGATTCGGTGCTGGATGTCATCAAGAGCGTTGCCGAGCAGACCAATCTGCTGGCACTCAATGCAGCTATCGAGGCGGCGCGGGCAGGCGAGCAGGGCCGCGGTTTTGCCGTGGTGGCTGATGAGGTGCGCGCGCTGGCGCGGCGCACTCAGCAGTCCACGGCGGAAATCGAAGGGTTGATCGCTACCCTGCGCGAGGGCACGAGGCGCTCCGTGGCGGATATGCATCAGAGTGATGTTCTGGTGACGCAAACAGTAGCGGATGCCAACCAGACCGAAGGTGCGTTGGCGCAAATCGCCGCTGCAGTAAGCCAGATTTCCGAGATGAATCAGCAGATTGCCGCGGCCGCCGAACAGCAGACAGCGGTGGCGGAGGAGATCAGCCGCAGCGTTACCTCGATTCGCGATATCGCCGATCAGTCCGCGCTGGCCATGGAAGAGTCCGCCAGCTCCAGTATTCAACTGGCCGAACTGGGCCGCGAGCTGCAGGGTATGGCTGGGCGCTTTCGGCTGTGAGTGCCTGCGATGTATGTCGCAGCTGAGGCAAAAGATTCGTGAGCAAAGGTTACTTTGCTCTTTGCCGACCCCGTGCGGCCCAGTAGCATCGATCCACTTGCATAAGGAGTGAGCGATGCGCACGAAATTAGATGCCTGCCTGGAATCGATCAATCAGGTGGTACTGGGCAAGGAACCGCAGGTTCGCCTGGCCATGACCTGTCTGCTGGCGCGCGGTCATTTGCTGATCGAGGATTTGCCCGGTATGGGTAAAACCACCCTCAGTCACGCTCTGGCCAAGGTGTTGGGCTTAAGCTTTCAGCGCATTCAGTTCACCTCCGATCTGCTGCCCGGCGACATTCTCGGCACCTCGGTGTTCGACAAGGACACCGGGCAATTTATCTTCCACCCAGGGCCGATTTTCGCCGAGCTGGTGCTGGCCGACGAGATCAACCGCGCCACGCCGAAAAGCCAGAGTGCGCTGCTTGAAGCCATGGAAGAGGGCCAGGTGACCATCGAAGGTGCAACTCGGCCGCTGCCCGAACCCTTCTTTGTAATCGCCACGCAGAACCCGGTCAGCCAGGGCGGCACCTTCGCCTTGCCCGAGTCTCAACTGGACCGCTTTCTGATGCGCCTGTCGCTCGGCTACCCCGGCAAGGCCGCAGAAAAAGCCTTGCTGTTGGGCGACTCGCGGCGCTCCTTGCTGCCCACTCTGCCAGCGCTGCTGGATCACGCTGAACTGGCGCTGGTGCAGGCGGAAATTCCCAAAGTGCGCGCCAGTGATGCCTTGATCGACTATGTGCTGCGCCTGGTCGATGCCACCCGCACCCAGCCGCAATTCGCCTGGGGCCTGTCGCCACGGGCCAGCCTGGCGCTGCTGGCGGCGGCGCGGGCCTGGGCCTTCCTTGCCGGGCGTGATTATGTGATTCCGGAAGATGTGCAGGCCGTGTTGCCTTCGGTGGTCGGCCATCGCCTGCGCGAGCGCGCAGATCCGGCCGGGCATGGCGCGGGCAGCCTGGTGCAGTGGTTGCTGCGTGAGGTGCCGGCGCTTTGATCGCCCAGCTCAGACCTCGCTGGAACCGCTGGCTGGCCCGGCGTATTCCGGCTGCTGCCAGCGTGCGGCTGAACCAGCGGCGGATCTTTATCATCCCCAGTCGGGTCGGCGCAGCCTTTATGCTGGCGCTGCTGTTGATGCTGCTTGCCGCGATCAATTACCAGAACAGCCTGGCTTACGGCCTGACCTTTCTGCTGGCCTCGGTGTTCGTCGTGGCCATTCTGCACACCTACCGCAACCTGGCCGGGTTGATCCTCAAGGCCGGCAGTGCGCCGGCGGTGTTTGTCGGCGAACCCGCCGGTTTTCGCGTGCGTCTGGAAAGCAGCCAGCGCCCCCATCAGGCCGTCAGCCTGGGTTGGCCTCCGGCCGAGTTGCAGACGCTGGATGTGCCGGCCGAAGGTGTGAGCGAGTGCCAGTTAAATTTGCCTGCGCTGCAGCGCGGCTGGCTGCGCCCCGGGCGTCTGCGCGTCGAGAGCCGTTTCCCATTGGGGATTCTGGTGGCCTGGAGCTGGGTCGATCTGGACCAACGCGTGCTGGTTTATCCACGACCTTTGCCCGGTGATCTGCCGCTGTCAGCTGGCGTCAGCGAGGATCAGGACGAGGAGGGCAGCCGGCCCCATGGCCAGGGAGTGGATGATTATCAGGGGCTGAAGACCTACCAGCCGGGTGATTCCAAACGCCGGCTGCACTGGAAAGCTTATTCCCGCGGCCAGGGTTTGCTTGTTAAGGACTTTGCCTCGATTACCGGGCGTGACCTGTACCTCGATTTCGAAGCATTGGCCGGTGATGCCGAAACCCGCCTGTCGCTGCTTTGCCACTGGGTATTGCAGTTGTCGGAGCGGCAGCATCCGTTTGCCCTGAGCCTGCCAGGCCAGGTATTAGGTGCTGATAGCGGTGAGCTGCACCGCGATGCCTGCCTGCGCGCCCTGGCGTTATTCGGGCGTGCGCCATGAGTCGGGTCAACGCGATTCCACGGATCAGCCTGACTTGGCTGCTAGTGGCGCAGGTGCTGGTGATCATTCCCCATCTGACGCATTTACCGCTGTGGATCATCGGCCTGTGGCTGGGCAGTGCGGCCTGGCGCATTCAGATCTTCCGCATGCGTGCGCGCTATCCGAATGCCTGGGCCAAGGGCGGATTGATGCTGGTAGCGGCGCTTGGGGTGTTTCTTTCCCGTGGCAGCTTGATCGGTTTGGATGCTGGGACAGTGCTATTGATAGCTGCATTTATCCTTAAATTTCTGGAGATGCGCAGCCGGCGTGATGCTTTATTGCTGATTTTTCTTGGCTTTTTTGTAGTGGTTACCGCCTATCTGTTCGATGACAGCATGTTGATAGCCTTCTACAGCTTGCTGCCAGTTACCGCCTTGCTCGCCGCGTTGATTGGCCTGCAGCAGAGCAGCCTGGCCGAGCAGCCCTGGCCAACCGCACGTCTGGCCGGCGGCTTGCTGCTGCAAGCGCTGCCGGTGATGCTGCTGCTGTTCGTATTTTTTCCGCGCATGAGCCCGTTGTGGTCGTTGCCGGTGTCCAATGGCATGGCCACCACTGGCCTGTCGGATAGCATGGCCCCGGCGGATATTGCCGACCTGAGCCGCTCTGCTGCCCTGGCGTTTCGTGCCAGTTTCAACGGCGAGACACCGCCGCGCAGTGAGTTGTATTGGCGCGCACTGACCCTAGACCGTTTCGATGGACGGCGTTGGTCACAGTCTGATTACGCCGAGTTTGGCCCGGGTGCGCAGTGGCAGAAGCAAGGCGATGCGCTGAGCTACAGCATCGTGATGCAGCCCAGTGGGCAGCGTTGGCTGTTTGCCCTGGACGTAGCGCAAACTTCGCTGGAGCAGACCCGGCAGATGAGCGATTTCCGTCTGCAGCGGCGCCAGCCCGTAGACCGGTCACTGATCTATCAGGCTACATCGTGGCCGCAGGCGCTACGCGAGCCGCAATTGCCCCAGGCAGCCAAGCGCCGTGCTTTGCAGTTGCCGGATCAAGGCGAACCGCGCAGTCGCGCCTGGGCCGAACAACTTAAGCGCGAGCATCCGCAGCCCAAGCAGTTAGTGCAGGCGCTGCTCAGTCATTTCAATCGCGAACCCTTTACCTACACCCTGCGCCCGTCAAGGTTGGGGTTAAACAATATCGATGACTTTCTGTTCGCGACTCGTAGAGGTTTCTGCGCCCACTATGCCGGGGCCATGACGTATGTGCTGCGTGCCGCAGGTATTCCTGCGAGGGTAGTGGCCGGTTATCAGGGCGGTGAATACAACCCGGCGGGCAACTACGTGCAGGTGCGCCAGTTCGATGCCCATGCCTGGGTTGAGTATTGGCAAGAGGGGCAGGGCTGGGTCAGTGTCGACCCGACCTTCCAGGTGGCGCCCGAACGGATAGAGATGGGCCTGGAGGAGGCGCTTGCAGATGAACAGAGTTTTTTGGAGGACTCGCTCTTCTCCCCACTGCGCTACCGCAATCTTATCTGGCTGAATGAGATGCGCCTGGCCTGGGACAATATCAATTACGGCTGGCAACGCTGGGTGCTGGGCTACCAGAGCCAGCAGCAGCTGGCGTTTCTTCAGCGTTGGCTGGGCCGCGTGGATGCGCAGTCGCTGGTGATTGGCCTGGTGGGTGGTGGGGCGTTGCTGCTCGGTTTGCTGTCGCTCTGGCTGTTTAAGCCCTGGCAGCGTGAGCGCGATGTGCAGCAGCGCTTGTTCCGCCGTTTCGAGGGCCTGCTGGCGCGTCATGGCGTGCCACGCAAGCCCGGCGAAGGGCCGCGTGACTACGCCGCGCGAGCAGCTCGGCAGATGCCAGCCCAGGCTGGGGCGATTGCCAATTTTGCGGCGACCTTCGAAGTGCAGCGTTATGCCGGGCAAGAACCTTCTGTTGCGCAGTTACGTCAGCATCTAAAGGCCCTTAAACGTGCGCTACCTTGGCGGCTTACTCGCTTGGAACCCTAGTACCGCGACCATTGGCCACTTGTGGCTAACCAATAAGCGCATAAGCTGGGGAGCGATTTCACAGGAGTGAGGCGATGCAAGGCTTGATTGATGAGGTGCCGCGACACGTACTGCGCATACAGATGCGTTTGTTTGCCTGTCGTGAACGTTTGCGAGCGGGCACCGACGATGAGGCTCTGCACGATCTGCGCATCGCCTTGCGCCAATTGCGCAGCCTGCTGCGGCCGCTGTCCTCGGTCGCAGTCTGTGAGGACTTGCAGCAGCGTGCGGTCGAGTTGGGCCGCTTGACCGGTCCGCTGCGCGACCTTGAGGTGCTGCAGGGCTATCTGCAACAGCAAGGGCTCGATAGCGCCGCGCAATCGCGCCTGCCTCTTTTGCAGCAGGGCTACCTGCAGCTGTTGGACAGTGCGCCGTTGGCACAACTGCTGAGCGCGCTGGATGACTGGCCGCAGCAGTGGCGCCAGGCTGCCAACAATGGGCAACTATGTGGCCTGCACAAGTTGATCAGGCGACGCTTGCGCAAGGACCGTAAACATCTGGTGCAAGCGCTGCTTGATCCCGCCCATGACCGTCACCGCCTGCGCTTGCTGGTCAAGCGCCTACGTTATGCCGCCGAGGCCTATCCGCAGCTGGCCGACTTGTCCGGGCGCACGGGCGTGCAGCTGAAACAGGCGCAGTCAGCGCTGGGCGATTGGCATGACCATTGGCAGTGGCTGCTGCGCGCGGAAGCCGAAGCGGATTTGCAGGCATGCGTGCCAACGTGGCGTGAAGCGATGCAGCGTGCCGAACAGCAGGCCGACCTAGCCCTGCAGGGATTGACCGCAGGTTTTGCTCGCAACAGCGGCTGAGTTGGCTGAAAAGTCGTTGTACCTTCGGCTTGTTTGGCCGAAATGTCGTGTCATCCATAGTCGCCTTTGCCCTAAGATCACCCGCATCTTCAGTGTTCGAGGTGGTTATGGGCTTTTCCGAATTACTCCAGGCGGTGCGCGACAACCCTCAGGCGGTGCTGATTCCCGCGCAGTGGGGGCAGGGCCGCGCCAGTTTTGGTGGCCTGGTGGCTGCGTTAGTGTACGAGGCTATGCGTGCTCAAGTCCCTAGCGGACGACCGCCGCGCTCTCTGGCGATTACCTTTGTCGGCCCTGCCGCGCCAGATGTGCCGGTGAGTTTTGAAGTGGACGTGCTGCGCGAAGGCAAGGCCGTCAGCCAGGTACTCGGCCGTGCGATACAGGACGGACAGGTGGTGACCCTGGTGCAGGGCAGCTTTGGTGCCGGGCGCGAGTCGCGCATCGCGGTACAGGCCGATCCCGCGCCGCAAGCCAAGGCGGTGGAGGATTGCCAGGAGCTACCGTATATCCCCGACGTTACCCCGGAATTCACGCGTTTTCTGGCCATGCGCTGGGCGTTTGGCGGCATGCCTTTTACCAACAATCCGTCACGCGAAATGGGCGGCTGGGTGCGCCTGCGTGATCAAGGCAGCGCCGAGCCGGCCAATGAAGCCCACCTGCTGGCCTTGGTTGATGCCTGGCCACCTGCGGTATTGCCACACCTGAGTGCGCCGGCGCCGGGCAGCTCGCTGACCTGGACCATCGAGTTCGTCCAGCCGATGAGCGCGCTGAGTACCCTGGACTGGTGCCTGTACCGCGCGCAGATCGAACACGCCCGTGATGGCTACGGCCATGTTGCAGCGGCGCTGTGGTCGCCGAGCGGTGAGTTGCTGGCGATCAGTCGGCAGACAGTGGCTGTGTTCGGTTAAACGTCCTGCGCCAGCTCTATAGCTTGAGCTGGCGAATCGCCTTGTTCAGCTCGCCAGCCAAGTTCGCTAAGTCGGTACTGGTAGTCGCCGACTGACCAGTCTGGCCGACGGTCTGTTCGGTCACATCGCGGATGCGGATCACCGCGCGGTTCATCTCTTCGGCCACCTGGCTCTGCTGTTCGGCCGCCACGGCGATCTGCGTATTACTTTCGCGCATAAGTGCCACGGATTCGGTGATGGCCGCCAGCGCCTGGCCGGCTTCACCGGCCTGCTTGACGCACTCATCGGCCTTGATCGAGCTGTCCTGCATAAAATCCACGGCATCGCGGGTGCCGCTTTGCAGGGTGTTGATCATCTGGGTGATGACGTCGGTGGACTCCTGCACACGCTTGGCCAGGTTGCGCACTTCATCGGCGACCACGGCAAAACCGCGGCCCATCTCACCGGCGCGGGCGGCTTCAATCGCTGCGTTCAACGCAAGCAGGTTGGTCTGCTCGGCGATGCCGTGAATCTCACTGACCACGCCGCCGATCTTCTGGCTGTCGACCGCCAGCTGTTCGATCATCTGTGCGGTTTGCTGCACGCCACTGGACAGCCCGGAAATCGACAGACTCACGCGGTTGACCGCCTGTTGGCCGCTGTGCGCAAGGTGCTCGGCGTTTTTTGACTGATCGCGGGTGTCGGCCGTGTGCTCGGCAATATGGTGCACGGTGGCGGACATTTCGTTGATCGCCGTGGCCGCCTGTTCGGTTTCGCTCTGCTGTTCGAGCATGCCCTTGCGCACATCCCGCATATTGCCAGCCAGGCGTTCGGCACCCTCATCCAGCTGCGCCGCCGACTGCGCGACGACGCCGACTACGCGTTGATAACCGGCCTGCATGGCGTTGAAGGCGCTGGCCATCTGGCCAACTTCATCTTTGCAGTCAAGCGGTACGCGGGCGCTGAGGTCACCGCTCTTCTCTACCTGCAGCATCACATCCTTGAGCGTGTTGAGATGGCTGAGCAGAAAGCGAATCAACAATTGCGAGGCCGCTAGCAACAGCAGCATCAACAGCGCGACGACCAAGGCATAGCTTGGCGCTCGGTCGAAAAATACCTCGGTCAGACTTGGCGCCGAAGCGGTGATGGCCAGGCGCTGACCGTCTTCACGGACTATGACTTCGGCGCCGATTAGCCCATCGCTGCCATTTAAATCGACCCAGCCGCGTGCGTTGGCCAGGGCGCTTCCCTGATTATCCGGTAGGCGTGGCGTCTGCCCGCTGGTAAAGCTCAGCAGATTGCCAACCTTCGGCAAGGCCCGCTCCTGCGGCCATTGGCTTAATAAGCGTGCCTGCTGCTGCACAGCCTGCTTGGCGGCGGCGTAGTGCCCCTGTTGTTCCAGGTGTAGCGCATAGAGCACCAGCAGCAGCGTAGTAAAGAAAGCTACGGCATTTACGGCCCAGAATTTGTACTTCAGGGAAAGATCGCTGATCCAATGGCCCATGCAGGTGTCTCTGTGTGAGGTGAAGAGTTGGCAAAGTGCCAGTAGTGTCGCTCAGCCTCACAGGGGATCTATTGATCCTTATCAACCGCACTGCGCTAATTGAACTAATTAGCTGGCCGCGCCCGTGAATGCAGGCAAGTTGAAGAAGGCCTGGGCCGTAGCGCTGGTATGGGCAGCCAGTACCTGTTCGGTTTCAGCGCGGTGCAGCGCCACTTCACGCAACACCTCAACCAGAAAGGCCGGCTCGTTACGGCCGCTCTTCGGTTTCGGCCGCAGGCTGCGCGGTAGCAGGAATGGCGCATCGCTTTCCAGCATCAGGCGGCCACGGGGGATTTCCTTGACCAATGGATGCAGATGGCTACCGCGGCGCTCATCGCAGATCCAGCCGGTAATGCCGATATGCAGGTCCATATCCAGGTAGTTGAACAGCGCGCGCTTTTCCCCGGTAAAGCAGTGAACTACGGCCGCCGGCAGCTGGTCGCGGAAATGCCGCAGGATCGCCAGCAGGCGCTCGTCGGCATCGCGCTCATGCAGGAACACCGGGAGTTGCAGCTCTACCGCCAGAGCCAACTGCTGCTCCAGCACCTGCTCTTGTTGCGGCCTCGGTGAGAAGTCGCGATTGAAGTCCAGCCCGCATTCGCCCACCGCGCGCACCCTGGGATCGGCCAGCAGGGCCTTGAGCTGCGCATGGCTGTCGCTGTTCCAGCTGCTGGCGTCGTGGGGGTGAATGCCGGCCGTGCTGAACAGATGCTCGGCGTTGTCATCCAGCTGCCGGCACAGCTCCAGGGCGTGCTCACTTTCCGTCAGGCTGGTGCCGGTCAGCAGCATTTGCTGGATACCCGCTGCATAAGCGCGAGCGAGGAGTGCTTCGCGTTGTTCGGCAAAGCTTGGGTGAGTCAGATTGACGCCGATGTCGATGAGTTGCATGGTGCTACCTGCTGAATTGATTGAGCAGCATAGCAGAGCTTTTTTAATAGATTAAAAGTCAATAAATACAGCTAGTTAAAGCCTATACGTGATGTTGAGTGTGATTGCTGGCTGGCATCCGTAGGCGGGCTGTGCGAACCTCCGCGCCCCGCGCGAGGGGTCAGTTGTCCTGTATGCAGCCTGTTCAGACGAGCCGCTGCACTGATCTATCGGTCGATTCTGCCCTGGAGCCTTGATGTTGCGAGTGCTGCTCACCTGCTGCCTATTGCTGCTGCCCTGCGCAGCGGTGGCGCGCGTGGCTGGTCCGCTGGAAGTCGAGCAGCCCAAGGCCGCCCGCGACCTGGCGAGCATTCGCAGCAGTGGTGAGTTGCGCGTGCTGGTCAACCAGAGCCGCAATAGTTCGGGTGAGGTCAAAGGCCAGAGCATTGGCGTCGAGTACCAGCGCATGCGCGCCTTCGAGCAGTACCTCAACCGCAATTCGCGCGATGGGCGTACCCTTAAACTGAAAGTTATTCCCAGGGCTAAGGATCAACTACTAGCTGCCTTGCAGCGCGGTGAAGGTGATCTGGTCGCCCCCGGTGAGCTGCTGAATATGCCACGCGCTAGCAACCTCAGCGCCAGCGCAGCGATCCGCAGCAATGTGCCGCTGATCATCGTCGCCAAACAGGGTAACCGCCGTTACCAGAACCTCGAACAGCTCTCCGGGCGCAGTTTGGCCTTGCCTGCGGGTAGCGTGGCAGGTGATGCGGTGAGGGCCGTCAACCAGCGGCTGATCGATAGCAAGCGTTCGCCGATTATTGTCGAGTGGGTTGATCCGACTCTGGCGGTCGAGGATGTGCTGGAAATGGTCCAGGCCGGCATCTTCAGTGTCACAGCGGTCGAACAGCCGATTGCCGAGCGCTGGTCGAAAGTAATGCCCAAGCTCCGTCTGGACCGCCATCTGCAATTGGCCAGTGACGGTGATATGCGTTGGTATATACGGCGCGACACGCCAATGCTCGGCGCAAGTATCGACCGCTTTCTCAAAGGTTACCGTGACCCGGCGGATCAGGATGCGGCCTTCCAGCGTGTCTACCGGCGTCTGTACAAGGTGCATTACCCGTTGGGCCGCACCGAGCGTCAGCGCCTGGAAAAGGTTCGTCCGGTGCTGCAGCGTTATGCCACTCAGCATGATTTCGATTGGCTGGCCCTGGCTGCCGTAGCCTTCAAGGAGTCGACCCTCAACCCGGCTGCGCGCGGCGCCGGTGGCGCCACCGGGCTGATGCAGATCACCCCGGCGGCCGCGCGCAGCGTTGGCGTGAGCAATATCGGCGTGCTGGATAACAATGTGCAGGCCAGCGCCAAGTACCTGGCAATGATTCGTCGCAATTACTTCAACAGCCCGCAGCTCAACGAGCGCGAGCGCATGGCCTTTATTCTGGCCGGTTACAACATGGGCCCGCAGCGAGTCCAGAGCCTGCGGGCAGAAGCGCGCAGGCGCGGCCTGAACCCCAACCAGTGGTTCTTTCAGGTGGAGCGGGTGGCGATGGAGCAGATGGGCATGGGCGTGGTCAGCTATGTGAATAGCGTGAATAAGTACTACCTTGCTTATGACCGCGAGCGCTATCTGCTGGAGCCCTAGCGCGCAGGTTGAGAATGTCGATTAATTAATTTATTCGATATTTTAAAGCGATTTTATTCGCTTTAATTATTGGTTAATTGGTTTAATCTTCGCGCCATCAACTCCCCACTACAAGGACTGCTGCACATGAACGCTCTGATCAAATCTGTTGTTGCAACTCAAGCTGGCTATGGCCTGACCGTGCTGCGCATCATCGCCGGCATCACCTTTGCCGCCCACGGCGCGCAGAAGCTGTTTGGCTGGTTTGGCGGTTACGGCCTGGAAGGCGTAGGCCAGTGGATGGAAAGCATCGGCCTGGCGCCGGGCTACTTGTTGGCACTGATGGCCGGTAGCGCCGAGTTCTTTGGTGGTATTGCCTTGATCATCGGTCTGCTGGCGCGCCCAGCTGCAGCCGTGCTGGCGCTGACCATGGTGGTGGCGATTGCTACAGTGCACCTGGCCAACGGCTTCTTTATGAGCAACAACGGTTATGAGTTTGCCCTGGCCCTGCTGGCGATCAGCGTCGCGATCCTGATTGAAGGTGCTGGCAAGCTGTCGCTGGACAAGCGCATCGCCGGTTAAGCGACTCTGCAGCAGCCAGTAAAAAGCCCACTTCGGTGGGCTTTTTACGTTTCAGGGTTTGGCCTTGTTCTGCGTCGCCAGCTGTTCGGCGGCTTCCAGGCGCAGTTGTTCGCGCTCATCGAAGTTCTCTGCGGCCAGTTGGGCGATGGCCGCGCGTTTGTCGCTGGCGCTCATGCCGGGATTGTTTTCGATGGCGGCTTTTTCCGTGCTGTATTGGGCGATGCGTTTTTTCCAGGTTTGCCGCTGCTGATCGAGCACTTCGAGGCGCTGGGTCGCTTCTGCACCGACCAGTTGCTGGCGCAGCTGGCGGATCTGTTCCGGCTTTGCGCCGGCGGCCTGCAGTTGCGCTGTTTGCTGGCGAAGCTCGTTCTGCAATTGCGGCAGCACCGTGTCCTGCATCTCGGCGGGCAGGCTGTCGCGCAGCTGGTCGATGGCGGCGGCTTTGCCGGCATCGTCCAGCTGGCTGTTATGCAGAATCGCCAGGCGCTGCAGGGTGAACTGGTTGTAGGCCTCTTCACGGGCAAAAAAAGCTTGCTGCGTTTGGCTATCGAAAATCCGCGCGCGCAGCGCCTGTACGGCTGCCTCGCGTTGACGCAAGGCATCCAGATTGGCCATTTGCGGCAAGTCGCGCTCAAGCAGCACCAGCTCACGCTTGTAGTCGATGTATTGATTGAGCAGGGCCAGAGCCTGTTCGCGGGCATTGGCCGGCAGCTGCGCGGCGATATAGGCGCGCAGTCGCTCGACGCTGGTACGCAGTGGTTCTTCACCGGCTGCGGCAAGGAAATAATCGAAGATCCGCCGGATGTCTTCGCTGATCAGCAGATTGCCATTGGCATCCAGGCGAAAGATCCCATCCACCTTGGTGCCGTCGAATGAGGCAGGCAGGGTTTGCAATGGTTCTGCCTTAATATTTGCGCTGTTTTGCTCTTGTATGGCCGACGACGTGTCAATGCGTTGTACCGGCTGTGGCGTATCGCCGCCAACCTGCGTGGGAATATCCACGGGTTGCAGGTATAGCGCGAGAACCAGGCAGACGGCGAATAATGGCGGGCACAGCAGCAGAAGTTTTTTCACAGGCACTCTTCAGACAGGACGACACGACGGGCAGAAGCGCCAGGGGCTGCAAAAGCGCCCCTGGCGAAGCTGTTACAGGCCGTCGTTTTTCAGGCGATTAGCATGCTGGCGATAGACCGTGACCGGGTCGGTTTCGAACAGGCTGGTCAGGCCCAGGGTCTGATTGACCTCGTCGAGGTGGTTCATCCGGTAGTTATCGCGGATCACCTTGCCCATGCGCGAGCTGCAGCGGCCGACCAGGCCATCGTTGGCTTCGCCTTTGAAGGTCAGCGCGGTGGCGCCCAACAGCAGGTCGCTCGGATCGATGATATTGGTCACCGGGCTGGTGCCGCTCCAGGAATAGTAACGCACGCCATTCACGCTGTAGGCGCCTTCACCGCAGGCGGTGGTCGGAATGCCCTGCGGGAACTTGGCGTTGAAGCGCGCCGCGCCCTGGCTGTTGAGTGACTCCAGAGAGCCCAGCGCGTTTTGCGGGCTGGTGCTGGAACTGCCGGAGAGGAAGTTGATCAGCGTGCCGAGGCCATTGACGATGCCGGCCAGCAAGGTTTCACCGGCCGAGCCTGGTGGCACCTGACGGATAAAGTCGGCAGTTGCCGAGCCTTTATGCGGCGCACCGACGCTGGTGGCTGAAGCAATCAGGTTGGGGCTGACAGCGGCGACATAGCGAATGGTCGGCCCACCATGGCTATGGCCAATCAGATTGACCTTGGGCTTGCCGCTGATGGCGACGATGTCTTCCACCTGGGCCAGCAGCTCTTCGCCGCGTGCTTCCGAGGTGTTCAGCTGGCTGACTTCAGTGATGTACACACTGGCGCCGTCGCGGCGAAGCGCTGCAGGGATGCCATACCAGTAATCGACACCAAGGAGGCTGTCGAAGCCGAGCATGCCGTGGGCCAGTACGACTGGGTATTTGGTCTGGGTGTAGCCAGAGGAGCCGAACCAGAAGGCGTGGGTGTTGCCGGAAGCCAGCAAGCCGGCGCCCAGGCAAAGGGCGAGCAGGGTTTTATTGTTGTTCATTGGTGCTCTCGCTAGGGTTTATCGGGCAGTTCAAGGCACTCCTTGCAGCCAAAACGCCCATCCCGTGGCGTATACATCAGCCCAGGGGTATTGGCAGAAAGCATGCCATTCTGGCAAAACCAGCTTGCAGGGCTCTGCCACGGGCGCTGTAGCGCAGACGTGTTTAGCTCTGCAATTGCGTGCTGGCGTGTGGTTGTTACGGGGTGAAACGGCGCACGGCCGGATACAGGCCCCATACAGCGGGTCGGCTGCCTGTATGCACGAGGTGAAAAGGCAGGTTGGCCGAGTGAATCGTAATGCCACCAGTCAAAGGTTGGGGTGGTTGTGAAGGGCCGCAGACTCGCGCCTTGACAGCTTTGCGCGGGCTTCTCTAGGATGCCGACCCATGCGCCGATTTAAACAGCTACTTGCGGGGCGCCGGGTTACCTGCTGATTGCAGCGCCCTGAGAAGCACTCTTCGGATGCTTTGAAATTCCGCTAAAGCGCTGGTTCGGTGTCGCCTCTCACCGCTGCCCAGCGGACTTAATGAGGCGGAGACATATCGATGCACTGTCCCCAACCGCTTATTCGCCTGGCCCCAATCACATCCGGGCTGACCCTGCACAATCCAAAAATCCTCCTGGGTGGCAGCCATCAGCCGACCCTGTTGCGCTACCTCGACGGCTGGCCCAAGCGCTGGCCAGGGCCGCGTACCTTCCTGATCAACTTTGTGCATGACGGCGAATCCCTGGCGCGCTTTGCCAGTAATCACTTCGATATGGCGGTGATCCAGGCACCAACGACCGCGCAGTTGGAAGAGACCGTGCGCCAGCTAACGCGCGTGGCCAAGCAGGGACTGATCACCCGGCGTTGAGCGAACCGCACAACGGCTTGGCCAAAGCCAGTGCCGATCCGCTAGGCTCAAACGATATTGTCAGGGAGTGGGCTATGTTCGAATCCGCCGAGATCGGCCGCAGCATTGATAAAGAGACCTTTGAGGCTGAGGCGCCAGCGCTGCGCGAAGCGCTGCTGGAGGCGCAGTACGAGTTGCAGCAGCAAGGGCGTTTTGCCGTGCTTGTCCTGATCAATGGCATTGAAGGTGCGGGCAAGGGCGAGACGGTCAAACTGCTCAACGAGTGGATGGACGCGCGGCTGATTCAGGTCAACACCTTCGACCAGCAAACCGACGAGGAATTGGCGCGACCGCCGGCCTGGCGCTACTGGCGGCAACTGCCGCCCAAGGGGCGTATCGGTATCTTCTTCGGCAACTGGTACAGCCAGATGCTGCAGGGGCGAGTGCACGGGCGGATCAAGAACGCCGTGCTCGACCAGGCTATCGACACCACCCTGGGCCTGGAGCGCATGCTCTGCGACGAAGGCACACTAATCTTCAAGTTCTGGTTTCATCTGTCCAAACAGCAGATGAAAGCGCGTCTTAAATCGCTGCAGGATGATCCGCTGCACAGCTGGCGGATAAGTCCGCTGGACTGGCAACAGTCGAAAACCTACGACAAATTCGTGCGCGTGGGTGAGCGTGTGTTGCGCCGTACCAGTCGCGATTACGCGCCCTGGTATGTCGTTGAAGGCGTCGATGAGCATTACCGCAGTCTGACGGTCGGGCGCATTCTGCTCGAGGGCCTGCAAGCCGCGCTGAAGACGCAGAGCCGGCCGTTACCACACCCGCATGCCGCGCCGCTGACCTCCAGTCTGGATGAGCGTGGCTTGATTGACAGCCTGGACATGACCCAGGCCTTGGACAAGGACAGCTACAACGAACAATTGGTGGTTGAGCAGGCGCGACTGTCCAGCCTGATGCGCGATAAACGCATGCGTCGTCATTCTCTGGTTGCGGTATTCGAGGGCAATGATGCGGCAGGCAAGGGCGGGGCGATTCGCCGGGTGATCGGTGCGCTTGATCCGCGCCAGTACCGCATCGTTCCGGTTGCCGCGCCGACCGAAGAGGAGCGCGCGCAGCCCTATCTGTGGCGCTTCTGGCGGCACATTCCACCGCGTGGCAAATTCACCGTGTTTGATCGCTCCTGGTATGGCCGGGTGCTGGTGGAGCGGGTTGAGGGCTTCTGCGGTCCCGGCGACTGGCTGCGCGCTTATGGCGAGATCAATGATTTCGAAGAGCAGCTCAGCGAAGCCGGCGTGGTGCTGGTGAAGTTCTGGTTGTCGATCGATCAGCAGACCCAGCTGGAGCGTTTCAAGGCGCGCGAGCAGATCCCCTTTAAACGCTTCAAAATCACCGAAGAAGACTGGCGCAACCGCGACAAGTGGCCGCTGTACCGCGATGCGGTGGGCGATATGGTTGACCGCACCAGCACGCAAATTGCGCCTTGGACGCTAGTGGAAGCCAATGACAAACGCTTTGCCCGGATCAAGGTGCTGCGCACCATCAATGAGGCCCTGGAGGCCGCGTTCGGCAAAGACTGAGTAACTGTTTGACATGTGTAACAGGATGGTCGCGCATACGGCTGATGAATGATCATCGCTGAGTGAGATTGTCCGGCTTTATTCTTGTTGGCAACTCAACCCAATAACAATGAGGTGCGACATGCGTGAAGTGGTGATCGTTGACAGCGTACGGACTGGTTTGGCCAAGTCCTTCCGTGGCAAGTTCAATCTGACCCGTCCAGACGACATGGCGGCTCATTGCGTCAATGCACTGCTGGCGCGTACCGGTATCGATCCAGCGTTGGTGGATGACTGCATCGTCGGTGCAGGCTCCAATGAAGGCGCCCAGGGCATGAACATCGGTCGCAACGTGGCGGTGTTGTCCGGTCTGGGCACCAACGTGGCCGGCATGACCCTCAACCGTTTCTGCTCCTCGGGCTTGCAGGCCATCGCGATTGCCGCCAACCAAGTGGCATCCGGCTGCAGCGATGTGGTCGTGGCTGGCGGCGTCGAGTCGATCACCATGACTCTGAAAAGCATGAATACCGACAACCTGTTCAACCCCATCCTGCAAAAAGATGTACCGGGTATCTATTACCCCATGGGGCAGACCGCTGAGATCGTCGCCCGCCGTTACAACGTCAGTCGCGAAGCCCAGGACGCCTACGCCCTGCAAAGCCAGCAGCGCACCGCGCGGGCGCAGGCCGAAGGCCTGTTCGACGATGAAATCGCACCGATGCAGGTCAAGTATCAAGTTGAAGACAAAGCCACCGGCGAGAAGAGCATCGTTGAGGGTGTGGTTGATCGTGATGACTGCAACCGTGCTGACACCACGTTAGAAAGCCTGGCTGCACTCAAACCGGTGTTTGCGGACGATGGTTCGGTTACTGCCGGCAACGCTTCGCAGCTTTCCGACGGCGCATCCATGACCTTGGTCATGAGCCTGGAGAAAGCCATCGAGCTGGGCCTCAAGCCGCTGGCATTCTTCCGCGGTTTTACCGTCGCCGGCTGCGAACCGGACGAGATGGGCATCGGCCCGGTGTTCTCGGTGCCCAAGTTACTCAAGGCCAAGGGCCTGAGTGTTGCCGATATCGACCTGTGGGAACTCAACGAAGCCTTTGCTTCGCAGTGCCTGTATGCCCGTGATCGTCTAGAAATCGACAACGCCAAGTACAACGTCAATGGCGGCTCGATTTCCATCGGTCACCCGTTCGGCATGACCGGCTCGCGCCAGGTTGGTCACTTGGTGCGTGAACTGCAGCGTCGCAACTTGAGATACGGCATCGTCACCATGTGTGTGGGCGGCGGCATGGGCGCTACCGGATTGTTTGAAGCAGTACGCTGATCAGGCTTCGGTAAACCACAGCCAATAAAAAACCGCGAGCAATCGCGGTTTTTTATTGGCTGTGGTTTACGCTCTAGAAAGCGCGGCTTTCGATGATTTCGTTTGCTTGGATCATTCGGCGGATATAGAAGGCGATCTCGCGCTCGGCATCCGTTCGGTTGAAATAGGGGCCTTCCAGCGTGCCCTCACGGGTGGAGAAGAAGTACTGGCCGTTGACCGCGCTAACGCGTTCACTGCGGTAGTGGGTGCCGGGGTTATGGTCGATATGGCGTTGGCCGAACATAGATGAACCTCCCGCAAAATGAGCTGCTGAATTCAGTCTAAACGGCGATGTCCGAGCTGCAGAATTTAACGACAAATGGTCGTTTTTGCCGAAATTCGGCATGGTTTTCTCGTTTTTTATATTTTTTGACGCCAGACGGCTGTCTTGATGCTGTTAAGCCATCGGTACAGTTTTCTTAAATAGCTGCGCTTGGCTGTGGCTGTGCCGGTTAGTGGTGGCAACCTAGAATGTGTCGTCGCTTCAACCTGCATCGGGCAAAGGTTGCGGTGCCGGTAGCGAGGCGTTTATGCATATTTCTTCTGGTCGCTGGCTCTACGGTCTGTTTCTCGCGCTGCTGACCGCCGTGCTGTGGGGCGTGCTGCCGATCAAACTCAAGGAAGTGCTGCAGGTCATGGATCCGGTCACGGTGACCTGGTTTCGCCTGTTGGTTTCCGGTTCCATCCTGCTGGCCTACCTGGCGGCCAGTAACCGGCTGCCGAGATTTCGCCCGCTGGGCAAGAAGGGCGCCTGGCTTCTGCTGCTGGCGATAGCCGGGTTGACCGCCAACTATGTGTTGTATCTGGTTGGCCTTAACTTGCTTAGCCCCGGCACTACCCAATTGGTGATTCAGGTGGCGCCGATTCTGTTGTTGATCAGCAGCATCTTTATCTTTCGCGAGCGTTTCAGCCTCAGCCAGGGGCTGGGTTTGCTGGTGCTGGTAATCGGCTTTGCCTTGTTCTTCAATCAGCGCCTGGATGAGCTGCTGACCTCACTGACGGCTTACACCACAGGAGTGTTGATCGTGCTGTCGGCGGCATTTGTCTGGGCCTTTTATGGCCTGGCGCAGAAACAGCTCCTGACTGTATGGAACTCGCTGCAGGTAATGATGGTGATCTACCTGGCCTGCGCCGCGTTGCTGACGCCCTGGGCGCAGCCGCTGCAGGCTCTGGAGTTGAGTCAGCTGCAGGGCTGGCTGCTGTTTGCTTGCTGCCTGAACACCCTGGTGGCCTATGGCGCGTTTGCCGAGGCGCTGGCGCATTGGGAAGCTTCACGGGTCAGTGCGGCGCTGGCGATTACTCCGCTGGTGACTTTCGCTTCGGTGGCCCTGGCCGCCAGCTGGTGGCCTGACCATGTACAGCCCGAGCAGATCAACTGGTTGGCCTATGGCGGTGCGGTGCTGGTGGTGCTGGGCTCGGCGCTGACGGCGCTGGGGCCTTCATTGCTGGCTGGTTGGCGCGCCCGCAAGGCGCGCATGGGCGCGTTGGCTTGATAAGGCCTAGGCGCGCACGCCGAGGGCCTCGGCGCGGCGTAACCAACTCTGGCGCTGTTCTTCGCTGGAGGGGCGTACTGGGGCGAACTCGGCCAGGCGGCGGGTTTTGATGCCGCTGAAGCCGAGGATGGTACGGGTCATCTGCCTGTGTCCGGGGGCGCCGTAGATCCAACGGAAGTACCAGGGCGGCGTATCCATGGTCACCAGCAGGTCCGCGGTGCGCCCAGTCAGCAGCTTGTCCCAGAGTTGCGAGCGGTTGCGGTACTTGAAGGCGAAGCCGGGCAGAAAGGTGCGGTCGAAGAAACCTTTGAGCAGCGCGGGAATGCCGCCCCACCAGACCGGATAGACGAACACGAGATGCTCAGCCCAGTGGATCTGCCGCTGCGCTTCCAGCAGGTCCGGTTCCAGGGTCTGGCTTTGCTCGTAGCCATCGCGCAGCACCGGGTCGTAGCTCATTTCACCCAGCTTCAGCTGGCGTACTACGTGGCCCTTGCTGCGTGCGCCCTGGGCATAGGCTTCGCCGAGGGCATGGCAGAAACTGCTGTTTTTCGGCGTGCCGAGAATCATCAGGATGCGTTTGCCGTCACCCTCCAGTGGCGTTGCGCCGCTTTTTGCCGCTTCACTCATGTTGACCCGCCTCCAGCATATTTTCAGGGCGCACCCAGGCGTCGAATTGTTCATTGCTCAGGTGGCCCAGCTGCAGCGCTGCTTCGCGCAGGGTGGTGCCATCCTGATAGGCCTGCTTGGCGATCTGTGCGGCTTTGTCGTAGCCGATGTGCGGGTTTAGGGCGGTTACCAGCATCAAACCACGCTCCAGGTGTTCGGCCATTTTTGTCGCATCGGGTTGTAGCCCAGAAACGCAATGCTGTTGGAAGTTATGGCAGCCGTCCGCGAGCAAACGTATCGATTGCAGCAGGTTGTGAATAATTACCGGTTTGAACACGTTGAGCTGCAGATGGCCCTGACTCGCGGCGAACGCAATCGTGGTGTCGTTCCCGAGAACCTGGCAGGCCAGCATCGACAGCGCCTCGCATTGGGTCGGGTTGACCTTGCCGGGCATGATCGAGCTGCCCGGCTCATTGGCCGGCAAACGCACTTCGGCAAAGCCTGCGCGCGGGCCGGAGCCCAGTAAACGCAGGTCGTTGGCAAGCTTCATAAGGGCGACCGCCAGGGTTTTCAACGCGCCTGATAAAGCAACCAACGGCTCGTGTCCGGATAGAGCGGCAAATTTGTTCGGTGCGCTGACCAAGGGCAGGCCACTCAAGGCGGCCAGTTCGGCGGCCATGGCATCGGCAAAACCTTGCGGTGAGTTCAAGCCGGTACCCACGGCGGTGCCACCCTGGGCCAGTTCGCAGACTGCAGGCAGAGCGGCCTGGATGGTGCGCTCGGCATAACCCAGCTGCGCGACAAAGGCTGACAGCTCCTGGCCGAAGGTCATCGGCGTGGCGTCCATCATATGCGTGCGACCCGTCTTCAGCAGGCGCGCATGGCGCTCGGCCTGTTCCTGTAAACCGTCACGTAGTTCGCGCACGGCAGGCAGCAGTTGCTGTTGCACGGCCTGTGCGGCAGCGATATGCATAGCGGTGGGGAAGCTGTCGTTGGAGCTTTGCGCGCGATTGACATGATCGTTGGGATGCACCGGCGTCTTGCCGCCACGGCCGTTGCCGGCTAGCTCATTGGCGCGCCCGGCGATCACTTCATTGACGTTCATATTGCTTTGCGTGCCGCTGCCGGTCTGCCAGACCACCAGGGGGAACTGCTCATCATGCTGGCCGGCCAGTACTTCATTGGCTGCCTGCTCGATCAATCGGGCGATGTCTGCAGGCAGTTCGCCGATGCGCTGATTGACCCGTGCGGCAGCCTTCTTGATCAGCGCCAGGGCATGCACCACCGATAAAGGCATGCGCTCCTGGCCGATAGCGAAGTTGACCAGCGAGCGCTGAGTCTGTGCACCCCAATACGCCTCATCGTGTACTTCGATCGGGCCCAGGCTGTCGGTTTCAGTGCGGCTCATGATGGCTCTCCTCAATGTTGTGCATGCGGCAAATAACCTCCCAGGTCAGCGCTTGCTGGTCGAGAGTATTTGAGCTTAGGCGGCGCTGCATCAGTAGAGGTTCAACATCGGTGGTCGATTACCAGCGGGCGCGGGTCTCGCCGAGCCAGCCAAGCGCGTTGTTGACCGGTACGCACTCACCTTCCGGGCCACGTAGAACACCCTCGAAGTGCCCAAACCACTGCTGCGTATCTGCATAGAACGGCCCGAGCCGGCGACAAGCCTGGTGGCGCTGGCGTGGGGTGAATATCAGCTGCACAGCATCATCCGGGCTGCGCAGCTGCCAGGGTGCCAGCGGATTGTGCGGTGCCTGGGTGATGGTGATCGGCGTATCCAGGTGCTGCAGTTCGCCACCAAACCACAGCGTGTTTTCTGACAGGCCGCTGTGGTCGGTCCAGCCGGAGCCGAAGTTGCCTGCGATACCACCAGGTGCGGCGAAGGCGGCGCGGGTCCAGTGGCTATTAAGTGGCCAGACGCCACGGCCGAAATCCAGCGAGGCAAAGCTTTGCCCGGTGACGCAGCTGTATTGCTGCTTGCCCAGCTGCACGCTGCCACTGCAGGGCAGACCCAGCTGGCGGCTGGTGGCGTGAAAGCTATGCGGGCCGAGCGGGGCGACCAGGTTGACTGAGTCGAGGTGGGACGGGCGTTGAATATCCAGGGCTACCTGCAGCGGTTGTCCGCCAATATCTGGCGCATTGATGGTGATGCGCGTGCGCCCGGTGTGTTCAGCCACGCGCAGTTGCAGGCGTGGGTGGTTGAATTCGTGGCTGGCTTGCGGCTGATCTGGCAGGTCGCAGCCACGGCCGAACAGGCGGTACTGGCTGTAGGCGACGGCTTGGCCGCTTTGCAGATCAAGGAAGTAGGCGGCGGCATAACCCAGGTAGTCGAGGTCGGCCTGGGTAAACGAGAGCATCCACTGCGGGGTGGTAATGCACCAATGGTTCCAGCGTTTGCGCCGGCCGAAGTGCCCGGGTATGGCGCAATCGATCATGGGCCTGGGTGACCAGCCGATGGCCTGCGGGTTAAGCAGCCCGTGGCTATCGCATAGCGCGATGGCGGCGAGAGGCTCTGGATGAGTGAAACTGTTCATCGACACGTCCATGTGTGTGCTGGCGCTTCGCTTTGTGAGCATTGGCGCGCTGAAGCAGAAGATGGCTTATCTCGTCGAGCATGCACAGGCATTAGCCTGCTCGGCAAGTGCTGGCATTTTGGACTTTAAGCACGCAGTGCGCCAGTGCACAGTTGTAGCGTGAGTTGATCGACGCTCTTGCTTACTTGAGTGTGACCCGCGCTTGGGCACAAAATGCCGGCAATTGAGTCCAACAGCACTCAATCCCTTTCTCAGGAGTAGTACATGTCACGTTTACCTGCCCTTTGCGCTGCCCTAATACTGACGTGCGGTAGTGCTCAGGTGCTCGCCGATGCCAAGAGTCACGCCGCCGATGCCGAGCGTTTCCTGCTGCTGGCCCGCGCCGATAAGCTGGCTGTACCGGTGTATGCCCAGGTGCAGCAGATGTTTGCCCAACGCTTTGCCGAGAGCAAGGCGCCGCAGAGCGAGAAGGCCGTGCTGGAAACCTATCAGGCCCAGGCCAATGCCGCGCTGGAGCAGGCAGTGGGCTGGGATAAACTCAAGCCGGATATGGTCAAGCTCTACACCACTAACTTCAACGAGCAGGAAATGAAAGACCTGATTCGTTTCTACGAATCACCGCTGGGCAAGAAAGTCCTGGAAAAGATGCCGACACTGACTGCGCAGTCGGCGCAGCTGACCCAAGGCAAGTTGGAAGCCGCCGTGCCCAAGGTCAACCAGCTGTTGGCGGAAATGACCACCAAGCTGACCCCGAAGAAGCCCTGAGTGACAGCCCTTATGCCGAAGATCGATTTATTGCAGGTCGCTTTGGCGAGCCTGGAACCCCAACATCTCCACGTGCTGGATGAAAGCCATATGCACAGCCGTGGCCTGGAAACCCATTACAAGGCGGTAATCGTCAGCGAGCAGTTTGCGGGCCTGAACGCGGTCAAACGTCACCAGAAAGCTTATGCCGCCGTGGGTGAGCTGATGGGTCAGATCCATGCGCTGGCGCTGCACACCTATACGCCTGATGAGTGGTCTCAGCAGGGTGTGGCTCCGGCCTCACCGACCTGCAAGGGTGGCCACTGAGGCAATTCGCCTCTACACGGCTCCTCTCAAGGGCAGTAAACTGCGCATCCCGCCGGCCTCGCGCCGGCGGTTTTGTTTGTGGCCCGCCATCCACGGCGGAGCAACGTCAAAAAATGCTCCGGACAATTTTCTGTGATCCGCCAGCTGATTAATTCGCCGCTGGCCACTTTTATATCCCGGTCCGCCCTTTACGTGGGCGACTACTGAAGGACATGCACATGACAGACAAGATCGTTGTCGCCGCGCTGTATAAATTCGTTTCCCTGCCTGATTTCCACGAGCTGCGCGAGCCGCTGCTGCAAGCCATGCTGGATAACGGCATTAAGGGCACGCTGCTGATTGCCGAAGAGGGCATCAACGGCACCGTGTCGGGCAGCCGCGTCGGCGTCGACGGGCTGCTTGCCTGGTTTGGCCTGGATGAGCGTCTGGCTGATATCGACCATAAAGAGTCGTATTGCGATGAGCAGCCGTTCTACCGCACCAAGGTCAAACTGAAGAAGGAAATCGTCACCTTAGGCGTGCCAGGGGTCGATCCGAACCAGAAAGTCGGCATCTATGTCGAGCCCAAGGACTGGAATGCGCTGATCAGCGATCCTGAAGTGCTGCTGATCGACACCCGTAACGACTACGAGGTTTCCATCGGCACCTTCGAGGGTGCGGTCGATCCCAAGACCAAATCCTTCCGCGAGTTTCCCGAGTACATCAAGGCGAACTTCGACCCGGCCAAACACAAGAAAGTTGCGATGTTCTGCACCGGCGGCATCCGTTGTGAAAAAGCCTCCAGCTATATGCTTGGCGAGGGCTTTGCGGAGGTCTTCCACCTCAAGGGCGGCATCCTCAAATACCTGGAGGAAGTGCCGCAGGAGCAGACCAAGTGGCAGGGCGACTGCTTTGTCTTTGATAACCGCGTCACCGTGCGCCACGACCTCAGCGAAGGCGAGTACGACCAATGTCACGCCTGCCGCACGCCGGTATCGGTGGCTGATCGCGAGTCAGAGTTGTACACCCCTGGTATCAGCTGTCCGCATTGCTGGGACTCGCTGCCAGAGAAAACGCGTGCGGGCGCCCGCGAGCGTCAGCGCCAGATCGAGTTGGCCAAAGAGCGTAATCAGCCACACCCATTGGGTTACAACCCCCGACAGTCCCGCGAGGTTTAAGCATGCACGCACGCCTGCTCTACGTAATGGACCCCATGTGCTCCTGGTGTTGGGGCTTTGCGCCGGTACTGGAGGCTTTGGCTGAGCAGGCGGCTGCCGCAGGCGTTGATTTGCAGCTGGTATTGGGCGGCTTGCGCCGCGATAGCGTGGCCATCGATGCCGCCGCGCGGGTGCGTTATCTGGGGTACTGGCAGGCGGTCAATGCCAGCACCGGTCAGTTGTTCAACTTCAAAGATGGCTTGCCCGAGGGGATGGTGTACGACACCGAACCCGCGTGTAGGGCCTTGGTGACAGCCCGTAGTTTGGCCCCGGAGCTTGTCTTGCCGCTGACACAGTTGATTCAGCGCGCTTTCTACACCGAAGGGGTAGACGTGACCCGCGCCAGCGTTTTGGTGGAGCTGGCCGAACGCGCCGGTATTCCTCGCATCGTTTTTGCCGAAGCTTTTGACAGTGTCGCGCAGCGCGAGGCCACCGCGGCGGATGTTAGCTGGACGCAGGATCTGGGCATTGCCGGTTTCCCGACCTTGCTCGCCGAAAACAAGGGGCAGCTGGCATTGCTGACCAATGGCTATCAACCCTTAGACGTACTCGAGCCGTTGCTAGCGCGGTGGCTGGAGCGACTTGAGCATGCTTGATCGTTTGAGCTGGGCAGAAATACGCCGGCTAGCGCTACACCACAAAAAAGCCTTGATCTGGGCCAACTGTGTTGCGGTACTGGCCACGCTTTGCAGCGTGCCTATCCCCTTGCTGCTGCCGTTACTGGTCGATGAGGTGCTGCTCAACGACGGTGACAGCGCACTCAAAGTAATGAATAACTTCCTACCTACTGAGTGGGAAACGGCCGCAGGCTATATCGGCCTGATGTTGGTGCTGACCTTGTGCTTGCGTGCGGGCGCATTGATCTTCAACGTCGTGCAGGCGCGGCTGTTTGCGCGGCTGTCCAAGGATATTGTTTACCGCATCCGCATCCGTCTGATCGAGCGGCTCAAACGCATCTCCTTGAGTGAATATGAAAGCCTCGGCGGCGGCACGGTGACCACCCACCTGGTCACCGACCTGGACACCCTGGACAAGTTTGTCGGCGAAACACTGAGCCGCTTTCTGGTGGCCATGCTCACCCTTGCCGGCACTTCGGCGATTCTGCTGTGGATGCACTGGCAGTTAGCGCTGTTGATTCTGTTGTTCAACCCGCTGGTGATCTACGCCACGGTGCAGTTGGGCAAGCGGGTCAAGCACCTGAAAAAACTGGAAAACGACAGCACTTCGCGTTTTACCCAGGCGCTGACGGAAACCCTGGAAGCCATTCAGGAAATCCGCGCCGGAAATCGCCAGGGCTTCTTCCTTGGTCGTCTCGGTGGCCGAGCGAAAGAAGTGCGCGACTTTGCGGTGAACTCGCAGTGGAAGACCGATGCTTCGAACCGCGCTAGTGGCTTGCTGTTCCAGTTTGGTATCGACGTGTTCCGCGCCGCCGCGATGCTTACCGTGTTGTTCTCCGACCTGTCGATCGGGCAGATGCTCGCGGTGTTCAGCTACCTGTGGTTTATGATCGGCCCGGTCGAGCAGTTGCTCAGTCTGCAGTACGCCTTTTATGCGGCTGGCGGCGCGCTGACACGCATCAACGAACTACTGGCACGCAAAGACGAGCCGCAATACCCGGGCCGTGTCGACCCCTTCAAAGGCCGCGATACTGTGGGTATCGAAGTCAGCGGCCTGACCTTCGCCTATAACGATGAACCGGTGCTCAATCAGCTCAATCTGAGCATCGCGCCGGGGGAGAAGGTCGCCATAGTCGGCGCCAGCGGCGGCGGTAAAAGCACTTTGGTGCAGCTACTGCTCGGCCTGTATACGCCACAGGCCGGAACCATCCGCTTTGGTGGCAGCAGCCAGGAAGAAATTGGCCTGGAGGCTGTGCGCGAGAATGTCGCCGTGGTGCTGCAACATCCTGCGCTGTTCAACGACACGGTACGCGCCAACCTGTGTATGGGGCGTGAACGCACGGATGAGTTCTGCTGGCGCGCGCTGGAGATCGCCCAGCTGGCCGACACCATTCGCAGTCTGCCGTTAGGGCTGGACAGCATTGTCGGCCGTTCTGGCGTGCGTTTATCCGGCGGCCAACGCCAGCGTCTGGCCATCGCCCGCATGGTGCTGGCTGAGCCGAAAGTGGTGATTCTTGATGAGGCCACCTCGGCGCTGGATGCAGCCACCGAATACGCCCTGCATCAGGCGCTCAATCAGTTTCTGCGTGGCCGGACCACGCTGATTATCGCCCACCGCCTGAGTGCGGTGAAGCAGGCCGATCGGGTGCTGGTATTCGACGGCGGCAGCATCGCCGAAGACGGCGGCCATCAACAGCTGATCGCCGATGGCGGGCTCTACGCCAAGCTCTACGGCCATCTGCAGCACTGATAACTGTCTGGGCAAACAAACCTGACGTTTCACCCATCCACCAATGCGGCCTCGCGGTGGATGAAAAAAGCGTCATTCACCCTACGTTTCTTGTGAGCGCAACACTTTCTCGCGGGTGTGGACTCTGCGTCTGCGCCGTTCATACGGACAAGTCCTGATCATAGGTGCGGGTCATGCCGGCTGCTTGTTGTGGGTTTCAACTAGTTTAGAAGCGCTGCTGCCCCGCACCTGGCAGTTAAATCGACCGCTTTGTAAATATTTCGTGACGCGATGCGGGTGGTTGCAGTCAGCAATCACGCTGTTTTCTTGGGTGTATTAAAAACTTGCCGGAAGCCTGGGCCAAGGCTGCGGCAGGGTGCTCTGGGGCCGCTTGTTAGCGCGGCTACGCTCGGTTGTTATGAGGTCAATCCGCGCCGTTGCACGAGCAGCGGTTGATCAAAACAACAACGAGGAGGCGCAATGAACGCCGTGAACAAGATCGAGCAGCACAACCCGATTGGCACCGACGGCTTCGAGTTCGTCGAATACACCGCGCCGACTCCGGAAGGCATCCAGCAGCTGCGCCAGCTATTCACCGCCATGGGCTTTACCGAAACCGCCAAGCACCGCTCAAAAGAGGTCTGGCTGTTCCAGCAGAACGACATCAACTTCGTGCTGAACGGCAGCCCGACCGGGCATGTGCGCGAGTTTGGTCTCAAACACGGCCCTAGCGCTTGCGCCATGGCCTTCCGCGTACAGAACGCTGCTCAGGCAGCCGCCTATGTGGAGTCTCAGGGCGCGACGCTGGTGGGCAGCCACGCCAACTTCGGCGAGCTGAACATTCCCTGCGTTGAGGGCATCGGCGGCTCCTTGTTGTATCTAGTGGACCGCTTTGGCGACAAGAGCATCTATGACGTCGACTTTGAGTACATCGAAGGGCGTACACCTACCGACAATTCTGTCGGCCTGAAAGAGTTGGATCACCTGACCCACAACGTCAAACGCGGACAGATGGACGTGTGGTCGGGTTTCTACGAGCGCATTGCCAACTTCCGTGAGATTCGTTACTTCGACATCGAAGGCAAACTCACTGGCCTGTTGTCTCGCGCCATGACCGCGCCGTGCGGCAAGATCCGCATCCCGATCAACGAGTCGTCTGACGACAAGTCGCAGATCGAGGAATTTATCCGCGAATACCAAGGCGAAGGCATCCAGCACATCGCCCTGAGCAGCGAAGATATCTACGCCACCGTGCGCCAACTGCGCGCCAACGGCGTGGATTTTATGGTCACTCCCGGCACCTACTTCGACAAGGTCGACAGCCGCGTGGCCGGGCACGGCGAGCCGACTGATGTGTTGCGCGACTTGAACATCCTGATCGATGGCGCACCGGGTGATGACGGCATCCTGTTGCAGATTTTCACCAATACTGTAATTGGCCCGATCTTCTTCGAGATCATTCAGCGCAAGGGTAATCAGGGCTTTGGTGAGGGCAACTTCAAGGCGCTGTTCGAGTCCATCGAGGAAGATCAGATCAAACGTGGTGTGATCTCCGAGGAATGAGGCCATGAGCCGTAACTGGATCAGTTTTCCCCTGCGCGAAGGCGAATGCTCACGGCAGGCGCACTGCGACTTTCCCGAAGGCACCTACGAGCGTGAGATGGGCCGTGAGGGCTTCTTCGGCCCCACGGCGCACCTGCACCACAAGCATCCGCCGACCGGCTGGATCGACTGGCAAGGGCCGCTGCGTCCGCACGCGTTCAACTTCAATGACATTGCTAGCGAGCGTGACTGCCCGTTGGCTGCGCCACTGACGTTGCATAACAGCGACGTGAAGCTGCGCGTGTGGAAAACCCACGGCGCCATGCGCCATCTGGTGCGCAACGCCGATGGCGATGACCTGCTGTTTATCCATGAAGGGGCGGGGCACTTCTACTGCGACTTCGGCCATTTGACCTACCGTGATGGCGATTACCTGTTGATTCCACGCGGTACGGCCTGGCGCATCGAGGCCGATGAGCGGACCTTTATGCTGCTGATTGAAAGCACCGACGGTGCCTATCAGCTACCGGATAAGGGCCTGGTTGGCCCGCAGGCGATCTTCGATCCGGCTGTGCTCGATCATCCCAGGCTGGATGACGCCTTCAAGGCCCAGCAGGATGAAAATACCTGGCAGATCAGGATCAAGCGGCGCAACCAGATCAGCACCGTGACCTATCCCTACAATCCGTTGGATGTGGTCGGCTGGCATGGCGACAACACCGTGGTGCGGCTTAATTGGCGCGATATCCGCCCGCTGATGAGCCACCGTTACCACCTGCCGCCGTCGGCGCACACCACCTTCGTGGCCAATGGTTTTGTGATCTGCACCTTTACCCCGCGCCCGGTGGAAAGCGACCCCGGCGCGCTGAAAGTGCCGTTCTATCACAACAACGACGACTACGACGAAGTGCTGTTCTACCACCGTGGCAACTTCTTCAGTCGCGACAACATCGAGCAGGGCATGGTCACCCTGCACCCGTGCGGCTTCCCCCACGGCCCGCACCCCAAGGCACTGAAAAAGAGCCAGGAAGCGCCCGCCACCTTTATTGATGAAGTGGCGGTGATGATCGATACCCGCCGCGCCCTGGAAGTTGGCGAAGCCGCTGCCGGCGTTGATGTCCCCGAATACGTGAACTCCTGGCGTGCGCCGGGCAAGGAATCCTGATGAAACTCGCATCATTGAATCAAGGCCGCGACGGCGAGCTGGTTGTGGTCTCTCGTGATCTGACGCGCGCGGTCAAAGTGCCCAGCGTTGCCGCCACCTTGCAGGCGGCGCTGGATAACTGGGCGCAGAGCAAAGCCAAGCTGGAAGCGGTGTATCAACGCCTCAATGACGGCCTGGAAGACGGCGCGTTTGCCTTCGATCAGACTGCCTGCCACAGCCCATTACCGCGCGCCTATCACTGGGCCGATGGCAGCGCCTACGTCAACCATGTTGAGCTGGTACGCAAGGCGCGCGGCGCTGAAATTCCGGAGAGCTTCTGGCATGACCCGCTGATGTATCAGGGCGGTTCCGAGTGCTTTATCCCGCCGCACAGCCCGATCCAGATGGCCGACGAGGCCTGGGGTGTCGACCTGGAAGCCGAGATCGCGGTGATCACCGACGACGTACCGATGGGCGCGAGCGCTGCCGAGGCCGCCGGGCATATCCAGCTGCTGATGCTGGTCAACGACGTGTCGCTGCGTAACCTGATCCCCGGTGAGCTGGCCAAGGGTTTCGGCTTCTACCAGAGCAAACCCTCGTCGAGCTTCTCACCGGTGGCGATTACTCCGGATGAGCTGGGCGACACTTGGCGCGACGGCAAGCTGCATCGGCCACTTGTGTCGCATATCAACGGCGCGCTGTTCGGCCAGCCGGATGCCGGCGTGGACATGACCTTCAATTTCCCGACCCTGGTCGCCCATGCCGCCAAGACCCGCCCGCTGGGCACTGGCACCATCATCGGTTCCGGCACCGTCTCCAATTACGACCGCAGCGCCGGCTCCAGCTGCCTGGCGGAGAAACGCATGCTGGAAGTCATCGAGAACGGCGAGGCGAAAACCCCGTTCCTCAAGTTCGGTGACCGGGTGCGTATTGAGATGTTTGATGTCGCCGGCCATAGCCTGTTCGGTGCGATCGACCAGACGGTGGAAAAATATGAAGGGTAGGGTGGATGTCGTTTCGCACATCCACCATCGGTGCTTGCCATGCTGAAGCTCTATTCCTACTGGCGTTCCAGCGCCGCTTACCGTGTGCGCATTGCGCTGAACCTCAAGGGTCTGGCCTATCAGCAAGTGCCGGTGCACCTGGTCAAAGATGGCGGCCAGCAGCACAGCGCTGATTACCAGGCGCTCAATCCGCAGCAACTGGTGCCGCTATTGGTGGACCAGGACAACGGCGGGGTGCGTATCGCCCAGTCGCTGGCGATTCTGGAATACCTTGACGAGATGTTTCCGGTTCCTGCGCTGCTGCCCAGCGATCCAGCGCAGCGCGCCCAGGTGCGCGCCCTGGCCTTGCATATCGCCTGCGACCTGCACCCACTGAACAACCTGCGGGTGCTGCAGTACCTGACCGGTGAGCTGGGAGTGAGCGAGGTGGCCAAGGACGCCTGGTATCAGCACTGGCTGCACAAGGGGCTGGCGGCAGTCGAGGCTGGGCTGACGGCCTTCAATGATCGCCTGTCGCTCGGCGAGCGGCCCGGATATCTGGAGGCCTGTCTGGTTCCACAGCTGTATAATGCGCGCCGTTTTAACTGTGACCTTGATGCGTACCCGCGCATCCTCGCCATGGCGGCGCGTTGTGAGTCTCTGGATGCCTTTAAACAGGCTGCGCCGGAGGTGCAACCCGACGCTCAGTGATCCCAGCCGGCTTCGCCGCCGTCAGGGTCAGGCGAACCCGGCTCCCTCAGGTGGGTGCAAAGCGTCGCGAGCGACGGCTAGGCAGGGGGAAATCAGTCGAGGACGCGCAGTGTACGTCTGTACATGAGCAGTCCGAGGCTGATTTCAACGCTGCATAGCCGAGCGCAGCAGCTTTAAACCGACCTGAATGCCTTGCCACTCCGCCGCGCCACAAGCGCTGCGGGTTCTATTTCGTCACAGATAAAAACAAACAGGTGACGCATGACCCGTGAAAAACCGAAGAACCTCTGGCTCTCGCGCTGGGGCTTTATTCTTGCTGCAACCGGCTCCGCTGTGGGCCTGGGCAATATCTGGAAATTCCCCTATATCACCGGCGAATACGGCGGTGGTGCGTTTGTACTGATGTACTTGGCCTGCATCCTGGCCATCGGTATCCCGGTGATGATGACCGAGATCGCCATTGGCCGACGCGGCCGTGGCAGCCCCATCGATGCGATCGGTCGGGTGGTCAAGGAAAATAACGGCAACCCGCTGTGGAAGGCCGTTGGCGGCATGGCCATGCTGGCCGGCTTTATGATCCTGTGTTTCTACGTGGTAGTGGCCGGTTGGGCCTTTGCCTACACGGTGAAAATGCTCGACGGCTCGCTGGCGGCTACCAGCGTGGAAGCGCTTGGCGGGGTGTTCGAGGCGCATAACGCCAACCCCTGGCAGCTCGGCGGTTGGAGCGTACTGGTGGCGCTGCTGACCCTGTGGATCGTCGCCAAAGGCGTGCAGAAGGGCATCGAGAATGCCGTGCGCTGGATGATGCCGGGCCTGGCCGTGATGCTGCTGGTATTGGTGGGCTATGCCTTTATCAGTGGCGGTTTCAGCGCTGGCTTCGACTTTCTGTTCAGCTTCGATTCCTCGAAGATCACCGGTGAAGCGCTGCTGGCCGCGCTGGGCCACGCGTTTTTTACCCTGAGCCTGGCCTCCGGTGCGATTCTCACCTACGGCTCCTACCTGCCGGACGGCCAGTCAGTGGCGCGTACCACCTTTGTCGTGGCCATCTGCGACACCTGCGTGGCGTTGCTGGCGGGGCTGGCGATATTCCCGATCATCTTCGCCAACGGCATGAGCCCGAGCGCAGGGCCGGGGCTGATCTTTATGAGCCTGCCGCTGGCCTTCCAGCAGATGCCGTTCGGCACCGCCTTTGGTGTGCTGTTCTTTGCCATGGTGTCGATTGCCGCGCTGACCTCGGCGATTTCCATGATCGAAGCCACGGTGGCCTACCTCAACGAGAAGTACGCCATCAGCCGTTTCAAGGCGGCGGTCATGTCCGGCTCGGTGCTGCTGGTGATCAGCTTGCTGGCGATGCTCTCGTTCAACCTGATGGCAGGCTGGACGCCACTGGGCAAGAATTTCTTCGACTGGCTGGATTACCTGACCTCGCGCTGGATGATGCCCCTGGGGGGGATCTTTATGGTGCTGCTGGCCGGTTACGCCCTGCGCAGCGAGATCATGCGTGATGAGCTGAGCCTGCCGCCGCTGGGCTATGCCCTCTGGCTGTTTATGGTGCGCTACGTCAGCCCGGTGCTGATCATGGTGGTGTTCCTGCACGCTCTGGGTTGGTTGATGTTTGACCCGATTGCTCAGTGGTACTGGATTGCCGGCGCCATCGGCCTGCTCGCGGTGCTCGGTGAAGTGCTCAGGCCACGAGTCGTACCGGCGCTCGCTGGGCGTTAATCACGCCAAGCTGAGCTGTAGTAGAGAAGGGCGCACGGGCAAAAGCCGTGCGCCTTTTTTATGGTCGTCATAACGTTGACGCGGGCTTTTTGGCGGTAACTCGCCATTCGCGATAAAGGATCAGCGGAAACCTGCCGATAAGTTGGGTTATCTGCCGCATTCGATTTTTGGCTATATCCCGTTGAGCAACCGCCAGCGCCTCTAGCTCAGGCCTTTGCGCTTTTACCTGGGTCCGAGCAGGCCTCTGGCGCAAGGGTTGCAATAAAGCGAGGCTAAACTGCCATCAGTGGTTCATGTGCTACCTGGGCCGCCATCGCGCCGTCTCGCTGCGCACGATAAGAAAAACGGAGTGTTGTTATGTCCTCTTCTGCCGCTCGCCTGTTCGCCGACCTGTCTGTCGGCAAAAAGCTTATGTGTGGTTTCGGCCTGGTGCTGTTGCTCACGGTTGCCGTCACCGGCAGTGGCTTTCTGGCGGTGCAAGCCGTGTTGGAAGGGCATGCCAGCACCAGTGGCCTGTCAGTAATTGATGCTCAGGTGCTGCAAGCTCGCCGCGCCGAGCGCGATTTCGCTCTGCGCCAGGATAGCGAAGCGGCTGCGCAGGTGCATGAGCAGCTGGATCGGGTCGGTGCGGCAGTCGCCCAGCAGTTGGCGGTCGCGTCCAGCGCTGATCAAGCGCGGCTGAAAAGCATGCAGCAGGCCATCGACGACTATCGTCGGCAGTTCGACAGCTTTGTCGAGCAGCAGAACAATGCCCGCGCGGCGCGTACGCAGATGCGTGAGGCGGCTGGTGAGGCGCGCGATCAGTTCGATGTGATCGAGCTGGACATGTACGACGCCGTGCGTGAGCTGCGCCTGGAGGGGGACAAGCTGCGCGGCAGCGACCCGCTGACCCTGGCGGAAACCGCCTCGGGCCTGAGCAAGCGCATGCTCGACCTGCGCGGCCATGAAAGCCAGTACATCATCGATGGCTCGGCCGAAGCCCTGGAGGAGTGGACCTATATCAACGACGACCTGCAAACCGTCGCACGCAGCCTGATGGTCTGGCTGGACGACGATCAGAAAGGCGCCATCGAAACCGCCTTGAAGGCGCTGACCCTCTATCAGCAGGCATTCACCAATTATCAGCAGGTACGCGGGCAGAGCCAGCAGAGCGAAGTTGCCATGGTCGAGCGTGCCCAGGCCGTGCTGGCCCTGGTGGATGAAGCCAAGGTTCAGCAAGAGCAGGCCATGGCCGCGGATAGCCGTCAGGCCATGCTGTTGCTCGGCGCCATGGGCATTGCTGCGGTGATTATTGGCATGCTGGCGGCGCTGATTATTTCCCGCCTGATTGTCGCGCCCTTGCAGCAAACGGTGGTGTTTGCCCAGCGCATTGCCGCTGGCGATTTGACCCACGACCTGCCGCAGGATCGCCGTGACGAACCCGGCCAACTGATGGCCGCGATGCAGGTGATGAGCGTTAGCCTGCGCACTTTGGTCGGTCGGATTGGCGGTGGCGTCAGCCAGATTGCCGCCGCTGCCGAGCAGCTCTCGGCGATCACCGCGCAAACCAGCGCCGGCGTGCAGAACCAGAAGATGGAAACCGAGCAGACCGCTACCGCCATGCATGAAATGGCCGCGACCGTGCAGGAAGTGGCGCAGAACGCCGAACAGGCATCTCTGGCCGCCCGCTCCGCCGATCAGGAGGCGCAGCAGGGTAATCAGGTGGTGCAACAGGCAGTCAGCCAGATCGGCCACCTGGCCACTGAAGTGGAAGAGTCCGCCGAAGCCATTGCGGCGCTGAATCAGGAAAGCGCGCGGATTGGTGGTGTGCTGGAGGTGATTCGCAACGTCGCCGAACAAACCAATTTGCTCGCCCTGAATGCGGCCATCGAGGCTGCGCGTGCTGGCGAGCAGGGCCGTGGCTTTGCCGTGGTGGCGGATGAAGTGCGCGCCCTGGCTAAGCGTGCGCAAGACTCCACCGAGGAAATCGAAGGGCTGATCGCCAGCCTGCAGCGTCTGGCCAAGGGCGCGGTGGAGAAGATGGACAGCAGCCGCAGCTTGACTCAACGCACCGTGACGCTTGCCGGGGAAGCTGGCGCCGCACTGGGTCGTATCACTCAGTCGGTGAGCACCATCGAACAGATGAATCAGCAAATCGCGGCTGCCAGCGAGGAGCAAAGTGCGGTGGCGGAAAACATCAGTGAAAGCATCACTCGGGTGCGTGACATCGGCGAGCAAAGCGCCAGTGCCAGTGAGCAAACTGCTGCCTCTAGCGCTGAATTGGCACGTCTAGGCGTTGAGTTGCAGGGTTTGGTGGCCCAGTTCCGTAGCTGATTCGGGCCTTCGATTCAGGTCTGAAATTGCATCACTGAGCTCTGCATGCTGCGAGCGACGCTGTCCAGACTCTGGGCAGCGTCTGCCAGTTGGATGACCGTGCGGCTGTTTTGCTGAGACATCTGCGCGATTTGCTCGACCCGCAGTGCCACCTCGTTGCTGGCTTTACTCTGCTCGCTGATGGTGTTGGAAATTTCCTCTACCACCTCGGCGGCACGCTGGGCGCCGCCGCGAATTTCATTGATGGATGAGCCGGCCTCATGGGCCAGCGCGACACCATCGTTAACCCGTGTCACCCCGGTCTGCATGCTCTCGACGGCTTGGGCGGTACTGCTGCGGATGCGCTCAATCATGCCGGTGATTTCTTGGGTTGATTGCGCAGTGCGTCCGGCCAGATTACGCACCTCATCCGCCACCACGGCAAAACCACGGCCAGCTTCACCTGCGCGAGCGGCCTCGATGGCCGCATTCAGGGCGAGGAGGTTGGTTTGCTCTGCAATGCTATTGATTACCTGAATAATCGAATGGATTTCCTCTGACGATTCGCCCAGCGCGGTGATAGTCGCGCTGGACTCATTGACCGCTTCGGCGATCCGGCTCATGCCGTCGACTACGCCCAGGATTACCTGCCCGCCACTGCCGGCCAGTTGCTCTGAGTGGGAGGAGATTTCTTGGGCATTGCGGGCGTGGCCGGCAATTTGTTCGATGTTCTGGATCATTTGCTCCATAGCAGCAGCCATGCTGACGGCGCTGTCGGACTCCTCATTGGTACTGCGCACGATACTTTCTGATGCCCCAGTGAGGTCGTGTGCGGTCTGCTGCAGTTGTTCGCTTTCATGGCGGATGCTGTCGATCATTTGTCGCAGGTTGGCCTGCATGTCAGCCAGCGCCTGTTGGAGTTGGCCTGCCTCGTCATTGCTATCGACATTAATGACGCTCCGCAGGTTGCCCTGGGCAATGGCGCGGGCCGCGGCAATGACTTTTTCCAGAGGGCGCAATACCGCTCTCATCAGTTGACTGGTGAGCAGGCAAAGCAGAATGCACACCGCAATAATCCCGCCGATCAATAACCAGGCGGCATGCCTGACGGCTGTCTCGCTGTCGCTGCGGGTGTCTGCTGAGTGCGCTTCGATCAAGCCGCTGAGCGCCTCGTTCTTTTCTTCCAGATCGCCAAAGCTGGCATCGAAAGCCGCCATTTGTTGGCGCGCCGCTTGCGGGTCACTAAGAGCTAGCTTGACGATGCCCTCGGCTTGTTGGATGTAAGCCGCCAGGGCCGGCTGCGATTCGCTGATCGCCTGGCGGATATCCGTACTGAGCGGCAGTTTGGCGTTGTCATTGAGGGTGCGGGTAAACCATTCACTGTGCTCGCGCAGATCAGTGAGCACCTGCTCAACAGCGGCGCTATCGGTAGGGTCGATGTAGAAAGCCGCCAGCACGTCAGCGCGCAAGGCGTCGTGCATCATGTCGCCTTCCAGGTGATTACGCAGGGCACTGACGCTCAGCTGATTTTCATTCAGCGCACCGGCCAGCTGTGTTTGCCCCCAGAAGCCAATGCTGCCCAGCAGTGTCGCCGCGAGCACGCTGATGGCGCCGCAAGCGATCATTTTCTGGCGGATGTTCATGGGCTCAACTCCAACTCAACAAAGTTGGAATTGAGCCTAGCTCATACTGCGTGCACCGTTGGTAGTCGCTGTTACTGCCCGGCGTGACTGGCCAGCGGGGTTTTGCTCAGCTCGTCAGCCCAGGCCAATAGCGGTACCTGAACGCTGGGTTGCCAGGTGCGTGCCCACAGCAGCTGCAGACGTGAGAAGTCACCGCGCTGTGTGGGCAGACGCTGGATGTCGTCATGCACACGCCATTGGCCGTTTTTCAAGGTGGCGAAGTCGAAGCGGAAGGGGTGGAAACCGGTCATGCCCAGGCGGATGTCGGTGACAACCAACTCTTCCCCCAATTGGTCATAACGCAGCACGCCGTTGGTAAACCAGGCCAGGCGCGCATGGGCGGGGGAATCGACCAGCGCTGCCGCCAGGTGTGTGCCACGGGGGATGCGTTCTAGTTGTGGCGCGGTATCGTCAAACCAGCTGACCAGCGCCTCGTGGTAGTCCTCGCCATCGAGCACAATCACGCGCCACAACAGGCTATTGAAGGGCGTCGGTGTGCTGAACAGCTGTTGGGCATTGATACCTTGGCGCGCCAGCTCGGTTTCTACGCGCTGTTCGGCCATGTATTTGCCGGCCAGGGTCGAGGCCAGGTACAGCGAAGACACCAGTAGTGCCAGTGCCGGGGCCTTGGCAGCTTTGTCCCGTAGCCCATGGAATAGGCCGAGGCCCACGGCAATGCACAGCGGCACGCTATAAAGCGGATCGATGATAAAGATGCTCGACCAGGCCGTAGGGATGGGCGTCAGTGGCCACAGTAGTTGGGTGCCGTAGCTGGTAAAAGCATCCAGTAGCGGATGGGTGATCAGCGCTAACCAGATCGCCAGAAATAAGCGCCTTGTCGAGTAGCCGGGGTTGGGTTTGAAGTACCGGATCAACACGGTTAGCAGCAGTGCCAGGGCGCTGAGCACGAACAGCGAGTGGCTGAAACCACGGTGGTAGGTCATATCAGCTACGGCATCACCGTAATCGATAACCACATCAAGATCCGGCAACGTGCCGAGCATGGCGCCATACAGCAGCGCCTTGCGTCCTTGCCAACGGCCGAGCAGGGCGCCTTGAATACTGGCGCCCAGTACTGCCTGGGTTATCGAGTCCATAACCTGATCCTGTCGAAATAGGCGCTTAACTTAGCCGAGCGGCGGGCAAATTACTGCAGGTAGATTTCAAGCAAAGATTTCAGCGTTTTTCTATTGCGCAAGGCTATCGCCGAGAGCATTGGGATGCTGCTCGCCGCAAGCTGGCACAGCCGCAGCAGCAAACCTTTGCTTAGATGCTGCACGACCCGCCAGAGCGGCAAAAATGGCAGCAACCACCAGCACCGCAGCGCTCAACTCGAAAGTCGCCCGATAGCCGCTTAGGTCGAATGCCAGCCCGCCAAGCGTTGCGCCTGAGCCAATCGCCAGTTGCACGACCGCCACTACCAGTGCGCCTCCGGCTTCCGTGTCATCGGGCAAGGTTTTCGCCAGCCATAACCACCATCCCACTGGTGCTGCCGTTGCCACCAAGCCCCAGAAACCGAGCAACAAGGCTGTGCTTATCGCCGAGCTGCCAAACGCCACCAGCGCCAGGGCAATTACAGCCATCAGCATCGGGATGGCGATCAGTGTTTGATACAGGCCTTTCTTCAAAAAGCCTTCAATCAGGAACGTGCCGGCAAGGCCCGCAGCCCCAAGTACCAAGAGCATGAGCGACAACAGGGAAGCGCTGACGTGGGTCACCGTTTCCAGAAACGGTCTTAAGTAGGTGAACAGCATGAACTGACCCATGAAGAACACACTGACCGCCAGCATGCCTAGCGCAACCGATGGGCGCTTCAATAGCCTGAAGAAATTACCGTTGGCGTTTCGACGCTCGGTTTTCATCTTTGGCAAGCTCAACAGCAACCAGATGGCGGCGATTACAGCGACGGGCACAATGCAGAAAGATGCCCCTCGCCAGCCGATCAGCGCGCCGAGAAAACTACCCAAGGGCGCGGCAATCACGGTGGCCAAGGCATTGCCACCATTAACCACGGCCAACGCGCGCGGTACTTGCTCATCCGCCACCAGACGCATGGCGGTCGCGGCCGACAGCGACCAGAAGCCGCCAATGGCGACGCCAATCAGCGCGCGGCCCAGCATAAACACCGGGTAGTTAGGCGCGACGGCCACCACCGTTCCAGACACGATCGTTAGTAGCGTCAGTGACAGCAATAGCCGCTTGCGCTCGAATCGCGCCGCCACCGAAGTGATCACCAAGCTGGTGAGCAAGGCAAACAGCCCCGAAACAGAAATGCTCAGCCCAGCTTGCCCCTCGCTGATGTGCAGGTCGGTAGCAATCAACGTCAGCAGGCTGACTGGCATGAACTCCGAGGCCACTAGCACAAACGCGGCGAGCGACATGGCGAGCACGGCGCTCCAGGATTGCAAGGGGCTCTGCCGGGCAGTTACTTGATCAATCACTGCAGATGGCTCTGGAAGAACGCCGTCAGTTTGGCAAACGGGATCAGATTGACTCGGTCGTATAGGTCCACATGGCCAGCGCCCGGAATGATCACCAGCTCCTTGGGCTCGGCAGCACGCTGGTAGGCATCTTCACTGAACTCGCGTGAGTGTGCTTCGGCACCGGTGATAAACAGCAGCGGTCGTGGTGAGATGGTCTCGATATCGTTGAACGGGTAGAAGTTCATGAACTTCACGTTGCTGGTCAGCGTCGGCATGGTGGTTGTTTGTGGCGTTGCGCCGGCTGGGGTGACCGCGCCACGTGGGGTGCGATAGAAATCATAAAACTCGTCACCGATTGGGTTGCCGGTCAGCGTTTGCGGCGTGCCGCCAGTGAGCTTGACTGTACCGCCCTGGAACTCAACGTCGCGCTGTTGGGACGCCTCGCGGATGATTTGCTGGCGCTGTTCGGCGGTGACAGCATGGCGCAAACCGTTGCGGTTGGCCGAGCCCATGTCATACATGCTAACGGTCGCGATAGCCTTTAAACGTGTATCGATCTTGGCTGCGCTGATCACGAAACTGCCGCTGCCGCAAACACCGATGGCGCCGATGCGCTCGCGATCAACCAACGGCTGGGTGCCGAGAAAGTCCACGGCGGCGCTGAAGTCTTCCGCGTAAATGTCAGGGGATACCGCGTTACGCGGAGTGCCGGCGCTCTCGCCCCAAAAGGACAAATCCAGCGACAGCGTGATGAAGCCCTGTTCGGCCATTTTGCTGGCATAGAGGTTGGCGCTCTGCTCCTTTACCGCGCCCATTGGGTGCCCGACGATGATGGCGGCATGTTGGGCCTTGGCGTCGATGCCCTTCGGCGTAAACAGGTTTCCGGCCACCTGCATCCCGTATTGATTGTTGAAGGTGACCTTTTCCACTGCCACCTTGTCGCTCTGGTAGAAATTGTCCGCGCCGTTAGACATGTCAGCTCCTAATGATGAGAAAGAGGTGATAAGCAGCCCTAAGGCCAGCAGCATGTTTTTCATGTGATATTCCTTGCCGATGAGTGATTACCCGTTAGGACACATTCTCCGGCGCTGCCTGCCTGTTCTGTAGCGCATTCCACTGGATTACTTGCCTAATCCGCTGAACTTTCATGGGTTTACTGGGAAGTGCAGAGGCTGACGAGTTAGAGTTCGGCCACGAGGTATATGCAGCCATGACGACTAGTAACGACAGCCACACTCACGACACATCCGCACAAGAGGCGCTGGCGCAGATCATTGGCGCTCGGGTCAGTCAGCCGGGTGACTTCTCAACGTCTATCGTCGGCCTGGGCTTGTTTCGTCGCGATGAGCCATCGGCGCCGGTGGTCTGCATGGTCGAGCCAAGCATCATCCTCGTCGCCCGAGGCGAGAAGCGCCTGTGGGTCGGCGGAGAAGGGCACACATATGACACCTCGAAGTTCCTGATCACTTCCCTTGGTGTGCCGGCCAACTCCGAAGTGTTGGTGGCAAGTGCGGAGCAGCCGTGTTTGGGGCTGACCTTGAAGCTTGATCTGCGCATGTTGGCGGAATTGATTGCCCAGGGCGGTCTGCCATCAAGTCGTGACAAAGCGCTGAGAACGAGCGTGGGCATCAGTACAGCCACCCCGGCCTTGTTAGCTTCCTTTGGGCGGCTATTGGCGCTGCTGGAAGAGCCCGAGGCGATCCCGGTACTGGCGCCATTGATTCAGCGAGAAATTCATTACCGGTTGTTGATGAGTGATCAGGCGGCCAGTCTGCGGCAGATCACTGCTGTCGATGGTCAGGGCTATCGGATTGCCAAAGCTATCGATTGGCTGACGCTGCATTACGCTTCGCCGCTGCGCGTAGACGAACTCGCCGCACGGGTGCAGATGAGCGCACCGACCTTTCACCACCACTTTCGCCAACTCACGGCGATGAGCCCGTTGCAGTACCAAAAATGGCTGCGCCTGGCCGAGGCCAAACGCTTGATGCTCAATGAGCACCTGGACGTATCCAGTGCTGCATTCAAGGTCGGCTACGAGAGTCCCTCGCAGTTCAGCCGCGAATACAGTCGACTGTTTGGCACATCCCCCAAACGAGACATTGTGCTGTTACGGGGAGCCGGTAGTTAGCTGCAACGCAGCCCCGCCCATAGGGAACGAGCGCTCTAGAAAGAGGCGAGGATTCGCCCGAGCACGCTCATGGCTTCTTCACTCTCGGGATTCCAGGGATGGCCGTAGTTGAGGCGGGCGCAGTTGCCGAAGCGACGGGTGGCCGAGAAGATCGGTCCCGGTGCCAGGCTGATGCCTTGCGCCAGTGCCAGTTGGAACAGGCGTAACGCATCGACCTGTTCGGGAAATTCGAACCAGAGAAAGTAGCCGCCGCTTGGCCGGGTGACCTTGGTGCTGGCCGGGAAGTGCCGCGCGGCTGAGGCGAGCATCGAGGCCTGCTGCGCTTCCAGGGCATGGCGTAGTTTGCGCAGATGGCGGTCATAGCCGCCGTGTTGCAGGTAGTCGGCCAGAGCGGCCTGGGCCGGTACTGAGGGTGAAATGGTGGTCATCAGTTTGAGTCGGCTGATTTGTTCGGCATAGCGCCCGCCGGCCACCCAGCCGACCCGGTAACCGGGCGCCAGACACTTGGAGAACGAACCGCAGTGCATCACCAGGCCTTCACGGTCGAAGCTCTTTACTGGTTTGGGCGGCTGGCTGCCGAAGTACAGTTCGGCATACACGTCATCCTCAATCAGTGGCACTTGGTGGCGTTGCAGTAGCTGATACAACGCCTCTTTCTTCGCGTCACTCATGCTCGCGCCCAGCGGGTTCTGCAGGCTGCTCATAAACCAGCAGGCTTTGATAGGCAGGCTGCTCAGGCGCTCGGCCAGCACGTCCAGATCAATACCTTCACGCGGGTTGACCGGGATTTCCACGGCCTTGAGCTTTAAGCGTTCCAGTACTTGCAGCGTGGCGTAGAACGCTGGCGCCTCGATGGCCACCAGATCACCGGGTTGAGTCACCGTTTGTAGGCACAGATTGAGCGCTTCCATGGCGCCGCTGGTGATCACCAGTTCTTCCGGTGACAACATCACGCCACTGACCATATAGCGCAGGGCAATCTGTCTGCGCAGATTGGGGTTGCCCTCAGTCATGTCGGCGATCACCGCTTGCGGCTGCATATCGCGCAGGGCGTGCGCCATGGAGCGCGCCAGACGCGGCAGGGGAAACAGCTGCGGACTGGGGAAGGCCGAACCGAACGGCACGGTATTGGGATCTTTCAGTGAGGCGAGCACCGAGAACACCAGTTCGCTGACATCCACCTCGGTGGTCTGCGTCGGCTGCTGGCTGGTTTCCGGCTCGGCCAGCGAATGCCGCGCCAGCTCGCGGACGAAGTAGCCGGAGCGTGCGCGGGCCTGGATCAGACCACGGTCTTCCAGCAGGTAATAGGCCTGGAAAACCGTGGACGGGCTGACCCCATAGGTACGGCTGGAGTGGCGTACCGAAGGCACCTTTTCACCTGGGGCGAGCATGCCGCTGCGGATCAGTTCGGCAATCTGCTCTGCGAATTTTTCGTAGCGTTTCATCGGGTCCGTAGGGGCGGCCAGTAGATGACCGCACTCTACGGGGAGTTGCTTTGCCATGCGACTGTCAGCGCCCGCGCGGCGAGAGAAAGGTGCTCTGCGTCTGCGCCCGTTCGTTGGCATCGGCCAGGTTATGGATCGCGAAGCGCACGGGCAGGGTGCTGGCGTCGGCCTGTTCGCTCTCCAGCACCACTGTCACCGGTACATCGAGAATTTCCCCAGGGTCTAGCTGCAACTGCTGCGGTGCATCCAGGCGCAGGCCGGGGCTGTCGATCAGCACCAGGCCATAGCGCTGTGGCTGTTGGGTCTTGTTGATCACCTTGAGCAGGTAGGTGTTCTCGATCTGCCCCAGCTGATTCTCGCGGAACATGCTGCGGTCTTTGGCCGAGTCGATGGACAGCATCGAGCGGTCACTCAGTGCCCAAACGAAGGCGCCAATCATCAGCACCAGGGCGATGCCGTAACCGATCAATCGTGGACGCAACCAGTGGGTTTTGCCACCTTGCAGTTGCCGCTCGGAGTGATAGCCGACCAAGCCTCTGGCGTAGCCCATTTTGTCCATGACCGAATCGCACGCATCGATACAGGCGCCGCAACTGATGCAGTCAATCTGCAGGCCATCACGGATATCGATACCGGTTGGGCACACCTGCACGCACATATAACAGTCGATGCAATCACCCAGACCTACGGCCTTGTGGTCGCTGTCCTTCTTGCGTGGGCCACGGCCTTCGCCGCGCTTGGCGTCGTAGGCCACCAGCAGGGTGTCGTCGTCGAACATTGCACTCTGGAAGCGCGAATACGGGCACATGTGCACGCAGACCTTCTCACGCAGCCAGCCGGCGTTGAGGTAGGTGGCGGCCATAAAGAACAACACCCACACTAGCGTGCCGCCGTCCAGTTGCAGGCGCAGCAGGTCGCTGGAAAGTTCGCGGATCGGCGTGAAATAACCGATAAAGGTCAGCGCCGTGAGCAGGCTGACGCCCAGCCAGATTGCGTGCTTGGCACTGCGCCGCGCCAGCTTGTTCAGCGACCAGGGCGCGGCATCCAGCTTGACCCGCTGATTGCGCTCGCCCTCGGTAACTTTCTCCGCCCACATAAACACCCAGGTCCACACGCTCTGTGGGCAGGTGTAGCCGCACCACACGCGCCCAGCGACTACGGTGATGGCGAACAGACCGAAGGCGGCAATGATCAACAACGCTGATAGCAGGATGAAATCCTGCGGCCAAAAGGTCGCGCCGAAAATGTAGTAACGGTGCTCGGCGAGGTTCCACAACACGGCTTGTCGGCCGCCCCAGTCGAGCCAGGCGGTGCCAAAGAAGATCAGAAACAGCAAGCCGGCACCGTACAGGCGCAGATTACGAAAACGGCCGCTAAAACTGCGGGTATGAATCGGCCCGCCAGCCTGGGATGGCGTCAGGCGGATAGGCTGGCGCGGGTCGATGGTCTCGATGATCTGCGCGGGAATACGTTCGCTCATTACGGGCCTCGTCGGGCTTTATCAGGCGAGGCGCATGATGCGAGTGCGGGTGTTTAGATAACAGACTCAGGTTTTCAAATAAAAAGCGGATCAGATGGTGGGCTGGTTTCGGCAGAACTGTCGAGAGGGGCGCTTCAGGGGCGATTCAGACCGCTATTGGCCGAGGCTGTGTATAAACGTTTGCGAGCCAGCTTGATGGTCTGAGCCTGAACAAAAATTGCCTTCCTACGCAAATTTCGGGTCTGCTGACTGGCAGCAAGCTGCTGCAGATTTTAAGTAGCAACGATGACTTCAAAACGGCCTGCGTTTTTACACGGCCTGGGCCGAAAGCGGCCTAGCCAAATTTTCGGGCTCAGTGGAAATTCCTACTCTGGACATCCAGCCCTTCAAGCAGGTCGCTTCGGTCTTTCAGATGACCCGCGATCAAGTGCACTACACCAGATTCATCCTCCAGCTTGCCTTTCACCTGCAACAGCTTTGAATGCATTAACGCAGGCCTGTACTGATCAGCAAGGTCACGCCAAACAATCACGTTGATCATGCCGAATTCGTCTTCAAGGGTTACGAAGGTGACGCCTGAGGCGGTTGAAGGGCGCTGCCTACCCATCACTATGCCGAACACCGTAACGTGATTGCAGTCTCCGATCTCTCTCAGATCCTGAGAGCTCTTAGCTCTCATTGAACGAAGTGTCTCTCGCAGCAGGGACATTGGATGCGGGCCAAGCGTCGTACCTGTTCGCGCATAATCTGCATGCATGTTTTCGACGACAGTTGGTTCAGGAATCACTACGAGATCCTCAGCGATGTCATCGACAAACAAGGGCAGCGGTTGCTGCACGGCTGCAATTTCCCACCGCGCTGAGTAACGATTGCCCGCCAGGCTCTTCAGTGCATCGGCATCTGCCAACAACTCTCGCGCTTTCTGATCGAGGCCGGCACGTAGGCATAAATCACTGATGTCCCTGAAAGGCTTCGTCTCCCGTATAAGCTCAATCCTGCGGCCCACCTCTTCAGATAGCCCTTTGATCATCCGAAGCCCCAATCGAATCGCTGGCAACGTCCGATCCAAAGCCTCCAATGTGCAGTCCCAATCGCTCACCGTCACGTCTATCGCCCGGATCTCAATGCCGTGACGGCGCGCATCCTGGAGCACCTGATCGGGTGAGTAAAAACCCATCGGCCAACTGTTGATGAGTGAGCAGGCATAGGCCGACGGCTCATGACATTTGAGCCAACAACTGGCGTAGGTCAACAGGGCGAAACTGGCTGCGTGCGACTCTGGAAAGCCGTAGTTTCCGAAGCCTTTGATCTGCTCGAAAATGCGGGCGGCAAACTCTTCGGTGTAGCCTCGTTCGAGCATGCCTTCTCGTAGGCGTATTTGATGTGGTTCAAGGCCGCCGTGACGTTTCCAGGCGGCCATCGAGCGCCGCAACTGATCGGCCTCACCCGGGGAGTACCCGGCAGCGACGATAGCCAAGCGCATGACCTGTTCCTGGAAAAGCGGTACGCCCAAGGTGCGCTCGAAAACCTCTCGAAGCTCATCACTTGGGTAGGTTACTGCCTCCTCACCGTTGCGCCGCCGCAGATAGGGATGAACCATATTCCCAACGATGGGCCCAGGCCGAACGATGGCCACTTCGATGACCAGGTCGTAAAAGGTCTTGGGCTTTAAACGGGGCAGCATGGACATCTGTGCGCGCGACTCGATTTGGAACACGCCGATGGTGTCTGCTCGACTGATCATCGCGTAGGTCTCTGTATCTTCGGCAGGGATATTCGCCAGGGTCAGGTTACGACGATCATATCGGCGCAGCAGATCCAGGCAGCGACGGATCGCGCTCAGCATGCCGAGGGCCAGAACGTCGACTTTCATCAACCCAAGCGCGTCGATGTCGTCCTTGTCCCACTGAATGATCGTTCTGTCCTTCATTGCGGCGTTTTCGACCGGTACCAGTGTCGACAAGGGATGCTCAGAAATGACGAACCCGCCTGGATGTTGCGACAGGTGGCGGGGGAATCCCACGAGCTGCTCCGTCAGTACCAGCACCATTTGAACTGGCTTCAGTTCTGGATTGAAACCAGCTTCCAGAAGTCGCTCAGCCGGTGGTATCCGGTCACTCCAACGACCGCAGCAGTTTGCCAATGCAGACACCTGATCAGGAGGCCAGCCAAGTGCTTTGGCGACGTCTCGTATGGCTCCGGCAACGTGATAGGTGCTCGCCACTGCGGTCAGGGCCGCACGCTCGCGCCCATACCGGGTGAAGATGTACTGAATGACCTCTTCGCGTCGTTCGTGCTCGAAGTCGACGTCGATATCAGGCGGCTCATTGCGCTCTTTAGAGATGAACCGCTCGAACAGCATGTTCAACCTGGTTGGATCAAGTTCAGTGATACCAAGTGCAAAACACACCGCCGAATTAGCGGCAGATCCCCGGCCCTGGCAGAGAATGTTCTGACTGCGGGCAAAGCGGACGATGTCATGAACGGTGAGGAAATAGCTTTCGTACTTCAGCTCTTCAATCAGCGTCAGCTCGGCTTCGATCTGGGTCTGAGCTTTCTCTGGAATGCCTATTGGCCAACGCCATTGCGCGCCGTCGTAAGTCAGCTCCCGCAACCAGGCTGAGGGCGTTTTTCCTGTGGGAACGACCTCATGTGGGTACTCGTATTTCAGTTGGCTCAGATCAAATGTGCATCGCGAAGCGACCTTGAGCGTTTCAGCTAGAAGCTCCGCAGGATAGAGGATTGCCAGGACGCTAATGGGCCTGAGGTGCCGCTCTCCGTTTGGGAAAAGGTGGTAGCCAGCCTCAACTACGGTGCAGTGATGGCGAATCGCGGTGATCGTGTCCTGAAGAGCTCTGCGCCCCCGCGAGTGCATATGAACGTCGCCCGTCGCAACGAGGGGAATCTGCAATCGAAGTCCCAGCTCCTGAAGCATCGAAAGCTTCTGGGCATCGTCAGGCCCGTGATGCAGTTCAACGCCGATCCAGCACCTGTCAGGAAATGTTGATGAGACCCAAGCACCGTGCTCATCGCTCACACGCTTGTCAGGAATCCAGATTGCAAAGATGCCGCCAGTCGATGCTCCAAAATCCGATTGGTGAAGCTCGTAGGTGCCTTTTGTGGTTCGACGCCGGGCCGTGGTAATCAGTCCGCATATGCGCTGGTAACCAACAAGGTTCTGCGCAAGCAGCACAAGCTTGATGCCTTCCGCGAGCGTTACTTCGGCTCCCGTGATTAGGCGAACGTTAGTGGTCTTTGATGCCTGCCACGCACGTACGATGCCAGCGAGTGAACACTCATCAGTGATGGATAGCGCTTCGTACCCCAGTAGGCTCGCCTTTTCGAACAGCTCTTTGGCGCTGGATGCCCCTCGCTGAAAGCTAAAGTTCGAGAGGCAATGCAGTTCTGCATAGCCTGTCATGCGAACCAGCCGTGCAGCATTAGCGGCCCCGCGCTGCCTGAAAAACGGAAGGCCCAACCACGTTGGCCGCTTCGGGTTTCCACTACGTAGTAGTCACGTCGTACGTCTCCGCCGTCCCACCAGCCCGATTCGATTCGCTCTGGCCCGCTGACAATGCGTAGCGACGAGTCATGCAGCGGATAGGGCTCAGCGACAAGCCAGCCTGGGCGAGGCCCACAGGCTGATAACGACAGTCCTATTGCCTCCTGTGTCCAGGATCGTTCTGGCCGGTGATCGGGACGATCACCCAGCCCATGAACTGCACTGTCACCAAGCCGTGCGCGCAGACGCTCACGCAATTGCTCCCAGGATTGCGACTGCTGCGGGCGCTCATCGAAGAGTTGCCGGTGTTGCGGAGCGAACGCGGGCAGATCTTGTGCGACAAGTCGTAGTGCCAATACAGGGGCGGGCAGTTGCTGATGCTCCAGCCGTCCACGGCTCAGTTCGAAGAGCATGCCGGCATCACGCTCAGCACTGAGTAGGCCCACCTGAACCAGGCTGTCAGAAAGTGCGCGGTGTTCCAGGTGCAGCACGAAGCGCTGCACGCCACTATCGCGTCCAGAAAGGTAGGCCGATAGGTCAGCAGTCAAACGGCGAAGCGGGAACAGCAGCGCCTGATGTGATTCGACTTCAAAGTTCAGCTCGATCCGGATGTCGAACCTATCCGGTGGGGTATAAAAATCCAGGGCAAGTGGGCGACGACCGAACAAGGTGTCGAGATGAAGTAGAACCTCGGCGGGAAAGCGCTTTGCCAGGCTGCTGCGGGGGAGGGCCACAAGCTGCTGCAAGTTACGCAGTCCCATTCGCGCAAAGGCAGTCGCCACGCTCTCGGACAGCCCCAGTCGTTCTACTGGCAACGGGTGGAGGGCTTCCTGCAACGATTTATCATCGACGACCGCCAGGCCATCCCCGCAGTGCGAGAGCATCCGTGCCGCCGACGGGTTGGGCGCTAGGGTGATGCGATGCTGGAAGCCCAGTGCCAAAAGCTCTTCACGCAGTCGCGCTTCAAATCGTGGCCATGGGCCAAACAGAGCAAAACTGGACCGCACCTCAAGCAGCAGACAGCGCGGGTAGTGCAAGCTGACTTGTGCGCTGAACCCATAGGCCCAGGCAGCCAAGAACTGCTGCCACCTTTCGATATCCGCTTGATCGTAGTCAGCAGTGGAAAACTCCGAGGTCAGAGCCTGGGCCGTGGTAAGCGACTGTCCGGGTCTTAGACCTATTGAGCGGGCCGAGGCGTTGACCGCCTGTATGACGCGGCGTTGTGCTGGGCCGCTGAGCAGTACCAATGGGCGCTCCGGATCAGAGCGGTGACGCAACACTCCGTCCATGGCCAATTGTGGCAACAGGATGCACGCCCAAAGCATGGCCGCTTACTGCCAATTGGCTGCGATAGGGTGCGCAGAGGCTATGCCACCGCGACACTTGAGCACCCTGATCTGCACCGGTTGGGCGTCCACTACCAGGCGTAAGGCCGCGGGTGATGCGTTAACTGAGGCCGATAAGGGACGATACGCAAAAGCCAGGGTCTGGCCGGTTTCAGCGGCGATCTGTAAGCGGCGCAACGAGCGGTCATCCGCTTCGCGAGGCCAGCACACAACGGCGCCGCAGCTACCTGAGCGTAGACACTGCTCAGTAGCCCATAAGATGTCACGACCTTGCGCCTGAACAATGCTCAGGTAGCGCAAATCGATTTGCGCTGCGAGCCAGGCTTGGGGGTAGGGTTGGTGAAGAGGCCCGATCAGCACCACACGCTCGCCAGCACGCGTCAGGCGAGCCAAGGTCGGCCATAGAAGACGCAACTCTCCCGTGCCTGTCGCAGCAACCAGTATTTCGCTCAGCGCCGCATCAGGCCAACCACCGCCAGGGAGCACGGCGTCCAGAGCGGCGTTCCCTGTCGGCTGGCAGTGCGCTGAAGGGGTGGCGACTGCCTGCCCACGCCAAACGCGCCGCGCATCAAGCAAGCTGTCTATGGTCACGACGGATGACATGAGGGTGAACCAAAATACTGTATTGATATACAGTATTTGCTCAGGTGTAGTTTGTGGTCAAGGTGAGTCGACGAGCTGCATTCGATCTAGCCGCGTCGGGTTAATGGCAATCGTGCTGTCGAACCATGAGCAGGGATGGGGCAGCTGTGTACGAGGTGCCAGCATCCCGCTCATATCAGGCCATCGGAGACAGGCTCATCTGTTCAAAACAACGTAGTGTCCGCCTGCGCCAGTAAGCAGCCGGCCAGCCGGCGACTACGAAATTAGGGCCAACTCACATACCCGCCTTCGCCTAAAGTTCAGAGGGCGATTGGAGCGCGATCAGGCAACTGTTCTACGTTCGCGTTATCCTGGCCCACCTTTCCCGCACCGAAGCCCACCCATGCTGGTTATCTCCAACAGCGTTCATCTACCTGACGATGAAGTCGAATTGATCGCCATACGTGCCCAGGGCGCGGGCGGGCAGAATGTCAATAAGGTGTCCAGCGCGATACATCTGCGTTTCGATATCCAGGCGTCCAGCTTGCCGCCGTTCTACAAGGAGCGGCTGCTGGCATTGCGCGATAGCCGCATTACCGCCGACGGCGTAGTGGTTATCAAGGCCCAGCAGTACCGCACTCAGGAGCAGAACCGCGCCGATGCCCTAGAGCGCCTGGCCGAGCTGATTCGCAGCGCCGCTAAAACCGAAAAAGCCCGTCGCCCGACCAAACCCACCCTGGGCTCGAAAAAGCGCCGTCTGGAAGGCAAGAGCATTCGCGGCACGATCAAGGCGGGGCGCGGCAAGGTCGATTTCTAAGAACCTGTTCACGATCTGCTGCGCGTCGGCCCTGCTGCGTTAAAAACAGGTTCGGATGCGAGCCCAGTCATCTTCCTCGCCTTTTTTGGCCTTGTAGGGCTCTAGCTCGCAAGGTCGTGAGTAGGTTCTAAGCCTGTCGCGTGTTTAAAGCGGGTTTTATCAGCTGTTTTCGTGAGCAAGAGTAGGGTTTTCATGTGTGCATATTTGACTAAGATGCACGAATGAAAACGACCCTTGATGAACTGCTGGCCTTTGTCAGTGTGGTGGACAGCGGCTCGCTTAGCGCCGCTGCCGAGCACCTGACGCAGACTGCTTCCGGCGTCAGTCGCGCCCTCAGTCGGTTGGAAGAAAAACTCGATGTAACGCTGCTGCGCCGCACCACGCGCCGTCTGGAGTTGACCGAGGAGGGCCAGGCCTTTCTCGCCCAGGCGCGCAAGATTCTTGATGCGGTGGAAAGCGCCGAAGAGCACATGAAGGTGCGTCGGCAGAAGCCAGCAGGGCGCTTGCGGGTGAATGCTGCCGCGCCCTTTATGCTGCATGCGGTGGTGCCGTTGGTGGCAGGGTTTCGTGCGCAGTACCCGGATATTCAGCTGGAGCTGCACAGCAGCGATCAGATCATCGACCTGCTGGAACAGCGCACCGACGTCGCCATTCGTATCGGTCCGCTGCGCGACTCCACCCTGCATGCGCGGCCGTTGGGCAGCAATCGCCTGCGCATTCTCGCCAGCCCGGCCTATCTCAAGGCCCATGGCACACCGAAGACCGTTGCCGAACTGAGCGGGCACAGCCTGCTCGGTTTTACCCAGCCGGAGAGCCTTAATCAGTGGCCTTTGCGCCATCCATTGGGCGACTCGCTGAGCATCAACCCTAGCCTGAGTGCCTCCAGTGGCGAAACCCTGCGCCAATTGGCGTTAGCCGGGGCAGGCATCGTTTGCCTGGCGGATTTTATGACCGCCGCCGACCGCAACAGTGGCGAGCTGGTGCAGTTGCTGCTGCGCGATACCGTCGAGGTACGCCAGCCGATCCACGCTGTGTACTACCGCAACACTGCGCTGGCCTCGCGCATTACCTGCTTTCTCGATTACCTCGCGGGGCAGTTGGCCGCGGCCTAGCATTGGCGAGGTCGTTCAGGCTGCGGCTTCCTCGGCCAACTCCTGACGGGCTTGACGCATCACCTGATAAGACGCGGTGATCGCCAGGCCGGCCATGATGCTGGCCACTAGCAGGTCCGGCCAGGCACTGCCGGTGCCGAACACGCCGAGGGCGGCCAGCAGCACGGCAATATTGCCCAGGGCGTCGTTGCGCGAACACAGCCAGACGCTGCGCATATTGCTGTCGCCCTCGCGGTAGGCGTAGAGCAGGGCGGCTACGCCGACGTTGGCCAGCAGCGCCAGGGTGCCGACCACGCCCATGGTCGGCGCGTCCGGCACCTGGCCGCTGAGCAGGTGCCAGATAGCCGCGATCAGCACGCCGACGCCGAATACCAGCATGCTCAGGGCTTTGAACAGCGAGGCTTTAGCGCGCAGGGTCAGGCTCATGCCCAGCACCCACAGGCTGATGCCGTAGTTGGCGGCGTCGCCGAGAAAGTCCAGCGAGTCCGCCAACAGCGATACTGAGCCGGCGCGCATACCGGCGACGATTTCCACCCCGAACATGCCGAGGTTGACCGCCAGGGCGATCCAAAGAATCGTGCGATAGCGTTTGCTGATGCGGGTGGTGTCGCAGCTCGATGTGCTGTTGCAGCAATTGACGCCCATAAGGCTTCTCCTGAAAAGGTCTGAGCGCTACGCTAAACCCTGTAGCTACTACGGAGTCAAGCCATGGGCAAGCCGTTGACCATCAGCGGGTTGAGCCGCGCAAGCGGGGTCAATCTAGAGACCATTCGGTTCTACGAGCGCAGCGAACTGCTGCCGCCACCCAAGCGCAGCGCCTCGGGCTACCGCCATTATGAAGAGGCCGATGTCCGCCGGCTGCGCTTTATCCGTCGTGGCCGCGAACTGGGTTTCAGCCTGGAGGAGATTCGCGCGCTGCTCGGTTTGGCTGCCCGGCCCCACAGTCCCTGTGCGGAGGCGGACAAACTGGTGCAGGAGCACCTGCTGACCATCGACGCACGGATTCGCGATCTGCAGAAGATGAAAGCCGAGCTGAGCAAGCTTGCTGGTTGTACCAGCGCCGAGGCCGAACATTGCCGGCTGCTGGAGGCGTTGGACAGCCGTGACTGTTGCCTTGACGGCGAGGCGCGAGAGGAGCGCTAGCGGGCGGTTATTGGCGGTTATTCAGGTAGGTCTGATAGTCCGGCACCCGGTAGTCGTGCGCTTGGTCCAGCAGGGCACTGCCGAGCATATAGTCGGCGCTGCTCTCGTTGCAGGCCACGGGGATATTCCAAACTGCGGCGACCCGCAGCAGCGCCTTGATATCCGGATCGTGGGGCTGCTGCTCGAAGGGATCCCAGAAGAACACCAGCATATCCACCCGCTGCTCGGCGATGCGCGCGCCCAACTGCTGATCGCCCCCGAGCGGCCCACTGATCATGCATTCGATCGGCAAGCCAAGGCGACGCCCCAGCAGCAGGCCGGTGGTGCCGGTGGCCAGTAGGTGATGCCCCGCCAGTTTGTCGCGCTGGCGTTCGCTCCAGTCAAGGAGGAACTCCTTGCAGTGGTCGTGAGCCACCAGGGCAATGCGCTTGCGTGCCGGCAGGGTGGCGGTGGTGAAGCTGATACGGCTCATGCTGAATTTCCGGATTTGTTACGGCTAAGATTTCTACTCAGTCACTTGTGCTTTCGTGCGCTCGTACTCATAAAACCGTGAGTCATTGATTATGAGTTATGGCGTTTTCTGTATGAGCGGGCCATGCCCGCGATGGGTTTCGCGGGCATGGCCCGCTCATACAGGTGTCCACAAGCTGACAGACGCGACTGCCTCCAGTTCGCTGCGCGACAGCGCGGCGTTCGGCCGACGAGGGAACTCTTACAGATAAACGTGCAGTCGGTCGGTTTAGGCGGCACGGCATAGCGCCAGACAGGTATCGAGCATGCGGTTGGAAAAGCCCCATTCGTTGTCGTACCAGGCCATGACTTTCACCAGCCGGCCGCTGACCTTGGTGTGATTGGCGTCGAAGATCGATGACAGCGGGTTGTGGTTGAAGTCGCAGGACACCAGCGGCAGGCTGTTGTAGCCCAGCACTGGCGAAGTACGGCTGGCGTTCAGCAGTAGCTGGTTGATTTCCTCTGCGCTGGTGTCGCGCTTGACCTGTAAGGTCAGGTCCACCAGCGAGACATTGATCACCGGCACACGCACGGCCATGCCGGTCAGTTTACCGGCCAGCTCCGGCAGCACCAGGCCCACCGCTTCGGCGGCACCGGTCTGGGTCGGGATCATCGACTGAGTGGCCGAGCGCGCCCGATAGGGGTCGCTGTGGTAGACGTCGGAGAGGTTTTGGTCGTTTGTGTAGGCGTGGATGGTGGTCATCAGGCCGTGCTCGATGCCCAACTCGCGTTGCAGCACCTGGGCCACTGGAGCCAGGCAGTTGGTGGTGCAGGAGGCGTTGGAGATAATCTGCATGGACGAACGCAGGATGTCGTGATTGACGCCATAGACGATGGTGGCGTCGGCACCCTTGGCCGGTGCCGAGACGATCACCTTGCGGGCACCGGCGGCGAGGTGGGCGGCGGCCTTGCTGCGTTCAGTAAACAACCCGGTGCATTCGAAGACCACATCCACCCCCAGTACTTGCCAGGGCAGGTCTGCCGGGTTGCGAATAGCGCTGACAGAGATACGGTCGCCGTTGACCGTGAGGCTTTCGCCATCACTTTCCACTTCGCCGTCAAAAATCCCGTGAACGCTGTCGTATTTTAGGAGGTGGGCATTGATCGCGCTGTCGCCCAGGTCGTTGATGGCTACCACCTGCAGCTGTTGGCGGTAGTCTTGGCAGTAGAGGGCGCGAAGCACATTGCGGCCGATACGGCCGAAGCCGTTGATGGCGATGCGAATAGTCATGGTGAGGTCCGTTATTTGTTTTGTTGTTTGAATTACAAGATTATTCCCGTATTGATAGAAATCAAGTGTTTTAAGTGGCAGTATTTTTGTATTAAGCACAAGATATTGCCGTCCACCAGCCAGGAGTCAATCACATGCACCCCCGCGTACTTGAGGTAACCGACCGCCTGATCGCCCGCAGCCGCGCCACGCGCGAGCCCTATTTGGCGATGATCCGCGCGGCGGCCAGTGAAGGTCCGCAGCGTGGCAAGCTGCAATGCGCCAATTTCGCCCACGGTGTGGCCGGCTGCGGCAGTGATGACAAGCAGACCCTGCGCCTGATGAATGCAGCCAACGTGGCGATTGTTTCTGCTTATAACGACATGCTCTCGGCTCATCAGCCCTATCAGGACTACCCGGAGCAGCTCAAACAGGCCCTGCGCGAAATCGGCTCGGTGGGCCAGTTCGCCGGCGGTGTGCCTGCCATGTGCGACGGCGTGACCCAGGGTGAGCCGGGCATGGAGCTGGGCATCGCCAGCCGCGAAGTGATCGCCATGGCTACTGCGGTGGCCCTGTCGCACAACATGTTCGACGCCGCGCTGTACCTGGGGATTTGCGACAAGATCGTTCCCGGTCTGCTGATGGGCGCGCTGCGTTTCGGTCACCTGCCGAGCCTGTTCGTGCCGGCCGGGCCCATGCCGTCCGGGCTGTCAAACAAGGAGAAGGCCGATGTGCGTCAGCGCTATGCCGAGGGCAAGGCAACGCGCGACGAGCTGCTGGCCGCCGAGATGGCCGCCTACCATAGCCCCGGCACCTGCACCTTCTACGGCACTGCCAACACCAACCAGCTGTTGATGGAAGTGATGGGTCTGCATTTGCCGGGTGCTTCGTTCATCAATCCGAATACGCCGCTGCGCGATGCCCTGAGCCATGAGGCGGCGCAGCAGGTCACCCGCCTGACCAAGCAGAGCGGGCAGTTTATGCCGCTGGGCGAGATCGTCGACGAGCGCTGCCTGGTCAATTCCATTATCGCCCTGAGCGCCACCGGCGGCTCCACCAACCACACCCTGCATATGCCGGCCATCGCCCGCGCCGCAGGCATCCAGCTGACCTGGCAGGACATGGCCGATCTGTCCGCTGTGACTCCGACCCTGGCGCACGTCTATCCCAACGGCAAATCCGACATCAATCATTTCCAGGCGGCCGGCGGCATGGCTTTTCTGATCCGCGAGTTGCTCGAAGCCGGGCTGTTGCATGAAAACGTCAACACCGTGGCCGGCCACGGCCTCTCGCGCTATACCCGCGAACCCTTCCTTGAGGATGGCAAGCTGGTCTGGCGTGATGGCCCGAGCAAGAGCCACGATGAAAGCGTGCTGCGCCCGGTGGCCAATCCTTTCTCGGCCGAAGGCGGCCTGCGTCTGATGCAAGGCAACCTTGGGCGCGGGGTGATGAAGGTCTCCGCCGTGGCCCTGGAGCATCAGGTGGTGGAGGCTCCGGCGCTGGTGTTCGAAGATCAGCAGCAGTTGGCCGATGCCTTCAAGGCCGGCGAGCTGGAGCGCGACTTTGTTGCGGTGATGCGCTTTCAGGGCCCGCGCAGCAACGGTATGCCGGAGCTGCACAAGATGACCCCCTTCCTCGGCGTGCTGCAGGACCGTGGCTTTAAGGTGGCACTGGTCACCGACGGGCGAATGTCCGGTGCTTCGGGGAAAATCCCGGCGGCCATCCATGTTTGCCCCGAAGCCTACGGCGGCGGGCCGCTGGCGCGGGTGCGCGACGGTGATCTGATTCGTCTCGACGGCCATACCGGCGAATTGCAGCTGCTGGTCGATGCCGACGAGCTAGCGGCGCGCGAGCCTGCGGTCGACACCCTGCTCAATGCCGTGGGCTGCGGCCGCGAGCTGTTCGCCTTTATGCGTCAGTCCTTCAGCTCGGCGGAGCAGGGGGCTAGCGCCTTCACCACCAGCCTGGAGTCGTTGCAGTGAGGCTAGCCCTGGTCGGTGATATCGGCGGTACCAACGCACGCTTTGCCCTCTGGCGCGATGAGCAACTGGAGTCGGTGCGGGTGCTGGCCACCGCCGATTTTCCGGGACCGGAGGCGGCGATTTGTGCGTATCTGAGTGATCTGGGTCTGCCGCTTGGCTCGGTCGATTCGGTGTGCCTGGCCTGCGCCGGGCCGGTCAGCGGCGACCTGTTTCGTTTTACCAATAACCACTGGCGCATCAGCCGGACGGCCTTCTGCCGTGAGCTGCAGGTGCGCGAGTTGCTGTTGGTCAATGATTTTTCCGCCATGGCCCTAGGCATGACTCGGCTGCGTGATGACGAGCGCGTGCAGGTCTGCCCTGGCACACCCGAGCACGAGCGCCCCTGCGTAGTGATCGGCCCTGGTACCGGCCTTGGGGTCGGCACCCTGTTGGCTCTGGCCGATGGCAGCTGGCTGGCCCTGCCTGGCGAGGGCGGGCATGTTGATCTGCCGATCGGCAGCCCTCGCGAGGCCGAACTGTGGCAGCAGCTATATCGCCAGCTCGGCCATGTGCGCGCCGAGGATGTGCTGAGCGGCAGAGGCCTGTTACAGCTTTATTTTGCGATTTGCGCGCTGGATGGACATACGCCGAGTTTGTCTTCACCGGCCGAGGTTACGCTGGCAGCGCTGGCCGGCGACGCGGTGGCGATGGCGGTGCTGGAGCAGTTCTGCGTCTGGCTCGGCCGTGCCGCCGGCAACAACGTGCTGAGCCTGGGCGCGCGCGGCGGGGTTTACATAGTCGGCGGTGTAGTGCCGCGCTTCGCCGAGTTCTTGCTGGGCAGCGGTTTTGCCAAAAGCTTCAGCGACAAGGGCTGCATGAGTGATTACTTTGCCGGCATCCCGGTATGGCTGGTAACCGCCGAATATCCGGGGCTGATGGGCGCGGGAGTGGCCTTGCAGCAGGTATTGGGCCGGTCTTAGGTATTCTGTAGGAGCGGCCCATGGCCGCGAAATCGTCTGGTAGACCGCCAATCGCGGGCATGAACTAAGGCGTCCCCGCCGCTCCTACAAAACGCTATCTACATGCCATTTTTGGCGAATGCATAACAATAAGGACGGCGGACCATGAGCCAGCCCGGTAAATCCATTCTGCTGGTCGACGACGACCAGGAAATTCGCGAACTGCTGCATACCTACTTAAGCCGCGCCGGTTTCCAGGTGCGTACCGTCGGCGATGGCGCGGGGTTTCGCCAGGGCCTGTGCGCCGAGGCGGCGGACCTGGTGATTCTCGATGTCATGCTGCCCGACGAGGATGGCTTCAGCCTGTGTCGTTGGGTGCGTGAGCACCAGCGGTTTGCCCAGGTGCCGATCATCATGCTCACCGCCAGCTCCGATGAGACCGACCGGGTGATCGGCCTGGAGCTGGGCGCCGACGATTACCTGGGTAAACCCTTCAGTCCGCGTGAGTTGCTGGCGCGGATCAAGGCGCTGCTGCGCCGCGCGCACTTCACTCAGGAGCGCGGCAGCGAGGTGCTGGCCTTCGACGAGTGGCGTCTGGATATGGTCAGCCACCGTCTGTTTCATGCCGACGGCGAGGAAGTGATTCTTTCCGGCGCAGACTTTGCCCTGCTCAAGCTGTTCCTTGACCACCCGCAGCAGATCCTCGACCGCGACACCATCGGCAACGCCACCCGCGGCCGCGAGGTGATGCCGCTGGAGCGTATCGTCGATATGGCCGTTAGCCGGCTGCGCCAGCGTTTGCGCGATACCGGCAAGCCGGCGCGGCTGATTCGTACCGTACGCGGCAGCGGCTATCAGTTGGCGGCAGCGGTGGGTCCTTATGTCGGTGTTTAAGCTGCGCAAGTGGTTGCCGGTTCCGCGCTCGTTGCTCGGTCGTATGCTGCTGCTGACACTGCTGGTGGTGTTGCTGGCTCAGGCGCTCTCCAGCTTGATTTGGGTCTCGCAGCTGCGCGCCAGCCAGGTGGAAGGCCTGCTGACCAGCTCGCGCAGTCTGGCCCAGTCGATGGCTGCCAGCGTCAGCTACTTCCGCTCGCTGCCCCTGGGCTACCGGCCGATGGTGCTCGACCAGTTGCGCAATATGGGCGGCACCCGCTTCTTTGTCTCGCTCAACGACAAACCCTTGGAAATGCGCGTGCTGCCGCAGACGCCACGCAAGCGCGCGGTGCTCGATGCGGTGGATGAAACCCTGCGCGAACGCCTGGGCAATGACCTGGACCTGCTGGTGCAGTTCGTCAGCCCGGAGGATCTGCGCATCTTTAACAGCGCCTTGAAACTCGACGAACTGCCGCGCTCCTGGGCGCATTACGCCCTGAGCCTGGAGCCGCTTAATCCGCCGGTGCTGGTGACACAGATTCAGATCGCTCCGGGTGAATGGCTGTACCTTGCATCCTTGATGCCCGAGCCTTATGTCAGCCTGGAGCAGCAGGGTCTGCCGGCTCAGCAGCTGTGGTTTATCATCCTCACCAGCAGTTTTCTGCTGCTGTTTATCGGCATTCTGGTGCACTGGCAGAGCCGACCTCTCAAGCGCCTGGCGCGCGCCGCGCGGGAAATGTCTCTGGGTAGCGACGTCCAACCGCTGGCCGAGGCGGGCGGCAGTGAGGTAGTTGAGGTCAGTCGCGCCTTCAACGCCATGCGCGAGCGCATCGGCCGCTACCTGCGTGAGCGTAGCCAGTTGTTCAGCGCCATTTCCCATGATTTGCGCACGCCGATCACCCGCCTGCGCTTGCGTGTAGAGCTGCTCGACGATGAGGCCGTGCAGGGCAAGTTCAGCCGTGATCTGGATGAGCTGGAGATGCTGGTCAAGGGCGCGCTGCAATGCGTCAAGGACACCGATATCCACGAGAATATCGAGCCGGTGGAGCTTAACCAGCTGCTCAACTGCGTGATCGAACCCTATCTGGCCCCGGCCGGCAACGGTCGGGTGACCCTTGATGGTCAGGCGCTGGCCTCTTACCCGGGCAAGCCCCTGGCGCTCAAACGCTGCATCGGCAACCTGGTGGACAACGCGCTGAAATACGGCGAGCGCGCCCACCTATCTATCGAGGACAACGGTACTGCCTTTGTCCTGCATGTCGACGACGAAGGGCCTGGGGTGCCCGAGCAGCGCCTGGAGCAGGTGTTCGAGCCGCATTTTCGTCTGGCCGGGCAGCAGCAGGGCTACGGCTTGGGCCTGGGCATCGCGCGCAATATCGCCCATACCCACGGTGGCGAAGTAAGCCTGCGCAACCTGCGCGAGGGCGGCCTGCGGGTGACGCTCTGGTTACCGCGCAGTGCCTAGGGATTTAGCTTGGCTCTCTCGAATGATCGCGGCCAAGGCAGAGTGCCGCCCAGCCGCTTCTATGGTGGGCTGCAGCTGGGTAGGGTGGATGACGCTGTTTTCATCCACCGTCGCTATTGGTGGATGGATAAAGCGTCATCCACCCTACGGATATGCGGTGCGTGCCCTGTTTTGTAACTATCCCGTGACTTTTGTGCATCCCTTCGTTACCCGCCGGGCAATGACCCTTGGTTAGACTCGATTCCAGCGCAAGCACCAGACTTGCCCGTGAATAACAACAATAAAGGTACTACTGCTCATGAATGCGATCTCCCGCCTGGCTACTGCTATCTCCCTCGTCTCTCTGCTGCCGCTGGCCCATGCCGGCGAAGTCGAAGTGCTGCACTGGTGGACCTCGGGTGGCGAAAAGCGCGCCGCCGATACCCTGCAAAAACTAGTTGAAGATAAGGGCCATAGCTGGAAGGACTTCGCCGTCGCTGGTGGCGGTGGCGAAGCTGCCATGACCGTACTGAAAACCCGCGCCGTCTCCGGCAACCCGCCTGCCGCCGCGCAGATCAAAGGCCCGGATATTCAGGAGTGGGGCGAGCTGGGCCTGCTCGCCGATCTCAATCAGGTGGCCGAGCAGAGTGGCTGGGACAAGTTGCTGCCGCCCCAGGTGATCAAGGTGATGCAGTTTGACGGTGACTACGTGGCCGTGCCGGTCAACGTGCACCGGGTCAACTGGCTGTGGATCAACCCCGAGGTCTTCGCCAAGGCCGGTGCTACGCCTCCGACCACCCTCGACGAATTCTTCGCCGCCGCGGACAAGCTCAAGGCCGCCGGCTTTATGCCCTTGGCCCACGGCGGTCAGCCCTGGCAGGACAGCACTGTGTTCGAAGACTTGGCCCTGGCCCTGCTTGGCCCGGATGATTTCCGCAAAGCCTTTGTCGACCTGGATGAGTCGGTGTTGACCGGCGCCAAGATGGTCGAGGTGTTCGCCGCCCTGCAGAAGCTGCGCGGCTATGTCGATGCCAACGCCGCCGGGCGTGACTGGAACAGCGCCACCGCCATGGTCATCAACGGCAAGGCCGGCATGCAGATAATGGGCGACTGGGCCAAGAGCGAGTGGACTGCCGCTGGCAAGGTCGCCGGCAAGGACTACCAGTGCCTGCCGTTCCCCGGCACCCAGGGTAGTTTCGCGTACAACATCGATTCCCTGGCCATGTTCAAGCTGAGCGACGAGGAAAACCGCAAAGCCCAGGAGGACCTGGCGCGCACCGTGATGGAGCCGGAGTTTCAGGAGTTCTTCAACCAGAACAAAGGTTCGATCCCGGTGCGTACCGATATGGACATGAGTTCCTTCGACGCCTGCGCCCAGGCCTCGATGAAGGACTTCAAGGAAGCGGCAGCCAGTGGCGGCCTGCAACCAAGCATGGCCCACGGCATGGCCGCCTCCAGCTACGTGCAGGGTGCGGTATTCGACGTGGTGACCAACTTCTTTAACGACCCTAAGGCCGATCCGAACAAGGCCGCTCAGCAACTGGCCGCGGCTATCCAGGCCGTGCAGTAGCCTAACCCTGCCGCCGGTTCGCCGGCGGCCCGTCAATCCCCTCAATGACCGAGGTGTATCGCCAAGCGATGCATCAGTGGGATCGGCTGCGCCGCGTTTGACTCGCTCGCCCGGCGCCGGCCCAGCAACGTGCAATAACGGAGTTACCGATGAGTTCAATCGCCGTCTTTAGCAAAGCCTCGCCGCTGGATGCGCTACAGCGCTGGCTGCCCAAGCTGGTGCTGGCACCGAGCATGCTGATCATCATGGTCGGCTTCTACGGCTATATCCTCTGGACCTTTGTCCTGTCGTTTACCAATTCGCGCTTTATGCCGAGCTACAGCTGGGTCGGTCTGCAGCAGTACGCGCGCTTGTGGGACAACGACCGCTGGTGGGTGGCGAGCCAGAACCTGATGGTCTTCGGCGGTCTGTTTATCGGCATCAGCCTGGTAATAGGCGTGCTGCTGGCGGTGCTGCTTGATCAGCGTATCCGTCGTGAAGGCTTTATCCGCACGATTTTCCTCTACCCCATGGCGCTGTCGATGATTGTCACCGGCACCGCCTGGAAGTGGTTACTTAACCCGGGTCTGGGCATCGACAAAATGCTCCGCGATTGGGGCTGGGAGGGCTTTCGCTTCGACTGGCTGGTGGACCCTGATCGGGTGGTCTACTGCCTGGTTATCGCCGCGGTCTGGCAGGCCTCGGGCTTCGTCATGGCGCTGTTTCTGGCGGGGCTGCGCGGGGTCGATCAGTCGATTATCCGCGCCGCCCAGGTCGACGGGGCCAGCCTGCCGAATATCTATCTGCGCATTGTGCTGCCGAGCCTGGGTCCGGTGTTTTTCAGCTCACTGATGATCCTCGCGCATATCGCGATCAAGAGCTTCGACCTGGTGGCTTCGATGACCGCTGGCGGTCCCGGTTACGCCTCCGATCTACCGGCGATGTTTATGTATGCCCACACCTTTACCCGCGGCCAGATGGGCCTCGGTGCGGCGAGCGCGATCCTGATGCTAGGCGCGGTGTTGGCGATCCTGGTGCCTTATCTGTATTCCGAGCTGCGAGGCAAACGCCATGACTAATCGCGCTTTTAGCCTGAGCCGTTTGGCCATCTACGCCACTCTGCTGGCGGCCTGTGCGGTCTATCTGATTCCGCTGGTCATCATGCTGCTGACCAGCTTCAAGAGCCCAGAAGATATCCGCACCGGCAACCTGCTGTCCTGGCCGGAGGTGTTTACCGCCATCGGTTGGCTCAAGGCCTGGGATGGTGTCGGTGGTTACTTCTGGAACTCGGTGAAGATCACCCTCCCGGCGGTGCTGATCTCCACCGTGATAGGCGCATTGAACGGTTATGTGCTGGCCATGTGGCGCTTTCGTGGCTCGCAGCTGTTCTTCGGCTTGCTGCTGTTCGGCTGCTTCCTGCCGTTTCAGGTGGTGCTGCTGCCGGCGTCTTTCACTCTCGGCCAGCTTGGCCTGGCTAATACCACCGGCGGCCTGGTGCTGATCCATGTGGTCTATGGCATGGCCTTTACCACGCTGTTCTTCCGCAACTACTACGTGAGCATTCCGGATGCCCTGGTGCGGGCCGCAAGGCTCGATGGCGCCGGTTTCTTCACCATCTTCGGACGCATCCTGCTGCCGATGTCGACCCCGATCATCATGGTTTGCCTGATCTGGCAGTTCACCCAGATCTGGAACGACTTCCTTTTCGGTGTGGTGTTCGCCAGTGGCGATACCCAGCCGATCACCGTGGCCCTGAACAACCTGGTCAACACCAGCACTGGGGCCAAGGAATACAACGTCGATATGGCCGCCGCGATGATCGCCGGGCTGCCCACGCTGGTGGTGTACATCCTCGCCGGCAAGTATTTCCTGCGTGGGCTCACTGCCGGCGCGGTTAAAGGTTAGGAGAACGATATGGCAACGCTCGAACTGCGCAACGTCAACAAGTCCTACGGCAGCGGCCTGGCGGACACCCTGAAGCACATCGATATCGCGATCGACTCCGGCGAGTTTCTGATTCTCGTGGGCCCATCCGGTTGCGGTAAATCCACCCTGATGAACTGTATCGCCGGGTTGGAGGAGATCAGCGGCGGGGCGATTCTGGTCGACGATCAGGACATCAGCGGCATGAGCCCCAAGGACCGCGACATCGCCATGGTCTTTCAGTCTTACGCGCTGTACCCGACCATGACCGTGCACGGCAACATCGCCTTTGGCCTGAAGATGCGCAAGATGGCCCCGGCAGCCATCGAAGAGGAGGTGGCACGGGTGGCCAAGCTGCTGCAGATCGAACATCTGCTCGGCCGTAAACCCGGCCAGCTCTCCGGCGGACAGCAGCAGCGCGTCGCCATGGGCCGGGCGTTGGCGCGGCGGCCGAAGATATACCTGTTCGACGAGCCGCTGTCGAACCTTGATGCCAAGCTGCGCGTAGAAATGCGCACCGAAATCAAGCTGATGCACCAGCGCCTGAAGACCACCACTGTCTACGTCACCCACGACCAGATCGAGGCCATGACCCTGGGCGACAAGGTGGCGGTGATGAAGGACGGCATCATCCAGCAGTTCGGTACTCCGCGTGAGATTTACAACGACCCGGCCAATCTGTTCGTCGCGAGCTTTATTGGCTCGCCGCCGATGAACTTTATCCCCCTGCGTCTGCAGCGCCGCGACGGTCAGTTGTTCGCCTTACTGGACTCCGGCCAGGCCCGTTGCGAGCTGCCGCTCGGGGCGATGGAGGCGGGCTTTGAGAACCGCGAGGTGATTCTCGGCATCCGTCCCGAGCAGATCCAGCTGGCAGTTGCCGGTGCTGGTGGCCCATCGTCGATTCGCGCCGAGGTCGAGGTGATCGAGCCCACCGGGCCGGACACTCTGGTGTTCGTCTGCCTCAACCAGACCAAGGTTTGCTGCCGCCTGGCGCCGGACGATGCGCCTCGGGTGGGGCAAACCCTGGAGCTGCAATTCGACCCGAGCAAGGTGCTGCTGTTCGACGCCCAGAGCGGCGAGCGCCTGCTGCCGGGAAAGCCACAAACGGCTGAGCAAGCAAGCAAGGTCGCCCAGTTTAAAGGCCGCTAACACCTCCGAGGGCGCCTGCCATATCCGCGCCCTTGGGCCCTGCAGCAAGCGTTACAACAATAAAAACAAGAAGGAGTAAACATGAGAGCAGCAACGAAAATTGGCATGGCACTGACCCTCGGCAGCCTGGCTTTGCCTCACGCGGCGAGCGCGCTGGAGTTCACCGGTTATGCCCGTAGCGGCGCCGGCGGGTCGGAGAACGGCGGGACGCAATCGTGCTTCCAGTTGCCGGGCGCGCAATCGAAATACCGCCTGGGTAACGAGTGCGAGCAGTACATCGAGCTGGATCTGCGTCAGGATCTGGCCAGCTTCGACGATGGCTCGGTACTCAGCGTCGAGGGCATGGCGCAGCTGTATAACGCCTATGGTCATACGCCGAAGTTCACCGGTGATTATGGCTTCGCGCGGATGAACCAGATGTACGCGGAATGGAGTAATGTCTCCGCGCTCAACGGTGGCTCGCTGTGGGCCGGGCGGCGCTTCTACAAGCGTAACGACATCCATATCTCCGATTTCTTCTACTGGAACCAGAGCGGCACCGGTGCCGGTATCGAGGATTTCGAGCTGGGTGGGCTGAAGTACAGCTATGCGTTTTCGCGCAAGGACAGCTACTTCCAGGAACCCTATATCAACCGTCACGACTTCAACGTCGCAGGCTTCAAAGTCAATCCGGGCGGTGAGCTGGAGCTCGGCCTGAGCTATATCGACAAGCCCGACAGCACTGATGCCCACAGCGGCTGGGCGATCACCGCGCAGCATAAGCAGAGCGACTTTCTCGGCGGCAAAAACACCCTGGCCCTGCAATACGGCCGCGGCCCCGGTACGGGCCTGGGTTACACCGGCGACGTGACTCTGGATCGTGACAACAAGAGTTATCGTCTGGTTGAGTTCTTTGATTGGCAGGCCACGCCGCGCCTGGGCGGCCAGGTGCAGTTCGTCTACCAGAAGGACATCCGTCCCGATGGTAGCGATCAGGATTGGCTGTCGGTGGGCGGGCGTACCAGCTACGCCTTTACCGAGCAGTTCAAGCTGGTTGGTGAGCTGGGCCATGATCAGGTCGATGCCACCGACGGTACGCGCAAGCTGACCAAGTTCACCGTGGCGCCGACCTGGTCGCCATCTGGTCCGGGTTTCTGGGCACGTCCGGAAGTGCGCTTGTACTACACCTACGCCAGCTGGAACGAAGCGGCGCAGCGTGCGGCTAGCTTGATCGCCGCCGGTTCGGCACTGTCCGACAGTGGTGCTTTCGACAATGCCCGACATGGCTCTAACTTCGGTGTGCAGGTCGAATACTGGTGGTGAGCGTGAGGTTGTGAGGCTGGGGTGGTTGCATGCTGCCGGTTAAGCGGCGGTGTCTGTCGGCTCTCGCCGCAGGCCGAGCGGGGGCTGCTGCAGAGCACCCTCTGGCCGGCCTGTTTGGGGCGTGTGGCGGGCAAGTCCTGCGTTGGGTTGCCCATCAGGAGCGTGAGTTGCTGCTGATCGATCATCCGCGTTTTCAGGCGGCATTCAGTCGCCAGGGCGGCCAGCTTTTGCACTTCCAGCCGCGTGGTCAGCGTGCCTGGCTCTGGTGCGCCAGCCACTGGCAACGCGGCGGGGCGATACGCGGTGGAGTGCCGGTGTGCTGGCCCTGGTTTGCTCGACATCCTGGCGAGAGTGGCTGGCCATCCCATGGCTGGGCACGACTAAGCGAGTGGGAGCTGCTGGATTGCACGGTGGACGAGCAGGGCGTGCGCCTGCGCTGGCAATTGCAGCTATGTGACTGGCAGGTGATCCTGGAGGCCGAACTGGGCGAGTGCATGAGTCTGCGCCTGCGCAGCAGCCATCAGGACAGCGAGCCCTGCCAGTTGAGCCATGCCCTGCATGCCTACTGGCGCATCAGCGATGTGGCACGGGTGACGCTGCTCGGCCTGGAGGGCGCCTACGGCCATGATCTGCTCAGGCGCGCTGACTGCCAGCAGCGCGGCGCGTTACGAGTCGAGGATGGCTGTCACCGCATTTTTCGTCATGGCGGGCTGTTGCAGCTGCAGGATCTGGCCTGGCAGCGCAGCTTGTTGATCGATACCCAGGGTGCTGCCAATAGCGTGGTCTGGCACCCCGGGAGTCGGCCCCTGACCGATGTTGGCTGGAACGAGGCGCTGGGTTTTCTCAGTGTACAGGCCGCCTGTTGCGGCGCTGATAGCCTGATCCTCAAACCGGGTCAGGAGGCCATATTGGCGTTGCAGGCACGGTTGGGTTGAAGGGGGCGTGCTAGATGGCATCTGGCTAATTACAGCGGTTCTTCGTCCGCCGGATAGCGGCTGGCGTTAAGGCTTTCCTTGATCTTGCGCAGGTGTGGCTGGAAGTCCACACCACGGCGCAGGGTCATACCGGTGGCGAGTACGTCGAGCACGGTGAGTTGGATGATCCGCGAGGTCATCGGCATATAAATATCGGTGTCCTCGGGTAGTGGGATGTCCAGGCTCAGGGTGCTGGCCTGGGCCAGGGGCGAGCCGGCGGCCGTAAGGCCGAGTACCGAGGCGCCGTTTTCCCGGGCCAGGCGCGCGACCTCCACCAGTTCGCGCGTACGTCCGGTGTAGGAAATGATCACGAACAGATCGCCGGTGTGGGCCACCGAGGCCAGCATGCGTTGCATCAGCACGTCGGCATGCGCGGTGACTGCCAGGTTGAAGCGGAAGAACTTGTGCTGCGCGTCCAGGGCCACCGAAGCCGAAGCACCGAGGCCGAAAAAGTGGATCTGTCGGGCCTGGATCATCAGGTCGACAGCGCGGCTGATCATCTGTGGATCGAGGGATTGGCAGGTACTGTCCAGGGAGGCGATGGCACTGCCGAAGATCTTGCGGGTATAGGCTTGTGGGGTGTCGTCGGCTTCCACGGCGCGACTGACATAGGCCGCACCGCTGGCCAGGCTCTGCGCCAATTGCATCTTCAGTTCGGGGTAGCCGCTGACGCCGAAGGAGCGGCAAAAGCGGTTGACCGTGGGTTCACTGACCTGAGCGGCCTGGGCGAGGGCGGCAATGCTTAGGCGGGTAGCCTGCTGTGGGCCCTGCAGGATCACCTCGGCGACCTTGCGTTCGGCCTTGTTCAGGCTGTCGAGTCGACCCTGGATCTGCTCCAGTAGATTGCGCACGCGATCCATGTTGATTCCTTAAACCTTTACTGAATTTGCTTGCCTATCGTACTGATTGGACCTGACGGCGACCACTGCGGAGTGGGCGTTACGATAATGTTGTTTTATTACTACATATTGCCTTGATTAAATCCGAAAAAACGCGTATTTCTAATTTAAATTGATAAAAGAACAAACATTATGCCTTCGATAACCGTGGAATCTTGTACGTTTGCCTTGTTCGGGGCCTTGGGCGATCTGGCGCTGCGCAAGCTGTTCCCGGCGCTTTATCAGTTGGATCGGGCCGGGCTGCTGCACGCCGATACGCAGATTCTCGCCCTGGCCCGTGAAGCTGGCGAGGCGCAGCAGTATCTGCAGCACATCGAACAACACCTGCGCCGCCATGTTCCGGCCGCCGAGGTAGACGACGCTGTGTTGCAGCGTTTCCAAGCGCGCCTGAGCTACCTGCACATGGATTTCCTCAAGGTCGACGACTACCAGCTGCTGGCCGGAAAAGTCGGCAACAGCGAGCGGCTAATCGCCTACTTCGCCACGCCGGCTTCGGTATATGGCGGCATCTGCGCCAACTTGGCGCAGGTCGGCCTGGCCGAGCGCACCCGCGCCGTGCTGGAAAAGCCTATTGGCCACGATCTGGCTTCGTCCCGAGAGGTCAACGACGCGGTGGCGCAGTACTTCCCGGAAACCCGCATCTACCGCATCGATCATTACCTGGGCAAGGAGACGGTGCAGAACCTGATTGCCTTGCGTTTTGCCAACAGCTTGTTCGAAACCCAGTGGAACCAGAATCATATTTCCCACGTGGAAATCACCGTGGCGGAGAAGGTCGGTATAGAAGGTCGTTGGGGCTACTTCGACAAAGCCGGCCAGCTGCGCGACATGATTCAGAATCATCTGCTGCAGCTGCTTTGCCTGATTGCCATGGACCCGCCCAGCGATCTTTCTGCCGACAGCATCCGCGACGAAAAGGTCAAGGTGCTCAAGGCCCTGGCCCCGATCACTGGCGAGCAGCTTAGCCAGCAGGTGGTGCGCGGCCAGTACGTGGCCGGCAGCAGCGATGGCAGGGCGGTACCGGGCTATCTGGAAGAAGAGAATTCCAACACCCGCAGCGACACCGAAACCTTCGTTGCCCTGCGCGCCGATATCCGCAACTGGCGCTGGGCTGGCGTGCCGTTCTACCTGCGCACCGGCAAGCGTATGGCGCAGAAAATGTCGCAGATCGTTATCCACTTCAAGACGCCGCCGCACTACATATTCGACCCGGAGCAGCGCCAGTTGATCGGCAACAAGCTGATCATCCGTCTGCAGCCGGACGAGGGCATCGCCCTGCAGGTGATGACCAAGGACCAGGGGCTGGACAAGGGCATGCAACTGCGTAGCGGCCCCCTGCAATTGAATTTCTCCGACACCTACCGCAGTGCCCGGATACCCGATGCTTACGAGCGGCTGCTGCTGGAAGTGATGCGCGGGAACCAGAACCTGTTTGTGCGCAAAGACGAGATCGAGCACGCCTGGCAGTGGTGCGATCAACTGATCGCCGGCTGGAAACGCCTGGGCGACGCGCCCAAGCCCTATGCCGCAGGCTCCTGGGGGCCGATGGGCTCGATTGCACTGATCACCCGTGACGGGAGGAGCTGGTATGGCGATCTCTGATCTCGAACTACCGCCGGGCGTGTTTGCCCGCACTTACGCAACCCCCCAGGCCTTGGCTGAGGCCCAGGCCATCGCCGTGGCCGAGGCGCTGCGGATTGCGATTGAAAGCCGCGGCCAGGCGACCCTGGTAGTGTCTGGCGGGCGTAGCCCGATTGCCTTCTTCGAGGCCCTGGCACAGCAACCGCTGCACTGGCACAAGGTGACGATCAGCCTGGCAGACGAGCGCTGGGTACCGATCAATCACGCCAGCAGTAATGAGGGTTTGGTGCGCCGGCATCTGCTTCGCGGCCCGGCTGTCGACGCACGCTTTCTCGGCTTGTACCGGCTGGCGAGCAGTCTGCAGCAGGCCGCCGAGCTGGCTGATGCGTCCCTGGTCGAGCTGCAGCCGATCGATGTGCTGGTGCTCGGCATGGGCGACGACGGTCATACCGCTTCGCTGTTCCCCAATAGTCCCAATCTAGAACTGGCTCTGCAGCTCGATTGCCCGCACCGAGTTTTGCCGATGCAGGCTCCTAGTGAGCCGGCTGAGCGTTTGAGCTTGACCCTACCGCTGCTGAGCGCTGCGCGTTTGTCGTTACTGGCGATTCAGGGCTCGGACAAGCTGGCTACGCTGCGTGCAGCCCTGGCAGGCAGCGATGTGGCGAGTATGCCAATCCGCGCCGTGCTGCATTCCCCCCTTGAGATTTACTGGTGCCCTTAGGCCCGAAGGACCAGCCGATATGACCAACAACGAGACTAATCCGCAGGCCCGCATGGCCGAGAAGATCGCTCAAATCGACAGCATCTGCGCCCGGGCGCGAATCATGCCGGTGATCACCATCGCCCGCGAGGCGGATATTTTTCCGCTCGCCGATGCCCTGGCCGCTGGTGGTCTGACTGTGCTGGAAATCACCCTGCGCTCGGTTCATGGCCTCACGGCCATTCGCCTGCTGCGTGAGCAGCGCCCTGAATTGTGCGTGGGTGCCGGTACGGTGCTGGATCGACAGATGCTCGATGCGGCGCTTGAGGCCGGCGCGCAATTTATCGTCACGCCGGGTTCGACCGCCGAGTTGCTGAAGGCCGGCCTGGAGGTCGAGGTTCCGTTGCTGCCCGGTACTGGCAGCGCCTCTGACATCATGCTCGGGTATGCCCTCGGCTACCGCCGTTTCAAGCTGTTCCCCGCAGAAGTTTGCGGCGGCACCGCGGCGCTCAAGGCTCTGAGTGGCCCCTTCGGTGACGCGAAATTCTGCCCCACTGGCGGCATCAACCCCGGCAATGTCCAGCGCTATATGGCGCTAAACAATGTAATGTGTGTCGGCGGTACCTGGATGTTTGACAGCGAGTGGGTCAGTAACGGTGACTGGCAGCGTATTCAGCAATGCAGCAGCGAGGCCCTACAGTTGCTGGGCTGAGCTAGACGGCCGTGGCGCAGTTTATCGCGTGGCCTGATCTCGCTTAACCTTGCGTTGAAACTCCCCGCTCGATAATTGCTTGCGCGATCAAGTTGTCACTTGCGACGGGGCATCATGTCGGCGTGCGCGAGATCTCAAACAGCGTCTGTACTTCATTGCACATACCCCCAAACAGACAGGCATCTTCCGTTTCTGCCCGCGCAGAAAGCCATTGTTGGTCATCCTGAATCGCCAACGTCAGGACTGACGTCGGGGCCCGCCGCGGCCCCATCAAGGCCACTCAGCTGCCTTGCTGGAGCGATCAGCTGATCGGTGCTCGTTAGCCCTGCGCGGCGAAAGTAGCGCTGCACCTCAACTGAAAAATTTTCCGACGCCTGTCGATTCGCCCCTCGCTCGCTCGACTATGGTTTAGAACCCTACCTGGGGTTCGTTGTCTGCAGTAGGGCGCGCACAGCGCACCCTGCGTGCGGTTTACCGAGCCGAACAAGGAGAAAGCGATGCGTTTTATGGTGATAGTCAAGGCAACGGCAGATTCTGAAGCCGGCATTATGCCCAGCGAAGAGCTGATGGCCGCGATGGGACGTTTCAACGAGGAGCTGGTTGACGCGGGCGTGATGCTCGCCGGTGAAGGCCTGCAACCGAGCAGCAAAGGCGCGCGGGTAAAATTTTCTGGCAGTCAGCGCAGCGTTACCGATGGGCCATTTATCGAGACCAAGGAGCTGATCGCCGGTTTTTGGCTATGGGAAGTGGCGTCGCTGGCTGAATGTATTGAATGGGTCAAGCGTTGCCCGAATCCGATGCCTGGCGATAGCGAAATTGAGATCCGGCGGGTTTTCGAGGCCGAGGATTTCGGCGACGAGTTCACTCCCGAGTTGCGTGAGCAGGAAGAACGCCTGCGCGCGCGGCTTGAATCATAAAACCCCAAAACGAACAAACGAGTACTAAGGAGAGTGCAGATGAAGATCCATACCTATTTAACCTTTGACGGCCAATGTGAGGCTGCTTTCAAGTTCTACGCTGATTGCCTGGGCGGCGAACTGGAATTGATGCGTATGGGCGATAGCCCGGAAGCGGGCAACGTGCCGGAGGAGTATCACGACCGCGTGATGCACGTTTGCCTGAGCGTGGGTGATCAGTTGCTGATGGCGTCCGACACTTTCCCAGGCATGCCGTATGAGGGCATCAAAGGCTGTTCGGTTTCTCTGCAGGTGGAGAACGTACCGGAGGCCGAGCGCCTGTATAAAGCGCTTTCGGCTGGCGGTTCGGTGCAGATGGAGCTGCAATCGACCTTTTGGGCGACCCGCTTTGCCATGTTCACCGACAGCTTTGGGGTGGGCTGGATGATTAACTGCGACATTGACGCGCAGATGGGCTAAACGAGGCGCTTCTGTAGGGCGGGTTAGTGGCGCAGATGCGCCACGTAACCCTCCGTACGCCTTGCCCTCGCTAGCTAACTAGCCCGAGAACACGGTCCAGTTGTTCCTCAGGGGCGCTGACGGCCGTGAGGAATTCATCGCCCCAGCGGCGAATATCGTTGTAGCTGACGATATCGAACAGTTCACGCAGACGCGCCTGAGCTTCGGCCTTGGGTGTGTTTAGCGCCACATAACAGGTTTGTGCCAGATCCATGGGGTCATGGGGGTTGGTTAGCAGGGCTCCTTTGAGCTCGGCTGCGGCCCCGGCGAACTCTGAAAGTACCAATACGCCACTGCCGCCGAGCAGTCCCTGGACGGCAACGAACTCCTTGGCCACCAGGTTGAGGCCGTCGCGTAGCGGGGTAATCCACATCACGTCGGCCATGGCGTACCAGGCGCTGACTTCCTCGAACGGCAGGCTGCGAAAGAAGAACTGCAGCGGCGTCCAGCCGATGCGGGCGAAACGGCCATTGATGCGCCCCACGGCCTGCTCGATTTGCCCTTGTAGCTCATCATAAACGGTCATTTCCTTGGCCGCCGGTACGCAGATGGTAACCAGGGTGACCTTGCCTAATAGTTCCGGGTTTTCTTCTAGCAGACGTTCGTAGGCGTTGAGCTTTTCCAGAATGCCTTTGGTGTAGTCGAGGCGTTCCACCGATAGAATCAGTCTGACGCCACTCAGTTCGGCACGCAGGCGCTCCATCATTTCTTTGATTTTTGGCGCAGCCAGGGCGTTGCGTACCCGCTCGATATCCAGACCTACCGGGTGGGCGCCGAGCTTGACCACACGAGTGCCGGTGTCCACGGCGGTGGTCATGCGTTCCAGGCCTACGGCGCAGCCATAGGTGATAAAGCGTGGTGCGCAGTTCTGCCGGCTGACGGTTTGGAGCGGCATCACGCCGCGCGCGGCATCGACAAAGTTTTCCACCTGGCGGGGGATATGAAAGCCGATGTAGTCGCACTGCAGCAGGCTGCCGATGATCTGCCGACGCCAGGGCAGCACGTTGAAGACATCTGCCGAGGGGAAGTAGGTGTGGTGGAAGAAGGCGATGCGCAGGTCCGGGCGCAGCTCGCGCAGGTAACCGGGGACCATCCACAGGTTGTAATCATGCAGCCACACCGTGGCCCCTTCAGCCGCTTCCAGTGCGGTGCGTTCGGCAAAGGCGCGGTTTACGGTGAGGAACACCTGCCAATCGTCCTCACGGAACTGCGCGCGCTCCCAGAAGGTGTGCAGCGTTGGCCAGAAGGCTTCTTTGGAGAAACGCTTGTAGAAGATGTCGACTTCTTCCTTACTCAGCGCCACCCGTGCGGCAGTCAGCTTCGGGTAGCGTTCGGCATCGACGGTGGTGTGGCTGTCGAAGGTTTCGCCGCTGTTTTCGTCATGTTCAGCCCAGGCCACCCAGGAGCCGGCACGGCCATCGCCAAAAAAGCTCAGCAGGGTCGGGATAATGCCGTTGGGTGAAGTTGGGCGGCGGCGCTGCAGCTTGCCATCGGCGCCACGAAATTCTTCATAGGGCAGGCGGTGATAAACCATCACCAGATCGGCTTTGCCCGGCTCGGCGACTTGCTTGCCTTCGGCGGCGATGCCCTGTTTACCGAGAAAGCCAAAGTGCACGAAGGCTTCAAGAATGCCGCCGCAACCGGCGCGCTCGGCATGAAATACCCGCGAATACTGCCGGGTGGCCTGTAGCAGTCCATCTTCGGACGCGCCCACGCAGACGCCCTTGAACTGGCCGCTAAGCATGGAGAGGTCATTCAGGGTGTCACCAGCGGTCAGCACTTGGTCGTTGTCCAGCTCCAGCCAGTCGATCAGTGCCTGCAGGCTGCTGCCCTTGTTGACGCCCTTGGGTAGGAAATCCAGGTAGCGCTCGGCTGAATAGAGCAGGTCGCAGCCCAGGCTTTCTGCGACTGCCAGCAGTTCTGGATTGGCGGCTTGCTCGGGGCTGCAGAAGTAGGAACAGCGGCGCACCTGTGGTACGTCCTGACGCTCCAGGGCAAAGTGTTCAAGGGCGCTGGCGACCTGGTTGTCGCCGGGCCAAAGCGCGTCAACCGTGCTTTGCAGTGGCTGGATGGGTTGCAGGGTGTCGCCGTGCACCAGGCTGGCACCAACGTCGGAGATGATGAAGTCCGGTTGTGGCAGAGTCGGGTCTGCCAGCAGTGGCAAGACCGACTCCAGGCTGCGCCCGGTGACATAGGCCAGGCGGATTTCTGGGTGGGCGGCGATGGTTTGATAGAGGCTGAGGCGATCCTTGGGATCGCCGCCGAGAAAGGTTCCATCGAGATCGGTGGCAAGTAACATGCGCTGTCTTCCTGTCCAGTTAAGTGGGTGCAGTGACGCGCCGACAAAAGCCGACGAGCTATGGACGATTACGCCAGATGGCGTTCGCCTCTTGGTTTACCCAGGCGTCTGCGGCGCCGGGTTAAGCGGGTCCTCAGTTGAGTCTGGGGAATCTGCTGGCGGCGCATCGGGCATCAGCTCGAGCACCGTGTGACTGGTACGCAGCATGGGCATAAAGTGCCCGGCCGGCGCGCTGACCAGGTCGCTAACATGGCGCAGGCGGTACAGCGTGTACGCCGCAAGCAGGCCGAGAGTGGTGGCGAAATACAGCGGCAGTGCCTGGGCGCCGAGGTGCTGCATCAGCACCCCTGCCAGCAGTGGGCCGCACACCGAACCGATGCCATTGACCATCAGCAGGCTGCTGGAACCCGCGAGAATTTCATCGCTATGCAATTGGTCGATCAACTGCGCCACGGCGATGGGGTAGATGGCAAAGGCCAAACCGCCCCAAATAAACATCAGCCCGAGCAGCAGGCGACCGGCCGGCAGCAGGCTCATCAGGACGGCGACCAACACTGCCAGGGCTACGACCCAGAACAGCACCAGACGGCGGTCGTGTTTGTCCGAGTAAATGCCAATCGGCCATTGCAGCAAGGCGCCGCCGAGAATCGTGCTACTCATCAGCAAACCTACGCCAGTGGCGTCGAAACCGTTCAGGGCTGCGTATACCGGGGCCATACCCCAGAACGCGCCGAGGGCCAGACCGGATAGGCCTGCAGCAGCCAGCGCCAACGGGGCGATGCTGGCGATCTGGCGCAGGTTGGTGTGCAGGGTGTCCGGCACGTTCGGCTGGATTTGCCGGGTCAGGGTGATGGGCATCAAGGCCGCGCTGATCAGCATGGCGGCAAGGACGAACAGCACGAAGTCGCTCGGCGACGCCAGGTTGAGCAGCTGTTGCGCGGCGGCCAGGGCGCCGAGATTGACCGCCATATACACGGCAAACACCTGGCCACGTTTATCGTTGGGGACCTGCGCGTTAAGCCAGCTCTCGATCACCATATACAGGCTGACCAGCGCCAGACCATAGAGCACGCGCAGGCCCAGCCAGACCCAGGGATCAATGATCAACACGTGCAGCAAGGCGGTGATGGCGGCAAGGGCAGCGCAAAAGGCAAACGCACGGATATGCCCAACGCGGCGGACCAGCGGAATCGCCAGCCAGGTGCCAAGGAGAAAACCGACGAAGTACCCGGACATAATTAGGCCGAGCATCGAAGTGGAGTAGCCTTCGGCCACGCCACGCAGAGTCAGTAAGGTGTTGAGCAGGCCATTGCCGAGGAGGAGTAAAGCAACCCCACCGAGCAACGAGCTGATAGGGGCAATCAGGGACCACATGGCGACCTACCCTAGGGAACTATGACGCTGAGTGCAAGCATGAAAGGTGCCAATGCTTAACCGTAGTTCTGGCTAAGTTGTTGTTTTTAAAAGATTATTTTTATAGATAAACGGTTTTTTGATTTTTTCATGCATCGCCCGTGCGGGCGCATGGGGCGCTGGAAAGGCCGTCTTGCACCAATACTGTTCGCCGCCAATACCGAGTTTTTTGCCGCGCTGCTGACCAGAGTTCTAACAAACCGGCCGAGGCATGCCTGGTGCCTTTCTACGCGCACGTTATGGCAATCAGTGCGATAGGCTCCTGAGTTGCAGCAGTCTGGTTGATCCGTTCCAGTACCTGATTGATAGCTTGGCGATCACGGCTGTTGCTCAGGTGCTGATCGGCAGTTTCCTGCACGCTGCGCACATGCCGCAGCAAATCGGTTTTCTGCGCTGCACGTAGCGGCTGGTAGAGCAGGTTCTTGAAGGCCTGCAGCAAACAGAGCAGCACACTTACATCGCTGCAACCGTAGTGGCGAATGGGGCCAAACACCAGTTGCAGTAACTCATCCAGCGAGAGTTCGTAATGCAGCAGGCGAGGCAGGCCATCGTCTGCCAAGGTGACATCCAAGTCCGGCAAAGCCAGGCGCTTGCTGAACAGTACGCTGAGCAGGTCGATGGCAGTAATCGCCGTGCCGGGGTCGTTGATGCCGGGGCTGAGCGCCTTGACGGCTATTTCCGACATCTGTGTGCAGCCAAATAGGTAGTGGGTATGGGCGTATTCTTCGAGAAAGAAATCGAAGCAGTCGAGCAGCGCATCGGTGATATTCGAATCAACCTCGCGGTCGAGTTTGAATAGCGGTCGGCCGCTCATCACAAAGAATCCGCGGTGGATCATCACGGTCATGCGCAGGTCGTGCTTGCACAAGATTCTGTTGATCGTACTGACGTTAAGCTCTTTGAAATAGCCGTTGCGCTGGGCGCAGACTTCCTGCCAGTTTTGGTCATCTGGCCAGCTGGGCAGGTTGTCGACTGTGGCCAGCTTGTTTTCGCGTGAGGCGAGTTTGGCCAGGGTGGTGTGGTACAGGTTGTTGAGAATGTACTCCACCTGAATCGAGCGAGAAATCGAGTGAATGAAATGCACAAACAGGCCGAGGCAGGCGACGCCCATCACCAATGCCATCAATACCCCGAGGCTGGGTACATGGGTTGAGTTGTCCAGTTCAATCGTGGTGATCAGCAGCAGCGAAAAGAGGATGGTGCCGAGGTAGAACCCCAGGGTTTTCTGATGGCTCCTCTCGCTTATCAGGCCAGGCACTACGCGCGGTGACAGCGCAGCTGCGGCATTGTTGAGCACCACCATGACCATGGAGAAGCTGAACACCATCAACGATAGGATGCCGCCGACCAGTGCTCCGAGTATCAAGCGGGCATTGTCGGCATTGCGCACCAGGCCGACATCAATCTTGTCTTTGAGCGACATCAGCCATGGCTGATATTCGATGCTCATGCTCAGCAGGCACAAGAGGACGAAGCCTGCAGCAATCAGCGTCGGATAGAGGGCCAGGCTATGCAAGATGCGCTGGTACAGGCGGAAGGTGGCGTTCAATGAGCGGGGCACGGGCATCTCGGTACGATGGGCGTGCGGCGACTATAGCAAGCTTGATGGCGCATGCCGCTACCTGAGCCCCGACGCAGCCGCAACGGGGCTCAGGTATGCGTCAGTCGCTGCAAACGCGCGAAATCGCGCTGGCCAGTTGGTCTAGGCGCTCGGCGTCGAGTCCGGCCATATTGGCCCGGCCTGAGCCGACCATGTAGACACTGAACTCATCGCGCAGGCGTTGCACCTGAATTGGGCTGAGGCCGGTGTAGGAGAACATGCCGCGCTGCACCGCTACATGCGCAAAACGTTCACTCAGGCCGTATGGTTGCAGGGCTTCGACCAGGCCTGTGCGCAGGCTGGCGACACGCTGGCGCATGGTGTCCAGTTCGTCGACCCAGAGGCTGTGCAGTTCACTGTCCGCGAGGATGCTAGCGACCACTGCCGCGCCGTGGGCTGGCGGAGTGGACCACAGATTGCGCGCCATAAAGGCCAACTGGCTGCGTACATCCAGTAGTTTCTCCGCAGTCTCAGCGCAGACGATCAGCGCGCCGGTGCGTTCGCGGTACAGGCCAAAATTCTTCGAGCAGGAGCTGGTGATCAGTAGCTCAGGCAACTCACTGGCAAACAGGCGCACGGCAAAGGCGTCCTGCTCCAAGCCATCGCCGAAACCTTGGTAAGCGAAGTCGATCAGTGGCAGCAGTTCGCGTGCTTTAACCACCTCCAGTACACGCTTCCAGTCACGCGCGGTGAGGTCGAAGCCGGTGGGGTTGTGGCAGCAGGCGTGCAGCAGCACCACATCACCCTTGGGCATGTGGGTTAGGGCGGCAATCATCGCCTCGACATTCAGCTGGTTGTCCGCGCCGACATAGGGGTAATGGCCGACGCGTAGGCCAGCGGCAGCAAAGATGCTTTCGTGAATTGGCCAGGTCGGATCACTCAGCCAGACACCGCGACCGGGCAGGCAATGGGCAATAAAATCTGCGCACAAGCGCAATGCCCCGGTGCCGCCGGGCGTCTGGGTAGCACCCGCGCGCTCAGCCAACAACGGGCTGTCCGCACCCAGCACAAGCTGCCTGAGCAAGCTGCCGAATAGCGGGTCGCCATGGCCGCCGATATAGCTCTTGGTCGTTTCGTTTTCCACCAATTGCTGTTCGGCCAGCTTTACCGCGCGTGGAATTGGGGTCAGGCCCTGAGCGTCTTTGAACACACCGACGCCGAGGTCGAGCTTGGCCGGATTACGGTCGGCGCGGTAGGCATCCATCAGGCCGAGAATCGGGTCGCCCGGCACTCGCGTGATGCTGTGGAAATGGCTCACTTGCGGCCCTCGGCGTTGGTGGCCAGAACATCGGTGCGTGCGGCCATGATGAAGTCATTGCGGTGCAGACCGCGCATCTCATGGCTCCACCAGGTCACGGTGACTTTGCCCCATTCGGTGAGCAACGCTGGATGGTGGCCTACTTCCTCGGCAATGGCGCCTACGGCGTTGGTAAAGGCCAGGGCGTGGCGGAAATTCTTGAACAGGTAAACCCGCTCCAACTCCATATGGTCGCCACGCACTTCGATATTCCAGTCCGGAATCTCACGGATCAGTTCGGCCAGCTCCTCATCGCTGACTTTTGGTGCATCGGCGCGGCAGGCTTCGCATTGGGCTTGGGCAAGGGACATGGGGAGGCTCCTGAATATAAGATTTTGTAGGGTGGACGTGCGCAGCTTGCCCACCGTCTGAGTCAGTGCTGGACGCGCCTGGCGGGATGTCCCGCTTAGGCCGCTTTCGGCGGAAACTTCGGTGCATGCAGGCCTAGACGCATAGCTTGCTGAACCATGGCCATGATGTCTTCATGAGCCAGCTCGAACAGGCGCTTGAGTTCAGGTAGGACAAAGTACAGCGGCTGCAGGATGTCGATACGGTAAGGCGTACGCATCGCTTCAATTGGGTCGAAAGCCAAGCGCTGCGGCTCATCGGACAGGCAGTAGAGGGTTTCTTTCGGCGAGGAAAGAATACCGCCGCCGTAGATGCGCTGCCCCTGGCTGGTGTCGAGCAGGCCGAACTCGATGGTCAGCCAGTACAGGCGCGCCAGATACACGCGCTCTTCCTTGCTCGCGGCTAGGCCGAGCTTGCCGTAGGTGTGGGTGAATTCAGCGAACCAGGGGTTGGTCAGCAGCGGGCAGTGGCCAAAGATCTCGTGGAAGATGTCCGGCTCCTGCAGGTAGTCCAGTTCCTCAGGCGTGCGAATAAAAGTCGCCACCGGAAACTGCTTGCTGGCCAGCAGCTCGAAGAAGGTCTGAAACGGAATCAGCGCCGGCACCCGCGCTACGCGCCAACCGGTAGTGGTTTCGAGGACCCGGTTGATCTCACCAAGTTGCGGAATACGCTCATGGGGCAGGCCAAGCTGTTCGATACCGTCCAGGTATTCCTGGCAGGCGCGGCCCTCGATCACCTTGAGTTGGCGAGTGATCAGGGTATTCCACACCTGATGCTCAACCTCCGGGTAATGGATAAAGCCACTGTCATCTGGTTCGCGCGCCAAGTATTGCGTGCTCTTCATCACTGCCTCCTGCTGGGGCTTTGTTGTTTTATTGGACTCAGAAATACGCCAGCTCATGCAGTTATGCAGCCCATGGCTGAGCCTGATAGAGGAGGAAAGGGCAGCTATTTCGTAAAGAATTGGTTACGTGTTCGGCGGTGTGGCGAACTATCGTCTTGCTGCCGCGCTAACCTGTCACATATTCTTGACGAATAATCTGTCGCCAGCGTCGATTCATACGCCGTGCGATCTATAAGAAGCCTGATCAGAGCCCTGCCATGCGTATCAAAGTCCACTGCCAGAACCGAATTGGCATCCTGCGCGACATCCTCAACCTGCTGGTCGAATACGGCATCAACGTCGCCCGTGGCGAAGTCGGCGGCGAGCAGGGCAATGCCATCTACCTGCACTGCCCGAATCTGATCAACCTGCAGTTCCAGTCGTTACGGCCCAAGTTCGAGGCGATTTCCGGGGTGTTCGGGGTTAAGCGCGTCGGTCTGATGCCCAGTGAGCGTCGCCATCTGGAATTGAATGCGCTGCTCGGTGCGCTGGATTTTCCGGTGTTGTCGATCGATATGGGCGGCTCAATCGTTGCCGCCAACCGCAGCGCCGCGCAGCTGCTCGGCGTGCGTGTGGATGAAGTACCGGGTATACCGCTGTCGCGTTATGCCGAGGACTTCGACCTGCCGGAGCTGGTGCGCGCCAACAAGTCGCGGATCAACGGCCTGCGGGTGAAAGTGAAGGGCGATGTGTTTCTCGCCGATATCGCGCCGCTGCAGACCGAGCATGAAGAGAGTGATGCCATGGCCGGCGCGGTGTTGACCTTGCACCGCGCGGACCGTGTAGGTGAGCGCATTTACAACGTGCGCAAACAAGAGCTGCGCGGTTTCGATTCAATCTTTCAGAGCTCCAAGGTGATGGCCGCCGTGGTGCGCGAAGCGCGGCGTATGGCGCCGCTGGATGCGCCATTGCTGATCGAGGGCGAAACCGGCACCGGTAAGGAACTGCTAGCCCGCGCCTGCCACCTGGCCAGCCCGCGCGGGCAGTCGCCGTTTATGGCGCTGAACTGCGCCGGCTTGCCGGAATCCATGGCCGAAACCGAGCTGTTCGGGTACGGCCCCGGGGCCTTCGAAGGCGCACGCCCGGAAGGCAAGCTTGGCCTGCTGGAGCTGACCGCTGGAGGCACGCTGTTTCTCGATGGCGTGGGTGAAATGAGCCCGCGCCTGCAGGCCAAGCTGCTGCGCTTTCTGCAGGACGGTTGCTTCCGCCGGGTCGGCAGTGATGAGGAGGTGTATCTGGACGTACGGGTGATCTGCGCTACTCAGGTCGATCTGTCCGAGCTGTGTGCCAAGGGTGAGTTCCGCCAAGATCTCTATCACCGCCTCAACGTGCTCAGCCTGCATATCCCGCCACTGCGCGAATGCCTGGATGGTTTGCCGCCGCTGGTGGAGCATTTTCTTGACCAGGCCAGCCGGCAGATTGGCTGCCCACTGCCCAAGCTGGCGCCGCAGGTGCTGGATAAACTGGGCCACTACCACTGGCCAGGCAACGTGCGTCAACTGGAGAACGTGCTGTTCCAGGCCGTTTCGCTGTGCGATGGCGGTGTGGTCAAGGGTGAACATATCCGTCTACCGGACTACGGTGCGCCGCAGCCATTGGGTGAGTTCTCTGTAGAAGGTGGCTTGGACGACATTCTCGGCCGCTTCGAAAAAGCCGTGCTGGAGCGCCTGTTCCACGACCACCCGAGCAGTCGGCAATTGGGCAAGCGTTTAGGGGTGTCGCACACCACCATCGCCAATAAATTGCGTCAGCATGGTTTGGGTAAGGAGTAGGGGGTCTTAGCTGCAAGGGCTGTTCGCAGTTACGAACCCTCTACTGGGTCAGCCCATCGCCGAAATTTTAGCGTTAGAGTGTGCTGAGTACGCCCCATGATTGATGGACCTGCAGCAAGGATTGCCATGCCCAAGTTAAACCGCAGTGATGCTCAGCAACGTGCCGATGATATCGGTGTTTTCAACCGTGAATTGGCGCGCCTTGAGGCCGAGCAGGTGTTGAACCTGAGCGATAGTCAGCGCGCCAGTCTGCATGGCTACCAGCAGCAATTGCTCAACAGCTATCTGGCGGCCTTCGATATCGATCACGATATTCAGGCCCGGCAGCTCTCGCTGGGCATGCGCATTGCCTCGTTTCTCGGCGCGCTGGCGTTGGCGGCCAGTGTGTTCTTTCTGTTCTACCAGTTCTGGGGGCTGTTCGGCACGCAGAGCCAAGTGGCGATCCTGCTGGCAGCGAGCATCGCCTCGTTCGGCTTGACGTTGTGGGTGCAGCGCCTCGATAGCTCGGGTTACTTCAGCAAGCTGGCGGCGTTGGTGGCCTTTACCTGTTTTATGCTGAACATCGTCATGCTCGGGCAGATCTTCAATATCACCCCGTCGAACAACGCTTTGCTGCCCTGGGCGCTCTACGCGCTGTTGCTGGCCTACGCCTGCGGGGCGCGCCTGTTGCTGGCGGCCGGGCTGAGTTGTTTGCTGGCCTTTGCTGCGGCACGGATCGGCAGCTGGGATGGCATCTACTGGCTGGGTTTCGCCCAGCGGCCGGAGAACTTTATCCTGCCGGCGCTGCTGATTTTCGTCGTGCCGCTGCTGATTGATCAGCGCCGTTTTGACGGTTTTGCCGTGATCTATCGGGTATTTGGCCTGCTCGGAGTATTTGTGCCGGTACTGGTGTTGTCGCATTGGGGCGCCGGCAGTTACTTCGATTACTCGGCCGAATACATTGAGAACGCCTACCAGATTGGCGGCTTTATCCTCGCGGCCCTGGTGATCTGGCTGGGTGTGCGCCGCGAATGGACGGATGTGGTGAACACCGGACTGAGTTTCTTTGTGATTTTCCTCTACACCAAGCTCTTCGACTGGTGGTGGGAGAGCATGCCCAAGTACCTGTTCTTCCTGGTGTTGGGCTTGAGTGCGGTGCTGATTCTGCTGGTGCTGCGCCGCCTGCGTAGCCGCCATGGCTTGCTCGGAGGTGCGCAATGAACGGCACTCGTCCGCGTTACCTGATCGCCGGCCTGGCGCTGATTGGCCTGGTCAATGCCATCGTCCTGGCAGGTGTGGCCTGGAATCGCCAGTCGCCTGAGGAAAGCCGCCTGCAACTGTCCGAGCGCGAGCTGGCCGCGACCTATGCCTATTGGCAAAAGGACAACAGCAGCCTGGCGCTGCGCCTGGATTACCGCTGGCCGAGCCAGGCGGACGATGATCACTACTATCTGTCGATCAGTGCCGAGAAAATGGCGGAGTTGGGCTTCCATGTGCCCACTGAGTTAAATGAGCAAACGGTGCGGAGCTATCGCCGCCAGCTGGACCGTGATGCGCTGCTGGTGTTGGAGCTCGACGGCCCGGCCTATCAGCGCGAGGTGTCCATGTTGCGCGACGCTCATGCCGAGGCGCTGCGTTTGTATAAGGCTGTACCGGATAGTCAGGAGCTGCGTGAGGCGGCTCAGCATGCCGCTAATGCGCTGGACTACGAGCAACGACGTGCCAGTCGGCTGCTGGCGGTGGATGTTGGGCTGGATCAGCAGGCCTTACGCACGCGTTATCCCGACCGTACGCGTTACGCCATTGTGCGCAGCATTATCGAAGCGCAGGCGAGCAGTGTGGCGATTGATTGGACGGGCGAGGGCGATGACCCGCGCCCGGATGACCAGCGCTGGACCTGGCAGCTCGGCGGCTCAGCCGACACCCCGGGATTACACAGTCTCAATCTGCCGCAGCGCTGGCATGCGACCTTTGACAGCCTGCCGCAGCAGGGCGAGCAGTCCGACATCGATTACCTGAGTTATCAGAAACTGTTTAGCGCTGAAGTTGCCTTCGGGCGGCGATTGGAACCCTGGTTTGTTGATTTAAGGGCTAGAGAGGCGAGTGCGCCGCAACCTACGACCAAGGTGCAATAGCCCGGCGCGCTGTGCTGGACGAAAATGGCGGCGTTCAATCCTGCGTGGTTTGGATGCAAGCGTTTCTCCATTCCTGTCCCGGAATGATTTGGGTAGGCGGTCAGATGACCGCTTTTTTTTGCCCTGAAAAAACGTCTGCAACCAAGGTCGTAGAGCGTTAAGACCATGGTCGAATGGCTCAAAGGTGGGGTCGTGGTTACAAAATGCACCATAGAACAACAACTACCCACCGAGGTGTTTCTGATGAGTGCTGCGTCCCTGTATCCCGTGCGCCCGGAGGTGGCGGCCCAGTCGCTGACTGATGAGGCCACCTATAAAGCCATGTACCAGCAGTCGGTGATCAACCCTGACGGTTTCTGGCGTGAGCAGGCTCAGCGCCTGGACTGGATCAAGCCGTTCACCAAGGTCAAGCAGACCTCCTTCGACGATCACCACGTCGATATCAAGTGGTTTGCCGATGGCACCCTCAACGTTTCCTACAACTGTCTGGACCGTCACCTGGAAGAGCGTGGCGATCAGGTGGCGATTATCTGGGAAGGCGATGACCCGTCCGAGCACGAGGAGATCACCTACCGCCAGCTGCACGAACAAGTCTGCAAGTTTGCCAACGCCCTGCGTGGCCAGGACGTGCACCGTGGTGATGTAGTGACCATCTACATGCCGATGATTCCGCAGGCGGTGGTGGCGATGCTGGCCTGCACCCGTATCGGCGCGATTCACTCGGTAGTGTTCGGCGGCTTCTCCCCGGAAGCCCTGGCAGGGCGCATTATCGATTGCCAATCCAAGGTGGTGATCACCGCCGATGAAGGCCTGCGCGGTGGCAAGAAAACCCCGTTGAAAGCCAACGTCGACGATGCGCTGACCAACCCGGAAACCGCGAGCATCCAGAAGGTCATCGTCTGCAAGCGCACCGGTAGCCCGATCAAGTGGAACCAGCATCGCGACATCTGGTACGAAGACCTGATGGCCGTGGCTTCCAGTCATTGCGCGCCGAAGGAAATGGGCGCCGAGGAAGCGCTGTTTATCCTCTACACCTCCGGCTCCACCGGTAAGCCGAAAGGCGTGCAGCACACCACTGCCGGCTACCTGCTTTATGCGGCGCTGACCCATGAGCGGGTTTTCGACTACAAGCCGGGCGATATCTACTGGTGCACCGCCGACGTCGGCTGGGTCACCGGCCACAGCTATATCGTCTACGGTCCGCTGGCCAATGGCGCGACCACGCTGCTGTTCGAGGGCATCCCGAACTATCCGGATATCACCCGGGTGTCGAAGATCATCGACAAGCACAAGGTCAATATCCTCTACACCGCACCGACGGCGATCCGCGCCATGATGGCTCAGGGCGATGCGGCGGTTGCCGGGGCCGACGGCTCCAGCCTGCGCCTGCTCGGCTCGGTGGGTGAGCCGATCAATCCGGAAGCCTGGAACTGGTACTACAAAACCGTCGGCCAAGAGCGCTGCCCGATTGTCGATACTTGGTGGCAGACCGAAACCGGCGGCATCCTGATTAGCCCACTGCCGGGCGCCACGGCGCTCAAACCGGGTTCGGCGACCCGTCCGTTCTTCGGCGTGCAGCCAGCGTTGGTGGATAACCTCGGCAACCTGGTCGAGGGCGCTGCCGAAGGCAACCTGGTAATCATCGATTCCTGGCCGGGTCAGGCGCGGACGCTGTACGGCGACCACGACCGTTTCGTCGACACCTACTTCAAGACCTTCAAGGGCATGTACTTCACCGGTGACGGCGCACGCCGCGACGAGGACGGTTACTACTGGATCACTGGTCGCGTCGACGATGTGTTGAACGTGTCGGGCCACCGCATGGGCACCGCCGAGATTGAAAGCGCCATGGTTGCTCACCCGAAAGTCGCCGAGGCCGCAGTGGTTGGCGTGCCGCACGACATCAAAGGGCAGGGCATCTATGTCTACGTTACCCTGAATGGCGGCGAAGAGCCTTCCGAGCAGTTGCGCCAGGAGTTGAAGAACTGGGTGCGCAAGGAAATCGGTCCGATTGCCTCACCGGACGTGATTCAGTGGGCTCCTGGCCTGCCGAAAACCCGCTCGGGCAAGATCATGCGCCGCATCCTGCGCAAGATCGCAACCGCCGAATACGATGCACTCGGCGATATCTCTACGCTGGCCGATCCTGGCGTGGTGCAGCACCTTATCGACACTCACCGCGAGATGCAGGCTGCCTGACTTCGGTTGCAGCGCCTGTAAGCAACGCCCTGTTTCGGCCATAAGCCGGGCAGGGCGTTGTGCTTTGTACGGCATTATCGATTTTCATCTGGGTATTGGCTTGTCACTTAGGCGTAACAACGCGCACTTTTGTGGGGTGTGCGGGAACGTTTCGCGCCAAGATGAAGCATCGCTCGATGCGGATGTAGAAATAAAAAGTGCCACCAGACCGCGAAAATAAAGGTCTTATTAAAACTGGGCGCGTTAATTGCTTTAACCAATGGTTAACTGTCTTTTCTGTCTCTGCATAAAACCCAGGGGCTGTCAATATCCTCGCTATACCCGTCCGGGCCTTTTGTAATTACTTGTCGCATTGAAGAAATATCGACTTTCGAGCTGTCGCTAGAATGCCGCTCACCCGGCTGGGGCCGTCCGGCGTCTGCGCAGCGCGCAGCTTGGCGGCGACTCACTACAATTCATGCAAGGCTGGATGCATACCCGAACAATCTCTGCCAACCGATGCCATTCCCATTCGAAGGAGTCACAAAATGAAGAAGATTGCACTTCTCGGCGCACTGGCGCTGTCCATGCTGTCGCCGCTGGCCATGGCTGAAGAGGCCAAGCCTCTGCGTATCGGTATCGAAGCGGCTTACCCGCCGTTCGCCTTCAAAACCCCCGAAGGTGCCATCAGCGGTTTTGACTACGACATCGGCGTCGCTCTGTGCGAAGAGATGAAAGTGGAATGCAAATGGATCGAGCAGGAATTCGACGGCCTGATCCCAGCCCTGAAAGTACGCAAATTCGACGCCGTACTCTCCTCCATGAGCATCACCGAAGACCGCTTGAAGTCGGTCGACTTTTCCAAGAAGTACTACCACACCCCTGGCAAGCTGGCGATGAAGGCCGGCACCGTGATCAACGATCCGCTGGTTGATCTCAAGGGCAAGAAAGTCGGTGTGCAGCGATCGTCGATCTACGATCGTCATGCCAGCGATGAGTTCGAGCCAGCAGGCGTTGAAGTCGTGCGTTACAGCTCGCAGAACGAAGCCTTCCTTGATCTCGCGTCCGGCCGTATCGACGCCACCCTCGCCGACGTGGTCAATATTGACGAAGGCTTCCTCAAGACTGACGCCGGCAAAGACTTCGCCCTGGTAGGCCCGGACTTCACCCAAGAGAAGTACTACGGCCATGGCGCTGGTATCGCCGTGCGCAAGGGCGACAAGGAACTGGCGGACAAGATCAGCAACGCCATTGATGCCATTCGCGCCAACGGCAAGTACAAGGAACTGCAGGACAAGTACTTCGACTTCAACGTCTACGGCGACTGATTGAGTTCGTTCAGTCGCTTTCACTGAAAGTGGCGCAAGCTGGCTATAACCTGAAGCTTGCGCCACTTTCCCGTTGTACTCCCAGGCGCCGCCCGGCGTTTGCATGAGGTAAGCAGAGCATGCTCAACGGCTACGGCTCGACCATTCTAGAGGGTGCCTGGCTCACCCTGATTCTGGCGCTGACGTCGATGGCAGTGGCCATCGTGTTGGGTTTGCTGGGTGCGGCGTTTCGCCTGTCACCAATCAAGTGGCTAGCGCTGCTGGGTGAAACCTACGCCACGGTAATCCGCGGGATTCCCGACTTAGTGCTGATCCTGCTGATCTTCTACGGCGGTCAGGACATAGTTAACCGTCTTGCGCCGATGCTCGGCTATGACGACTACATCGATATCAACCCCTTTATTGCCGGCGTGTTCACCATGGGCTTTATCTTTGGTGCTTACCTGTCGGAGACCTTCCGTGGGGCCTTTATGGCCATCCCCAAAGGTCAGGCCGAAGCCGGTGCGGCTTACGGCATGAGTGGCATGCAGGTGTTCTTCCGCATTCTGGTGCCGCAGATGATTCGCTTCGCCATTCCTGGTTTCACCAACAACTGGTTGGTGTTGACCAAGGCCACCGCGCTGATTTCCGTGGTTGGTCTGCAGGACATGATGTTCAAGGCGAAAAGTGCTGCCGATGCCACCCGCGAGCCGTTCACCTTCTACCTGGCCGTTGCGGCCCTGTATCTGGTGCTGACCAGCGTGTCGCTGCTGGCTTTGCGTTACCTGGAAAAACGTTACTCGGTCGGCATCAAAGCCGCTGATCTGTAAGCGGGGAGCGCAGCGATGATTTTTGACTACAACGTAATTCTGCAAAACCTGCCGCTGTATTTTGGCGGTGTAATGGTCACCCTGAAAATTCTGCTGATTTCCTTGGCATGCGGCCTGGCGCTGGCCATCCCTCTGGGTTTGATGCGCGTCTCGAAGTCGGCTCTGGTCAACTTCCCGGCCTGGCTTTACACCTATGTGATTCGCGGCACGCCGATGCTGGTGCAGCTGTTTCTCATTTATTACGGCCTGGCCCAGTTCGAGGCGGTACGTGAGAGTGCGCTGTGGCCATATTTCTCCAGTGCAACCTTCTGCGCCTGCCTGGCGTTTGCCATCAACACCAGCGCCTACAGCGCGGAGATTCTCGCCGGCAGCCTCAAGGCTACGCCGCATGGCGAGATCGAAGCAGCCAAGGCCATGGGCATGTCGCGCTTCAAGCTGTATCGCCGCATCCTACTGCCATCGGCCCTGCGCCGCGCACTGCCGCAGTACAGCAACGAAGTGATCATGATGCTGCACACCACCTCGCTTGCCTCGATCGTTACCTTGATCGATATCACCGGCGCGGCGCGTACTGTCAGCTCGCAGTATTACCTGCCGTTCGAAGCGTTTATCACTGCCGGCCTGTTCTACCTGTGCCTGACCTTTATCCTCGTACGCCTGTTCAAGCTGGCTGAACGCCGCTGGCTGGCCTACCTGGCCCCGCGCAAGGCCTGAGGAACAGAGCATGCAGCGTATTGATCATCCACTGCCCTGGGGTTGCCCCGGAACCGAACGCCACTTGAGCGTGTTCCGTTTCGGCCATGGCCCGTGCAAGGCGTATATCCAGGCCTCGCTGCATGCCGATGAGCTGCCTGGGATGCGCGTGGCGGTGGAGCTCAAGCGCCGTCTGCGTCAGCTGGAAGCCCAGGGGCGCCTGACTGGGGTGATCGAGCTGGTGCCGGTAGCCAACCCCATTGGTCTGGGGCAGATGTTCCAGGCGACCCATCAGGGCCGTTTTGAGATGGGCAGCGGCAAGAACTTCAACCGTGATTTCTTTGACCTGGCTGCTGCTATCGCCCCCGCGCTGGAAGGCTGCCTGGGCAGTGACGGCCCGAGCAATGTGCGGCTGATTCGCGCCGCCATGCAGGCCGCGCTAGAGGCCTTGCCGCCAGCCGGTTCGGAGTTGCAAGGCATGCAGCGCCTGCTGCTCAAACATGCCTGCGATGCCGATGTGGTGCTCGACCTGCACTGTGATTTTGATGCAGCGGTGCATCTGTACCTGCTGCCGCAGCAATGGCCGCAATTGCGCTCGTTGGCCGCACGCCTGCAGGCCGGTGCGGCGCTCACTGTCGAGGATTCCGGCGGCAGTTCTTTCGATGAAGCCTGCGCCTTGCCCTGGGTGCATCTGGCCCGGCATTTTCCCCAGGCCGCTGTGCCTCTGGCCTGTCTGGCAGTAACAGTCGAGTTGGGCGGCATGGCCGATACCGGCAAACCCGAGGCCGAAGCCAGTGCTGAAAGCATTCTGGCGTTCCTTGCCGAGCAGGGCCTGATTGCCGGTGACTGGCCGTCAGCGCCTACCGAAAGCTGCGACGCCACGCCGTTTGATGGTGCGCAATACGCCTATGCCCCGCATGCCGGGGTGGTGAGTTTTCTGCAACCGGTGGGGGCGCAGGTTTTGGCCGGTGATCCTTTGTTTGAAGTGATCGATCCTCTGGATGATCGCCACACAACTGTCTGTGCCGTTACAGATGGTGTGCTCTATGCGCGCGAGCGGTTGCGTTTTGCTCAGCCCGGTTTGTGGCTGGCCAAAGTGGCCGGTCGTACCCCTATTCGCCAGGGTCGCTTGCTCAGCGACTGATTCAAGAGAGTGGAAACCATGTACAAACTTGAAGTTCAGGATCTGCACAAGCGCTACGGCAGCCACGAAGTATTGAAGGGCGTGTCACTGGCGGCCAAGGCCGGCGATGTGATCAGCATCATCGGCTCCAGCGGCTCGGGCAAGAGTACCTTCCTGCGTTGCATCAACCTGCTGGAGCAACCGCACGGCGGCAAGATTCTGCTCAACAACGAAGAGCTGAAGCTGGTGGCCAACAAGGACGGTGGCCTGAAAGCCGCTGATCCCAAACAGCTGCAGCGCATGCGCTCGCGCCTGTCCATGGTGTTTCAGCACTTCAACCTGTGGTCGCACATGAGCGCCCTGGAAAACGTTATGGAAGCTCCCGTGCATGTGCTTGGCATGAGCAAGAAGGACGCTTTGGAAAAGGCCGAGCACTACCTGAACAAGGTCGGCGTGGCCCATCGTAAAGATGCCTACCCCGCGCATATGTCCGGTGGTGAGCAGCAGCGTGTAGCGATTGCCCGCGCCCTGGCTATGGAGCCTGAGGTGATGCTGTTCGACGAGCCGACCTCTGCGCTGGACCCGGAGCTGGTTGGTGAAGTGCTGAAAGTCATGCAGGACCTGGCGCAGGAAGGCCGCACCATGGTGGTGGTGACCCACGAAATGGGCTTTGCCCGTGAGGTTTCCAACCAGTTGGTGTTCCTTCACAAAGGTGTGGTGGAAGAACGCGGCTGCCCGAAAGAAGTGTTGGCCAACCCGCAATCCGAACGTTTGCAGCAGTTCCTCTCTGGCAGTCTCAAGTAACCAGCGGCAACATCTGCACGCACCCGCGCTATGCCCATAATCGCCAACAGAGCCTAAACTGCCCCCCATGAATGCCCACCGAATTGGCTTCCTGCTTTGGCCCAACACCAAGCCCCTGACCCTGGCTTTGGCGGAAGAAGCGCTGCGCGTTGCCCAGCGCGTCCACCCTGAAGTGGTCTATGAGCTGGTTTTTTTGCAGGCCGAAGCACCGCTGGAAGGCGCATGGCGGCTGCCGGGGGAGTCCTGGGTGGGCAAACTGGAAGGCTGCCAGAAGCTTTTTCTGCTTGCCGACGAGCCGCCAGGGCCGATGCCCGCAGCGCTCTCCGGCGCGCTCAAGCAACTGGTGCGAGGCGGCTGCGTGATCGGTGCAATTGCCGCTGGGGTTTATCCGTTGGCCCAACTGGGCCTGCTCGATGGCTACCGCGCTTCGGTGCACTGGCGCTGGCAGGACGACTTTAGCGAGCGCTTCCCCAAGGTAATTGCCACCAGCCATCTGTTCGACTGGGATCGTGATCGCCTGAGCGCGTGTGGCGGCATGGCCGTCATGGACTTGCTGCTAGCCTTGCTCGCTCGCGATCATGGCGCGGAGCTGGCCGGTGCGGTGTCGGAAGAGTTGGTGGTCGAACGCATTCGCGAAGGTGGCGAACGTCAGCGCATTCCGTTGCAGAACCGTCTGGGCTCCAGCCACCCCAAGCTGACCCAAGCCGTGTTGCTGATGGAAGCCAATATCGAAGAGCCGTTGACCACCGACGAAATTGCCCAACACGTGTGCGTGTCACGCCGTCAGCTGGAGCGCATCTTCAAGCAATACCTCAACCGCGTTCCCAGTCAGTACTACCTGGAACTACGCCTGAACAAAGCGCGCCAGCTGCTGATGCAAACCAGCAAATCGATCATTCAGATCGGCCTGTCCTGCGGCTTCTCCTCCGGGCCGCATTTCTCCAGCGCCTACCGCAACTTCTTCGGTGCCACACCACGGGAAGACCGTAACCAGCGGCGCAGCAACAGCCCCTTCGAACTCACCTCTACGCCGGCTGCCGAGCGCGGCTAAAGCGCTGCGAGAACGTCGAATGCTGTGGTGGCATGCCGACATAATCGCCGGCCATTTTCTTCGTGCGACTTATCCTCGACGCAGGGCTTCAACCCGAATCTCTCGCTGCACCTGCGCCTTGCTGATGTCGCCAGCTACGTGCCAACCAACGCCAGGTGATCCAGCCTGCGGCGGCGAGGTAGACCAGGCCACCAGGTACCCACATCAACAGCCCCGCCAGTTGCTGATCGGCCACGTCACGCTCGGGCCCATAGAAGGAACTCGTGCCGAATGTCAGCAGGGCGCCGAGTAGACCGGTGTGCATCAGCGTCAGCAGTATCGCCAGTAGCGCTTGCGGCACCTGTCGCGGCGGCGCGCGCAGGCAGGACCACCAGAACAGCCAGGCGCTGAACAGGAAGCTGGCGTGTTCGAGCATATGCCACCAGAGATTCTCCAACGCCAGGATATACAGGCTGGGCGTATGCCAGATCCAGATCAGTGCGCCATGCAGCATGGCCAGCGGCACGGGATAACGACCGCTGCGCAATAGGCTACGCCACAGCGGCTGCAACAGTGGCCCACAGACCGCGCGCCATTGCGGCAAGGGCCGGGCCAGCGCCCAGAGCGGGGCGATTACCAGCATAAACAGCATGTGCTGGAACATATGCCAGCTGGTGCTGGTTTCGGCCCAGTCGTCCAGCGGGCCAAATACCGCCAGCACCGCGATCAGCATCGCCAGGTGCAGCCACAGCGCTTCCAAACCATGAGGCCGTACCCGTTGCGCGCCAAAGCCGTAAAGCACCCAGGCTGTAGCCAGAAACAGGGCGCTGAGAAGCAGCGGCACGCGCAGATTTAGTGAGTGATCCAGCAGGCCGTGGGCCTGCGCTGCTGGCATCGCTAGCAACAGGCAGAGGATGGCTATTACACGCATGGCGGCAGGCTCAGAATGGGCAAGGCGATAACCAGGGTGGCCACGGTAGCCACCCCGTAAGTGCTGGCGGCAAGCAAGGCGACGAAGCGCTGGTGGCCTGGCGGGTGCCTAAGTTTGCCGGCGCGCCAACACCAGACGGCCAGCGCCGCAAGCGCCGCGGCAGTAAGCAGAGCGCTAACGCCGAGCAGGGCATTAAGCCAGTTCCATGGGCCTTGCTCGGGTTCGGGTGGCGCAAGCTCGCATGCCACCGACAGGCCGCCGTAAATAGCGACGAACCACAGACTCCAGAGCACCAGGCCGAGTGCGATATGGCCGGGGTGGTAGGGCGAACGCAGGCCTTTCATCCGCTACCTCCCCAGGTCGTCGGAAACAGTACCAGGGCGAAGTAGCTGCTCCACAGCACGCCGCAGTTGTAGTACCAAAGTTGACTGACCACCAGCGGCTCGTAGGGGGCATGAGCACCGACATAACCGCAGTGCACGCGCAGGGCCTGCAGGGCGCTGAGAATGGCCGCCAGGGCGCAGTGCAACAGGCTATAAATCAACAGCACCACAATCACTGCGTCATGGGCGGTTGCGCGAGGTGCCAGATCACCGCTGAGCAGCGCCCAGAGCAGCAGGCCGGATTGGCCCAAGCCCATGCCGGCAACCAGGGCCAGATGGTCGCGTAAGCCTTGATCATTGCCGCGGCGCAAGCGCTTGATTGCTCGTGCCTGCCACCAGGTCGCCAGGCTCAGCAGCACGGCGCTGGCCAGCAGCAACCCGTGGTTGAAGGGTATGTGCTGCGGCATCTGCCAGTTCGGTGCCACCGTCCATAGGTAGAACCAGCCGAACAGCAGCGCCAGGTAGAGCGCGCCATTGGCCAGCAGCGTCACGCCCATGCCCCATAAGCCGGGGCCATCCAGGGTGCGTGAGTGCAGCGGCGGTTCACCCGGCTGGACCCGCGCATCGGGTGCAGCCAGGGGGTGGGTGCCGTTCTCCCAGCTCCAGCGCAACAGCGTCACTACCGCAGCGGCAAAGAACACAGCGGCCAGCCAGTAGACCTTGACCAGCAGGCTGATGCACATCACGGCGATAAACAGCGCGGCAATCAGCGGTATCCAGCTATTGCCGGGCAGATGGATGATCTCGCGCACCTTGCCGGTCAGTGGATCGGTGCCCCAGGTTTCGCGGCGGCCATGGTCGATCACCGCTAGATCATGCTCGCCGCGGGCGATGCTGTACGGCAATTCGGGTTGATCCCAGAGCGGGTGGCGGCTGTGGATCGCCGGTAGACTGACAAAGTTGTAGGCGCTTGGCGGCAGGCTGGTGGCCCATTCCAGGGTATCGGCACGCCACGGATTGACTTTGGCCGGTTGACCGAAGCGAAAATGCAGGATGATGTCCAGCAGTATGGTGGCGATACCGATGGCCATGATAAAGCTGCCCACCGAGGAGATCAGATTGGGGATGTCCCAACCCAGGCCGCTTTGGTAGGTGTAGATGCGCCGCGGCATGCCGATCAGGCCGGTCCAGTGCATGATCAGAAAGGTGACGTTGAAGCCGATAAACACCAGCCAGAAGCCCCACTTGCCCAGACGCACCGAGGGCATGCGCCCGGAGAAGTGCGGCAGCCAGTAATAGATGCCGGCCATCATCGGAAAGAACATGCCGCCGACCAGCACGTAATGCATATGGGCAACCACGAAATGGGTGTCGTGCACCTGCCAGTCGAACGGCACCAGTGCCAGCATCACCCCGGTCAGGCCGCCACAGACGAATACGATCAGAAATCCCACCAGCCACAGCATCGGCACGTGGTACAGCGGTTTGCCCTGCCACAGAGTCGCCAGCCAGGCGAAGACCTGCACCCCGGTGGGGATCGCCACCAACATGCTGGCCGCGGAAAAGAACAGCTGAGCCAGCTGCGGGATGCCCACAGTGAACATATGGTGGACCCACAGGCCGAAGCTGATAAAACCGGTGGTGAGAACCGCCAGCACGACCCAGCGGTAACCCACAAGCGGGCGCTGGCAGAATACCGGCAGCAGAGTCGAAACGATGCCCGCCGCGGGAAGGAAGATGATGTACACCTCGGGGTGACCGAATAGCCAGAACAGGTGCTGCCAGAGTATTGGGTCACCGCCGCGGGCGACCTCGAAGAATGGCATGCCGGCGGCGCGTTCCAGTTCGAGCAGAATGCTGCCGAGAATCAGCGGCGGGAAGCCCACCACGATCATCATTGCCATCACCAGGATGTACCAGGCATAGATCGGCATTTTGTGCAGCGCCATGCCGCTGCCTCGGGTGCGCAGAATCGACACCACCAACTCGACCCCGGCGCTGACCGCGGAGATCTCGACGAAGGTGATACCAATCAACCAGAAGTCCGAGTTTGGCCCCGGCGTATGTGCGGCGCTGGACAGCGGCGTGTACATAAACCAGCCGGCCTTGGGCGCCAAGTCGAGAAACAGGCTGGTGATCAGAATAAGACCGCCGAACAGGTAGCAGTAGTAACCCAGCGCCGACAGCCGCGGGAACACCAAATCGCGGGCACCGATCATCTTCGGGATCAGGTAGACCGCCATGCCCTCCATCATCGGCACGGCGAACAGGAACATCATCACCGTGCCGTGCATGGTGAACACCTGGTTGTAAACGTCCGGTTCCATAAATTCATGGTTCGGCAGCGCCAGCTGAGTGCGGATCAGCATTGCCAGCAGACCGCCGAAGAGAAAGAACAGAGTGCCGGTCAGCATAAAACGCAGGCCGATGGTGGTGTGGTTGACGATGGTCAGGGCGCGCCAGCCCTTTGGGTTGCCCCACACCGCATTGAACTGGTCATGCAACTGATCCGGGTCGGTGGCCGGCGCGTGGTTTCGGCTGCTCAAGGTTTGAGGCCCTCCAGCCAGGTGGCGATGGTTTGCAGGTGCGCGGGGTCGATATCCTCATGCAGCGGCATGGCATTGCCCGGCTTCAGGCGTTGGTGTTCGCGCAACCAGGTGAGGATGGCGCCGGGCTCATTGGTCAGCACGCCGCTGCCCAGGGTCGGCCGCGATCCCAGATCGGAAAGGTCCGGCGCGCGCTGGCCGGCGCTGACCCCAGCGACGCGGTGGCAGGTGCCGCAGCGCGTGGCGAAGGTATCTGCCGCTGGGCCGGTTGGCGGTGCGATTTGCAGCAATTGGCGCGCGGCCAGCCAGGCTCCAAAATCATCCTCGGTGTGGGCCTGCACATGCAAAATCATATGGCTGTGCTGGGTGCCGCAGAATTCCGAGCACTGTCCGCGATAGATCCCGGGCTCGTCGGCTTGCAGGCGGATGCGGTTGTCCCGACCGGGAATCATGTCGATCTTGCCGCCCAGGCGTGGTACCCAGAACGAATGAATTACATCGGCGCTGCTGACCTGCAGATCCACCGGGCGGCCGGCCGGAATATGCAACTGATTGGCGGTGACCACGCCGCTGTCCGGGTAGCGCACCTCCCACCACCACTGATGGCCGGTGATCTCGATGCGCAGCGGCTGCTCGCCCAGGAGCGGCAATGGCAGCATGCGCTCGCCGATGGACCCACCGAAGAGCAGCAATACAGTGATACTCAACCCAGGCAGAAGAAGCCCGCCGCCGACTAGCCAGCGCAGGTTGATCCGCTTGGCCTGCTCCGGGGTGATTTCCCGCGGGGTACGGCGCATGGCGTATATCCACAGTGCGCCGACCACCAGCAGTACCAGGCTGGCGAAACCGCACATTAGCCACCACAGCAGCGCCACCTCGTGGGCCATGGGGCCCGCCGGATCGAGCGCCGATTGCGGTCCACTGCAGGCAGAAAGAATGGGAACTGCCAGAGCTGCCGCGGTCAATTGCATTGAGGGCGCGCGACGAGCGAGCCGAGCGAAGAACACACCCACCTGATCAAGGCCCCCCGGATGACTGATAAAAACGATTCGATTTTCAGCCGCGCCGCCATTGCCGGTCACCCGTTGCACCCGATGATGATCCACTTTCCGGTAGCGGCGCTGCTGGGCTTGGTTGCCAGTGACCTGGCCTACCTGTGGAACGATGATCCGTTCTGGTGGCGTGCCAGTCTCTGGCTGGCCGGTATAGGCTCGCTGGGTGGTTGGCTGGCCAGCCTGGCAGGTTTGGTAGATTTGCTTACGGTCGAGCGTATCCGTCTGAAGATCACGGCCTGGTGCCACGCCATCATCGCCGTGATGATGCTCTCGCTGGCGACTCTGAACTGGCTGCTGCGTTATCAAGGCCCGGACGGCATGCAGCTCTGGTGTCTGTACCTGTCGCTGCTGACCGCGTGTCTGATTGCCCTGGCCGCTTACCTTGGCGGGCGACTGGTCTATGAACAAGCGGTCGGCGTCGAGGTGAATCTCTGAGCTCGCCGCTGCGGCGCTGGGGTCGGGCACGTTCATAGACGGTGTCGAGTCCTCATTCAGAATGCGGGTTTGGCCAGCACCAACCAGAGCGTGACGGCGATCAGCGCGACCATTAGCGCTCCGATGCCCAAGCAGTGGTGGCCAATGGCGCGCGCTGGGGTGCGCTCGATACGCAGAATCAATACCCCACACAGCGCATGGCACAGCACCATGCCGGCCACGGCGCTGAGTTTAAGAATCAGCCAGGGATCAAACACCGACTCACGTACGAACAATAGCGTGCCTGAACCGATCGCCAGTAACGCTGCTGGCGTGGCGAGCAGGGTGAAGACCATGCGCGTCAGATGGGCGTGATCACGGTAGAACAGCGCCTCGTTGCTACGGGTGCCGGCCGCGATCAGCGCGGGAAGGTAAAGCAGGGAGCCGCACCAGCCGATAAAGGCAATGAAATGCAGCAGTTTGAGTAGCGGCATAGCTGCCCATCCATTGCTGGCCACGGTTGCGGGCCAAGTCCGTTGTTTCCCTGTGACTACCGAATGGCCTCTTAGGTTCGACTGTTTTCCAGCGACCGCGCGCGCGAAGGCTTATCAAGATCATGGCAAAGCCTGCTTGCTTGCCAGAATCACTGCGAAACTGATCTGTGATATGCATCGCGTGAACGGCAAATTACTGGCCAGTCGCCATGTGTTCTAATGCGCGCCAAAATAATGATTCGGTTACCGTTAGCCGGCGTAATTAACTTCCTACAAGGACGTTGCATGTTTCATCTTAAGTCGATCAGTAAAGGCTTTGTTCGGGCTAAATTGCTGCGCAATCAGTTCCTGATTGCCAGCGATCAGTTTCCTGGTGTCCAGGCCGCATTGCAGCGCTTCTTCGAAGCCCCTCAAGACTGCAGAACTCTTGATCCACTAGAGGAAACACGTGGTGTCTATCTGCTTGAAGGCACTCAGCAGTGGGTACTCAAGTACAACCACTTGACCAGTTGGAAGAAGCAGCTGACCAATTTCTTCGGTAAAAAGAAGAGCTATGGTTTGCACGATCTGACCAATGAATTTATCAATTTGCAGCGCATCAATCCGGCCGCCGATTTCGTGCCACGGGTGGCCGCCTATGGATACCACACGCGTCGGCTGTTTTTCCTCAAAGAAGAATATTTGTTGGTGAACTTCTTCGCTGACCACTGCGATGTCGACAAGCGTTTGCAAAGCAACCCGGAGCAGGCTGAACAACTACTGGAGCAGATATTCGAGTTGTTTAGTCGGATGTTGGCGTTGGGGTTCTGTCATCTCGACCCACACCCGAAAAATATTCTGATTGGACCGGACCAGCAATTACGGTTGATTGATTTCGAGTGTTGTGCACATCAAGTGCTGGAGCAGAACTTCGCGCTGGGCTTTCTTCACGGCTATTTCTACACCTACTGGTTTCAACGCTTTATCAGCAAGGAGCGTTATCACCATGTGAGCGACAGCTACCTGCGCAGAGCCCACCCGGCGTTAAAAAGCAGCGTATTTGAACCGGTTTATTTGCGTTTTCGTGATCATAAAGTGAGTCGGACTACGCGCTATTCCGTAATGACATCGCTGCCAGCACAGCAGGCATTCTGTGAAAAGCTGAACGGCCGCTAGTCAGCCTATTAGTTAGTTCAACGATGTTATTCCCAATAAAAAGCCGCAATAAATTGCGGCTTTTTATTGGGAGCAGGTTTGCTCAGGTCTTATCGACTTGTCGTGGAAACAGCGGGACGCCGCAGCGGGTACAGTAGGCGGCACTGTGTTCGTGAGTGCTTTTGGCGCAGTTTGGGCAGTCATGAATCATATGGCTCTCGCCGCGCATAGCGTTGGCCAGTTCAGCAGTGAAAATCCCGGTAGGCACGGCGATGATTGAATAGCCGGTGATCATCACCAGAGTCGACAGCGCCTGACCTAGCGGGGTTTGCGGGACGATATCACCAAAACCAACGGTGGTCAGGGTAACCACGGCCCAGTAGATGCCCTTGGGAATGCTGGTGAATCCGTGCACTGGGCCTTCAATCACGTACATCAGGGTGCCGAATACGGTAACCATGGTGGCGATGCAGGCGAAGAACACGATGATCTTTTGCCTACTGCCGCGTAACGCCGTGAGCAGAAAATTGGCCTGGCGCAGGTAAGGGCTGAGCTTGAGTACGCGGAACACCCGCAGCATACGGATTACCCGAATGATCAGCAGGTACTGGGTGTCCGGATAGAAGAGGGCGAGGATGCCGGGAAGAATGGCCAGCAGGTCGATCAGGCCGAAGAAGCTGAAGGCATAGCGTAGCGGCTTGGGCGCGCAATATAGGCGCACCACATATTCGATGGCGAACAGCGCGGTAAAGCCCCATTCAACCCCCGCCAGCAACCCCGCGTACTGACTATGCACACTGTCGATGCTGTCGAGCATCACCACTACCAGGCTTGCGAGAATGGTCAGCAGCAGGTAGCGGTCGAAGCGTTGTCCGGCCGGCGTGTCGGTGTGGAAGATGATGCTGTAGAGGTTTTGCCGCGTATCCATGGTGTTCTGGCTGCTCTGTCTGTGCCGCTCGCAAGGGGGCGAGTAGGCTAATAGCGCAGCCTAGGGAGTTTTATCGTGGCGATGCAAGCCTTTGCATTTGTTGGGCGGCAGCGGTGTGCAGTCGGCCGCCGCTTTACTTAGCAGACGCTGGCTGGCGCTGACCAACCAGCACGTGAGGATAAACGGCATGGTCAGCGCGGGTAGACCCAGGGCACTGAAGCCCGGTTGTAGCACAAGTGCCAGAGCGATACCGAGAGCTGGCAGCCATGGGCGGCGGTGCACCTGGCTGAGAGCGATGGCCGCCAGGGCTGCGTTGTAGCCGTACAGGCCGATGAGCGCGCTGTGCTGCGGCAAACCCTGATACAGCGCCAGGGCCAAGCCTCCGGAGGAACCGAGCAGCGCCCAGCAGGCAGCGCGGCGATCCGCCAGCAACAGGCCGATTAGCAGACAAACGCCGGCCAACGGTTGATCGAGAAAAATCACCTGACCCAGCCCGCGCGCCATGGCGATCACGCTGGCCCACCAATCGAGTGGATGCGCCTGGCCTGGCACGGCTTGCGCCAACTCAAGCTGCAGAACAGGTGCCAGCCATAGCAGCAACCAGCTCAAGCCGACAAAGGGGAAGGTAAAGGCGGGCAGCCATTGGCGTTCGCGCATGCGCTGCATCCAGGCGGCCAGCAGCAGGCTGGATGCCCCGGCGCTGACGATGATCAGCAGTGGCAGCAGCGCCGACCAGGCGAACTGCAGGCTGATCAGCATGCCCAGCAGAACACCGTTGTAGCCATACAGGCCCAGCTCGATATCCGCCTGCGCATAACCACGACGCTGTGCAGTCAGCGTACTGCTAAGGCAACCGAGCAGTGCGCCGCCGAGCAGCTGCGGCGCGCCGATAGCAATCGCCAGCAGCATCAGCAAGCCACAGCCGGGATGGGCTTGTAGAAAAATCTGGCTAAAGCCGTTAAGCAGGGCACGAGAGCCTTGCAAGGCGTAAGGGGCGAGCGGTAATGGCGACATACAGACGAACCTGAGTAGACGATCACCAGGGCCATAAAAAGAGGCACCCACCGCGGGAACAGTGGGTGCCTACAAAACTGGCAAAGCCAGCGTGGGATAGTGCTGTAGGGTGGATGACGCTTTTTTCATCCACCATCGCGGTTGGTGGATGGGTGAAGCGTCATCCACCCTACGAGTTTGCAGTCAGCTTCAACGCAGAATTTCAATACGCAAGCTGTTGGTGCTGCCCGATTGGCCCAATGGCTCGCCCGCAGTAATCACCACGGTGTCGCCGGTTTTCGCCAGCCCGGTCGAACGGGCGGTCTCCAGGGCAGTGCGGGCGACTTCTTCAACCTTGTGTAGACGCGCGTTGACCATCGAGTACACGCCCCAGGCCACGCTCAGACGTCGCGCGGTATCCAGGCTTGGGGTCAGGCTGAGGATTGGCGCTTTCGGCCGCTCGCGCGAGGCACGCAGGCTGGAATTACCCGACTCGGTGTAATTGACCAGCACCGCGACCGGCAGGATGGTGCTGATACGACGAATCGCGCAGCTGATCGCATCCGATGCGGTGGCTTCGGCTTGTGGGCGGCTGACATCCAGTTGGGCCTGGAAGTCCGGGCCGTTTTCTACCTGGCGGATGATCTTGCTCATCATCTGCACGGCTTCCAGCGGGTAGTCGCCGGAAGCGGTTTCCGCCGAGAGCATCACCGCATCGGCGCCTTCAGCCACGGCGTTGGCCACGTCGGTGACCTCAGCGCGGGTCGGCGCAGGGGAGAAACGCATGGATTCAAGCATCTGCGTGGCCACTACTACCGGCTTACCGAGCTGGCGGCAGGTGCGGATGATGTCGCGCTGGATGCGCGGTACATTCTCGGCCGGCACTTCCACGCCCAGATCACCGCGGGCGACCATGATCGCGTCGCACAGCTTGGCGATTTCCTCCAGGTGAATCACCGCTGACGGTTTCTCGATCTTGGCCATCAGGAAGGCGCGATCACCAATCAGCTGACGGGCTTCGATAATGTCTTCCGGGCGCTGCACAAACGACAGCGCCACCCAGTCCACCCCCAGCTCCAGGCCGAAGCTCAGGTCGCGGCGGTCTTTCTCGGTCAGTGGGCTCAGCTGCAGCACGGCTTCCGGCACGTTGACGCCTTTGCGGTCGGACAGTTCGCCACCGGCGATCACTTCAGTGATCACCGCATCGCTGTGCTTGGCGGTGACCTGTAGGCGCAGGCGGCCATCGTCGAGCAGCAGGCTCATGCCCGGTTGCAGCGCTTCGATGATTTCCGGGTGGGGCAGGTTGACCCGATTGACGTCGCCAGGCGTGCTGTCGAGGTCCAGGCGCAGGGTCTGGCCGCGTTGCAAGTTGACCTTGCCCTCAGCAAAACGGCCGACGCGCAGCTTCGGCCCTTGCAGGTCCATCAGGATGCCGATCGGGGTGTTCAGCTGCTGCTCGACTTCACGCACCCAGTCGAAGCGTTGGGCGTGGTCGGCGTGTTCGCCGTGGCTGAAGTTGAGGCGGAACAGGTTGACTCCGTTCTCGACCAGTTGGCGGATGTCATCGATGGTTTTGATCGCTGGGCCAAGGGTGGCGAGGATTTTTACTTTCTTGTCGGCGTTCATTTGGCAGGGTTCTCAAGGATCAGAATGGCGCGAAAATCGTTGACGTTGGTACGCGTCGGCCCGGTGACGATCAGCTGATCGAGGGCGGCGAAGTAGCCGTAGCCGTTGTTGTTATCCAGCTCATCGCTGCTGCTCAGGCCCAGGGCATGGGCGCGTGCATAACTGTCGGGGGTCATGATGGCCCCGGCGTTGTCTTCCGAACCGTCGATGCCGTCGGTATCACCGGCCAGGGCATACACCCCGGGCAGGCCCTTGAGGCTGTCGGTCAGGCTCAAGAGGAATTCGGCGTTGCGGCCGCCACGGCCCTTGCCGCGTACAGTCACCGTGGTTTCACCGCCAGAGAGAATCACGCAGGGCGCTTTGATCGGTTGGCCATGCAGGCGCACCTGTTTGGCGATGCCGGCATGCACCTTGGCGACTTCCCGCGATTCGCCTTCCAGGTCACCGAGGATCAGCGTCGGCAAGCCAGCTGCGCGCGCCTTAGCGGCGGCAGCGTCGAGGGATTGCTGTGGGCGGGCAATCAGCTGGAAGTGGCTGCGGGCCAGGCACGGGTCGCCAGGTTTGACGGTTTCCGAGGCCGGGTTTTGCAGCCAGGCGCGTACGTTGCCCGGGATCTCTATTTGATAGCGGGCGAGGATCGCCAGGGCTTCGACCGAGGTGGTCGGGTCGGCCACGGTTGGGCCGGAGGCAATCACCGTGGCTTCATCGCCCGGTACATCGGAAATCGCGTAGGTGTAGACGCTGGCCGGCCAGCTGGCTTTGGCCAGGCGGCCGCCCTTGATTGCGGAAAGGTGCTTGCGCACGCAGTTCATTTCGCCAATCGATGCGCCGGATTTCAGTAGGGCTTTGTTGACGGCTTGTTTGTCTTGCAGGCTGATGCCTTCAGCGGGCAGGGCGAGCAGGGACGAGCCGCCACCAGAAAGCAGAAAGATCACCTTGTCGTCTTCGCTGAGGTTGCTGACCAGCTCCAGCACGCGGCGCGCCACGCGCTCACCGGCATCGTCCGGCACCGGGTGGGCGGCTTCGACCACTTCGATCTTTTTGCAGTTGGCACCGTGCTCATAACGGGTGACCACCAGGCCGGAGACCTCGCCTTGCCATTCCTGCTCGATCACTTCGGCCATGGCGGCGGCGGCCTTGCCAGCGCCAATGACGATAACGCGGCCGCTGCGATCTTCCGGCAGGTAGTCAGCCAGAACCTGGCGCGGGTGGGCGGCGTCGATGGCGCTGGCGAACAGTTCGCGCAGTAGAGACGTTGGATTGAAAGACGGATCGATGGACATGGTGATCTCTCTTGGTCTGGATCAACTTCGATTCTAGTGCGTAGCGTCCTGAGACAAGACGCTGCGCACTAGAATCGACCCACCCGGCAGGCAGGCCGTGACACCGCCTGCCGGACAGATCGAAAGGGTTGTTTCAGTGCGGCTGACCCCGCCCTGAAACCTGTTACTTACTCACCACGGATGTTGAAGTTGGCCATATGTTCCAGGCCTTTGATCAACGCCGAGTGGTCCCAGTTGCTGCCACCGATGGCCGCACAGGTGCTGAACACTTGCTGAGCGTTGGCGGTGTTGGGCAGGTTAAGGCCCAGTTCGCGAGCGCCGGCCAGGGCCAGGTTGAGGTCCTTCTGGTGCAGGCTGATGCGGAAGCCTGGGTCGAAGGTGCCCTTGATCATGCGCTCACCGTGCACTTCAAGGATCTTCGAGCCAGCGAAACCGCCCATCAGCGCTTCACGCACCTTGGCTGGATCGGCACCGTTCTTCGCGGCGAACAGCAGAGCTTCGGCCACTGCCTGGATGTTCAGGGCCACGATGATCTGGTTGGCGACCTTGGCGGTCTGACCGTCACCGTTACCGCCAACGCGGGTGATGTTCTTGCCCATGGCCTGGAACAGCGGCAGCGCGCGCTCGAAGGCATTCGGGCAGCCGCCGATCATGATCGACAGGGTGGCGGCTTTGGCACCTACTTCACCGCCGGATACCGGGGCGTCGAGGTAGGCAGCGCCCGTGGCCTTGATCTTCTCGGCGAAGACCTTGGTAGCGGTGGGGGAGATCGAGCTCATGTCGATCACTACTTTGCCAGCGCCTACGCCTGCGGCAACGCCGTCAGCGCGGAACAGAACGTCTTCAACCTGGGGGGTATCCGGCACCATGATGATGATGAATTCGGCTTCCTGCGCCACTTCGCGCGGGTTGGCCAGACCGATGCCGTTGTCGCCCAGCAGGTCGGCCGGGGCCTTGTCGAAGTGCTCGGAGAAGAACAGGGTGTGCCCGGCTTTTTGCAGGTTCTGCGCCATAGGCTTGCCCATGATGCCGGTGCCGATAAATCCGATTTTTGCCATGAGTAGAATCTCCTGGAGTGTTGCGGTCTAGTGGCTCCGTAGGATGGGTGAAACCCATCACCGGGTGCCGTGCTTGATGGGTTTCACCCATCCTACGATTCAGATTGCGTTATGCGCTTTCATCCAGCCAAGGCCGGCAGCGGTGGTGGTTGCCGGCTTGTATTCACAGCCGATCCAGCCCTGGTAGCCGATGCGATCCAGGTGCTCGAAGAGGAAACGGTAGTTGATCTCGCCAGTGCCCGGCTCGTTGCGGCCCGGGTTGTCGGCCAACTGCACATGGTTGATCACTGCAAGGTTGGCCTCGACGGTACGCGCCAGGTCACCTTCCATGATTTGCATGTGGTAGATGTCGTATTGCAGGAACAGGTTGCTGCCGGCGACCTTGTCGCGAATGGCCAGCGCCTGCTGGGTGGTGTTCAGGTAGAAGCCTGGGATGTCGCGGGTGTTGATCATTTCCATGACCAGCTTGATGCCGGCGGCTTGCAGCTTTTCAGCAGCAAACTTGAGGTTCTCAACGAAGGTTTGCTCGACGGTGGCGCAATCCAGACCCTGCGGACGGATACCGGCCAGGCAGTTGATCTGCTTGTTGCCCAGCACCTTGGCATAGGCGATGGCCTGGTCGACACCGGCGCGGAATTCTTCAACGCGGTCGGGGTGGCAGGCGATACCGCGCTCGCCCTTGGCCCAGTCGCCGGCGGGCAGGTTGAACAGCACCTGCTCCAGGCGGTTGGCATCCAGGCGCGCCTTGATCACTTCAGCGGCGAAGTCATAAGGAAACAGGTATTCGACACCGCTGAAGCCAGCGGCTGCGGCAGCGTCGAAACGGTCCAGAAAGTCCACTTCGGTGAACAGCATGGACAGGTTGGCGGCAAAACGGGGCATAAAACATTCCTCGGTTGCGTAGGTGGATGGCCACCCCGGTGAAAACCGCGCAGCGCTTTCCACCGGGGAGTTGGTGGATGTGCTTCGCGACATCCACCCTACGGTTGCATCAATCCAGCAGCGAAATGGCCGTCGGGGCGTCGGCGCCGCGTTCGGCGAGTTCTTCGAACTCGTTAACCGCGTTGATTTCCACACCCATGGAGATGTTGGTGACACGCTCCAGGATGATTTCGACCATGACCGGTACGCGGAACTCTTCCATCAGCGCCTTGGCCTTGGCCAATGCCGCCTGGATGTCGTTCGGCTCGAATACACGCACGGCCTTACAGCCCAGGCCTTCCACCACGGCAACGTGGTCGACGCCGTAACCGTTGATCTCGGGTGCGTTGATGTTCTCGAAGGCCAACTGCACGCAGTAGTCCATCTCGAAACCGCGCTGCGACTGACGGATCAGACCCAGGTAGGAGTTATTCACCACCACGTGGATGTACGGCAGGTTGAACTGCGCGCCGACAGCCAGCTCTTCGATCATGAACTGGAAGTCATAGTCGCCCGACAGTGCCACGACGTTACGGGTCGGATCAGCCTTTACCACGCCCAGCGCTGCCGGAATGGTCCAGCCGAGCGGGCCGGCCTGGCCACAGTTGATCCAGTGACGTGGCTTGTAGACGTGAAGGAACTGTGCGCCGGCGATTTGCGACAGGCCGATGGTGCTGACGTAGCAGGTGTCCTTGCCGAAGAACTCGTTCATCTCTTCGTACACGCGCTGCGGCTTGACCGGTACGTTGTCGAAGTGGGTCTTGCGCTGCAGGGTGCGCTTGCGCTCGCGGCAGGATTCTACCCAAGCGCTGCGATCTTTCAGCTTGCCAGCGGTTTTCCACTCGCGGGCCACTTCGATAAAGGCATCCAGCGCCGCACGGGCGTCGGAAACGATACCCAGGTCCGGGTTGAACACGCGGCCAATCTGCGTTGGTTCGATGTCGACGTGAATGAACTTACGACCTTCGGTGTACACATCGATCGTGCCGGTGTGGCGGTTGGCCCAACGGTTACCGATACCGAATACCAAGTCGGATTCCAGCAAGGTGGCGTTGCCGTAACGGTGCGAAGTCTGCAGACCGACCATGCCGACCATCAGCTTGTGGTCATCCGGAATCGCGCCCCAGCCCATCAGGGTCGGGATTACCGGTACGCCGGTCAGTTCGGCGAACTCAACCAGCTGCTCGGCCGCGTCGGCGTTGAAGATGCCGCCGCCAGCAACCAGCAACGGACGCTCGGCGTCATTGAGCATGGCCAGGGCTTTTTCAGCCTGAACTCGGTTAGCAGCTGGCTTGGCCAGCGGCAGTGGTTCGTAGGCGTCGATGTCGAATTCGATCTCGGCCATCTGTACGTCGAACGGCAGGTCGATCAGCACGGGGCCTGGGCGGCCGCTGCGCATTTCATAGAAGGCTTTCTGGAAGGCGCGCGGCACTTGGCCCGGCTCCATCACCGTGGTCGCCCACTTGGTCACCGGCTTGACGATGCTAGTGATGTCGACGGCCTGGAAGTCTTCCTTGTGCATGCGGGCACGCGGCGCTTGGCCGGTAATGCACAGAATCGGGATGGAGTCAGCGGAGGCTGAGTAGAGGCCGGTCACCATGTCGGTGCCGGCTGGGCCGGAGGTGCCGATGCACACGCCAATATTGCCGGCATTGGTGCGGGTGTAACCCTCAGCCATGTGCGAGGCACCTTCGACGTGGCGAGCCAGGACGTGGTCGATACCGCCGACTTTCTTCAGTGCAGCGTACAGGGGGTTGATGGCGGCGCCGGGGATGCCGAACGCAGTGTCAACGCCTTCGCGGCGCATCACCAGTACGGCGGCCTCGATTGCTCTCATTTTGGCCATTGTCTTGTGCCTCGTTTGTTATCAGATTGTATACAAAACAGCTGGCTTGGATTCTATTCATGGCCTGACCTTCAGGTCAACCCGTTTTGTCGCCGAGACGCTGTCTGGCAAAAAATCTTTTAAAACAACCGTTTTAGCTGGGGCGCTTGATCTGCTGCGGAAGCGCTTGCTTGTAACTGTATACAAGTATTGTTTGTATTGTATTCGACTATTGAGTTTTTTGTTTCTGGTGAGATAGTGGTGCTGAGCTTTGGATTGCCCGGCAGCTGTCAACCGCCCTGCAGGCGCTGCGGTGCCGGGTGTTTCGTAGGATTTATCAGCATCGAAGGAAGACCCAACATGAGTACGTTGAATCTGCAAATCGCCACCACCATCAGCAACCGCGCCCTGGCTGTCGGCCGGGAAATCTCTGCAGCACCGCTAACGGTGGCTGTGCTGGATGCTGGTGGGCATCTGATCAGCCTGCAGCGCGAAGACGGCGCCAGCTTGCTGCGCCCGCAAATTGCCATCGGCAAGGCCTGGGGTGCTTTGGCACTGGGCAAGGGCTCGCGCCTGATTGCCGCCGACGCTCAGCAGCGCCCAGCATTTATCGGCGCGGTAAACAATCTGGCTGACGGCCAGCTGGTGCCGGCACCGGGTGGTGTGTTGATTCGTGACGAGCGCGGCGAAGTGATCGGCGCCGTGGGCATCACCGGTGACACGTCGGATATCGATGAGCAGTGCGCGGTCAGCGCGGTGGAGTCGGTCGGGCTGAAGGCGGATGCGGGTATCGCTGCTTGATGATGTGCAGCTTTCGCAGTCACTAGAACGGCAATAAAAAACGGTGGATACCCTCAAGGTATCCACCGTTTTTTATGCGCGTTTAACCAAGGGCAGGGCGCACAATAGGGTTACGCGTTGGTGACCTGCTCTGATGAGCTGGGCTGGGTCTCGTCGATCTCGCAGCCCTTGATCACCAGGCGGATGATGGTCTGCGCGGCGGCTTCGTAGTCGGCTTCGTCCAGGTTGGCTTTGCCGGTGACGGTGGAAATTTGCCAGTCGAAGTCGGCGTAGGTCTGGGTTGCGGCCCAGATACTGAACAGCAGGTGATGCGGGTCTACCTTGGCCATCAGGCCCTGGTCGATCCAGCCCTGGATGCAGGAAATATTATGCTTGGCCTGGGCGTTCAGTTGCGCGGTCTGGTCGGCGGACAGGTGCGGTGCACCGTGCATGATTTCGCTGGCGAATACCTTGGAGGCGGAGGGCAGTTCGCGGGAGATGCGGATCTTCGAGCGGATATAAGCGCGCAGCACGTCGGCGGGTTTCCCCGGCTGATTGAACGGCGCAGAGGCCTCCAGCAGCGGTTCGATAATGCTTTCCAGCACTTCGCGGTAGAGGTTTTCTTTCGACTTAAAGTAGTAGTAGACGTTGGGCTTAGGTACCCCGGCCTTGGCGGCGATATCGCTGGTTTTGCTGGCAGCAAAGCCTTTGTCGGCGAACTCCTCACTGGCTGCGCGTAAAATCAGCTCTCTGTTACGCTCGCGAATACTGGTCATAAGCCTCTTTGCTTCTGTCGAACGCCCGTCGCTGGGCAGCGCCGGGATGGTAGCATCGGCTTTACACAGCGCTCAAGGCTTGTGGCCTGGGCTCTGGAAGGGCTATCTGACTTGCAGGTCAGGTTGTTGTATACAAATTTTGATTTTTCTGTTTTTATCTCGCCATAAGCATTCATAACAAAAAGTCTCGGCTCGATGAGCTCCAGGAGACACGTAGTGAACAATCAGCTGGTTGACCCCTTCGGTCGGCGCATCACCTATCTACGGTTATCGGTTACCGATCGCTGCGATTTCCGCTGCACCTATTGCATGAGTGAGGACATGGTGTTCGCCCCGCGCGAGCAGATCCTCAGTCTTGAAGAACTTTATGCAGTGGCGGATGCCTTTATCGGCCTCGGGGTCAAACGCATCCGCATCACTGGTGGCGAGCCGCTGGTGCGCAAGAACCTGCTCAGCCTACTGACCCGCCTGGGCCAGCGCTCGGAGCTGGAAGACCTGGCCATTACCACCAATGGCTCGCAACTGGCTGACCTGGCGCCGCAACTGCATGCGGCCGGGGTCAAACGCCTAAATGTAAGCCTGGATTCTCTACAACGCGAACGCTTTGCGGCCTTTACCCGGCGGGACAAGCTCGACCAGGTGCTGAACGGCATCGAAGTGGCGCGCGCCGCCGGCTTTCGCAAGATCAAACTCAATGCTGTGGTGCAGAAAGGCCGCAACGATGACGAAGTGCTCGACCTAGTCGAGTTCGCCATGGCGCGTGGCCTGGACATCAGCTTTATCGAAGAAATGCCCCTGGGTAGTATTTCCAGTCACCAGCGCGAGCAGACTTTCTGTTCCAGTGATGAAGTGCGCGAGCGCATCGAGCAGCGTTATGCCCTGGTGCGTAGCAGCAAGCTGACCGGCGGGCCGTCGCGCTACTGGCAAGTGGTCGGCAGTGACACCCAGGTCGGCTTTATCTCACCGCACAGCCATAACTTCTGCGGCGACTGCAACCGTGTGCGGGTAACCGCCGAGGGCAAGCTGGTACTTTGCCTGGGTCATGAAAATGCTCTGGACTTGAAAAGCCTGATGCGAGCCCACCCCGGCGACAGCCAGCGCCTGAGTGAAGCTTTGATGCAGGCCTTGCAGTTGAAACCCGAGCGTCATCACTTTGAGACCGATGCCCAGGTTCAGGTTATTCGCTTTATGAGCATGACCGGTGGCTAGCCCCTAGCCGTTTCGGATCCATTCGTTCCACTCTCACAATTAAGCAGGAGGTTTGCTGTGAAGCCCTCGCACGTCTGCAGTTTGTTCGCCGTTGTCTGTTCCGGCGCGGTCAGCGCTGAAAGTTATGTGATTGGTGTAGAGAAGCTGGCCTTTGCGCCGCACTACAGCATCGATGCGCAAGGCCAATACCAGGGTTTTGCTCGTGATCTGTTCGACCTGTTCGCGCAAACGAGCGGGATGGAGCTGAGCTACAAGGTGCTGCCAGTTGAGCAGCTGTTGCCCGCACTGCTCAGCGGCCAGGTGGATTTCAAATACCCCGACAGCGAAACCTGGGCGCAGGAGCAGAAGGCCGGCAAGACCCTAAGCTACAGCCAGGGGGTGGTCGAGTATGTCGATGGCGTGCTGGTAGCGCCGCAGCGCCAAGGCCAGCCCATCGAGCAGATCAAGCGCCTGGCCATGGTCAATGGCTGGACGCCTTGGGGTTATCAGGAGCGTATCAATGCTGGGCAGATCGAGCTGACCTACAACGATGATCTACGCCAGATGATTCGTCAGGCACTGAAGAAGGACACCGACGGCGCTTACTTCAACGTGGTGGTGGCCACCCATTACCTAGACAACATCCGTGCGCGACCGGGCGCACTGGTATTCGATGCGCAGTTGCCGCATAACCGTGGCAGCTTCAAGCTGTCGACCCTCAAGCACGCGGCGTTTATGCAGCGTTTCGATCGCTTTCTGGTCGAGCAGCAGAGCGAAATTGCCGCGCTGAAAAGCCAGTACAAGGTCGAGGCCAATCTGGATGCTGAGCGCATCGGCCTGGAGCAGTGGAAGCTGGATTTTATTGAGCGCAAAAAGCTCAAGGATGCGCAATCGCAGTGATGCGTTGAGCTAACAAAAACCGCTCCTGGTGAGCGGTTTTTTTCTGCACGCCACACAAGGCTGCTTGTGGCCTTGGGCGCAATAAAAAAGGGATGGCAGCGATGCCATCCCTTTTTGCCGCGGGTTGCCGCCTACCCGGCGATCCGCATCAAGCACATAGGCTTAGAAGTGGTACTTCACCAGTGCTTGTACTGCAGTCTGATCGAAGCCATCGGTGGAACCGTCGATTGGCCGGATGCCGTACTTGTTGTGCCACATATTCAGCTCGGTACCGACGTAAAGTTTGCGCTCTTTGCCGAACAGCGCTTTGCCCGCATCCCACTTGACCTGGATTGAAGAGCCGACCGAAGTCTGGGTGCCGGCGTCTTTGGACGGTGCGCGCCAGTCGATATAACCATCGACCACGAAGTCTTGGTCGCCAATGGCAAACGGGTACGCGCCGCTAACGGTCAATTGGTAGGTGTGGCCGTTGCCCTTATCCGATGCCTTGAAGTCATGATCGAAGAAGATGTGGTTATTGACCTTTACCGCGTACAGGTTGGCGTTCAGGTAGGCGAAGCCAGGAGCGTTCCAGGCGGTGCCGATGCCGTACAGGTAGTTTTCGGTGCCAGGGCCGCCGTTGCCTTTTTCATAGGTAAAGGCTGCGTACACATCTTTCAGCGGGCCTGCTGACAGGTCCTGACCGGTCAGCCAGCTGAGGCTGACGCGTGGCGAAAACTCCATGTAGTAGAAGCTGCTTTTTTCATCGACATTCAGGTTGGCGAAGTTGCTGCCACGCGCCTGCGCGTTGTCAGCGTTGATGTAGTCGAGGAAGAAGAAGGTATCGCCCCAGGTCCAGCCGCTGGCGTTTTCCAGGGTGAAAGTGCTCTGCGAACGCTGCTCTTCGCCGTTGAAATTCAGGCGCTGGAAGTTGCTGCCATAGAGGTAGGAGAGGCTGGTGTCTTGCCAAAGAAAGGCATCGCTGGCCAAGGCCTGTTGACCGGAAAACAGTCCAGCCGAGAGGGCGATGCCGTGGGGCAGGTGCTTCAGTTTCATCATGGTTTCCTTATTATTGGACTTACAAGGTTTCTCGAACCTGCGGCGAACCGCAGGATCTATCAGGCAAAGGGGCAATGGTTTAGCTAGTGCGCGGGGCCACGTTGAGCTCATTGCGGTTGCTGTTAGGCGCATCCGTAGTGTTGTCGTCCTGCGGGTTCTGCAGCACGGTGTGCAGGTGGGCTTCAGGGTCGTAGTCGTTTTCTTCCAGCTGCAGATGCTCTTCCGGCAGGAAGATGTTCAGCAGAATGGCGCTGAAGGCACCGATGGTGATCGGCGAACCGAAGATGTTCTTCAGCGTATCCGGCATCTGCGAGAGCACTTCCGGTACGGCTGCAACACCCAGACCCAAGCCTAGGGATATGGCCACGATCAGCACGTTGCGACGATGCAGGCCGGCCTCGGTGAGAATCTTGATCCCGGCCACGGCCACGGTGCCGAACATGATCAGCGTAGCGCCGCCAAGTACCGGTTTCGGCATCAACTGCAACACTGCGCCCACCGCCGGGAACAGGCCCAGCAGCACCAGAATGCCCGCGATATAGAAGGCCACATGGCGGCTGGCCACACCCGTCAGTTGGATCACGCCGTTGTTCTGGCTGAAGGTAGTCATCGGCAGGCTGTTGAACATCGCGGCGATGGCCGAGTTGCAACCATCGGCGAGTACCCCGGATTTGATCCGACGCATATACAACGGACCTTTGACCGGCTGCCTGGAGATGATCGAGTTGGCGGTCAGATCGCCTGCGGTCTCCAGCGGGGTGATCAGAAAGATCACCGCAATCGGCACAAACGCTACCCAGTCAAAATTGAAGCCGTACTTGAAGGGCACCGGTACGCTGACCAGGGGCACCTGAGCCATATTGGCGAAGTCTACCTTGCCGGTAAACCAGGCCACGCTAAAGCCCAATACCAAGCCGATGATCACGGCCGACAAGCGTATTACCTGCGACGGGAAGCGGTTAAGGATGACGATGGTGACCAGCACCAGGCCGCCAAGGCCCAGGTGGTGCAGGGCGCCCAGATCCGCCGCGCCGTAGCCGCCAGCGATATCGGTCATGGCCACTTTGATCAGCGACAAGCCCATCAGACAGATGATGGTGCCGGTGACGACGGGAGTGATCACTCGGCGTAGCTTGTTGATGAACTGGCTGAAGGCGATCTCGACAAAAGCCGCGCAGAAGCACACGCCAAAGATTGTCGAGAGAATTTCCTCCTCACTGCCGCCGCGGCCCTTGACGATAAACCCGGCGCTAAGAATCACGCTAAGAAAACCGAAGCTGGTGCCCTGCAGACACAGCAGGCCGGAGCCGACTGGGCCAATGCGCTTGGCCTGGATAAAGGTGCCGAGACCGGACACGAACAGCGCCATGCTGACCAGATAGGGCACATAGGCGCCTAGGCCGAGTACGCCACCGATAATCAGGGTAGGGGTGATGATGCCGACAAAGCTGGCCAGTACGTGCTGCAACGCGGCGAAGATCGCCGGAGCAAAGGCCGGAGTGTCGTGCAGTTGGTAGATCAGGTCGTTGTTTGCCACAGACGGAGCCGTGGTCTCTGTGTCGCGAGTCGTGGTCATATCAGAGCCTGCCAGTTGTTTTTATACGGTCATGGGCTTGCGAGGCTTCACGGCGCCTCTGTTCTGTATCTGGGCAGAAGTTGTCCACCTGGTCAGAATGAATCGACTATAGCAACTTGTTCACAGCGTTAAAAACAATTTATTTTAAGATTGTGCACAAAAAATGAACCACCAGTCAGATAACCCCGTAGCCAGCCATATGTGGCCGGGAGAGGTTCGGTTTAGAGGGGATTAACTGGTTTTTTTGGCGATTGCACGCAGCGGCAAGCAGCCCGGCGAACCGCGCTGCTTGGTTAGGAGCAAAGAGGGCTAGTGCTGCGGGTGCGGATTGTTTACCCCAGCGCGCTCCGGCCCGCCGAGGATATTGAATAGCAGGTTTAGCAATACCGCGCTGATGGTGGCCATGGCGATGCCGCTGTGGGTGATCGGCTCCAGCCAGTGCGGCAGGTGCGCGAAGAACTCGGGGCGCACTACTGGGGCCAGACCCATGCCGATGCTGACGGCGACCAGCAGCTGATTGCGGCGGTCGGCAATATCCGCCTCCTGGAGAATTTTGATGCCTGTGGCTGCAACCATGCCGAACATGGCAATGCCCGCGCCGCCCAGCACTGCCGGCGGTATCGAGGCCACCAGGTAAGCGGATTTGGGCAGCAGGCTCAAACCGATCAGTAATAACCCGGCGGCAGCGGTGACATAGCGGCTACGCACGCCAGTCATTTGCACCAGGCCGATATTCTGCGCAAAGGAGGAGTGGGTGAAGGTGTTGAAGATGCCGGCGAAGAACGAGGCGCCGGCATCACACAACAGGCCGCGACGCAGCATACCCGGGGTGACTTCCTTGCCGGTGATTTTGCCTAGGGCTAAGAACATCCCGGTGGACTCGACGAAGATGATCACCACCACCAGGCACATCGACAGTATCGGCGCCAGATGAAATTCCGGCATGCCGAAGTGCATGGGTTTGACCACGGCAAACCAGGCGCTCTGCTGCAGGCCGCTGAGGTCGACCATGCCCAGGCCGCCGGCTACCAAGTAGCCGACCAACATGCCGATCAGCACCGAAACATTGACCCAGAAGCCGCGCATAAAGCGGTTGATCAATAGGATGGTCCCCAGCACCAGGGCGGCAATCGCCAGGTACTGCAAGGCGCCGAACTCAGTGGCAGCGCTACCGCCGCCGGCCCAGTTGAGAGCCACTGGGAACAGCGAAAGGCCGATGGCGGTAATCACCGTACCGGTTACCAAGGGTGGGAAGAAGTGCACGATGCGCGACATAAACGGCGCAATTAGCATGCCGAAAAAGCCTGCGGCAATCGTTGCACCGAATATTCCCGGCAAGCCGATCCCCGGCGATCCGGCCATGGCCACCATGCTGCCGACCGCGGCAAAGCTGGCGCCCATCATTACCGGCATACGGATGCCCATGGGGCCGATACCCAGTGATTGCACCAGTGTGGCGATACCCGCCACCAAGAGGTCGGCGGTAATTAGAAAGGCGATGTCTTCACGGGACAGACCAACGGCTTCACCGATGATCAAGGGCACCGCTACCGCGCCGCCGTACATCAGCAGCACATGCTGGACGCTCACCAGAATCATCTGCAGCAGGGGCAGGCGTTGGTCCACCGCGCAGGTCGATGTTGAATTCAGCTGGGTCATGCAAATACCTCAGGCGCTTTTATTGTTGTAAGTCGCTGTTCGGCACAGATAACTGTGCCGGAGAATTCTTGCAGGGTGCAGATAAATAAATGCCGCGCCCTTACGGGCGCGGCATTCGGGTGGATCAGTTGAGCTGGGCGCCCTGGTCGATCCATGAGCCGATCAGCTCGCGTTCTTCCTGGGTCATCTGGGTGATGTTGCCCAGTGGCATGATTTGCGAAGCAACGCTTTGCGCGTGGATCTTCGCGGCCTGCGCTTTGATCTGCTCCGGTGTGTCGAGGATAAACCCGGCAGGCGCTGTGCTGAACATTGGGCTGCTCGGCGTAGCCGAATGGCACACGCTGCAGCGTTCCTGAATCACGCTGTTGATCTGGGCAAAGTCGCCAGCGGCCGTTGCGCTCTCAGCTGCAGTATCGGCCTCAGGTGCCTTCGCGGCTTCCGCCGGTTTGGCTGCGGCTTCGGCAGTCTTGGCGGCAACCTCCGGATGGCCGCTGATGCCAGTGGCCGGGACTGGAGCGTACTTGATCACTGCGGCTTTCGGCTCCTGCGGTGCGGAAGCCTTCATGCTCGGGCCGGTAACGAACGCCAGGCAGATCATGCCCAGTGCGGCGGCGGGCAGGGTCCAGACGTACTTGTTGCTGTCATGGCGGGTGTTGAAGTAGTGACGCACCAATACCGCCAACATCGCGATGCCTGCCAGGATCAGCCAGTTGTATTGGCTGCCGTAGGTGCTCGGGAAGTGGTTGCTGATCATGATGAACAGCACCGGCAAGGTGAAGTAGTTGTTGTGACGCGAACGCAGCAGGCCTTTGGCTGGCAGAGTTGGGTCTGGCGTGGTGTTGTCTTCGATGGCCTTAACCAGCGCGCGCTGGGCCGGCATGATGGTGAAGAACACGTTGCCGACCATGATGGTGCCGATGATGGCGCCGACATGAATATAGGCAGCGCGGCCGCTGAAGATCAGGTTGAAGCCATACGCGGCAGCGATGATCAGCACAAACAGCACGGCGCCGAGCAGAGCCGGGCGCTTGCCTAGCGGCGAATCGCAAAGGAAGTGATACGCCACATAACCCGCGACCATCGAACCGAAACCGATGGCAATGGCCAATGCCGGATCTAGATCAACGCCCGGTTTAACCAGGTACAAACTTGGGTTGAGGTAGTAGACCACCAGCATCAGGGCCACGCCTGACAGCCAGGTAGCGTAGGCCTCCCATTTGAACCAATGCAGGTTGTCCGGCATTTTTGGTGGAGCCAGTTTGTATTTTTCCAGGTGGTAAATACCGCCACCATGAATCGCCCAGAGGTCGCCGGACAGGCCGTCGCGCGGGTTAGCTCGGTCGAGGTTGTTTTCCAGCCAGACGAAATAGAAGGACGCGCCGATCCAGGCGATGCCGGTGATCATATGGATCCAGCGAATGCTCAGGTTCAGCCACTCAGTCAAATGCGCTTCCACAATCAGTACCTCTTTCCCAGTGCCGGCACGCCGGTGCTGGGCTTCTCTTATTGGTGGGGGGCGAGGAGCAGTTGCTCGTCGTCGGTAAAGAAATGCTCATCGCAGTTGTTGCCAGAACCACTGCGATCAACCACCAGGAAGTCATCCCGCTTTTCGATCGTCAGCACCGGGTGGTGCCAAACGCCGCGATGGTAATTAATGCCCTGCCTGCCGTTGCTGCGGAAGGCGCGGACCAACTCCGATTCAGGTGCATCGCCAACTGGCGCGACCACAATCAGAAAGGGGTTGCCGAGCAGCGGAATAAACGCCTGGCTGCCCTGCGGATGGCGCTCCAGCATGCGAATGGTCAGCGGCATATCCAGCGCCTCGGCACTGAAGATACTGATGATCGCCTTATCCTCTGGCTGTGCGGTCTCAACCGTGGCCAGTTTGTGATAACGGCGAGTGGAGCCATTGTTGATCATGAAAAATTCGCTGCCTTCGGTTTCGATAACGTCACCAAAGGGGGCGAAGGCTTCTTTGCTCAGCGGCTCGATGATCAATGTGCGCATGTTGGTCTTCTTGTTCGTTCGTTTATGCCCCTCTCCCAATGGGAGAGGGGTTTATTGGCTTACTTGGCGACTTTGCCGAACAGGCGCAGGCGGCTGATGCCACCGTCCGGGAACACGTTCACCCGTACGTGGGTGATCGGGCCCAGCGCCTTGATCTGCTCGCTGAATTCGTGCTCGGCGTGCATCTGCAGCTTCTGGCTTGGCAGCAGTTCGCGCCAGAACAGGCTCTGGGTTTCGATCTGGCTGTCGGTGCCGCCTTTGACGAAGGCCGCCTGGATCGAGCAGCTGTCCGGGTAGTTGCCTTTGAAGTGCAGGGTGTCGACGACGATGCGCTCGATCTCGCCCGGATGGCCGAGGGCGACAATCACCCAGTCGTTACCTGGCGTACGACGACGCGCGGTTTCCCAGCCGTCGCCCATGTTGATGCCGCGGCCCGGGTTGAGGATGTTGCTCATACGACCGAAGTGTTCATCCGAGCACGCCAGGGCGCGACCGCCATTCAGCGCGGCAGCCAGATCGATCTGCTCGTTGTCGCCAACATTGCTCCAGTCACGGAACGGCACACCGTACACGCGCAGACGGGCGACGCCGCCGTCCGGGTAGATGTTGAAGCGCAGGTGGGTGAAGGCCTGAGCATTAGCGATTTCATGGTAGTGGTGGCTGTTGCCTTGCAGCTCGACAGCGGCCAGCACTTCGGTCCACTCGGTGGTGTCGCTCGGGTCGCCTTCAGCGACGAAGCAGCCTTCCAGGGACGCCGACGGCGGGAAGTTACCGGTGAAGAAGCTGGTGTCGATGTCCACGCCCTTGATCGAACCCGGCACGCCCAGGCGGATTACCGCGCTGTCGTAACCCTCGAAGCGCTTGCGACGCGATTCCCAGCCATCCATCCACTTGCCGTTGTCATCGAACACGCCCTCCTTCCATACGGCCGGGGTCGGCTGGAACAGACGGTTAACGTCGGCGAACCAGTCGTCGGTGACCGAGATGGCCTTGGTGCCCAGGCGTGCGTCGGCGAGGTTGACGTATTTCTCAAAGGGTACGGCGTAAGCTTTCATGAAATGTCTGCCTTAGATGATGGCGTTGGGGAGGGCGGAGGGCTTGCGGCTTACAGCTGCTGCAAGCGGAACAGCGCGATTTTGTTGATCTCGGCCAGGGCGCAGGCGAACTCCTGCTCCGGGGAGTTATGAATCCGCTCCTCGAAGGCCGCCAGAATCTGGTGCCGATTGCTGCCTTTCACCGCCATGATGAAGGGGAAGCCGAACTTGGCCTTGTAGGCATCGTTGAGTTCGGTGAAGCGAGCGAATTCTTCGGCGCTGCATTCGCTGATACCGGCGCCGGCTTGTTCGGCGGTGCTGGAGGCGGTCAACTCACCGCGTACGGCTGCCTTGCCGGCCAGATCCGGGTGAGCATTGATCAGCGCCAGCTGTGCAGCATGGCTGGCACTGAGCAACAGGTCGGCCATGCGCTGATGCAGGCCGTCGATGTTATTGATGCTGTCATCCTGGCCCAGGTCAAAAGCCTTTTCGGCAACCCAGGGCGAGTGCTCGTAGATGTCGGCGAAGACTTTGACGAAATCTTCACGGCTCAAGCGAGATGGAGTCAGGGTTTGAAAACGGCTCATTTCGAGCTCTCCTTGGACGGCTGATCGTGCAACGGATGAGTTGCGTACCAGTGTTGGGCGATGTCGACGCGGCGTGCGCACCAGACTTTTTCGTGGCTCTGCACGTATTCAAGGAAGCGTGCCAGTGACGCCAGGCGCGCGGGACGGCCGAGCAGGCGGCAGTGCATGCCGATCGAGAGCATCTTCGGTGCGCCGGCCACGCCTTCGGCATACAGCACATCGAAGGCGTCTTTCAGGTACTCGAAGAAGTCATCGCCCTTGTTGAATCCCTGCACCTGGGTGAAGCGCATGTCGTTGGTGTCCAGGGTGTAAGGAATCACCAGGTGCGGCTTTTCCACGGTGCTGGCCGGGTCCCAGTAGGGCAGGTCGTCGTCGTAGGTGTCGCTGTCATACAGGAAGCCACCTTCTTCGCGCACCAGGCGGCGAGTGTTCGGCCCGGTGCGACCGGTGTACCAGCCCTGCGGACGCTGGCCAGTCAGTTCGGTGAGGATGCGGATGGCTTCGAGCATGTGCTCGCGCTCTTCGGCTTCGCTCATGTTCTGGTAATCGATCCAACGGTAGCCGTGGCTGCAGATCTCGTGACCGGCGGCGACCATCGCCTTGATCGCATCCGGGTGACGCTGCGCGGCCATGGCCACGGCGAATATGGTCAGCGGGATGTTGTGTTTCTGGAACAGATTCAGCAAACGCCATACGCCAGCACGGCTGCCATACTCGTAGAGCGACTCCATGCACAGGTTGCGCTGGCCTTGCAGCGGCTGAGCGGAAACCATCTCGGAGAGAAACGCCTCGGATTCCTTGTCACCGTGCAGCACGTTGCGTTCGCCGCCTTCCTCGTAATTGAGAACAAACGACAGGGCGATGCGCGCATCATTCGGCCAATGCGGGTGGGGCGGGTTGTTGGCGTAACCGATCAGGTCGCGTGGGTAGTCAGCGCTCACTGCAGTCTTCCTTCTTGCTGTTTGTGGCGGTCATTGGGCAGGCGCGAATGCGTTGCACGACCGTGATGGGCTAATTGTATACAAAGTGCTTTGCATCTTGTAAATCTAAAATTCACTTATTTTGTGAAATTTTGCCTTAATGCTGAATCTGTCCAATGTGTCAGCTGTTTCTGTGCAAAAGCAGTGCTTGCAAGCACTTATGGCCGATTTGCTGCCAGTTTACGGTGCGCTGACCAGGCGTAATGATCGATTTATTGTGTACAGTTTTTTATAAAAGTGTCTTATTTTTGAATTTCAGCATGCTATGCTTCAGCTCAGTCGAGGCTGCTTGGCCTGATAAATCTGCCGAATTCAATAAAAGTAGAGGAGGTGCGGCGTCTACGTAGGCTTATCTACGCAGGTGCCCATAAGCGATGGGACGATTGACCACACACGTACTGGATGCCGCCCATGGTTGCCCAGGCAGCGAATTGAAGATTGAGTTGTATCGCGTTGAAGGGGCTCAGATGGAGCTGCTCAATAGCGTTGTCACCAACCACGACGGGCGCTGTGATGCGCCGGTGCTGCAGGGTGACGATTACCGTAGCGGCGTTTACCAGCTGCATTTCCATGCCGGCGATTACTACCGCGCTCGCGGCGTCAAATTGCCTGAGCAGGCCTTTCTGGATGTTGTGGTGCTGCGCTTCGGTATTGATGCCGGGCAGGAGCATTACCACGTGCCGCTGCTGATTTCCCCTTACAGCTACTCCACCTACCGCGGTAGCTGAACCGAATGCTTGTCACCCTCTGACTCAATTTAAGAGTCCCTAGCCCGTACACACTGCGGGCTTTTTTTTGCCTGCGATTTGTCGGGTTTCACGCGCTAGAGTAGGAGCGGGCGGGGCGCGCAGTTCCGTGCCCGCGAACCGATATCGCGGGCATGGCCCGCTCCTACAGATGGTGGAGTGAATATGCCTTGGCAGGCTGTCAGCGGCTAAGCAGCGAGGCTGCGCCAGCCCCGCCAAACAAGGCCGCGCTGATACGGTTGAACCACACCTGGCCTTTACCCGACCGTAGGTAGCGCGCTGCGCTCTGGGCGCTAAGGCCGTAGAACAACTTGCAGCCCAGGTCCAGCACGGCCCAAGTGGCGATCATCACCAGCAGCTGGCCAAGTATAGGGCGTTCTGCGCTGATGAATTGCGGCAGAAAGGCGGCGAAGAAGAGGATGTCTTTGGGGTTGCTGGCACCGAGGCCGAAGGCCTTCCAGAACATGCTGCGAAAGCCTGGGTTAACCGGCTGTTCCTCAGCCGTCACCGGCTTAGCGGCGTTTCGTGATTCCTGCCAACTCTGCCAGGCGAGGTAGAACAGATAGAGCGCGCCGACAATCTTCAGCATGCTGAACAACTGCTCCGAGGCTAGCAGCAGCGCGCCAAGGCCGAGCGCAGATGCACTTAACAGGCAGATCGAGGCTGACACACCGCCGATAAAGGCCGGGGCCGAGCGGCGCAGCCCATAGTTAAGGCTGTTGCTGACCATCAACAGTGACAGCGGCCCTGGGATCAAAATCACCACCAGGGCAGCGCTTGCGAACAACAGCCAGGTTTCCAGACTCATTAGCGATTCTCCAGATGCGCAAAAGCCCTGACGCCATGTCAGGGCTTTGGTTTTGCTTGGTTCATGTTCCTTTGTTTTGAAAACGTAGCGAGCGATGACTAGGCAAGGCGAAGTCAGGCGCAAAAGCGGACTGGGCTCGCACGCGAGTGTACGACTGTACATGAGCATTTTGAGCCTGACTTCAACGCTGCATAGTCGAGCGCAGTAGTTTTCAATTACAGGAAGGCGAACTTGGCGATAAAAATAATGCACAGAACGTACAAGCTCAGCGATACCTTGTCGCGCTGACCTGTCAGCAATTTCAGCGTTGCATAGGTCAGGAAGCCCAGGGCAATGCCGTTGGCGATGGAGAAGGTCAGCGGCATCATCACCACGGTGACGATCGCCGGGATGGTATCGGTGTGGTCTTTCCAGTCGATATGCGCCATGCCGCTCATCATCAGCATCGCCACATAAATCAGCGCGCCAGCGGTGGCGTAGGCGGGGATCATCCCAGCTAATGGAGCAAAGAACATCGCGCAGAGAAACAGCACGCCCACGGCAACTGCCGTCAGGCCAGTACGGCCACCGGCGGCAACGCCCGCAGCACTTTCCACATAACTGGTGACTGGCGGGCAACCGACAAAGGCACCGACCACGCTGGAGGTACTGTCTGCCTTGAGCGCCTTGGACAGGTTCTGGATCTTGCCGTCTTCGTCCACCAGGTTGGCGCGATGGGCCACGCCCATCAGGGTGCCGGCGGTGTCGAACATGTTGACGAAGAGGAAGGCCAGAATCACGCTGATCATGGCAATGTTGAACGCACCGGCGATGTCTAGTGCCATCAGGGTCGGCGCCAGGCTTGGCGGCATGGAAACCAGACCGGTGTATTCAACCAGCCCCAGAGCCCAGCCAATTGCGGTGACGCCGAGCATGCTGAATAGGATGGCGCCAAACACATTACGGTGGCTAAGCACGGCAATCAGCAGGAAGCACACAGCAGCGAGGATCGCATTCGGCTCACCGAACGAGCCCATGGTCAGCAGGGTGGCCGGGCTGTCGACGACGATGCCAGCAGTCTTCAAGCCGATCAGACCAAGGAACAAGCCCACCCCCGCACCCATGGCAAAGCGCAGGCTCATGGGGATGCTATTGAGGAGCCACTCGCGGATGCGTGACAGGCTCATGATCATAAACAGCACGCCGGAGATAAACACCGCGCCGAGGGCGATCTGCCAGCTGTAGCCCATTTCACCGACAACGGTGTAGGTAAAGAAGGCATTTAGGCCCATGCCTGGTGCCAGGCCGACTGGCCAGTTGGCGTAAAGGCCCATGAGGAAACAGCCGATGGCCGCGCCGATGCAAGTGGCGACAAACGCTGCGCCATGGTCGACGCCGGCCGAAGCCATGATGTTGGGATTGACGAAGATGATGTAAGCCATAGTGACGAAAGTCGTCAGGCCCGCCAGCAGCTCGGTTTTGATTGTGGTGCGGTGTTCGGTCAGCTTGAAGAAGCGGTCAAGCAGACCGGGCTTGATCAGGTCTTGCATCTGCGTCGCCTGTTGTTCTTGTTTAGCGCTTTCCACAGGGGTACTCCTCATCTCTTGTTGTGTGCCACCCAGAGCCTGTGCTGCGCACTGCTCGACTCTTGAGGTAGGTGGTGTTTTTTGCCTTGCTGGCGTGCTTAGCTGACCTTTAGGTCAAGAAATAACGCTAGGGCCGATTATGATGTTGTATACAAAAAAAGCAAATAATGTTTCTGGTTAAAAATCGCTATGTACTCGAATTTTTCACCTATGCAATACCAGTCATTTCCCGGATGTGTACCGGAGCATTCGGCTAGGTGTCCCGACGAGGCGCTGGCAGCCCCTATGATCAGCGGGTCTTCGGTAATAATCGCGGGCATTGCGGCGTTGCGTTCGTGACCCACTTGGGCGGCTGCTAAGCAGATTCGTGAGCAAGAAAAATGCTGCATAGAAGAAATGAATCTGCCGGCTGCGCGTTCTTCGGTAGAGGAAGTGCGAACTTAAAGCGTGTGCAAATGCATCTTTGCAAGGTGGTTATGCTTTGGTAGCGGTGTACGTGCTGGTTACATTGTGTACAATGCAAGGGCTTTTTATTTGTGACTTTTCACTGATTTGCTGCTTGCCAGAGGGTGGGTAGCACGCAGTAGAGTTGCATCAGCAACCGCCGAACTTTGATCACGCGAGCCACAATGAACGAACAATTGCAGCCCCTTAAGAAGCAGACGCGCGAAGGCAAGAGCACTCGCAGCGGGACTCAGGACGATGTCGTTTACGCCCATATCTTCGATGCCATTCTCGAGCAGCGTCTGGCTCCTGGCACCAAGCTCAGTGAAGAGGCGCTCGGTGAAATCTTCGGCGTCAGCCGCACCATCATCCGTCGCGCCTTATCGCGCCTGGCCCATGAAGGCGTGGTGCTGCTGCGGCCTAACCGTGGCGCGGTAGTAGCCAGTCCGGGGGCGGAAGAAGCGCGGCAGATCTTTTATGTGCGCCGCATGATCGAGCGGGCGATTACCGAACTGGCCTGCAAGAACGCCAAGCCGGAACAGATTGCCGCGCTGCGCCAGATGGTGATCGATGAGCGTGACTGCTTCGCCCGTGGTGATCGCGGTATGGGCATTCGCCTGTCGGGTGAGTTCCACCTGAAACTCGCGGAAGCCGCCGGCAACCTGACCCTGTTGGGTTTTCTGCGCAGTCTGATTTCGCAAACCTCGCTGATCATCGCCCTCTATGAAAGCAACAGCCGTACGCATTGCTCGGATGCCGAACACGACCAGGTGATTGACGCCATCGAGGCCGGCAATGTTGAAGTGGCGGTGGACCTGATGATGCGCCATATGGACAGCGTCGACGCCAAGCTCAATCTGGATGGCGAAACCGCCTCCGATGACCTACACGCGGTGTTTTCGCACCTGCTGCCAAGCGGCAAGAAGAAAGCGGTAAGTCGCGGATCTGTGTAACAGGCATAAACAAAAAAAGCCCGCTCAATAAGCGGGCTTTTTTGTTGGCCGATGTTTTTGCAAACATCGGCACAGGCGCAGCTTAGTCGCGGCGATGCACCGACTGGCCGGCAGCAAAGGTTTCTTTAATCGCACGATCGTCACCCAGCATGGTCAGGGCGAAGAGTCTTTCGTCCAGGGTCTTGGCCTGTTGCATGCGGTAGCTGATCAGCGGCGTGGCGTTGTAGTCGAGGACCACGAAGTCGGCGTCTTTGCCGCTCTCGAAGTTGCCGAGTTTGTCATCCAGATACAGCGCGTTGGCGCCGCCGAGGGTGGCCAGGTACAGCGACTTGAACGGGTCGAGTTTCTTGCCCTGCAGCTGCATGACCTTGTACGCCTCGTTCAGCGATTGCAGCTGGCTGAAGCTGGTGCCGGCACCCACGTCGGTGCCCAGGCCGACGCGCACGCCGTGTTGCTCCAGTTTGTTCAGGTCAAACAGGCCGCTGCCAAGGAACAGGTTGGAGGTCGGGCAGAAGGCCACGGCCGAGCCGGTTTCGGCCAGGCGTTTGCATTCGTCGTCGCACAGGTGCACGCCGTGGGCGAATACCGAGCGGGCGCCGATCAGCTTGTAGTGGTCGTACACATCCAGGTAGCCCTTGCGCTCGGGGAACAGCGCCTTGACCCATTCGATTTCCTTGCGGTTCTCGGACAGGTGGGTGTGCATATACAGGTCCGGGTATTCGCCCAACAGTTTCCCAGCCAGGGTCAGTTGTTCCGGGGTGCTGGTCGGGGCAAAACGTGGGGTCACCGCGTAGTGCAGGCGGCCCTTGCCGTGCCAGCGTTCGATCAGTTCCTTGCTGTCGGCGTAGCCGGATTCCGGAGTGTCGGTCAGGTAGTCCGGGGCGTTGCGGTCCATCAGCACCTTGCCGGCGATCATGCGCAGGTTGAGCGCTTCGGCGGCTTCGAAGAAGGCGTCCACCGATTGCTTGTGCACGCTGCCAAACACCAGCGCGGTGGTGGTGCCGTTGCGCAGCAACTCTTTTAGGAAGATACCGGCCACGTCGGCGGCGTGGGCCTTGTCGGCAAACTGCTGCTCGGTGGGGAAGGTGTAGGTGTTCAGCCAATCCAGCAGCTGCTCGCCATAGGAGGCGATCATCCCGGTTTGCGGGTAGTGGATATGGGTGTCGATAAAACCGGGAGTGATCAGAGCATCGCGATACTCAGTGATTTCAACGCCCTTGAGGCTGGGCAGCAGGTCGGCGGCGTGACCGACTTTTGCCACCTGACCGTTGTCGATGACCAGCAGGCCGTCTTCGAAATACTCATAGGATTGCTCAACGCCTACCACGGCAGGGTCGGCAATGCTGTGCAGGATGGCGGCGCGGTAGGCTTTCACTGGGCTAGTCATGTAACGCTGATCTCAATCTATGGATTTTTCGCTCAGACGCGTGTGCGCCTGAGCAGATAGTCAGGCCTGGCTTCGGCGAGAGGCGGGCAGCAGCTTGGCCACGCTGGGCTGGCCTTTTTTGCTCTCTTGGCCAAAGGCAGCGTTGTAGGTGGCGATCACTTCGCCGGCGATGGACACGGCAATTTCTACCGGCAACTTGCCTTTGACCTCGGCCAGGCCCATGGGGCAGCGCATGCGCGCTACCACTGCTGGGTCGAAGCCGCGATCACGCAGGCGGTGTTCAAATTTGGCGCGTTTGGTTTGCGAGCCGATCAAGCCGTAATAGGCAAAGTCGTTGCGTTTGAGGATTTCTGCAGTCAGCTCTAGGTCGAGCTGGTGGTTGTGGGTCATGACGATAAAGTAGCTGCCGGCCGGCATCCGTTCGATCTCGTCGACCACCTCTTCATTGACCACCTTTTCCACTCCGGCGGGAATCTGCTCGGGGAATTCGTTTTCCCGTGAGTCGATCCAGCGCACTTTGCATGGCAGGCTGGCAAGCAGCGGCACCAGGGCGCGGCCGACGTGACCGGCACCGAATACAGCAATCTGCGCCTGCGGCTGGCCCATGGGTTCGAACAGCAGCACGGTAGCTCCGCCACAGCACTGGCCGAGGCTGGCACCCAGGCTGAAGCGCTCCAGGCGGGTGTCCTGGCTGCGGTTTTGCAACATCTCGCGGGCTAGCTCCATCGCCTTGAATTCCAGATGACCGCCACCGATGGTCTCGAAGATGCGGTCAGCGGTGACCACCATTTTCGAGCCAGCATTGCGCGGGGTTGAGCCGCGCTCTTCGATGATGGTCACCAGCACGCAAGGCTGACCTTGCTCCTGCAGTTCGGCGAGGGCGCTGATCCAGCTCATTTGCTCAGCCTCCAGGTAGGTGGCAATTGTCCGGGGCGCGGTAAGCGCCAGTTGCTCGGCGACGGGTCCAGTATCGGTACCGGAATTGGTCGCGGTGTTTGCGGTTTCTTTTCGGTGTGTTTTGTCATTGTTGTACACCTGCTTCGTTGTTCATTCACGCCCTGGTGGACAACGCTTCGCGGTTGTCCACCCTACGAGGTTCGTAGGGTGGATCGGGGCGCGTAGCTGTCGCGAAGCACATCCACCAAGGTGGCTGGCGTTACGCCGGTTCAACCTCTGCAGCGGTGGCCGACTTGGTGTTCTGCTGCAGTTTCTTCATTTGCTCCACGCCCCAGAGCACGCGCTCAGGAGTTGCCGGGGCGTCGATGTTCGGCTGTACCCGGTAGTCTGCCAGGCTGGCCACGGCGTCCTTGATCGCGCACCAAGTGGCGATGCCGAGCATAAACGGCGGCTCACCGACGGCCTTGGAGTGAAACACGGTGTCTTCCGGGTTCTTGCGGTTTTCCACCAGCTTGACGCGCAGGTCCAGCGGCATATCGGCGATGGCCGGAATTTTGTAACCAGCGGGACCATTGGTGACCAGCTTGCCTTTGTTGTTCCACACCAGTTCTTCGGTGGTTAGCCAGCCCATGCCCTGAACGAAGGCGCCTTCGACCTGGCCGATATCGATAGCCGGGTTCAGTGAGGCGCCAACGTCATGCAGGATGTCGGTGCGCAGCATCTTGTATTCGCCAGTCAGGGTGTCGACGATCACTTCCGAGCAGGCTGCGCCGTAGGCGAAGTAGTAGAAGGGACGGCCGGCGGCCTTGTCACGGTCATAGAAGATCTTCGGCGTGCGGTAGAAGCCAGTGCTGGAGAGCGATACCTGGCCGAAGTAGGCCTTCTGAATCACTTCCTCGAAGCTCAGGAACAGATCACGTACGCGCACCTGGCTGTTGCGGAACTCGACGTCTTCCGGGGTGACCTTGTATTCGCGTACCAGAAAATCTACCAGGCGCTGCTTGAGGGTTTCAGCGGCGTTCTGCGCGGCTTTGCCGTTCAGGTCGGCACCGCTGGAAGCGGCGGTCGGCGAGGTGTTCGGCACCTTGTCGGTGTTGGTAGCGGTGATCTGGATACGCGAGATATCCACCTGCAGCACTTCGGCGACGATCTGCGCGACCTTGGTGTTCAAACCCTGGCCCATTTCCGTACCGCCGTGGTTCAGGTGAATCGAACCGTCGGTGTAGATATGGATCAGCGCGCCAGCCTGGTTGAGGAAGGTGGCGGTGAAGCTGATGCCGAATTTAACCGGGGTCAACGCCAGGCCTTTCTTCAGCACCGGGCTTTTATTATTGAATTCAATAATTTCACGGCGGCGCTTGGCGTAGTCACTGCTGGCTTCCAGCTCGGCGGTCATCTCGTGGATAACGTTGTGCTCGACGGTCTGGTGGTAGTGGGTGACGTTGCGCTCGGTCTTGCCGTAGTAGTTGGTCTTGCGCACTTCCAGCGGGTCTTTGCCTAGGCTGCGGGCCACCGCGTCCATGATCTCCTCGATGGCGACCATGCCTTGCGGGCCGCCGAAGCCGCGATACGCGGTGTTCGACGCGGTGTTGGTCTTGCAGCGGTGACCATTGATGGTGGCGTTGCCGAGGAAGTAGGCGTTGTCGGAGTGGAACATCGCGCGGTCGACGATGGAGCCGGACAGATCCGGCGAGTAGCCGCAGTTGCCGGCCAATTCAATTTCGATGCCGTGCAGCAGGCCGTTGTCGTCGAAGCCCACGTCGTATTCGACGTAAAAGGGGTGACGCTTGCCGGTCATCTGCATGTCTTCAACACGCGGCAGGCGCATCTTGGTTGGCCGGCCGGTGAGGTGCGCGATCACCGCGCAGAGGCATGCCGGGCCTGCGGCCTGGGTTTCCTTACCGCCGAAACCGCCGCCCATACGGCGCATGTCGATAACGATCTTGTGCATCGGCACGCCCAGTACTTCGGCCACCAGTTTCTGCACTTCGGTGGCGTTCTGCGTTGAGGTGTAGACAATCATGCCGCCGTCTTCAGTCGGCATCACCGAGGAAATCTGGGTTTCCAGATAGAAGTGTTCCTGGCCACCGATATGCAGGCTACCTTGCAGGCGGCGCGGCGCAGTGGCCAGTTCGGCGCTGGAGTTGCCGATCTTGTGTTGATGGCTGTCGAGGACGAAATGTTTTTTGCGCAGCGCATCGACCACGTCGAGCACCGGCTCGAGGTCTTCGTATTCGATGATTGCGGCCATGGCCGCTTTGCGTGCGGTTTCCAGGCTGTCGGCACCGACGGCGATCACCACCTGGCCAACGTATTCGACCTTGCCGTCCGCCAGCAGCGGGTCACCGGCGACTACGGGGCCGATATCAAGCTGGCCGGGTACGTCATCCTTAGTGATGGCGATAGCCACGCCCGGGAACTGGTAGCAAGGGCTGGTATCGATGCTGACGATGCGCGCGTGAGCGCGGTCGCTCATGCGGGCATAAACGTGCAGCTGATTGGGAAATTCCAGGCGGTCGTCGACGTAGACGGCTTCGCCAGAGACGTGTTTGTCCGCGCTGTCATGTTTAACGCTGCGGCCGACGCCAGTGGTGATGTCGGCGCGGAACAGTTCGGCCAATTCGGCCTGGCTTTTAATTACATGATGATTAGACATAAGCGGTCACCCGGGTTTCGACTTCGGGAGCTTGCAGCTCGAGGAAGAATTTACGCAGCAGATTCTGTGCAGTGAGCAGGCGGTATTCCTTGCTGGCGCGGAAATCGCTGAGCGGGGTGAAATCCTCGGCCAGCGCGGCGCAAGCGCGTTCGATCACGCCCGGATACCAGGCCGCACCTTGCAGCGCGGCTTCACAGGCAGCGGCGCGTTTCGGAATCGCGGCCATGCCACCGAAGGCGATGCGCGCGCTCTGCACCACGCCATCTTCGACCACCAGGTTGAAGGCGGCGCACACGGCGGAAATGTCGTCGTCCAGGCGCTTGGACACCTTGTAGGCGCGGAATGCCTGGCTGGCCTGATGACGCGGCACGATGATCTTCTCGATAAATTCGGCTTCCTGACGTGCTGTCACCTTGTAGTCGAGGAAGTAGTCTTCGATCGGCAGGGTGCGGCTGGTGTTGCCTTTGCGCAGGACGATCTGTGCGCCGAGGGCGATCAGCAGCGGCGGGGCATCGCCAATCGGCGAGGCGTTGCCGATATTGCCACCGAGGGTGCCCTGGTTACGGATCTGCAGCGAGGCGAAGCGGTGCAGCAGCTCGCCGAAGTCCGGGTAGTCCTGGGCCAGCGCTGCGTAGCAATCGGAGAGAGCTGTGGCCGCGCCGATTTCGATGCTCTCGGCAGTCACGTCGACGCGCTTCATCGCTTCGATATGGCCAACGTAGATCATTACCGGCAGTTCGCGGTGGAACTGGGTGACCTCCAGCGCCAGGTCGGTGCCGCCAGCGAGCAGGCGAGCTTCCGGGTTGGCGGCGTAAATATCGGCCAGGTCGGCGACGGTCAGCGGCAGCAGGCAGCGTTTGTCGCCGCTGTTGAGCTCGGCGGTGTCTTGCGGGGCGATGGCTTTCAGTTGCACGACGGTTTGCGCTTCGGCAGCGTCGAACTGGTCTGGCTGTTTCTGGCAGCAGGCCTGCTCGGCGGCGTCGATAATCGGGCGGTAACCGGTGCAGCGGCACAGGTTGCCGGCCAGGGCTTCCATGGTGTCGGCTTTGTCGAAACCGCTGCTGTTCTTTTGCAGGGCGAACAGCGACATGACAAAGCCAGGCGTGCAGAAGCCGCACTGTGAACCGTGGCAGTCGACCATGGCCTGCTGCACGCTGTGCAGTTGACCTTGGTGCTTGAGGTCTTCAACCGTGATCAGCTGTTTGCCGTGCAAAGAGGAAACGAAGGTAAGGCAGGAGTTGAGGGTACGGTAACGCACGCGCTCACCGTCCAGCTCACCGACTACCACGGTGCAGGCGCCGCAGTCGCCAGAGGCGCAGCCTTCTTTGGTTCCGGATTTGCCAAGATGCTCACGCAGGTAATTGAGCACGGTGATGTTTGGGTCCAGGGCATGCTCAGTACGCAGCTCCCGGTTGAGTAAAAACTGGATCAAGGACGACCTCCAGGCACTTTATTGTTCTCGTATCAGGCTCTGCTGAAACGACTGAGCACAACGGCGCAGCGTTTCCACACGGCTTGGCATGAGGCGAATCTAGAGTTTTCTGACTTTAGGGTCAACAAATATTTGACTCTTTGGTCAGGCGATTGTCATACGATTCAGTTATGAGCGCGAAAAGCCCAGTGGCTCGGTTAAACGCTAGCCGCTTTTATGCCAAGCAAGGTGTTGCAGAAACAAAAGTGCACGCATGCAAAAACGCCAAGGGTGGGAGCCCTTGGCGTTTTTTGTAGCGCCGTCTGCGCTTTAGGAGTGAGTCAGCTGCGAGTCGGTCAGCTGATGCTCTTCACCGGCGTAGTAGGCACGTACGCGCGGGTCCATCACCGCGCGCCACAGCGGTGGAAACAGCGCCAGGACGATCATCCCTGCATAGCCATTGGGCAGTTGTGGACTGTCGTCGAAATGGCGCAGCACCTGGTAGCGACGTTTGGCATAGGCGTGGTGGTCGGAATGGCGCTGCAGATGGAAGAGAAACAGGTTGGTCAGGAGGAAGTTGCTGTTCCATGAATGCGTCGGATTGGTGCGTTCATAACGACCATTCTCCAGCTTGCGACGGTGCAGGCCGTAATGCTCCACGTAGTTGACGATTTCCAGCAGGGTGAAGGCGATCACTGACTGCGCGATAAAGAACAGTGCGCCGAGCCAGCCGAAAGCCAGGCTGAAACCGAGCAGAAACAGCGCGCTGACCGCGTACCAGCCAATCAGCTCATTGCGCCAGTGCAGAACAGGCAGGCTCTTGCGCTTCAGCCGTTCCGCTTCAAGCTTCCAGGCATTGAGGAAGTTGTGCACATAGGCGTGCGGCAGAAAGGCATACAGGCTCTGGCCGTAGCGCGAAGAGCTGGCGTCTTCCGGGGTCGATACGTGTACATGGTGACCGCGCACATGCTCGATCTTGAAGCCGCCGTAGCACACGGCTGCGAGCAGCAGGCCGCCGGCGTTTTGCTCCAGCTGTGGGTCCTTATGGATAAACTCATGGGCCACGGTGATGCCGATCGCGCCAGTAACCGTGCCGACGGAGAGTACCCAGCCGAGCTGGCCAACCCAGCTCCAGGCCTCATGATTGACGAATACCCAGCCCGACCAGCCGAGCATGCCAAGCAAAGCCGGCACGGTGATCAAGCTGAGCAGGCGGTAGTAACCTTGCTGCTCCATTTGCGGCACCTGTATCGCCTCGTCGGGGTTGGCGGGGTCGCGGCCGATGATGAAATCCAGCAGCGGAATCACCCCAAACACCACCAGCACTACCAGCCAGGGCCAGGCGTTGGCGTATTGGCTATTTAATGACCAGTAATAGCTCAATGGGATGCCCAATACAGGGATCAACCAGAACCAGTAGCCGATGCTTTTAATCACAAGCATCCAGTTGGAGGGCAGGCGTTCGAACATGGGGGCTCCGTACTTATTATTGTTTGAGTAGGGTGTTGGTTGGATTGTAGGACAATCCATGTGGGTGCCCATCCCCTGGCAGCCCACCTTTTGGTTTGAAAGCAGGGCGCTGGTGGCCTTGGCCCGGTAACACCCTGTGTTACACTCGCGCCGGCGCTCGACCGCTCAGGCCAAGCCTGGCGTGGGTTTAGCCGCTTTAAGCCCTCTCCAATAGGTCAGATAGAGCCTAAGGATCATCATGACGTTCAAGGCACCGGATAGCCTCGCTGAGCAGATCGCCCACCATCTCGCGGAACGCATCATTCGTGGTGAGTTGAAGGCGCGTGAGCGGATTCAGGAACAGAAAGTCACCCAGGCGCTGAATGTCAGCCGGGGCTCAGTGCGTGAAGCGCTGCTGATTCTTGAGCGCCGGCACCTGATCGTGATTCCGCCGCGCCGCGGAGCGCAGGTTGCGGAGCTGACGCCGCATAACGTCAAGAGCCTCTACGCCCTGGTCATGGAGCTGTACATCCTGCTAGGCAAGGCGGTGGCGGATAGCTGGCAGGTCGAGGCCGATCTCGGGCCGTTCCTGGTTATTCAGCAGCGTTTGCAGGACAGCCTGCAGCGCGAAGATATCAACGCTTTTGTCGAAAGCAGTTTCGACATCATGCGAGCCGCTTTTCCGTTCTCCAATAACCCCTACCTGCAGGAAACCGTGGAGAACTTGCTGCCGGCCATCAGCCGTACCTATCACTTGGCGCTGGAGCGGCGCAAAGGTGAAATGGGCCAGTTCCTCAATACCTTTGCCGCATTGCTGCAGGCGATCATCGCCCGTGACCACCAGGCCATCCGCGAAGTATTGCTGGGTTACGGTGAGCACAATTGCCAGCTGGTGCTGGCCGCACTGGCCGACGCTTAAGGAAGGCTGTCTATGCGGCTCAAGTGCATCAAACTGGCCGGTTTCAAGTCATTCGTTGACCCAACCACGGTTACCTTCCCCAGTAATATGGCGGCAGTGGTCGGGCCCAACGGTTGCGGCAAGTCGAACATCATCGACGCCGTGCGTTGGGTGATGGGCGAGAGTTCGGCAAAGAACCTGCGTGGCGAGTCGATGACCGACGTCATCTTCAATGGCTCGAATACCCGTAAGCCGGTTACCCAGGCGTCCATCGAGCTGATTTTCGACAACTCCGACGGTACCTTGACCGGTGAATACGCCGGCTACAACGAAATCTCGATCCGCCGTCGGGTTACCCGCGACAGCCAGAACACCTATTTCCTCAACGGCACGAAGTGCCGGCGTCGCGACATCACTGACATCTTCCTTGGCACTGGCCTGGGCCCGCGCAGCTACTCGATTATCGAGCAGGGCATGATCAGCAAGCTGATCGAGGCCAAGCCGGAAGATCTGCGCAACTTTATCGAAGAAGCCGCCGGCATCTCCAAGTACAAGGAGCGTCGCCGCGAGACTGAGAACCGCATCCGCCGCACCCATGAAAATCTGGCGCGCCTGACCGACCTGCGTGAAGAGCTGGAGCGTCAGCTTGACCGCCTGCACCGCCAGGCCCAATCGGCGGAGAAGTATCAGGAATACAAGGCCGAGGAGCGTCAGCTCAAGGCCCAGCTCACCGCCCTGCGTTGGCAGGCGCTGAACGAGCAGGTGGGTAGCCGCGAGGCGGTGATCAGCAATCAGGAAGTCAGCTTCGAAGCGCTGGTTGCCGAGCAGCGCAATGCCGATGCGAGCATCGAGCGCCTGCGCGATGGCCATCACGAGCTGAGTGAACGTTTCAACCTAGTGCAGGGCCGTTTCTACTCGGTGGGCGGCGATATCGCGCGTATTGAGCAGAGCATCCAGCACGGTCAGCAGCGTCTGCGTCAGTTGCAGGACGACCTCAACGAGGCCGAGCGCGCGCGCCTGGAAACCGAATCGCACCTAGGCCACGACCGCACGTTGCTGGCGACCTTGGGCGAAGAGCTGGAAATGCTCTTGCCCGAGCAGGAACTGACAGCCGCGGCGGCCGAAGAGTCTGCGGCCGGGCTGGAAGAATCCGAAACCGCCATGCATGGCTGGCAGGAACAGTGGGACAGTTTCAACCAGCGCAGCGCCGAACCACGGCGTCAGGCCGAGGTGCAGCAGTCACGCATCGCCCAGCTGGAACAGAGCCTGGAGCGCCTGGCCGAACGTCAGCGCCGCCTTACCGATGAGCTGCAGCAGCTGGCGGCCGACCCGGAAGATGCGGCGATTATCGAACTGAGCGAGCAGATCGCTGCCGGCGAAATCAGCCTGGAAGACCTGCAGCTGGAAGAAGAGCAGCAGGCTGAACGCCTGCAACAACTGCGCAATGACCTGCAGCACAGCGGTCAGGCCCAGCAGCAGGCACAAGGTGAATTGCAACGTCTGAATGGTCGTCTGGCTTCGTTGGAAGCGTTGCAGCAAGCGGCGCTGGATCCCGGCAAAGGCGCCGGCGACTGGCTGCGCGAGCAGCAGCTGAGCGAGCGCCCGCGCCTGGCTGAAGGCCTGCGCGTTGAGGCCGGCTGGGAACTGGCGGTGGAAACCGTGCTGGGCGCCGATCTGCAAGCGGTGCTGCTGGATGATTTCAAGGGCCTGGATTTCGCCGGCCTGACCCAGGGCGATCTGCGCCTGGCCAGCCCGAGCAAGGGTGGCGCGCGGGTGGCTGGCAGTTTGCTGGACAAGGTCGAAGCCAGCGTCGATCTGGCACCCTGGCTGGGCAAGGTCAAACCGGTGCAAAACCTGGATGAAGCGCTTGCCGCGCGTTTTAACTTGGCCGAAGGCGAAAGCCTGATCAGCCGCGATGGCTACTGGGTCGGCCGGCATTTCCTGCGCGTGCGCCGCGCCAGTGAAGCGGAAAGTGGCGTGCTGGCTCGTGGTCAGGAGATCGAGCGGCTAAGCCTGGAGCGCGATGAGCGCGAAGCGGCGCTGGCCGTGCTGGATGAGCGCTTGACGCATTTGCGCGAAAATCAGCGCGCTCAAGAAGAACAACGTGAGCAGCAGCGCCGCCAGGCGCAGGATCTTGCCCGTCGCCTCGGCGAGCTGAAAGCCCAGCTGTCCGCCGGGCAGGCTAAGGTCGAGCAACTGATACTGCGCCGCACCCGTCTGGACAGCGAGCTGCTGGAGCTAGGCGAACAGCGCGAAATCGAGCATGAGCAACTGGGTGAGTCGCGTCTGCAATTGCAGGACGCCCTGGATGCCATGGCGACCGACAACGAGCAGCGCGAAAGTCTGCTGGCTCGCCGTGACAGCCTGCGTGAACGCCTCGATCGCGTGCGCCAGGAAGCCCGCCAGCACAAGGATCATGCCCACCAGCTCGCCGTGCGACTTGGTTCGCTGAAAGCCCAGCATGACTCTACCCGTCAGGCCCTGGAACGCCTGGAGTTGCAGGCCGAGCGCCTGCATGAGAAGCGTGAGCAGCTCAACCTCAATCTGGAGGAGGGCGAAGCGCCGCTGGAAGAGCTGCGGATGAAACTGGAAGAACAGCTCGACAAGCGCATGGCGGTGGAGGACGAACTCAAGCTTGCGCGCCTTGCTCTGGAAGACGCGGACCGCGAGCTGCGTGATGCGGAAAAACGCCGTACCCAGGCCGAGCAGCAGGCGCAGTTACTGCGCGGCCAGCTGGAACAGCAGCGTATGGATTGGCAATCGCTGACCGTGCGACGCAAGGCCCTGCAGGATCAGTTGCTGGAAGACAATTATGACTTGCATGGCGTGCTCGCCAGCTTGCCTGCCGAGGCCAGCGAGAAAGCCTGGGAAGAAGAGCTGGAGCGCCTGGCCGTTCGAATTCAGCGCCTTGGCCCGATCAACCTGGCGGCGATTGACGAATACCAGCAGCAATCCGAGCGTAAACGTTACCTCGACGCGCAGAACGCCGATCTGGTAGAAGCGCTGGATACCTTGGAAAACGTCATTCGCAAGATCGACAAGGAAACCCGCAACCGCTTCAAGGAAACCTTTGACCAGATCAACGGTGGCCTGCAGGCGCTATTCCCGAAAGTCTTCGGTGGTGGCAACGCTTATCTGGAGCTAACCGGCGAAGATTTGCTGGATACCGGTGTAACCATCATGGCGCGCCCGCCGGGCAAGAAGAACAGCACCATTCATTTGTTGTCCGGCGGGGAAAAGGCGCTAACGGCATTGGCCTTGGTATTTGCCATCTTCAAACTTAACCCCGCGCCGTTCTGCATGCTGGATGAAGTGGACGCGCCGCTGGATGACGCCAACGTCGGGCGTTATGCACGGCTGGTAAAAGAGATGTCGGAAACTGTGCAATTTATCTATATCACCCACAATAAAATCGCCATGGAAATGGCCGATCAGTTGATGGGTGTAACCATGCATGAGCCTGGCTGTTCGCGGTTGGTGGCCGTGGATGTAGAGGAAGCGCTGGCCTTGGTTGAATCATGATGGCCAGGGCGGTGTAAAGTTATCTTTCGTCGTGCTAGCTTAATGCGCATTGATATTAGACGTGGCGTTATAACTGAGGGAAAGGCCTGGCAGAACATGGGCTTGGCGTCGCGAAAAAGAATTAGCAAAATGGCCCGGGAAGGCCTTTTTCATCACATTTTTATTAGGGGTTAAGGTATTTCATGGAATTCGGTCTGCGCGAGTGGCTGATTGTCATCGGCATTATAGTAATTGCCGGCATCCTGTTTGATGGCTGGCGTCGGATGCGTGGTGGCAAAGGCAAACTCAAGTTCAAGCTTGATCGCAGTTTTGCCAATTTGCCGGACGACGACAGCGATCCCGATCTGCTTAGTCCGCCTCGGGTTATTGATCGCAGTAATGAGCCAGCTTTCGATGAAGAAGACCTGCCGTCGCTCAGCGCTCGTGAGTTGAATCGTCGCCGCAGCGGTGAACCTCAGCAGGGCGACCTTAACCTGGGCTTGGACGAGCCTGTGCCGACGTTGCTTAACCCGGTTGATGACGACGTGGTCAAACCCGCCGGTCAGACCAAAGAAAGCAACAAGGAATTGCCGCCGGTTGAAGAAGTGCTGGTAATCAACGTCATTGCTCGCGATGAAGAAGGCTTCAAAGGCCCAGCGCTGTTGCAGAACATTCTGGAAAGCGGCCTGCGTTTCGGTGAGATGGACATTTTCCATCGCCACGAAAGCATGGCCGGTAACGGTGAAGTGCTGTTCTCCATGGCCAATGCATTAAAACCTGGCACTTTTGATCTCGATGATATTGAGGGTTTCAGCACTCGCGCCGTGAGCTTCTTCCTTGGCTTGCCCGGTCCGCGTCATCCCAAGCAGGCGTTTGATGTGATGGTGGCAGCCGCACGCAAACTGGCTCATGAACTGGGTGGCGAGTTGAAGGATGACCAGCGCAGCGTGATGACTGCGCAAACTATCGAACATTATCGTCAGCGCATCGTCGAATATGAGCGCAAGCAACTGACCAATAAGCGCTGATTAATCGATGAAATACCAAGAGCAGCCAAGGCTGCTCTTTTCGTTTGAGAGAACACTGCAATGACCGACGCTTCGATTGCTGCCCAGCGCATTGTGCAACTGCGTGCCGAACTGGATGAGCATAACTACCGCTATTACGTTCTCGATGAACCGAGCGTTGCCGATGCCGAATACGACCGTCTGTTTCGTGAATTGCAGGCACTGGAAGCTGAACACCCGCAACTGGTGACTGCCGAGTCACCGACCCAGCGCGTCGGGGGTGAGGCGCTGGCGGCGTTTGGTGAAGTGCGCCATGAAGTGCCCATGCTCAGCCTGGGCAACGCCTTTGAAGAAGAAGACCTGCTGGCCTTCGACCGCAGCGTGCAGAGTGGCCTCGGCCTTGCGGGCGACCTGTTCGGTGGCGGTGTAGATGCCGAATACAGCTGCGAGCCTAAGCTCGATGGTCTGGCCGTTAGTCTGCGCTATGAGCACGGCCAGTTGGTGCGTGGTGCGACCCGAGGCGACGGCGCCACTGGCGAGGATATCAGCAGCAACGTGCGCACCATCCGCAACGTGCCACTCAAGCTGCAAGGCGAAGGCTGGCCGCAGATGTTGGAGGTGCGCGGCGAAGTTTTCATGCCCAAGGCCGGTTTCGAAGAGCTTAATGCCCGTCAGGCAGAAAGTGGTGGCAAGACCTTTGCCAACCCGCGCAATGCGGCAGCCGGCAGCCTGCGCCAACTTGACCCGAAAATCACAGCCAGCCGTCCCCTGGAGTTCTGCTGCTATGGCGTCGGTCAGATCAGTGGAGAACTGCCAGATACCCAGGTGGGCATGCTTGAACAGCTCAAGGCCTGGGGCATACCCATCAGCCGTGAACTGAAATTGGCCAAGGGCGTGCAGGCCTGTCTCGACTATTACCGTGATATTGGCGAGCGGCGTATGAGCCTTGCCTACGATATCGATGGCGTGGTGTTCAAAGTCAATAACATCGAGGACCAGCAGCAGCTTGGCTTCCGTGCACGGACGCCGCACTGGGCGATAGCCCACAAGTTCCCCGCGCAGGAAGAACTGACCGAGTTGCTGGATGTGGAATTTCAGGTCGGTCGCACCGGTGCTGTCACGCCAGTAGCGCGTCTCAAACCAGTCAAGGTGGCCGGCGTGATGGTGGCCAATGCCACGCTGCACAACATGGACGAGGTGGCGCGGCTGGGTGTGATGATTGGTGATACGGTAATTATCCGCCGTGCCGGTGATGTGATTCCGCAGGTTATGGCGGTGGTGCCAGAGCGGCGCCCTGCAGATGCCCGGGCCGTGCAGATTCCTGAAAGCTGCCCGGTATGCGGCTCACATGTAGAGCGCACTCAGCTGGTCAAGCGCAGCAAAGGCAAGGAAACCTTCAGCGAGGGGTCGGTTTATCGCTGCGTCGGGCGTCTGGCCTGTGGTGCTCAGCTTAAACAGGCCATCATTCACTTCGTCTCGCGCCGGGCCATGGATATCGAAGGCTTGGGTGACAAGACCATTGAGCAGTTGGTCGATGAGCAGCTGATCGCCTCGCCGGCCGATCTGTACAAGCTGACGTATGAGCAGATTATCAACCTGGAAGGCTTTGCCGAGGTCTCCAGTAACAAGCTGCTAAAGGCCATTGCAGACAGCAAACAGCCGCCTCTGGCGCGCTTTATCTACGCCCTCGGCATACCGGATGTAGGTGAGGAAACGGCCAAAGTGCTGGCCCGTGCGCTGGCCTCTCTGGAGCGTGTGCAACAAGCCTTGCCCGAAGTGTTGACCTACTTGCCGGACATCGGTCTGGAGGTTGCCCATGAGATTCACAGCTTCTTTGCCGACAGCCATAACCAGCAGGTGATTGCGGCCTTGCTGGCCAGCGACCAGTGCGGCTTGCAGTTGCAGGAACAGGGTGAGTTGGGTGCCGAGTTCAGTGCCAGCGCTACACTGGCCGGGATGCTCGACAAGCTGAATATCCCCTTCGTAGGACCTGGCGGCGCGCAGAAACTGACGGATAAATTTCGCAGCCTGGAGGCTGTATTAGCGGCTGACTGGCTGGATATGCGCCAGACCCTGCCCGAGAAGCAAGCGAAGGCGGTGCGCGAGTTTTTCGATGTGCCGGCTAATGTGCGGCGTGCGCAGGCCATTGAGGCGCAGCTAAAGGCCTTTGGTATGCACTGGCACAGCGAGAAAAAAGTTATCGAAGGCTTGCCGCTGGCAGGGCAGACCTGGGTGCTGACCGGCACACTGGAGGTGATGAGTCGCGATGTGGCAAAGGAGAAACTGGAAAGCCTAGGCGCCAAGGTAGCCGGTTCGGTATCGGCGAAAACCAGTTGCGTGGTGGCAGGGCCTGGGGCGGGCTCGAAGCTGGCTAAGGCCAGTGAGTTGGGGGTGCGGGTGATTGATGAGGCGCAGTTCTTGTCAGCCTTGGCAGGCTACGGCCTCTAGAGGGGCGGGTTTTCTGTACTGCCCCCAAACAGGGTTTAGGGGCAGTCCGACAACTTAGTTACCGGTTACGTTCACGCAGGTTTCGCCGAAAAACGGGTAGAAGCCTTTGGTGTGGTAGTCAGCGGTAGCGATGGTGCCGATGTTGCCATTAGCCTTGGCGGCAGCAATGGAAGCGTCGCCTTTGTTAATCAGACCGATGATGGTGGTGGCGCAAGCAGTACCAGTTTTGCTACCCGAAGCGGTAGTGGCAGTGATCGGACCTTTGACGTCGGTGATCAGGCCAACGCTGACTGGCGACAGGCCGGAGGCGCAACCGCTGAGCAGGGTAACCAGGCCGGCAGCCAGAGCAATTTTCTTCAACATAATCGTGATTCCTTTTCGCTTATCCATAAGAAGCTTTACCCATCCAGGCAAAGACCCAGGCACCCTAAAGCAGTAGCCAGGCAATAACAAGTTTGCCTGCTTTTTTTCAAACCGGTTTCAAATTTATGAAATCTTTCGGTGGAATTTTCTGCGGCCGTTGTTATTGCGCTAAGCGAAACTGATACGGCAGTCATAAAAAACAGAGGTTGCGCGCATCCACTGAGGGACGCGAGAGGAGGTTGCCTGGCGCTTTAAGCAACACCAGGCGTGGTGCGATCAGTCACCGCGGTATTCGCAACCACTGGTGCAGGTTTCGTGGATACGAATACGCGACAGCTCAGGTAGCAACGGCTTGAGTTGCTGCCAAATCCATTTGGCCAGCACTTCACTGGTGGGGTTTTCCAGGCCAGGAATATCGTTCAGGTAATTGTGGTCAAGTTGCTCATAGAGCGGTTTAAAGATCGCCTTGATCTCGGAGAAGTCGCGTATCCAGCCGGTATACGGATCAACCTCACCTTCGATATACACCGCCACCTTGAAGGAGTGGCCGTGCAGGCGCCCGCATTTGTGGCCTTCGGGAACGTGAGGTAGGCGGTGCGCCGCCTCGAACATAAACTCTTTGAACAATTCCACGATCTTTCTCTCAGGTGGTACGCGGTTAACAGCGCGTTTAGCAAGGCGCGAATATTACCAGCTCAATGGCTGTTAACCGAGTAGCACAGAGGATTGGATACAGTTTTATGGCTGATTGCGCTCCAACCGGTAGATGCTGACCGCTTCGTAGACCGCCTTGCGCAAGCGGTTGATGCCGCCAATCGGGCGATGCTCGGGCAGCGCATGCCAGGGGTTGAACGATAGGTTGTCGCAGAACAGGTTCTGCTCGCGGCTATCAAAATCCTGCGCCGGCACCTTGATGGTGGCGACGGTTTCGAAGGGCGAGATGGTTTCGCTCCACTCAACGCTGGGGTCTTCGATGGGCATGTAGTGCTCGGCGTTCTGCCGCTGCACTTGCAGGGCAAAGCAGGCGGGAACACGGTCTAGCGATAGCTGCTGGTACAGCGCATTGCGCAGGAAATTAGGAAGGTCCTGGTTCTGTTCAGGCAACTGATAGTCAGGGCAAGCGTCTGGCTGAGGAATGACCCGGTACTTGATGTTGTGCTCGCCGAGTTTGAATGGGGCGATGGAGTTGTAGGTGGTTGCTACCGGCGTTTCCGGGGCAGGGGACAAGGTCTTCAGGGCGATGATCAGGTGGCGAATTTCCCAGCCATTTGGGTTCCAACTGGGGAAGAAGGCCATGGCCTTTTTGCCATCGGCTTGAGCGGCGAAATTGCTTTTGTACTCGGCCACGTCGCGCACGAAAAAGGCTGGGTGATTGAACATCACAAAATCCTGCTCGTTGGCGTGTTGCGGGCTTTTCGTGAGTTTTTCACCAGGCACATCCAGCAGTTTGATCGCCATGCCACGTGCATCGCGGGCCCGGTCGAACTGCGGGTAGGCATTGCCGTTGGACAGGCGCATCCAGGCTTGCCAGGTTTTCCCCGGCTCGCTGAGTACGCCGCGTTGCAGGCTGCTATCGATATCGGCGCTGACGGTGACTTCGGCTTTCATGCAGCCATGGGCCTTGGCGTGGGCATCGCGTAGCACGCGGGTATTGTCGCGGTGCTGTTCGACCACGCGAATGGCATCTTCGATGATGCCTTGGGTAAGCGAGGCTTCATCGGCCGGGATCTGCTCCTCCGTGGATACCGGGCCGGAGAACTTCCAGCCGTAGTAGGCCGCACCGATGGCCCAGCCGCCGATACCGATGGCCAGTACAAGCACTAGCAATTTGCCAAGTACGCGACCGAGCCAGAGCCAGAATCGTTTAAACATGGAGTCAATTCCTTTTAATTATTCTCAGTGGGCGATTACAGGCAGCGTGAAGTTCAGTTCTGGCAAGACGGGCCAGGCGTCCACTCTTTAGCGGCAACAGGTTGTAGCTGCTGTTCCAGCGTGGGATTGCCCAGGACCTTGAGGTATTCGATTAGCGCCCAGCGCTCTTCCGGTTGCAGGGCGCGGCCGATTACACCGTCTTCACGGCAGCCCGCGCGGAACTCATGGCCGCGATTGCTGTTGCCGGTGACCTGAGTGTCGAAGTGGAAGCCGCCGGCGAATTTTTCGCTCTGGTAGCCGACCTGCTTAGGGTTGAACTCGAAGTTGCCCACCCAGAATTGGGTTTGCCGTTCCGAGACAGGGGAGAGCAGCTCGAACAGGCTCGGCACCGAGCCGTTATGCAAGAACGGCGGCGTGGCCCAGATGCCATCCAGCGGGCGCGCCTTGTAGCCGCGTTTTTCCTGCACCCCGATGGGCAGATCGAAGCCGTCCATGCGGCCACGTTCCGCTTGCGTGATGCCGGCATCCCGATAGGCGCGGTTTTCCACATAGGCGGTGACATAGGCCAGGGCTTTGGCGCTGGAGATATTGCGCATGTCGATATCCTCCAACTTGGCACCAAACAGGCGTACATCCAACTTGCTCAGTTCGGCCGTGGTCCAGCCCAGTTTGCTGATATCGAAGCGGTGGTCGGCGATATTGTCTGCGGTGGTCGGGTCGGTGCCGACGATGGAGGTGGGTACCACGCGCATCCGCCACTCGGGATCGCGAGCGGGGGCAAAACGCTCATCTGGCTTCTTCGGATCAGGCGCATGGCAGTAAGCGCAATTTTCTGCAAACAGCGCGCGACCACGGCTGGCCAGCGGCAGATCGACCTTGCCGAACACCTCTTCAGGCCAGGTGGGCGGCTGCAGTTGCTTAAGGGTTTCTTCCAGGGTGAATAGGTCACGCAGGAGTACGCTTGAGGCGTAGCGCTCGGCTTCGGCCACTGGATGACCGTTGGTATCGAGCAGACGCAGGGTGGCGCCAACCCCCAGAGCTTCGCCAACGTTGCGGGCCATCGGCTGCATGGCTGAGCCGTTCCACTGCACCCAGTCGAATTTCCAGATATCCCAGACCTGCGGGTAGCTCACTGGTGCATTGGCGACGCGGTAATTGCTTGAGTCGATGGCATCACCGAACACGCTGTTGGCAATCCGGCCAAATGCGTCGGTACGGCCAAAGCCTTCTTCGGTTGGATAAAGGCCGCGGTGCCAGTCATTGAAAGCCGTGCCAAGTAGGCGGTCGAGCACCACCTTGAAGTCGCGGCGCAGCTGCGCCTTGTGGTTGTCGTACTCATCGCCCAGTACCTGCTTGGCGAAGCGGCGGAATTTCAGCGGGTTGTAATAGGTGAAGGCCATGCTCATGCCGAGCGCCTGGCCAAAGCTGCCGCCACGCACTGTAGGCACAGTGGAAGCCAGCGAATGCAGCGCGGCACCGCCATCGATGCGCACGGCCTGGCCTTTATAACGCAGCTCACCGGTGTGGCAGGCGGCGCAACTTATATCCAGGTAATGTTCGCCGCTTTCCACATCGTCATGGCGGGCAAAGCCGACTGGCAGGTTGCCGGGGTTTAGCTGTGTGGGCTGTTGAGCTGGATCGACGAGGAAGCCGAAACGCGCAAGGTAATCCGGGGTGGCGAACTTGCTACTGCTGAACGGCAACTCCAGAGCGCTGAACCATTCATAGCGCAGGCCTTTCACCTGAGTACCCTGTGGGGTGTAGTAGTAGGTCTGGCGTTCTTCTGCCGACCACTGATTGAGGTAGTGCAGCTTATCGGGCTGTTGATAGTTCGGCAGGTTGGGGTTGGCGATGAAATACAGGGCAATCAACAGCCCCACAACCAGCAACAAAACAAGCCCATACAGGGCCCGACGGAGGATGTGCATGGGTACTTCCTTGTGGTGTTTTTTATTTGTTGGTTTTATGCCAATTGCAACAGCAGATGGCAAGCAGCCATTACTGCAAAACACCGGAAATATGCTTCTGCTAGGCCCGCGGAAGGCTTTACAGTGCAATTTAGGTCGAGTTGACCAACAGGAGTGAGTGCATGCATCCATTTGACGCGCCGCAGCCGCCGAAATTGGCGTTACTGCTGGGCTATGCCGGGCTTGTGCCTTTTGTCACTGGAGCATTAGGCATCTGGGTAACCCCCGAGGGTTGGCGAGTGCTGGTGTTAACCGCCTTGCTCGATTATGCCGCAGTGATCCTGGCTTTTATGGGGGCGATTCACTGGGGGCTGGCCATGCGTGCCGAGGATGCGAGCGAGCCGGCCCAGATGCAGCTTGGGTTGTCTGTGGTGCCGCCATTGTTGGGCTGGCTGGCAATCAGCAGTGGTATGCCGATCGGTCTGGCATTGCCTCTGTGCTTGTTGGCGTTTGGCGGCTTGTATGCTGCCGACTTGCGGGCGGTGAAGCTGGGCCTGGCGCCGCAGTGGTATCCCAGCCTGCGCCGGCCGTTGACCATTGTCGTCTGCCTGAGCTTGCTAATGGCCTGGGCCAGCGTGCTGCTACGGTGAGTTGAGCCACTCCGCCACCGTATCCAGCGCCTGCTCACGGCGCTGCGTCCAGCCGCCCTGAATACACTGCAGCGGCTGTTGGTGGAACCGCAGCCAGTGCTCGCACTGCTGGTAGAACGCCATGCGCTCGGCCAGTTCAGGTTGGCAACGCTGGCCATCGTCAATCCAGGGCACATCGGCAGGATTGAGCAGCAGGTGCAGGTGGTAATCGCGATCGAGCAAGGCTTGCTCGATCCACGCGGGGCAGTCACCGAACAGTTCTCGGCTCCAGAGCATATTGCTCAGCAAATGGGTATCGAGAATCAGCAGCTCGGGGCGCGCCGCTCTGGCCTGGTCTTCCCAGGCCAGTTGGCCCTGGGCGATGGTGCTGATATCGGCGTAGCAGGTGTCACGCTGCTCGCGGTCGATAAAATGCCGCACGTACTCGCCCACCAGCCGCCCGCCGAACGCCGCTTGGATGTGCCCGGCCAACCAGCTTTTGCCGCTGGACTCCGGGCCGGTGAGTACCAGTACTTTCATGGCAGAGCCTTTATGCATTAACCAAGACGCGATCACGCCGCCAGGTCAGCCAGCCGTTGAGCGCCAGTAGGGTAAACACCCCGTAGAGGGCCGCAGTCGGGTACAGCCCTTGTTGTACAAATAGCGCCACGAACAACAGATCAAGCACGATCCACAATGGCCAACATTCAACCCGCTTCTGCGCCATCCAAACCTGAGCGACCAGACTGAACGCGCTCAGCGCCGCGTCCTGCCAGGGTGCGGCAGCGTCGGTGAAAGTGGCCATCAGATAGCCGAGCGCCAGTGCACCGACTGCACCTATTGCTAAGCTGATCAATATGCCTTGCCGGCTGAGCCTACTTACCTGTACCCCTTGATGACTGCTGCCGCCGCGCGTCCATTGCCACCAACCATAGCCTTGCAGTGCGGCGTAGACGCCTTGCAGCAGCATATTTGAGTACAGCTTGCCGTCATAAAAGATCCAGGCATACATCAGCACCATGACCAAGCCCAACGGCCAGCACCAGCGGTTCTGCCGCACTGTTAGCCAGACGGCCCATACGCCAAGGGCTGAAGCGATGATTTCCAGAGGCGACATAAGGTACCGATGAGCAAGGATGAGAATGGTCGGCGATTGTAGCGATAGAGTTGTGCGCCGTCTTGGCTGTCCGGCGCGTCATATCGGCTAGATGGCTAATTGCTATGGCTTTGCCGATATACTCTGCATCCCTTGAGGAGGCATGGCGTGTTCAAGTCCGTTTTAACTGCTATTGGTGCAGTCTGTGTGTTGGCTTTGGCCCACGCTGCCCAGGCTGTTGCAGAAAACTCGCACGCAACGGGCAAGGAACCAGCGACGGTGGTATTTCTTAACCCGGGCTTTTCCAATGAGCCGTTCTGGGTCGGGTACAGCGACTTTATGCAAGCGGCCGCCGATGATTTGGGCATGCAACTGCAAGTGATCTATGGCGAACGCAACCCGCCGCAGCTGCTGGAAAAAGCCCGCAGCGCGCTGGCCCGCGACCAGCAGCCGGACTACCTAGTGTTCGTAAACGAAATGTATATCGCGCCGGAATTGCTCAGGCTGTTTGCCGATAGCCCGACCAAGCTGTTTTCCCTGCACAGCACCCTGACGCCCGAGCAACAGAAAATTATTGGCGCCTCGCGTGAGCAGTACCGCAACTGGATTGGTAGCCTGATCCCCAATGATGAGCAAGCCGGTTATTGGATGGCCAAGGCCCTGATCGCCAAGTTACAGGGCAAGCCCGGTAGTTTGTTGGCCTTTGCCGGAGTGCGTTACACGCCATCCTCTAGCCTACGTGAGGATGGCTTGCACCGTGCCCTGCGCGAACACCCGGAAATCAAGCTGCAACAGATGCTGCAAGGGGAGTGGAAACGTCAGCGTGCCTATGAACAGGCGAAGCTGATGTTGCCACGTCATCCCGAAGTACGGCTGGTGTGGTCGGCTAATGATGAAATGGCTTTTGGGGTCATGCGAGCCGCGCAGGAGCTGGGCAAACAGCCTGGTAAGGATATTTACCTGTCGGCGCTGAACAATTCGGATGAGGTGCTGCAGGCCTATATCGACGGCACGATTGATGTTCTGGTCGGCGGGCATTTTACTTTGGGTGGTTGGGCCATGGTGATGTTGCATGACTACCATGCCGGGCAGGATTTTGCAGCGCGCGGCGGTAAGGACCGGGTTGATCAGCTGTTCAGCCTACTGAATGTCAAACAGGCCGCGCACTTGCAGCAGCGCCTCAAGGTGCCAGGTTACGGTCTGAACTTTCGTCAGTTCAGCGCGGTGTATCAACCGCAGATCAAGGACTACCAGTTTTCCATCAAGCCGCTGCTGCAATAAGTCAGACACCTGCCAGGTGCAGCACCAGTTTGACGATGCCGAAGATCACCAGCACAAACACGCCCGTGAACAGCACACCGAGAATGATGAAGTGACTGGGCTTGCCGCGGGTGAAGTCACGGCTGCGGTTCTTCCCGCTCTGCACCCCGAGCGCTGCACTCAACACGCTTTGCAGCATCTCCCATAGCGTCAGCGGTTTGTTGTCCTCTTCGCTCATAGGCACCTCCTGCGTTGCTTTAACTGGCTATGCTACGTACTAGGCTTTATTGACGCGCTCAGTGGACGCTGGGTACTTCACGAGCTTAGCCGCAGGCCGACGTGGCCGCTGCACCAGCTCACCCGAACAGTTTGGGCAGGTGCCCTGGAGGGTGTGCTCGGCGCACCCGCGGCAGAACGTGCATTCGAATGAGCAAATCAACGCATCGGTTGAGTCTGCTGGCAGGTCGCAGTCACAACACTCACAGTTTGGACGCAATTGCAGCATGACAGACTCCTCAAAATCATTTGTTTGCTGAGCATAAGCGCTAATGCGCAGGCGCAGCAAAGCTCGGTCGTCAAAACACCTGCAAGGCTTGTGGGTGAATTCGTAAGGGAAAGACGCGCAGGACAGTGCGGCTTAGAGGAGTTAAGGGCTCTGACACAGAGGGGCCGATTGGCAGCTCAGAGCCCTTGTTGCAGCAGCCGATTACTCCGGCATGCTCCATGGCTCCAGGGCGAAACCTTGCTGACTGAGCTGCTCGCGGGACTGCTTGAGCACGTCGGCAAATTGCACCGGGTCGCTGTAGATGGTGCTGGACAGTTGAGTACGGCCGAGCAGGCGGGTGCTGGTACGGTCGATGACACTCAGGCTGAGGTTGCCAGTGCCATCTTGCGGGGCCCAGGCGACGCATTGGAAAGGTTGAAAGGCGCGGTCGGCAATCAGCAAGGCTTCGTTAAAACGCAGCGGTGCGTTCATGGGGTCGGTTTCTCCGAGGTGATCCCAAATACACAAGGGCAAACGGTGGACTCACGCTTGCCAGTCATAAGCGTTGATGAACGAAGCTGACTGCTAAGTCACATGTTGTCGAAGAAATGCAAGAAATTGTCCGATAAATCACAGTTTTAATGGCATAAGCCGAGAAACAGCGCGAGGAATGCGGGCTTTAGGCGCCTTCACGGCCCTCGCAGGCAGCCAGCATCTGGCGCAGGTAGGCGGCGACATAGCGTTGAAAACCTCGGTCGTTCCAGTAACCGAGATGGCTCAGCGGGGTATGCCGCTTGTACCAGGGCCCTACTGGCATGGCGCGGTCTTCCGCGACCACCGCGGCATAACTGGGTAGCGGTCGCAGCGGGTAACCCAGTGGATCGGCGGGAGCATAGAGGTTAAGCCAGCGCGCCTGAGCGGTTACCGCATCGGTCAGGCAGTGGCCGGGGAAGCGAATCGGCACAACAGTGTCATAGGCAAAGGTGAACAGCGGGATATTGCAGCCGAAGGTAATTAGCCCGCTCAGGGTTTCTAGTGCCAGAAAGGGATCGAGCGGGCAGCTTTCGGTTTTGTTGATGCGCTGCTGGTCCCAGGCAAAGTTGGAGAAGATGTGCCCGCCCAACGAGTGCGCCAGTACTACCAACGGGGTATCGGCATCGACCTTGGCGCGCAGGGCATTGAAACCGCTGCGCAGGCATTGATGGACTTCTTCATAGGTGGTGTCGTAGGCCTCGCTGACTTTGCGGTATCCGCTGGCATCACCGAGAAACAGCGTGACAATGCGCCGTAACCAGCGCCAACGCACCGGCTGGTTGCGCAGCTGGTCGAGGAACACCAGTTGGCGCTTGTCCAGCACGCTGGCCCAGTACAGCGTTTGAAAGGCCACCTGGTTGGCCTCAACACCGAGGCGCTGGCGTAACCCGGCGATCATGTTCTGCGCGAAGTCGTGCTGACCTTCGTCGTTACGCAAATCGGGCTGCGTTCCGATGCCGTGGATAATGGCGACTGCGAGTTTCATCCGGCCCATCCCTGGTCTTGTCTGCGTGGCGGCTATGTTCGCGCACGGATTATCAAAGTGTTTGCAGGCGTTCACCGAGGCGGCCGCTGTCGACCAGTTCGAGAAACTCGTCGCCAAGCCGCTGGCTCTCACTCATGGCCGTGCGCCAATAGCGCTCGCGACCGGCATCATCGCCCAAGTAACGGCTGAAGTCCTTGCGGTCAGGGAGCTTGCCATGGGGCAGGCGTGCCAGGTAATCACGTGACGGGGCCAGCAGCACTACATCCTGCAGACGCCCAGCGTCGCCGCGCCGCCAGGGCATGCCCTTGTCGAACCAGCCGGGGATGACCCTATCAGTGAAGTGCGGGTAGAGCACGATGTCTTCGCCGCTGTATGGCAGGTCGAGGTGATAGTCGAGCAGGCCGCCATCTCGGTACGTACCGGGTCCGGCACCGGGAATATCACGCACCCCTTGCATGACCATGGGGATAGAGCCGGAAGCCAGCAACGCATGGCGCAGATTGCCGCTGTCGAGCTGTAGATAACGCGACGGAAAGTCGCTGAGCGTGCCCAGCGGCGGCGCCAGACGGGCATCGTGCAGAATCACCCGCTCGAAGTGCTTGGCCAGGCGCGGGCGGCCCAGCAGGTTGCTGCCTATCACCGACGACAAGCCCAGGCCGAGGGCGCCGCGATGATCGTGCTGCAGCAGGCCATGGCTTTTCACCACGACGATATTCAAGCGGTAATGCGGGTTGCTGAGGATGCTGGAGGCGTCGTTGCCCAGCAGTTGGTCGAGCATCAGGCTGCAGCTGTTCGACACCTGCGCCATGCTCACGCCCTTGGCAAAACGCTGTGAGGTATACAGCTCGCCAAGGCGGCGCAAGCCGGCTGCCGCATCCGGCAAACAGGCGCTGGCGAAACGCCAGGAACCGATAGAGGCGCCAATCAGCGAACGCTCGCGTGGCGCACGTTGCAGCCAGTCGCCAAACAGCGCCAGATCCAGCCCTTGAATCCCCAAGGCCTTCGGGCCGCCTGCTGCGCCCGGCAGAATGCCGACATCGGCTGGCTGCAAGCCGTGCTCGCGAATGCGCGCGAGGGCGCGATTGCCGGCCTTGATTGTCAGGGCAGGGGACTTGATAAATATCGCACTCATGCTGGCCTCCATCACGCAAGGCAGCGATTATAGGGCCCTGAATGGCCAGGCCAAGCGACTTCAGCATATGAATGATGGGGGCATGGGTCGGGATAAGTCAGTGTGTGAGCCCTGCCTTGAGCACATTCAGCTTGAGTTAAGTCGTGTGCAGTAACTTGGACGCTGTCGAAAGCCAATTCCATAAGGAACTTGAACATGAAAATCCTGACTGTTGCATTGACCGCTGCCGCCCTGAGCCTGACTGCCGGTTTGGCTCAAGCTCGCGACCTGAGCCCTGACGAAACGCTGAAATTACGTGACGCCGGCACCATCCAGGCCGTTGAAAAGCTCGACGCCGCCGCCCTGGCTCTGCACCCAGGTGGCAAGACTGAAGACACCGAGCTGGAAGAAGAGTACGGCCGCTATATCTACCAGGTCGAAGTTCGCGACGCCCAAGGCGTGCAGTGGGACGTTGAGCTGGACGCCACTAACGCACAAGTGCTGAAGAACCAACGAGACGATTGATGAACACCACTGTTGGGTTTGTTCGCGCACTCCTGGCCTGCTTGCTGCTGACGCTGACGTTCAGCAGCAGCGCGCGCGACCTGGATCAGGATGAAGCGCTACGCTTGCGTCGCGAGGGCTTGATCATGCCCCTTGAGCAACTACTGCACAAAGCCATGCAGCGCCATCCTGAATCAATGCTGCTGGAAGTTGAGCTGGAAGAAGAGAATGGCGTCTTGGTTTATGAGGTCGAATTGGTGACCGAGGAGGGCATCGTGCGTGAGTTGGAGCTGCATGCCAGCACCGGCGAAGTGCTCAAGGACGAGGTGGAAGACTGAATGCGCCTATTGCTGGTTGAAGACAACGTGCCGCTGGCTGAGGAGTTGTTAGCCGGCCTGACTCGCCAGGGTTATGCAGCGGACTGGTTGGCTGACGGCCGTGATGCCGCCTACCAGGGCGCAACCGAACCCTATGACTTGATCATTCTCGACCTCGGCTTGCCTGGCAAACCGGGGCTTGAGGTGTTGCAGGAATGGCGGGCGGGCGGCCTTAGCACCCCGGTATTGATCCTCACCGCGCGTGGCTCCTGGGCGGAGCGCATCGAAGGGCTTAAGGCCGGCGCAGATGACTACCTTAGTAAACCCTTTCACCCTGAAGAGTTGCAACTGCGCATTCAGTCCCTGCTGCGCCGTGCCCATGGCCTGGCCAATCAGCCGCAGCTGGAAGCCGCCGGTTTGCAGCTGGATGAGGGCCGGCAATCGGTGCAGCGCAATGGCCAGGAGGTACAGCTGACCGCCGCCGAGTTCCGCTTGTTGCGCTATTTCATGTTGCATGCTGGACAGTTGTTGTCGAAGAGCCACCTGGCCGAGCACTTGTATGACGGCGAGAGCGAACGCGACTCGAATGTCATTGAAGTTCATGTCAACCACCTGCGGCGCAAACTGGGCCGTGAAATCATTGAAACCCGTCGCGGCCAGGGTTATCGCTTTAGCGGGGATGCTGCTTGAGGTCAATTCAGCGACGCCTGAGCCTGGGCCTGATCAGCGTACTGCTGGTGATCGGCCTATTGCTGGCACAAAGCAGCCTCTGGCTGTTCGATCGCAGCCTGCGCAGCTATCTACAGACAACCTTGCAGGATGAAACGCAGACCCTATTGGGGGCGGTAGTGCGTGGTGCCAATGGCTTGCAGCTGGATGAGCGACGCCTTAGTGCAGCGTTCAAACGGCCTTATTCGGGGCTGTACTTCCGTATTGACCTAGGCGATCAAAGCTGGCGCTCGCGCTCCCTCTGGGACCGTGACCTGCAACCGATTGAAGCTGCTGGTTTGCAGGAGGCGCTGAGCGATGGTCCGCAAGGCCAGCAATGGCTGGTGTACCGCGCCGACTATCAGCGTTATGGCCGGCCCATTGTGATTCACGTGGCGCGCGACTACAGGCCCATGCTTAACAGTTTCAATCAGGTGCAAAAGATTGTCCTGGGCCTGGGGATTACCGCCCTGGTGCTGATTCTGTTACTGCAGCGATTGATCGTCAGGCGCGCATTACGACCGCTGGAGAAAACCCGCAGACAGCTGCTGCAGCTGCAACAAGGCCAACGCAGTCAGTTGGATCAGCAAGTACCGCTGGAGCTTGAACCGCTGGTGGCGCAAATCAATCACCTGCTTGCGCATACCGAAGACACCCTCAAGCGCTCACGTAATGCGTTGGGCAATCTTGGCCATGCGTTGAAAACGCCACTGGCAGTGCTAGTCAGTCTGGCCAGTCGGGAAGAGCTCAAACAATTGCCGCAGCTGCGTGAAAGCCTGAACGGGCAGCTGCAGCAGATCGAACAACGCATCGCCCGTGAACTAGGCCGCGCCCGCTTAGCCGGCGAGGCCTTACCGGGGGCACATTTTGACTGCGCTAGCGAGCTACCGGAGCTGTTCTCAACCTTGGCGATGATCCATGGCAACCACCTGCAACTGGACTGGCAGGCCGAGCCCGGTTTGCGTTTGCCCTGGGACCGTGAGGACCTGCTGGAACTGCTCGGCAACGTGCTGGATAACGCCTGCAAGTGGGCTGACAGCCAGGTGCAGCTGCAGATCGGTAAAGTGGGCGAGGGTTATCAACTGCTGATTGAAGATGATGGCCCGGGCATCGATGCCGCGCAGCGCGACGACGTACTCTGCCGTGGCAGCCGCCTGGATGAGCAGGTGGCCGGTCATGGCCTGGGCCTGGGCATCGTGCGCGATATCATCGATGCCTGGGCCGGGAGTTTGCAGCTGGCAGACAGTCCCTTGGGAGGGTTGCGCGTCACCGTCAGCTTGCCGGTGGTGAAGCGCACCTGAGTCGTTCAGCGCGCCTCACATGCCGTTGGCAAATGCCGGATTGCTTGTATCGATGTTGGCGCGCACCGGGCCCAAGGCGTGCGCGTACTTGGCCAAAATATCCAGCGTGTAATCGATGCGTGAATGCAGGCGCTGGTCGTCTTCACTGCTTGGCTCGGGCGTGTTTAGCACCTTCTCGACGCTGCGCACAATCAGGTGCTCAGGCAAGTAGCAGAGGCGGCAATTCTTGTAGCTGGAAGCGCGCAATTCGCTGATTGGGTAACCCCCGCCAATTCCCGATGATACTCCCACTAGCAGCCCTGGCTTGTGCGCCAGCTCGGCCTTGCTGGAGTAGATAAAGAAGTTCTTGATCGCCGGGCAGGCCATGCCATTCCACTCCGGCGCGATAATCACCACGGCATCGGCGGCGGCCAGTTGCTTGCTGTACAACCCCCAAGGGCCGATGTCGTCGGCGGGCCACAGCGGCAGGGGCGCAAGGCCCAGGTCAATCACATTGCTCTGTGCATCGTCGGTGTGGCCCAACTGAATCAGGCGCTGACGCAAGAAGCGGGCGACCTTGCCCGATTGGCTGTTGCTGCGGCTGGAACCAGCCACCAGAGCGATATTGAGCATCGTGCACCTTCAATAATTTATGGGTCATAAATGAAAAACGCAGGCTAACGATCGTTAGCCTGCGTCACAAGGAAACAGCCGCCAGGGTGATGGTCCGATAGAGCCACCCCTGACAATTAAACGCGGAACTGGTCCATTAGACTCTGCTGGTGATTGGCCAGTTTGTTCAAACCTTGGCTGATTTTTGCCGACTCATCGGCCTGTACAGAAATCGACTCGGTGACATCGCGGATCGAGGCCACGTTGCGGTTGATCTCTTCGGCCACCGAGCTCTGCTCTTCGGCGGCACTGGCAATCTGCAGGTTCATGTCGGTAATCACGCTGACCGCTTGACTGATCCGTTGCAGCACGGCCACAGCCTGTTCTACCTGCTCGACGCTGCCCTGGGCCTGCCGATGGCTGCTGTGCATGGTGCTGACCACTTCCTTGGTGCCGCTTTGCAGGCCTTCGATCACTTGGCGAATTTCCTCCACTGAATCCTGAGTACGTTTGGCCAGATTGCGCACTTCATCGGCCACCACAGCAAAACCACGCCCGGCCTCACCGGCGCGGGCGGCCTCAATGGCGGCGTTGAGGGCGAGCAGATTGGTCTGTTCGGCGATCGAGCGGATCACTTCGAGTACCGAACCGATCTTCTCGCTGCTGTTGGCCAGGCCCTCGACCTCCTGCATGGCCACGTTCATTTCATTGGCCAGCAGTTCGATGGTTGAAGTGGTCTTGCCAATTACGCTCATACCTTCGCTGCTGGCTTGGTCGGCGGTGCGTGCTGCCTCTGCGGCCTGGGCGGCGTTGTGTGCAACATCTTGCGCGGTGGCGCTCATTTCCTGGAATGCGGTGGCGACCTGATCGACTTCGCGGTATTGCTGCTGCATGCCGTTGCTGGTTTGGCTGGCGATCAGTGCGGACTGATCGGCCGTGCTCCGGGCGTCCTGCACGCTGCGCTTAACGTCAGCGATGATCGGCTGCAGCTTGTCGAGGAAGCGATTGAACCAACTGGCCAGTTCGCCCAGTTCATCCTGTTTGGCATATTCCAGGCGACGGGTGAGGTCGCCTTCGCCGCTGGCGATATTTTTCAGCATCGCCGCTACACCGAGAATTGGCCGAGTGACACCCAGCGCGGTTAGCCAGATCAGCAGAATACCCACCACGCCGGCAGCTAACCCCAGGCCTAAAGACACGGCGGTGCTGCGTGTGCCCATTTCATCCATTTGCGCCTCAAGGCGAGCGGCCGGGGCCAGCAGAACCTTTTCTGGCACCTCCATTAACACGCCCCAGGGTTGTGACTCGGGGATAGGCAGCAGCGGCTGCAGTACTTGCAGCGCCCCTTCATGGTGCAGAGTTTCCGGTCGATTGCTTGCAACCAAACTGAGTATTTCTCGATGTTGGTCGGTGTAGGCTTTTTCCAGCTTTCCGCCTAGCAGGCTGCTGTCGCGGCTATGGCCGGCGAGCAAGCCCGCCGGGCTGATGATGCTGACATGACCAGCGCCGTCGAACAGGCCTTGATGTGCGCTGGTACTCAGCTCCTGCAGGCTGGTCAGGCTGATATCCACGCCGAGTACGCCGATCACTTTGCCGCCTTGTTCCAGCGGGAAGGCGATGCTCGTCATCAGGGTTTTTACCCCGTCGGCATCATCGATATAGGGGTCGAGCAGGCACACCTTCTTTTGCTGCAACGGGCAGCTGTACCAGGCGTTATAGGGCGCACCGCTGATACCCGGAGTGGTGTCGTTGAGGTTCTCTTCGGTCATGGCCTCGGAACTCAGCTCGCCATCATCGCCCTGTGACCAGTAGATAGAAAAACGACCTTTGTCATTGCTACCGAGATTTTCCTGATCGGCAAACAGGTCATCCTTGCCGTCCAGCGCGTTGGGTTCGAATGCAACATAAATGCCCAGCAAACTGCGGTTGGCTTCCAATGCACTGCGTACCTGACGAGTCAGGTCTTCACGCAGGTCAAAGGCATCGAGAAAGCGTTTTTCGGCCTGTTCACGAATAAACAATACCTGCGTGGCCGCACCGCGCCCGTACTGATAGGCGTCCATAAAATAGCGCTGGATCTGCAACGCCTGAGATTCGCCGCGCGCCGACATACGCAACTGCGCGGACTCCTGCAGCATGGTCGAGCTGGCCTGCTTGACCAGGCTGGCGCTGCGTGAGGCCTGAATGACCGAGGCCGAAACCAGCACGGCAACAATAGCCAGCAAGCACAGGCCTGCCAGTAGGGTGATCTTCAACTGGATGGAAAGTCGGCTGAACAGCATTTTCAGGACCTTTTTATGACTGAGGCTTAGAGCGCCTATCGGCGCTTAGGGGCATTTCTTTAAGTTTCAGGTTAAGTAAAGCAGAGCGAATCGCAGGCCAGTAGGGCCCTTAAAGTCGCAGGGTGATCGAAATTAGCAACACCTTGTACAGAATAAATTACGGGTGTTTTGACAGGTCAGTCAGCATTGTGCAGAGTACGCGCCCTTCGCCGAACCGGCGCAGCATCCAGAGAAGGTCGAGACCCTTCGCGGACCTCTTTAAATTGCGGGAGTAAATCGATGAACGCAGTCGTTGCGGCAGTGGGGATCATGCTGATTCTCAGCTTGTGCCGTGTGCATGTGGTGGTAGCTTTGATCGTCGGCGCCTTGGCCGGTGGTCTGCTCGGCGGGCTGGGGATCGAAGGCTCGCTGGCGGCTTTCAATAAAGGCCTGGGCGGCGGCGCGACAGTGGCGTTGTCCTATGCCTTGCTCGGTGCCTTTGCCGTGGCAATTGCAAAATCCGGCCTGGCCCACGCCCTGGCGGACAAGGCGCTGGCAATGGTCGGCAAGCAGGACGCCAAAGGCGCAGGGTTGCTAAAGTGGCTGCTGATCGCGCTGTTGCTGGCGGTGGCTATTTCCTCGCAGAACATCCTGCCGATTCATATCGCCTTTATCCCGCTCCTAGTGCCGCCACTGCTGTATGTACTGAGTAAGCTGCAGCTCGACCGTCGCCTGATCGCTTGCGTGCTGACCTTCGGCCTGATTACGCCTTATATGTTTTTGCCGGTGGGTTTTGGCGGGATTTTCCTCAATGACATTTTGTTGGCCAATGTCGCCAGCGGCGGCGTCGATACCCAAGGCTTGGACGTGACCAAGGCTATGGCGATTCCAGCACTGGGCATGCTGTTCGGCTTGCTGGTGGCGGTGCTGTTCAGCTACCGCAAAAAGCGTGTGTACGACCTGAGCAAGATTGAGCAGGCCGAGCGCGTGGATGTTGCCTACAACCCGTTGAGCTTGCTGGTAGCGGGCGTGGCGATCGTCGCGGCGTTTGTCGTGCAGCTGTGGCTGGACTCGATGATCATCGGCGCATTGGTCGGTTTCATCATTTTCTCGGTGTCCGGCGTCGTGCGCTGGAAAGAGGCCGATGGCCTGTTTACCGAAGGCATGAAAATGATGGCGATGATCGGCTTTATCATGATCGCCGCCGCCGGTTTTGCTGAAGTGATGAAAGCTACCGGTGAGGTAAAAAGCCTGGTTGACAGCTCCGCCGAGCTGATCGGTCACGACAAGGCGCTGGGCGCGCTGTTGATGCTGCTGGTCGGTCTACTGGTCACCATGGGCATTGGCTCATCGTTCTCCACTGTGCCGATCATCGCGGCAATCTTTGTACCGCTGGGCCTGCAACTGGGCTTCAGCCCGCTGGCCATTCTGTGCATCGTCGGCACTGCCGGCGCGCTGGGGGATGCCGGCTCGCCAGCCTCCGATTCGACTCTCGGTCCAACCGCCGGGCTTAACGTCGATGGCCAGCACAACCATATCTGGGACAGCGTGGTACCGACCTTCCTGCACTACAACCTGCCCCTGTTGGTATTCGGTTGGGCAGCAGCTATGGTGATTTGATCGGGTTAGGGGTCGTCTGAAGCGCTACAGCTCTAGGTGACTCAACCTTTCAGCGGGGCTACCGATATACCGGTAGCCCCGTTTTTATTCCGCTGTATCGCTTAGCAAGGACTTGCCCGATGCGTCTTACATTAAAAGCAAAAGTAGTGCTTCTGGCGCTGGTTCCGGTGGTGCTGTTTGCCCTGGTACTCAGTGGCGCCGCCGCCAAGGTGCTGCAAAATCTGGCAGCCCAGGAAGTCAACGAAACCCGCGAGCGCCTGCTGCAGGAGAGCCGTAACGAGCTGCAGCATTACGTACAAATTGCCCTGGGTTCGGTGCAGTCGCTGTATGACGGTGCCGCGCAAGGCGATATGGCCAGCCGCGAACAAGCCGTCGCCATCCTGTCGAAAATAAAATTCGGCAAGGACGGTTACTTCTTCGGCCACGACTCCAATGTGGTGCGCCTGTTCCGCGGCGACAGCCCGGTGGATGTGGGCAAGAGCCTGGCCGATCGCCGCGATCCGAATGGTGTGTACATCAATCGTGAACTGGTGAATGTCGCCAAGAACAACAGTTACTACGTTAATTACAGTTCGCCACTGCCGAGCAATGATGCGGTGCTGGTACCGAAAATGGCCTACAGCTACTACCTGCCGAAGTGGGATATGGCTTTGGGCACGGCAATCAACCTTGACGGTGTCGAGGCGCAAATTGCCCAGGTACAGGTTGAGATCGACGAGCGCATCAGCACCATCATCACCAGCATCATGGTGATTGCTGCCGTGTTGCTGGTGGTGTTTGGCATCGTTGGTGTGGTGCTGAGCAACACCTTCCTGCGCCCGCTGCAGCAGATCAAGGACAACCTCGATGACATCGCGGCCGGTGAAGGTGACCTGACGCGCCGCCTGCCAATCAATGGCGACGATGAGCTTGGGCAACTGGCGGGCTCGTTCAACCGCTTTGTCGAAAAGATCCACGGCCTAGTACGACAGATCGTCGACATGACCGGCCAGCTGACCGAGCTGGTTGGCCAGGTATCGGCCCAGACGCAGCGTTCCGAAGAAGCCATGGAGCGTCAGCGCCATGAGACCGATCAGGTGGCAACTGCCATCAATGAAATGTCCGCTGCCGCCCATGAAGTCGCGCAAAGCGCTCAAGGCGCAGCAGAAGCGGCGCAGAAGACCGACACCGAAGGCCAGGCCGCGAAGAAGGTGGTCGATGGCAGCATCGAGCGCATCCATACCCTGGTGCAGGACATCCGCGACAGCGGCGTATCCCTTGACACCCTGCAGAAGGACGTCTCGTCGATTGTCAGCGTGCTCGACGTGATTCGCTCAATCGCCGAGCAGACCAATCTGCTGGCTCTTAACGCCGCCATTGAGGCCGCGCGAGCCGGTGAAGCAGGGCGCGGCTTTGCCGTGGTGGCCGATGAAGTGCGCGCGCTGGCCAGTCGTACGCAGCAGAGCACTCAGGAAATTCAGGGCATGATCGACCGCCTGCAGAAGGGTACTCAGGATGCCGTGACATCGATGCGCCGCTCCAGCGATGCTGGTGATGTCACCAGCGAGCAGGCCAATCTGGCCGGTACCTCGCTGGATGCCATTGCACAATTGATCGGCACCATCAACGCAATGAACGCGCAGATCGCCAGCGCCGCGGAGGAGCAAACCGCCGTGGCCGAAGAGATCAACCGCAGCGTGCACAAGATTGCCGTGGCGGTGGACAGCGTGGCCGACGAAACCCAGCAGGGCGCACAGACCGCGCGCAACCTAGCTGGGCTGGGCGAACGCCTGGGCGCACTGGTGCGCCAGTTCCGCATCTAGCGCCTGACGCTGCAACATCTAAAGGGAAGCCAGGCTTCCCTTTTTATTTTCCCGTAGGAGCGGGCCAGGCCCGCGACAATCGTTTCGCGGGCATGGGCTAGGCGCCCCCGCCGCTCCTACAGAAATAACCCTCCGGCAGATAACCGCAGCAGCTTAAAAACCGTAGCGCTATATCCAATAAATATGTAGCACTGTGGTATGCAGGAGTTTCTTGGACTAGCGTGCATAAATCGCCGGGCCCGCTTGAAGTTTAAGCAGCGGCGACACGTTTGGGTGCGCGTAGTTACTGCTGCTTTGGTGCGGTTTATGAGCAGCTTCCAGTAGGGAATGGCTGATTCGGGTAACAACTGGAGGTGCTTCGTATAACGGCTCGGGTATGTGGACCCATCGATAACAACAAGATGAGGGACTCACCATGTCTGTAGCGATAGCACTTCGGCGCTGTGCCGCGCCGCTGATAGTTTCGGCCCTGGCCATGCCAGTGCAGGCCGAGGAGGGCGATTACAACTTCTGGCAAACCCTGAGCAACCTGGTCGTGGCACCGGCGGCGGATAACAAGGTCACCCCGGCGCAACGCCTCGGCCCGTACCCGCTGCTGGCCAATCCGGGCGGTTTCAACAGCGGCTTCAAACCGGCCAATTACTACGCCTGGCAAACCGTGCAGATGGCCCCGCAAACCGGCGCCGTGTGTGGCAACGGCTCGCCGTACAAGTTCTTTGTCAACCGCGTGCCCAATACCCGCAACACCATCATCTATCTTGAGGGCGGCGGGGCCTGCTGGGACTACGCCAGTTGCACCGGCCAGAGTGGCATCCGCGGTGCGCGTAACCCCGACGGCATTCCCAATGACTACATGAGCCTGCTCAACCCGGGAGCCAGTCTGGTCAGTCCGTTTGTGGTGCGCCTGCATCCCTGGACGCGGGTGAAGACTCAAAACTGGAACATGGTCTACGTGCCGTATTGCACCGGTGACATCTATTCCGGCGACAAGGTCGCGGTCTATCAAGATCCACAAAGCCAGCAGGCGCCGCTGATCTGGCACCACAACGGCCTGCGTAACATGCGTGCGGTAGTGGGTTGGTTGAAAGACAACTTGCCGCGACCTACGCAGATGCTGACCACCGGTTGTAGCGCTGGCGGTGCTGGCAGCCTGACCAACTATGCGCCGACCCGGCAGGACATCGCACCGACGCGCAGCTTCCTGATCAACGACTCCGGCCCGGTGTTCTCGGCCATCAGCGGCGGTGGCAACGAGGCTTATCCATCCTTGCCGTTGCAAAGCTTTATCCGCAATGCCTGGGGGCTGGATGCCGGGCCGTTGACGTACCTGCAATCGCGTTTGCCGGGGCTTAACCTGAACGACCTGGGCACTATCTATCCAGCGTTGTCGAGCAACCTGGCGGGTGACCGCATGGGTCATACGCACTTCTGGAAGGACCTGAATTACTCGTCCTATTCCTACGAGCGTTTCTACCCGGAGATCATCAATGCGCCGAATCAGGCCGCCAAGGAGGCGCTAATCCACGCCAAGTGGGATGTGGATACTGGCAGGCTGCGTAACGAGCTGGCTAACCTGCCGAATGTCGGTGGGTACTTTCCGCAGTACCGCGCGGTCAATGAAAGCCACTGCACCAGCATCATCGAGTTTGCCAATTCGGATATTCAGGAGCAGAACCTGCAGCTGGATGACTTCGTCAATAACGTGATGAATGGCAGCGGCCCGGTACTGGATGCTTCCGAGCAGAGCGACACCGCCGACCGCAACAAACCCTTCAACCTGCTGTACTACGCGCTCGACCAACTACTGTAACGCGCTGACCCGACCTGAGTAGCCTGCTCAGGTCGGGTTATTGATAGTGCTGTTCGCGCGCCTGCTGCAGGCGTTGCCGCAGGTACTCATCACGGCTCAAGCCATCGGGAAAGCTGTCCATGCTCAGGACTTCCTCAACGATGCGTTTCTCATCGATCTTGTAACGACGAAACTCGGCGCTGGGCGTCGCGGCCTTGGCTTCGCGCTCGGCGCTAATCGCCTTGTAGCGGGCGACCAGCGCAGCGGCCTGATCTTTCTGCGCTTGTTCATCGCCAGTGGTGAGCTGAATCAGGCCCAGTTGCAGTAACAGCGACTCGCTCATGGCCAGTTCACTGCGCTGCTCGTAAGTTTCGATCTGCTCACGCAAGGCCTGCGCCTGGCTTTCACGTTGCGCGGGTGGCAGCTCAGCGGCGCCGCTGACAAAGCTGCGGTAGGCCTGATGGAACGCCAGGCGCTGCTCTTGGTTTTTCACGGCGGGGTTTTGCAGCAGCTCCTCTAGCTGCGCCTCAGTGGGCATCGGCGTTGCCGGGCTAACGCCCGAGAGCACGCTTGCGGAGTTGTCGGCCTGAATGGGTAGAGTTGCTACCTGCGGCTCGCTTTGCAGGCGCCAGTAGAGAGTGCCGAGCACCGCAATCAACACCAGCCCGCCACTGATTAGAAAAGGTTTTCCCTGCACCGGCTATCTCCTGAATGACGCCGCACCGTGCGGCGTTTTCAGCTTAGCAGGGTGTTGAAAAACCTAGGCGAGGCACTCAGCGCTTCTTACTAACCCAGGCCCAAAGCATTTCGCACTGGATCGGCTGGATTCCGGCTTCATCGGTCACGGTCACGGCAACTAGCACTTCGCCTTTTTCCTGGGTGTGGATGGCTTGAATCTGCTCGGGTGTCAGGCTTGCCACGGCGCGCAGGCTGCCGGTGGCGCGCTTGAGGTAGTCGACCTTGAGGCTTTTGATCAACGGCAGTTTGTCATCGGGCACGTTCATGCCGACCAGAAAACCCGTGGCGGATTCAGCCAGAAGCGCCATGGCGGCGGCATGCACGCCTTTGATGTGGTTCTGCACCTTGCGCGTGTTGGCGATGCTCATCACCGCCTGCTGTTGGGTCAGCGTATGCACGCGCACCTTGGCGGTGCCGGCGAACTTTACCTGGGAGCCAAACAGCAGTGACAGCGCCGGGCTTTGCAGAGCGCTGGGCAGTTGCTGGATCTTGCCGACGATACGGCTCAAGCGGTTGCTGGACATGCTGATGCTCTTTGCGCAAAGGGAAGGGCATGAGTCTGTCACAGCGAAATGTGACCGGCCAGGGCTGACCGGTCACATTATTTCGAGTCGATTAGAGCAATCGACGACCGTCTTCGCGGGTGATGATCACGGTGGCCGAGCGCGGACGCTGACCGGGACCATCGGGCCAGGTGCTGAGCAGGTTGGTCGCCGTTGAGCCTTCACCCGGATGCTGGATATTGACGAACAGGGTGCGGAAGTCCGGGGTCGCGGTGATGCCCGTTACCTCGGCGCCCACAGGGCCGACCAGAAAACGTTTCAGCTCACCGGTGCGCGGTTCGGCAACCAGCATCTGGTTGTTGCCGAATGGACCACCGCTCAATTGGCTGCCGCTCATGTCGGTCTGGATCCACAGCCGGCCTTCCTCGTCGAACCACAGCCCGTCAGGGCTGGCCAGGCGATTATCAGCAGTCAGTGGTTTGCCATTCGGTCCGATGCTGTCGGTCTCCGGCCCAGCCAGCATAAACAGGCTCCAGGCAAACTGGCGGCCGGCGTAATCCTTGCTCAGCTCACGCCAGCGGATGATATGGCCGAACGCGTTGGCTGGGCGCGGATTGGCGGCATCGGTGCTAGTCCGGGCACTGTTGTTGGTCAGGGTGAAGTACACCTCGCCATTGTCCGGATTGACCGCGCCCCATTCCGGGCGGTCCATCTTTGTAGCGCCGACCACGTCAGCTGCCAGACGGGTATTGATCAACACCTCACCCTGATCGGCAAAGCTCACCCCAGCGGCCTTGCAAGCTTTCTGAAACTTCTTGTCGTTGATATCCAGCGCGAGCCATTCACCCTTGCCGCTGTTATCAAAGCGCGCGACATACAGCGTGCCTTCGTCCAGCAGCCGGCCATTGCTGCGCCCTGGGCGGTACTTGTCGCGGCTGACGTATTTGTAGATGTACTCGTTCTGCGAATCGTCGCCGGAGTAGCACACCACCGGACGGCCCGATTTTACCGGGGCGAACACCAGGCCTTCGTGGGCGAAGCGGCCGAGGGCCGTGCGTTTGACGGGAACGGACTCCGGCGCGAATGGGTCGATTTCGACGATCCAGCCAAAGTGATTGGGCTCGTTGCGATAGTCCGCGCTGGCGGTGGTGGTGATGCGCGTGGCATCGAAACGCTCGAACTCATCACCCTTGAGATGATCCCAGCCATAGCGGCTGCTGCTGCGCAGGCCATAGCGGCTCAGCTCGCGCGGCAGGTCACTGTCACGGGTGGCAAAGTAGCCGGCCCAGTTCTCTTCGCAGGTCAGGTAGGTGCCCCATGGCGTGAAACCGTGGGAGCAATTGTTCAGAGTGCCGCGAGTGGCCGTGCCTTTCGGGCTGTAGCGGGTTTTCAACAACACATGGCCGCGCGCCGGACCGCTGATCTGCATGGGTGTGGCACCGGTAATGCGGCGGTTTCTGGCGCTCGGCAACACCGTCCATTCGCCATTCAGGCCACGGCGGACTTCCACCACGGAAACGCCGTGGGCGTTGATCTCCTTGCGTACTTCTTCGGCGCTGCTGCGTTTGCCGGCCACCAGCGTTGGGCCATTGGGGTGCAGCAGGGGGGCGTCGACGTATTCGTGGTTGAGCACCAGCAAGCCGTGATCGCTTTTCTTGCCGCCGCGCTGCGCGTCAATCGGGAAGAAATGCATGCCGTCATGGTGCATGCCCAGTTGCTCGGCCTGATCTTGGGCGCTGTTGCTGCCGTCACTCAGATAAGCCGGGTAATTACCGGTGATCGGCGTACCCCAAGGGATAAAGGTAGTGGCGCGGTAACCGGCCGGTACGCTGATGCTGTCTAAGCGGTTGGTCGCGATAGCCGTGAAGGGCAGCTTGCTGCGCGGTCTAAAGTGCAGTTTTTCCAGGCCTTTGGCGGCTGGCTCTGCCGCAACCGCGGCGCCAGGCATAACACTGCCGAGAAACGCCAGGGTGCCAAGCGCGGCGCCGGCGGCCAACACTTGTCGACGGCCGACGCCGTCGATCAGCTGATTAATATGCGGGTTGCTGGACGCGTTGCTGGGCAATTCATCGCCGTTGCCGAACAGTACGGCTTGGTCATTATCGAGGCTCATACAGGCTCCTTGGATTAATCGACGGGTGCCTGACGCTATCCAAGAAAATTGACGTAACCATGACAGTGGCTGTGCGAGCGCGCACAAAACCGGAAGAAGGGCGAATCGCAGGCCAAAAAATGGCCGGAGGCATTTTTAACGTCGCCCAGCGATGGCTAGAAGGGTGGCCGCCATGGATGGCAGGCCATAAAAAAAATCCCAGCATTTCTGCTGGGATTTTCTAAACACCCTTCAACCTTGATCGTGGCCTCGGTTGAGTGAGCCGGTTCTTAGCTGAACTGGTTCATGGTGTTGTCTTTGCCGCCGGCTTTCAGAGCCGCTTCACCTGCGAAGTACTCTTTGTGAGCGTCGCCGATGTCGGAACCGGACATGTTCTGGTGCTTAACGCAGGCGATACCTTGGCGGATCTCCTGACGCTGAACGCCTTTCACGTAGGCCAGCATGCCTTGCTCTGCGAAGTAACCTTTGGCCAGGTTGTCGGTGGACAGCGCGGCGGTGTGGTAGGTCGGCAGAGTGATCAGGTGGTGGAAGATACCAGCCTGAGCGGAACCATCACGCTGGAAGGTACGGATCTTCTCGTCAGCAACCTGAGCCAGCTCGGTTTCGTCGTAATCGACGCTCATCAGCTTGGTGCGGTCGTAGGCGGAAACATCCTTGCCTTCAGCAACAAAGGCATCGAATACCTGCTGACGGAAGTTCAAGGTCCAGTTGAACGATGGGCTGTTGTTGTAAACCAGCTTGGCGTTCGGGATGGTTTTACGGATTTCGTTAACCATTTCTGCGATCTGGCCGACGTGTGGCTTCTCGGTTTCGATCCACAGCATGTCAGCGCCGTTCTGCAGCGAAGTGATGCTGTCCAGTACGCAACGCGCTTCACCGGTGCCAGCACGGAACTGGAACAGGTTGGACGGCAGACGCTTAGGTCGCAGCAGCTTGCCTTCGCGGTTCAGAACCACGTCGCCGTTCTTCAGGTCGGCAGGGGAGACTTCTTCGCAATCCAGGAAGGAGTTGTACTGGTCGCCCAGGTCGCCCGGAGTGTTGGTAACAGCGATCTGCTTGGTCAGGCCAGCACCTAGGGAGTCGGTACGCGCAACGATCACGCCGTTGTCGATGCCCAGCTCGAGGAATGCGTAGCGAACAGCGTTGATCTTGGCCAGGAAGTCGGCGTGAGGAACGGTCACTTTACCGTCCTGGTGGCCGCACTGCTTCTCGTCGGAAACCTGGTTTTCGATCTGGATGCAGCAAGCACCCGCTTCGATCATCTTCTTGGCCAGCAGGTAGGTGGCTTCCGGGTTACCGAAACCAGCGTCAATGTCGGCAATGATTGGCACTACGTGAGTTTCGTAGTTGTCGATCTGGTTCTGCAGGTCAGCCGCTTTGGCGTTGTCGCCAGCAGCGCGGGCAGCGTCCAGAGCGGTGAACAACAGGTCCAGCTCACGGGCGTCAGCCTGGCGCAGGAAGGTGTACAGCTCTTCGATCAGGCCGGAAACCGAGGTTTTCTCGTGCATGGACTGATCCGGCAGCGGACCAAAATCCGAACGCAGAGCAGCAACCATCCAACCCGACAGGTAGAGGTAGCGCTTGTTGGTAGTCTTAAGGTGCTTCTTGATCGAAATCAGCTTCTGCTGACCGATGAAACCATGCCAGCAGCCCAGGGACTGGGTGTAGACGGAGGAGTCAGCATCGTACTCAGCCATGTCTTTGCGCATGATGTCGGCAGTGTACTGAGCGATTTCCAGACCGGTTTTGAAGCGGTTCTGGGCGCGCATGCGGGCCACGGACTCAGGGTCGATAGCGCTCCAGCTGCTGCCGGCGGCCTCTTTGAGTGCGGCAATGGCTTTGATGTCGTTTTGATAAGCTGACATGGTCAATCCTTCAAAGTATGTGTTTGGTTGAGCACCGACTTCCCCACTGGTGTTGCTGGAGGTTGTTGCAGCCAACTGCAGAACGCCGAGACATCGACTTGAGACAGAATTGATCCGGGAGGAGGTTGACGAGCTAAACAGTTCGCGGGCTTCAGCTGTTGCAAATGAGCGGGTCATTTGGCGTTTACCGACAAGATGCCGGTGGACGACTCAACTTGCTGTGCGTATTGCGCGCTGTTGCTAAACGCTTCCCCGTCCCTCAGGACAACTTCGTTCCAGTCGCAATCTCATCGAACGGCCTTGTGGGCTTTACAACGCAAATCGGCTCGGACGGTAAGTTGGAGCGCGATTCGGAGGGCCTTTCAGCACCTCTGATTAGCGGGAGCGGGGCCATCATGCCTCTGCCAAAAGCCTTCGTCAATAATTTTGTAGTGCTTTTTGAATGACTACTACATAAATCCAGAAACGACCGATAAGTCAGCTTTTACGGCTCTACCCGGCGGTTTGCGGGCCTTGGCCATGGCTATGAGGTATTTGCTTTGCGGCGGCGGCGAAGACCAACCGATGAGTGGTTATTGGCGTTGGGCCTGGGCGGCCCAGCGTGATGGCGGGACGCCGCAGGTTAGTTCACCACGTCGACCTTGACGCGCATGTTCATATCTTCACGACCCTGGGTTGAGCGGTGTTGCAGAAAGTCGCCTTGTTCGCTCTGGCTTTGCTCGCTAACGCCGCCGATGCTGATCCACTCGCCCAGCCGTCCACTGACACGGGTATCGGTACTTTGCACATCAATGGCGCCGGGCTGCGACTGGCTAAGCCGGTCACGGTTGCTGCTGATATTCAAATGCACCCGATCACCGCTGAGGCTTGCAGTGACATAGAAACCGCGGGTGACGTTGCGGTACTGGGTGTTGCTGTAGGGCTGGCCGTACGCATCACGCCCGCGGGTGGTCAGCGGCACGCTCTGGCCGACCTGAATCAGCGCCGGGTAGCCCTCGGTGGCCTGCACCTGTTGGGTGCCGCCGCTGCGGCTGTCGGTGCTGCGGCGGATGATGCGTACCTGGTCGCGGCCATTGATTTCGCCCTGGCCGATCTGCACCTCGGCATCGCCGGCGCTGATCGTGCCATCGGCGCGGTAGCCGCGATCCGACTGAAAGCCCGATTCATTGGTGTCGACGCTGATAAGCAGGCGCCGTGGTTCAGTGTCGAGTTGCTGCAGCAGGGCGCGCACTTCGGCAATCTTCGCCGGTTCGGCATTGACGATCAGCTGGTTGCCATAGGCGTTGACCTTGCCCTCATGGCCGAGCACCGATTGCACCACGCTGAGCACCTCATCAGCTGTGCGGAAATTCAGTGGAATCACTTCGGTAGCGGCGCTGAGGGACAGGCTACAACTAAACAGCGCGGCGGCGAGCAGGGCGCGAACCTTCATAGCAGAAAACTCCGTAAATCAGCGTCAGTGATGCTGGTGTCCCAGGCTTGATCAAACTGCGCGCGGCGTTGGCGGTTGCGGCCGGGGTCCTGGTACAGGGCATAGCCGCTGGCCTGGCCAATTTCTGGCAAGAGCAGCAAGCCGCGATCATCTGCCAGCAGAAACGCTAGCTCCTCACTAGGGTAGTCCGGGTGCAGCTTGCGGATCTGCAGGTTGGAGGACAGTCGGCGCGAAAGGCTGAGCAGGCTGTGGCCTTCCTTGACTGCACGGCTGGGGTCGCGCAGCAGGATGCGCAGTTGATTGCGCGGGCTGGCCAGGAGAAAACGGGTGCAGGCGTCTTGCACGCTGCTGTGGTGGTAGAGCCAGGGCTCCAGGTCATGGCTGTAGATGCACAGGCTACGTTGCGCTTGTTGCAACAGCGCGAGGGCATGAGCGCGGGCCTGTTCGGGCTGGCTGAAGCGCTCCAGCATTGCATGCGCGCCGAGGATAAACGGCGCCGGCTCCGCGCGCGGGCTATCCGGACTGGGGCTGCCTGGATTGTGCACAGCAAAACGCCCCGGTGACTGAAACTCGATGGCGGGGAGCTCTATAGGCTCCAGCGGCTCGGTAGGGTCACTCGGGGCGTTTTCGTCGTTCATTTCGGCCTCTAGGCGCTATGACGCACCATATCCACGTGGGGGATGCCGGCGTCGAGGTATTCCCCGCTGACGATGGCAAACCCGAGCTTTTCATAGAAGGCAGTGGCGTGCACCTGGGCGCTGAGCATTTGTTGCGTCAGGCCGCGTTTTTCCGCTTCGGCGATCACCGCCTGAATCAGCGCCACACCCACGTTCAGGCCGCGCCAGTCCTTTAGTACCGACACCCGGCCGATATGGCCATCGGGCAACAGACGTGCGGTGCCGATGGGGTAGTCGCCTTCCAGGGCCAGAAAATGCACAGCATCGGCGTCTTCGGCATCCCATTCGAGCTCCGGCGGCACCGCTTGTTCCGCGATAAACACGGTTTCGCGAATGCGCCGCAGGTCAGCGTTGTCCTTCTGCCAGTCGGCCAGGCGAACGTGTATCTCACTCATCAGCAAACTCCAGGCTGCCTTGTTTGACCAGTTCAACCAACAGGTTACGCCCTTCGTCATCGGCAAGCCACGCGCCGAGGTTTTCGATATGCAGGGCATCGGCCGCGCACACCAGTTTCAGCAGTTCACGCAGGTTGGCCGAGAGCAGGCGGCTCTGGCCACTGGCGAACAGCACCAGGTCGTCGCCGACTTCCGACCAGGCCATGCGCGCACTGGGGTTGCGGATCAGGATCGCGCCATTTTCCAGGCCCGCGAGGAAGCCTTCTTCGTCGATCTCGATGCCGGCAATCAGCTCCGGGTACTTGGGTTCGGTCATAAACTGGCCGAACCAGGTCATCAGCAGGCGCTCATCGCTCATGTGTTCGGTGAGCAGAGCCTTGAGGCGATCCAGGGCATCGCGCTGGATCTGCGTCGGATCGCTGGTCGGCTGCGCGTCGGCATCGCTGTAGCGCTCTTCGTCAGGCAGGAACTGGCCGAGAAAATCGGTGAAATGAGTCAGAACTTCAGCAGCGCTTGGCGCACGGAAGCCTACGGAATACGTCATACAGTCATCCTCAGCGGTACCACAGTGGGCCAGAAGCGGCGGCAGATAAAGCATGTCGCCGGGCTCCAGAACCCATTCTTCAGTTTTAACGAATTCAGCGAGGATCTTCAGATCCGCGTGTTGCAGTGTCGGGCTATCGGTATTGCACTGCTGGCCAACCTGCCAGCGGCGCTTGCCGTAACCCTGCAGGAGAAACACGTCGTAGTTGTCGTAGTGCGGGCCTACGCCGCCGCCCGGGACGGCGAAGCTGACCATCACGTCATCGATGCGCCACTTTGGCAGAAACTTGAACTCTTCCAGCAGCTCGGCCACTTCCGGGACGAATTGGTCGACCGCCTGCACCAGCAGGGTCCAGTCGCGCTCGGGCAGTTCGGCAAAGGCGTCCTCGGCAAACGGACCGCGGCGCAGTTCCCAAGGGCGCTCGCCGTGCTCGATGACCAGGCGCGATTCGATTTCTTCTTCCAGCGCCAGGCCTGCCAGCTCGTCTGGGGAAATCGGGCTTTCAAAACCGGGGATGGCTTGGCGTACCAGCAAGGGTTTCTTCTGCCAGTAATCGCGCATGAACTCGCGCGCGGTAATACCACCCAGCAGTTGTAGCGGAGTATCAGGATTCATCGCTAAGCCCTTGATGTAAGTAAATACCCATAAATAAAAACGCCCGGCGCAGCCGGGCGTCTGGGAGGCTGTTGCCGTTTAGATGCGCTTGGCCTGGGCGACCGCGTTGCCGATGTAGCTGGCAGGGGTCAGGAGCTTGAGCTCGGCCTTGGCCTCTGCTGGCATGTCCAGGCCGTCGATAAAGGTCTGCAGCGCTTCGGGGCTGATGCCCTTGCCGCGAGTCAGTTCCTTGAGTTTCTCGTATGGGTTCTCGATGGCGTAACGACGCATAACGGTCTGGATCGGCTCGGCAAGGACTTCCCAGCAGGCGTCCAGGTCGGCAGCGATACGCGCTTCGTTCAGCTCCAGCTTGCTAATGCCCTTGAGGCTGGCTTCATAAGCAATAACGCTGTGAGCGAAGCCGACACCGAGGTTGCGCAACACGGTGGAGTCGGTCAGGTCGCGCTGCCAGCGGGAGATCGGCAGCTTGCTGGCCAGGTGCTGGAACAGCGCGTTGGCGATACCCAGGTTGCCTTCGGAGTTCTCGAAGTCGATCGGGTTGACCTTGTGCGGCATGGTCGAGGAGCCGATTTCGCCGGCGATGGTGCGCTGCTTGAAATAGCCCAGGGAGATATATCCCCAGATATCACGATCGAAGTCGATCAGGATGGTGTTGAAGCGGGCGATAGCATCGAACAGTTCGGCGATGTAGTCGTGCGGCTCGATCTGCGTGGTGTAGGGGTTGAACTGCAGGCCCAGGTCACCTTCGATGAACTGGCGCGCGTTGGCTTCCCAGTCGATCTGCGGGTAGGCCGAAAGGTGGGCGTTGTAGTTGCCTACGGCGCCGTTGATCTTGCCCAGCAGCGGTACGGCTGCTACCTGAGCGATCTGGCGCTCCAGGCGGTAGACCACGTTGGCCAGTTCTTTGCCTAGGGTGGTCGGCGACGCCGGCTGACCGTGGGTGCGCGAGAGCATTGGCACATCGGCGAACTTGATCGCCAACTCGCGAATCGCTTCGGCAGTCTGGCGCATAAGCGGCAGCAGTACGTCGTCACGACCGGCACGCAGCATCAGGGCGTGGGACAGGTTGTTGATGTCCTCACTGGTGCAGGCGAAGTGAATAAATTCGCTGACTTTGTCCAACTCAGGCAGCTTGGCGGCATGTTCCTTGAGCAGGTACTCCACGGCTTTGACGTCGTGGTTGGTGGTGCGCTCGATCTCTTTGACGCGCTCGGCGTGCTCGACGGCGAAGTTGTCCGCCAGCTCATTGAGTACCGCGTTGGCTTCAGCGGAGAAGGGCGCCACTTCGGCAACGCCTTCGTGGGCGGCCAGGCGCTGCAACCAGCGGACCTCAACCAGTACGCGGAAACGGATCAGGCCGTATTCGCTGAAAATTGGGCGCAGTGCGCTGGTTTTGCCGGCATAGCGGCCATCAACGGGGGAAACCGCGGTGAGCGAGGAAAGCTGCATGGGAGGCGTTCTCGGACAATCGGGCATTGAAAAGGGCGCGTATCATACATGAAATCGGCAGCTGAATCGCGATTGGCTGTGACCGTTCAGCCGCGATTGCCTCTAGCAATCGACAGCAGGCTGGCGCTGAAAATCAACGCCGCACCGATCAACGAGGTCAGATCCGGGGTTTCACCCCAGCGCAGCCAGGCGATCAGCCCGGCAAACACGATCGCCAGGTAGGCAAAGGGGCCGATCAGCCCGGGCGATGCCAGGCTGTAGGCTTTGGACATGATGATCTGGCTGGCGGTAGCCAGCAGGCCAATTGCCAACAGCAGCCAGAGATCTTGTTCACTCATCGGCTGCCAGGCCCAGGTCAATGGGATGGCCGAGATCAGGGCGCTGAACAGCGAAAAATAGAACACGATGCGATACGCAGGCTCGGTATCACTCATCTCGCGGATCGATACAAAGGCAAAGGCGGCCATCACGCTAGCGGCCAGGCCGATCAGCGCATGACTGTCGAGCAGCGCCGCAGAGGGTTTGGCCACCAGCAGCACGCCAATAAGGCCCACCACGGTGGTTAGCAGCATGCGCTTGCTCAGCGGCTCCTTGAGCCACCACCAGGCAATCAGCGGGGTAAACAGCGGCGCTGAGTAGGTGAACAGCATGGCGTCGGCCAGCGGTAGGTGGGCAATGGCGTAGAAAAAGCAGTACATCGCCGCCAGGCCGTAGGTGGTGCGCCACAGGTGGGATTTCAGGCGGGTGGTTTTGAGTGGACGCAGGCCTTTGAACAGAATCAGCGGCATAAAGAACAGCACGCCGACCAAATTGCGAAAGAACACCACGGACTCGTTGTTGACGCTGACCGAGACCTCGCGAATGCCGACGCCCATCAGGGAAAACAACAAGGCCGACAGCGCGAGCAGTGCGGCACCCTGAACGGGTTTAACCGAGCGGGTGCCCATAGTCACGCGCGCAACAGCGGGTAGAGTTCCTTGAGCAACTTGCTGCGGCTGAACACCATCTGCCAGCGATGCCCGCCCAGTTGGCGCCACAGGCGTGCAGAACGAATACCGGTGAGCAGCAGCGCGCGAATCTTCGCCGCATTGTTGGTCTGTTGCAGGTGGCGCATATCGCCTTGCACCTGAATGCGCTGGCGGAAGGTGCTGATGGTGTCCTGATAAAGGCTGGCGCAGTTGGCGATGACGTTTTCGTGGGTCGGGCCGAAGTGTTCGACCTGTTGCTGCACCTGGTCGAGGCGGCTGCCCATGACTTGCAGCATGTCGCCACGCTTATCCAGCTGACGCTCCAACGCGAGCAGGGCCAGGGCATAACGCAGCGGATCACGCTGCAGGCTGGCAGGGTCGCGCTCCAAGGCGCCAGCCAGGGCGCGATAGCCGTCGCGCAGGTTGAGGTCATCGCCGCCGTAAACATCCAGCGTGTCTTTTGGGTCGCGCACCAGCAGGCTGTTGATCATGCAGGCTACGGCCGGCTCGCCGACCTGGCCGGTGCGCGCCAGTTTGTCGACCAATACCGCCGACTCGAATACCGCGCCGAGGGCGATCAGTTGTTCACGGATTGGATTCAAACCCGTTGCTCCCGCGCAGTCCAAGGCTCGGCGGTTTCAATCACGCCGCCACCCAGACAGATTTCGCCGTCGTAGAACACCACGGACTGGCCTGGAGTCACGGCGCGCTGCGGCTCGTTGAAGACGGCGCGATAGCCGCTGGCGGTTTTTTCCAGCGTGCAGGCCTGATCGCTCTGGCGATAACGCACTTTGGCCGTCAGCTCGCGCGGCGTGCTCAGATCAATCGGGTTTACCCAGTAAATCTCCGAGGCGAGTAGGGCGCGGCTGAACAGCCAGGAGTGTTCATTGCCCTGGCCAACCACCAGTACATTGCGCGTCAGGTCCTTGTGCAGGACGTACCAGGGCTCGTCACTGGCGTCTTTCAAACCACCAATACCCAAACCCTGGCGCTGGCCAATGGTGTGGTACATCAGGCCGTGGTGACGGCCGATGATTTCGCCCTCAGTGGTTTCGATATTGCCCGGCTGGGCCGGCAGGTACTGCTTGAGGAAGTCACTGAAACGACGTTCGCCGATAAAGCAGATACCGGTCGAATCCTTCTTCTTTGCTGTGGCCAGTGCGTATTTCTCGGCAATTGCGCGTACTGCTGGCTTCTCCAGCTCGCCGACCGGGAACAGCGTCTTGGCAATCTGCTCGCCGCCCACAGCATGCAGGAAATAGCTCTGATCCTTGTTCGGATCGAGGCCCTTGAGCAGTTCGGTGCGGCCATCGATATCGCGGCGGCGCACATAGTGACCGGTGGCAATCAGGTCGGCGCCGAGCATCAGGGCGTAGTCGAGGAAGGCTTTAAACTTGATCTCGCGGTTGCACAGGATGTCCGGGTTCGGCGTGCGTCCAGCCTTGTATTCGGCCAGGAAGTGCTCGAACACATTGTCCCAGTACTCGGCAGCAAAATTGGCAGTGTGCAGCTTGATGCCGATCTTGTCGCACACAGCCTGAGCATCGGCCAGATCGTCCATGGCCGTGCAGTATTCGGTGCCGTCGTCTTCGTCCCAGTTCTTCATAAACAGGCCTTCGACCTGATACCCCTGTTCAAGCAGCAGCAGGGCGGAAACGGAGGAATCGACGCCGCCGGACATACCGACAATGACGCGCTGGGTAGTTGGATCAGGCATGGGAATACTGGGCACGGGTCTAAAAAGAGGGCGATTCTAACAGGCTGGGGCTTAGGGCTGTTAATCGCGAATCAAGCTGAGTGAAAAGCACTGGCCGCTCAGGTAATCATCGATACAGCGCAGCACTAGCTCACTGCGCCAGCGCTCGGGCTGCGCTGCCAGCTCGTCACGGGTTAGCCAGCGCGGGCCGATGATACCGTCATCCAGCGGATGGTTAGGCCGTTGCTGCAGTGGTTTGGCGGCAAAGCATACGCGCTGGTAGGTGACGCCGTTGCTTGGCGCGGTGTATAGATAAATGCCGGTAACGCCGGTCAGCTCGACATCCCAGCCAGTCTCTTCGAGGGTTTCGCGCAGCGCGGCCTGTATCAGGCTTTCGTTTGCTTCTAGGTGCCCAGCCGGCTGGTTGAATACGGCGCGGCCTTCGGCCATTTCTTCGACTAACAGAAAACGGCCCTGGTCTTCGATGACCGTGGCCACGGTGATGTGCGGTTGCCACTGCATGAACGTGCTACCTGTTATGAGAAAAGGCGATCTTATCCTGATTCTCTCGGCCCTGAATGCGCAAACCCCGGCACGGGGCCAGGGTTTGCGGTATTGCTGCACCCATTGGCGCAGGGCGTTATGCCTTAGTTCAGAGCCGCGAGCGCAGCATTGAAAGTTGCGCTCGGGCGCATGACCTGGCTGGTCAATTGCGGGTTGGAACGGTAGTAACCTCCGATGTCCACGGGCTTGCCCTGTACGGCGCTGAGTTCGGCGACGATGGTTGCTTCATTCTCGCTGAGGGTTTTGGCCAGCGGCGCGAACTGCGCTTTCAACTCGGCATCATCGTTCTGCGCGGCCAGTTCCTGAGCCCAATACAGCGCCAGGTAGAAGTGGCTGCCACGGTTATCCAGCTCGCCGGTCCTGCGCGATGGCGACTTGTTATGGTCCAGCAACTTGCCGGTGGCCGCATCGAGGGTAGTGCCCAGCAGTTTGGCTTTCGGGTTGTTGGTCTTGATCCCGGTTTCTTCCAGGGAAACCGCCAGGGCCAGGAATTCGCCGAGCGAATCCCAGCGCAGGTGGTTTTCTTCGATCAGTTGCTGCACATGCTTGGGCGCGGAGCCGCCAGCACCGGTTTCGTACATGCCGCCACCTGCCATCAACGGCACGATGGAGAGCATCTTGGCCGAAGTGCCCAGTTCCATGATCGGGAACAGGTCGGTCAGGTAGTCGCGCAGTACGTTGCCGGTCACCGAAATGGTGTCCTGACCACGAATCAAACGCTCCATGCTCACGCGAATGGCCTGGTTGTAGTCCATAACGCGGATGTCCAGACCGGTCAGGTCATGCTCCTGCAGGTAGGCTTCGACCTTTTTCTGCAGTTCGCGGTCGTGGGCACGTTCTGGGTCGAGCCAGAAAATTGCCGGGGTATTGGACTGACGAGCGCGGGTTACAGCTAGTTTGACCCAGTCGCGGATCGGCGCATCTTTGGTTTGGCAGGCGCGCCAGATGTCACCGGCTTCGACTTCATGCTGCATCAGTACGGTGCCGTCGGCCAGCACTACGCGCATGGTGCCATCGGCGCGCATTTCGAAGGTCTTGTCGTGGGAACCGTACTCTTCGGCTTTCTGCGCCATCAGACCGACGTTCGGCACGCTGCCCATGGTGGTGGGATTGAACGCGCCGTTGGTTTTGCAGAAATTGATCATTTCCTGATAGATGCGGGCGTAGGTACTTTCCGGCATCACCGCTTTGGTGTCTTTGAGCTTGCCGTCCTTGCCCCACATCTGCCCGGAGCTGCGAATCATCGCTGGCATCGAGGCGTCGACAATCACGTCGCTCGGGATATGCAGGTTGGTGATGCCCTTGACCGAGTCGACCATCGCCATTTCCGGGCGGTGGCTGTAGCAGGCATGGATATCATCGAGAATTTCTTCCTGCTGCGAAACGGGCAGGGATTTAATCTTGTCGTAAACGCTGCTGATGCCGTTGTTCGGGTTAACGCCCAGCTCTTCGAATAGCTTGCCGTATTTATCGAAGACGTCCTTGTAGTAAACGCTGACGGCGTGGCCGAAAACGATCGGGTGGGAGACCTTCATCATGGTCGCCTTGACGTGCAGGGACCACATCACACCGTTTTCCTTGCAGTCCTGCAGGGTGCGCTCGAAGAAATCGCGCAGCTTGCGGCAGCTCATAAACATGCTGTCGAAGACTTCGCCTTCTTGCAGCGTGAGCTGCTTCTTGACTTCGACCTTGCCGTCCTTGCCGACGAACTCGATGCGCACGTCACCGGCCTTGGCCATGGTGATGGACTGCTCGCTGGAGAAGAAATCGCCGCCACGCATGTAATCGGCGTGAGACTGCGAGGTCATGCTCCACTTGCCCATGGAGTGCGGATGCTTACGTACGAAGGCTTTAACTGCGGCAGGCGCGCGGCGGTCGGAGTTACCTTCACGCAGCACCGGGTTCACCGCGCTGCCAAGCACTTTGCTGTAGCGGGCGCTGGCGTCTTTATCCGCGTCAGTTTGCGGGTCTTCCGGGAAGTTCGGGATGTTGTAGCCCTGCGCCTGCAGCTCTGCGATTGCGCCCTTGAGCTGCGGCACCGAGGCGCTGATGTTCGGCAGTTTGATGATATTGGCGTCTGGCGAGGTGGCCAGTACGGCCAGCTTGGCGAGGTCGTCGGCGATTTGCTTGTCGGCATCCAACTGGTCGGCAAAGCTTGCAAGGATGCGCCCTGCAAGAGAGATGTCGCGCGTTTCGACGGCAATCTCAGCAGAGGCTGCGAACGCTTCTACAATAGGCAGAAGCGAATAGGTCGCAAGGGCTGGAGCTTCGTCGGTGAAGGTATAAATGATCTTCGAGGGGGTGGACATTTAGAGTTAACTCTCTTCTTTGCTGAGCGTGCACAGCCGCTCGACATGCGCAGGTAAGCGCTGAGGCCCAAATGGACGAACCAGAAGTCGAGGACTTGCCGCGGTGATGTTGGATGCACCAGTAGAGTGTTGAGCGTTTCGAGCCGTTGAAGCGCTGTAGCAATTCGACGGTTTCAAGAGGCGGACAACCTGTTTAAACGATCCGCGCCTTATGACCTGTTAGTCATGTGTGAAGTATACCACCGCGCTAACGCGTCGCAGAATGCCTTGGCGCATAAGACCAACGAACATATGGTTTCGCCCGATTCAAGTGGGTTACTCTGGGGCGATCTGATTGTTTTAACCACAAGACGGAGTCCAGCATGGGATACCAAAAGATCCAGGTGCCTGCCACCGGTGACAAAATCACCGTCAATGCCGATGCATCCCTGAACGTACCGAACAATCCAGTTATCCCCTTTATCGAAGGTGACGGTATCGGTGTCGATATCAGCCCGGTGATGATCAAAGTCGTGGATGCGGCCGTACAGAAAGCCTACGGCGGTGAACGCAAGATCTCTTGGATGGAAGTGTACGCAGGCGAGAAAGCCACTCAGGTTTACGATCAGGACACCTGGCTGCCTCAGGAAACTCTTGACGCAGTCAAAGACTACGTCGTTTCCATCAAGGGCCCGTTGACCACGCCAGTCGGTGGCGGTATCCGCTCCCTCAACGTCGCTCTGCGTCAGCAGCTCGATCTGTACGTTTGCCTGCGTCCGGTGCGCTGGTTCGAAGGCGTACCAAGCCCGGTGAAGAAGCCCGGTGACGTCGACATGACCATCTTCCGTGAGAACTCGGAAGACATCTATGCCGGTATTGAGTGGAAGGCGGGCTCGCCTGAAGCAACCAAGGTCATCAAGTTCCTCAAAGAGGAAATGGGTGTAACCAAGATTCGCTTCGATCAGGACTGCGGCATCGGCGTCAAGCCGGTCTCCAAAGAAGGTACCAAGCGTCTGGCACGTAAAGCGCTGCAGTATGTAGTCGATAACGACCGCGACTCGCTGACCATCGTGCATAAAGGCAACATCATGAAGTTCACCGAAGGTGCCTTCAAAGAGTGGGCCTACGAAATTGCTGCTGAAGAGTTCGGTGCGACCCTGCTTGATGGCGGTCCTTGGATGCAATTCAAGAACCCGAAAACCGGTAAGAACGTCATCGTCAAAGACGCCATCGCCGACGCCATGCTGCAGCAAATCCTGCTGCGCCCGGCTGAGTACGACGTAATCGCTACCCTCAACCTCAACGGCGACTATCTATCCGATGCCCTGGCGGCCGAAGTGGGCGGTATCGGTATCGCTCCAGGTGCCAACCTGTCCGACACCGTTGCCATGTTTGAAGCCACCCACGGCACTGCGCCGAAGTACGCTGGTAAGGATCAGGTGAACCCCGGTTCGCTGATTCTCTCTGCGGAAATGATGCTGCGCCACATAGGCTGGACCGAAGCGGCCGACTTGATCATCAAGGGTACCAACGGCGCTATCTCGGCCAAGACTGTGACCTATGATTTCGAGCGCCTGATGGACGGTGCCAAGCTGCTGTCCTGCTCGGCCTTCGGTGACGCACTGATTTCGCATATGTAAGCCAATCAGTGAAATAAAGAAAGGCCGGTCAAATGACCGGCCTTTTTTGTGGGCGATTAACTGCCCAGGTGACTCTAATCAGACTTCAACCGTTGCGCCCTGGTGTTGCTTGACTGCGGCGGGCACTTCACTGGCGGCAGTAGCCGCACTGATGTTCACGGCGTGGAGTCCTTTTGGACCTTGAATAATATCGAAGCTTACCGGCTGGCCAGCCTTCAGCGTTTTATAGCCGTCCATCTGGATAGCCGAGTAGTGGGCGAACAGGTCCTCATCTCGACCATCGGCCAGGATGAATCCATAGCCTTTGGCGTTGTTGAACCACTTGACCTTACCGCTAACCATGCTGATATCCCTCTGCAAAGGACTCCATCACTGGAGTATCATCCACTTCAATTCCACGCTTTGCTTGACGTGAGTCGGCAAAGCTGTGAAACCCCTTAATACCCACGCTGGGTATTCATTGTTTGTAACACCGTTTTGCCGATAGTCAAGGCAATGCTGTAACTGGCTGAGAAGCCGTTCAAACTCTGTCTAGCACAGACTATTCGCCCATCAACGAAGCTATTCAGCATGCATGCACGTAGCCAGATTCGACTAACATTCAATCAGGATCGCCCCGCAGAGCATGAGGACGATTCCTTCGGCTTAGCCGTTCAGGAGTCCAAGCCCGCTTTGCAGGCGCCTCCTATGTATAAGGTGATTTTGTTTAACGACGACTACACGCCTATGGATTTTGTGGTCGAGATTCTCGAGGTGTTTTTCAACCTGAATCGAGAAATGGCGACCAAAATCATGCTGACCGTCCACACAGAGGGCCGGGCAGTATGTGGTGTGTTTACCCGCGATATTGCTGAAACCAAAGCAACACAGGTGAATCAATATGCGAGAGAGAGCCAGCATCCGCTACTCTGTGAAATAGAGAAGGACGGTTAACGCCGGCCACTTGGGCATGAGGTGAAGCTATGTTAAATCGAGAGCTCGAAGTCACCCTCAATCTGGCTTTCAAGGAGGCTCGTACCAAGCGTCATGAATTTATGACGGTTGAACATTTGTTGCTGGCCCTCCTGGATAACGAGGCCGCCGCTAGTGTGCTGCGCGCATGCGGGGCCAATCTAGACAAGCTACGGCATGATCTGCAGGAGTTTATCGACTCCACCACGCCGCTGATTCCCCAACACGACGAAGAACGCGAAACGCAGCCTACCCTGGGTTTTCAGCGTGTTCTGCAGCGCGCGGTTTTCCACGTGCAAAGTTCCGGCAAGCGTGAAGTGACCGGCGCCAACGTACTGGTGGCGATTTTTAGCGAGCAGGAAAGCCAGGCGGTGTTTCTGCTCAAGCAGCAGAGCGTCGCGCGTATCGATGTGGTCAACTTCATTGCCCACGGCATCTCCAAGGTGCCGGGCCATGGTGGCCATTCGGAAACCGAGCAGGAAATGCAGGATGAGGAGGGCGGCGAATCCGCCAGCTCGAGCAATCCGCTGGATGCTTATGCCAGTAACTTGAACGAGCTGGCTCGCCAGGGGCGTATTGATCCATTGGTCGGTCGTGAGTCGGAAGTCGAACGTGTGGCGCAGATTCTCGCGCGTCGGCGTAAGAACAATCCGCTATTGGTGGGTGAGGCTGGTGTCGGTAAAACTGCCATCGCCGAAGGCTTGGCCAAGCGCATCGTCGATAACCAGGTACCTGATCTGTTGGCCGACAGCGTGGTCTATTCGCTGGATCTCGGCGCACTGCTGGCTGGCACCAAGTACCGCGGTGATTTCGAGAAACGCTTGAAAGCTTTGCTCAATGAGCTGCGTAAGCGCCCCCACGCCATTCTGTTTATCGATGAAATCCACACCATTATCGGCGCTGGTGCTGCGTCGGGTGGAGTAATGGATGCGTCCAACTTACTGAAGCCCATGCTGTCTTCGGGTGAGATTCGTTGCATCGGCTCGACGACCTTCCAAGAGTTCCGTGGCATCTTCGAGAAAGACCGCGCCCTGGCGCGTCGCTTCCAGAAAGTTGATGTGGTTGAGCCCTCGGTGGAAGACACCATCGGCATTCTGCGGGGTCTGAAAGGTCGCTTCGAGCAGCATCACAGCATCGAATACAGCGATGAGGCCTTACGCGCGGCGGCTGAGCTCGCCTCGCGCTATATCAATGATCGGCATATGCCGGACAAGGCCATTGATGTAATCGATGAAGCTGGGGCCTACCAGCGGCTGCAGCCGGTGGAAAAACGCCTGACGCGTATCGATGTGGCACAGGTCGAAGACATTGTGGCGAAAATCGCCCGCATTCCGCCGAAGCACGTCAGCAGTTCGGATAAAGAACTTCTGCGTAACCTCGAGCGCGACCTCAAACTCACCGTATTTGGCCAGGACGCTGCGATTGACTCGCTGTCGACCGCGATCAAGCTGTCCCGTGCTGGACTCAAAGCGCCCGACAAGCCGGTAGGCTCTTTCCTATTTGCCGGCCCTACGGGGGTGGGTAAAACCGAAGCCGCCCGCCAGTTGGCCAAGGCGATGGGCGTTGAGCTGGTTCGTTTCGATATGTCCGAGTATATGGAGCGCCACACGGTTTCGCGCCTGATCGGTGCGCCGCCGGGCTATGTCGGCTTCGATCAAGGCGGTCTATTAACTGAGGCGATAACTAAAACACCGCACTGCGTATTGCTACTGGATGAGATCGAGAAGGCTCACCCGGAAGTCTTTAACCTGCTGCTGCAGGTCATGGATCACGGCACCCTGACTGATAACAACGGTCGCAAGGCGGACTTCCGCAACGTGATCGTAATCATGACCACTAACGCAGGTGCTGAAACCGCAGCGCGGGCATCCATTGGCTTCACCTATCAGGACCACTCGTCTGATGCCATGGAAGTGATCAAGAAGAGCTTCACTCCAGAGTTCCGCAACCGCCTGGATACCATTATCCAGTTCGGCCGCCTGAGCCACGAAGTGATCAAAAGCATCGTCGACAAGTTCCTCACCGAGCTGCAGGCGCAGCTTGAGGACAAACGCGTCACGCTGGAAGTCAGCGATGCCGCGCGTAGCTGGTTGGCAGAGAGCGGTTACGATGTGCAGATGGGTGCTCGGCCGATGGCGCGCTTGATCCAGGACAAGATCAAGCGTCCGCTGGCGGAAGAGATTCTGTTTGGTGAGTTGGCTGAACACGGTGGTGTGGTGCATATCGACATCGAAGGTGGTGAGCTGACCTTTGATTTCGAAACCACGGCAGAAATGGCCTAGACCTAGTCTTATTACGCGCACAAAAACGCCCGGCATTGCCGGGCGTTTTTACTGGAGCTTGGTGTAACAGATGCCGGGAAACCTAAGTTTTCGCTGGCCTGTTAACGGGCGCGGTAAGTAATGCGGCCTTTGCTCAAGTCATAAGGCGTAAGTTCAACACGAACTTTGTCGCCAGTCAGAATGCGGATGTAATTTTTGCGCATCTTTCCGGAGATGTGCGCAGTAACGACGTGCCCATTTTCCAACTCCACACGGAACATGGTGTTGGGCAGGGTGTCGACGACAGTGCCTTCCATTTCGAAGCTGTCTTCTTTCGACATGCAGTAAAGCCCTCGGTATCCAATGAATGGCCCGGTGCAACTGGCGCCAGGCAAAAGCGGCGTGCATTGTGCCCGAAATTTGGGGTTTGCGCCAAGGGCTTCAGCTAAGTCTGCCCCAGCGTTGATTGACGAACAGCTCTATGGGCCGGTACTGAGTCTTGTAATTCATCTTGCGGCAGTTCTTGATCCAGTAGCCCAGATAGACCGCATGTAGCCCCAAACGCGCCGCTTCGGCAATTTGCCAGAGGATGGCAAAGCGCCCGAGGCTGCGGCGCTCCTCGTTCGGTTCATAAAATGTGTATACCGCGGACAGTCCATTGGGCAGTACATCGGTTACAGCAATTGCCAGCAGGCGGTTGTTTTGGCGGAATTCGTAGAAGCGCGAGAAGGCCAGATCGCGCACCAGAAAGGTAGAAAATTGTTCGCGGTTGGGCGGGTACATATCGCCATCGGCATGCCGTTGCTCAATGTAGCGCACATACAACGCGTAATACTCTTCGGTAAATGCCGGGCGCACCAGACGGACCTGAATGTCCTGATTACGCTTGAAAATACGCCGTTGCTGACGATTCGGGCTGAACTGCGCGGCAGGAATGCGTGCAGGGACGCAGGCGGTGCAGCGTTGGCAGTGCGGGCGATAGAGGTGGTCGCCGCTGCGACGAAAGCCCATTTCCGAAAGCTCAGCATAAACATCCGCATCCATGGGCTGGCTGGGATCGAGGAACAGGGTTGTGGCCTGCTCGTCGGGCAGATAGCTGCAGGGGTGCGGTTGAGTGGCGTAAAACTTCAGGCGGGCCAGCTCAGTCATGATCGACTCTCAGGGTCATGCTTGAATCAAGTGTAAGCCAGGCTGGCGCCCTCGCCTAGGCGACCCAATCGGCTCGGCTGGATTGATCTAGATGAGCGCTCAGGTAGCCGGCAAACGCGGTACGGGAAATTGTCTGCGCGCCGAGACTGAGCAGGTGCTCGGTCGGCATCTGGCAATCGATCAACACAAAGCCCCAGTCTTTCAAGTGTTCAACCAGCGTGACAAAACCCACCTTGGAGGCGTTGTCTGCGCGACTGAACATCGATTCACCAAAGAACAGCTGCCCCATGGCCAGACCATAGAGCCCGCCAACCAGCTCGCTATCACGCCAAACCTCAACCGAATGAGCTATACCGCGCTGGTGCAGTTCCAAGTAAGCGTCCTGCATGGGACTGGTGATCCAGGTTTCTGCTGCATAGCTGCGTGGCGCTGCGCAGGCGCGGATCACGTCAGTGAAAGCCTGATCAAAGGTCACCCGATAACGGCCCTGGCGCAGCACTTTGCCAAGGCTGCGCGAAACGTGCAGCTGTTCAGGCAGCAGCACGGTGCGCGGGTCCGGCGACCACCAGAGAATCGGCTGACCATCTTGGAACCAAGGAAAGCAGCCGTGCCGATAAGCCTGGATCAAACGCTCGGGGCGTAGATCGCCACCAGCGGCCAGCAAGCCATTGGGCTCGCGCAGGGCTTTATTGAGAGGCGGGAAATCCAGTGAGTCGCGTTGCAGCCACGTCAGCATGTGCAGGGCCGGATTTGGAAAGAGGAGGGCAGGGCGGACTGAGCGTCCGCCCTGAATGAATCAATTGTCGTCGAGGAATTTCTCGACATCCAGCGCGGCCATACAGCCGGCACCGGCGGAGGTGATGGCCTGGCGGTAAACGTGGTCAGCCACGTCGCCTGCGGCAAATACACCTTCAATGCTGGTAGCGGTGGCATTGCCTTCATTGCCACCTTTGATCAGCAGATAGCCGTCGCGCATTTCCAGCTGGCCGTGGAACAGCTCGGTATTGGGCTTATGGCCGATGGCGATAAACACGCCGGCCAACGGCAGGTCTTTGCTCACACCGCTCTGTGTATCTTTCAGGCGCGCGCCAGTTACACCGGTGTTGTCGCCCAGCACTTCTTCCAGTGCGTGGTTCCAGTGCAGCACCACGTTGCCGTTGGCTGCTTTGTCGAACAACTTATCCTGAAGAATCTTTTCCGAGCGCAGCTTGTCGCGGCGATGCACAAGGTGCACTTCCTTAGCGATATTCGACAAGTACAGCGCTTCTTCGACGGCGGTATTGCCGCCGCCAATCACCGCTACTACCTGGTTGCGATAGAAGAAGCCGTCACAGGTGGCGCACGCCGATACACCCTTACCGGAAAACGCTTCTTCGGACGGCAGGCCCAGGTACTGCGCCGATGCACCCGTGGCAATAATCAGTGCGTCACAGGTGTAGGTACCACTGTCGCCTTTCAAAGTGAAAGGGCGCGACTGCAACTCGGCGGTGTGAATGTGGTCGTAGACGATCTCGGTTTCAAAGCGCTCGGCGTGCTTTTGCATGCGTTCCATCAGCGCCGGGCCGGTCAGACCTTCAACGTCGCCGGGCCAGTTGTCCACTTCGGTGGTGGTGGTCAGCTGACCGCCGGGCTGGATGCCGGTAATGATCACGGGCTTGAGGTTGGCGCGGGCAGCATAAACGGCAGCGCTATAACCGGCAGGGCCAGAGCCCAGGATGATCAAGCGTGAATGCTTGACTTCGCTCATAAAAACACCTCATAAGCCTTTGTCACAAAAGAGAATGCATGCTCCAATTGAGCCGCACGGAAGATATTGGCGGATATGCTACACCGAAGCGGGCGAAGAGCGGGAGTCAACCGTTATAGCTGTTTATGCATACAGCTTGGTCTGGTATGGTGCGGTTAAACCCGTACAATTGCTGCATATTTTGCCGTTAACCAATTATTCGGCGCCTCTGGCGCAGGAACAGATGCGTTTTGAAGAAATCTAGCCCAACCGCACAAGCCCCTATCTGGCGTCAGCAGCTGCCTTATCGACTTAAAGAAGGCGCGCTGATTGGCCTGGGCGCACTTTGCCTTTATCTCTGGATGGCCCTGCTGACCTACGATGCGGCCGATCCTGGCTGGACGCACACCAGCAATGTCGAACAGGTACAGAACGCCGCCGGCCGCGCCGGTGCCTGGTTTGCCGACATCCTTTTTATGGCGCTGGGCTATTTTGCCTATCTGTTCCCGCTGCTGTTGGCGGTAAAAACCCTGCAGGTATTTCGCGCCCGCCATCAGCCGTGGCAATGGAGCGGTTGGCTGTTTTCCTGGCGGCTGATCGGCCTGGTTTTTTTGGTGCTATCCGGTGCCGCGCTGGCCTATATCCATTTCTATGCCAGTTCCAGCATGCCGGCCTCTGCAGGCGGCGCGCTGGGCGAAAGTCTGGGTGTGCTGGCGATTAATGCGCTGAATGTTCAGGGCAGCACGCTGCTGCTGATCGCGCTATTTCTCTTCGGTTTGACAGTCTTCACTGACCTATCCTGGTTCAAGGTGATGGACCTGACCGGGAAGATCACCCTCGACCTGATCGAGCTGATCCAGAGTCTGGCCAACCGCTGGTGGAGTGCGCGGGCTGAACGTAAGCAGTTGGTGGCGCAGTTACGGGAAGTTGATGAGCGCGTCAGTGAAGTCTCCGCGCCAATCGTGCTGGATCGCCGTGAGCAGGCCAAGGTCAAAGAACGCCTGATCGAGCGCGAAGAGTCGCTGAACAAACACATGAGTGAACGGGTGAACCGCCCAGCTCCAGTCATCACGCCGCCGGCCGCCCCGAAAGCGCCTGAGCCGAGCAAGCGCGTGCTCAAAGAGAAACAGGTCAATCTGTTTGAAGACAGCGCACTAGCCGGCAGCCTGCCGCCGATTTCGATCCTCGATGTAGCAGAGAAGGTTCAGAAGAAATATTCGCCTGAACACCTGGAGGCCATGTCGCGCTTGCTTGAGATCAAACTCAAGGAGTTTGGTGTCGAGGTTATCGTCGAGTCTGTGCATCCTGGTCCGGTAATTACCCGTTTCGAGATCCAGCCGGCGGCAGGGATCAAGGTCAGCCGTATTTCTGGCCTGGCCAAGGATCTTGCGCGTTCGATGGCGATTATCAGCGTACGCGTGGTGGAAGTGATTCCGGGCAAGACCACTGTCGGCATCGAAATCCCCAACGAAGATCGGCAGATCGTGCGCTTCTCCGAAGTGCTGTCGTCGCCTGAGTATGACGAAGCCAAGTCGCCCGTTACCTTGGCCCTGGGCCATGATATTGGCGGCAAACCGGTGATTACCGATCTGGCGAAAATGCCCCATCTGCTGGTGGCCGGTACTACCGGCTCGGGTAAGTCGGTTGGGGTTAACGCAATGATCCTGTCGATTCTGTTCAAGTCCACGCCGGAAGAGGCGCGCTTGATCATGATCGACCCGAAAATGCTTGAACTGTCGATCTACGAAGGCATCCCGCACCTGCTGTGCCCGGTAGTGACCGACATGAAGGAAGCCGCCAACGCCCTACGCTGGTCGGTAGCCGAAATGGAGCGTCGCTACAAGCTGATGTCGAAGATGGGCGTGCGCAACCTGGCCGGCTTCAACCGCAAGGTCAAGGACGCCGAAGAGGCCGGCGAGCCATTGAGCGATCCGCTGTACAAGCGCGAAAGCATGCACGACGAAGCACCACTGTTGAAAACCCTGCCGACCATCGTGGTAGTGGTCGACGAGTTCGCCGACATGATGATGATTGTCGGCAAGAAGGTTGAAGAGCTGATTGCGCGTATCGCGCAGAAGGCTCGTGCAGCCGGGATTCACCTGATTCTCGCAACCCAGCGCCCCTCGGTGGATGTGATTACCGGTCTGATCAAGGCCAACATTCCGACTCGCATGGCGTTTCAGGTGTCGAGCAAGATCGATTCGCGCACCATCATCGATCAGGGCGGCGCAGAGCAGCTCCTCGGCCACGGCGACATGCTTTATATGCCGCCCGGCACCAGCCTGCCCATTCGCGTACACGGCGCCTTCGTTTCTGATGATGAAGTGCACCGGGTGGTCGAGGCCTGGAAACAGCGCGGCACGCCTGACTATATCGATGACATTCTCAATGGCGTCGAGGAGTCCGGTAGTGGTTTTGAGGGTGGTAGCGGCGAGGGCAGTGGTGAAGGCAGTGAGTCCGACCCTCTTTATGATGAAGCGGTCAATTTCGTACTGGAAAGTCGCCGTGCGTCTATTTCTGCCGTGCAGCGCAAGCTGAAGATCGGCTACAACCGCGCCGCGCGGATGATTGAAGCCATGGAAATGGCTGGCGTCGTCACCTCAATGAACACCAATGGCTCTCGCGAGGTCATAGCACCAAGCCCTGTTCGCGATTAATGCCTAGCCCGATCTGATAAGGAGTCCCATGCGCCTGATTCGCATGTTGTTGCTGACCGTACTGAGTTTTACCAGCGTTGCCGCCATGGCCGACGATGAAGTTGCCGTGCAGCGTCTGACCGAGCTGCTCAACCAGGCGCAAACCATCAACGCGCGCTTTTCCCAACTGACCCTGGATGGCAGCGGCACCCAGCTGCAGGAAACCGCCGGCCAGCTCGCACTGAAGCGTCCGGGCCTGTTCCGCTGGCACACCGATGCGCCAATGGAGCAGCTGCTGGTCTCCAATGGTGAGAAGGTTTGGCTGTATGACCCGGATCTGCAGCAGGTGACCATTCAGACCCTCGATCAGCGCCTGACCCATACCCCGGCGCTGTTGCTGTCCGGAGATGTGTCGAAGATCCGTGAGAACTTCGAGATCAGCCACAACGAGGGCGGCAATGTGGTCGATTTCATCCTCAAGCCAAAATCCAAGGACACCCTGTTCGACAGCTTGCGCCTGTCGTTCCGCAACAAAGTGCTCAACGATATGCAGCTGATCGACAGCATCGGCCAGCGCACCAATATTCTGTTTCTCAACGTGAAAATGAATGAGCCGCAGGACGATGCGCAGTTCACCTTCGAGATTCCGGCCGGCGCGGACGTGATTCAAGAGTAGAAGGCTCAAGGGCAAGAGGCGTTAAAGCGCAGTCATGGATCTGTTTCGCAAGGCTTCCGTTGCTCAACCCCTGGCTGCCCGTTTGCGTGCAGCCAGTTTGGATGAGTACGTCGGCCAGGAGCACTTGCTGGCCCGTGGCAAACCCTTGCGTGAAGCGCTGGAGCAGGGCGCGCTGCATTCGATGATCTTCTGGGGCCCGCCAGGCGTCGGCAAGACCACCCTGGCGCGGCTGCTGGCGCAGGTGTCCGATGCGCATTTCGAGACGATTTCCGCCGTGCTCTCCGGGGTCAAGGAAATTCGCCAGGCCGTGGAAGTGGCGCAGCAACATGCCGCGCAATATGGCCGTCAGACCATCCTGTTTGTTGATGAGGTGCACCGCTTCAACAAGTCGCAGCAGGATGCCTTCCTGCCGTACGTGGAAGACGGCACGCTGATCTTTATCGGGGCCACCACGGAAAATCCTTCGTTCGAGCTAAATAACGCCTTGCTCTCACGGGCTCGCGTGTATGTGCTGAAAAGCCTGGATGAAAGCGCGCTTCGCAAATTGGTTGAGCGCGCTTTAAACGACCCGAAAGGCCTGGGCGAGCGTCAGCTGAGCCTGCCGGAAGAAAGCTTCAAGATTCTCCAGGCCGCCGCCGATGGCGATGGCCGGCGCTTGCTCAACTTTCTGGAAAACGCCGCGGACCTTGCTGAAGACGGCAGTGAGATCGGCAGCGAATTGCTGCTCAATCTGCTCGGCGATACCCGTCGGCGCTTCGACAAGGGCGGCGAAGCTTTCTACGACCAGATATCGGCGCTGCACAAATCCGTACGCGGTTCCAGCCCGGACGGCGCGTTGTACTGGTTTGCGCGCATGCTCGATGGCGGCTGTGATCCGCTGTATATCGCCCGCCGCGTGGTGCGCATGGCCAGTGAGGATATTGGCAACGCCGACCCGCGTGCCTTGACCCTGTGCCTGAATGCCTGGGATGTGCAGGAACGTCTGGGCAGCCCGGAGGGCGAACTGGCGGTGGCCCAGGCGATTGTCTACCTAGCCTGCGCGCCGAAAAGCAATGCGGTCTACAACGCCTTCAAGGCCGCTATGCGCGACGCCGCCGAACATGGCTCCCAAGAGGTGCCGCTGCACCTGCGTAACGCGCCGACCAAGCTTATGAAAGAGCTGGGTTATGGCGACGAGTACCGCTACGCCCACGACGAGCCCGATGCCTATGCGGCGGGGGAGGATTACTTCCCCGAAACCCTAGAACCACGCGAGTATTATCAGCCGGTGCCACGCGGCCTGGAACTGAAGATTCGCGACAAGCTGCAGCATTTGCACAACAAGGACCGCAATAGCCCTAGGCAGCGGAGAAAACCATGATTCGTGTCGCCATGGCCGTTGCCCTCGGCGGAGCCGTAGGCGCAGTGCTGCGCTTTCTCACCGCCAGCTGGGTTGTTGCCCACTGGCCACGGCATTTCTACCTGGGCACCTTTACCGTCAATATTCTCGGCTGCCTGTTGATCGGTCTGTTGTCAGGCCTGTTTCTGCTGCGCAGCGACCTGCCCATCGAATTGCGCAGCGGCCTGATCATCGGCCTGCTGGGCGGCTTTACCACTTTTTCCTCTTTCAGCCTTGAACTGCTCAAACTGTTTGAAGGCGGCCGCCACAACGAGGCCTTCGCCTACCTGCTGTGCAGCGTGGTCGGCGGTGTACTTGCCGTCTGGGGCGGCTTTGCCCTGGCGCGCCTTTATCAGTAACCGCAGCGGCTAACGCGCGGTCTGGCACCCAAGCCTGTTAAAGCCTTAAACTGCGCGGCATTGCGCGTCATGGCCAAAGCCATGCAAACCCTTGTGATGTGTTGAGACCAGAACATGCTTGATTCCAAACTCGTTCGTACCCAGCTCCATGAAGTGGCCGAGCGCCTGGCCGCCCGTGGATTTGTCCTTGATGTTGCCCGCTTTGAAGCGCTTGAGGCTAAGCGCAAGACGCTGCAGACCCGCACCGAGCAGCTGCAAGCCGAACGTAACAGTCGCTCCAAATCCATTGGCCAAGCCAAGCAGCGAGGTGAAGACATTGCGCCGCTGCTGGCAGAAGTGGACCAGATGGGCAGCGATCTGGAGCAGGGCAAGCGTGACCTCGACAGCATTCAGAGCGAACTCGATAACCTGTTGCTGAATATCCCCAACTTGCCGCATGAGTCGGTGCCGGTTGGTGAAGATGAAGAGGGAAACGTTGAAGTCTCCCGTTGGGGCACGCCGAGCAGCTTCGATTTCCCGATTCAGGATCACGTTGCCCTTGGCGAGCAGCACGGCTGGCTGGATTTCGAGACCGCCGCCAAACTGTCCGGCGCGCGCTTTGCCCTGCTGCGCGGTCCGATTGCGCGCATGCACCGCGCTCTGGCTCAGTTCATGATCAACCTGCACACCGGCGAGCACGGCTATGAAGAAGCCTATACGCCTTATCTGGTGCAGGCTCCGGCGCTGCAAGGCACCGGGCAGCTGCCGAAGTTCGAGGAAGACCTGTTCAAGATCAGCCGTGAAGGCGAGGCGGATCTGTACCTGATTCCGACCGCTGAAGTGTCGCTGACCAATATCGTCGCCGGCGAGATCCTTGATCCCAAGCTGCTGCCGCTGAAGCTGGTCGCCCATACCCCGTGCTTCCGCAGTGAAGCCGGCGCTTCCGGCCGTGATACCCGCGGCATGATCCGTCAACACCAGTTCGACAAGGTCGAGATGGTGCAGATCGTCGAGCCGAGCAAATCCTTTGAAGCGCTGGAAAGCCTGACTGCCAATGCCGAGCGTGTGCTGCAGCTGCTTGAGTTGCCATACCGCAAACTGGCACTGTGCACTGGTGATATGGGTTTCGGCGCGGTGAAGACCTATGACCTGGAGGTCTGGGTGCCGAGCCAGGACAAGTACCGTGAAATTTCTTCGTGCTCCAACTGTGGTGACTTCCAGGCCCGCCGCATGCAAGCGCGCTACCGCAACCCGGAAACCGGCAAGCCCGAACTGGTGCACACCCTCAACGGCTCCGGCCTGGCAGTCGGTCGCACGCTGGTAGCTGTGCTGGAGAACTACCAGCAGGCCGATGGCAGCATCCGCGTTCCGGACGTGCTGAAGCCCTATATGGGCGGTATCGAAATCATCGGTTAATCCGGATTTCAGTTACCTGTGACGGGGCGGCCAGTGCCGCCCCGTTTTGTTTACCCGATTGAGAGCGTACGTCATGGATTTTCTGCCCCTGTTCCACAAACTGCAGGATCGCCTGGTACTGGTGGTCGGTGGCGGCGAAGTTGCCGTGCGCAAGGCGCGCTTGCTCAGTGATGCCGGCGCGACGCTGCGGATAGTCGCGCCGGAGATTCGTGATGAACTACGTGAAATGGCCAGTGCGCGTAGTGGCGAGGTGCGGCTGCGTGATTATCAGTCGGCTGACCTGCAGGGTGTGGCCCTGATCATTGCCGCAACCGATGACGAACCGCTGAATGCGCAAATCTCAGCCGAGGCCCAGGCCTTGGGCATTCCGGTCAACGTGGTGGATGCACCGAAGCTGTGTAGCGTGATTTTCCCCGCCATTGTCGACCGCTCGCCGCTAATCGTCGCTATCACCAGTGGCGGTGATGCACCGGTGCTGGCCCGGCTGATTCGCGCCAAGATCGAAACCTGGATTCCTGCAACCTACGGCCAGCTAGCCGGTCTGGCCAAGCGCTTTCGTGCCCAGGTCAAAGCGCTGTTCCCGGATGTACAGCAGCGCAGGGTGTTCTGGGAGGATGTGTTCCAGGGGCAGGTCGCCGAAAGCGTATTCGCCGGCAAACTGCAGGAAGGTCAGCGCCAACTGGAAGAGAAAATCGCCGGGATAGCTCCGCGCACCCTTGGCGAGGTGTATCTGGTTGGTGCTGGGCCGGGTGATCCTGATCTGCTGACCTTCCGCGCCTTGCGCCTGATGCAACAGGCCGATGTGGTGCTGTATGACCGCCTAGTGGCCCCGGCGATTATCGAACTGTGCCGTCGTGATGCCGAGCGTATTTATGTCGGTAAACAGCGCGCCGAGCATGCCGTGCCGCAGGAGCAGATCAACCAGCGTTTGGTCAGCCTGGCCAAACAAGGCAAACGCGTTTTGCGTCTGAAAGGCGGTGATCCGTTTATCTTCGGCCGCGGCGGTGAGGAAATCGAAGAGCTGGCCGCTCACGGCATTCCCTTCCAGGTGGTCCCGGGCATCACCGCCGCCTCAGGCTGCGCGGCTTATGCCGGTATCCCGCTGACCCACCGTGATCATGCGCAATCAGTACGTTTTGTCACCGGCCATCTGAAAGATGGCAGCAGCAATTTGCCCTGGAGCGAGCTTACGGCCAGCAGCCAGACCCTGGTGTTCTACATGGGTCTGGTGGGGCTGCCGATCATCTGTCAGCAACTGATTGCCCATGGTCGCGCCGCTACAACCCCAGCGGCATTGATCCAGCAGGGCACCACGCAGAATCAGCGAGTGTTTACCGGTACGTTGGCCAACCTGGCCGAGCTGGTGGCCGAGCATGAGGTGCATGCACCGACCCTGGTGATCGTTGGCGAAGTGGTGCAGCTACGCGAAAAACTGGCCTGGTTTGAAGATGCCGCTGCTCAGGATTGAGCCTCGGTTTTTGCTTGGTCCCTCTGCTTGCAGCTCAGGCCTGCGCTTAGCCTTGGTAAATGCCCTTGCCCGGTAGTCGTTTACGATCGTGCGACTGTTTCAAGTCCAGATGCGGACCTTTAGGAATCACTCCGGTTGGGTTAATCGTGGCATGGCTGGCGTAGTAATGACTTTTGATGTGGGTGAAATCTACGGTCTGGGCGATGCCTGGCCACTGGTACAACTCGCGTAACCAGTTCGAGAGGTTGGGATAGTCCTCCACCCGGCGTAGGTTGCACTTGAAGTGACCGTGGTAAACCGCGTCGAAGCGAATCAACGTGGTAAACAGGCGAATATCTGCTTCTGTCAGGTACTCGCCGGCCAGATAGCGGCGGCTGTCTAGGCTAGCTTCTAGCCCATCCAGAGCCTCGAAAAGCTCATCGAACGCTTCTTCATAAGCATCCTGGCGTGTGGCAAAACCAGCACGGTACACCCCGTTGTTGATGGTGGGGTAGATGTGCTCATTGAGGGCGTCGATCTGCTCGCGTAAATGCTCGGGGTAGAAGTCGAGGCGGTTGCTGGTTAGCGCATCGAAGGCACCGTTGAACATGCGAATGATCTCGGCTGACTCATTGCTGACGATGCATTGCTGCTGCGTGTCCCACAGCAGAGGAACCGTAACTCGCCCAGTGTATTGGGCGTCATCGGCGGTGTAGCGTTGGTACAGGTAGTTCAGGTCATCGAGGGTATCACCGCTGGCACCGTGCTCGGTATCGAAAGTCCAGCCATTCTCGCGCATTAACCAACTGACGGCCGAAACGCCAATCAGCGGTTGTAAGCCTTTAAGCTGGCGCAAAATCAGCGTGCGGTGCGCCCAAGGGCATGCGAGTGATACATACAGGTGGTAGCGCTCAGCTTCGGCAGCAAAGCCGCCAGTGCCACTAGGACCAGGGGCACCACCGGTGGTAATCCAATTGCGGCGCTGTGCAGCTTCACGCTGAAAGCGTCCGTTGTCGGCGGTGTCATACCACTGGTCACGCCAGTGTCCATCTATTAGTAGGCCCATAGGACTGACTCCGTCATGTATGAACGGTCAGTCTAACTGCTTGCACAGGGTGAAAAGGGTGCAAAACGCGCACAGACCTATCGCTTACTTAGATAAGTGTCGCCTTTCCCAGCGGCGTTTCGCTTCATCGAAGGCGGCCTCACGGCTTTGCCCCAGGCCACGCAGCGCCAACGCCATGGTGCTTATTACTGCAAGCTGGCCGTAATCATCGGCCATTTCTCCACGCCAGAAAGCGGCTAGGTGAGCGGGTTGCAGTGATTCAGGCTTGACGTGGCGCAGCGCAGATAGCGCCGCCCATTCTTCATCCCAGTTTTCGCCATTGGCCGTGCCATACAGGTGGCTGGTGGCGTCCGGGTTGATCTCGATTTCGCCGCCTTCACCCTTGATCACCACAGCGCTATCGCCGAGCAACTGGCTGGCTTCACGGTGTACCGCCTGATAACCGGGATGAAAGATGCTCTGCAGGCCGCAGCGTGCGCCCAGCGGGTTGAGAATGCGCGCCAGGGAGTGAATAGGTGAGCGCAGGCCGAGGATATTGCGTAGATCAATCATCCGTTGCAGTTGCGGCATCCAGTCGCCCAACGGGATAAACGCCAGCTGATGTTGCGCCAGTGCCTGCTCGACGCCCCCCCAGTTGCGGCACAGCGGGATATGCAGGCTGTCGATTAACTGTTCGCTGTACATGCGCCCGGCTGTATGCGGGCCGCCGCCATGCAGCAGGATGCGAATACCGCTATTGGCAAGTGCTTTGGCGGCCAACAGAAACCACGGCAGATGGCGCTTTTTGCCGGCATAACTCGGCCAGTCGAGGTCGACCTGGATTGCCGGAGCCTGCAGGCGCGCGCGCACGGCTTCGGCAAAGCCGGCCATCTCCTCGGCGCTTTCTTCCTTGTGCCGCAGCAGCATCAGGAATGCGCCTAGCTGGCTTTCTTCGGCCTGGCCGTCGAGTAGCATGCCCATAGCCTCGCGGGCCTCTTCGCGGGTCAGGTTTCGCGCACCGCGCTTGCCTTTGCCAAGAATGCGCACAAATTGGGCAAAGGGATGTTCCGGCGGGGTTACAAAATTCATAGGCAATTGGTCGGCTTGGGCAGGCCCGCCAGCTTGGCGGCGAGTTTGGCGGGAGCGCCATTGAACAGGCGATTGAGGTTCAGGCTATTGCCTTTCTCGGGGCCGATTTTCACAGCAATAAATTTGATCAGCGGGCGATTGGCCGGTGACAACTGAAACTCGTCGTAAAAGCTGCGCACCAGCCAGAGAACTTCCCAGTGATCGGCGCTCAGGCTGATGCCTTCACGTTGTGCCAGGGCGTGCGCGGCGGCCTCGGACCAATCGGTGAGGTCAAGCAGATAACCGTCCTTGTCCAGCGCAAGGCTGCGGCCCTCAACATTCAATGCCGTCATAGCCAGGTGTTTACCTTGTCGTATTGGCAGCTCAGTGCAACGAAAGCGGGATAATCGACCAGCGTAAAGCGGGTAGGGTGCGCAAGGCCGCGGGCCTGCACATCTTCATCCAGAGCATACAGTGCGACGGCTTCTGGCATCAGTTCCAGCGCCTGGCGCTGCGCGCTGCCGGCCTGCAAGGCATACACCGCATCACCACAGAGCAGCAGAGCATCCTGGCTGCCGAGCAGACGCAGACAACTGCTCAGGCGGCTATCGGTAAAGGGCGAGTGTGAGAGTACGTGCAAGGTAGCCATCAGAGTGTAATCACCTGGTCATAGCGGTCAATCAAGGCGCTTAGCCCTGCATCATTCAGGCGCTCCGCCGCAAGGCTGCTGGGCTGATTCTGCAAACCACGCTCCTCCAGGCTGCGCTGCGAAACATACAGCGCTTCGACACCAAACATCGCTAGGGCCTGCAGATTGGCGCTGAGGTCTTTTTGCTGCAGATTGGCCGGTTGTTGCGCGCCGCTCAGCTGGAATACCCCGTCGTCGAGAAACAGCATGCCAATCGGCAAATCGAAGGCGCCGCCGGCCAGTGCGATATCCAGTGCTTCCCGCGCACCTGGGCCGGACCAGGGGGCTTGGCGGCTGATGATCAACAGCGATTTGCTCATTTCAAGGCCCTCAAAAACACACTAAGCGATCCGCCAGCTGCGCCGCTTCGTGCAACTGGCCCAGGCCGGAAAGCTCCCAGGGCGCATCTAGGTTGGCGGCAGTGCGCGAGTAGCGCTGCGCTTCGTCGTCATTCAACACGCCGCGACGCAGGGCGGCGGCGATACACACCACGCCATCCAACTGCTGCGCTTGCACAAGCTCACGCCATTCCCGCGGCAGATCCACTTCATCCTGCGCGCAAACCACATTGCTCGAGGCGCTGTGTACGCCGTCCTGATAGAAGAACAGCCGCACAATTTCATGGCCACCCGCTAATGCCGCCTGAGCAAAGCGCAGCGCGCGGCGCGAGGAGGGCGCATGAGGAGGTGAGAAGAGGGCGATGGCGAACTTCATAACAAACCTGGCAAGCCAATTTGCCGGAATGATAAAGCCTGAGCCGTCAAGATGCGCGCGACAGGCATAAAAAAGCCCGCCGAAGCGGGCTTTCCACAGCAACTTGAATCAGTCGTCGCTGCCCATGATGCCGAAAATCTGCAGCAGGCTGACGAACAGGTTGTAAATCGATACGTACAGGCTGATGGTCGCCATGATGTAGTTGCGCTCGCCACCATGGATGATTGCACTGGTCTGGAACAGGATGCAGGCCGAGGAGAACAGTACAAAGCCTGCGCTGATCGCCAGTTGCAGACCACTGATCTGGAAGAAGAACCCGGCAACCATCGCACCGATCAGTACAAAGAAGCCTGCAGTGATGAAACCACTGAGGAAGCTCATGTCCTTGCGGGTGGTCAGTACGTAAGCCGATAGGCCGCAGAACACCAAGGCCGTCATGGCGAAAGCGGAGCTGACAACTTCAGCACCGTTGGCCATGCCCATATAGCGATTGAGGATTGGGCCGAGGGTGTAGCCCATAAAGCCGGTCAGAGCGAGAGTAGAAACCAGGCCCCAAGCTGAGTTACGCAGTTTGGCGGTGAGGAAGAACAGGCCGTAAAAGCCGATCAGCACCACGAAAATATTCGGATAAGGCACGTTGGCGCGTTGCGCGATATACGCCACCAGGCCGCTGAAGGCCAGGGTGATGGCCAGCAGGCCATAAGTGTTGCGCAAGACGCGGCTGACTTCTTGCTGCTCAACCTGCGTATGGTCAAGTGCATAATTGTGTTCGTTCATGGCGACACTCCTGAAATGGCTGATGGTTCCGTGACCAAGGTCAGGCCCGATCATAGCAGAGGCAGATAAAGAGCCAATACGCAGAGTTTGACAGCGTGTTGCGTTCGGGTAAGATTGCCGCCCGCAAACGCCGGAAGCGTGGCAGAGCGGTTGAATGCAACGGTCTTGAAAACCGTCGAAGGGGAAACTCTTCCGTGAGTTCGAATCTCACCGCTTCCGCCATATTCCTCTGGCCGTCACCCTAGCGCACAGCTTTATTGGCGCTTGCATTTTGACGGTTATGCGCCAAGCTGGGATTCACTAAATCTCCAGCCTTTCAACCCAACCAGCCGCTCTTGGCGGCTGATGCATACGGGGTGTCGCTTGATCAGGGTGCTAGTAGTTGATGACCACGACCTGGTACGTACCGGCATCACGCGCATGCTGGCTGATATCGACGGTTTGCATGTGGTTGGCCAAGCTGAGTCTGGCGAAGAGTCCCTGAAGAAAGCCCGCGAACTGAAGCCCGATGTTGTCCTGATGGACATCAAGATGCCGGGCATCGGCGGCCTTGAGGCCACGCGCAAACTGATTCGCAGCCATCCCGACCTTAAAGTCGTCGCAGTAACCGTGTGCGAAGAAGACCCGTTCCCCACGCGCTTGCTGCAAGCTGGCGCCGCCGGTTACCTGACCAAGGGTGCCGCGCTGGAAGAAATGGTTCAGGCAATTCGTATGGTGTTCAGCGGCCAGCGCTATATCAGCCCGCAGATTGCCCAGCAGCTGGCCCTCAAGTCGTTCCAGCCGCAAAGCAGCAATTCGCCTTTCGATCTGCTTTCTGAGCGCGAAATCCAAATCGCGCTAATGATTGCCGGCTGCCAGAAGGTTCAGGCCATTTCCGACAAGCTTTGCCTGTCGCCGAAAACCGTGAATACCTACCGCTATCGCATCTTCGAGAAGCTGTCGATTACCAGCGATGTCGAACTGGCCTTGCTGGCCGTGCGCCACGGCATGATTGATGCCAGCAGCTGACAACAGCCGCGCAGCCTTCGATTCCAGCGCATTTCTCTCCACTTGCAGCGGCCGCCCCGGCGTTTACCGCATGTTCGATGTGGACGCCAAGCTACTCTACGTCGGCAAAGCGAAAAACCTGAAAAAGCGCCTGGCCAGCTATTTCCGCCAAACCGGATTGGCGCCCAAGACCGCCGCCCTGGTGGGGCGAATTGCGCAGATCGAAACCACCATCACGTCCAACGAGACCGAAGCGCTGCTCCTTGAGCAGACGCTGATCAAGGAGTGGCGGCCGCCGTACAACATTCTGCTGCGCGACGATAAATCCTATCCCTATGTGTTTCTTTCCGACGGTGATTTCCCCCGGCTGAGCATTCACCGTGGCGCGAAAAAGCAGAAAGGCCGTTACTTCGGTCCTTATCCCAGCGCCGGCGCCATCCGCGAAAGTCTCAACCTGCTGCAGAAGACTTTTCTGGTGCGCCAGTGTGAGGACAGTTTCTACAAGAACCGCACGCGGCCTTGCCTGCAGTACCAGATAAAACGCTGCAAAGGCCCCTGTGTTGGTCTGGTAGAGCCTGCCGAATATGCTGAAGACGTACGTCATTCGGTGATGTTTCTTGAGGGACGCAGTAATGCCCTGACCGACGAGCTGTCCAGCGGCATGCAGACTGCCGCTACGGATCTCGACTTCGAGCGGGCGGCCGGGTTGCGTGATCAGATATCGCTGCTGCGCCGGGTGCAGGACCAGCAGAGCATGGAAGGCGGCACTGGTGATGTGGACGTGGTCGCGGCCATGGTCAATCCCGGTGGCGCGTGCGTGCATTTGATCAGCGTGCGCGGCGGCCGGGTGCTTGGCAGCAAGAACTTCTTCCCGCAAGTGGCCATCGAAGAGGAGGGCAGTGAGGTATTGCTGGCCTTCCTCGCGCAGTATTACCTGAGCAGCCAGGAGCGCGACCTGCCGAGCGAGCTGATCGTCAATGCACAGCATGAAGACTTCCCAACGCTGATTGCCGCCATTGATGAACTGCGCGGCCGTGAGTTGAGCATCAGCTACCGCGTGCGTGGCACCCGTGCACGCTGGCAGCAGCTTGCCGTGACCAACGCCGAGCAGGCCCTGGCCGCGCGCCTTGCCAACCGCCAGCACGTTGCCGCGCGCTTCGATGCCCTGGCCCAGGCGCTGGATATGGATGAAGTGCCGCAGCGCCTGGAGTGTTTCGACATCAGCCACTCCAGTGGCGAGGCAACCGTAGCCTCCTGCGTAGTGTTCGGCCCGGAAGGCCCGCTGAAATCCGATTACCGCCGTTACAACATCGAAGGCGTAACGCCTGGCGACGATTACGCCGCCATGCATCAGGCGCTGACGCGGCGCTTCAGCAAGATCAAGGATGGTGAAGGCAAGCTGCCGGACATCCTCCTGGTCGACGGCGGCAAAGGTCAGCTGGCCATGGCCCGTGAAGTTCTCGAAGAGCTGGCGGTGCCTGACCTGATTCTGCTTGGCGTGGCCAAAGGCACCACGCGTAAGCCGGGTTTGGAAACCCTGTACCTGAATGACGCCGCCCATGAATTCACTCTGCCGGGTAACTCGCCGGCCCTGCACCTGATTCAGCAGATCCGCGATGAATCGCACCGCTTTGCCATTACCGGGCACCGTGCCCGCCGTGGCAAAACCCGGCGCACCTCCACCCTTGAGGAGGTTGCCGGCGTAGGGCCAAAACGCCGGCGCGAGCTGCTCAACCACTTCGGTGGGCTGCAGGAACTGTCCCGCGCCAGCATTGAAGAAATCGCCAAGGCGCCTGGAATCAGTAAAAAACTCGCCGAGTTGATTTATGCCGCCCTGCACAGTGAGTAGAATGCGGGTTCTATTTACCGCCAAGTTGTGTCGATGAATATCCCCAACCTGCTTACCGTGCTTCGCGTATTGCTGATACCGGTGTTTATTCTGCTGTTCTATCTTCCCTTCGATTGGAGCTATTGGGCTGCCAGCGCGGTGTTTTCAATCGCGGCTGCAACCGACTGGCTAGATGGGTACCTGGCGCGCCGCTGGGAACAAAGCACGCCTTTTGGCGCCTTCCTCGATCCCGTTGCCGACAAGCTGATGGTGGCGGTTGCCCTAGTATTACTAGTTGCTGAGCACGCCAATCTCTGGCTGACCCTGTCTGCGGCGATCATCATCGGTCGTGAAATCGTGGTGTCGGCGCTGCGCGAATGGATGGCAGAGATAGGTGCTCGCGCGCATGTGGCCGTATCAAAACTGGCCAAATGGAAAACCGCCGCACAGATGGTTGCCCTGGTGATTTTGCTGGCAAATCCGCCGACCTTTACAGCCTGGGTTGTGCTCGGTTATGCGCTGTTGATCATTGCCGCCGTACTCACCCTGTGGTCGATGGCACAGTACCTGCTGGCCGCATGGCCACACCTGCGAATCACCGCGGAAAAGAAATAAGCTTTTTTGAATCAAGGGGTTGACGGGCCGATCTGAAGCTATAGAATGGCGGCCGTCAGCACGACAAGCGGGAATAGCTCAGTTGGTAGAGCACGACCTTGCCAAGGTCGGGGTCGCGAGTTCGAGTCTCGTTTCCCGCTCCATTTTTCCAACGGGCCGTTTTACACGGTCCGTTTAGTTTCAAGGCTGAGTAGCAGAGTGGTTATGCACCGGATTGCAAATCCGTGAACGCCGGTTCGATTCCGACCTCAGCCTCCAATTAGAAAAGCCTCGTAGATCACTGATTTACGAGGCTTTTTCATTTAAGCTTGAACCCTTGCGAGGTATTCACGGGCTGTATATAGTCCAAGCCTTGCAAAGCAGCGCTACCGCCCGAATGGCGAAATCGGTAGACGCAAGGGACTTAAAATCCCTCGGGGGTAACCCCGTGCCGGTTCGATTCCGGCTTCGGGCACCATGTACATGATTTCAGATGTTCCTGTATGAACCTGAAACCCACTAAAACCGGCACTCTTGCCGGTTTTTTTGTGCCCGTATGTTTTTGAATGATCCTGCACAACCCCAAGCTTTAGGCATATGAATGGTTCTACAAGGAACCTACCACTAGGGCGCGCACTGTTATCCCTCTGACGGACCAAACGCTACCCTCGAGACAAAGGAATACACGTTGTTTGACGGCCAAGGGTTGTGCCTGCTGTGGAAGCAGTTCTGCCGGCCGTACTTTGCTCGCATCCATGGAGTGATGCCGATACCCGCGGCGCAATATCTATGATGCCGCACAGCTAGCTGAGCATGGGCATTGTAAGGCCAGTGCAGCCTGATAGACTGCGCACGCACTTTTCACACTATTGCTCAAGGTTACCCATGATCAAGAAATGTTTGTTCCCAGCAGCCGGTTACGGCACCCGCTTTCTGCCAGCCACCAAGGCCATGCCCAAGGAAATGCTGCCGATCGTGAACAAGCCGCTGATCCAGTACGGCGTTGAGGAGGCTCTGGCAGCCGGGTTGACGGAGATTGCCATGATCACCGGCCGTGGTAAGCGCGCGCTGGAAGACCACTTCGATATCAGCTACGAACTTGAACATCAGATCCGTGATACCGATAAGGAAAAGTACCTCGTTGGTATCCGTCGACTGATCGATGAATGCACCTTCTCTTACACCCGTCAGGTCGAGATGAAAGGCTTGGGCCACGCCATTCTCTGTGGTCGCCCGCTGATTGGTGATGAGCCGTTCGCAGTGGTGTTGGCCGACGATCTGTGCCTGAACCTGGAAGGTGACGCGGTGCTGACGCAGATGGTCAAGCTGTACAACCAGTTCCGCTGCTCGATTGTCGCCATTCAGGAAGTGCCACCTGAAGAGACCCATAAATATGGCGTGATCTCCGGCGAGATGATTCGTGATGACATATACCGGGTCAACAGCATGGTCGAAAAGCCCAAACCGGAAGATGCACCGTCGAACCTGGCGATCATTGGCCGCTATATCCTCACCCCGGATATCTTCGACCTGATCGAACAAACCGAGCCCGGCAAGGGCGGGGAAATCCAGATCACCGACGCCCTGATGAAGCAGGCGCAGAACGGCTGTGTGATGGCTTACAAGTTCAAGGGTAAGCGTTTCGATTGCGGTGGCGCGGAAGGCTATATCGAAGCCACCAACTTTTGCTTCGAAAACCTCTACAAGACCGGCAAGGCTTACTGATTCAGTCTACGCCGCGACCGCAAACAGCCACCTTCGGGTGGCTGTTTACATTCATGCCAGTGGCATATGCTCAGCGCCAGGCCCTAACGGCTGGCCGTAGCTGAATTCTACATAGTTGCCTGCTGGGTCACGCAGGCCACAGTAATAGCCAACAGGGTAGGGCTCATCACGGGGCTCCCAGATCAGGCATCCAGCCTGCCTGGCTCGTTCAGCAATGCGGTCGACCTCCGCACGATTTGCCATGGCAAAGCCAAAGTGGCTGTAATCATCCGCGGCCAGTTGACGGGCTTGGCCGCCGGGCATGATCACGAAGATAAAACTATGCTCCTTGCCCGGTTCGGCCATCCAGACAATCCTTGAGCCCTTGCCGGCGCGCTGGTGAATCACCTGCATCCTGCAGAACTGCTCATAGAAGGTCACGCAGGCATCCAGATCGGGTACATGTAACGCCACATGAGTGAGGGTAGGGTGCATCACTGATCTCCTCTTGCGCATGCTTCAAGTTTAGGCACGACGCTCCTTGGGGTATGCTGGCAGCCTGTTCAGGAGGCTGCAATGACCTATGACTTTGACCTATTTGTGATCGGTGCCGGTTCCGGCGGTGTACGGGCTGCGCGTTTTGCCGCTGGTTATGGTGCCCGCGTGGCGGTTGCCGAAAGTCGTTATCTCGGGGGCACATGTGTCAACGTCGGCTGCGTACCAAAGAAGCTGCTGGTTTACGGCGCGCACTTCGCCGACGACTTCGAGCAGGCGCAAGGCTTCGGTTGGTCGCTGGGCGAGGCGACATTCGATTGGTCGTCTCTGATCAGTAACAAAAATCGCGAAATCAATCGCCTCAATGACATCTACCGCAAGCTTCTTCTTAACAGTGGCGTGACCTTGCTCGAAGGCCACGCGCGGATTGTTGACGACCACAGTGTCGAATTGGGCGGTAAGCGCTACAGCGCCAAACATATCCTGATTGCCACTGGCGGCTGGCCGCACATTCCCGAAGTCCCAGGGCATGAATTTGCTATCGGCTCGAACGAAGCCTTCTTTCTTGAGCAGTTACCCAAGCGCGTTCTTGTGATTGGCGGCGGTTATATCGCTGTTGAGTTTGCCTCAATCTTTAACGGCCTCGGCGCAAAAACCGCGTTGCTCTATCGCGGCGAGCTGTTCCTGCGTGGTTTCGATAAAGCTGTGCGTCTGCACCTGCAGGATGAGTTGAACAAGCGCGGTGTCGACCTGCAGTTCAACAGCGACATCGCCCGTATCGACAAACAAGCCGACGGCAGCCTGCTGGCCACCCTCAAGGACGGTCGAACCCTAGAAGCCGACTGTATCTTTTACGCCACCGGACGCCGGCCGATGCTGGATAACCTGGGTCTGGAAAACACCCACGTACAGCTTGATGAGCGCGGTTTTATCAAGGTCGACGAGCAATACCAGACCAGCACGCCATCGATCCTCGCCATTGGTGATGTGATCGGCCGCGTGCAGCTCACACCGGTAGCGCTGGCCGAAGGCATGGCAGTGGCTAGGCGCCTGTTCAAGCCAGGGGAATACCGTAAGGTCGACTACCGAATGATCCCAACAGCGGTATTCAGCCTGCCGAATATCGGCACGGTGGGGCTCAGCGAAGAGCAGGCGAAGGAGGAGGGCTACAGCGTTCAGGTTTTCGAAAGCCGCTTCCGTCCGATGAAACTGACCATGACCGAAAGCCAGGAACGCACCTTGATGAAACTGGTGGTAGATGCTGCCACAGACCGCGTGCTTGGTTGCCATATGGTCGGCCCGGACGCCGGTGAAATCGTTCAGGGGCTAGCTGTTGCACTTAAAGCTGGTGCGACCAAGCAGCTATTCGATGAAACCATCGGCGTGCATCCGACGGCCGCCGAAGAGTTCGTCACCATGCGTACCCCCGTGTCGTCCTGAGGTCAGCATGGCGCAATTGTTTTATCTGGCCGACCTGTTCGGTGTTGCGGTCTTCGCCATTACCGGCGCGCTGATGGCGGGGCGCAAGTCCATGGACCTGTTCGGTGTGCTGGTTATCGCCATCATCACCGCACTGGGTGGCGGCACCCTGCGTGACGTGATTCTGGACAACCATCCGGTCAGCTGGATCCGCAACGACCTGTATATCGTGGTCGCTTCGCTGGCGGCGGTCGGCACCGTGATCTGGGTGCGGCTGACCCAGCCGATTCACGAAAAAGGCCTGCTATTGGCGGATGCCTTTGGCTTGGCGGTGTTTACCGTGATCGGTGCTGAAGTCGCCATGCAGCACAACGTACCGCATAGCACCGCGGTGATCATGGGAGTGATGACCGGTGTAGCCGGCGGCGTGATGCGTGATGTGATCTGCAACGAGATTCCGCTGATCTTTCAGAAAGAAATCTACGCTACGGCCTGTATTGCAGGGGCGCTGGTGTTTATCGGCATGCGCACTCTGGATACGCCTCACTGGCTGGACACCAGTGTGGCCATGCTCACCGTACTATTAATCCGCCTGGCTGCCATTCGCTGGCATGTGGCGCTGCCCAGTTTTCATTTGCTGGATCGCGACTGACGTTCCAACGATCAGAAACGAGATAAGCAGAAGTGCACGGAGGGGGAAGCTAGGAAGTTGATCCTATAGGCCATCAGCTCCATACATTCAATTTAACATAATATACATTATGCGAACCACAATGTAGCGAACGGTGAACCCAGATACCGCTCAGGATTCACTGCTCTCGCCCTAATCCAGGCTTCGCATAATGTGAGTTGTTTAATGCGCGCCAATATCCAACAACACGCGCCCACGGCTTGGACACGTTTCCATGTAGCGATGCGCTTCGACTACATCGTCGAAGCTGAACACCTTGTCGATTAGCGGCTTGAGTAAGCCATCCGCCGTCAGCTGATTGATACCTTGCACAGCTTTAGCCACAGCAGCCTGATCTTGCGGAATATTCAGCTCTTCCTTGCCGGTAAAGTTGCCGATGCAATGCACGAAGAACTGGATGTTCTTTTGAAACGCTGCGCAGGCTGGAAATGGTGTTTCATTACCGCCTTGTAGGTCGAACAGGATCAGTCGACCACGCGGCGCGATGGCATCGCCCAGGAGACACATCTGTGGGCCACCAAGTGCGTCCATTACCACGTTGACGCCATGGCCATCGGTCAGCTTGCTTACGCGGCTGACCAAGTCCTGCTCCTCGGTGAGGATGATGTGATCGGCGCCCAGCTGCTTAAGAAAATCGCTGTCTTCGGCAAAGGCTGTAGCGGCAATTACCGTCGCGCCCAGGGCTTTGCCCATCTGCACGATATATGGCCCCCAACAGCGGCTTGCTGCGGTGACTAACACTGTTTCGCCGGGCTGCAAACGGGCCAGCTCGTTAAAGCCAAACCAGCCGACCATTGACGGCAGATAGTGCACGGCTGCCTGTTGTGCGGTCAGATTGTCTGGATAACGTGCCAGGGAGCTGCGCGGCAATACTACGTGCTCGGCGTAACTGGGATAACGGTTGGCGCTGTGTCCCGGGAAGCTGGCCACCCGGTCACCCACAGCCAGATCGGTAACACCATCGCCGACTGCCAGTACCACACCGGCCAATTCATGGCCCAGGCCTGCTGGTAATTGCGTCGGTGTATTGGCCAGGTTCTGCCGCCAGAGTACGTCGTACCAGCTGACGCCTACGGCCTCAACACCGACCAGCACTTCGCCTGCGGCCGGCGCAGGCGCTTTGCGCTCCTCGATCTTGAGGACATTGGCCTCGCCAAACTCATGGAAACGAACTATGCGGGACATCGCAAACCTCTTCGGTTGACCCATTCAGATCGCGGCAGCTGTTTGGCATTATTGCCCTATACAGGTGCGGCGACCCCTTATGGCCACGGACTTTATCCGGGCTTTGCCAGCAATTCCACCGCTCGAGGCTGATATTCACCATGCTTGTCGATGATGATGGGCCTCAAGCACATCATTTGCCTGTGCATATTGCCTGGCGACAGTGTTCGGCATTAGCCTGAGTCGCGCGCAAAAGCGCAGCCACTTCCAGAATGGACACCGGATGAACCGTAACGATCTCCGCCGCGTCGATCTAAACCTGCTGATCGTCTTCGAAACGCTGATGCATGAACGCAGCGTGACACGTGCGGCGGAAAAACTTTTTCTCGGCCAGCCGGCCATCAGCGCCGCCCTCGCCCGTCTGCGTAGCCTGTTTGATGATCCGTTGTTCGTGCGTACCGGCCGCAGCATGGAGCCTACCGCTCGGGCCATGGAGATCGCCGCCCTGCTCTCGCCAGCGCTGGATTCGATCTCCACCGCAGTCAGCCGCGCCGCAGATTTTCACCCTGCCACCAGTAACGCGGTGTTTCGCATCGGCCTGTCGGATGACGTCGAATTCGGCCTGCTGCCACCTTTGATCAAACGCCTGCGCGCAGAGGCCCCAGGGGTGGTGCTGGTGATTCGGCGTACCAACTATTTATTAATGCCGTCCCTGCTGGCCTCTGGCGAGATATCCGTAGGCGTTGCCTATACCGATGAACTACCGGCTAATGCCAAGCGCAAAGTACTGCGCCGCAGTAAGCCCAAGTTACTGCGTGCTGACAGCGCGCCAGGCCCTTTAAGCCTGGATGATTTTTGCTCGCGGCCCCATGCGCTGGTGTCATTTGCGGGGGACCTTGGTGGTTTTATCGATGAGGAACTGGAGAAGATTGGGTGCAAACGTCGTGTGGTACTCGCTTTGCCCCAGTTTAATGGCCTTGGCACGCTGCTCTCCGGCACCGACATCATCGCCACCGTGCCGGATTACACCGCTGCAGCCTTATCCTCTGCAGGCGGTGTGCGCGCCGAAGAGCTGCCGCTATCCGTGCAAGCCTTCGAGTTACATATGGCCTGGCGCGGAGCCCAGGACAACGACCCGGCAGAACGCTGGCTACGTTCACGCATCCAGATGTTTTGCGGCGATCCCGATAGCCTGTAACCCCAGCTCTGTTGGGCACCTCGTCGACCAATCGTCGGGGTCTCATCTCGCCCCGCCCACCCTGCTCTCTTTTGCTCACAATCGCCTTTATCGATACAAGCTGATAAATCATCACTAAGATTGATACTCATCTTCGCCCCGTTCGATTCGTCGCCATCGTCCCCGCCGCCGCAGACTCCGCCCATTCATAACACCCTCTGGCGGAAGCACACATGGAACAGTCCACTAAAAATTTCTGGCATTTCCCCCTCGCCCTTGCCGCACTGCTGGTACTGAGCGCTTGCGGCAAAGCACCAGAAAGCGCGCAACAGATGCCGGCCGCACAAGTCAGCGTGGCCGAAGTAATCGAGCAACCGATCAACGAATGGGACGAATTTACCGGCCGCCTGGAAGCGCCAGAGTCGGTAGATATCCGCCCACGAGTGTCCGGTTTTGTTGACCGCGTAGCCTTCAATGAAGGCAGCCTGGTGAAGAAAGGCGACTTGCTTTTTCAGATCGACCCGCGCCCATTCCAGGCCGAGGTCAAACGCCTTGAAGCCCAGCTACAACAAGCTCGTGCCAGCCAGGTGCGGACCCAAAGCGAAGCCAGTCGTGGTGAGCGTCTGCGCAAAAGCAACGCAATTTCCGCCGAACTGGCCGATGCCCGTGCCAGCGCCGCAGCAGAAGCTAAGGCCGCTGTAGCGGGCATCCAGGCAGAACTGGATAACGCCCGCCTCAACCTCAGCTTTACCCGCGTCACAGCGCCGATTGATGGTCGCGTCAGCCGTGCGGAAATCACCGAAGGCAACCTGGTAAATGCCGGGCAAAGCCACCTCACGACCCTGGTAAGTACCGACAAGGTTTATGCCTACTTCGACGCCGATGAGCGCGTGTTCCTCAAATATGTCGAGCTGGCGCGCCAAGCCGGCGGCCAGACCCGCGATGCCAGCCCGGTGTACCTGGGCCTGTCCAGCGAAGACGGTCACCCGCATTTAGGCGAGTTGGATTTTATCGACAACCAGGTCAACCCGCAGACCGGCACCATCCGTGGCCGTGCAGTGTTCGACAACCGTGATGGGCGCTTTACCCCGGGCCTTTATGCACGCCTGAAATTGGTCGGCAGCAGCCAGTACGCCGCCGCGCTGATCAAGGACGAAGCGGTCGGTACGGATCTGGGCAAGAAGTACGTGCTGGTGCTCGATAAGGACAATGCCGTGCAGTACCGCAGCATCGAGCTGGGGCCGAAGCTGGAAGGCCTTCGCATCGTGCGCAGCGGTCTGGCCAAGGGCGAGAAGATCGTGGTCAACGGACTGCAGCGCGCCTTCCCCGGCTCCACGGTTGATCCGCAAAGCGTGCCGATGGCCGATGAAAAGACCCAGGCGTTGCTGACTGAGCAACGTCAGGCCATCGAACGCCAGAACAGCCGCCGGGTCGCTGCAGAAAGCAGCCCTACCAACACTGCGCCGCGCGGCTAATACGCTGTTATATAGGTAGAAAGACGATGAATTTCTCTCAATTCTTTATTCAGCGGCCGATCTTCGCCGCCGTGCTCTCGCTGCTGATCCTGATCAGCGGGGCCATCTCACTGTTCCAATTACCGATCAGCGAATACCCGGAAGTGGTGCCGCCTACCGTGGTGGTCCGCGCCACCTTCCCCGGCGCTAACCCCAAGGTGATAGGTGAGACCGTTGCCTCGCCGCTGGAGCAGGCGATTACCGGTGTGGAAGGCATGCTTTATATGTCGTCCCAGGGTACGGCCGACGGCAAGATGACCCTAACGCTGACCTTTGCTCTCGGCACCGATCTGGACAAAGCCCAGGTGCAGGTGCAGAACCGCGTGACCCGAACCATGCCGACCCTGCCCACTGAAGTGCAGCGTCTCGGCGTGACCGTCGACAAGGCCTCGCCCGACCTGACCATGGTCGTGCACCTGACCTCGCCGGACGACCGCTACGACATGCTGTATCTGTCCAACTACGCTGCGTTGAATATCAAGGATGAGCTGGCGCGTCTCGATGGCATCGGCGATGTGCAACTGTTCGGCCTCGGCAACTACTCGCTGCGCGTGTGGCTCGACCCGAACAAGGTGGCCTCGCGCAACCTGACAGCTACGGACGTGGTCAACGCCATCCGCGAGCAGAACCGCCAGGTCGCCGCCGGTTCGCTGGGTGCGCCGCCGTCGGATGCGGGTAACAGCTTTCAGTTGTCGATCAACACTCAGGGCCGTCTGGTCACCGAGGAAGAGTTCGAAAACATCATCATCCGCGCCGGTGAAAACGGCGAAATCACCCGCCTAAAAGACATCGCACGGATCGAGCTGGGCTCCAGCCAGTACGCCCTGCGTTCGCTGCTCAACAACAAACCTGCAGTCGCCATCCCGGTATTCCAACGCCCTGGCTCCAACGCCATCGAGATTTCCGATGCGGTGCGTGAGCGCATGGCCGAGCTGAAGCAGAGCTTCCCCCAGGGCGTGGACTACGAAATCGTCTATGACCCAACCATCTTCGTGCGTGGCTCCATCGAGGCGGTGGTTCACACCCTGCTCGAAGCCATCATCCTGGTGGTACTGGTGGTGATTCTGTTCCTGCAAACCTGGCGCGCCTCGATCATCCCGCTCGCCGCCGTGCCGGTGTCGTTGATCGGCACCTTCGCCGTGATGCATATGTTCGGTTTCTCGCTCAACGCGCTGTCGCTGTTCGGCCTGGTGCTGGCCATCGGCATCGTGGTGGACGACGCCATCGTTGTGGTGGAGAACGTCGAGCGTAATATCGGGCTGGGCAAAACCCCGGTGGAAGCCACCAAGCAGGCGATGAAGGAAGTGACCGGGCCCATCGTCGCCACGGCTCTGGTGCTGTGCGCGGTGTTTATCCCCACGGCCTTTATCTCCGGGCTCAGCGGACAGTTCTATCAACAGTTTGCCCTGACGATTGCCATCTCCACGGTGATCTCGGCGATCAACTCGCTGACCCTGTCCCCTGCCCTGGCCGCCGTGTTGCTGAAAAGCCACGACGCGCCGAAGGATGGCTTCTCCAAACTGCTCGATAGACTGTTCGGTGGCTGGTTGTTCGCACCGTTCAACCGCGTATTCGACCGTGCCAGCCATGGCTACGTCGGCACCGTAAAGCGCGTATTACGCGGCAGTGGTATCGCCTTGTTCGTCTATGCCGGACTGATGGGTCTGACCTACCTGGGCTTCGCCACGACGCCAACCGGCTTCGTACCAGCGCAGGACAAGCAGTACCTGGTGGCCTTTGCTCAGCTGCCGGATGCCGCCACCCTGGATCGCACCGAAGCGGTGATGAAACAGATGTCGGACATCGCCGGCAAGCACCCCGGTGTGGAAAACACCATTGCCTTCCCAGGCCTGTCGATCAACGGCTTCACCAACAGCCCGAACAGCGGCATCGTCTTCGTCGCCCTGAAAGATTTCGATCAGCGCAAGGACGAAAGCATGTCCGCCGGGGCCATTGCTGCTGAGCTTAACGGCCAGCTCAGTTCTATTCAGGAAGCTTATCTGGCGATCTTCCCACCACCGCCGGTACAGGGGCTGGGCACCATCGGCGGCTTCCGCCTGCAGGTACAGGACCGTGGCAACCTGGGCTATGACGAGCTGTACGTGCAGACCCAGAACGTTATCGCCAAGGCGCGTCAGCTGCCGGAACTGGACCCGATGTCGGTGTTCACCAGCTACCAGGTGAATGTGCCGCAGATCGATGCTGCGATTGACCGTGAAAAGGCCAAGACCCACGGTGTGGCGATCAGCGACATCTTCGACACCATGCAGATCTACCTGGGTTCGCTGTACGCCAACGACTTCAACCGCTTTGGTCGTACCTATCAGGTCAACGTGCAAGCCGAGCAGCAGTTCCGCCTGGAGCCGGAGCAGATCGGCCAGCTCAAGGTGCGTAACAACCGTGGTGAAATGGTCCCGCTGTCGGCTTTCCTCAAGGTCAGCGCCAGTTCCGGCCCGGATCGGGTGATGCATTACAACGGCTTCCTCACCGCGGAAATCAACGGCGCGGCAGCCCCCGGCTACAGTTCTGGCCAGGCTGAGGCGGCGATTGCCCAGCTGCTCAAGGAAGAACTGCCCAACGGCATGAGCTTCGAGTGGACCGACCTGACCTACCAACAGATCCTCGCCGGTAACAGCGCGATCTTCGTCTTCCCACTCTGCGTACTGCTGGCCTTCCTGGTACTGGCCGCTCAGTACGAAAGCTGGAGCCTGCCGCTGGCAGTGATCCTGATCGTGCCGATGACCCTGCTGTCGGCCATTACCGGGGTGATCCTGGCTGGAGGCGACAACAACATCTTCACCCAGATCGGCTTGATCGTACTGGTGGGCCTGGCCTGTAAGAACGCCATCCTGATCGTCGAGTTCGCCAAGGAAAAGCAGGAAGAAGGCATGGACCGCGTCAGCGCGGTGCTGGAAGCCTGCCGCCTGCGGCTGCGGCCGATCCTGATGACCAGCTTCGCCTTCATCATGGGTGTAGTGCCGCTGGTGCTGTCCTCCGGCGCCGGCGCGGAAATGCGCCACGCCATGGGCGTCGCGGTGTTCAGCGGCATGCTCGGCGTGACCTTCTTTGGCTTGTTGCTGACCCCAGTGTTCTATGTGCTGATCCGCGCTTTTGTGGAGAAGCGCGAAGCGAAGAAAGTGGCTCGTTTGCAGGAGGTGCAGGCATGAAAACATTTAATGCCAAGCCGCTGGCCATCAGCCTGCTGAGCGTTGCGCTGACAGCCTGCGCCGTCGGCCCAGACTACCAGGCACCGCAAGCGGAGGACGCCCAGCTGAGCGCAGCGCAAGGCAGCAACTACGATCGCTCGCGCTTCGAAGTCAGTTGGTGGCAGCAGTTCGACGACCCAACACTTAACCAGTTGGTGGAACAGTCGCTGCAGGAAAACCGCCAGCTGCGCGTGGCCTTTGCCCGCCTGCGTGCGGCCCAGGCTATCCGTGATGACCTCGGCAACGATCAGCTGCCGACCATCACCAGCCGCGCCAGCGGTGATTTCGGCAAAGCCCAGCAACCCGGCGTAACTGAACAACGCGTGCGCAGCGAACGTTATGACCTGGGCCTGGACATGCTCTGGGAGCTGGATCTGTTTGGCCGCATTCAGCGCCAACTGGAAGCCAGCGACGCCGAACTGGACGTGGCCGAAGCCGACTATCAGCAACTGCAGGTCAGCCTGATCGCCGAGCTGGTGGATGCCTACGGCAGCCTGCGCGGCGCGCAACTGCGCGAACGCATTGCCCGCGACAACCTGAAAAACCAGCAGGAATCCCGCGCCATTACCGAACAACTGCGTGAGGCCGGCGTCGGTAGTCAGCTGGATGTGCTACGCAGCGATGCACGTCTGGCCGGCACTGAAGCCAGCCTGCCGCAACTACAGGCCGAACAGCAGCGCGCCAAGCACCGCATCGCCACCCTGCTCGGCCAACGCCCGGACCAATTGAGTGTGGACCTCTCTGCTCAAGACCTACCTGCCATTGCCAAAGCACTACCGGTTGGCGACCCCGGCGAGTTACTGCGCCGCCGCCCGGATATCCGTGCGGCCGAACGGCAACTGGCCGCCGCCACCGCCAATATCGGTGTGGCCACGGCGGATCTGTTTCCACGGGTGAGCCTCTCCGGCTTCCTCGGCTTTACCGCCGGGCGTGGTTCGCAGCTGGGCTCATCTGCAGCGCAAGCCTGGGGCCTTGCCCCAACCATAAGCTGGGCGGCGTTTGATCTGGGCAGCGTGCGTGCACGTATGCGCGGGGCCGAAGCCGAAGCCGATGGCGCACTGGCCAACTATGAACAGCAGGTGCTGCTGGCCCTGGAAGAATCCGCCAACGCCTTTAGCGATTACGGTAAACGCCAGCAGCGGCTACTGGCTCTGCTACGCCAATCCGACGCCAGCCGCGCCGCAGCCGAACAAGCCCGCGTGCGCTACCGCGAAGGTGAAGTGGACTTCCTCGTATTGCTCGACGCCGAACGCGAACGCCTAAGTGCTGAAGACGCCCAGGCCCAGGCGGAAGTCGAGCTGTATCGCGGCATCGTCGCCATCTACAAAGCCCTCGGCGGCGGGTGGCAGCCTAACGCCTAGAACCTGTTTGCAGACTCTCCCCCGGTTGGCTTGCCAACCACTTCCCGCCCCACGGCAGTTGCTCCTTGCCGTGGGGCTTTTTTATGGGCAAAGCAATCCGTAGAAAGTCCTGTCCTTCACCACGCCATCTTGAAGGTGGCCGATACATCGTGGCGGTTGTCGGAGCTGGCGAACTCACCTTGATAGCCCAGGCTCAGTGACGCAGTTTCAGACACCTGCATATTCAGGCCGAGGCCAAGCCGGGCGCGGTCACGATCCAGCTCGGGGCCGCTGACATTGAACTTAGCCGTAGGTGCTGGGGCAAAGCCGGCGCGTAGCGCGGCCTCGTTATCCATAAACTCATGCAACCAGGCCAGCTCAACCGTGGGCTGAATGCGGCTGCCATTGCGGGTTACCCAGGTGTGCTCTAAGCGTGCGCCGAGTGCTGAACGCAGTGAGTCCTGCTGGTCGCTGCTGACATGCAAGTCGGCCGCACCGGCGCCGCGCTCGGTAAAGCTGGAACGGTTGAGATGGGCGTATTCAAGGCCGGCCAGCGGCGTGATTCGGGTGCGTTCGTTAAGGGCAAATGTGCGACCGGTTTCAACCGCGAGGTTGCCGGTCCAGGCGTCGTAATCCGCTTTGGCGGTGCTACTGGAGACACCGACGTTGATGCCGCGTTTGGCATCAATATCGTGGTAACCAAGGCCAGCCATGCCACTGGCGTAATAGCCATCATCAAGCAGCCACCTGCCGTAGAAAGCCGTCTGGTAGCTGTCGACTTCAAGGTCGCCCTGCTCCACGCCGGCACCGGTGGTGCTATAGCCGAAGGCGGCGCCAAGGGTGATCGAGTCATCCAGGTTGAAATCAATACCGGTAGCCGTACCGCTGGCGTTGTAATGGGCGCCGCTGGCATTAGCTGTGCCGTCGATTTCGCCATAGCTGCCGGTGCCGCGCAGCCACCAGCCGCGATCCGCTACCGGCCTGCTGCCGAGTAACTGCGAGCCCACATCGGTGACTGTGCCGTTGTCGTTATAGGCCAGCATCAGTTGGCCATTACTGGCGAGAAACTGGCTGTTGCCTTGCAGACGGTCGAACAGCAGCCCTTTGAACTGATTCAGCGACTGCAGGGCAATCTGATTGCTGTAGGTGTGTTGCACGCCGCTGAGCGCGTCATAGGCTTGGTTGGCACCTGCGGCACTCAGAATATTGAGGTTATTGAACAGCTCATCAGCCTCTGTCGTACCGGAACTGAACAAGGTATCGAGCGCAGTGCCAACAGAGCCCTGGTTGGCGGTCTCGGCCACTGACGCATATTCAGTCGAGTTGCGGCTCAGGTTGAGCAATACATTGTTGGCATCGTAAGACAGCGTCGGTGTCAGGAAGGCCAGGTTGGAACTGACACTGCCAAAGGTGGTGCCGCCCAGGCCACCAGCGGCGGTGAGGATGGTGTAGTCGGTACTAAGTGCATAGCTACCCGCTTCGGGTAGAACTTGCACGCTGCCATTCGTCAGTGTTGCGCTGCCAGTGGCATTGATGTGATCTGAATTACCGGCGGCGTCCACTTCTACCTGATAAACGCCGCCAGCGAAGTTCACATTACCCGCAACATTCATTGTGCCGATGGAGTTGCCGGGAGCCAAGGTGCCGCCATTGAGCGTGATGCTGCCTAAAGTACCGCTACCGCCCAGTGCGCCACCTGCATTGACGGTTATGCCGGAATTAGCAATGGAGCCATTTACCACAAGCCGGCCATTGTTAATGACGGTTGCACCGTGATAGCTATTGATGCCTGATAAGGTAAGGGTTCCCGAACCTATTTTAGTTAAATAGCTGTCATCCGTAATTACACCACTGAAGAGCGTAGATGTATTGTCGCCGCCAACCGTTAATATATGACCGCCAGATCCTGTATCTAACTTAACTGTTCCGCCACCGGCTAGCGAACCAATCGCGAGATTATCTAAAGACTCAAGCATTGCGCCAGCCGCAACGGTAACTGCACTGTTATTCCCCAGAGCTCCTGAGTTATAAACCACTAGTTTTCCGCTATTAATATTGGTGCTGCCAGTATAGGTGTTGTTACCACTTATATAGGTGGTGCCGCTGCCTATGGAGTTTACCGAAGCTGTGCCTCTAATGATGACGGTATCGCCCAGTGACGTGCCGTCATCGGTGAAGAAATAATTAGCATCGTTATGGTTGAAATTAAGCGTGGCCGTGCCATAGCGCCCATCCACTTCTGCCGCATTAAGTATGCCTGCCGCACCGCCATTGCCAATATTAAGTGTGCCGTTGCTGCCGCTCAGGCTCCCCAAGTACACAGCTCGGCCACTGAGGAAACTTACTAAGCCATTGTTAATAATGTTAAGTGTACCGCTGCCTGAGTGGCCTACAGTAATGCTGGCATTAGTGTAGGTTAAACTAGAGCCTGCCCCGTCTACCGTTACCGTACCGTTGCTGTCCGCGTATTCACCTATGTAGGTAGACAGGTAACTAACGTTCTGACTTACTGTGCCGCCATTAGTAATAGTTATTGAGCCGGTGCCATAAGAGCCCACAATAAGTCGTGCACTTGGGCCTTCAAGTAACAAACTTGAGCCAACACCGTCCACTGTCACACCACCGTTACTGCCGACGCCGACACCGATAGTATGAAAAGCATTGTTCGACAATTGAGCGCCGTTGCTAATTTCAAGCGTGCCGCTGTTTAGATTTCCAACGAAAAGATAACCCACTACATCACTGGGTGTGGTCTGTACCTGTGCGGTACCGCCGTTGTCGATAAAAACGTAATCGTCCTCCCCTGGGACCATTGGACCGAATGCTCCTGACCAGTTGCTCGCGGTCGCCCAGTCACCCGTGCCTGCACTCCAATTGCTATCCCAAAGCGCGGCGGTGCATAGGCTGGGGGTTGCACAGGCAAGCGTTGCCACCAGCGTGCGCCTTGTCAGCCGGTAATTACTGAGTGACACCCTGCATTGTCTGGCGGCAGCGATAAATTGTCGTACGGCAGCGGCCAGCGCTTTTTTTCTGAACTCACTTGGTATCGCTGCTTCCAGCATTGCTCTCTGCCCCATAGCCGAAAAAATTCTCTCAGCCTAAGTAGGGCAAACAGCACATGGCTATCCGATTTCCGCAAAGATGCAGCGAAAACGTAATTTTTATGAGGGGTATACCGGCAGTGTCAGGATGCGAGGGTTACGGAGGGCGGCTCGTCGAACACTTGCCGGTAGTCCTGGGCAAAGCGGCCAAGGTGTAAGAAGCCAAAGCGCATGGCCACGGCTGTGACCGTGGTGGCTTGCGGGTCTGAAACACGCAAGGTGGTGCGAACGCGGTTGAGGCGACACAGGCGCAGATAGTTGACTGGCGACATATCGACATAGGCGCGAAAGGCATATTGCAGGGCGCGCTCCGATACGCCGATGGTTCTGCAGATATCGGTAACGGTCGGCACTGCATCGATGGTCAGGCTGTCTTCGACAAAGGCGCGGGCCATTCGGCATATGTGAAAAGCCCTAGCGCGTTCAACCGGCGCGGGCTGAGACTCTTGCATCTTGGACGTTGTGGCGACGTGCAGAATGCTTTCTAACAACAGGCGATGCATCAAGCCTTCATCAACTACGGTATGGGCCTCGTTGAGCGCTGCCGTTGTGTTGAACCATTGACTGATTGCCCCCTTTAGGGCCGCTTGCTGAGCCGTTTGAAGTTGTTGCAGTTGCTGCGGAGTGTTCTCCCATTGGCTCGGGTTCAGCGTACGGGCATCTTCCAGAAACGCTTGCTGGTCAAAGCTGACATAGGCCGTTTGAGCACCGGCGGGGACGTAGATGTCGAACTCGGTGTGTTCAGGCATGAAGAACACGGTATCGGCCTCATCGGCGCCGAGTTCGGAAAAGCGGAAGTTTGGATCCGGTGTGCAATACGACAGTGTGCAAAGGTTCGCCGGCATCTTCCCCAGCTTTTGCACCGCGGCCATCTGTGACTCGCGAACGATTTGATAGCTGCCGAGATCCAGGCTCTCCATCAGCGCCAGCTCTCGCCCTTGCCCGAGTTGGTAGCACTCCATCGCGATCCAGGGCTGCAAGGCAGCCTGTACGCAGGCTTCGTCGACTATTGTCGATAGTAGCGTGGGGGTGGGCGCTACGCTTGAGTCATCTGAGTACTGAGCTAATTCCATTCGCACGACTACCTTCAGTACGGTGATCTCTTCTTAGTATTTTTCCAGAAGCCCCGAACTTTTTAATGAGCATAAGTCTTTCTTCTCGCCCATCCTGACTTGGTTGCTCATAGAAACATAACAATGCATCTGCGCAAAGCCACACGAAAGAGGATGTCCAATCTACGAAAACAAGTATCAGTAGCCCGCCTGTGAGTCATCGTAAGAACAGAAAAGCCACAGGTAGAGCCGGCATAGCCTGATAAAGCTCTACCGCGCTGGCTTTGTGCTAGATATTTAGCTGATGGTTTTGGGGGCTTTAGGCCAATAACAATAATCGCAAGGGAAGGTACGCGCACATGACTACAGAGCAGAACACAGCCCAGCCCAAGTCCGCCCATTGGCGGTTCAAGTTGGGCATCGCGATTATCTGTTTGATTCCGGCTTTGTGGCTTCTGGTGCCGCTGGCGGCAGCCGCGGATGTGCCTGGGTCCAAGGTGGCTGCGCTTTCGGGGGCGCTGTTTATTCTCAATAAAGTTCTCCTGCTACTGGTTATCGCCATCATGGGCAAGGCGGGTTTCCAGGAATTGAAGCAGCATATTTACGGCTATATGTCGTCGATGGTGCCGAGCTCGGAGTCTGAGATCGGTCCGTTGCGCCATCGTATTGGCGTGGTGATGTTCTGCCTACCGCTGATTTCATCCTTTCTTGAGCCCTATATCGACGCCGTCGCGCCTGGGCTGCGGCCCAATAGCTGGGCGTTGCAGATGCTTGGCGATGCTTTGCTGATTGGCAGCTTCTTCGTTTTAGGCGGCAATTTCTGGGAGAAGCTGCGCGCGCTGTTTATCCGCACCGCTCGGGTTAGCAGTCCAGACGCTGCCTGATCGGCCTCGCACTGCCGAGCCAATCTTTGCGCTTGCTTCATCTGCCTTACGGGAATCCATATGTCTGAAACAGTAGAGCAACCTGACAACACACCCCTGGCCGAGGCGCCGCCTGCCACCGAAAAACCCGCCCCGCCAGCCAACCCACTGCGGCGCATTGCGTTGATCGTGGTGTTAGTTGCTGCCGTGCTGTTTGTGCTGTCCATCCTGATGGAGCGCAGCACCCCTTCTACCTCGCAGGCTGTGGTGCAGGGTTATGTGGTGCAGATGGCTTCCGAAGTGGGTGGCCGCGTGGTGGAAATCGCGGTGCTCGACAATGCGCGAGTTGAGGCTGGGCAACTGTTGTTTCGCATCGACCCGCAGCCTTACAAGATCGCCATTGCCGAAGCCGAAGCGCGCCTCGAACAGACCGGTCAGGCATTGGGGGCCAACACCGCATCGGTGGATGCGGCTCAGGCGCAGGCAGTGTCTGCCCGCGCGCAGCGTGACAATGTGCGTGAGCAAACGCGCCGGGTGATGCAGCTGGTTGAACGCGGCGTCTATGCGCGGGCGCGTTTGGATGAGGCCACGGCATCGCTGAACTCTGCAGAAGCCGCGGTGGCCAAGGCGCAGGCTGACTTGCAGCGTGCGCGTCAGGAGCTCGGCCCAACGGGTACGGATAACCCGCAGTTCAAACAAGCCCTCGCGCAACTGGAAAAGGCCAGGCTTGATCTGGTGCGTACGGAGATTAAGGCACCTGCAGATGGCGTTATCACCAATTTGCAGCTTGCGGTTGGCCAGGTGGTCAGCGCTGGCCAGCCCGCGCTGACGTTTATCGACACCGGCACCGTATGGATTTCCGCAGCCTTTAAAGAAAACAGCCTTGAGCATGTGCAGGCGGATGATACCGCCGAGCTGGTGTTCGACGTATTGCCCGGGCGCGTGTTCAATGCGCGGGTCGAGAGTGTCGGCTGGGGCGTGGCCAATGAAGGCAGCAGTTCTTCTGCCCTGCCCTCGGTACGCAACCAGAGCGGCTGGATACGCGACCCGCAGCGCTTCCCCGTGCGCCTGGTGGTGCTGGAGCCTTACCCGAAAGGCCTGCGCTATGGCTCACAGGTCACGGTGGTGATTTACACCGGTGATAACCCGCTGGCGAATATGTTCGGCGTAATCACCGCGCGGCTTGTAGCCTTGCTGACCTATGTCAACTGAGGCTGTGGTGCACGCCCGGCCGTCAAACGAGCTGGCGCGCGCCAAACGTCAGGGTTTGCGTGTGGCCCTGGCAGTGACGGTGGGTTTCAGCCTAGCCTTGGTCAATGGCAGTGTGTTGCCGTTTCTCGCGCCGCTATTCGCCACTCAATTTCTACTGGCCAGCTACAGCCCACCCGGTTTGCGTCAGGGGTTGGGCACTGTGTTGCTGATTTTTGTGGTTGGCGCGCTGCTGATCTTCCTCACCGGTCTGCTCGGTGACCGGCCGTTAGTGCTGCTGCCGTTGCTGTGGCTGTGCTACTTCAGCTGCTTTTTCGCCCAGGGTCGGCAGGTGGGTGGCGCTGGGCCGGCGTTGATGCTGGTGATTGCGATTGTGGTGCCACTGCTCGACATCCTCCAACGTGACCTCGGTGAGTCGATTGTGTTGGTTCTGGCCAAGGCGGTCAGCATCGGCCTGCTGCTTGCCTGGGGCGCTCACGCAGTATTTCCGGATATCGGCCGATCGCCGGTAGCCCCTGCGCCTTTGCAGCGTTCTGAGCTTACCTGCGTAATGCGTCAGGCCATGGCCAGTGGCGCGATTCTGCTGGGCATAGTTGGGTTGTGCTTGATTGACCCGCGCCTGGCCACGGCGATGGTCATACCGATAACCGTCGCCTCGTTGCTGAGTCAGTTTGAGCTGGGAATGAGCAGCCGAACCGCAGCCGCGCTGATCGTGATCAATCTGCTCGGCGGGGTTGCTGCATCTCTGGCATTTGCCGTGATCGAACTACGACCCAACCTGCTGTGGGTCGTCCTTATCCTGCTGCTGGTCAGCCTGCTGTTTGCTGGACGGGCGGTAATGGGGGCCGTGACGGGCAAAGTGTTTGGCGGCGGGCTGACGACCTTTTTGATTCTCTTTGGCCTGGGCGTTTCGCCCTTGCCGGGCGAAACGCCTGAGCTGTTTTCCACGCGGATTGCCTATGTCCTATTCGCGGTTGTGTATGCCCTGTGCATGGCCAGCCTGTTCTGGCCCAAGCTGCGAAACGCCAACCATTAATCGCTCTGCTGCTAATCAGGTGCCGTTTATGCGCAACTTTTGGAGCAAGTACCTGGCGCTACTGGATGCAGATGTAAGCGCAAAAATCTTCGACAACATCAAAAATCTGTTGGTCTGCGCGCTGCTGTTTGCCGCTGGCACCGATGCGTTGCATGGCGACCATCAACTGTTTATGGGGCTCTGGGGCTCAACCCTGGCTGGGTGGGGGCTGATCTTTCTGTCGGCGTTGTTGCTAATACTAAACATCAGTGACGGCTTGAACCGGTTGGCCAAGCTGCGTCATCACCTTGCGTTGCAGATCATCCTGTTTCTGCTTTACCTGATTCTGGCCGTGCGCGTGGTGGAAATAGTCTGGAGCTTCAGGGCCACATAACAACCCACAGGTTCAGGCCCCTAATTCAGCTGGTTTGCGTACAGCTTGGTTGCCCAGCCGAGTAGCGGACACCTGGGCTGACAGCAGCGTTGAACGCCTTCAATGCGGTCGATCCGATCAACAGCGGGAATTCAAAGGCGCTGCGATCAGTCAGGTTGACCTCGATATTTTTCAGCTCATCACCTACGCAGATGTCCATCTCGATCACCGGACGCTCTGTATACAGCTGCTTGTCGCCAGGCCTGCGGTCACCCGCGCGGCGTTTGATATAGCTCATGCGTGTCAGCGGCTTTTCAATGATCTGCGACTGTTTGGCGTCTTCCATGCCCAGCTGGAAGCGCACCCACTCGCCACCATCGCGCTTGAACATCTCAATATTTTTGGCGCTGAGCGAAGCGGTTTCGGCTCCGGTATCAAGCTTGGCGGGCAGCTCCAGGGCCAACTCATACAAAGAAACACGCTCATGCAGACCGTAGATCTGCGGCTGGTTGGCCATCGCGCCAGTGGTGAACAGTGCGGCGCAGAGTGCGGAGGCGGCCGTAAGCTGTTTGAGCGGGACAAAGGCACGGGATGACATAGGGAGACTCCAAAGCATTTAAAAAGATGGGGCAAGGTTAACGTTGCGGGCTGAATTCAAACTTAATCAAGTACTTATAAAGAACTTCGCCCCGCCATAAGTGACCATGGCGGGGCGAAGTGGTTTCAGCTGAGGTTTGTTAGGCCTCTATGCAGATCACGTGAGATCGAAGCGATCCAGATTCATCACCTTGGTCCAGGCAGCCACGAAGTCCTGCACAAACTTCGCTTGCGCGTCGACGGTGGCGTAGACCTCGGCCAGCGCCCGCAGCTGGGAGTTGGAACCAAACACCAGGTCAACCTGGGTGCCGGTCCACGTCAGGTCGCCGGTTTTGCGGTCACGGCCGTCCAGTACACCTTCGCTGGCGGACTTCTGCCACTTGGTGCCCATGTCGAGCAGATTGACGAAGAAGTCAGTGCTCAGGGTTTCCGGGCGTTTGGTGAATACACCATGCGGCGTTTTGCCGGCATTGGCGTTGAGTACACGCAGACCACCAATCAATACGGTCATCTCCGGCGAGGTCAATTCCAGCAACTGCGCCTTGTCTACCAGCAACTCGGCGGCAACACTTTCATAGCCCTTGCAGGAATAGTTGCGAAAGCCATCGGCCTTGGGTTCCAGCACCGCGAAGGCCTCGACATCGGTTTGCTCCTGCGAAGCGTCGGTGCGACCTGGCGCGAACGGCACTACGACCTCCACGCCACCCTTCTTCGCTGCGGCTTCAACCGCTGCAGAGCCGGCGAGAACGATCAGGTCCGCCAGGGAGATTTTCTTGCCAGCAGCGGCCGAGGCGTTGAAGTCCTTCTGGATGGCTTCCAGCGCCGCCAGCACCTTGGCCAGTTCAGCAGGTTGGTTAACCTCCCAGTCCTTCTGCGGTGCCAGACGAATGCGCGCGCCATTGGCGCCACCACGCTTGTCGCTGCCGCGGAAGGTGGATGCCGAGGCCCAGGCAGTGCTGACCAGTTGGGCAATCGACAGGCCGGACGCCAACACCTTTGCCTTGAGGCTGGCGATGTCCTGCGCATCAACCAGGGCGTGATCGACCGCTGGAACGGGGTCTTGCCAGATCAGTTCTTCTTGCGGCACCAGCGGGCCGAGGTAGCGGGAACGCGGGCCCATGTCACGGTGGGTCAGTTTGAACCAGGCGCGGGCGAAGGCATCGGCGAATGCCTGGGGGTTCTGGTGAAAGTGCCGGGAGATTTTCTCGTAAGCCGGGTCCATGCGCAGCGACATATCGGCGGTGGTCATCATCGGCGGGTGGCTCTTCGACGGATCATGGGCGTCGGGAATCATGTCCTCCGGTTTGACGTTCTTCGGCGTCCACTGATGAGCGCCGGCCGGGCTCTTGGTCAGCTCCCACTCGTAGCCGAACAGCATGTTGAAGTAGCCGTTGTCCCACGTCGTTGGATTAGGCTTCCAGGCACCTTCGATGCCGCTGGTGGTGGTGTGCACGCCCTTGCCCGTGCCGAACGAATTGATCCAACCCAGGCCTTGCTCTTCGATGCCGGCACCTTCTGGTTCGGAGCCAACCAGGGCCGGATCACCCGCGCCGTGGGCTTTGCCAAAGGTGTGACCACCCGCTACCAGAGCAACAGTTTCTTCATCGTTCATGGCCATGCGGGCGAAGGTTTCGCGCACATCGCGGCCCGACGCCAGTGGATCTGGGTTGCCATCCGGGCCTTCGGGGTTAACGTAGATCAGGCCCATCTGCACGGCTGCCAGTGGGTTTTCCAGATTGCGCTCGCCGGAATAACGGCTGTTGGGTTTGTCGCTAGTAGCCAGCCATTCGGTTTCAGCGCCCCAGTAGGTCTCTTCTTCCGGCTCCCAGATATCCGGGCGGCCGCCGGCAAAACCAAAGGTTTTAAAGCCCATGGATTCCAGAGCCACGTTACCGGCCAACACAAATAGATCTGCCCAGGACAGTTTGCGGCCGTACTTCTGTTTGATTGGCCAGAGCAAGCGACGGGCCTTGTCCAAGTTGCCGTTATCCGGCCAGCTGTTAAGTGGCGCAAAACGCTGATTACCGCTGCCCGCACCGCCACGGCCATCCTGGATGCGGTAAGTACCCGCGGAGTGCCAGGCCATACGGATCATCAAACCACCGTAGTGGCCCCAATCGGCGGGCCACCAATCTTGCGAATCGGTCATCAGCGCGGTGAGGTCCTTGATCACCGCAGGTAAATCAAGCGTTTTGAATTCATCGGCATAATTGAAGCCCGCGCCCATGGGGTCGGATTTGGAGGAATGCTGGTGGAGAATCTTCAAGCTGAGCTGGTTAGGCCACCAATCCGCGTTCTTCGGTGCGCCACCCGACATGCGGCTGGTTCCTGCACCCGAAAACGGGCATTTCGCGTCATTTGACATGTCTCACTCCTGTTGTTTTCTACTTGGCAGATGGACTCAGAGTGGTAGCTGGGCAGCGAACGAGCCAATAGGATTTGGGTATGACCTTAATTAGTAGCCAGGGATATAAGTCAGTAACTATAGAGTCTTCCGTCCAAGCAGCCCGGATACAGGCGTGACCAGCCGTAAATACAGCCATAAACCATCGACAATGAGTGCACATACCGTGGAAGAGCCGAGCCAAACAACACCCACCAGCGACGCTGATGTACTGGCCTATATGCAGCGCCAACTGCGTTCGGGCCGGGTAAAGCCGAGTGTGCTGGTGAGCCTCACGCAGAAGAACTTTGCCGATGTCAGCCATGAGCGCATCGTGCAGTGTTTCAACCAGTTGGATTCCGCATTACTCAAACATTGAACCCAGATACGCCAGGGAGAACGGGATGATCGCCAAGCGTGCCGAGGAAATACTGCATACCTATCTGCATGTTGAAGACGGCGGAAAAACCAGCCCGGTCGCCGTCACAGAACAGTTCTGGAGCGATATTGTCAGCGGTGCAAGACCGGAGCTGAACCAGGGCCGATTGATGTCGGCCTTCAGCTTTGCGCAAGACTGGCCCAGTTGGGAGCGTCACCCGGCCGGTGAGGAGTTGGTCATGCTGCTATCGGGCAGTGCACGACTGCTACTTGAAGAGGCAAGCGGCGAGAGCGAAGTGCTGCTCGATACTGTTGGCAGTTACGTGCTGGTGCCAAAGGGCGTGTGGCATACCGCCAAAACCACGCAAGCCACGACATTGCTGTTTCTCACCGCTGGTGCAGGTACCGAGCACCGGCCGGTTTAATCTCTACCAGATCAGAGAAATGCTCTTTGAGCATCAATATGGGCTTGTTTGCCTATTCGCTGGCGATCATCCTTGCGCTGCTGGCCCTGTATCCGAATCGCTCAAACAGGCCTGCAACTTAAGCCTGCGCCGCACGTCTTAGATGCCGGCACAGTATCTGCCTTAGCCAACGCGCCAGGCCCTTTCGGAGATTCAGATGTCCCGCCCCAGTTCACTCAAGCCGTTGCTCACCCTGATTACTCTCGCCTGTTTTGCCATGCTTGGCGGCGCCTTGCTGCTGCAGCATCTAGGCGGCTGGGAGCCCTGCACCCTGTGCATTCAAATTCGCCTATGGCTGCTCTGTGGTGGCGTTGTAAGCCTGCTGATTTTGACAGTGGAAGCCCTCGGCCTGCGCTGGCTAAGCTTGCCGCTCTGGCCGTTGCTACTGGCTGCGGCGGGTATGGCAGTGTATGACAACACGCACTTGGTGCTGATCGAGACTGGCGTACTGGAAAGCTCCAGCTGCTCGCCGTTTCCTTTCTACGCTTTCTATCTGCCGCTGCATGATTGGCTGCCCGGCGTATTTATGAGCGCTGGCGTATGTGGGCAAAACGACTACAGCATTCTCGGCTTGTCATTTACCCACTGGACTCTGCTCAGCGTCGCCTTGCTCTTTGCCCTGTGCCTGTTTGCCGCCTGGCGCGCCGTACGCCGCTGATCACCCGGTAGCACTCCCCCTGCAGGTGGCGGTAAAACGCCACCCTCGCCCACCATGAGCGATTTTTCGCCTACTCTTGCGCGCAAATGGCGATTTATCGCCACCCACTGTGCGTTCTATCACACCCGTTTCACGGCATCCCAGGCCCTGTAGCGCACTTGCTACTCTGGCATAGGCATTGCGATACAGCGGATGCACTGCGCACGGCAACCATCGTGCTGCCGCGCCAACCTGACAGCCTGCACCACCAGCCTGCTGAAACTTACCCTGGCATGCCGTCAACACAACAACATAAGAACAATCAGGAACAACGCTATGTTCAAGTCGATCTGCGCTATCGCCGCTGGCAGCCTGCTGCTGGCGTCTACCACGCTTCACGCGGCAACCGACAAGGGGCCCATCGTGATCAAGTTCGCCCATGTGGTGGCAGATAACACCCCCAAAGGCCAAGGCGCATTGCTGTTTAAGAAACTGGCCGAGGAGCGCCTGGGTGACAAGGTAAGAGTCGAGGTCTACCCCAACTCCACCCTGTACGGTGATGCCAACGAACTCGAAGCGCTGGCCAACAACGACGTGCAACTGCTGGCACCGTCGCTGGCCAAGTTCGAGAAATACACCAAACAGCTGCAAGTGTTCGACCTGCCCTTCCTGTTTGATGACCTGGACGCGGTAAACCGCTTCCAGAAGCGCGCCAAGGGCCGCCAGTTGCTTCGCTCCATGGAAGACCACAACATCGTCGGCCTGGCCTATTGGCACAACGGCATGAAGCAGCTTTCGGCCACCAAGGCGCTGCTGGTACCGGGCGACGCGGCCGGTTTGAAGTTCCGTATCCAACCGTCCTCAGTGCTTGAGGCGCAGTTCAACCAGCTCGGCGCTACGCCTTTGGTAATGCCATTTGCCGAAGTCTTCGATGCGCTGAAAAGCGGCAAGGTACAGGGCGCGGAAAACCCCTGGTCGAACATCTACAGCAAGAAATTGCATAGCGTGCAGCCGTTTATCACCGAGACCAACCACGGCGTGCTCGACTACATGCTGGTGAGTAACCCACGCTTCTGGTACGCCATTCCCCATCAGATTCGCATGCAGCTGGAAGGCATCATCGACGAGGTGACCTACGAGGTGAACCACCAGGCTGAAGCGGCTAACCAGGCCGACCGCGACCGCATCGCCGCAGCTACCGGCACCCAAATTATCGCGCTTACCGATGAGCAACGCGACGCCTGGCGCCAAGCCATGCAGCCGGTATGGCAACAGTTCGAAGGCGTGATCGGCGCCGACATAATGAAGGCCGCGCAAACGGTTAACCGCAACAAGCGTTAAGAGCCTGTTCGCGAACTAGAGCACTGCAAGACGCTACGTAGTAACAGCCTCCGGCTGGTCAAAGCAGGCGAGAAAACGGACTGGGTTCGCAGGCGAGTGCACGAGCTGTACATGAGCATTACTCGTTTCACTCGCCCTGCGGGTCACGCTAAAGCGCGTTAGCCGCAAGCGGCTTCCGACCGGGCTGGCGCACCAGCCGGTTTTTAACGCAGTAGGGCCGACGTACAGCAGATCGTGTGCTGGTTCTAAGACGTGCGCCATCGCACTCCACTGACGCGCCAAGTGCAGTAATCTCCGCGCCGCTCTAACTAGCCCCTTCTGCTCGCCCCTGGCCAAACACCCAAGATGCTGGCCAAAAGCCGCTACGCTGAAAGTGCGTCTAGCGCCTGATTGCCCTCCGACTATTCAAAACTGCTCGCCTGCCTCAACCAAGGACTTCCCTATGTTCAAGTCGATTGCTGTTATAGCTGTTGGCACCCTGCTGTTCAGTGCATTCAACCTTTGCAACGCGCAAGAACAGAAGCCCATTCTGATCAAGTTTGCCCATGTTGCCGATGAGCATACGCCCAAGGGTCAGGGGGCGTTGCTGTTCAAACAGTTGGTCGATCAGCGCCTGGCAGGCAAGGTCAGCGTTGAGGTTTACCCGACCTCCAGCTTATTTGGCGATGACAATGAATTGCAGGCCTTGGCTAACAACGAGGTGCAACTGCTGGCACCTTCACTGGCCAAGTTCGAGAAATACACCAAACAGTTGCAAGTCTTCGACCTGCCCTTCCTGTTCGACGACCTAGAAGCCGTCACACGCTTCCAGAAGCGCGCCAAAGGCCGTCAATTGCTGCGTTCCATGGAGGCGCACAACATCATTGGTCTGGCGTATTGGCATAACGGCATGAAGCAGCTCTCAGCGACTAAAGCGCTGCAAGTGCCCAGTGATGCGGCGGGTTTGAAGTTCCGTATTCAGCCCTCCAGCGTGCTGGAAGCACAGTTCTATCAGATCGGTGCGGCGCCCTTGGCGATGCCTTTTGCCGAGGTCTTCGATGCGCTGCAAAGCGGCAAGGTACAGGGCACCGAGAATGCCTGGTCGAACATCTACACCAAGCAGCTGCACACCCTGCAGCCGTTCATTACCGAGACCAACCATGGTGCACTCGACTACATGCTGGTCAGTAATCAGCGCTTCTGGTTTTCCATTCCGCACCAGATCCGCAGCGAGCTGGAAGCCATCATTGATGAAGTGAGCTTCGCGGTGAATCACCAGTCTGAAGAAGCCAACCGTGCAGACCGTCAGCGTATCGAAGCGTCCGGCAGCAGCCAGATCATCACCCTCACTGACGAACAACGCGCTGTCTGGCGCACCGCCATGCAACCGGTTTGGCAGCAGTTTGAAGCCGAGATCGGCGCAGACATACTCAAGGCTGCGCAAACGGTAAACCGCAAGTCCCGCGACTAATCGTTCCCCAAAGCCTCAAGCGTCAAAACGGCGGTTACCTGTAATGACGCTTAGGGCGCTTCTTGCTCCGGCACCTCTAATTCACCCTGCCAACCACCACCCAATGCAGCGATCAGCTGCACGCTTGCGGTCAAACGACTGCCCAGCAGGCTGAGGTTGGTGCGCTCGTTGCTCAGCGCCGTGGCCTGCACATTGACCACGCTGTTGAAGTCCACGGTACCGGCGCGGTACTGGTTTTCGATCAGGCGCAGGGATTCGCGGGCGGCGTCCAGCGCTTCCTGCTGAATCACGGCTTCCTGCTCCAGCACGCGCAGTTGCACCAGGGTGTCCTCCACCTCACGGAAGCTGTCGAGCACCGACTGGCGGTATTGCGCCACGGTCTGGTCGTAGGCCGCTTCACTGCGTTCCAGTTCGGCGCTGCGCGCGCCACCATCGAACAGGGTCAGGGCCAGCTGCGGGCCGAGGGACCAGAAACGGTTAGGCAGGTCGATCCAGTCGGCAAAGCTGCTGCCACGGTAGCCGCCGCTGGCGGAGATAGTCAGGTCCGGATACCAGGCGGCTTCTGCCACGCCGATTTCGGCGTTGGCGGCTATTACCCTGCGTTCGGCGGCGGCCACATCAGGGCGACGCTCCAGCAATAGCGATGGCAGCGCCACAGGAATTTCCGGCAATGCTGGCAATTTCTCGCGCACAGCGATGCTCAGCTCGCTAGGCGGTACACCGACCAGCACGGCAATCGCATGTTCCAGCTGCGCGCGCTGCCATTGCAGATCGATAGCCTGGGCCTGGGTGCTTTTCAGCTGGGTCAGCGCCTGACTGACATCAGATTTCGGCACGATGCCGGCGTTGTACTGATTTTCCGTGAGTTTCAGCGAACGGGCGTAGGCCGCGACTGTGGAATCGAGCAGGCGCTGCTGATCATCCAGCACACGCAGTTGCAGGTAGTTCTGCACCAGCTCCGCCTGCAGGCTGAGCTTCAGCGCGGCCAGGTCAGCAGCGCTGGCCTCGAAGCCGGCGCGGCTGGATTCCAGCGAGCGGCGCAGCTTGCCCCAGATATCCAACTCCCAGGTGGCATTCAGACCCAGCTCATAGCTCTTGCTGATATCGCCGGTGCTGGCTGTGGTGCTGCCAATGTTGTTATTGGAACCACTGCCCTGGCTGCTGCGAGTGGCACCGGCGCTGCTCGACAAACTGGGGTAAAACGCCGCTCGCGCGCCGCGAACCAACGCGCGCGCCTGGCGATACTGCGCCTCGCTGGCAGCCAGACTCTGATTGGAGATATTCAGCCGCTCGACCAGGGCATTCAGCTCAGCATCGCCATACAACTGCCACCAGCTGCCGCGCTCTAGCACATCGCCGGGCTTGGCCTGGGTCCAGCCTTCGATCTGTTTGAACTGCGCCGGGGTTTGCAGCTGCGGGCGCTGATAGTCCGGACCAATGGCGCAGCCGCCTAACAGCAGGCTGAGTGTAAGCAGCCCCATGTAGGAGCGGGCCACGCCCGCGAATGGCTTGGCAACGGAAAAGGTTTCGCGAGCATGGCTCGCTCCTACGGGTGTTGGCAGCAGAGTCATAACGGAGTTTCCAGAGCAGCGTCAGTGCGCACACCGCGCCAGCGGTTAACCCGGTGGCGCAGGCGGTCGAAATACAGGTAGATCACTGGGGTGGTGTAGAGAGTCAGCAACTGGCTCAGTACCAGCCCACCGACAATGGTGATGCCCAGCGGCTGGCGCATCTCCGAGCCTTCGGCGCTGCTGAGCATCAGCGGCAGCGCGCCGAGAATCGCCGCCAGGGTAGTCATCATGATTGGCCTAAAACGCAGCAGACAGGCCTGGCGGATCGACTCCTCCGGACTCAGGTGCTGCTGGCGTTCCAGCTGCAGGGCCAGGTCGATCATCAGAATCGCGTTCTTCTTGACGATGCCGATCAGCAAAAACAGACCGAGCAGTGAAATCAGGCTGAATTCGATGCTCATCAGCTGCAACGCAAGCAGCGCGCCGACCCCGGCCGAGGGTAAGGTGGAGAGAATGGTCAGCGGGTGGATATAGCTCTCGTACAGCACACCGAGAACGATATACACCACCACTAGGGCCAGCAAAATCATCCACGGCTGATTCTGCTGGGTTTTCTGGAAGGCGCCGCCAGTGCCGCCGAGCATGCCCTGCACTTCGGTGGGCAAACCGACCCGTGCAACCGCGTTGTTGATCGCCGCGCTAGCCTGATCCAGGCTGATGTCTTCGGCCAGGGCGAAGCCGATATTTTCCGCGGCGAACTGGCCCTGGTGGTGCACGCGGTCCTCTTCCAGGCTGCGCTCCCAGCGCGCGAAGCTGGACAGCGGCACTCGCGCGCCCTCAGCGGTGATCAGCTGAATCTGGTTGAGGGTTTCCGGGTACTGGGCGAACTGCGGGTTGATCTCCATCACCACGCTGTACTGATTGAGGCTGTCGTAGATGGTCGAGACCTGACGCTGACTAAAGGCGTTATTCAGCACCGCGGTGATCATATTCATGTCCACGCCCAGGCGCTTGGCCATATCACGGTCAACCACCAGGCGGATCTGCTGGGTGCCTTCGGCCTCCTTGGCGTCGATGTCGGTCAGTTCCGGCAGGGCGCGCAGTGCTTCGCGTACCGGCGGAAGCCATTTGCGCAACTCGTCGAGATCGCCGGACAGCAGCATGTATTCGTTTTCCGAGCTGCGCCCTTCTCGCCCGCCGATCTGCAGGTCCTGATCAGGCATCAGGAACATGCGCCCGCCGGGCACTTTCGGCACCGATTGGCGCAGGCGGTTGATCACGTCCTGGGCACTGGCATTACGCTCACTCACCGGTTTCAAGCGCACGATCATAAAAGCGTTGTTGATCCCGCCGCTGCCGCCGATAAACCCGGCCACGCTGTCCACCGCAGGATCAGCCAGCACGGCGCGGCGGTAGATTTCCATTTTCGGCTGCATCACCTGAAACGACAGGCCGTCATCACCGCGGATAAAGCCGATCAGCTGGCCGGTGTCCTGCTGCGGCATAAAGGTTTTCGGCACGCTGACAAACAGGAAGATGTTCAGCGCGATGGTCGCCAGCAGGCTAAACAGCATCAGCAAAGAGTGTTTTAGCGCCCAGTCCAAACCGCGCGCGTAAAACGCCAGCACGCGCGTCTGCACGGCCCCGCCCCAACGCTGCATGGCGCTGGGCTGGTGCTCGGCGGTTTCGGCCTTGAGCCAGCGCGCGCAGAGCATCGGAGTGAGGGTCAGCGACACCAGCAGGGAAATCACGATGGCCACGGCCAGGGTGATGGAAAACTCGCGGAACAGCCGCTCGACGATGCCGCCCATAAACAGGATCGAGATAAACACCGCAACCAAGGAGAGGTTCATCGCCAGCAGGGTGAAGCCCACCTCGCGCGCGCCCTTGAACGCTGCCGCCATGGGCGTTTCGCCGGCCTCGATATGCCGAGAGATGTTTTCCAAAACGACGATGGCATCGTCCACCACCAGGCCAGTGGCGATAATCAGCGCCATCAGCGACAGGTTGTTCAGGGAGAAATCCAGCAGGTACATCACCGCAAAGGTGCCAACCAGCGACACCGGCACGGCCAGGGCCGGAATCAGCGCCGCGCGCCAACGGCCGAGGAAGGCAAACACCACCAGAATCACCAGCACCACAGCGATCAGCAGGGTTTGCTCGGCCTCGTGCAGGGTGGCGCGAATTACCGGCGAACGGTCCATCGCCACTTCCAGCGCGATACTGGCGGGAATCACCGCACGCAGGGCCGGCAGCTGCTCGCGAATGCCGGCGATGGTTTCGATGATATTGGCCCCGGTCTGCCGGTTGATCACCAGCAGCACGGCCTGCTGATCGTTGAAGAAACCGCTGTTGTAGCGGTCCTCGACGCCATCGGTAACTTTGGCCACATCGCCCAGGCGTACCGCCGCGCCATCCTGGTAACGAATGATCAGCGGCAGGTAATCGGCGGCCTTTTCCAGTTGATCGCTGGCCTGTACCTGCCAGTGCCGCTCGGCATCTTCCACCGCGCCCTTCGGCCGTTTGGCGTTGGCCGCACTGATGCTCTGGCGCACTTCATCGAGGGCGATGCCGTACTGATCGAGAAGGCGCGGCTCCAGGGCCACGCGCACGGCGGGCAAGGAGCTGCCGCCGATCTGCACTTCACCAACGCCGGTTACCTGGGCGAGCTTCTGCGCCAGGATGGTCGAAGCCACGTCGTACAGCTGGCCCTTGTTGAGCACATCGCTGGTCAGCGACAGCACCATGATCGGCGCTTGCGACGGGTTGACCTTGGCGTAGGTGGGCATGCTGCGCATGCCGCTGGGCAGCAGTTCGCGTGAGGCATTGATCGCCGCCTGTACCTCGCGGGCAGCGGCGTTGATGTCCCGATCCAGGTCGAACTGGATCATGATCCGCGTGTTGCCCTGGCTGCTGCGGCTATTCATCTGGCTGATGCCGGCGATGGTACCGAGCGAGCGCTCCAGCGGCGTCGCTACGCTGGACGCCATGATCTGCGGGCTGGCCCCCGGCAGGCTGGCCTGCACGGTAATCGTGGGGAAATCCATTTGCGGCAGCGGCGCCACCGGCAGCAGACCGAAGCTGACGCCGCCAAGCAACAGAATCGCCAGGCTCAGCAACAGGGTTGCCACCGGCCGGCGGATAAAGGGGCCGGAGAGGTTCATGGGTTGACCACAAGCCCGGCCGCGCTACGGCCACTGATGCGCCGCGACAGGCGATCGAAGTACAGGTAGATCACTGGCGTAGTGAACAGGGTGAGGATCTGGCTCAGCAGCAGCCCGCCGACCATCACCAGCCCAAGCGGCTGACGCAGCTCGGCCCCGGAGCCGGTGGCCAGCATCAGTGGAATCGCGCCAAACAGCGCGGCCAGGGTGGTCATCAGAATCGGCCGGAAGCGCAAAAGCGCTGCCTGGTAGATCGCCGCTTCCGGCTGCATGCCCTGGTTGCGTTCGGCGTCGAGGGCGAAGTCGATCATCATGATCGCGTTCTTCTTGACGATGCCGATCAGCAGAATGATGCCGATGATCGCGATCAACCCCAGTTCGTTGCCGCTGATCAGCAACGCCAGCAGCGCGCCAACGCCCGCCGAGGGCAAGGTGGAGAGGATGGTAATCGGGTGGATATAGCTCTCGTAGAGCACACCGAGCACGATGTACATGGTGACGATGGCCGCCAGAATCAGCAGCAAGGTGCTCGACAAGGAGGCGCGGAAGGCTTCAGCCGCGCCCTGGAAGCGCGTCTGCACCGCTGGCGGAATGCCGATCTCCTGCTCGATCCGCTCGATCACCGCCACCGCCTCGCCCAGCGACACGCCGCTGGCCAGGTTGAATGACAGGGTCGCAGCCGGGAATTGGCCGATATGGTTGATCAGCAGGCTGGCTGCGCGTTCTTCCACCTGGGCCAGGGTCGACAGCGCGACCTGCTGGCCATCGGCGGCCTTGACGTGAATCTGCCGCAGCGCCGCCGGGCCGATGCTGCCGGCGTTCTCGCTTTCCAGCACCACGCGGTACTGGCTGGCCTGGGTATAGATGGTGGAAATCTGCCGCTGGCCAAAGGCGTCGTACAGCGCGTTGTCGATATCGGCAATGCTTACGCCGAGGCGCCCGGCCATGTCGCGGTCGATCTGCAAAAACACCTGCAGGCCACGGTTTTGCAGATCACTGGCCACGTCAGTCAGCTCCGGCTGCTCGCGCAGCGCGCTGACCAGCTTGGGCACCCACTCTTCCAGCAGGCTGATATCAGGCGACTCCATGCTGAACTGGAACTGCGTGCGGCTGACCCGATCCTCGATGGACAGGTCCTGCACCGGCTGCAGGTACAGCTCGATCCCAGGAATCCGCGCCAACTCCGGGCGCAGGCGTTCGATGATCTGACTGGCGCTGACATCGCGCTCGGCCCGTGGCGTCAGATTGATCAGCAGGCGGCCGCTATTGAGCGTCGGATTGTCACCGTCCACGCCGATATAGGACGACAGGCTGGCCACGGCCGGGTCCTGCAGAATCACCTCGGCCAGGCGTTGCTGACGCTCGCTCATGGCGCGGAAGGAAATCGACTGCGGCGCCTCGGAAATGCCCTGGATTACCCCGGTGTCCTGCACCGGGAAGAAGCCCTTGGGCACGGCCAGGTAGAGCACTACGGTCAGCGCCATGGTGCCGATAGCCACCAGCAGGGTCAGCGGCTGATGCTTGAGTACCCAGGTCAGCCACACGCCGTAACGGGCGATCATGCCGTCGATCACCGCCCCGGCGGCGCGGTAGAAGCGCCCTTCTTCTTCGGGCTTTTCCGCCTTGAGCAGGCGCGCGCACATCATCGGCGTCAGGGTCAGCGACACCACCAGGGAAATCAGAATGGCCACCGCCAGAGTGATGGCGAATTCGCGGAACAGCCGCCCCACTACGTCGGCCATAAACAGCAGCGGAATCAGTACCGCGATCAACGAAATAGTCAGCGACACCAGGGTAAAGCCGATCTGCCGCGCGCCCTTTAGCGCCGCATTTAGCGGGGTTTCGCCCTCTTCCAGATGACGGGCGATGTTCTCCAGCATGACGATGGCATCGTCCACCACAAAGCCGGTGGCGATGGTCAGGGCCATCAACGTCAGGTTGTTGATGGTGAAACCGGCCAGGTACATCACGCCGAAGGTGCCGATCAGCGACAGCGGCACAACGATGGACGGGATGATGGTCGCCGACACCTTGCGCAGAAACAGGAAGGTCACCAGCACCACCAGGGCGATGGCCAGCAGCAGCTCATGCTGCACGCCCTTGACCGCCGCGCGGATGGTTTCGGTGCGGTCGGTCAGCATGCTGACCTCGACGCTGGCCGGCAGGCCCTGGGTTAGGTTGGGCAGCAGGGTCTGAATACTGTCGACCACATCAATCACGTTGGCGCCGGGTTGGCGCTGCACATTGACCAGTACCGCCTCGTTGCGATTGGCCCAGGCAGCCAGGCGCTGGTTTTCCGCACCATCGATGATCTCGGCGACATCTTTCAGGCGCAGCGTGGCGCCATTCTGGTAGCCGAGAATCAGCTCGCGATATTCGTCGACGGATTTCAGCTGGTCATTGGCATCCAGCTGCGACACCCGGGTCGGGCCGTCGAAGTTGCCCTTGGGCTGATTGACGTTGCTGGCGGTGATCAGCGTGCGCACATCGCTGAGGTTCAAGCCATAAGAAGCCAATGCTTCCGGGTTGACTCGCAAACGCACGGCCGGACGTTGGCCGCCAGCCAGGGTGACCAGACCGACGCCGCTGGTTTGCGCCAGCTTCTGCGCCAGACGGGTATCGACCAGATCGAACACCTGCGGCAGCGGCATGGTTTTCGAGCTGATGGCCAGGGTCAGTACCGGGGTGTCGGCCGGGTTGACCTTGTTGTACACCGGCGGTGCCGGCAGGTCGCTGGGCAGCAGGTTGTTTGCGCCATTGATCGCCGCCTGCACTTCCTGTTCGGCGACATCCAGCTGCACTTCCAGGTTAAAGCGCAGGGTAATCACCGAGGCGCCGCCGGAGCTGGTCGAAGACATCTGTTTCAGCCCGGCCATCTGGCCGAACTGGCGCTCCAGCGGCGCGGTAACCGCACTGGTCATCACGTCCGGGCTGGCGCCGGGGTACAGGGTCATCACCCGAATGGTCGGGTAATCCACTTCCGGCAGCGCCGAGACCGGCAGTAAGCGGTAGGCGATCAAACCGCTCAAGAAGATCGCCAGCATGATCAGCGTGGTGGCGACCGGACGCAGGATAAACAGGCGAGAGGCGTTCATTGGGCGCGCGGCGCTCGTTTACGTTCAGAGGTTGCCGGTTCGGTCTGGGTGGCAACCGGTTTGTCGTCGATAACCTCTACCTTGTTGCCGGAGCGCAGTCGGTCGGTGCCTTCCAACACCAGGCGGTCGCCCGGATTGAGGCCCTGCTCGACCACACTGAGCAAGCCGTCGCTGGCACCAACGCTGATCGGCGTCAGCTGTACCTTGTCTTCAGCATCCACCACATAGGCGAAGGTGCCGCTGGCACCGAACTGCAGCGCCGCGGCCGGCATCAGGGTGACGTTCTGCAGGGTTTTCACCCGCAGGCGCACGTTGACAAATTGGTTGGGAAACAGCACTTCCTCGGCATTGGCGAAGCGCGCCTTGAGCTTGACCGTGCCGGTGGCGGTGTCGATCAGGTTGTCGACGCTCTCCAGCTCGCCTTCAGCCAGTTTGAGTTTTTCACTGCGGTCCCAAGCCTCGACGGTTAGGGTCGCACCACTGCGCAGTTGCTGCACCACTGCCGGCAATTCGGCTTCGGGCAGGGTAAACATCACGGCAATCGGCAGGGTCTGGGTAATCACCACCAGCGGCAGCTCGTCGCCGGAGCTGACCAGGTTGCCGACATCGGCCTGGCGGATGCCCAGGCGGCCGGTAATAGGTGCGCGAATCTGGGTGAAATCCAGATTCAGCCGCGCAGTGGCGACATCAGCCTGCAGACTTTTGATGCCCCCACGGTACTGGTTGACCAGAGACTCCTGGGTGTCGAGGGTCTGCTTGGCTATCGAGTCTTCGGCATACAGGCCTCGGTAGCGCGCCAGGTCCAGCTCGGCATTGCGCAGCTGCGCCTGGCTCTCCTGTAGCGCGCCCTGGGCTTGCTGCAGAGCAATTTCATAGGCGCGTGGGTCAATCACGGCCAACAGATCACCGGCTTTGACCTGTTGGCCGTCCTTGAACACCAGCTTGACCAGTTCGCCATCCACTCGACCGCGCACATTGACCGTGTTGTAGGCGGTGACAGTGCCCAAGGCCTTGAGCTCAACCGGGAAGTCGCCCTGGCTGACACTGGCAACGCGTACCGGTACCGGACCGCCATCACGCCAAGGGCCGCCACGCTTGGGCGCTTCCGGCGAGCTGGGCCAGAACCACCACAGCAGTAAGGCAAGAGCAACCAGCGCGAGCGAGCCGAGCAGCCATTGCCGCGACAGGTTGCGAGGACGGGTGGTGAACTGTGTATCAGGCATGGCAACGATCACTTTCTTGGGGAGCGTGAACGATATGCACTATCAGCCAGCCTGCAAAGCCTCTTTACCGCCTATTTACCTTTTCCTTACGTAACTAAATATCTGATCCGAATAGAAAATTGTTGGGGCAGTGTTCAATGTCACGTAACGACAGCCCGCAGGGATGGCGGGACACAAATGAAAACGGCCTGCAAAGCAGGCCGTAGGTGCAGCGATAAACAACTGTTACTTGAGCACAGCCAGGGCCGCCTCGTAGTTCGGCTCATCAGCAATTTCACTGACCATCTCGCTGTGCAGCACTTTATCGTGCTCATCCAGCACCACCACGGCACGGGCGGCAACACCCACCAGCGGGCCGCTGGCAATCGCCACGCCGTAGTTCTGCAGGAAGTCGGCGCCACGCATGGTCGACAGGTTGATCACGTTCTGCAGACCTTCGGCACCACAGAAACGCGCCTGGGCGAACGGCAGGTCAGTGGAAATGCACAGCACCACGGTATTGGCCAGCTGGCTAGCACTGGTGTTGAAGGTACGCACGGAGGTGGCGCAGGTCGGGGTGTCCACGCTTGGGAAAATGTTCAGGACTTTGCGCTTGCCGGCCAGGCTGGCCAGGCTCACATCGCTCAGGTCACCGGCAACCAGGCTAAATGCCGGCGCTTGTTGACCAACCTGCGGCAGTTGGCCGGTGACTTCAACCGGGGAACCTTTGAGAGTGACTTGTGCCATGGGAACGATCCTTATCAGTGGAGTTGAGGGGCGGAAAACAAGTAAGGGCGCGAACCTGCCAAATGGCAAGCTCGCGCCCTCTTGAAGCAAACCGTTGAAAAACGTAGGCGAGGCAGGCAGGACAAGGCAAAAACAGGCGAGGAAGCGGAGTTTACGGGTTTGTAAATGAGCATTCCGAGCCTGTTTTTAACGCGGTACTGCCAACGCAGGTAGTTTTGCAACGGCTTGCCAGAGCGGGCAAGCATAGTTGACCAATGAGTCAGACTACCCTGCCCGTCTAAGCGACACATCAATTTTTTGCGAAGTGATCCTTGGTCAGCTTGACCACGATCGGGCTCAGCAACAGTAGCGACAACAGGTTAGGAATCGCCATCAGACCGTTGAGGGTGTCCGCCACCAGCCAGGCGAAGTCCAGCTGGGCAATCGCGCCGAACGGCACGGCTACCACCCAGAGAATGCGGAACGGCAGGATCGACTTGGTGCCGACCATGTATTCCCAGCACTTCTCGCCGAAGTAGCTCCAGCCGAGGATGGTGGTAAAGGCAAACACCACCAGGGCAATGGTCAGAATATAACCACCGACGCCCGGCATGGCCTGCTCAAAGGCAGCAGCAGACAACGCCGCACCGCTGACGCCGCTGGTCCACACGCCGGAAGTGATGATCGCCAAGCCAGTCATCGAGCAGATGATGATGGTGTCGATAAAGGTCCCGAGCATGCCGATCATCCCGGAGCGTACCGGGCTGTTAGTGGTGCCGGCCGCCTGAGCGATGCCCGCAGTACCCAGACCGGCTTCGTTGGAAAAGATCCCGCGCGCCACACCGAAGCGAATCGCTGCCATAACCGCCGCACCGGCAAAACCACCCGTCGCTGCAATCGGAGTGAAGGCGTAGGTGAAGATCATTTCAAAGGCAGCAGGAATTTCCGCGGCATTGACCACCAGCACCACCATGGCGGCGATGATGTAGGCCACACACATAAAGGGCACCAGGGTCGCGGCGACCTTACCGATGCGCTTGATACCGCCGAGGATCACCATGCCGACAAACAGCATGGTCACCACGCCGGTAACCCACAGCGGAATATTGAAGGTGGTTTGCAGGGCTGCGGCCATGCTGTTGACTTGCACCATGTTGCCGATGCCAAAACCGGCAAAGCCGCCAAAGATGGCGAACGCGGTGCCCAGCCACAGCCACTTCTTACCCAGGCCGTTCTTGATCGCGTACATCGGGCCGCCGACATGCTCGCCGCGCTCGTCCTTCTCGCGGTAATGCACCGCCAGTACCACTTCGCAGTACTTGGTGGCCATGCCGACCAGTGCGGTGCACCACATCCAGAACAACGCGCCTGGGCCGCCAAGGAAGATCGCGGTGGCCACACCGGCGATATTGCCGGTACCAACGGTGGCGGCCAGGCAGGTCATCAGCGCCTGGAACGGGCTGATCTCGCCGCTCTCGGTATCGCCTTTCTGACGGCCTTGCCACATCAGTTTGAAGCCTGCGCCGATCTTGCTCAGCGGCATGAATTTCAGGCGCAACATGAGGAACAAACCAGTGCCGAGAATCAGCACCAGCATGGGCGGGCCCCAGACCACGCCATTGAGTTGATTAACCAGGGTGTTGACGAATTCCATGCTCATTTCCTTATTCTTGTAGTGAACGCGAGGTGGGTAGCCTTCGCTTGTCCGATTGCCGGGTAGGCCAGGCTGTTACGCAGAACGCGAGCCGGGTTGGCGCGCCTGCAAACAACGGATCGGGCTATACCAGTCAGCACGACGACTGCCCGGTGATCAGCGGCGGTCAGTATATGAAGACTGTGATAGTGGTTTTCACTGTTTAGATTTCAACGCTCAGACGTTTTGAGCGAGGGGCGTAATTTAAACGCGAATTTAATGGCTTAATCCAGCATTAACCCGCACAAACAGCCCCTAAAAATCACGCCGATAGAATAAATCCAGAGAACTGGCCAGCCCGCTGGCAGCCTCGAGGTAGAGCCGTTTGCTCAGCTCATAGCGTAAGGCGATGGTATTGGCGGGTTCAAACACCCCCACGCCGTAACGCAAGCTCAGGCGCTCGGACAGGTTGCCGCTGGCCACCACACTTGTGGTCACTCCAGAACCCTGGGTGTCGAGCTGGAAATCGCTGATACCCAAGCCCTGCGCCAGGCTATTGGCTAATGGCGCGCTGCCGGCCATGCCCAAGGCCAACGCGGCTTGTGCAAGCATATTGTTGTCGCCACCACCCTGCCCCAGGGGCCGCCCCATGATCAGGTAGGACAACGCCTGCTCCTGGCTCATGGCCGGCTCGGAAAACACTTCACTGGTCGGTTGCGCAGCATTGCCGCTCAGACGCAGGCCGGCGGTGACGTCATCGACCTGGCGCACCGCTTCGATATCGAGAAATGGCTGGTCAATCGGCCCGGCAAACAGCAAACGCGCACGGCGCACGTTAAGGCGCTGACCATAAGCGCGGAAGCGACCCTTGTTCAGGCTTAGCTCGCCGCGTGTGTCCAGGTCATTCCCAATATGCACACGGCCAAGCAGTTCAGCATCCAGGCCAAAGCCGCTGAAGGTCAGGCGCTGTTGGCCGACCTCGACGCCGACATCCATGGCAATCGCTGTAGCCTGCCGTTGCGTGCTCTCGTGGCCCACCACCTGGGCATCGCTGGAAACCTGCACAGTCGAGGGCGGCAGCTCGCGCACTTCAATCTTGCCGCTGGGGATCAGCACCTTGCCGGCCACCGACAGCTGCTCATCACGCAGGTTTAAACGCAGGTCCGGTTCGACCTCCAGCGCGGCGTAAGGCTCCACCGTGACCGGCAGCCGGCTGCCACGCAGCTGCATATCCGCCACCAGCCCATTGGCCCAGCTCAGCTCGCCATTCAGGCTGCCCTGCCCGTGCTCGCCGCTACGCCAATCGCCCTCCAGCAGCAACCGCTCACCCTCGATTTGCGCCTGCAGTTGCAGCTGCTCGATATTCATCGGCAACTCGCCACCGCTTATTTCGCCATTTAGCACGCGCAAGTTGCCGTTCACCTGCGGTGCCAACAGCCCGCCCGATAGCGTGCCGGCGCCATTCAGTTGCCCGGCGATACGCTCGACCATCGGTACAAACGGGCGAGCCAGGGCCAGGTCCAGGCCATTCAAGCGGAAGCTGCCGGACAGCGGCTTGCTCGCTGGGCGCGGGTCAAGCTGAGCCTGCAGCGACAGCTCACCAATCGCCGGGCCGCGCAACTCCAACAAACTGTCGATGCGTTGCGGGCGCAATTGCGCGCTCAGGCGCAGGCTGTCGTAGGCAAAATCCAGCCACTGTTGCTGATCACGGATACGCCAGACGCCGCTGCCGGCATCCAGCTCCAGGCTGCCATTCGGCCCGCTGGCCGGCAGATCTAGCTGAAGCCGACCGTTAAGCTGGCCCTGCCAGGCGAAATCTTGGGGCCACAGGGCAGCCAGGCTATCCATGGGGAAGTCGCTCAGCTGGTAGTTCAGCTTGGGCTGCGGCAGCAGGCGCTGCTGCGTGCCACACAGGCCGGCCTCTCCAGAACGCCAGCAATGCGCGCCGAGGCTGAGCTGCCCATCAGCCAGCCGCACCAGCGCGGCTGGCTGTTGCAGGCGCCAGTCCTGCCCGCCGCTTTGCACTTCGCCACGGTTCAGGCTGCCGCGCCAGTTGCCCTTGTCCAGCTTGCCAGACAGGGCCAACTGACTTTGCAGCAAGGGGCCTTGTAGTTGCAGTTCAAGGCTTTGTTGCTGCTGGTCACCGGCGGCAGTGACGTCCAGGCGACCCAGCTCGGTTTCACCCAGCTGAATACCCAGTGCTTTCAGGGTAATCCGGCCACGTTGAGCGCTGTTCAGGCTGGCGTCGAGCTTGAGCTGTTGCAGGCGCTGATCTTCAAAGGCCAGCCGCTGGCCCTGCAGCTGTAGCTGGCCTTGGGGCGCTTGCAGGTTGCCGGCCAGATCCAGCTGGCCATTGAGCTGGCCCTGCAATCCCGGCCAGAGCTGACCCAGTCGCGGCATCGCCAGCAGCAACTGGCCGCTCAACTGTTGACGCAGCGCTGCTTGGCCGCTGATACGGTTATCACCCAGGCGGATATCCAGCGCACTCAACTCGCCCTGCTTCAGGCCGCCAGCGAACTTCGCCAGCAACGTGGCCGGCTGACCCCGCAAACGACCAGTGAGATCGATATCGGCGGTGAGGTTGAGCTGCTGATTGACCAGACTGCCGGAGCTGTTCAAGGGGCCGGCAAGCGTGCCGGGCAACTCAGCCAGCCAGTACGCTGGGTCAAGCTGGCTCAACTGCAAACGCACATCCCAGCTCAGTTGCTCGGCAAACCCCAGGCTGAGCTGACCTTCGGCGCTGCCTTGGCCGGCCTGCAGGCGCAGCTCGGGCAGGTACAGGTTCTTCAGGTCGCCACTGAGTGGGCTTTGCAGGCTGAATGCACCGGCCGGGCCATCCAGCTCGGCGGCGAAATGCCCGAGGTAGTTACCATCCTGATAAGCCAGCTCACCCTTGAGCGTTTGCAACGCCACCGGCAGCTCTTCCTCCAGTGGATAAAGACGCTGCCAGGGGAAGTTTTGCCAGCTGAAGCGGCTGTCCAGGCTCAGGCCCTGCTGCCAGTTCAACTCGCCACTAAGCTGTACCTGCTGATCAGGTTCTGCTGTGAGACTCAGATTACTGACGGTCGCGCCGTCTGCCTTAAACAGCCCCGCCAACGCCAAGGCGATCGGTCCCTCGGCTGCCGGCAAACTGCCACTGCTGACGACCTGATAGCCATCCTGCAGATCGCCTTGCGCATTTAGCTCCACCTGCTCAAGAGCCAGGCTATCCGGCAGTCCAGCGCTGGCCTTGAAGGCCGCAACCTGCAAACGCAGTTGGGCCGGCAGATGCTCTTCCAATGGCTGCAGCCAGCCCGTCAGTTCGCCGGTCAGATACCCACTGCTGCTGGCCGTGAGCTGCACCCTTTCGCGCAGCTCACCATCAAGCTGCAGTGCTACCGGCCAGGCCTGCTGCTCGGGCGCGGGGAGTTGCAGTTGTCCGTTTAGCCGCAACGGCCAGTTGCCGGAGGTTCGCACCTGGCCTTGTAGCGCGAGCTGCAGTTCGGCGCTGCGCAGGCTGAGGGTATCGACCTGGATGCCCTGCGATGTCCAGCGCGCGGTCAGCTGCAAGCCTTGCAACTGTTCGACGCCATTAAGCTGCAGGCTGTCGATCTGCACCTGACCCAGTTGCAGTGCCAGTGGCAGGCTCAGGTCCGGCAGACTGAACGGCTCGCTACTGGGTGGCCCATCGTCCGGGAAAATCAGGCTGATTGGCCCGCTGTGCAGCCGCTCGATACACAGAGTCAGGCGCAGCAGACAAGCTGGCGACCAATCCAGGCTAGGCGCCATCACTAGCACACTGTCATCGCCCTGCTGCCAGCGCAGCTGTGCCGCCTTCCAGCTACCACCCAGACGGCCGTTGAAGTCGTCCACCTGCAAGCCCGGCACTTGCGCCAATAACCAGCGACTGCCGCTCTGGCTGCCCAGCATCAGGCTAAGGCTGATAGCCAGCACAAGCAGCAATCCGAGTAGGCCGAGTAAGCCATTGCGCAGGCGACGCTTCATAGCTCCGGGCCCATGGAGAAATGCAGGCGCACGCCGCCCTGGTCATCCAGCGGGTGCGCTAGGTCGAGGCGCAACGGCCCCAGTGGCGACACCCAGCGCACGCCTATGCCCACGGCGCTTTTCAGCGATGGAATCGCCAGTGAGTCGAAGGTATTGCCCTGATCGAAGAAGCTCGCCAGGCGCCAGCGCTCGGTCAGGCTGTACTGGTATTCCAGGCTGGCGGCAAACAGGTAGCGACCGCCGACCTTGTCGCCGGCGCGGTTTTCCGGTGACAGACTCTGGTAGTCATAACCGCGCACGCTCTGATCGCCACCGGCAAAGAAGCGCAGCGACGGCGGCACCTTGGCAAAGCCATCGGACTCAGTGCCGCCCACTTGCACCCGGCCGAGCAACCTGTGCCGGGTAAATAGCGTGGTCAAGCCTTTAAGTTGGACATTACCGTGCAACACATTGGCATCAGACAGCAGCCCCTCGGCCGCGCCGGACAAATCTAATTGCAGGCGGTAGCCGTGGTTGGGGTCGATCTGATTGTCACTCTGTAGGTAGGAATAACTGACGCCCGGCATCAGCAGCGTGCTGACGCCAGAATCATCCCCAAGCTCATACTCTTCATGCTGCCACTTCAGCGACAGTACACGCTGCCAGCCGCTGTCGAGTTTGCTGTGCCATTCCGGGCCGACGGTCAACAGGCGACTGCTGCTGTCGGTGTTGGCCAGATCTTCAGCCTGGTAACCGCCAGCCACGCGCAATTTGTCGGTCAGCGGCGGATCGAGCGGCACGTCGTACCACAGGCCGACATTCTGCCGCGGCGCCGACAATTCGAACTCAGCGCCGTAACTATGCCCCTGCGGGTTGGCCCAGTGCCGTGTCCAGTCGGCCCGACCGCGCGGACCAACATCGGTGGAAAACCCCAAGCCAAGGCCCATGCTGCGCGGTTTACGCGCCTGCAATTGAACCTGCACCGGAATCTGCTCGGCGTTCGCACTGGCAGGGTTGGCATCCACCTGCACCGACTCGAAATAGCCACTTGAACGCAGCGCCTGATACAGCTCGGCGATCAACGCCGAGTCATAGGGCGTATCAGCCGGGAACGGCACCATGCGCTGCAGCAATTGCTCATCAAAGGGCGCATCGCCGACAAAACTCACTTCGCCTAACTGGTAGCGCGGCCCGCTGAGGTAGATCAGCTCGATATCAGCAACCCCTGCCTCGGGGTCAATCGTCAGGCGCTGACTGCTAAAACGTCCGGCAAAGAAGCCATAACGCGAGGACTGAATCTGAATTTCGCGCTTGGCCGCATCGTAATGACCGTGGTTAAGCTGGGCACCGCTGCGCAGCTGCGGGTCATTGGGAGTGCGGAAATCGCTCAGCTGCGCGGCAGGACCTTCGACGCGCACCACCACATCACGCAAACGCACCGGCTCACCCGGCTGAATGCGCACGGTCAGGCGCGGTGTCGCGCTCTCGCCTACCTCGGTCGTGATCTGCGCCTGGTAGTAGCCCAGGGCTTGTGCGGCTTTTTCCGCCTGGCTCTCGGCCACCCGGCGAAAGCGTTGCAGGGCGTCGGCATCGCGATCGCCCAGGCTACCGATATAGCCCTCGATATTGCTTTTCAGCGCGCTATTGGCCGGATCAACCCGCACGCGCAACTGCGCTTCGGCCAGGGCCGTAGCACTCAGTAGCAGAAGAAATAGCCCTGCAAGAAGGTTGGAGAAAACAGACATGGGGGCGATGCTAGCACGAGCTCAGGGCCGACTTAGAGCACCAGCGCGGGCAAATAGTTGCGACTCGGTGTGCCGGCAGACACACCGAGCAGACCGTTGTCAGGCGCTGGCTTTGACTGCTACTTGCGGGCTTGGATGGAAGAACACGTGCTCGATAATCGGGCCTATGGCCACCTCGCCAATTTCCTCGTAACCCTGACGTTTATAGAAATCCAGGTAATGCCCGTTGCCGGTATCCAGCACCACACCCTGGGAACTGGCGTCTTCGGCGCACCAGTTGTGCAGCGCCTCAAGCAGTTGCTCACCGAGGTGCTTGCCCTGGTACTCCGGGTGGATGCCCAGCAGCGGCAACACATGGTACGGCCCCGGCGGCAGACAGGCGATCACAGCGTCGTGGTATTCCAGATAGCGCTTGGTACAGCGGAAACCGGTGGTCAGCAGCATGCGCATGCGCCAGCCCCAGCTTTCGGTGATGTCCATGCGCCGCTGCGGCGGGGCGATGAGTGCCATGCCGATCAGGCGGTCGTCGATCAGCAGGCCAATAGCTGGCAGGTCCTCACTAAAATGCTGCTGCACCAACTCGCGCACTGTGGCGCGTACACGCTGGTCATAGCCTGGCCGTTCGGCTTCAAACAGGTAGGCAAAGGTGGGGTCGTGACGGTAAGCGTGGTACAGCAACGAGCGTGCTTCGCGGGCATAGCCACTATCGAGCATACGTACTTCGGCGAGACTGTTAGGCATCTACTTGACCTCTGTTGTTCTTGATTTACTGGGCCTGCAGCCACGTTAGCACCCTGCACCCAGCGTCGCCACAGGCTGGCCGGCAGTACTGCTAATCGGCTAGCATCGCGGGCTTTCCAGAGCCACAGCCAGGACTGCCGCCCATGAAGATCGTCTCCTTCAATATCAATGGCCTGCGTGCACGCCCGCATCAACTGGCCGCATTGATCGACAAACACCAGCCGGATGTTATCGGCCTGCAGGAAACCAAAGTCTCGGACGAGCAGTTCCCCGAGGCGGATATTCGCCAGCTCGGTTACCACGTGCATTACCACGGCCAGAAAGGCCATTACGGCGTCGCCCTGCTCTCTCGCCAAGAGCCACTGAGCCTGCACAAGGGTTTTCCCGGCGATGCCGAAGACGCACAGCGGCGTTTTATCTACGGCACCTTTGCCGACGCTCAGGGCAACCCGGTAACGGTAATGAATGGCTACTTCCCCCAAGGTGAAAGCCGCGACCACCCGACTAAGTTCCCGGCCAAGCAGCGTTTCTATGCCGACCTGCAACAGCTGCTGCTCAGCCAGTTCAGCCCCGAGCAGGCGCTGGTGGTGATGGGCGATATCAATATCTCGCCCGAAGACTGCGACATCGGTATCGGCGAACCCAATCGCCTGCGCTGGCTGAGAACCGGCAAATGCAGCTTTTTGCCGGAGGAGCGCGAATGGCTGGCCACCCTGAAAAACTGGGGCCTGGTCGACAGCTTCCGCCACCTTAACCCGGCAGTGAATGACCGTTTCAGCTGGTTTGATTACCGCAGCCGCGGTTTCGAGGACGAACCCAAGCGCGGCCTGCGCATCGACGTGATTCTCGCCTCCCAGGCGTTGCAGGCGCGGATTAAGGATGCAGGCGTTGACTACGACCTGCGCGGCCTGGAAAAGCCTTCCGACCACGCGCCGATCTGGCTGGAGTTGAGCTGATAAGCTTGAGGCAGAGCCTTTAACGGATGAGTGACTGTCATATTGCAGTCACTTTTTTGTCTTATCGTCGCGGCACTTTCACTCACCCATATAAGGTGTTTGCCGCATGCCGCGTGCCTCCTCTGCCTTCGAACGTGATACCTGGATTCGTACCGTCAGCTTTCTGCTGCTTGGCTCCATCTGCTACGCCCTGCCCTGGTCGGTATTTGCCGCCCTGCCTATTCCTGGCGACAAGAGCAGCGTACTGCGTATTCAGGGGTCCAATACTATCGGCGCGCGGCTTGGCCCAGCGCTGGTCAAAGGCCTGTTCGAAGAACAGGGCCTGAGCGCCATTCGCATCGAAGCAGGCAGCGTAGAAAACGAGCAGAAGATCACCGGTAAAACCGCCGACGGCCGCAGTGTCAGCATTGAGGTGGCAGCCCACGGTTCGGGCACTGGTTTTACCTCGCTGGCCGACGGCAGCGCCGAGCTGGCTGCCTCATCCCGGCCGATCAAGGACAGCGAGGCCACCAGTCTGCAAAGGCTGGGTGATCTGAAAAGCGCCAGCGCCGAGCAGATCATCGCCCTGGATGGCCTGGCCATTATCCTGCACCCGAGCAACCCTCTCACCGCGTTGAACACCGCGCAGCTGGCGCAGATTTTTGCCGGCGAGATCAGCGACTGGGCGCAACTCGGTGCGCCAGCCGGGGTTATTACTTTGTACGCCCGTGATGACAAGTCCGGCACCTTCGACACATTCAAGGAGTTGGTACTCAGCGCCAACGGTAAAACCCTGGCTGCCAACGCCAAACGCTACGAGTCCAGCGAAAAGCTGTCTGACTCAGTCAGCCAGGACCCTAACGGCATCGGCTTTATTGGCCTGCCCTATATCCGTCAGGCCAAGGCCGTGGCGATTGCCGCTGGCGACTCGCAACCGATGTTGCCAAGCCTGACCCTGATTGCCACCGAGGATTACCCGCTGTCGCGCCGGCTGTTCCTTTATAACCAGCCGGAACTGAGCAACCCCTGGGGCCGTGCCCTGGTGCAGTTCGCCCACAGCACACGTGGCCAGGCGATTGTCGACCAGAACGGCTTTATTGCGCAGACCGTGCAGGCGGTGAAAATTCCCGCCAACGCGCAAATGCCCGCGGACTACCAGGCCTTGGCGCAGAATGCCCAGCGTCTGTCGGTGAACTTCCGCTTTCAGGAAGGCAGCGCCAACCTCGACAACAAGGCCTTGCGCGACCTAAACCGGCTGATGGCCTACCTGCGCGAGCAGGACAAGCTGCGCGACAAGGTGGTGCTGGTGGGATTCGGCGATGCCAAGGCTGACACCGCACGCGCTGAGCTGCTCTCCAAACTGCGCGCCATGGCCGTGCGCCGCGAGCTGAACAAGGGCGGCGTGATCTTTCGCGACATCATCGGTATGGGTGATGAACTGCCGGTAGCCGCCAACAGCGCCGATGAAGGGCGGATCAAGAATCGCCGGGTGGAGGTCTGGGTTTACTGAACCTGGCTCAACCCCGGCGTTGCTTGCAGGTATTGCAGCATCAGGGCGTGATTAACCGCGCCGAGTGGCTAAGCTGAACAGACTTTCTCGCCTCTAGTTTGAGGTTCTGCCATGCCTGCCACACCTCTGCGGCTGATCCTGCTGCTGACTCTGCTGGTCATACAAAGCGCCCAGGCCGAGGTGTTTCGGGTGTTTGGCGCGCACGATGGCTTCCCTAAGTACTTTGAGGAAGATGGCGAGGCCAAAGGCATTGTTGTGGACATCAGCAAACACTGCCTGGACCAGATGCAGGTGCCCTATAAGATTCAGCTATTGCCGTGGAAACGCGCCTACACCATGGCCGAGCGCAGCGAAGGCGGCGTGATCGGGTTGTCGATCAGTGATGAGCGCCTGATTCTGTTTGATTTTTCCGAGCCGATCTTCACCGAACATATCGTGCTGGTGGTGCAGAAAGGCCGTGAGTTTGCCTACCAGGACGTCACGGACCTAAAGGACAAACTGATCGGCGTCACCATCGGCACCAGCTATGGCACTGTGTATGACGAAGCCGTGACCAACGGCAGCCTGACCATCGTTGGCTTCAACGACACCCGCAGCGGCCTGGGCATGCTACAGCGTGGTCGCATCGATGCGATCCTACTCGGCTCCAGCATCGATATCCGTAGGCTTGCCCAAAGCTGGCCGGGCTTGCAGTCAGATGCCTTCACCACTTTGCCGGTGCCGTTCAAGAGTGATAGCAAGCACATGGGCATCGCCAAAACGCTGAAGATGGGTTGGTTCCTAGAGCAGTTCAATCAGTGCCTGGAGAACGGCCATGACACGGGCATTTTTGCCCCGATCATCTACCAGTACAGCAACTGATTTACTGTTTCTGCGCTTGCCAAGCTTCCCGTTAGAGCCTAATGCTTAGGCCATATCTGTGTTGGCCATTGTTTCAGGAGCACTGATCGTTTGAGTTCACCGAGCATTGTTATCGAACCGCTGCTGCAGCGCGGCAAGTTGTATTGGCAAGTGCGCATGGGCCGGCGCAGCCTGATTTTTCAACAGGAACAAGCCGCCCGCGCCTTCGCCGCGCAATTGCATATGCGCCACCTCTGGCTGCAACAAGGCGCGAGTCCAGATGACTAGTTTGCTCCACCAGAAACACCACACTCGCCACAACGCACAAGGCCCGCTGATGCGGGCCTTGTGCATTTCCAGCGACGCGTTTCAGCGGCTGGCGTTCATCACTTCTTTCGACACGTACTTGCCGATCTCGAATTTGCCGATGGCCGCGCGGTGCACTTCGTCCGGGCCGTCAGCCAGGCGCAGGGTGCGCTGCATGGCGTACCAGTAGGCCAGCGGGAAGTCGTTGGAAACCCCGGCGCCGCCGTGGATCTGGATCGCGCGGTCGATCACCTTCAACGCCACGTTCGGTGCCACCACTTTGATCTGGGCGATCTCACTGGCCGCAATCTTATTGCCCACGGTATCCATCATATAAGCCGCGTTCAGCGTCAGCAGGCGGGCCATATTGATCTCCATGCGCGAGTCGGCGATGTGATCGATATTGCCGCCCAGGCGGGCCAGCGGCTTGCCGAAGGCAGTACGGTTGATCGAACGCTCGCACATCAGTTTCAGCGCGCGCTCGGCCATGCCGATGGAACGCATGCAGTGGTGGATACGGCCTGGGCCAAGGCGACCCTGGGCAATCTCGAAGCCACGGCCCTCGCCTAGCAACACGTTTTCGTAAGGCACACGCACGTTCTCAAACAGCACTTCGGCGTGGCCATGCGGCGCGTCGTCGTAGCCGAATACTGGCAGCGGACGCAGCACTTTCACGCCCGGGGCATCCATCGGCACGAGGATCATCGAGTGTTGCGCATGGCGCGGACCATCTGGGTTGGTCAGGCCCATAAAGATCATGATTTTGCAGCGTGGATCACAGGCGCCCGACGTCCACCACTTACGGCCGTTGATCACCCACTCATCGCCCTGGCGCACGGCGCTGGCTTGCATATTGGTGGCATCGGAGGACGCCACGCCTGGCTCGGTCATGGCGAAGGCGGAACGGATGGTGCCGTCCAGCAGTGGCTTGAGCCATTGCTCTTTCTGCGCTTCGTTGGCGTAGCGCACCAGCACTTCCATATTGCCGGTGTCCGGCGCGGCGCAGTTGAACGGCTCGGCGCCGATCAACGAGCTGCCCATGATTTCCGCCAGCGGCGCATATTCGGTGTTTGTCAGGCCGGCACCCAATTCGGAGTCCGGCAGAAAAAGATTCCACAGGCCTTCGGCTTTAGCCTTGGCTTTCAACTCTTCCATGATCGCGGTGGGCTGCCAGCGGTCGCCTTCATTGACCTGCTGCTCGAACACGGCTTCGGCTGGATAGACATGGGTCTCCATAAACGCGGTGACGCGTTCACGCAGCTGCTGAACCTTGGGGGAGTAGGCGAAATCCATGGTGGCTACCTTCTGACGCTGATTTTTGGGAAGTTCGGTGAGGTGGAAATGATGCTAGAACAGCGATTAAGATTTATCTAATCTATTCTCGCCGTGTATTAACATTCATCACCGATATATGTTCCACTGATAGCGATCATCACTCGGAGTGAGCGTGCAATGAATCTGAACAAGGTCGACCTCAACCTCTTTGTCGTCTTCGACGCCATTTACACCGAGGCCAATCTGACCCGCGCCGGGCAGATCGTCGGCATTACCCAGCCCGCGGTGTCCAACGCCCTGGCACGCTTGCGCGAAACCTTCAATGACCCGCTGTTCGTGCGCACCGCCCAGGGCATGGTGCCCACGCCCATGGCACAGAACATCATCGGTCCGGTGCGCAATGCGCTGCAGCAGCTGCGCATCTCCGTGCAGGAAAGCCGTATCTTCAACCCGGCTCAGGCCAACAAGACTTTCCGCATCAGCATGACCGACCTTACCGAGGCCATCGTCCTGCCGCCGCTGTTCCAGCGCCTGCGCCGTATGGCACCCAATGTGAATATCGAGAGCATGCTGGCGCGGCGCCGCGAAACCACCAAGGAACTGGCCGCCGGCCGCCTCGACTTCGCCGTGGACGCTCCGCTTAACACCGACCCGCAGGTGCGCCACGTTAAGTTGATGGAAGACCGTTACGTTTGCGCCATGCGCCGTGGCCATCCGCTGGCCAAAGAGAAAATCACCCTCGACGAATACATGGGCATGACCCATATCCATATATCCAGCCGCCGCAGCGGTCTTGGTCACGTCGACCTGGCCCTAGGCCGCATGGGCATACAGCGCAAAATTGCCCTGCGCTCGCAGCACTACCTGATGGCCACCACTGTGCTGCAAGGCACCGACATGGCGATGACCGTGCCGGAACGCTTTGCCAGGCGTAACGACCTGCACTTTGTCGAGCTGCCAATCAAGGACATGACGCCGCTGGAGACCCACATCTACTGGCACGAAAGCACCGACCAAGACCCGGCCAACCGCTGGATGCGCGAGCAGATTATCGAGATTTCCCAGCAGGCCACGGCCCAAGAGAGAAAAGCCTAGAGGCATAAGCGGTTTAGACCGTCTGGCCTTATCGCAGCGACTGCAACTCATTGTCAGATATCTCTATGTGGACTAATATTTATATAAATTCCATATAGGGATAAATATTATGTCCATCGCCGTGCAGCAAAATGACTTAGCCCTTGATCTCGATTCGACCAAGGCCGGCCAGGTTGCGCTGAAGTTTTTCTTCAACCTGATGGATAAGTGGGACTGTACGGTGGAACAGCAGATGGTCCTGCTGGGCTCAATCGGCCGTAGCACCCTGTACAAGTACCGCCAACTTCCCGAGGTACGCCTGCCCCGCGACACGATGGAACGCGTTTCCTATTTGATGGGTATTCACAAATCCCTGCGGATACTGTTCGGCGACAAACCCTCGACCTATGAATGGATCAAGAAAGCCAATAGCGAAGCGCCGTTCAATGGCAACAGCGCGCTGCAGGTAATGCTCGCGGGGGGTGTGGTCGATCTGGCCGATGTGCGCCGCTATCTCGACGGTGTGAGAGGTTGAGTGTGCCGCCAGCCTTGACCCTTCCAGATTGGCGACGGGCCTATCGCCTGGTCTCTAGCTCGTTTCCGCCGATTTCCATATTCGAAGATGTGCTCGATCCCGCCGATCTGGAGCAGGCCTACCTGATCGAAGGCCTGACCAATGATCGCCTGCGCGAACAAGCCGGCCTGTTGTCTCACGTGGCGACCGAGGATCGTATCAGTGGCCCAGGTTCATCGCCGCTGATGGCGGCCTTCACCCATGTCGGCGCAGCCAGCCGTTTCAGCGCAGGTCAGTACGGCGTGTACTACTGCGCCGACAGCTTGCAGGCAGCGGTGGCGGAAACCCGTTTTCACCGCGAACGCTTCCTGCGCGCCACTGCCGAGCCCAATCTGGAGCTGACCCTACGCAGTTATGTCTGCCGTATCGTCAAGCCGTTGCACGATATTCGCGTGGATCACGACCAGCTGCATAACCCCGATTTAACGACTTACCCCGCTACTCAGCAGTTCGCTGCCGAACTGCGCAAACAGCAATCCTGGGGGTTGTTGTATCGCAGCGTGCGCCATCCCGGCGGCGAATGCGCCGCGTTGTTTCGTCCGCCAGCGGCGAGCATCCCGCAGCAGGGCGTGCATTTTCGTTATGTGTGGGATGGCAAGCTGCAACAAATCGTCAATGTGTTCGAGATCAAGGAAATCGCCTAGCAGGCGTCAACACTGTGCTTCAATGGCCTGGACGGCCCTGCCTATGAAACCGCTGGTGATTAGCTCAGGCGCTGCACGAGGATCACAACATGAATTCAATCCGGATTATCTCCATCGCTCTGATCGTGGCGGGTCTGCTGGGGCTGCTGTATGGCGGTTTCAGCTACACCAAGGACACCACCGCAGTGAAGCTCGGCCCGATCGAACTCTCGGTGCAGGAGAAGGAAAGAGTCAACGTGCCAGTTTGGGCGGGCATCGGCGCCATACTCGCGGGCGGTTTGCTGTTCGGCTTTGCCGGCAGAAAGCCGTAGTAAGTCTTTCATTTATCCATAGCGCTTAGCTCGGCGCCGATCAGGGACGATTGTTTGCCACTTAAACTGCTATTTATCTGCGCCAAAAATCGCCTACGTAGCCCAACCGCCGAACAGCTGTTCGCCGGCTGGCCAGGCGTGGCAACCGCATCGGCCGGCGTCAATCATGACGCCGACACGCCAGTCTGCCCCGAGCTGCTGGCCTGGGCCGATCTGGTTCTGGTGATGCAGCGAGTGCATCGCAGCAAACTCACCCGCAAGTTCAAAGCCCACCTAACCAACAAACGCGTGGTTTGTCTGGATATCCCGGACGACTACGAGCTTATGGACCCCGCCCTGATAGCACTGCTGAACACCAAGATGCAGCGCTTTTTGCCGCCACGCTAAATCCCCCGATCTATCTCACCGCTTAGCCAGCGAGGCGCGCCTCTGTCCGCTCGCGCCTTCAAAGTGGCATAAATTCCTCATGGAATCTTTAACTATCCGCCCTAAGCCTTTGTTTTATGAGTTATCCGTCGAACCTATAAAACACATCAACTAGGCACCCAATAAAGGAGATTGACTAAATACCGGCGCAGCCTTACGTTAACGTAAAGGTAAACAAGAGCGCTGCCGTATGTCCGCCACCACCTACTCCATTTCCGAACTGGCCCGCGAGCTGGATATCACCACCCGCGCCATTCGCTTCTATGAAGAACAACAGATGCTCTGCCCCGAACGCCGCGGCCAGGAACGCATCTACACCGCCAAAGACAAGGTCACCCTCAAGCTGATCCTGCGCGGCAAGCGCATCGGTTTCTCCCTGGCCGAGTGCAAGGAACTGATCGAGCTGTACGACCCGGTGCATGGCAATCACAAACAGCTGCACACCTTTATGGCCAAGATCGCCGAGCGCCGCGCCCAGCTGCAGCAGCAGCTACTGGATATCGAACAGATGCAACTTGAGCTGGATACCGCCGAAGAGCGCTGCCTGGCAGCCCTGGCTGAAACTGATACAAAACAATCTGTTATCTCCTGAACTTAATTCGAACAATTACAGGTGGAACCATGAGCTACCCATCCCTCAACTTCGGTCTCGGCGAGACCATCGATATGCTGCGCGACTCGGTGTATCAGTTCTCACAGGCCGAGCTGGCACCGCGTGCCGCGCAGATCGACCGCGACAACGAGTTCCCCATGGACATGTGGCGCAAGTTCGGCGACATGGGCCTGCTCGGCATGACCGTGGAAGAGGAATACGGCGGCACCAACATGGGTTACCTGGCCCATGTGGTGGCGATGGAAGAGATCAGCCGCGCCTCGGCCTCGGTCGGCCTGTCTTACGGCGCGCACTCCAACCTGTGCCTCAACCAGATCCGCAAGAACGGCACCCACGAGCAGAAGGCCAAGTACCTGCCCAAGCTGTGCTCCGGCGAACACATCGGCGCCCTGGCCATGAGCGAGCCGAACGCCGGCTCCGACGTGGTATCTATGAAGCTGCGCGCCGAGAAACGCGGCGACCGCTACGTGCTCAACGGCAACAAGATGTGGATCACCAACGGCCCCGACGCCCACACCTACGTGATCTATGCCAAGACCGATATCAGCGCCGGCTCACGCGGCATGACCGCGTTTATCGTCGAACGTGACTACAAGGGCTTTTCCCGCCACCAGAAGCTGGACAAGCTGGGCATGCGCGGCTCCAACACCTGCGAACTGGTGTTCGAGGACTGCGAAGTGCCAGAAGAGAACATCCTCGGCGTCGAAGGCGGTGGTGTACGCGTGCTGATGAGCGGCCTGGACTACGAGCGCACCGTGCTCTCCGGCGGCCCGACCGGAATCATGAGTGCCTGCATGGACGTGGTGCTGCCCTACGTGCACGAACGCCAGCAGTTCAAGCAGTCGATCGGTGAGTTCCAGTTGGTACAAGGCAAGCTGGCCGATATGTACGCCGGTATGAACGCCTCCAAGTCCTACCTCTACAACGTCGCCAAGGCCTGCGACCGTGGCGAGGAATCGCGCAAGGACGCCGCCGCAGTGATCCTTTACACCGCAGAAATGGCCACCAAGATGGCCCTGGACACCATCCAGCTGCTTGGCGGCAACGGCTACACCAACGAATACCCGGCCGGCCGTTTGCTGCGCGACGCCAAGCTCTACGAGATCGGCGCCGGCACCAGTGAGATCCGCCGCATGCTAATCGGCCGCGAACTGTTCAACGAGACGAAATAAGGCGTTTGCCTCACGTAGGGTGGAAAACCGCGAAGCGTTTTCCACCAAAGCTGGTGGATGAAAAAAAGCGTCATCCACCCTACGGTTTACGCTACCGGAGCCGAGTAAATGGCCATTCTGCACACCCAGATAAACACCCGTTCGCCGGAGTTCGACGCCAATAGCGCGGCGATGCTTACCCAGGTTAACGACCTGCGTGCCCTGCTCGCCCGCGTTCACGAAGGCGGCGGGGCCAAGGCTCAGGAACGTCACACCTCGCGCGGCAAATTGCTGCCACGTGAACGGATCAACCGCTTGCTGGATATCGGCTCGCCCTTCCTCGAAATTGGCCAGCTGGCCGCCCATGAGGTGTACGGCGAAGAGGTGCCTGCGGCAGGCGTAGTGGCCGGTATCGGTCGGGTCGAGGGTGTGGAATGCATGATCGTGGCCAACGACGCCACGGTAAAAGGCGGCAGCTACTACCCGCTGACTGTGAAAAAGCACCTGCGCGCGCAGACTATTGCTCAGCAGAACCGTCTGCCGTGCATCTACCTGGTGGACTCCGGCGGCGCCAACCTGCCGCGCCAGGATGAGGTGTTTCCGGACCGCGAGCACTTCGGTCGGATCTTCTTCAATCAGGCCAATATGTCGGCCATGGGCATCCCGCAGATCGCCGTGGTCATGGGCTCCTGCACCGCTGGTGGCGCTTATGTGCCGGCCATGGCCGATGAAGCCATCATGGTGCGCAACCAGGCCACGATATTCCTCGCCGGTCCGCCACTGGTGAAAGCCGCCACCGGTGAAGTGGTCAGTGCCGAAGACCTCGGCGGCGCCGATGTGCACTGCAAAACCAGCGGTGTGGCCGACCATTACGCCGACAACGACGAACATGCCCTGGCCCTGGCCCGCCGCTCAATCGCCAATTTGAACTGGCGCAAGCTCGGCGTGCTGAACAACCGTGCGCCGATCAATCCGCTATACAACAGCGAAGAGCTGTACGGGGTGATTCCGGCGGACGCCAAGCAGCCGTTCGATGTGCGTGAAGTAATCGCCCGCACTGTCGATGGCAGCGTATTCGATGAATTCAAGGCGCTGTTTGGCGCCACCCTGGTTTGCGGCTTTGCGCATATCCACGGCTATCCAGTGGCGATCCTCGCCAATAACGGGATTTTGTTCGCCGAATCCGCGCAGAAAGGCGCGCACTTTATCGAGCTGGCCTGCCAGCGCGGCATTCCGCTGCTGTTCCTGCAGAACATCACCGGCTTTATGGTCGGGCAGAAGTACGAAGCCGGCGGCATCGCCAAGCACGGCGCCAAGCTGGTCAACGCCGTGGCCTGCGCCAAGGTGCCGAAATTCACCGTGATCATCGGCGGCAGCTTCGGCGCCGGTAACTACGGCATGTGCGGCCGCGCCTACGATCCACGCTTTTTGTGGATGTGGCCAAACGCGCGCATCGGTGTAATGGGTGCTGAACAGGCCGCAGGCGTGCTGGTGCAGGTCAAACACGAACAGGCCGCTCGCGCCGGGCAGAGCTTCTCTGCCGAAGATGAAGCCAAGCTCAAGCAGCCGATCCTCGAACAGTACGAGCGCCAAGGCCACCCTTACTACTCCAGCGCCCGCCTGTGGGATGACGGTGTTATCGACCCGGCGCAAACCCGCGACATCTTGGGCCTGGCGCTATCCGCCAGCCTTAACGCGCCAATCGAGCCGACTCAGTTCGGCGTATTCCGTATGTAACCGTAGGGTGGATGACGCTTCACCCATCCACCGACTGGATGACTCAAGGTGGAAGAAAAAAACGCCTTCCACCCTACCCAAGGACAGAGTGATGACTGACTTCAACACCCTCCATCTTGAGAAAGACCCACGCGGCTTTGCCACCCTCTGGCTCAACCGTGCGGACAAGAACAACGCCTTTAACGCCGAGATGATCCGCGAGCTGATTCTCGCCCTCGACGCGGTAATGGCTGACAAAACCCTGCGTTTCCTGCTGCTGCGCGGTCGCGGCAAGCACTTCTCCGCCGGCGCCGACCTGGCCTGGATGCAGCACGCGGCGACCCTGGACTACACCGCTAACCTCGCCGACTCCCGCGAACTGGCCGAACTGATGCACAACCTGTATCAGCTGAAGATCCCGACCCTGGCCGTGGTGCAAGGCGCGGCCTTTGGCGGTGCGCTGGGTTTGATCAGCTGCTGCGATATGGCCATCGGCAGCGTTGACGCCCAGCTGTGCCTGTCCGAGGTACGTATCGGTCTGGCGCCGGCGGTGATCAGCCCCTTTGTCGTGCAGGCGATTGGCGAACGCGCTGCGCGCCGTTACGCCCTGACGGCCGAGCGCTTTAGCGGTGAGCGGGCGCAGGAGTTGGGGCTGTTTGCCGAATGCTATGCCGCCGACGCTCTAGAGCAGGCTGTGGCCGAGTGGGTCGACACCCTGCTGCTTAATAGCCCGCAGGCGATGCTTGCCAGCAAGGATCTGCTGCGCGAAGTCGGCAGCGGCGTGCTGACTCCGGCGCTGCGCCGTTATACCGAGAACGCCATTGCCCGTATCCGCGTCAGCCCCGAAGGTCAGGAAGGTCTGCGCGCCTTCCTGGATAAACGCAAACCCGCATGGCAGGAGCCACAAGCATGAGTCTCAAGCCTATCGACACCCTGCTGGTGGCCAACCGTGGCGAAATCGCCTGCCGGGTAATGCGCACGGCCAAAGCAATGGGTATCCAGACCGTAGCAGTACACAGCGCCATCGACGCCAACGCCCGCCACGTGCGCGAAGCCGATCTGGCGGTGAATCTTGGCGGTGCCAAGCCGGCAGACAGCTACCTGCGGATTGACGCACTGATTGCTGCGGCCAAGGCCAGCGGTGCCCAGGCGATCCATCCCGGCTATGGCTTTCTTTCGGAAAACGCCGGCTTTGCCCGCGCCATCGAAGCCGCCGGCCTGATCTTTCTCGGCCCGCCCGCATCGGCCATCGACGCCATGGGCAGCAAATCTGCCGCCAAGGCGCTAATGGACGCCGCCGGCGTGCCGCTGGTGCCGGGCTATCACGGCGAAGCGCAGGATGTGGAAACTTTCCGCGCCGCCTCGAACGCAATCGGCTACCCGGTGCTGCTCAAGGCTGCGGCCGGTGGCGGTGGCAAGGGCATGAAGGTGGTCGAGCGCGAAAGCGAACTGGCCGAGGCCCTGGCCAGCGCTCAGCGCGAGGCGCAGTCGTCGTTCGGCGACTCGCGCATGCTGGTGGAAAAATACGTACTCAAGCCGCGCCATGTGGAAATCCAGGTCTTTGCCGACTCGCATGGCAACTGCCTGTACCTGAATGAACGCGATTGCTCGATCCAGCGCCGTCACCAGAAGGTCGTCGAAGAAGCCCCTGCTCCGGGTCTGTCAGCCGATCTTCGTCGCGCCATGGGCGAGGCTGCGGTCAAGGCGGCACAAGCCATCGGCTATGTCGGCGCCGGTACCGTGGAATTTCTGCTGGATGAGCGCGGCGACTTCTTCTTTATGGAGATGAACACCCGCCTGCAAGTTGAACACCCGGTGACCGAGCTGATCACCGGCCTCGACCTCGTTGCCTGGCAAATCCGCGTAGCCCGTGGCGAAGCGCTGCCGATCAGCCAAGAGCAAGTGCCGCTGATTGGCCATGCCATCGAGGTGCGGCTGTATGCGGAAGATCCGGACAACGACTTCCTGCCTGCCACCGGCACCCTGGCGCTGTATCGCGAAGCGGCAGCTGGACCTGGCCGCCGGGTAGACAGCGGGGTCAGCGAAGGCGATGAAGTCTCGCCCTTCTATGACCCCATGCTCGGAAAACTGATCGCCTGGGGCGAAAACCGCGAGGAAGCACGCCTGCGCCTGCTGGCCATGCTTAAGGAAACCTGCGTGGGCGGGGTCAAAACCAACCTGGCCTTTCTCACCCGCGTGCTGGCCCACCCGGCTTTTGCCAATGCCGAGCTGGATACCGGCTTTATTCCGCGCCACGAGGCGCAGCTTCTGCCTCCGGTAACCGAGTTACCGCCCGAGTTCTGGCAACTGGCAGCCGAAGCCTTTGTGCAAAGCGAAGCGCCGCTGCAGCGCCACGACGACTATCACTCGCCCTGGTCGCGCAATAACGGCCTGCGTTTAGGGCTGCCGGCGGAAACCGACCTGCACCTGGCCTGCCAGAGCGAACGCCAGGTAATTCGTCTGCGTCATTCCTCGGCTTCCACCGTACAGCTGCAAGGCGAGGTCCTGCAGATTGAGTGCGACGGCCTGCGTCAACAGCATCTGGCGATTCGCCGCGGCGATACCCTGTATCTGCACTATGCCGGTGAGCTGCGCAGTATCCAGCGCGTCGACCCGATTGCCGAAGTCGAAGCCAGCCATCAGCATCACGGCGGCCTCACCGCTCCGATGAACGGCAGTATCGTACGGGTGCTGGTCGAGGCCGGCCAGCAGGTCGAAGCCGGTACTGCGCTGGTGGTGCTGGAGGCGATGAAGATGGAACACAGCATCCGCGCGCCGCATGCCGGCACCGTCAAGGCGCTGCATTGCAGCGAAGGAGAAATGGTTAGCGAAGGCGCAGTGCTGGTGGAGCTTGAAGAAGCCAGCGCGTAGGGTTGATAAACCCCGCAGCGTTTACCACCAAATGGTGGATGGGAAAAACGCCATCCACCCTACGGGATAATGACGCGTAGGGTGGACATCGCTTTTTATGTCCACCAAGGCACTCACAGCGAATGGTCATGGTGGATGTATAAAGCGACATCCACCCTACAACTACCCGAACTTCAAGCTACGTAGGATGGGTTGAGCAACGCGATACCCATCACCGAGAACAACGAGGCAACGATGAACCTACCCAAACAAGTCCGCCTGGTCGAAGTTGGCCCGCGCGACGGTTTGCAGAATGAGAAGCAGCCGATCAGCGTGGCCGACAAGGTGCGTCTGGTCGATGACCTGTCTGCCGCAGGCTTGGGCTATATCGAGGTGGGCAGCTTTGTCTCGCCCAAGTGGGTGCCGCAGATGGCGGGAAGTGCCGAGGTGTTTGCGCAAATCCAGCAACTACCAGGCATCGTCTACGCGGCGCTGGCCCCCAATCTGAAAGGTTTTGAAGGGGCGCTGGAAGCGGGCGTACGCGAAGTGGCAGTGTTTGCCGCGGCTTCAGAAGCCTTCTCACAGAAGAATATCAACTGCTCGATCAGCGAGAGCCTGGAACGTTTTGTCCCGGTGATGGACGCCGCCAAGCAGCATGGCATCCGCGTGCGCGGATATGTTTCCTGTGTGTTGGGCTGCCCGTATGACGGTTCTGTGCCACCCGAGCAAGTCGCCAGCGTGGCCCGTGAGCTGTATGCCATGGGCTGCTACGAGGTTTCCCTGGGCGACACGATAGGGGCCGGCACTGCCGGAGCTACCCGTCACCTGTTCAACGTGGTCGGCCGAGAGGTGCCACGCAACCTGTTGGCCGGGCACTTCCACGATACCTACGGCCAAGCTTTGGCCAATATCTACGCAAGCCTCCTGGAAGGCATCAGTGTATTCGACAGCTCGGTCGCGGGCCTCGGTGGCTGCCCTTACGCCAAAGGCGCCACCGGCAACGTCGCAACCGAAGATGTGCTGTACCTGCTTGAGGGTCTGGGTATCGAAACCGGTATTGATATGGGCTGCCTGATCGCCGCTGGCCAGCGCATTTGCGCGGTGCTGGATAAGCCCAATGGCTCGCGTGTTGCGCGGGCGCGGCTGGCCAGCGCCTAAACCGAGCTGCATCGGGCGAGGAAAACTACTGCCGTCAGGCTTTGTTTACAGCCTGTAAAGCCCGAGCCCCAGATGCCGCGTGCCGGCCCTGCCTACGGTGCAAAACCGCTACAACAGCTGCCAGGTCGGCCGCCGAGCAATAAGGGCCGCTGCAGGTCAAGGGTTCCAGCTACCAGTAGGCTAGCGTGCCATCGGCCAGGCGCAACAGCTCGGCATAACAAGAATTACGGCACCTGCCGAATGAGGAATCGACATGCAACAGCCCTTGTGGACCCCCTCCAAGGAACGTATCGCCGCCACCCGGATGGACAGCTTCCGCCGCTTCGTCAATCAGCGCCACAGCCTGCAACTGGCCGACTATCCAGCCTTGCATGCCTGGAGCGTGGCGCAGCGTGAGGCCTTCTGGCGGGCGATTGTCGAGTTCTTCGAGATCCGCTTTAGTGCCCAGCCCGAGGCAGTGCTGCAAGAAGGCAGCGCCATGCCCAGCGCCCACTGGTTTCCTGGCGCGACGCTGAACTTTGCCGAACACTTGTTGCGCCGCCGCGATAACCACCCGGCCCTGATCGCTATTGGCGAAGATGGCAGCCGCGAACAGCTGAGCTATGCGGAGCTGGCCGCCCATGTCGCCGGTCTGCAACGTAGCCTGCGCGAGGCCGGCGTAGGTATTGGCGATCGCGTAGCCGCTTTTATGCCTAATACGTGGCAAACCCTGGTCGGCATGCTCGCCGCCAGCAGCCTTGGTGCCACTTGGTCGAGCTGTTCGCCGGATTTTGGCACCCAAGGCGTGATCGACCGCTTCGGCCAGATCGAACCCAAGGTACTGATCGCCGCCGCCGGCTACCGCTACGCCGGTAAGACTCTCGATCTAAGCGCCAAACTCAATGAAATCCTCGAACGTCTGCCCTCACTCGAACAGCTGATTGTGGTGCCCTACTCCAATGCCCAGGCCAAAGTCGCAGACTTCCACTCGGCGGCCAAGGTCGCGCTGTGGCAGGACTTCTACCAGGCCGGCGGCGAGCCCGAGTTCACCCAGGTTCCGTTCGATCACCCGCTGTATATCCTCTACTCCAGCGGCACCACCGGCGTACCCAAGTGCATCGTGCATGGCACTGGCGGCACCCTGTTACAGCACGTCAAGGAACTCGGCCTGCACACCGATCTGCATGCCGACGACACGCTGTTCTACTACACCACCTGCGGCTGGATGATGTGGAACTGGCTGGTCTCGGGCCTGGCCCTGGGCGCCACTCTGGTGCTGTTTGACGGCTCGCCCTTCCACCCCGGTGCCGAGCGCCTGATCGATCTGATCGATGCGGAGAACATCAGCATCTTCGGCACCAGCGCCAAATTTCTCGCTGCTCTGGAGAAGGCAGGTGCCAAGCCGGGCAGCACGCACAGGCTGCAACGGCTCAAGGCCATTCTGTCGACCGGCTCGCCGCTGTCCCACGAGAGCTTCGAGTACGTCTACCGCGAGATCAAAGCCGATCTTTGTTTGTCGTCGATCTCTGGCGGCACCGATATCGTCTCCTGCTTCGCCCTGGGTAACCCAGTGCTGCCAGTGTGGCGCGGTGAGTTGCAGTGCAAGGGTTTAGGCATGGATGTGCAGGTATGGAATGACGCCGGCCAACCGTTGACAGGCGGAAAAGGCGAGCTGGTCTGCGCGACGCATTTCCCGTCAATGCCGATTGGCTTCTGGAGGGATGAGGATGGCAGCAAGTTCCAGGCGGCCTACTTCGATACCTTCGCCGGCATCTGGGCCCACGGCGACTACGCCGAGATCACCGAACACGGCGGTCTGGTGATACATGGCCGTTCGGATGCCGTACTCAACCCCGGCGGCGTACGTATTGGCACCGCCGAAATCTACCGCCAGGTAGAAAAGGTCGAAGACGTACTGGAGTCCATCGCTATAGGCCAGGAATGGGAGGATGACGTGCGCGTGGTGCTGTTTGTGCGCCTGCGCGAGGGCGTCGAACTGAGCGAGGCGCTGCAAGCGCAGATTCGGCAGGTGATCCGCGCCAACACCACACAACGCCATGTGCCAGCCAGAATCATCCCTGTAGCGGATATTCCACGCACCATCAGCGGCAAAATCGTCGAGTTGGCGGTGCGCAACGTTGTGCACGGTAAACCGGTGAAAAACACTGACGCTCTGGCCAACCCGCAGGCGCTGGAGTTGTACCGCGACCTGGCCGAATTACGGAATTAAAGCAACCAAACCCGCCGCCCGGCGCACAAACTTGTTGGTGCTAGTGATCAAATGCCTTTGCGCCCTGGGTCCTCTGGCAACTGCTCTTCTTCAATATCTTCCAGCTTCAACTCCAACCCCCATTCACCGGCCGAAGCAGCAGGCGCTGCCGGGCGCGGAGCGGCAGCAACGGGCGCCGGTGTTGGCGCCGCTGCGGCCTGCACCGGGGCGGCTGGGTTCTCGCGATAAAGTTTTAGCTTGAGCCGCACGTTGTTTGCCGAATCGGCGTTTTTCACCGCTTCTTCTTCATCAATCGAACCATCGTTTACCAGGTCGATCAGTGCTTGATCGAAGGTCTGCATGCCAAGGTTCTTCGACTTTTCCATGATCTCTTTGATCTCGTGAAACTCGTTACGCTTGATCAAATCACGGATGGTTGGCGTACCCAATAGCACTTCCACCGCCGCCCGGCGCTTGCCGTCGATGGTTTTGACCAGGCGCTGGGAGACGAACGCTTTGAGGTTGTTGCCCAGGTCGTTGAGCAGCTGTGGGCGGCGGTCTTCCGGGAAGAAGTTGATGATGCGATCCAGCGCCTGGTTGGCGTTGTTCGCATGCAACGTGGAGATCGCCAAGTGGCCAGTGTCGGCGAAGGCCAGGGCATGCTCCATGGTTTCGCGGTCACGGATTTCACCGATCAGGATCACGTCCGGGGCCTGGCGCAGGGTGTTTTTCAGCGCAGCGTGAAAGCTGCGGGTATCTACCCCGACCTCACGCTGATTGATGATCGACTTCTTGTGCTTGTGTACATATTCCACTGGGTCCTCAATGGTGATGATATGGCCGCCGCTGTTGCGGTTGCGGTAGTCGATCAGCGCCGCCAGGGAAGTCGACTTGCCAGAGCCGGTACCACCGACAAACAGCACCAGCCCGCGTTTTTCCATCACCGTCTTGAGCAGCACTTCCGGCAGTTTGAGGTCTTCAAACTTGGGAATATCCATCTTGATATTGCGCGCAACGATCGACACTTCGTTGCGCTGCTTGAAGATGTTGATACGAAAACGCCCGACGCTGGGAATGGAAATCGCCAGGTTCATCTCCAGCTCACGTTCGAATTCCTCCCGTTGCGCGCTGTCCATCACCGAATCGGCAATGGCCGCCACTTCCCCGGCCTTGAGTGGCTCGGCGCTGAGCGCCTTGAGCACGCCATTGAACTTGGCGCAGGGCGGCGCGCCAGTAGAAAGATAAAGGTCGGACCCGTCCTGACTGGACAGGATTTTCAGCATGGCATTGAGGTCCATAACGAGATTTCCCGCGAGTTGGATTTATTACGTTAGGCCAAGATTACGCATCTCTCCCGAGAAAATCGGAAGCGATCGTGCCAGAGCGCGCTCAAGGGCTCGCGAGCTAGAGTCCTGCAAGGCAAGAACAGGCGAGAAACGCAGCGCAGCGGAGTAACAGCCAATGGCTGACCCGTAGGATGAGCGCAGCGAATCAAGCGGAGTGTACTTTTGTACATAAGCATTCCGACTGGGCTCGCATCCGAGCCTGTTCTTAACGCCGCAGGGCCGACGCGCAGCAGCGCATTGAGCCGGCTTTTAGGCGCTAAGCGGCTGATAATACTGGCACAATACGCCCCTTGAAATCCGAGGAGCCCGTCATGCCTAAGGCAATGGCCCGCCATATTCTGGTGAAAACCGAAGCAGAAGCTGCCGCGCTGAAAAAACGCATTGCCGCCGGCGAGGCGTTTGACGTGCTGGCGCGCAAATACTCGACCTGCCCCTCCGGCAAGAAAGGCGGTGACCTGGGTGAGGTGCGCCCTGGACAGATGGTGCGAGCTATCGATCAGGTGATCTTCAAAAAACCGGTACGTGAAGTCCACGGCCCGGTGAAAAGCCAGTTTGGCTACCATCTGGTGCAGGTTTTCTACCGGGAATAAAACAGGAGCTTGCCGGGTATGACCATCGAGCAAATTGCCGCGTTCTGCCTAAGCCTGCCGGGTGCCCGAGAGGACATCAAATGGGGTGGCGTGAGGGTGTTCTCGGTTGCCGAGAGCAAGATGTTTGCCTTGTTCCATCTGGGTAGCCATGACGGCCTGGCCTTCAAGGTCGATGCCGACTTGTTTCTCGGCTATTGCGACCGCCCGGGCATCCGCCCTGCCCCATATCTCGCCCGTGCACGCTGGATCAGCATGGCCGCGCCTTACCCGCTGAGCGATGGTGAACTGCGCGAGCTGCTGACGCGCTCCCATCAGTTGGTGGTGGCCAAACTGCCCAAACGCCTGAAGCTGGCCCTGCTGTTCGACCCGCCAACAGCCGTTTGATAGCAGCCGCGTTATATGGGTGTAGCCCGGCCGCGCTATGCGCGGCCATGACTACTGGAGCGGTCAATTGTTCGACTGACTACCCTGCTTAGGCTGGAATCTGCTCGGCATGCTTCTCTCGGGCCCAGATACGATGCTGTTTAAGTGCAGCTTCGAAGCTGGTGAACAGTGGATCAAAGCTATCACCGACCACAAGCCCGGCATCCTCCTTAAGCCCAAGAGCGGAGGCTAGTCCTGCGGACTCCCCGCTGAAGGCAAGCGGTTTCAAGTGTTTGTATGCCTCCAGCAGGTAGTGGCTAGCAGTTCCGTTCTGCAGCAGAACCTGTACGACCTCGGCGCCCCGAGGTACAAAAACAGCATCCACGGTAATCGAGGGATCGGTGGCGAACGTGCCGTTAGGTTGCAACGGCATGCCATTGCTCGCTTTGACCGGGGCCAGGGACGGCCCTATCAGTTTGGCAAAGGCTCCCGCGCTTTTCAGGGCATGCATCAGGCTCGCAACCTCATCAGCATCGCAGCTCGGCGCAAGCACAATAGCCACGCGACGCCCTTTAATGTCGCCGGGCAACAAATTGGCCTGACTCAGTGCCGGTGAGCTTTTCTGGGGTGCGCCTGCGGTGCTGGCGGGTAACTCCAAACCAAGGTTTTCAGCGACACGGCTGGCCAGGACCGGGTCAATATTCTGCAGGATGTCCTTCACCTGCCGCTCGCGGATATGCGGGCGCTCCACTTTCGACAGTTCGAAACTATAGGCGGCGATGATGTGTTCCTGCTCCGGGGGGCTCATGCTGCGCCAGAACAGCGTGGCCTGGGAGAAGTGGTCAGCAAAGCTGGCCGAGCGCACACGTACCTTGTTGCCCTGGGTCGGTTCGGGATATGAACGGAATCCACCTTGCTGCGCCGCAGGCGGCGTTTCGCGCGGCCAGTTGCCATCAATCGAGTTTGGCTCGTAGGACGCTCTGCCCCGGTTGATCTGCTGCCGGTGCGGCGCATCACGTTGGTTGTTGTGAAAGGGGCAAAGTGGTCGGTTGATCGGCAGCTCGTTGAAGTTGGGCCCGCCGAGGCGCAACAGCTGTGTATCGGTATAAGAAAATAAGCGTCCCTGCATTAACGGATCATTGCTGAAGTCGATGCCCGGCACGATGTTGCCCACATGGAATGCCGCCTGTTCGGTCTCAGCAAAAAAATTATCCGGGTTACGGTTAAGTACCATACGCCCCACAATGCGTACCGGTACCAATTCCTCGGGCACCAGCTTGGTTGGGTCGAGCAGGTCAAAGCCGAAGCGTTGCTGGTCCGCTTCGTCCATTACCTGAAGGCCCAGTTCCCACTCAGGGTAATTGCCGTTTTCGATGTCTTCCCACAAACCGCGCCGATTGAAGTCCGGGTCCTTGCCTGCCAGCTTCTGCGCTTCATCCCACACCAGGGAACAAACTCCGGCCTTGGGCCGCCAGTGAAACTTCACCAGCTGGCTCTCGCCCTCGGCATTGACCAACCGGAAGCTGTGCACACCGAAGCCCTGCATCGCGCGATAGGCAATTGGAATCGCCCGATCAGACATGACCCAGAGCACCATATGTGCCGACTCAGGGGTCAGAGAAACAAAATCCCAGAAAGTATCGTGAGCCGAAGCCCCGGTAGGGATTTCGTTATGTGGTTCAGGTTTGACGGCATGTACGAAGTCCGGAAACTTGATGGCGTCCTGAATGAAGAACACCGGCATGTTATTACCGACCAGATCGAAGTTGCCCTCATCGGTGTAAAACTTTACGGCGAACCCGCGCACGTCACGGACTGTATCTGCGGAGCCTCTGGGTCCCTGCACGGTGGAAAAGCGCACGAAAACCGGGGTGCGTTTACCTGCCTCACGTAAGAAAGAGGCGCAGGTGAGGTCCTCTACAGGATCAGTCACCTCAAAATAACCATGAGCAGCAGCGCCGCGCGCATGCACCACGCGCTCAGGGATTCGCTCATGGTCAAAATGCGTAATTTTTTCCCGCAGGATGAAATCTTCCAGCAACGAGGGGCCACGCTCCCCCGCCCGCAGGCTGTTCTGGTTATCCGCAATACGGGTGCCGGTGTTGGTTGTCAGCGCCTCGCCGGTTGCGTCTTCGCGGAAGGCGTCGAGTTGATCGAGCTTGGCGTTGCGATTACCGCGATCAAGGGTGTCGGTTCCCGCCAGTTGGCTGGTGGAAGTGTCTTGCACAGATTTGTCTTTCATCAGGGCAGCTCCTTATTTTCTGCAGAGCGCGTCACAGCACACTGCAAATTTGGAGAACGCCCCTTGGCGCTAAGTTCGAACAGAATTTTTTCTTCAGTCAGCCAGCAATCTGGCAGCCGAGTGGCGACGTTTTTCCTGGCGTGTGCGCGGATCGAATTTTTCTCTGAACTTCGTTTTCAGGTCGTGCCTCTACCGCAGTGAACACCCACAGGAGGACTCACCATGCACCCATTCAGATCCCTGTCATTGTTAGCGGTTGCGGCTTTCGCGTTTTGCCTGGCTAACGCCGCTCACTCGGCTGATCAAACCGCCCCAATCAGCGCGGAAGACTTCGTTGAAGAAGCCTCAGCCAAAGGCATTGCGGAAATCGAAACCGCCAAGCTGGCGCTTGAAAAAGCCTCAAACCAAGACATAAAGAACTTCGCGCAAACCATGATCGATGATCACAGCAAAGCCAATTTAACCCTGGGCAAGCTGGCATCCCAGAAAGAGCTTGAGGTTTCAGATGATGCCGAGCTGATCAACCAGGCCAAGGCACTGATTCTCAAGCTTCGCGATGAGGATTCGTTCGACAAGGCCTATATGAACAACCAGGTAATGGCTCACAAGCAAACCATTGACTTGTTTAATCGCGCCAGCAAATCCGAGGACGAGCAGATCGCGGCTTTTGCCAAAGAAACCCTGCCTAAATTGCAGCACCACCTGCAAATGGCCGAGCAGATCAACGCGCAGATTCCCGACGACTGATCTCGGCGCTCTCGTATAGCAGCGTCTGCTCTGAGTGGAAGCCCGTGGCCCGTTATATAGAGGCCTTGCCGCTTTGCTCAGGGCAGCCTGTTGAGCGGCTCGCCCTCAATGAAACGTGGGCCGCAAAACCGCTCGTCGCGGATACAAATAAGTCGAACTTTTTTGCCAAGCCCCCCGTCATCAATAGGGTGGGGGCGAACAGCTGACACCGCGATTGCGCCAGAGCACAGCGATGTGGCGATTGCCCTTGTTCCGCGAGGGCCGGTCAACGGCAGAGCAACGTTTCAATACAACGGACTACTGGAGATAGACATGGGAAATGCTGCAGCAATCGCCAGAACTCATTTTCATGCCATGATCCCAGCCTCAGTTCAGCCAACTTTGCATTTAGAGAGTCTGCAGCCACCGAAGAGACGGATTCTTTTCGTAACCTCGGAATTTGCCGACCTCATCAAGGTGGGTGGCCTGGGCGACGTTTCGGCCGCTTTACCACGTGCGCTGTCGGCGCAACATGATATTCGCGTGCTGATCCCCGGATACCGCCAAGTCCTTGAAAGCGGCCGCACGCTGCGAATTGTTGGCCACATAAAAGGCCTTGCTGCGCTGCCTGCTTGCAAGATTGGTCGTCTCGACCTCGCCGATGGTTTAATTGTCTACGTTCTCCTTCACCCCGCACTCTTTGACCGTACGGGGTCACCTTATGGCGATCCACAGGGCCACGACTGGCCGGATAACCATATCCGTTTCGCAAGTCTCGGCCTGGCTGCTGCGGAGATAGCGATGGGGCAAGCCGGTATCCATTGGCGCCCCGAGCTGGTTCACGCCAATGACTGGCCGGCCGCCATGGCCCCCGCTTACATGACGTGGCGCAAGGCCAAAGTCCCCAGCCTGCTAACCATTCACAACCTGGCCTATCAAGGTATTTGTGACATGCAGTGCAGCGCTGAGTTAGCCATTCCGGCCGATGCCTGCGGCATGGAGGGGATGGAGTTTTACGGAAAATTGTCGTTTCTCAAGGCCGGCATCTGCTATGCCAACCATGTCACGACGGTAAGCCATACCTATGCTCAGGAAATCACCACCGCAGACTTCGGCTGCGGACTGGAAGGCATGCTCCAGGCGAAGGTGAAGGCAGGTCAGCTCAGCGGCATCATTAACGGTATCGACGCGACCTGGGAGCCCGCCAGCGACCCTCACCTGGTTCAAGGTTTCAGCATGGACCAATGGCAGGGCAAACAGGCCAACGCAGCCTATGTCGAACAGCTTTTTGGCTTAGCGTCAGACGGCCCGCTGTTTGGCGTGGTTTCCCGCCTGGTCCAGCAGAAAGGCATAGACCTGACATTACAGATTGCCGATCAAATCGTTAATAACGGCGGCCGTCTAGCGGTAATCGGGCGCGGTGAGGCGGAGCTGGAAACGGCCATGGAAGAACTGGCCAGACGTTATCCCGGCCGTGTGGGCGTGCATATCGGATTTAACGAAACAGATGCCCGACGGATATTCGCGGGCAGCGACTTTCTACTGATGCCTTCACGTTTCGAACCGTGCGGCCTCAGCCAGATGTATGCCCAGCGTTTCGCTTCGTTACCTATTGCCCGACGTACCGGCGGCTTGGCCGACACCATCGAAGATGGCGTGACCGGTTTTCTATTTAACGAGGCCAGTGTGGATAGCTATCAAGGTGCCATACGCCGTGCACTCAGCATTTATCAACACCCCGAGCTGCTTAATGCCATGCGCTGCCGGGCGATGCGTGCCCCCTTGTTATGGCAACAGTCGGTGAAGCCCTATGACCGCCTCTATCGGCAATTGCTGAACGAGGTCCACGCCGCGGCGGAATTACCTTGATGTACAGTCACGGAGCCCAGCGGCTAGACGATGCGCATACCCGCTTCACCCTATGGGCTCCCTCATGTAGCCGCGTAGCAGTGGAGCTCCAGGGACGGGCACCGCAGCCTATGCAGGCCAAGGAAAACGGCTGGTACAGCCTCGATCTGGCCTGCCCGCCTGGCACTTGCTACCGCTTCGTAATCAATGACCACCTGCGTGTACCCGATCCCGCCTCGCGCCAACAGGCAGGCGATGTGAATGGCTTCAGTCGCGTGGTGGACCATGCGGCATACACCTGGCGTCAGTCTAACTGGCAGGGCAGGCCCTGGCGTGAAGCGGTGATCTACGAGCTGCATGTGGGTCTGTTCGGGGGCTTTCAGCAGGTCGAAGCACATCTTCCGCACCTCGCCGAACTGGGTGTCACGGTATTGCAGATGATGCCTATTGGAGCATTCCCAGGTCAGCGCAATTGGGGTTATGACGGCGTCCTGCCTTTTGCCCCGGCCTCCAGCTATGGCACCCCCGAGCAGCTCAAGCACCTTATCGACAAGGCGCACGATTTCGGGCTGATGGTATTTCTCGACGTGGTTTATAACCACTTCGGCCCGGAGGGTAATTACCTCGGTTCATATGCCAACAGTTTTTTCCGCGAGGACCGAGTAACGCCTTGGGGGGCGGCCATCGACTTTCGCCAAGCGCCAGTGCGGGAGTTCTTCTATGAAAATGCCTTGATGTGGCTATTGGACTACCGCATCGATGGTTTGCGCCTGGATGCGGTCCATGCCATTGACGATGATGAGTTTCTGCTGGAGCTAGCGGCACGCGTCCGTCATGCCGTACCCAAATCGCGCCACGTGCATCTGGTGCTGGAAAACGAGAACAACAGCGCCAGCCTGTTGAGCAACGGCTTCACTGCGCAATGGAATGACGATGGGCATAACACCCTGCACCACCTTCTGACAGATGAACAGGAAAGCTATTACGCCGACTACGCGGTAACCCCTACGCAGAAGCTGGCGACTTGCCTGGAACAGGGCTTTGTCTACCAAGGGCAATCCAACCGGCATGGCCATCCGCGCGGTGAGCCCAGCGGGCACCTACCGCCGCATGCCTTCGTCTTGTTCCTGCAGAACCACGACCAAATCGGCAACCGTGCCTTCGGCGAACGCCTAGTCAATATTACCGACACAGACGCGCTGAAGGCCGCCACAGTGCTCTTACTGCTGTGCCCCATGGTGCCGCTGCTGTTCATGGGTGAGGAATGGGGTTCAAGACGTCCGTTCCTGTTCTTCTCCGATTACCGCGCCGATCTGGCCAATGCTGTATGTGATGGGCGACGCAACGAGTTTGCTGAATTCTCTCAGTTTGCTCACCCGCAGACGCGGCAACGAATTCCTGACCCCAATGCCTACTCAACATTCGCCAGGTCACAACCCGACTTCGCGCCAGCCCTGCGTCCGCGACAGCAAGAATGGCTCGCGTTCTATAAAGGCCTGCTTCACGTTCGTCGCACCCGCATAGTGCCAGAGCTGGAACATGCCTCAACGCTCGGGACACAGGTGCTTGGCGATGGCGCGGTGCTTGCCAGCTGGCGGATTGGCAACAGCAAAATACTGCGTATAGCGGTGAATTTTGGTTATGAGGCAGTGCGCCTGGGGCCCCTGCCGCCCCTCGCCGAACGGTTGTATGCCCACCGCGCCAACGATGATGAGTACCGCCAAGGGCTGCTGCCAAGTTCCAGCGCGCTGGTGACGTTGGAGCTTATGCCATGAGCGATGCGCTGCTTGCCGAGCTGGCGAAATCGGCCAATCTGTGCATCGATTGGACAGATGCTTTTGGCCACGACCACGTCGTTAGCCCACAGGTACAGCGCAGTCTTCTGGAGGCACTGGGTTACCAAGCGCAAACGCCGGAGCAGATTCGCGCCAGCCTCTCTGCACTGGCTCAGCAGAACCACGAACGGGCTGCTGACGGCTTGTTGATCCAGGACCTGGGACAGCCGCTGCCACTCAATGGCTTTGCCGCCCATACGTCCTACCAACTCACCAATGAGCAGGGGGATATGCGCTCTGGGCAGCTTGATCACGATGCTCGCCTACCCGCCCTCGACCAACCCGGCTATTACCAGTTGCACATAGGCGATAACCAACATCGCCTCGCGGTTGCTCCGGCAGCCTGTCTTTCGGTTGAGCAGCTATGCGCCAAGCGCCATATATGGGGGCTTACCGCGCAGGTTTATGGCCTGCGCCGGCCCGGCGATGGCGGTTTGGGTGATACCCAGGCCGTGGCCGACCTGGCGCGTCATGCTGCCAACCAGGGTGCTGATGCCTTGGCATTGAGCCCGCTGCATGCGTTGTTCAGCGCGAACCATGAGCACTACAGCCCCTACTCGCCGTCGAGTCGGCTGTTCTTCAATGCCTTGCATGCAGCTCCAAGCGGTTTACTGGGCCGCGAGCGGGTGCAACGTGCGGTGTTGGCATGCGGTATCCAAGCCGAGTTGAATCACTTGGAAAGCCAAGACCTGATCAATTGGCCGGCCGTTGCCGAAGTTCGTCAACGGCTACTGCGCCAGTTGTACAGAGACTTCAAGCAAAACCCAGGGGAGTTGCTGAATAGCTTCCAGCGGTTCTGCGCGGCAGGCGGTGATGCTCTCCTGCAGCATTGCCGCTTCGAAGCCATCCATCAACACAGAATGCAGAACGGTGAGAGCACCGACTGGCGCACCTGGCCGGCTGATTTGCGCTCTCCCGAGCAGGCAGCCGTGAGCCAGTTTGCCGCGGAGCATGCCGAGTGCGTGGAATTTCACGCCTTCGCCCAATGGCTGGTTGCCCATGGCCTGGAAGCGGCTCAGGCAAGTGCTTGCGGCGCAGGGATGAAAATCGGCCTGATCGCGGACCTAGCTGTTGGAGCTGACTGCTCAGGCAGCCAAGCCTGGTCTCGGCAAGATGAGCTGCTGCCCCAGGTAACCGTGGGCGCACCTCCAGATGTTCTCAACCGCAACGGACAGAACTGGGGCGTGAACGCCTTTTCTCCCGGCGGACTACGTCAGCATGGCTTTCGTGCCTATATAGAAATGCTTCAAGCCAATCTGGCCCATGCCGGTGGCATTCGCATCGACCACGTCATGGGATTACAGCGGCTCTGGGTTATCCCCCAAGGGGGTGAGCCGCAGGATGGGGCCTATCTGCGTTACCCACTGAATGATTTGCTGCGCCTACTTGCGCTGGAGTCGCACCGTCATCGTGCGTTGGTTATCGGCGAAGACCTCGGCACTGTGCCCCATGGGCTGCGCGAGAACTTGGCCGCACGCAACATTCTTGGCACCCGGGTGCTGCTCTTTGAACAGCATGAGGGACGTTTTGTGCCGCCCGAGCGATGGCCACGCGATGCGTTGGCAACCACCACCACCCATGATTTGCCCAGCATCAACGGCTGGTTTGTTGGACACGATATTGACTGGCGCGTACGTGCCGGGCATAGCCAGGCTGCACAACTCGACAGCGATCACGCCGAACGCAACCGTGAGCGTTCGGCCTTGGTCGATGCGCTAGACGAGAACGGACAGCTGCACGGTAACCGCGATGATACCGAAGCCTGCTTGCAAGCCAGCATCGGTTACATCGGCAGCACCCCCGCCGTGCTGACCCTATTACCGCTGGAGGATGCCTGCGGTGCCGAACAGCAGCCCAATTTGCCGGGGCCGGGCAACGAGCATCCGAATTGGCGCAGGCGCTACACGCTCCCCGTACGTGAAATGCTGGAGCAGCCGTTGGTCCGTCAGCGCCTGGAACGTCTTGCGGCGGCTCGTCGGGGATTAAGCGATGACTGACCTGCTAAGCACGTTACGCCTGCAATTTCACAAGGGCTTCACTCTGCATGATGCCAAGCGCCTGATTCCCTACTTCGAACAATTGGGCGTCAGCCACCTGTACGCCTCGCCGTTGCTCACCGCCCGCCCCGGCTCGATGCATGGTTATGACGTAATCGACCCGAGCCAGATCAACCCTGAATTAGGTGGTGAAGCGGCTCTCGTTGCGTTGGCAGACGCCCTGCATGGGCGCGGCATGGGCCTGATTCTGGATATCGTCTCCAACCATATGGCCGTCGGCGGTGATGCCAATCCTTGGTGGCTGGATGTGCTGGAATGGGGCAGAAACAGCCCATTCGCCGGCTTCTTCGATATTCAATGGAATTCCCATGACCCTCTGCTCGAAGGTCAGCTGTTGGTGCCGTTTCTACGCAGCGATTATGGCGAGGCATTAAGCAACGCAACCCTTATCCTGCGCTTCGACGAGCAGTGCGGCAGCTTCTATGTCGAACATTTCGAGCATCGCCTGCCCATCACCCCACCCAGTTATGGCGACATTCTGGGGCCCAGCGAGAACCCGGCTTTAACCAGCCTGGCGCAGCGCTTTGCCGCGCTCGGTAATGACGCCAGCACCCGCGAGCGCGCCAAGGCCCTGTGCGCCGAACTCGCTGAATGGGCGCAAACCCCCACACATCATGCGCAACTGGAAGCGCTGCTGGAGCGTTACAGGTTGCGCGACAATCCAGCCCAGCAACGTCTACACCGTCTGCTGGAGCGCCAGCATTACCGCGTCGCCAGCTGGCGCACCGCCGCCGACGACATCAACTGGCGGCGGTTCTTCGATATCAACGAGCTGGCCGGACTGCGTGTGGAACGCCCACAGGTATTCGAGAAGACCCACGCGAAAATTTTTGAGCTGATTGAGCGCGGCCTGATCGATGGCCTGCGCATCGACCACATTGATGGGCTGGCGAACCCGCGAACCTACTGCAAACGCCTGCAACGGCGCATCCAACAGCTGCGTAGCAGCAAAGCCAGCGACCTTTTTCCGATCTATGTCGAAAAAATCCTCGGGCATGGCGAAAGCCTGCCACTGGACTGGGCCGTGACAGGGACCACCGGCTACGAGTTCATGAATCAGGTGTCACTGCTGCAACACGACCCACACGGCGAACAGCCGTTGCTCGACCTGTGGCAGGCATTCAGCAACCGCCCAGGGTTATTCCAAGAGGAAGTGCTGCAAGCACGGCGTCTGGTGTTGACCGGCTCGCTGGCCGGGGATCTGGAAGAGGTGACGCAGCGCCTGCTCCAGGTTGCCCGCAACGACATCGCCACCCGCGACCTGACCCTGGGCTCAATACGCCGGGCCCTGCTCGAGTTGATCGTGCACTTCCCGGTGTACCGCACCTATGCCCACGCGTGCGGACGTGCAGAACAGGACCAGCAGATTTTCTGCCATGCGAAGAACGAAGCCCGCACCACCTTGCCCGAGGCCGACTGGCCGCTGCTGGAGCATCTGGACCGCTGGCTTGGCGGCGAGCCACTGTGCGAACTACCACCGGGACGCCGACGAACGCTTCGGGCACAGGTGCTCACGCGCTTTCAGCAGCTAACCTCACCCGCCGCAGCCAAAGCGGTTGAAGACACGGCTTTTTACCGCACCGGTGTGCTGCTGTCGCGTTATGACGTCGGCTTTGACGCCGAGCACTTCAGCCGCCCACCCGCCGATTTTCACCAAAGCTGTGTTGAGCGCGCCAAACATCATCCGCACAACCTGCTAAGCACCGCCACTCACGACCACAAACGCGGTGAAGACAGCCGGGGCCGGTTGGCGGTGCTCAGTGAGCGGGCGCCCTGGTACAGCGAGCGCGTTCGTCAGTGGAGCGAGCTGTCTTTGTCGCTACGCCCCGCTGACGCACAAGAGGTGCCGAACCGAGGTGAAGAACTGATTCTCTACCAGGCGCTGCTGGGCAGTTGGCCCCTCGACTTGGCGGCTGATGACGAACCTGGGCTGCACAACTACCTGCAGCGTATGAGCGCATGGCAGGAAAAAGCCTTGCGCGAGGCGAAGCTCAGCACCGCCTGGAGTGCGCCCAATGAGCTGCACGAAAGCGCCTGTCGGGACTTTCTTGAATGCCTGTTGACCTCCCCCAAGGCACGCGAACTGCGCCACGCCCTGGTCGACACACTGAACAGCATCGCCCCTAGCGGCGCCCTGAACAGCCTCGTGCAGTGCCTGTTGCGGCTGACCACTCCAGGGGTGCCTGATCTGTACCAAGGCTGTGAATACTGGGATTTCAGCCTGGTCGATCCAGACAATCGCCGCCCGGTTGATTTTGCCGCACGCATGCACACGCTGGACGACGCTCAGCCCCTCTCCGTACTGCTGGAACACTGGCGCGATGGGCGCATCAAGCAGTGGCTGATTCAACGCCTGCTACGCCTGCGCCAGAATCGTCCAGCGCTGTTCAGCCGAGGCGACTACCGGCCAGTGGCCGTGCAAGGCGAGCATGCTGAGCGAGTACTGGCCTTTATCCGCAGCCACGAGCAAGAGCACATGCTGGTGGTGGTCCCGCGTTTGTCGGCAGGCTTGCTGGACAGCAGCCCGATACCGCTTATTCCGGCACAACGTTGGGGCGACACCCATCTGCTTCTGCCCCCGGACCTCTCTGGTTGCACACTGATGGGCACCCTATCCCCCTGTCAGATCAACGGCGCCGCGGAACTGCCCGTCGCGCAGCTACTCACCGAGTTTTCCGCCAATGTCCTTTGCAGCCCCCAGCACCCATAGGAGCGTCACCATGAACATCGATGAACAACGCATACGTGAATTTGCCTTTCAGATATGGGAGTCGGAGGGCAAACCCGCCGGCCAAGCGGAACGCCACTGGATGATGGCCTGCAAGTTGGCTGAAGCCGAGGCCAGTGGCGAGATACAACTGACACCGCCGGCCAAACCACGCCGGATCAGCAAGCCCAAGACAGTTCCCCTTACCGAGGCCGAACAGCCCGCCTTGCTGAAAAAGCCGCGCGCACCGCGCAGCACCACGACAAAAACCCCAAAGCCTTGAGGAACGACCATGAGCACGGCGCGTAACCGTCAACACTCCCGAGTGACCGAGGGCAACCCCTTCCCGCTGGGGGCCACCTGGGACGGGCTCGGTGTCAATTTCGCGTTGTTCTCAGCGCATGCGACACGCGTGGAACTGTGCCTGTTCGATGACCAGGGCAAAGAAGAAATTGAGCGTATCGAGCTGCCTGAATACACCGACGAGATTTGGCATGGTTACCTGCCGGATGCTCGTCCTGGGCAGATCTACGGTTATCGCGTGTATGGCCCCTATGACCCCGCAGCCGGGCATCGCTTCAACCATCACAAACTGCTGCTTGATCCCTACGCCAAGCAATTGGTGGGAAAGCTACAATGGTCCGAAGCCTTGTTCGGGTACACCATTGACTCGCCAGATGGCGACCTGAGTTTTGATGAGCGCGACAGTGCTGCCTTCGTGCCCAAATGCAAGGTGATCGACCCGGCCTTCACCTGGGGCGAACAGCCGCCTATTCGCGTGCCCTGGGACAGTACGTTGCTCTATGAAGCGCACTTACGCGGCATCAGCATGCGTCACCCCGCCGTTCCAGATGCCCTGCGTGGTACGTGCGCAGGGCTGACCAATCCAGAGCTGCTGCGACACATTCGCGAGCTTGGGGTTACGAGCGTGGAGCTGCTCCCCGTGCACGCGTTCGTCAACGACCAGCACCTGCTGGAAAACGGTATGAACAACTACTGGGGCTACAACAGCATCGGCTTTTTTGCCCCTCACCCCGCTTATCTCGCCAGCGGCAAGGTCAGCGAGTTCAAGGAAATGGTTGCCCACCTGCATGCCGCTGGCCTGGAGCTGATCCTTGATGTGGTTTACAACCACACCGCCGAGGGCAACGAGCGCGGCCCGACGCTGTGCATGCGCGGCATCGACAACGCCAGCTATTACCGCCTGCTGCCGGAAGATCGGCGTTACTACATCAACGATTCCGGCACCGGCAATACCCTGGACCTGAGTCACCCTTGCGTGTTGCAGATGGTCACCGATTCGCTGCGTTACTGGGCCAGTGAAATGCGTGTCGATGGCTTTCGCTTCGACCTTGCGACCATTCTCGGCCGTCACCCCCATGGCTTCGACGAGCGTCATGGCTTTCTTGTTGCCTGCCGCCAGGACCCCGTACTGAGCAAGGTCAAATTGATTGCCGAGCCCTGGGACTGCGGCCCCGGTGGCTATCAGGTCGGCAGATTCCCACCGGGCTGGGCGGAGTGGAACGACAAGTTCCGCGACAATGTGCGGGCGTTCTGGAAAGGCGATGAAGGCGAGCTGGCTGAACTGGCCAGCCGCCTGACAGCGTCGGGCGATCACTACAACCAGCGGGGGCGTCGCCCGTTTGCCTCAGTCAACTTCATTACCGCCCATGACGGTTTCACCCTGCGCGATGTGGTCTCCTATGACCACAAACACAACGAAGACAACAACGAGAACAACCAGGACGGCACGGATCACAATCGCTCATGGAACCATGGCTGCGAAGGTGAGACGCATGACCCGGGCATTCGCCAGCTGCGCCTGCAACAAATGCGCAATCTGCTGGCCACCCTGCTCTTCGCCCAGGGTACGCCGATGCTATTGGCCGGTGACGAGTTCGGCCGAACCCAGCACGGCAACAACAATGCTTATTGTCAGGACAACGAACTCAGCTGGGTGGACTGGAATATCGACGAAGAAGGTCACGTACTAATCGCCTTCTGCCAGCGCCTAATCGACCTGCGTCGCAGCCACCCCATTTTGCGTCGGCGGCGTTTCTTGGTCGGGCATTACAACGAGGAGCTAGGGGTCAAGGACGTTACCTGGTTAACCCCCGACGGCGAGGAAATGACCGAAGCGCACTGGCACGATAATCAAGCGCGCTGCATGGGCATGCTGATGGACGGGCGCGCTCAACCCACCGGCGTCAAACGCAGCGGCGCTGACGCAACGCTCCTGCTACTGCTCAACGCCCACCATGAGAGTCGCACCTTTGTGTTGCCTGAAGTCGCCGGTGGCAAGCGCTGGACCTGCCTGATCGACACCCACCGCCCCGTGGCACAAGCCACCCCTCAACCCTTGCACAGCGACACCCTGAATCTGGCCGGGCGATCCCTGCAACTGCTTGAGCTGCAACGCTAGCGCGGCATCGCTGTATGCGCTGACCGCGTGAGGCGTGCCCTGTCCGACAAATAACCTGAACCCCTGCAGGCTGAACCACTCGAAAAAACATGGGCCGACCCTCGACGGCAACATTCATTTGCACCACCGGAAAACCCGGGATTGGGAGGCAAACATGAAAGCAGTGGTTTTTCACGGCATCGGCGATATACGCCTTGACGAGGTACCCGAACCGACCATCCAGGCCCCCACCGATGCCATCATTCGCCTGACCGCCTCGGCCATTTGCGGCACCGACCTGCACTTTGTGCGAGGCACAGTAGGCGGCATGGTCGCGGGCACCATCCTCGGCCATGAGGGCGTGGGGATTGTTGAAGCACTAGGTAGTGATGTGCGTAATTTGAGCATCGGTGATCGGGTGGTCGTGCCGTCGACTATTGCCTGCGGTAACTGCACCTATTGCCGAGCCGGTTACTACGCTCAATGCGATGAAGCCAACCCCAACGGCAAAGAAGCGGGTACGGCGTTCTACGGTGGCCCGGCAGCCACAGGTGCATTCCATGGCTTGCAGGCAGAGCGGGCGCGCATACCCTTTGCCAATATCGGCCTGATCAAGCTGCCCTGCGAGATCAGCGATGACCAGGCGATCCTGCTCTCAGACATTTTCCCAACTGGCTATTTCGGTGCCCGGTTAGCCGAAGTCAGCAGCGGCGACACCGTGGCCGTATTCGGTTGTGGCCCGGTGGGCCAGTTCGCCATCGCCAGCGCCAAGTTGCTCGGCGCATCACGGGTGTTCGCTATCGACCGCTTTGATGACCGCTTGCAGATGGCCCGCCAGCAAGGGGCTGAAGTGATCAACTTCGATCAGGAAGACCCCGTAGAGACGCTGCGCCGTTTGACCAATGGCATTGGCGTCGACCGCGCTATTGACGCGGTAGGCGTGGATGCCGAGTGCCCAGCACATGGTCACCACGACGCGGACCCTACCGATAGCGCGAAGGCTAATAGTGAGCACAACTGGCAGCCAGGAAACGCCCCCAGCCAAGCGTTGCAATGGGCGGTCGAGGCGCTGGCCAAGGCCGGTACGCTGGGCATCATCGGCGTCTATCCGCAGCAGGCAGAGCACTTTCCGATCGGCATGGCGATGAACAAGAACCTGACGATCAATATGGGCAACTGCAATCACCGGCGCTATATCCCGCGCTTGATCGAGATGATTCAAGCCGGGCGTATCGACCCGGCAAAAATCCTCACGCAGATCAAACCCATGACTGACGCCATCGAAGCCTTTAAGGCATTCGACCGCCGTGAGAGTGGCTGGATCAAGGTTGAATTGCGCCCCGCCAAACACAGCGGCAGCGGCAGTGAAGAACAGGTGCTCAGCGATGCCGCACTGGACCGTGTGATCGCCGAGGCTTCGCCCTACCACGAAGCACGTTCAGAGAAACCAGGACGTCTCTGAGCGCCCAATCTACCGGGTCATCTCTTCTGTCGGATCGGCCTGAGGAGCCCGGATTAGCAAGAAAGTCGGCAAGGAGCGTGATGGCGTGAATACCACTATCCCCAAACCCGAGATTGTCATTGACCAAATCACCACCGTGCAAAGCCTGCAGGTGATGACGATCAATACGCATAAAGGGTTCACAGCCCTCAACCGGCGTTTCATCCTGCCGGAGCTTCGTAGCGCGGTACAAGCCACCAGTACAGATTTGGTTTTTCTGCAGGAAGTGTTGGGCAGCCATGCATTGCATGCCAAACGCTTTAGCGATTGGCCCGATATGCCGCAGTATGAGTTTCTCGCCGACAGCATGTGGCCGCAGTTCGCGTACGGCCAAAACGCTATTTACCCCGACGGCCACCACGGCAATGCCTTGCTGTCGAAATTCCCCATCGTGCGGCACGACAACCTTGATGTGACGGTCAAGGGCAATGAGCAACGCGGCCTCCTTCACTGCCAGCTAGACGTTCCCGGGCACGCCGAAGTCCACGCAATTTGCGTACACCTCGGCTTGCGTGAGTCCCATCGTCGTAAACAGATCAGCCTGCTCCTCGATTTGCTGGCCAGCATCAATCCCAGCGCACCCGTCATAGTCGCTGGCGACTTCAATGATTGGAGCCTGCGAGCCGATGCACAGCTGGCTGAGCAGTCATTGACCGAGATCTTTCGCGAGACCTATGGCGCCCCGGCAAAAAGCTTTCCAGCGCGCTTCCCGTTGCTGCGCTTGGACCGTATTTACGTGCGTAACGCCACGGCGCGTGCCCCTCTGGTGCTCTCGACCAGACCCTGGTCGCATCTCTCAGATCATGCCCCCTTAACAGCGGAGATCCTTCTATGAGTGGTTTATGGCGCGATGGTAACCAGATCCAGTTGCTGATCAATGGTGAAGAGTTTTATCCGCGCGCGTTCGAGTGCATCCGCGCAGCCCGCGAGGAAGTGCTGCTGGAGACCTTTATCATCATGGAGGACAAGGTTGGTTTTGAATTGCAGGAGGTGCTGATCGAGGCCGCTCGGCGTGGCGTGCGGGTGGTCCTTGCAGTGGATGGCTATGGCACGGCCGACCTGGGCAACGAATACGTCTCTGCCATGACCCGTGAAGGGATCAAGGTACACGTCTTCGATCCCAGCCCGCGGCGTCTCGGCATGCGCACCAACCTGTTCCGGCGCTTGCATCGCAAAATCGTGGTGGTCGATGGTGAACGGGCATTCGTGGGTGGTATTAACTACTCGGCCGACCACCTCGGGGATTTCGGCGATATGGCCAAGCAGGACTATGCCGTTGAAGTCAGCGGCCCTATCGTGCGCGACTTGCACAGTTGCACCTTGCGGTTCCTACGCCCGGCACTCAGCGAGCCCAGCCCGGCGCAACCTTCGGCCAAGCCTGTTGGCGACGTGCGCATCATGCTGCTGGAGCGTGACAACAACCGCCACACCACGGATATCGAACAGCAATATTTGGCCGCCTTGCGCGCCGCCAAGGAGCGGATAATCGTGGCCAATGCCTACTTCTTCCCCAGCTACAGAGTGCTGCGCGCATTGCGCAATGCCGCTCGTCGCGGCGTAAAGGTCACACTGATTCTCCAGGGGCAACCGGACATGCTCTGGGTTCAGGCCTTCTCCCGGTTGCTCTACAACTACCTACTGCGTGACGGAGTCACCATCTACGAATACTGCCAGCGCCCGCTGCACGGCAAAGTGGCACTGGTGGACCAGCAATGGTCAACCGTGGGCTCAAGCAACCTTGACCCCTTGAGCCTGGCGCTGAATCTTGAGGCCAATCTGTTTATCGACGATCGCACCTTCAACCAGCAGTTGCATGAGCACCTGCAGAAACTTTCCGCCGAGCACTGCACGCGCATTCAGCTGGAGCGCATGTTGCGCGGCTATTGGTGGCGCGCCCCGCTGGTCTTTATGTGTTTCCACTTTATGCGCCTGTTCCCTGCCATTGCCGGGTGGTTGCCGGCCCACCGGAAAAAACTGAAGCCACTTGCCCCCCCGCCAATCGAACCCACATCAGTTGAGCCAACAGAAGCTGCCCCCTGTTACTGCAAAGAGGAAAAAACCGGATGAGCACTGCCCCGCAAAGCAAGAAGGTGGTCTGGGGCAAACGTCTGCTGACGGTATTCTTTCTGCTTCTGATTCCGACCTTGCTGTACCTGCTCGCAAAAAATCTCGATTGGGATGAAGTGCGCGAGGCCATCACCGGCTACAGCGCAAAGACGCTTGCGTTCGGCGTGGTGTTGGTACTGTGCAGCTACGTAGTTTTCAGTTTTTACGATCTGTTGGGGCGCTATTACACCCGACACAAACTCCCGGCACGCCAGGTAATGCCCGTGGCGATGGTGTGTTACGCCTTCAACCTTAATTTCACCACCTGGGTCGGCGGGGTTGCACTGCGCTATCGCCTGTACACCCGCCTGGGACTGAAAGCCGCCACAGTGACGCGCATTATCAGCCTGGGGCTGCTGACCAACTGGACCGGTTACATGGCCCTGGCAGGGGTAGTCTTCTCCCTGCGCCTGATCCGACTGCCAGAGAGTTGGGGCCTGGGCATGACAGGCCTGCAATTGACCGGCTTTCTCCTGCTAGGTGTAGTTGCCACTTACCTCGCCATTTGTGCGTTCTCTAAGCGCCGCGTCTGGGCTTGGCGTGACCACAGCATTACGCTGCCGTCGTTTCGCCTGGCCTTGCTGCAGATTTGCCTGGGGGCAAGCAACTGGGCGCTGATGGCCGCGCTGATCTATCTGTTACTGCCGAGCAACGCCTTTTACCCGTCGATCCTTGGCGTGCTGCTGATCAGCTGCGTCGCGGGCTCTATCACCCATATTCCTGCTGGCTTGGGCGTTCTCGAGGCGGTATTTCTGGCGCTGCTGCAGCATCAATTCAGCCAGAGCAGCCTGGTGGCTGCCCTGCTCGGTTATCGCGCGCTCTACTTCTTGCTGCCACTGTTAATCGCGTGCATCGCCTACCTGATTCTGGAAAAGCGCGCCAAGCATCTTCGCAGTCAGCATGAAGACGCCAATCGCCCTGCGTCATGCAAACCCTAATTATCGCCAACCACTGTTGTCCGTTGAGCGGAAAGGTGGAACCGGGGCGGCAGCTTCAGGGGTCTATGACCCTGATGTTCACACACGCTGATGTTCATACAACCTGGAGGCCTGTTATGTCCAAACCTACACACTTGATCAGTTACAACCTGCACAACCATCCCCATGCGGTGGAAATTGAAGCCGAAAGCGCAGAGCTGACGCTTGATCAGGCGCGCTTACGCCTAAATTCGATCCACACCTTCGAATGGCCAAACGAAATTACCGATGTGCAGGTGACACCTATCGCCCAGCAAGACCGCACGACGGTGAGTCGCCACGCTCAAGGTTAGGCCCGGCACCGACGCCAGCCAGTGCCTGCATGCCGCCGGTCCCAACCCATAAGCGTAATGGCGTGGGCCAATAACATGGCCTATGCCAGGGCCTGGAACTAACTGTGGCGACCACCTGAATACGCCAAGGTAGACCATGCATGACTGCACGAAGTGAAACGATTGAGATCATTGTGGAAAACGAATCCATAGTCGGCACCGTTCTCTCGCCTGAAACCAAAGTACCCGGCGTGTTGTTTGTGCATGGCTGGGGCGGTAGCCAACAACGAGACTTGGCGCGCGCCAAAGGCATTGCCGGCTTGGGATGCGTATGTTTGACGTTCGATCTGCGCGGTCATGAAAAAACCGTAGCGGCAAGGGAAAGCGTCACGCGTGAGCACAACCTCGCCGACATCATCGCCGCATATGACCGGCTGGTGAGCCACCCCTCCGTCGACCCGGACTGCATTGCCGTGATTGGCAGCAGTTACGGCGGCTATCTGTCCACCCATCTGAGTGCGCAGCGTGCCGTTAAATGGTTGGCGTTGCGCGTGCCGGCGCTGTATTGGGATGAAGACTGGCACGTGCCCAAACGCCAATTGGATGTCGTGCGACTGGCGCAGTACCGCCGGCACTTATGGAAAGCTCAGGAGAACCAGGCGCTCGCGGCCTGTGCCAATTTCACTGGCGATGTGCTGTTGGTGGAGTCGGAGCACGACGACTTTGTGCCACACACCACGCTGATGAGCTACCGCGCAGCCTTCGAGAAAGCCCACTCCTTGACCCATCGCATTATCGACGGTGCTGACCACGGGCTCAGCCAAGACAATGATCAGCAAGCCTATACCCGGATTCTTATCAGTTGGATCAGCGAAATGGTGGTCGGTGCGCGTGTTGGCGACTACCCGTATCACTTGATGCGTTACTCCTGAAGCTGAAAAAACTCCTGCCGAATGAACCTGAACAACCCCAGGTGGTGCCGGTCGGAATTTACAGAAGGCCTTGTTCCTGGGCCTTCATCATCAGAAGGAGAAAAGCGATGAAAATCAGCGAAATCATGACCCGTAATGTACAAACCACCAATCCCGAGCGCAGTCTTCGTGATGTTGCAGCGCTGATGGCCGACATCGATAGCGGTGCGCTGCTGGTCAATGACGGCGACCGTCTGATCGGCATGGTCACCGATCGAGATATTGCGATTCGCGGCGTAGCTGCCGGGCTCACAAACGACACCCCAGTACGTCAGGTAATGAGCAGTGAGATCTGTTATTGCTTCGATGATGAGGAAGTTGAACACGTGGCCAAGAACATGGCCGATATCCAAATGCGCCGCCTGCCGGTACTCAATCGAGAAAAACGCTTAGTCGGCGTAGTTTCGTTGGGCAACATTGCCGCCAGCCGCAATGAGCGCGCAAGCGCCACCGTGCTGCAAGGTGTAGCGCGCGCGCACTGATGCATTAGCAAGCGAAAACCTGAAAGGAGCCATGAGCTCCTTCAGGCTGCTGCTCTATTGCAGCGGGCGCAGAATCAAACTGCCCAGCGGCGGCAGTTCAAGCAACAACGACTGGCTTTGGCCGTGGGCTGCAATTGCCTCACTGGCCACGTTGCCCTTGCAGCCCGCCCCCGAACCACTCCAGCGGTCCTCGTTGGTGTTGAGTACAACCTCCCAAGTACCTGCCTGAGTCACCCCTACCCGATACGCGGTGTGTACCTGGGGCGTGAAGTTATGCACGATCAAAAGCGGCGGGCTGCCGGGGGCATGGCGGATCCACGCAAACACACTGTTGCGCGCATCGTCGCCGACCAACCATTGAAAGCCTGCTTCGCATTCATCCTGCCCGTGCAAAGCTGGCTCGCGTCGGTACAGCTGATTCAGCTCGCTCAACAGTGACTGAACCGCCGCATGCTCGGGGTACTGCAGCAGGTACCAGTCGAGTTGCTGGTCATGGTTCCATTCGCGCCACTGGCCAAATTCACAGCCCATGAACAGCAATTTCTTGCCGGGGTGAGTCCACATAAAGGCGAAATACAAACGCAAATTGGCGAACTGTTGCCAGCGATCACCCGGCATCCGCCCCAGCAATGAATGCTTGCCGTGCACCACCTCATCATGGGAAATCGGCAGGATAAACCGTTCGGAAAAGGCGTAATGCAGCCCGAACGTGATTTGGTGGTGATGGTGCATCCGGTAGACCGGGTCTTTCTGCACATAGCTCAGGCTGTCGTTCATCCAGCCCATATTCCACTTGTGCGAGAAACCCAGTCCGCCCTCCTGCACAGGCCGGCTGACCCCCGGCCAAGCCGTGGACTCTTCGGCGATTACCAAAGCGCTCGGCACCTCACTGCTGATCACTTCATTGAGATGGCGGAGAAACTCGATGGCCTCAAGGTTTTCCCGGCCACCGTGACGGTTGGGTATCCACTCGCCCTCTTCACGCGAATAGTCCCGGTACAGCATTGAGGCCACCGCATCCACGCGCAAACCGTCGATGTGATACTCACGCAACCAGTACAGCGCGCTGGCCAGCATAAAGCCGTGCACCTCGGTACGGCCCAAGTTGTAGATGCAGGTATTCCAATCCGGATGAAAGCCTTCGAATGGATGGGCGTATTCGTAAAGCGCCGTACCGTCGAACTCGGCCAGGCCGTGCGCGTCATTGGGAAAGTGGCCCGGCACCCAGTCGAGAATGACCCCGATGCCGGCACGGTGGCAGCGGTCGACAAAGGCGGCAAACCGCTGCGGATCACCCAGGCGCGCCGTAGGGGCGAACATCGAGAGTGGCTGGTAACCCCACGACCCGCCGAAAGGATGCTCCATGATCGGCATCAATTCGATATGGCTAAAGCCAAGGTTCTGCACATAGGGAATCAGCTTATCCGCCAATTCATCCCAGCAAGGAGGACGGTCATCGTGCCATTGCCAAGACGTGGCATGCAGCTCGTAGATCGATAATGGCGCATGCGGCCCTTGAGCCTGTTGTCGGTGTTCCATCCATTGCTGATCCTGCCAGTCGAACGCTGCAGGCTGTGGCACTCGTGACCCCGTTGCTGGCGGCAATTCGGTCGCCTGAGCCAGGGGGTCAGCCTTGAGCGGTAATACACCGCCCGCGGCCAAAATCTCGTATTTGTAACACTCACCCGCTTGCAGACGCGGGATAAATAGCTCCCAGACCCCCGCCGGATAACGCAGCCGCATGGGATGGCGCCGCCCATCCCAGCTGTTGAAGTGGCCCACTACCGACACCCGTTGCGCATTGGGGGCCCAGACCGCAAAGCGCACCCCCTCGATGCCCTCACGGGTCTCGTGCTGGGCGCCCAGGCAGCGCCACAGTTCGCGGTGGTTACCCTCGGCAAACAGATACAGATCCAACTCGCCCAGCAAGGGACCAAAGGCATATGGGTCTTCAGTTTCCTGCTGTCCATCAGGCCAGTGGATACGCAATCGGTAGCTCTGGGCTTGGTCCATCGTTAACTCGAAGAGCCCCTGCGCATCGGTGCGCTGCATAGCGCCCAGAGAATGGCCATCAGTTGCCAGTAGCTCCACACCCTCGGCACCGGGCATCCAGACCCGTACCAGCGTGCCGTTGGCCTGCGGATGAGGGCCGAGAAAACTAAACGGGTCGCCGTCCTCGGCCCGCAGCAGGCCCCCTACTCTGTCTTGCTTCACGTGTGCACTCCCAGAAGTTTACGGGCCAGATCAGTCAGGCCCTGCAGCGGTACATCGATCCAATCGGGCCGATGTCCGCATTCATAAACGATTTCATAAGCCGCTTTTTCCAGGCAGAACAGGTCCAGGGCTGCACCCTCACCGTCCCTGGCGTGCCATTCATGAGGCAATCCGCCAGCGGCTAGACGGTAGTCCTGCATAAAGACAGTGCGGGCGGTGCTGCGGTAGCGGGCAATGATCTCGTTGATCGCGTCCTGCTGCGCATCAGTGGCGGCATCCACCCCGGCAGCATTACGCTGCGCCAGGGCGGCCGCGTAATCGAAGGAGCGCAGCATGCCGGCAACATCCTTGAGCGGGCTGTGACGTTGCCGGCGCTGCGCCAGCGAGCGATTGGGTTCGCCCTCGAAATCAATGATGTAGGCATCGCCCTGCACCACCAGCACTTGGCCGAGGTGCAGATCGCCATGCACACGAATACGCAGACCACCGGCAGCCAGTGTGGCCAGATGGCTTACGGCGTGCTGCAACGAGCGCTCCTCGGCCAACAGCCAGTCCACCTGGGGCGAAAGCGCCGAAGGCACACTCTCCCGTTTTTTGCTCAGCACACTCAGGGCCTCGCGTAACTGCGCGCCAATCGCTGTCGCCCACTCTGCGCTGTCGCGCTCATCGCTAAGTTGATAACCGAAATCCGAATTTTCTACAGGGCGTGCCAGTACCGCATGCATTTCACCCACACGCTTACCCAGTAGAGCGGAAAAAGCCTCAAGCTCGGCCAGTGCATCAAGCCCTGGACTGCTCGTACCGCCCAGCAGCTCGTCACGTATAGCGCGGTCGAGGGTATTAAGAGTCCACAGCCAGGCGTCGCCCTGATTGTTCAGGTACTTCTGCACCACCATCAAAGTATGCGGAACACCGTGTTCATCAATGCGCACCACTTCCCCGAGAAATGGCGCCACGTTCGTATAACCCTGCTCGCTCAGAAAGCGGCCCATCTCGGCCTCGGGGTGAATACCCGGAAAACCGCGACGTAACAGTTTCAGCATCAGCTGTTCGCCGACTAACGAGGAACTGTTGGATTGCTCGGTCGATAACAGTTTGACCTGTGTCTCATCGGCTTCAGCGAACTCCAGCAATGCCGGCTCAGGATGAAACTGAATGTCCCCCGCCTCACTGTGCAGGACCGCATTGCTGCGCAGCAGGCGCAGCATATCCAGGCTAAAACGCGGCAGGCTGAAGGCATCGGTAAGCAGCTCAACATGTCGTCCACGCCGCAGTCGGGCCAGCGCCAATTGCTGCGGCAAATCGCTACCAGTAGCCCGTTCGGCGACAGCCGCAAGCGGCAGCCGGTAATGCTCGACGCCCTGCTCGCCCGGCACCGCCACCTCGGCCAGCAAGGGCGCATCCGCGCCCTGCCCCAGTGGGACGACATACAACAGGCGCACCTCGCCTCCAGGCTGTTGCTCGCTGGCAAACCAGCGGCGCTTGGGCAGGTACAGCGGCAGCGATTCCTGTTCAAGAGTGCGCCGCGGTCTGTCGTTCATGACCTCACTCAACGCGCGGGCAAGAACCAGGGTCTGCAGCTCAGGCATGCGTTCTACCGGTTGCTGGTGCCAGCTGGGCATCTGCGAGGCATCGGCCAGGTAGAACCAGTAAAAGCCGTAAGGAGGCAACGTCAACAGATAGGTGAGCTGACCAATTGGCGGAAAGGAAGCCCCCCCGATCATTTCCACCGGCACCCGATCACGGTAGTCGGCAAGCTCCAGCTCCACCGCCTGGGCAGCGCTGGACAGGTTGGCCACGCAGAGAATGTGCTCTTCATGCCCGTGCTCGTTGGTGTGCGCGCGCAGGTAGGACAGAATCCGCCGATTGCTTGGGGCCAGCATTTTCAGGGTGCCACGGCCGAACGCCTTAGACTGGCTACGGATATTGAGCATGCGCCGCATCCAGTTGAGCAACGAGTGCGGATCACGCGCTTGCGCCTCGACGTTGATGGTCTGGTAGCCGTAAAGCGGGTCCATGATCGGCGGCAGGACCAGGCTGGCTGGGTCGGCCCGGGAAAAACCACCGTTGCGATCAACTGACCATTGCATCGGTGTACGTACCCCATCGCGATCGCCGAGATAGATGTTGTCGCCCATGCCGATCTCATCGCCGTAGTACAACGTTGGCGTGCCGGGCATCGACAACAGCAGGCTGTTGAGCAGTTCGATGCGCCGACGGTCCCTGGAGACCAAGGGTGCCAGCCGGCGCCGAATACCCAGGTTGATGCGCGCGCGGCTGTCTGCGGCGTAGTAGTTCCAGAGGTAGTCACGCTCATCATCGGTGACCATTTCCAACGTCAGTTCATCGTGGTTGCGCAGGAAGATCGCCCACTGGCAGTTAGGCGGAATTTCCGGCGTTTGGCGCAGGATGTCGGTAATCGGAAAGCGGTCTTCCTGGGCGATGGCCATGTACATGCGCGGCATCAGCGGGAAGTGGAAAGCCATGTGACATTCGTCGCCCTCGCCACCTTCCTCACCACCAAAATACGGCCGCGTGTCCTCTGGCCATTGGTTGGCCTCGGCCAACAGCAAACGGTCGGGATAACGGCTGTCCAGCTCGGCACGGATGCGTTTGAGTACCGCGTGGGTCTCTGGCAGGTTCTCGTTGTTGGTGCCGTCGCGTTCGATCAAATAGGGAATTGCATCCAGACGCAGGCCATCGACGCCCATATCGAGCCAGAAGCGCATCACCCCGAGCACGGCGTTCAGCACCATGGGGTTATCAAAATTGAGATCCGGCTGGTGCGAATAGAACCGGTGCCAGAAGTACTGACCGGCGACGGCGTCCCAGGTCCAGTTGGACTTCTCGCTGTCGATAAAGATGATCCGGGTGCCGTCGTACTTCTCGTCACTGTCGGACCACACATAGTAATTGCGCGCCTTGGAGCCCTTTTTCGCGTGGCGCGCGCGCTGGAACCAAGGATGCTGATCGGAGGTGTGGTTGATCACCAGTTCGGTGATGACACGCAGGCCACGGCGATGGGCTTCGGCGATAAACCGCCGGGCATCGGCAAGGCTGCCATAGTCCGGATGTACGCCGCGGTACTTGGCAATGTCATAACCATCATCACGCCGCGGCGAGGGATAGAACGGCAGCAACCACAGGGTATTGACCCCCAGGTCGGCAATGTAGTCGAGCTTGTTGATCAGGCCCTGGAAGTCACCGATACCATCATTGTTGGCGTCGAAAAACGATTTCACATGGACCTGGTAGATCACCGCATCCTTGTACCACTGGGGATCGTTGAGAAATGTGTTGGCATCGCTGCGCTTAGCCATCGTCTGCGTACTCCTGTTTTCAGCGAACGGATTGAATACGCCAGATACCGAAAGGCAGGTGCGAGGGATCAATGCGCATCCACTGCACCTTGCCGTGCCAGGTCCAGCGGTGGCCGTTCATCAGGTCTTGTCCTTCCAGGTCGGCATCGTCGGGCAGGCCCAACTCCCACAGCGGCAACTCAAAATTCGCCTCCTGAACGTTGTTCGGGTCCAGGCTAATGGCGATAAGAACGAAGTTGGAGCGGTCCGCAGTACGCTTGCCGAAGTAGAGGATGTTGTCGTTCCAAGCGGTGTACGCCTGGAAACCGAGATGAGTCTGCAGGGCCGGATTCTCGCGGCGGATCTGATTAAGCCGGCCGATTTCCGCGGAGATATTGCCCATTGCCTGGTAGTCCCGCTGGCGCAGTTGGTACTTCTCCGAGTCGAAATACTCTTCCTTACCCGGCACTGGCGCTGCCTCGCACAGCTCGAAACCGGAATACATGCCCCACAGGCCAGACCCCATGGTTGCCAGCGCGGCGCGGATAAGAAAACCAGGCCGGCCAGAGCGCTGCAGGAAGAACGGATTAATGTCCGGTGTGTTGACGAAAAAATTTGGCCGGTAACAGTCACGCCATGGCGGCTGGTTGAGCTCGCTGAAATAGTCCTGCAACTCGGCCTTGGTATTGCGCCAGGTGAAGTAGGTGTAGCTCTGACTGAAGCCGAGCTTGCCCAGGCGCGCCATCATGGCGGGCCGAGTGAAGGCCTCGGAGAGAAAAATCACCTGCGGATGACGCTCGCGCACTTCGGCAATCAGCCATTCCCAGAACGGCATCGGTTTGGTGTGCGGGTTGTCTACGCGGAACAACGTCACGCCGAGTTCGACCCAGCCCAGCACCACATCACGCAAGGCCAGCCAGAGATCAGGCAGGGCCTGGGCCGCATAAAACTCGACGTTGACGATGTCTTCGTATTTCTTCGGCGGGTTCTCCGCGTGGCGAATACTGCCGTCCGCACGCCAGCTGAACCAGCCGGGATGCTCGCGCAGCCACGGGTGATCCGGCGAACATTGCACGGCAAAATCCAGCGCTACCTCAAGGCCATGCTGGCGCGCAACACGCACCAGTTCACGGAAGTCATCAACGCTGCCCAGTTGGGGGTGGATAGCATCGTGGCCGCCATCCGGGCTGCCAATGGCATAAGGGCTGCCTGGGTCATTCGGCCCGGCTGTCAGGCTGTTATTCGGACCCTTACGGTGCGTCGTGCCGATGGGATGAATCGGCGGGAAATACAGCACATCGAAGCCCATTCGGGCGATTTCAGGGATACGTCGATGCACGTCGGCAAAGGTGCCATGCTGGCCAGGTTCAGCGCTTTCGGAACGCGGGAACAGCTCGTACCAACTGGCAAACTCCGCCAGACGGCGCTCGACATCAAGTCGGTAGCTGGCGCTGCGCAGCAAATGCGGCCGGTACTCAGCACGGCGCATCAGTTCGCTGATGGCGGGATCGAGCAAAATCGCGACGCGCTCTTCAGTCGACTGAGCGGCCTCCATGCGGCTTACCAGGTCCGCCAGTTGATCTTTGAGCGAAGTGGGTGCACTTGCGCAGATGCGCCGTACCAGCTCTGCGCCTTCTTGCAGCTCCATGCTCACTGATACGCCGGCCGCAAACTTCTTGACCAGTTCAGAGCGAAAACTGGCATAAACATCGTGCCAGGCTTCGATGACGAACTCGGCCGGCCCCTCGGTCTCGATTGTCAGGCTGGCGCCCCAGTAATCATTACCCAGCGCCTGCATCGCGATGCGCTGCCAGACGGCCTGCTGACCTGCTCGCCACAACACATCGGCGGCCAATTGATCATGCCCATCGGCGAAGATTATTGCGCTGATCTGCACAGGACGGCCGCACTGGCATTTCACCGCGAACCGCCCAGCCTCGAGAACCGGTTGAATGTTCTCAATGGCCAGACGGGGTTGCTGGATGGCACGGCGGATGGTGCTGTTGGCGTATTCGGGGGACGGCATCGTTCCTGGCTCCTGTCACGCCTTGTAGACGTTTTACGGGTGTCGGCGATGAGGCCAACATGCCGGAACGACAACGCCAGCCTCTTCTAGTCCGAGGCTACGGCGGCTGGAAAAGTTCAGGCTTTTTCAGGCCGGTTAGTCTTCCTTGTCCGTGTTGTTGTCCTTGCTGTTCGAGTTCGGATCCACGACCAGCGGCATAACATGAAGCACCATCAGCACCAGCACCGTGGACAATACCGCCGTCGCCTCACGGCCCAGGCCCACCGCAACTCCAATAGCGGCAGAGGCCCATAAACCGGCGGCGGTGGTCAGTCCCTTGACGTCGGCGATGCTCTGGCCTTTGAGGATGGTGCCCGCACACAGAAAGCCAATGCCTGCGGCAACGCCCTGGATAACCCGGCTCATCGCGTCATGGTCGGCCCCTTCTTGCTCCAGGGACATGACAAAAATCGCGGCACCCAAACTCACCAACATGTGCGTGCGAACGCCGGCTGCCTTGCCCATAACTTCGCGCTCATAACCCAACAGGCCACCCAGAAACGTAGCTAGGCACAGGCGCAGAGTGGCGCGAGTCAGGTGTTCGACCTGGCGCAAATCAGAAAACTCCAGCACCAGGGTCGCGAGGATGCGCTCGAGAATGTCCATCGGGGTCTCCACAGGGGGCATGTTCTTCTGAGGTGAAAAGTGTCCAGAGGTTCGCTTAATCGAACCGGCGCCACTCATCCGACAGGGGGAACAAACGCATGATTTCAGGCTTCTTCCCGGTACACGCCACGTGGCAATTTCGCCCGTGGCGAACCGGGAGATCCGACATGCCACGTGGGAGCAAAGACAGCTACAGCGACAAGCAGAAGCGCAAGGCTGAGCACATCGAAGACAGCTACAAGGCCAAGGGTGTATCGGAAGATGAGGCGGAAGCCCGCGCCTGGGCGACGGTTAACAAGCAGTCCGGCGGCGGTGAGAAAAGTGGCTCCGGGCAGACCACCAGCACTACGGCTAAGCAATCGGCCCGTAAATCATCTGCGCGCCGGGCGGTGGCTACCCGCAAAGGCACGCCCCGTCCGGGAGAGAAACTGGAAGCCATGACCAAGAACGAGTTACTGGACCTGGCCCGTAAGCGCAACCTGCCTGGCCGCTCCAGCATGGACAAGAGCGAATTGCTACACGCGCTACGCAAAGGCAATTGAGAGCATCAGGCGGTGGCGCTGCGGATTGGCGTCGCACGGGCCCTCAGTGCTTGCGCTCCTTGCCTGTCGGCACCACTTCATCAGCCCAGGGTTTGCCATCAAGGGGCGCGGAACGGCCCAATTCAGCTTCGTCGAGGCCACTGCCGCCACCGATTTCCGACTCTTTGACGGTACGCAGTTCTTCATCCGCCGGTCTATCACCGCCGGGTTCGGTCGGCGAGCGTGCGCCACTTTCGTCGAATAGCGTGTCAGGGCTGAGATCGTCGAGGGTCACGTTGTCCTCGTGGGCACTGTCAGTCTGCGTGGCAGCGCCAGTCAGACCGAGGTCGGCCACCGGTTGGCGCGGAGCCTTCTCGACTTCGTTGGTAGGGGGCTGGCCCAAGGCATGGCCGTCTTCATCATCGCTGAAGTCCAAGATGTCGTCGGCAATTTCAGGGGTATAGGGAGCGGGTCTACGGGTCGTCATGATGATTCTCCGGATCAGTTGGCTGATCGGACGACCGGAGCCGCCGATCGCTGCTTCAGTTATGTACCAGGCGCGGTTTACGGCGAGATTGGATCGCTGGCCGGGAAGGTTTCTTCCAGGGCGTTATCCATCTTGGCCTCCTGGGCGTGTTTTTTACTTCCAGTGTTCGCCTCAAGCTTGTCGAGGGCCGCTCGCAGGTCCGCCACGCGTTGGCGCAGGTAGACCAGCTCGGCTTGCGGGTCAGTGATCAGGGCCTTCAGCGAACAGTGCCCACTGGCGCCACGCTGCACCAGGGCGAAACCACCTAGGGCCTTGATAAGGCCCGTCGTCCCGCCCTGGTATACACCACTGACAATGGCCGCAGCACCGGTAGCAATGGAAATGACGCGTTCAATACGCTGGACGTTGTGAATGCTCGTGGACATATCGCCTCCTCCTGGAAGAGATGTTGGTCGCATCTCAATGGTTTGCCGGGGCCGCTGCGCATCGGCTGTAGCGGCTCCCAAGCAGGGTGTTCTGATGTGTTAGAAGGCGGGCCTATAGGCAAAGGTTCCGCCTATCGGTCGAGTGGTTCAGGGCCGCAGGATGACCTTGCGGCAGTCGTCTTCCTTCTGGTCGAAGATCCGGTATCCCTGCGCAGCATCGGCCAGCGCCATACGGTGACTGATGATGATCTCCGGCTGCAGATCACCTTTCTGGATATGCTCGAGCAGAGTCCGCAGTAACGGGTGTACATGGGTCTGGCCCATCTTGAAGGTCAGGCCCTTGTCGAACGCGTCACCGAACAGGAAGCCGTGGATAAACCCCGCGTACACACCCGGCACGCTCACCGTGCCGCCCCGCCGTACGGCGGCGATACACTGGCGCAAGGCGACACCACTACTGGTTTCCAGCTTGAGGGCGGTAAGTGCGGTTTCGGTGATGCTGCCCTTGGCCTCGAAGCCGACCGCATCGATTACCGCGTCCACGCCACGGTGGCCCGGTGTCTGCTCAATGATCGCGGCGGCCGGATCGTCGACTTCGTCGAAGTTGATCGGAATCACCCCGTAGGTGAGCTGGGCGTAGGCAAGACGGTAGGCGTGTTGATCGACCATAAAGATCTGCTCGGCGCCGCGCATGCGCGCGCACGCCGCGGCCATCAGCCCCACTGGGCCAGCGCCAAAAATTGCCACCTGGCTACCCTGCCCTACACCGGCATTCATCACCGCCTGATAGCCGGTGGGCAGAATGTCGGTGAGAAACAACACCTGTTCGTCATCTAGCACATCGGGCACCCGGAACGGTCCGGTGTTGGCCTTGGGCACTCGCACCAGTTCCGCCTGGCCACCGGGCAGGCCGCCATACAAGTGGCTGTAGCCGAATAACGCAGCGCCGGACGGCACTTGCTTCTTGTTGAGGATGGCGCCGCGCCCGGGATTGGTGGTTTCGCAGGCAGCATGCAGGTCGAGCTGACAGAAAAAACAACTGCCGCACGCGATCACGAACGGCACGATGACCCTATCGCCCTTGTTTACGGCAGTAACCGCCGGGCCAACCTCCTCTACCACGCCCATAAATTCATGGCCGAACACATCGCCGTGTTTCACTTGGGGAATCTTGCCGCGGTACAGGTGCAGGTCCGAACCGCAGATAGCGGTGGCGGTGACCCGCAAAATGATATCGTCCGGCTCCTGAATGATCGGGTCTGGCACCTGCTCCACGCGGACGTCGTGGCTGCCGTGAAAGGTCAATGCACGCATAAGTCGTCTCCTGGAAAAACCCATACGTTTATTCCGAAATCAGACCCGTCCATATGTTCAAGCTATTCGCTGCGCCTTTTAACCTCGCGTAACTCGGTCTGCGCCATCAGCGTGTCTACCACCGCCACCAAGGCTTCGCCATGGTGGCGCCCCGCCTCTCGCTCCTGCTGGTACTGGTGCAGTTGCGCCTGCGCACTGCCGCCGTCACGGACCAGGAACTGGGCGTGCTGCACAGCAGGCTCGTCGCCTGGAACAATGTGCGCCTGCAGCTGTTGCAGCACGCTACCGAGCCACTCGGCAAAAGGCAGCGCACGCTGCGTCGCGGGGTCGATAAAGGCACCGCACAAGCCGTAACGCTTGGCTCGCCAGCGGTTCTCCAGGGTAATCACGCGGGTTATCGGGTCATCGATCCAGCTGGCTCTGGGCGCATTAATGGCGTAATTGACCATGGTCCGAAACAGCGCCGCGATGCACAGCGCATCGTCAAGCCGCGGACAGGCATCGGCGATGCGCAACTCCAGAGTCGGGTAGCGAACGGCCGGGCGGATGTTCCACCACACGTCTGCCGAGGTGCGAATCGAGCCGGTGTCCAAGAGCATCTGCACGTAGCGCTGGTAGTCGGCGTCACTGTCGAAATGATCGGGAATGCCCATGCGCGGCCACTCATCGCAAACCGCTTGGCGATAGCTCATCAGCCCAGAGGGCTTACCGTCCCAGAATGGCGAAGAGGCACTCAAGCCCAAGAGCAGAGGCAGCCAGGGCGTGACGCTGTTCATGATGCGAATCCGGTCCAACTCGGCCGGCACCCCGACATGCACGTGCAAACCCGCCAGGACGCTGCGGCTGGCAACTATCTGGAAGTCATCGAATATCTGCTGATACCGCGCAACGCCGGTAGGCCGCTGCTGCCGCCATTGCGCCAGCGGCTGTGTACCAGCGGCCACCAGGCCAAAGCCAAACTCCCTGGCCACCTGCGCCAGGGTGCGGCGTGCGCTACTCAGGCATTCACGGGCATCTTGCAGGTTATGCAGAACCGGGGTGACGACCTCAAACTGGGCGGCGAACATCTCTCGGGTGACCAGGCTACCCAGGGCCTCCTGGCATGCTGCAGCGAAGCCTTCCACGGGCTGGCGGGGAATGCGCCGGCTGAGCAGATCCGTGAGGAAATACTCCTCCTCAATGCCGAACGTGGGGGTTGAACGGTCTGTCATGGCGCCTTCCTTAAGCGGTTCTTGTGGTTGATACGCAGCGGCCTGCATGGTTCAACCTGTTCGCTCACGGCGCTTGCGGGGGAAATTAGGTGGAATTATTTCTTGCGCAAAGCCCTCCTAACTGAGGGGCCCAGAATCAGTCGCGAGGCTGTTTCTGGTTGTTGCCAAACCGGCCAGGAGGCCCAGCCAATGTCCATCCTCAGCCTTGTCGACACCTCCTTCAGCGACCACGCTCGGTCTGTCACCAGCAGCGATCAGTGGCAACCGATCTATCGGCATCTGTTGGCCGAGCCTCTGCACGCACGCGAGGCTGCGCGCGACTTTCTCGATGAGCGCCTGGAGGAAGCCGCTGACTTGCCCTGCGATCTGCCTGACAGCCCTGACCAGTTACACGCCTGGTCTCTTCGCGGGGCTGCAGCCGTCACTCAGCAATATGCAGCCTACCTCGCTGACCGGCGCGCCGGTGTTGCACGCCAATACTTCAGCCACCGTGCCCAAGCGCTGTCTTTCCTGCGTGCAGTGGCACCGACCAAACTCGTCGATGGCGCCTGGTTGTACGGCACGTTGCCGCACTGGCGGGACGTACGCATGCAACCGCTGGTGCGCACCTATCTGGAAGAACTGGGCGATGGCATCCCCCAGCAAAATCATGTGCTGATATATCGCAAACTGCTGGCCGCTCAAGGCTGCGACGACCTCAGCAATCTGGACGATGGCCTTTACCTGCAAGGCGCGATCCAGTTGGCACTTGGTCACATGGGTAGCGACTATCTACCCGAGGTCATCGGCTACAACCTTGGCTATGAGCAGCTGCCTTTGCATCTGCTGATCAGCGCGTTCGAGTTGGAAGAGCTGAACATCGATCCCTATTACTTTCAGCTGCATGTGACCATCGACAACAGCGGCACCGGCCATGCGGCCAAGGCGGTACGTGCGGTGCTGGATAACCTGCCGCTGCTGGGTGACGCCAAGGCGTTCTATCAACGGGTTGCCTTGGGTTATCGGCTCAACGATCTAGGCGTCAGCTCACGGGCGGTTATTGCCGGCTTCGACCTGGAGCAGGAGCTGCACCGAATGCTTGAGCACAAGCGCGGGGTGGCCGGCCAGGTGCACTCCGATTACTGCCGCATCGAGGGACGGACGATCAACCAATGGCTGGCCTGCCAAGAAGGCATCGGCGGATTCCTCGACGCACTGCAACGCCGGGGCTGGATTAAACGTCACCAGGACCCTATCCACAGCCGTTTCTGGAATCTGGTGCGCGGCGATGGAGCCGCGATGTTCGGTGTCTTCAGCGACTATGAACAGCAACTGGTGCACGACTGGATAGCCGGCGACTGGCTCGATACAGAAACCGCCAGACGCCTGAACAGCGGCGGCTTTCGCAAGAATCGCCAACACGCAGACCTACTGCCGGACACCACGCAGCCGGACGAAGGCCACGAACTGGACAGTGAACAACAGTTGCTGCGTAAGCAATTGCGGCGCATGGATGCCACGCAACGCGAAGCGCGGCTCATCGAGTTGCTGGCCCCGGTCTATCATCCGACCTCTGCCGGGTTGGCGGCAACCCGCGTCTTTGCCGCATTGGCTGGTTGAGACAGGAGAACCCTATGCAGGACTTCACGTCCCTCGCTTCACCCAGCGCCATCGCTCTCGTTAACCTGGGCGCCGCGCTACGCGAGCGTGGTTACCGTTTTACTACCCCTACGCCGGCCACCCACCAACGGGTCAACCAGCGCCTCGGTAATCAAGAAGCACGTAACCTGCGCGATATCTTCGGCTGGAGCCGGGCCTTTCGCCGCGAAACCCTGGATGCCCAACTGTTCGAGCTAATGCGCCAGGCCGATGTGCTGGAAGCACAAGGCATGCGCTGGATCAGTCGAGTGCGGTGGTCAAGCCTGGGCGATGTGCTTTTCGTGCATTCACGCTTTCCGACCAACCGCGCCGACGCCGTGTTCTTTGGCCCCGACACCTACCGCTTCGCGCGGCTAGTGCGCGATTACCTGCAGCACGACACTCGGCCCCTCGCGCGCATCGTCGATATCGGCTGCGGTGCAGGGCCCGGCGCGTTGACTGCAGCCTTGCTGCGCCCGCAAGCCGAAGTGCTAGCACTGGACATCAATGATCAAGCGCTCGCCTTTACTGCCGTCAACACGCAGCTGGCTGGGGTTGGCAATCTGTTAATGGCGCACAGTGATCTGCTGCGTGACGTGGCTGGTAACTTTGACCTGATCATCGCCAACCCACCCTATATGCTCGACCCCGACCGGCGCACCTATCGGCATGGCGGCGGCATGCATGGGGCCGGCTTGTCACTGAAGATATTCGATGCCGCACTGGAACGCTTGGCACCAGGCGGTACCTTGCTGCTCTACACCGGGGTGGCCATATTCGAGGGTCAGGACAGCCTATTCGACGCCATTCAGCCATCGCTACACGACCTCGGCTGGGACTGGAGTTATGAGGAAATAGACCCGGATGTATTTGGTGAGGAACTGGAAAAGCCCGATTACGCTCAAGCAGAGCGCATCGCCTGTATAGCGTTGAGGCTTACGCGCCCGCCTGGGGTTTGAATTGTCAGGGAGCAGGCCTTTGCAGACGTGCCCGCTCCCCTGTAGCTGTTTAGGCCGCGGCGGCCTGTAGATCGTTTTTCAGGGTTTTCTGCATGACTTCCATTTCATCGCCCAGCTGCAGAAGCTTCTGCTTGCCCAAGAGCTTGGCAGCTTTTGGGAACATATCCTTTTCCTCCTCTTCGATATGGTGCTCCAGCAACTCCTTGAGCACCTTCACGCGCCCCGAGAACTCGATAGAAGACGGCACAGTGTCCTTGATATCGGGCAATACAAGCGAATCCACGGCGCGATGCTCTTCCTTAGCCTCGGCGGTCAGCACGCCTTCACCTTTGCTGCCCGCAGCCTTGAGCGCAGGATAAAAAATCCGTTCCTCAATGGTGGTATGCACCTGCAGTTCAAGCTCGATCTTTTGCAGCAACTTCTTACGTGTTTGCACTGCGCGCTCAGTGGTGTCACTTAAGCGGCTGAGCAAACCTTTTACGGTTTCATGATCTTTCTTGAGTAATGTAATGGCGTCCATTTCTGCGTCCTCATCGGTTTTCTTGCGTTTACTAACTCCACAGTTCAAACAACTTGGCTCGTTTATAAAATGCCGCCAACGCGTCGAAAGCATCGCCGTTGCTGACCTTGCTGCAGATCCAATGTTTGGCACTGCCGCCCCAGTCAGCTGGACGAGCGGGAGCCTTGGTCGAATACAACGCGAAGTTCTACACAGCTTCCAAGCGCCGGCTCTGTGGCGCAGTCTTGGCCTTGTAGATGTTTTCAAAACAAAAATTGGTGGCTTCGACATAGCCTTCCGCAGAGCCGCAATCGAAGCGCTGCCCTTTGAATTTGTACGCCAATACGCAGCCCTGCTTGGCCTGTTTCAGCAATGCATCGGTGATCTGAATTTCGCCATTCTTTCCAGGTACTGTTTGCTCAATAAGGGCGAAGATGTCAGGCGTCAGGATATAGCGACCAATGATTGCCAGATTGGACGGTGCCTCGTCAGGTCGAGGTTTTTCCACCATTCGTTCAACCCGGTAAATGTCATCACGGATTGCCTCGCCAGCAATCACGCCATAACGGGAGACGTCCTCAAGAGGAACCTCCTGAATCGCAACGATAGAACAGCGAAACTGCTCATAGAGCTTGACCATCTGAGCCAACACACCATCACCGTCGACGTTCAAACACAGGTCATCGGCAAGCACCACGGCAAAGGCCTCATCGCCAATTAGCGGACGCCCACACAAAATGGCGTGGCCGAGCCCTTTCATTTCCACTTGCCGCGTATAGGAAAAACTGCACGCCTCGATAAGGTGACGAATACCGCTCAAGGACTTCTCTTTGCCGGTATTAGAGATTTCATGTTCCAGCTCGTAGCTAATATCAAAATGATCTTCTAATGAGCGTTTGCCACGGCCTGTGACCACGGCAATTTCAGTCAGACCGGCTTCCAGCGCCTCTTCTACGCCATATTGGATAAGTGGCGTATCAACCACCGGCAGCATTTCCTTTGGCATCGATTTGGTCGCTGGCAGAAAGCGAGTTCCATAGCCTGCTGCGGGAAACAAACATTTCTTGATCATTGAATAGCACCGAAAGTGTGGGTTGTAGAAAAGCTGACCCTTTCAAACGCCGCTAGGTTCAAGGATTTTTTATCGCAGAATGGTCTGAAAGACTGGGTTATCGCCTGAATGGTTGAAACTTACCTTGCTGTTTCGGCCCACCGTAAGCAGCCGTCTAAAATGGCTAGTTCAGTACAAGCACAGCAAGCAAAAGCTATACGCAACCTGTACACAAGCCTTAAAGCACAAGCCTAAATATAACTTATATGATATCAATTTAATATTGTTTCATACCGCTCGTCTGCCAATGTTGCACTGAGTTTCGCCCGCGCTATTGTTTCATTTCGCCGCACCATTCTTAAGGAAAAGAAAATGAAACCGGACGTACTAGTCGCCAACCTCGAAGGTTATGCAGTACGGGTTACGGAGAGACCTGACGGCAGTATTCTATTGAAATTTGTTTCGTCTGATGGGAAGACGATAGAGCGCGTCGCGGGAAAAATATCAGACATAACAGCTACAGTACGATCGATAAAATTTGATGTGGCTTATGAAGCGGGGGAAGATCACTTAAGCGATGCAGTGAAATATTGCTGCAGCGCTGCTACCCTACCCACTTACTCGCAAAATCCAATTTTTAGAACACAAAGCTCAAGGTTGTGGGATATACGGAAGATACGTGAAAAATAGGTGCAGCTCTCCCACTTAGAATGTAACGGGGCTTAGAAATGGATATTTTAAATCACCGATACTACACAACTAGACTTTCAGAGCGACCTAAGAAAGCTGAAGCCATCGCATTTATTGCGCTTCTGTTCGCAGTAAGCTTTAAGCTTATTTTCCCCCCAGATGCTTTTGTCGAACTTCGAGAATACACGCCAACTTATCAAGCACGAACTACTTGCGGCTTTGAAAGCCTGACTCGGCATCAGGCACGCTGCGTAGGTAATTGCCAGGACACAGAACAGCTTCAATCGGCATGGGAATTCAGCCAACTGTCTTTGGCTTGCGAACAGGCCAATATCAACACAACCGACGAGATTAACAATGTCAGCTTAGAAGACTTGGTAATTCAATCGATTAAAAAAATACCAGCTTTCTAACATAGAATTGGCAATGACTCAGCGCCGGTGCATGGCTGGTATTTTTGCGCGTTTACTCAGTCGCGACGTGGGTAATCTACAGCTAGAGCTCTTCAATGCTCTGAACGTGGATTATCAGGAGCATTTTCGAGTAACGCCCGCAGGTGCACCTGGCGCTGAAGTAGCGTGTTGTACTGATCCACTAACGGATCTCTAAAAAGAGGAGGCAATTCCTCCTGAACAAGCGTTTCAATGTCCTCACCGACTGAATTCAAAAGCTGCAAGCCCTCGCTCAGCAAGGCGCGATCATCGTCCCTCTCGAGCAGTAACTTCAGCCGCTGCCGGGCGCAGTAAAGCATGTCAGTCGCACTCGCGTGCTGGACAGGCCGTCCGCCATAGCGCGTTATCTGCCGCTGTAATTGATCACCTATCAAGGACAGCTTCACTGCCAGGTCGCTGAAAAGAGAACGAAGCTCCTCAGTGCTAGCTTTCGTCGCACAATATTCGAACGTCCCCTGACCGAGGTGGCAAGTAGCAAGCACTTGGTTCAGGCGAGCTATTGTCTTGTCTAAAGTAGGCATGTTTCCTCCCATGCGTAGGATTTATTAGCTGTATATCCGCTATGCACTGCGGCGCGACCACGGTCGACTAACATTCAAGCGATCACAAGCCAAGCGGTAAACCGCAACGCCTTTATTTAGGCTTCTGAATGATTGATCTTTTTTCCACTGCACTTAATGATCGCATAATTAATTTTCCCCAACCGTTCCAAACTAATTGCTCACGCCGCTTCCATCATATCGCCCAGCTTCACTTGATACTTATTCAACGTTCAAAAAAAGTTCGTTCACCTTCTACAACGACAGTCGGAGAACCATCAACAAGGCCTGAAAAATTCAAAACGGTGCTTGATGAATGACGTAAAAAGCGAGGCTATTCAACGATTAGCTTTCCCGGCCCGCAAAAGAAGAAGCCAATCCCACCTCTCAAACCGGCATAGCCATAACTATAAGTGCAAGTTTTCTTGCACGGGTGCGCCACTGCCATTCGCATCATCACTGGCACGCATCAAAAATCCCTCCGACCTAGCTATAGACCCTCCTCTCTTAGTAATAATCAAATTTTTAATTAGCCGTCCGTCGGCAGTCGTCTACTTAAAATATGGGTGGAGCTCGGCCGGTAGAAGTAGCGGGCAAATGCTCTGTCCATTCATAGACAACGAGGGAGGCGTTACGGACTTATTGCCTCTCGAGCGGCACCGAACACCCAACACGTCCGTTATAAGAATCGGGACCTATGCGAATTTGTGCATATGCAGGCGATATGACATTAAGCAAAAGTCCAAACGCAGGATAGACGGTCAACATCATCGTTCGCTGTCGCACAGACTTATCTTGGCGCGCCACTCATGGTGATGACTCATTGCGGCAGTAATCGCCGCGCAATATTCCTTGAGCTCAATATTCATCACATGAGGAGTCACTATGCAGAACTCAAACACTATAAACAGACCAAGTGTTAATTCACTGGGCAATGGCACCGGCCCTATCGTCGCAGGCCCAGCAGCACGAGGCGACACGAAGCTCGGCTCAGCCAATGTTGCGCACGATTTTCATACGTTCTTGGTCGACATCGAGGACCTCATTAAAGACATGGCTACCCTAACGGGTGACGACTTGGCGCAGGCTCGAAACAAATTAAGCTCGCGTATTGAGGCGGCGAAAGTTTCCGCAGAGGCTGTTGGCAGTGGCCTCTCCCAGCGAGCCAAACAGACTGCAGAAACTTCCAACAATTACGTCCATGAAAAACCGTGGACAGTCGTGGGGGCCAGCGCAGCAATTGCCTTCGTGCTCGGGTTGCTCACTGCGCGTCGGGGCTAGCTGCGCCCGGACCAGGCAAGGATGGAGCGAAGGCAGAAGAGGTCATGCCTGATCCGGACAGATTTGGCCGGTTATGTTCTGCCTTGCCTGGCACCTAAAAATGCTGCCGCCTTTGTAAATAGCACCCCTGGTGCTCTTCTGGCTGTAGTAGGTGGCCACGATTGGCACACAAGGCAAACACCCATGGATGTCGATTGGTGAGCCTTAGTTTCTATGGTACTTAACCGCCTGTAACTGGCTGGGCCTATTAGGCAGTAGGCGATCCGTTTCTTTCTTAACCACCGCATAACATTCGCAGCTCAACTGTTCGAGTCTGAAACGATCTAACACCGTGATGTGCCCGCGGTAGTACTCAATAATGCCTTGCCTTTGTAGCTTGCCTGCGGCTTCAGTAATCCCTTCACGGCGCACGCCAAGCATGTTGGCAATCAACTCCTGAGTCATGGCGAGCTCATTACCTGGCAGTCGGTCAAGTAATAACAACAGCCAGCAGCACAATTGCTGTTCGATACAGTGGTGCCGAATACAGATAGCAGTTTGCGACATCTGGGTGATTAGCGCTTGGGTGTATCGCAAGATCAACTGCTGCAACTCGCCGTGACGGTTGCACTCGTCCAAAAATCGCAGACCGGATAAACGATAGGCGTGACCACTGCTGTGCACGACCGCACGGCTGGACATGCTTTCACCGCCCATAAAGAGAGCCAAGCCGGCTATACCCTCATTGCCGACGGCCGACGTCGCGACGGAGGCACCGCTCTCAATAACACAAAGCATGGCAATAACTGCATCCGTTGGGAAATAGACGTGGCGTACGGTATCGCCCGCTTCGTAGATGACCTTTCCCTGTGGCAGCTCCACCCACTCCATGCTGCTAAACAGACGTTCTTGAACATCCCTTGATAAAGCGGCTAAAAGAAGGTTTTGCTGAGTCGATTGGGGTTCCATTCTGTCATTCCATATGTATGAAGGGTGGTCATCGACGTCGAAGGTCATGATAAAAAGCGATAAATAAAAACAACTATTACACGTGGAGACGCTCACGCAATTGCGCGGTACAAGCACCACGCAGTAAGTGCCCGCGGCCTATCGGCGTAACACTATTGGCTAATCGCTCAAGTTTCTTGGTCATATGTTGTTTGGCTATGGCCGCTATTAAACGTTCAACAAAAATTCGTTAGCCATCGAGTGCAAGGCAACTTCCACCGCCTAGTACACCCGCATTTTTGTAGGTCTGCCGTAGGCAATTAAGGGGAACATCTGCTGCTTTTCATGACTCAACCATGGCGCTGCTTCGCGCCTGGTCAATCACGCTGAGGAGGAGCGTTACGGCTCCCTGTCGCACAGCTCAACCTGTCGACCTGGACCGCCACCTTTTCTTATTCACACGAGGGCGTAGTTTCATGACATCCGACTGGTTGGCCTATATCCCCACAGCGGATTTAAGAGCTCTACTGGCGGCGTTACTGGCCGCGTTTGTACTGGCTCTTGCCACCAAGTGGTTGATGGTGCTGCTACTGCGAGTAACCCGCTCGTTCACCTTCGCCCGCGAACTACTGTTGCAGGCCAAGGCGCCGCTGCGTCTACTGCTGCCACTGCTTGCCGTTCAGATGGTCTGGAGTGCAAGCCCCGATGACATTCTGTTTATCGCCGCAGCACGCCACATTACGTCGCTGGGCATTATCGGCAGCGTCACTTGGCTAGGGCTGCGCGCGGTGAACGCAATCCAGCAGATCATTCTTTTGCATCATCCGCTCAATATCAGTGACAACTTACGCGCCCGGCGTATCCAGACGCAGACCCGTGTGCTGGTACGCACGCTTAGCACGTTGGTCGTCGTGTTCGGATTTTCTACCATGCTGATGACCTTCCCTTCTGCTCGCCAATTTGGCACCAGCTTGCTTGCATCCGCCGGGTTGGCGGGTCTGGCTGTGGGCTTCGCAGCGAAGCCTGTTTTGGGCAATTTGATTGCCGGGCTACAAATTGCTCTCACCCAACCTATTCGTCTGGATGACGTGGTGATTGTGGAAAATGAGTGGGGGCGTATCGAAGAGATTACCGGTACCTATGTAGTGGTCCGCATCTGGGATGACCGCCGCTTGATCGTTCCCCTGCAGTGGTTTATCGAGAATCCATTCCAGAACTGGACGCGGATGACCTCATCACTGATCGGCGCGGTGACATTATGGGTGGACTATGCGACACCTCTAGACCCCCTGCGCCGCGAAATGGCCCGACTTTGCGAGGAGGTTCCGGAGCTGTGGGACGGCCGTGTCAGCGTGCTGCAAGTGATCGAAAGTGGCGAACGCAGTATCCAGTTGCGCGTACTCGCCAGCTCCGCAGACTCGTCACGCAACTGGGACCTGCGCTGCTATCTGCGGGAAAACCTGATCAACTTTATCAGCCGCAATTACCCACATTGCCTGCCGCAACTGCGCGGCGTACTCAAACCCGATGTCGAGAAAGAACATCGCGCCGAACTGCCGGCTGAAGGTGAGATCAGTGAGCCGGAACGGCAGCCTCCGGTATGACGGCTCAGACCTGCCGCAGGCGCTCGTAGTAATACGGCAGCTGCAGCAATGCATAGCGTGCTGCAGCTGTCCGCACTTCGTTGCGCTCGCCTGCAAACTTCATGGTTTCGCTCACGACGCCATTGTGGCCATTAACCTTCATGGCGCAGGCAAAACACTGCACCCCATCCATTGCGCCATCTGCCTCGGCCAGGCCGGTATTGGCCAGCACGATATCGGCCGTGCTGAGTTTCATGGCACCGACTGCCATCTCCCGAGCTACCTCTTCACTGGTTAAACCAAAGGTGTCGATAGTCTGCATGCTAACCCCCAGACAGGCATGTTTAGCCTGAGGCGAATACACCACAAAACCGGATTCGAGTACCGCGCCAGCACCCATTGCCTCCGCCACCATGGAGGCCATTAATCCAGCCGTACAGGACTCTGCCGTCGTCAGTTTCAGCTGGTACTTCTCTAAAAAATTCACCACCTGTTCAACGCTGTGCATGGGCTGAGACCTTATCTGCAGTTGAGGGAATTGTTGTAGAAATGGGAAGCCAGCGCGCCTTGCAAAGTTCAACCTATTACTCCAGCTGCCGCGGGAAATAAGACGAACTTTCAGAGAGGTCATAGGGTCAGCCATCTATAAGGAGACCTCGCGCGCAGCTACGAATGAGTGGGCTTTTTTAATGCCCTCGACACAGCCAGGTCGAAAACAACTACCTACAGCGTTTGCATTCTGCTACCTGCCAAAAGGCATGATGGACGGGACGCACGCCCCAGTGAAAGGGACTAATAAACACCATGAGCGAAGTCTCGGCGAACAAGAAAAATCTATGGTGGCTCTGGGGTAAGCGCCTGCTAACCCTGTTCTTCTTCATCATGGTTCCAGTAATGCTGTTTATGCTGGTGAAGAACCTCGACTGGCAAGAAGTTAAACAGGCGCTGCAATCGTTCAGTGCGCGCACCTTACTGCTGTGCGTCATGATCACAATGCTCAGCTATGTGTTGTTCAGCAGCTACGATGTGCTTGGCCGCGCCTACACCGGACACAAGCTCCCGGCCCGGCAGATTCTGCCGGTGGCTTTCGTCTGTTATGCCTTCAACCTCAACGTCAGCTCATGGGTCGGCAGTATTGCGCTGCGCTATCGCCTGTATTCCAGGTTAGGACTGGACTTGCCAACCATCACCCGTGTGCTCAGCTTCAGCCTGGTGACCAACTGGGTGGGTTATGTGTTGATCGGCGGCATCGTGTTCTCTCTACGCCTACTGGACCTGCCGGAAAACTGGAAAATCGGAACCACGGGCTTGCAACTGATCGGCATCGCGATGCTGGGCGTTGCCATGACTTACCTATTGGCCTGTCGCTTTGCCAAGCGGCGCGCCTGGACCTTTCGCGAACACGAACTCACCCTGCCCACGTTGCCCCTAGCCTTGCTGCAGATCAGCATGGCCGCGCTCAATTGGTCACTTTCCAGCTTGGTGGTATTTTTGCTGCTGCCGGACGGCGTTACGTACCCCACAGTGATTGGCATCATGCTGATTAGCAGTATTGCTGGGGTTATCACGCATATCCCGGCCGGACTTGGGGTCTTGGAGGCGGTGTTTATTGCGCTGCTACAGCACGAGCTAAGCAAGGGCACCATTCTCGCTGCCTTGATCGGCTACCGAGCTATTTACCTGCTGTTGCCGCTGATGGTGGCTTGTGCGGTGTATCTCGTCCTAGAGAAACGTGCGAAAACCTTACGCCGCCACTCCGGCATGCTTAAACCACATGATCAGCCTTCATGATTAGCGGCGGTACTCCCGGTGACTGCGGGAAGTGCAATCCACTGAGGGTAGATGGATTCCATTGCCAACAAGGCTTCCATCCTCTTCGCCGTCCTCTATGAATCGCCCCAGGTTTTCTAGACACTCTCCAGGCTCTGGAAATAGCGCTTTTCAAACTCTACCGGCGACAGCTGGTTGTTGAAACCGTGCCGGCGTTTTGGGTTGTAGAACATCTCGATGTAATCGAACACATCAGCGCGAGCATCCTGCCTGGTGCTGT